>NZ_JBMOUE010000001.1:0-1599157 GCF_049319685.1 Chryseobacterium sp. Mn2064
TGATCCGGTAGTTCAGCTGGTTAGAATGCCGCCCTGTCACGGCGGAGGTCGCGGGTTCGAGTCCCGTCCGGATCGCAAAAAGTCTTCTAGAAATAGAAGACTTTTTTTTGTTTATAATCCAGGTTTCTAAGAGTTGCTATAAAGAATAGGCTAAAGATGAATTGCAAAAGTTAGCCCAGACAAAAAATTAATCAATATCACTTCAATCTTATTATAAAGCTTAACAGGTCATATGCTAAAAAATGACCGGAGAAATTCCGATCATTCTTTGCTTTTGCATTTTTGCCCCGGTTGGTCAGGTATTGATGTACTAAGATCAGAAAACTACTCTGATCAGTCCAGGATAAACCTCCTCTGATGAAGAAGTGATTTTACTATTATTTACAGGAAGAATTCAGAGGATTGTTAAGATAATCCTTTTCCTTTGGAGGCTGTACAAAATAAGGCGTTCCGTATGTATTTCCAGATCGGAAGAAGTCGGTGGAAACAACCTGTGCACCACTGCTGAATGCAGCTTTAGAACGGGTGAAATCGTTGGTTTTGGCTTCATACGTTTCAATATCTGATCTTGTTCTTACGATATATCCCTTTTTTACCAGATCCTGTATTTCCTTTTGTCTTACAATCGCATTATCCCGAAGTATAAATCCGGCAAAAGAATCATCGGGTTCGCTGTTCAGAAACATGACCCTGTCTTGTAAAGAATCATTGATGAGATACGGATTGTTTTTGGAGGATAGAGTTCCTGCGCTCCCGGGTAGCAGCATAAAGATAAATTTACCTTTGCTTTCATCCAGTTTGGGCCAGTTATTGTGAGTTACTGCTTCCTTTAATGTTTTATACTTACCCTGAACATCTTTTGGGGTAATCAGCTTGTCCTTTCCAAGGTATTTCAAGATTTCCCCATCCAGATCATCATAAGCTTTTTGGTCGAATGGAAGAACCTTTGTACTGTTCTCAAAAATAGGAAAACCTGAATCTTTTGCCTCTATCATCATAAAGACAGGAGTGTGGTCGGGATGCTTGTCAGACCAGTCCCGAAGCGTGGTAAGAGCATCTTTTAAAGTAGGATAATGGCTTCTAAAATCAATGTCTGCCATATGCAGCACCTTAAAACCGGGTTGATCCAGTCCTGATGTATTGAACGGAGCCAGGTCTTTTACCCCTTTCTCTTGTAAAATCTGATACGTTGCAGGATGGCTGAATCTGCTTCCTTCAGGATCATAATAAACATCTATTTCCAGACCACGAAGATTGGCATTGAGCTGTTCTACAAAATCCGGGTGGTTATAATTCAGGGCTTCTTTTAAGTTCAATCCGTAAGGATGATATTCTTTGAATTTGGCTTTTTGCTCTTCAGACATGGTACTGCTGTATTTCTGCATCATACCATTGATGATGGGCGTTACAAAGTCCAATACTTTAGGATCTACTGGCTGGGCGTAGGAATTGTGAGTTCCTACAATCTGAAGCTGGTTGATCTTAAGATCTTTGCATTTTTCCTGTGCGTTGATCAGGGCTGCCATGCACAATGCAGCCCCACCTATATACTTTTTCATATGAATAAAACTTTTGATTAAAAATTGTAAGTGAACCCCAGTTGCCCGCGTATTCCTGAATAAGAAATATTCTCTACACGGTCTTTTACTCCCATATAGTAGCGGTTGGGCTCATTAAGAACATTGTTGAGTTCTATAAACAGACGGACATTTTTTGTAAGGCTGTACGAAGTGGAAACATCCACAGTAAAATTTTTGTCGAAATACTGATAATGATCTGCTCCTGCTGCGGTTCTGATCTCGCTGACATAATTTCCCTTGTAATTTCCTGCAAGGCGGAGCATAAACTTGCTGGTTTCATAAAACAATATCGTATTGAAGATATGTTTTGCCTGATTAGGAATTGTCGTAGACATGGTTCCTACCTGCTTGCCATTTTCATATACCGGCATATTCATCTTAGAGGAAATGTAGGTATAGTTTCCTTCAAAACCGATATTCTTCAGAAAGCCTGGTAAGTTTTCAAAACGTTTGGATATTCCGAATTCAAACCCGAAGAGTTTCGCTCCTTCCAGATTTTTAGGGGCTGTGAAAGTATAAGATCGTCCTGCAAGATCTACCACAGACTGATCTTTATAAATAAGATTGCTGATGTCTTTATAAAATGCTCCGGCTGTTATCAGATCGAGTTTTCCGAAATAATTTTCAAACATAATATCAAAATTGTTTGAAAATGTAGGATCCAGTTTTGTATTTCCCTGAGTAATGGTATTCGTAATATCATTGACAATGGTTCCGGGATTCAGATCATTGAAATCAGGTCTTGCAAAGGAACGTGTATAAGCAAGCCTTAGAATTCGGTTATCACTGATATTCCATTTCACATTGGCCATAGGAAGTACCACATTGTAGGTTTTATTGTCCTTGATGTCTTCTGTGGTATTGCCTTTGTCTGAAACTACTTTTTTACCCCAGAAAGTAACATCATTGTATTCATTTCTGAAACCTCCCAATACCTGTAGCTGATCTGTGATTTTCCAGGTTCCCATCAGATAAGTTGCCCAGACATTTTCGGTTCCTCTGTAGGAGCTGGTAATATTGGAATTACTGTCTTTGCCGCTTACCTGCATCAATCCTAAACTGTTCTGTGTACCTGCATTGTACAGCTGATCAATCTGTCCGTTAGTGATCTGATCAATAATAACCGCATTATAAGGATTGCCAAGAGGATTCATGAAACCGCCTTTATAAGGAAAAGCTTCACGCTCAAGCTGATTAAGAAAAGTCACGGGAGTACCTGGAATTCCTAAACCGGATTTGGGCATCCATACCAATACAGAGCTGTCTACTACCTTATTCTTATTGTTATATTTTGTTCCGGCTTTAAGCTCAAAAGTATCTGTTACTTTATATTTAATGTCCAGCTGACCTCTTAGATCTGTTTCACTGTTATGATTCTGACTGAGAATAACCTGGTTCAGTTTTAATTTATCAGCTGCAATGGGCTGCTGATTATAAGGAAGAGTATAAGCCCCGGAATCACCAATACCATCTGGTGCGTCCATCGCCATATATCTTCTTCCATCTGCCGAAAGATTTCCATAGGTCATAGGCTGTATAAAGTTGATGATAGGGTAGCCTCTCTGATCTTTTTCAAGATTATCAGGAGAATTGAACTTAAATTCAGAACGGGCTTTGGATGCCGACCAGTTGAGTTCCATGCGCTGTCCCACCTGATGATTACCTCCTATCTGGATAGAATAAAGATCCGTAAGATAATCCGCATGGCGGGCCTGAAGCATGACGTTCTTGCTGTCAAAATTAAAATAAGTTTCTCTTACAGACTGGCCATCTTTGTATTGGCTGTAAAGACCTTTCGCATATAATTTATTTCGGCTGTCTATCTCATAATCCAATCCCAAATTGAATCCTAGGGTTCTGCGGTTAGCAAGGTAATCCCGAAGCTGAAGCTGATTAATAGAATAGGAGGCTGTTTTATCCTTCAGTCCGTAATTATAAATATTCCTCATCTGATCTATTGCAGTAGAACGTTCCCAGATCACTGCTGAGGTAATAAATTTCAGTTTGTCGGTGATTTTATTCCCGTACACTATAGAAGTATTGTAAGTAGGAGCCTTGGACATATTGACGTATCCCGAAGCCATACTGATAGCCAAAGTCTCTTTGTTGGGCGATGTTTTCGTTATAAAGTCCACATTTCCTCCAATAGCATCCCCATCAAGATCTGGAGTCAGTGCTTTCGATAACCTTACATTCTGAATAAGTTCCGAAGGAAAAATATCCATCTGCACTCCACGGTTGGCATTATCTCCACTGGCACTTGGCATTCTATTCCCGTTCAGGGTAGAGGAAGTCCATTGTATAGGAGTTCCTCTTACCGCTACAAAGCGGCCCTCTCCCATATCTCTTTCAATAGAAACGCCCTGCATACGCTGCACTGCGTCGGCGGCGTTACGATCCGGCAGTTTACCGATAGCATCAGCAGAAAGAACTTCTGTGATGGTATTGGAGTTTTTTTTCATGGTAATGGCTCTTGCCTGCGATGCTTTATAAACACTGGTGACAACAACTTCCTGAATATTATTTTGTTTATGCGAGGCTCCGAATTTAATAAGTCCAAGGTTGACTTCCTTTTTATCCAGAACTGTAAAAGGAATATGGACACTGTCATATCCTTTGTATTCCACCACAAGTTTATAGCTGCCATCATAAACGTTGTTGAGAACAAAAGAACCATCTGTATCGGAAGTTATTTTCTGCCCGCTGTTTTCAATATAAACCAGCGCATCGGGAAGATTTCCCTGGCTGTCTACTACGGTTCCGTGAACGGAGGTCTGTGCAAAGGCCAGAGGCCCAAGAAGAAAAAATACTGCTTTTGTTAAAAAAAGTCTTTCTCGTAACATCTTAGTGAAATTTGATGCAAAGATGCCGGACCGGTCAAAAGTTTTGGTTCATTTAAATTTAAGACAACTGTTTTTCCTGAGTACGCGGAGAACTGTTTTGAAAATCAAGATGTTACTAATGTTAAATAATTGTAACTAATGAACCAGTTGAGAAGGAAGGCAGTCGAATTCTTTTTTAAAATATTTGTAAAAAGTGGATTTCGATTTAAAACCACATTGAAAAGCAAGATCGGTAACACTGGCAGAAGGGTCCTCGGATAGAACCTGTTTAAAATGCTGGATACGGATTCTATTGGTATATTCGTGGAAGTTGGAATGAAGATGTTTGCTGAAAGTAATGCTTAAATCGGCTTTGCTTATTTTCAGATGTCCTGAAAGTTGGTCCAGGGTGAATTCTTCATCAAGATAACTATGACTGTCCCTGTAAAATGAAGCAATTGCATTCTGAACAGAATCAAAATCAATCTTAGAAAGATCTTTATATTGATACGTTTCTTTGGGTACAGAAACGTGAGATAAGTTGTGTTGCTGTTCCTGAAGTTTATGCTGGTACGTTAAAATATAAACGTACAAAATCCATCCGAACTGGAGCAGAAATAGCAGACTGTAGATTTTCTGATAGACCAAAGTATTCCAGCCCAGTTGATAAACTGTCCAGAAAAGCAAGACGCCTGTGAGAACATATCCTACCAGATAGCGGAATTTTCCGGCTATAGGATGGGTAATATTTTTCCGGTATCTTGTCAGCAGATAAATGCATAACACAAGGCAGGCAATCCAGTAATAACTATAGTAATCAAAGTATGATTTATACGATCTGATGATTATATCTGCCCAGGAAAGTTCAAAAATCTTTGCGAAAAGGGCAATGGCATGATGAATAACAACCAGAGTTAAAGGAACAATAAGATACTTAAGCTTATCTCTCCATTTTGCATGAATGAGATGAGTTGTTATATAGATAAAGATAAGTCCCTTAAAAATCCGCAGGCTGCCCGGAATTTCGTAAAGTACAGATTCATAACCAAATTTTTGAATGATAAAATATTCATATCCCATATCCAGTGTAACCACTCCAATGTACAATAACAGCATATTGAGTACAGATTCCCTGTTTTTGATGAGGTACATAAGCAGTGTAAGAGTGATAAGTGCTTGTAGTACAACTACCATAATGATGTATAACATGATAACTGATATTTTGTCAAAATTATAGATAATATGCAGATACCATCTTTAACAAATTATTAAATATCAGGATGAAAGGACTGCAGTACGGTATGGCTTAACTGTACCGTTTTTCTGGAAATCCTTCCCGGAATTTCTATTTTTGTATAATTGATTATATATTAGTATTTTAGCTAGTAAACATGAGTATGATGTCAAAAAGAAAATTTATTTTGCTTTCTATATTAAAAACCAGCCTGCTATCTGTTTGTATCTCTATTGTTTTTCTGATTATATTCTTAGAGATGACCAGAGAGGTAAGAACAGATATGTATGATCATCCGGCAAGATGTGATATGAGTGGATTAGCTTATGTACTGACGATATTCTGGCTGCTCTTCCTCAGTCTACTGTCTTTTAGTAGTCTATTTTCTCTTTTGCCAAGGTTTCAAGGAAAAATAAGCCGTGCAGTGTGCTGGTTGTTTCTGCCTGTAGCAGCTTTATTATATTCATCTTACATGAGTATCATTACAAATGGGATAATGGATGGAAAAGATATTGTCTTTTTTCTGATCCTCAATTTACCCTGGTTTGCTCTTTGGTTGTTTTTTTACAAAAGATTCAATGTGCGTTATCCTATAGCTTAATTTCAGAGTTATAATTATTCATGAAAAAACAATTCAAAAGCTGGACACTGGTCTTCATTTTAGGAAGTATAGCAATACCTGTGGGGTTTATAGTATCAATTAT
The DNA here is from genome assembly GCF_049319685.1 of Chryseobacterium sp. Mn2064. NCBI lineage: Bacteria > Pseudomonadati > Bacteroidota > Flavobacteriia > Flavobacteriales > Weeksellaceae > Chryseobacterium > Chryseobacterium sp. Mn2064. The sequence continues at coordinate 6,341 of NZ_JBMOUE010000001.1, forward strand.
TTTAATGAATGGGTCGTCCGCTCCTGATGCTTTATTCGGGATGTATGTTCTGATGAGTTTAATTCCGATGATTTTGGTTGTTGGAATAGACCGTCTTCTGGTCTGGAAATTTGGAAATACATTGGTGAATAAAGTTGAGTTTTCAATAATGGCCTTTGTTGCTTTATTATGGATTGTAAGATTTGCAATGGATTTGATGATATAATTGAAAATTTACTTTTAAAAGTCAGATAGAAATAAAGACAAAAGCATTTTTGAAGTACCCTTAATATTTTCCTTTAAAATCGATAAAAACTCAGAATAATTCCGTTTTTTACGGTAGAAACAGTTCCGTTTTTTTACGGTATTTTGGAGAATGTCTTTTGGGATTCAATTTTAGGTCTGATATTTGTACTGGGTAGCCAAACTAAATGACCGATTTATTTATGAAGAACATATCTGTGAAAAAATCTTTTATATATGCACTTGTAGGCGCTTTCGTTCTTGTTTCCTGTAAAAAAGAAATAGAAAAAATAAGCGATACTTTTAAAGATACCGTTACCACTTCTGATGTGCCGGAAGCAGAAAAAGATTCTGTGAAAAAAGATTCTGTGCCTGTGGTAAAAAAAGAATCTGAACCTCCGGTAATGCAGGAGAATGGTTTTTATAATGCATTCGTTATTCCTAAAGATAAAAAGACAAGAGATTCTGTATATTCAATATTCAGCAAAAAATATAACGAGCAGGAACGTACAGCTATCTTAGCCTTAAACAGATTAGATTCTAAAAGCAAATGGAATGCTGATACTCTTGTTGTTCCGGCTAAAATAGATACTACGCTGATGTCTTATTCACCGTTTCCTATGCAGTTGGATATATTGAGCGGGGTGAAGAAGTTTGTCATCTTTTCATATCCTATACAAGCCTATGGTGTATATTCTAACGGTAGTCTTGTAAAATGGGGACCTACGAGTATGGGAAAAAAAACAGCCCAGACAACCAGAGGTCTTACTTTTGCCAACTGGAAAAAGAAACTATCTATTTCAACGGTTAGCAGCGAGTGGAAGTTACCTTATAACTTTAATATTCATAATATAGGCGGTATTGGATGGCACGAATATACACTTCCCGGATATCCTGCATCACATTCCTGTTTAAGACTTTTGAGAAAAGATGCACAATGGCTGTATTCTTACGCAGATACCTGGATACTGAATCCGGGAGGAGCTACAACAAAGGCAAGAGGAACTGCTGTAATGGTATTCGGAGATTATAAATGGGGAGGAAGACGACCTTGGAAAAAACTTCTGGATGATCCTAATGCGAACAATATATCTGTTGAAGAGTTAACCAAATTATTAGAACCGGACGTGCCCAAAATGCTGAAAGAGCAGGCCAACAGAGAAAAAGTAGCAGACTCCATCAAAACTGCGAGAGCAATGGCTACCCCAGCAGTCAATGAAAAGCCTTTAGAACCTTAATTCATTTTCTTTTCAAACTGCAACGTAGATTCTTCTGCAAATCGTCTTAGTTTAAGCATTTCTTCTTTTCCTTTATGTTGCCCGAACCGAGCGGCAATATAGGTAAGAAGGATTAAAAATAACATTACAAAAGAAGCGCTCAGTGCCCAAGGGTATTCAGCGCTTTTTATTTGCTTCTCTACATAGTACATGGTAAAGAAAGTCATCCAGAGAATAGAAAAAGAAAAATAGAGGAACATAAAAAATGTCCACACTGCAGAGCTCGGACCAAAAACACCCCTTATTACGGTATGCTCATCCTCAATTTCTGTACGAAGAGCAAGACGGGGCTTCCAATAGCTGTCATAGGTTGTTTCTACCCAGATGGTGGCTACCTCTTTATTGATGTTGCCAGCAAACTCATCTTTGTGCTCGGCAAAGTATTTTTTCAGATTTTCTGCATACTCTTCTTTGGTAAGATGGGTAAACATTTTGAATCTTGGTCTCGTTCTTATTCTGTCTAAGGTAGTTTCTTCGGTATTCATACGCTATTCTTGATAAGGAATCGGATCTTCTAAAGTAAAACGTATGGTAAGCTCTTCACCATTTCTTTGAATAAGCATACTAACCGTTTTTCCTTCATCGGATCTCATAAGTTCTACAATTTTTTCCAGGGTCATATCCGCTGTTCTACTTCCATTGATGCTGATGATTTTGTCATCTTTTTGCAGTCCGGCTTTATAAGCGGGTGAATCTTTTCTTACGCCTGCAATGGAAAATATCGGCTTTAAACTGAATTTATACTGGAAATTATCTTTATATACTTCCGCAACGACAGCAGTTGACTTTTGGGTTTCAATTTTTATCTTGTCCTGTGCCCATTCCAGTCCGTCTTGTTTGAAATCTAATCCACTCATGTTAAAGTGAAAAGGATCGTTGAAATATTTATTTTTTTTCAGGTATAATTTTTTATTGGGATAATCGAAAACAGCTGTAAACCGTCGCATAATTTCTCCGCCTATGGAGCCTTTTCTGTCTTTCACTAAACTAACGTGCTGTATAGAAAACTCATCAGGCATCGCCGTAAGCGGTTTTTCAAACTTGAAGCTTCCAAGATAAAAATTATGGATTCTGCTTCTTTTACCATAAATATCCCCATTGAATCCTCGCCCGAGAAAATCATCGATATTAGGTCTGTTATACACAAAGTTTTTAATGAGAGTAGGGAAGAGCCATATTGCATCACTGTTTCCAAGGTCAATCAGAAGTTTAGAATCTTTCTTTTCTGAGGTCATTTCTACGTCAGCATGGAGATAGGGTTTATCTCTTTCGATGGTGATTGGAAATTCCTCATACTTCCTTAGCTTCTTTGCTAAAGGCTCAATATTTTCATAAACCGTTATTTTTTTTGTCGAATAATCTATAGAGATCGGATGATCTTTGAAAAAATGATATCCTATCACTCCATTCACAGGAATTCCGACGTGGGGCGAAATATTAAAATTTTCATCAATAATGATGTAAAGAGACATGGAAGTGTTAACAATCTCATCACCTATTTTACCCAAATTACGATCAGATTTCAGACCATCAATGTCCAAACTTCCTCCAAGACCCGAAAATTTCATTTTTTCAACACTTCCCAATTTAAGTTCCTTGTTTTCAAGGCTAAACAGAATTGTTTCCGACACGCCGGAATCCAGCAAGAAGGTAAGATCGGCACCATTTACATTGATTGGAATAAAGATAAGATTGTTGATATACTGAAACGGAATGACCGCTTTTTTGGTATTAACTAACTCAAAAGAATTCTGAGCATTCATAAAAATGCTTACAAATAATCCCAATAAAAGAAACTTAAATTTCATTTACTGAATTTACTGAATTTATCTGTATTATGATAAAAAAAACATTCCAAATGCAGGAATGTTTATATAAACTACAATGAATTAGTGTGAAACGTTAAAAGTTTAGAAAAATGGAATCTGGATTTATTTTGAAAAAAACTCCATCAGATCCATATAGTTTTTCTGATTTACCCCATGTCCGCTCATATATTCTCTGAACGTGAAATAACAGCTAAGGTCATACAGAAGATCTGCCGCTTTTCTACCCCATTCAAGTGGAATAACAGCGTCATCTGTACCGTGAGAAATAAAGAATCTTAATTTTTCAAGCTTCTTTTTATCTTTTACGATTCCATCCAGAATTTTATCTTCAGGATAAGCACTTAGACAGGCTACATGATTAAAAAGATCAGGATATTTCAATGCTAAAGCGTAGCACAGTATTCCTCCCTGGCTGAATCCACACAGGTGAGCTCTGCTTTCAATCAGCCCATAATGATTGATCAGCTTCAGGATACTTTCCAACACAGCGTTTAAAGATTCTTTGGCCTGAGGAACATCAATGAAATTTTCAGGATCATTAAAGTTGATATCATACCATGAATATCCTTCAAACTGAGTATCTCTTGGTGCTCTGAAGCTGATGATAAGCCAGTCGGCAGGAAGTGTTTCCCTGAAACTGAAAAGATCCTGCTCATTGCTACCATAGCCGTGAAGCATAAAAAGAACAGGAGTAGTCGGGGTAATATTTTCCGGCTCCCTTACTAAATAATCTAAATTCATACAGCAAATATAATTAATAAATTACATTGTAAATCAACTTTTATTATGCGTGCAACGAACTTTAAGAACAGCCTTGTAGATATTTAATGAATGATTATTTGCGCTGTATTATTGAACTTTATCAATCGGTTTTTCTTTTTGCTGATTTGATATTGTTTGCAAATCTTTATTGGAAAATTTTCATAAAAGTTATTTTTATATTAATAAAAAACTTATATTTGAAACATTAAAAAATCTATTTGGAGAAATGAAGCAATTTTACAATTCAAAAAGTTTACTTAGACTTTCTTTTTTATTCGTTTTATTATTTTCTGCGATCACCGTTTTAAATTCCTGTAAAAAAGATGACGACGATGAATTTCAGGATCATGTAGTACAATTCGAAGTGAAAACCAGCACCGGAGGAAAGATTATCAGTGTTGTAACTCAGGTAGGTACTACTCAGAATACAATCTATAATACAACAGCAACTCCTGTAACTTCGCCATGGACAAGTGGAGAGTTTTTTGTGAACTCCAGCCAGGCTCAGCTTAATTTGGATGCTAATGCAGATATGCCAGATGCTACTTCTGAATTGACCATCAATCTTTACATAGACGGTGAGGTAGCCAGAACAGTGAAGAAGGTAGGTAAAGGAGTATTGACTGCTTCTCTTGATTATAGCTTCTTGGAACCGTAAAATATTGAATACCGATATATTTAAAAACCGCTTTTACAGCGGTTTTTTTATTTTTTAATCTCCTCTAGGAGCTATTTTTTGAGAAGATATCTTTTCGCTGAATATAATGAGAGAGATATCTGTTATTATTTCAAAGAAATATTTATAATACCATATCAATAATTGGTTTAGAAACCTATTACAAGAAAAACGAGTCGAGATGAAAATGACGAATTCAATTTCGAATATCAAAGGTTATAATTAAATTTATTAGTGTTTGGATGTAAAAATAGAAATAATTTTAAATTATTGTATTTCAGTATTTTATCATAATAAAATTTCTCTCTTTTGTCGGGTTTATATTTATATATTTGAAACTTAATTTATGAATTAACACAATGAAAAATCTTAAAAAATTATCCCGAGAGAATCTTAAAATAGTAAAGGGAAGCCAAGTCTGGATTGCAGTAACCAAGTGTGGTTTTACAGCTACAACTACTCAAAATTGGACTGGTGCACAGGCCAATGCTTGGATGGATGAAATTGAAAAGAATTATTGTAAGTCAGCTACACATAGTGGCCCTAGTTACAATTTAGCATAATATGTCAATTAATGCACTTATAGTGGAAATCACAACATTATAAATGTCATTTTATAATACAATCACCACTTATGTATTATCATAAAAAGTTACTTCAATTATTCATTTTATTTTATAGCGTTTTACTTTATGCTCAATCATACAAACAGGAAACTTTGCGTGGTGAATTTACTTATCAGTTAAAAGCTAAATACGATATACGAACTGACAATAGATATGAAGAACTATTTTCATTACAAATAGGAGATGATCGTGCTTTTTTTGCGAGTATCATATCACTGAAAGGCGATTCGGTAATGGAGAATTCAAGAACAAGTTTAAATAATCCTGATGGAAGTATAACTCTTAGTTATAAAGAAGGAGTAGTGATTCCAAAAACGAATCTATCCTTTACTATTATACAATCCAATGAAAATGTACAGTATTTTAGATCGGTAGGAATGTCATTACTAACATATAAAGAACCCGTAATAAATAAATGGAAGCTTGAGGATGATACTAAAGTAATAAATACAATTCATTGTAAAAAAGCAAAAGTTACGTTTAAAGGAAGACATTGGATCGCATGGTATACCTCCGAAATTCCTTTGCCCTATGGTCCCTATAAATTCAGTGGCTTACCAGGATTGATTGTTAAGATAACAGATGAAACAGGAGATTATGATTTCGAACTCATAAAAGCTGTATCTGATTCTCAATTGAAAGGAAAAGTAATTAATATTAAAAAAAGCAGATATACTGAAGCCATAGAAACAACACAATCAAAATTGAAACAGGCATTAAAAAATGCCGATGCCAATGCAGCAGCTATACTTGCCAGCTATGGGACTACGATTATAAAAGAGCAAGATTTGTTAAGACAGAAAGAAAAAGAGAGAGAAGAAAACAAGAAATTTGAAAACCCTTTAGAGTTAGAGTAAAAAATAGAGAATTCAATCATTGAAAAAATAATTCCATAACTAAATTATTTTAGGAAAAAAATCGGCGCTGAGATTTATCTCAGCGCCGATTTTTATAGAGTATAGTATCTAAAATTTAGATTACTTTCACGATAAAGTAGCTTTTTTTACCTTTTTGTAGCAATAGGAATTTACCATCAATAAGATCTGTTTCATTAGCTGTAAAAGTATCATTTACTTTTTGTTTGTTTACAGAAATTGAGTTTCCTTTGATTTCTCTCTGAGCTTCACTCTTGGATTTTAAGAATCCTGATTTTTCTGAAAGAAGATCAATGATATTTACTCCCAATACATCTGCTTTTACTACGTCTTTTTGAGGAACACCATCAAAAACTTCAAGGAAGATCTCTTCATCAAGGCTTACCAAATCTTCAGCTGTAGAACGACCGAAAAGAATTTCAGAAGCTTTTAGCGCTTTTTCATATTCTTCTCTGCCATGTACCCAAACAGTTACTTCTTCAGCCAGTTTCTTTTGAAGTTTTCTTTCGTGAGGAGCCGTTTTGTGCTCTTCAATTAAAGCTTCAATTTCTTCTTTTTCTAAGAAAGTATAGAATTTAATAAATCTTTCAGCATCTTCATCAGTAGCATTCAGCCAGAACTGATAGAATTTGTAAGGTGAAGTTTTCTTTTTATCCAACCAATAGTTTTCTCCACTTTCAGACTTACCGAATTTAGAACCATCAGCCTTTGTAATCAATGGAACTGTTAAAGCAAAAGCTTCTCCCTGGGCTTTTCTACGAATCAATTCTGTTCCTGTAGTGATGTTTCCCCACTGGTCAGAACCTCCCATCTGAAGCTTTACATTATTATTCTGATATAAATGAAGGAAATCATACCCCTGGATCAGCTGGTACGTAAATTCTGTAAAACTCATTCCGTCCGCTCCCGATTCGCCTGAAAATCTCTTCTTTACAGAATCTTTGGCCATCATATAATTAACAGTGATGTTCTTTCCAACATTTTTAGCAAAATCAAGGAAAGAAATATTCTTCATCCAGTCATAATTGTTAACTAGCTCAGCTTTATTCGGTTCATTACCGTCAAAATTTAAAAACTTTGAAAGCTGATTCTTCAAACAATCTACATAATGCAAAAGAGTATCTTCATCCAAAAGATTTCTTTCTGCCGATTTTCCGGATGGATCTCCAATCATTCCTGTAGCTCCTCCTACCAAAGCGATAGGCTTGTGACCATGCTGCTGGAAATGAGCCAGAATTTTTATCTGAATAAGACTTCCGATATGTAAAGAATCGGCAGTTGGATCAAAACCAATATATGCAGTAGTTACCTCTTTATTCAGTTGTTCATCGGTTCCTGGCATCATATCGGCAAACAGACCACGCCATTTCAGTTCTTCTATAAAGGAATTCATTGATTTTTTTACTTTAAAATTTTATGGTGCAAAGATAATAAATTCAGAAGTATGAAAGGCAAAATAGCAGAGAAAGCGAAGATCGTAAAGGAATAAAACCATGAAAATCGAACTAAAAAATGGATCCTGATATCTTTTCAACTTTAATATAATATCATGAATATTCAAAGATATTCTTACTGGATAAAGTATATTGAATGTCTGGAATTCTCTATGTTCACGGACCTACCGCTTTTTTGCTTTTTAGCGCCAAATAATCTATATTTGTTAATAATGAACGACGAACAGCTATTTCTGCTCATTCAAAAGGCTAAAGATAAAGATCAGAAAGCCCAGACTAAACTCATCAATATTTTTTGGGTGGACGTTTTCTCTTTTGTCATGAAAAAAGTGAGAGACGAAAATGATGCAGACGAAATTACGGTGAATGTTTTTTCTAAAGTATTATCAAAGCTGGATATGTTCGACCCCCATTTTCAGTTTAAAACCTGGATACTTACCATTGCTCAAAATACAGTTATTGACTTCTGGCGGAAAAAGAGCCGAGAAAATGAAGACTCGATCGAAAATTTGGATGAAGTTAAAAATCAGTATGCAAAATCTCCTGAAGAACTTTTGATTTCAGAAGAAGAACAAAAGAAAATTATCAAGACCATAGAATCTCTGGACGCCAATTATCAGGACATTATCAAACTGAGATTTTTTGAAGAAAAAAGCATCAAAGAAATTGCCGAAGAGCTGGGAATTTCTGTAGCCAATACCAAAGTAAGAGTAATGCGTGCTAAAAAAGTTCTTGCCGAGCTCTTGAAAAATAACGAGTTCGAGGACAATTAAAAAATTGAAATACAACTAATCGTAAATATAAAAGAACGGATGACAGTCCGTTCTTTTTTGTATATTTTATATTGCCTTTGGCCAATACATTAATCGTTTATCTATATTTTAAAAATAAACTTCTTCTTTGGTTTTAGGAAGAACAACCTTTCGCTGCTTATCCTGATTTCTGTTTTGAAGATTGATTTTTACGCCTTTCATGATGTGAGTTTCTTTCAGAGATTTACCATATTCAGCGGTGTTTTCAACGTCTTTTTTGTAGTTCATCTGTCCTGTGGAAAGATTAAAATCAGTTTCTTTCCAGTAATCTCCAGGTCTTCCTGCAGATGAAGAAGTACCGATTAATTCAAAATGTCCGTTCTGAAATCTGTACTTATCAGTAACATCCCATTTCCAGCTGCTTCCACCCGCCTGAATAATGGTAAGAATCCCTTTCTGAATTTCAGTACTCTGATAAGGATCGCCCATCATACCTCCTGCACTGCTTTCCATAACAGCATTTCTGGATTTTTCTAATAAAGTCCATTTTGTACCCACTTTTTTCAAGATCTGAATCTCACGTATTTTACCCAGTTCTCCCTCATCTTTTGTGGTATATATAATGACTTTTTCAGGAATTTTATCACCATCAAGATCTCCGTCTATGGTTTCAAGAATGCTGGAACCCGCTGGCTGAAACTGTTTTTGAGCCCAGCATAACGTACCGGCTCCTATCGTTAAAAGGAAAAATATTTTTTTCATAAAAATAATTTGAATAGATAAATATACAATGAAATTCTGAATTATCAGTTTCATCAATATTTGCGGTTGATGGTTTCCATTAAAAATTCCTTAACTTTGAACTTCAATTTTAGAAATGGAAAATTCAGTTCAAGACACTACCGTTCAAAAACCAAAATGGATCCGCGTAAAACTTCCTACCGGAAAGAATTACAGAGAGCTGAGAACATTGGTTGATAAATATAAACTAAATACAATCTGCCAAAGCGGAAGCTGCCCAAATATGGGAGAGTGCTGGGGAGAAGGTACGGCAACGTTCATGATCCTTGGGAATATCTGTACCAGAAGCTGCGGTTTCTGTGGCGTAAAAACAGGAAAACCACTGGATGTAAACTGGGATGAGCCTGAGAAAGTAGCCCGTTCGATCAAATTAATGAAAATTAAACACGCTGTTCTTACTTCTGTAGACCGTGATGATCTGAAAGATATGGGATCTATCCTTTGGGGTGAAACAGTAAATGCTGTAAGAAGAATTTCTCCGGGAACAACTATGGAAACTCTGATTCCGGATTTCCAGGGACTTACTAAACACCTTGACAGATTGGTAGAAGTTGCTCCGGAAGTAATTTCTCACAACATGGAAACAGTAAAGCGTTTGACCAGAGAAGTAAGGATTCAGGCTAAATATGAGAGAAGTCTTGAAGTACTGAGATATCTGAAAGAAGCTGGACAAAGAAGAACAAAAACAGGAGTAATGCTTGGCTTGGGAGAAACCAAAGATGAGGTTTTCCAAACTATCGAAGACATCAGAAATGCCAATGTTGATGTAATCACTCTTGGACAGTATCTGCAGCCTACTAAAAAACACCTTCCTGTTAAAAAATTCATCACTCCGGAAGAATTTGATGAGTTTGGAGATTTTGCAAGAAGCTTAGGTTTCAGACATGTTGAAAGTTCACCTTTAGTAAGAAGTTCTTACCATGCAGAGAAACACATTCATTAAGATACAAACCGTTCAGCAATGAGCGGTTTTTTTTAGAGGGTAGAGGAGAGGTTAGTTATAGGGATTAAGAATTAGGATTGATGGGAATAGTTTTATAATAAGGGATTCCATCATTCCCATCCTCTGGTGGGGTGGCAAAAATTCAAAGAATTTTTGACGGGGTGGTTACCTGTATTTCACAATCAACTAAAAATATTCCTCCATTATAATTATACAGCCCCTTTCGTCATCACGCCAATCCTTCCATTGATTTCAATAGGACGAAAATGTTTTTTCTTAAATTCAGACGGTGTTTCATGAGTATGCTGTTTGAACAGTTTATTGAAATAGGACAAACTTTCAAATCCTACCTGAAAACAGACTTCTGTTACCGAATAATCTTTCAGCAGAAAAATCTTAGCTTGATTGATCCTGTAATTATTCACAAAATCGGTGAAAGTCATATTGGTTTGTTTCTTAAAATAGCGACAGAAAGCAGGAGTGCTTAGTCCCACAATTTTTGCGATATCATTCACATTTGGTTTTTTATCATAATGATCATGAATATAATCGTAAATAGTTCCCATCCTTATCTTGTCATTCAGAAACCATTTAATCCTTGTATCTTCTTTGTTGAGCTCCTTTACTTCTGTAGAATCAGCGAGGATCTGCAGAATTTCGATGAGCCCCATCAGCGATTCAAAAGAAGTTTTATCCTTAATCAGTTGAAGTTTTTCAACCACAATATTTTTAGTCTCACCAAAAAAAGAAAGTCCCAGATAAGATTTCTCCAACAGATTTTTGATGTTATTGAACTCTGGAACGGAAAGGATGATATCCTGAAGAAAATTTTCCCGCATCTGTACTACCAGTTGTTTGCATTCGGTTTGAATACCATAATCAAAATTAAGATGAGGTACATTGGCTCCGATTAACAGGAGATCACTGTCTGTAAAGGCAGAAATATCTTTTCCCACATGTCGGATTCCGTTCGTGGCTTCTACGTACACAAGCTCTATTTCAGGATGATAATGCCAGAAAAAACAGTTTTTCAGTGAAGGGGAGAAAAGTTTGAAAGATTTCCCGTTTTCAAATTCAATATTTTCTTTTTGGATTTTCATCTTGTTCTGTTTTGATTATTTATTGATTTAAAATTAAATAAAAAGGTTAATACAGAGCAAATTTTTATCATTCAAAGAGAAGTAAAATTCAATCTTTCTTTCGAATTTTGCACTTTCAAAATAATAAATGGTGAAACCATTCTCGAACTTTCAAAATTAATTCAATAAAAGAACTCAGATATAATGAAGATTGATAAAAGAATAATACCGCTGGCAATTGGCGGTTTAGGAATAGGAACTACAGAATTTACTGTTATGGGACTGCTTCCGGATATTGCAAAAACACTGCAGATTACCATTCCGCAGGCCGGACATTTAATTTCTGCTTATGCCATGGGGGTTGTGATTGGAGCTCCGATTCTTATTGGATATTCTGTGAAATTTCCACCCAAAAAGGTTTTAATCGCTTTTATGCTATTGTTTACACTATTCAACGGTCTTTCAGCGATTGCTCCCAACTATACAACGATGCTGATCATCAGATTTATGTCAGGATTACCTCATGGTGCGTTTTTTGGAGTTGGAACAGTGGTTGCTGCTAAAATGGCGGGCAAAGGAAAAGAAGCATTTTATATATCGATGATGTTTACCGGGCTTACGGTAGCTAATCTGGTCATGGTTCCTCTGGTAACGTATATAGGACATGCATATCACTGGAGATGGTATTTTGCCATTGTAGCTGCCATTGGTATCTTCGCTTTATTGTTTTTAAAATTATGGCTTCCTAATATGGAATCTAATCAGAACAGCCATTTCCTTGAAGAATTGAAATTCCTTAAAAATAAACAGTCGTGGCTGGTTCTTGCCATTACAGCCATTGGATTTGGAGGACTTTTCACCTGGTTGAGTTACATTACTCCTTTAATGACGGTAGTTGCAGGAATCAAAAGTAGTCAGATGGCTTATGTAATGGTACTTGCCGGAGCAGGAATGGTAGTGGGAAATCTTGCTGGAGGAGTTATTTCAGACAAACTCGGTCCTGAGAAAACCTGCGCATTGCTGATTTTTCTGATGATGATATCTCTGGGCGGCGTATTTTTCCTTTCTGAGCATCAGAATATAGCATTTATACTGACTTTCATGTGTGGAGCTTTATCTATGTCTATTGCGGCACCTATCAATATTATGATGATGAAGGCGGCTCCTAAAAGCGAAATGATGGCGGCTGCTTTTATGCAGGCAGGTTTTAATATTGCCAATGCGATGGGAGCTTTTCTCGGGGGAATTCCTTTGGAGTATGGACTTCCTTTTAATTATCCTTCGTTGGTAGGAGTAGGAATGACTTTCATTGGAGTGGTTATCAGTATACGATATATGTACTTGTATGATTCTAACAGCTCTGAGGCTGAGGAAACTGCAACAGAATGTATTTCATGCGACAAATAAGAGATTTATTCTATAACTGTCTTTAAAAAAATATACAAACAGCCTGTTTCTTTCTTTCTTTGAAACAGGCTGTTTGTATTCATAAAATTAGGGTTATGCCTCTACTTCATCTCCATTTTTACACCAATAAAGGGCATTATATAAGTTTTCTTTGGGGAAAGATTTAAATTCTCCCGGCATCAGAACACTAAAAATACTGGTAAAGTTCTGTATACCTTCTTTGTCCGTAACAATGGCGGCACGATTCCAATTGGCGAGGTTCTTCAGACCTAAAAGCAGATCTTCAAGCCAGGCTCCCATAGTAAAATTATCCAGATCCGTATCCAAATACAATAAGTAATTCAGCTCACCGAACTGGTCTACTTTTTCTTTTACGCGGGGAATTACCAATTTTTCAAAATCCTCTTTCGTCACTTCTCCGGTTGCATTGAATGCTGCCACATTCTCCGGTGCTTCTGGAATAATCGTTATCATAATAAATATTTTTTAAGGTGGTTTGATTTTTTAAACTAACAATAACTACACCATAAGTTGATAATAAGTTGTTAAAAAAGGTATAAATATTGTTATTTTTAATATAAAATACTCATATGGATCTTAAATCAAACGAACCATTCTGGCTTTTGAAAAATGGATTAATGACTTCATATCCTTCCTTGAAATCCAATGAAGAATGTGATGTACTTATTGTAGGAGGTGGAATTACGGGAAGCCTTATCGCTCATCAGATGATGGAAGACGGCTATAGTGTCATTCTTATTGATAAGCGGGAGTTTTGCAACGGAAGTACCTCGGCTACGACTTCAATGCTGCAGTACGAAATAGATATTCCCTTATACCAATTAAAAGAAATGATAGGGGAAAAAGGGGCTGTAGAAAGTTATAAAGCCTGTAGTGATGCTATTGACAGAATGGAGAAATTATCTAAGAAAATAAGATCCAATGCTGGTTTTAAAAGAAAGAAATCGTTGTATTTCGCTTCTAAAAAGAAAGATGTACAAGGGCTGAAAGAAGAATATGCGGCCAGAAAAAGTTCAGGATTTGATGTGAAATGGTTGTCCGAAACTCAGATTTTAAAAGATTTTGGATTTAAAAATACCTATGGCGGTATTTTGTCACAGCAGGGAGCGAGTATCGATGCGTTTCATTTTGCGCATGAACTGTGTGAGTATAATGTAAAGAAAGGTCTGAAAATATTTGATAAAACTGAAATGATCAATGTTGAATATCACAGAGGTTTTAATGAGGTTTTCGTGGATAGTGGGTTTAAGATTCGGGCCAAAAAAATGATATACTGTGTAGGGTATGAAAGTAAAAATCTGATCAAAGAGGATTTTGTAGATCTGAAAAGTACCTTTGCCATCGTCTCTGAGATTGAGCAGGAAACCTTCAAAAATATAAACAATACTTTAGTCTGGAATACAGACGATCCTTATCTCTATATGCGGACTACTGATGATGGAAGACTTTTAATAGGCGGTGGTGATGAAGATTTTTACGATGCGAGAAAACGGGATGCATTGTTGAATAAAAAGGAAAAAGAGATTTTAAAAACCTTAAAGAAAATAAAACCGGGCTATCATTTTTATACAGACTTTGTATGGGCAGGGACATTTGGAGAGACGAAAGATGGGCTTCCTTACATCGGGGAACATGAGAAATTTAAAAATTCGTACTTCGTGTTGGGTTTTGGCGGCAACGGGATTACTTTTTCAGTAACGGGAATGGAAATGGCTTCTCTGTTTATGAAAAACAAAAAACATTTACTATCCCGCTATTTTAAATTTGGAAGATAACATTGAGACTCATGGATCAATAGAAAAAGCGGGTTTTATCCCGCTTTCATATTATAAACTATATCCGTTTTTTTTAGCCAGTTCTACAATTGAGCTTTCCATTGCTTTTCCAAGGTCATCGGAATCTGCTGTTCCTCTTTTTTTCATTTCCCCATCAATATAAGTTTGGCGCTTTCTGGACAGTTCTTCAATTTCTTTTTGAATTTTGTCCCGTTCTACAGATTTTGTGGCAATTGCTTTTTTTATTTCTTCCTTACTTTTACCTTTCAGCTCGGAAGGAAGTTCGCTTTCTTGGATGGAAGCTATAAATCCGGCATCTTTTTCAGCTTTGTCTACCAGATCCCAATGCTCATTTTTGTAAGCATTCTTTTTAGATTTAGAAACCGTTCTTTCCACAAGATTGGAAACCGATTGAGAAGCTGCATTTTTATCCTGAGCCATTTGTTTCATCTTATATTCAGAGCCATGATTGCCATAGTAAATATAAGTGTCATTCAACTGGGCGTTACATTCCGAAATTCTTTTGTCATATGGCGTTTCAATGTAGATTACTTTTTTATCGCTGTCGATATTGAAGTATTTTCCACCTCCTGTTGTTGCTCCATTTTGCCAGAAGCTCTGGATTCCTTCTTCCCGGCTTCCACAGAAAATAGTATTGGTGTAAATGTTTTTATTCTTTGCTTTTGAAATCACATCCTTATAATCTATTCTTCCTTGGTTAAAAGGTTCATTGCCGGCAATGTAGATCAGTTTCATGCTTTTCTCATTTCCATCCCAGTTGAGATTGTTGGCGGCATCACGAATCACGGCACCACAATACTCATTTCCACCGTTGGTTCTTAAAGCAAATAACTTTTCCGAAACAAGATCGAGGTCCTGGGTAAGGGGAGTAACCTGGCGAATGTAGTTTTCATCGGTAATTCCGTCATTACCATATTCATAAAGAGCAATTTCAACTTGGGGAGCTTTGCCATTGTATTTTAACGTGGTTAAAGTATTCACAATATTCCAGAGTCTTGATTTTGCCTGGTCAATCAGCCCGTCCATACTGTTGGAGGTATCAAGTAGAAGCGCAACCTGGATTTTGTTATCCTTTGCGGTAATAATGGAGGGGGTTGCAGAAGCATTTTGTACAGAAATTCTGTTATGGCCTGCATCCGTTTTTGAACATCGATTATTGGAAAGAGTTCCGGAGCTTAAGAAAGCTACTCCTGCTGTGAGAGCTAAGATTTTTAAAGTGGTCATATTATTATTTTTTATAGGTTATCTGCTATAATATTGAATTTGCATTTCTTTAGGATACTTTACTTCATAAGAGAAGCTGATCTTTTCCGAATTTCCGGAGCCAATCTTTTTGTTCCAGAGAATACTTCCGGTTTTTCCGTCGTAATCGCCACCTCCAAGGTCAAGGCTTTTTACGGTGATTTTAGCGTTTTCACTGATAGGAAGCTGATCCAGAACTTCTAGTTCAATATTCTCCTTGGTATTGTTTCTGATGTTGATCTGATAAGACTCTGTTTCCCATTTGTTGGAACTTATTCCCTTTTGAGAGGCTTTATCTTCCAGTTTTATCCTTTTTACTGTAATTCTTTCGTCTACGCCAAGTGAAATCGGAAATTCATCTTTAACGTAATTGCTGGTGATATGAGTTTTTCCGATATAATTATCTTCAAAGTAAATATTCGCTTCACCATTAATCAGGTTGAGGTTTTGCCAGTTTTTCACGAAAGCCATCAGAAATACCTGATTGTTGAGTTTCGGAACCGTGTGGTATTTGTAAGTGGCATCAATCTGTTTTTTATCAAGAATAACGTATTGCTCTTTTTCCTGGCTTACAATATCCTGATTGTAATTAAGTTCATAAATTACATTCATCTGGTTATCTGAAACTGTAGCCACAGGAATTTGGCTTGGTTTTGCTCTTACATCATCTCTCATCTGATAAGAATTGACTTCTTTGGCAGCTGCTTTTATTTTGTAATTTGCCAGTTCCTCCTGAGGATTGTAAGTATTATACTCAGCCACATAAAGAGGAGAGAGAATAGGTCTGTCCTGATGATAGGAAGGTCTGTAAGTAGAAATAAAGAGCTTAATATTTTTCCAGTCTTGCCCTGTTTTTTGATAAATCTTCCCTTTATAAACCATTTCTAAAGGTTTTTTCACAGATTCTGCACGCAGATCGTAAGAAGGAATCCAGCCTGCATCGGATACCACATAACTTACTCCCAGGTTCAGATTGGTTTCATGGTCTGCAAGAATTTCAAGTAAAAGCTGTTTCTGATTGTTGTTTTTATAGGTTTGCTCTTCTGTAAATTGATTATTAAGGCTCGCAAGACTTTCATCCAAAATATTTTTCTGTTCATTGAGAAGGAAGAGCTGATTTCCTATCTCCAACATTCTTTTTCTGTAAAAGTCAGTAAGTTTAATAAGCTGTTCCTGAGGCGTTGCACGATCGTTGGTTGAAATTTTTAAATTATCATTAATGATATTCTGTTCACCGGCTAAATTCTTGATCTGTATGTTCAACAGATCTGCCTGTCTCTGAATTTTTTTCCTTTCATTCTCTGTTTGAATATTACTCTGTTCCTCCAGAGACCGATGAACTTGAATATTGAGCTGATTAAGTTGTCTTTGCAGCTGCTGTTTCTCATCATTCAGTTTTGAGGTATTTTGTTTGTCGGATGAATTACTGATCTGTATATCAAGCAAACTGATTTGTCTTTGCAGTCTTTTTATTGCATTATCCAGTTTTCTTTCGTTATCAGATAAATCATTTCCTTTCACAAAATTGTTCACAGGAGTAATGGAGAGGAGCGTTGTATTTTTTTCAAGATTGATTTTATACGTGTTTTCATCCAGAGTATTGGGCAGATTCATTATTCTGATCATGTTTCTTCCCTTTTGGAGATTCACATGGGTATTTCCGTAGACTTTGGCTCCCTGAAGATATACGGTGGCTTGCTTTACCTCAATTTCTTTCCTGATCTCCTGTGCCTTCAGTAAAGAGACCGAAAATGTAATGAATATGAAAAGATAGTGTTTCATCGTTTATTATTTAAAATTCCTGAAGTAAAATTATCCGTATTTAAGCCTGAAAATGAGAAGACTTGGTGAATTGGAACTTTCACTTGGTGAACCTTTAGATTGAAAAATAGAAAGATATTTCTGAGTGAACCTATTCTGTGTATATGTTTTATGATCAGTTGTTCATGTTGTTTTGTATAGTCTGATTTTTATAAAAAAAGGCCATCTCAATATGAGACAGCCTTTCTATTTAAATCTGTTATTTTTAAAGGATTTCGTATCGTGTTTTGATACTGTATTTTAATTTGATGTTTTCAATATTATCAAATGAATAGTCTACAGCACCATCGGCGGCTTCCATTTGTACGCTGTTCATTCTTGCTTTATAAGCTACTGGAAGAACAGTGTCACTTGTATAGTCTTCTATTTCTACAATCTCAATAGCATTTCCTGTCTTTTTACCCATACTTTCCAACAGATAATCGGCTTTTTCTTTGGCCGCTTTCAAAGCATTGATCTTTACTGTCTTTCTGAAATCTGCAATCTTAGTGTTTTTTACCTCCGCGATGTTCAGGCTGCTTACCCATTTTTGGTTAAGATCTTCGAATATCTTACTGATATTCGATTTTGTGCTGGCTTTAAACTGATAGCTTTTTGTGAACTTTGCTGTTTTGGAGTAGATATTCTGGTACGTCGATTTGAATTTGATGTCTTCGTTCTTTACGCCGGCATTTTTTAAGGTTTCAAACAGTTTCTTTTCATTATCAGCCAGATCATTTTTGTTATCTGCTTTTATTCCGATGCTGAAGATGATTTCATCCGGCTCTATTTCCATTTCGGCAACTCCTGTTACTTCTATTGCATTCTTTTTAACTTCCTGAGCGTTTACAAAGCTTCCTAATGTTAAAATTCCGATTAATAAAAAATGTTTTAATTTCATAATTTCCTGTTTTAAATTTTTAATTCTGATGTAAAATTAGGCAGATCTGAAGCCGGAAATCAGGAGACTTGGTGAATCGGAACTTTCACTTGGTGAATTGGCCGTTAGGTTTATTTTAATCACTAATAATAGATAGATATAAGAATGATTGCATCTTTAACTCATAAAATAGGTAAATAGAAAAAGGTAAAAGCTTTTTTATATTAAAAATAGTAACAACAAGGTATACAGATGGTTTCAGTATTGAAACTTGGTGAAATAAGGTTTTGACTTGGTAAAGAATGGAAGACTATACATAAACTTTTAGTTACTTTGCATTAAAGATCTGAAATTCATGAAGCTAGTTTTAAAAATGCTGTTTATAATACTGCTGGCAATGGGCAATTTGCTTATTGCACAGGATAGTACGCGTGCTTCTAAAGCGCTTAAATCTGTTTCAAAACTGAAAAAAGCAGTAGACAGAAATGATAATAAAGGCGTCGCTGATGTGTATGTTGGAATGGCCAATGACTATTACAATCAGGGAAATTATGCTAAAAGTGAAGAGTATCTGATTAAAGCCAGAAATATTTATCAAACTCTGAATGATAAGAAAAATCTTGAAACAACTACCCGTAAACTGGCTCAATCACAGGAAAAGCAGAATAAAATAACACCTGCCATCAGCAATTACAGTATGGCAGCACAGATGAGCTATAGCGAAAAAAGCAAAACTGAAAATACCAATGACGTGACCAGACTTTCTTCTCCTGCTCCGGAAGTGAGGGAAGAGGCTATCCAAAGTAATATCAATCTTAAAAAAAGAGAAAATGAGCCGGCAGGACTGGCCGAAAGTTATAGCCAGCTCGCCGATGTCAATATACAACAGAAAGATGTTTCCAGAGCGGAGGAAAATCTGAATAATGCTTACAAGATTTCTAAAAAAGAAGCTCCACAGCAAGCACTGGCCATCAATCAGAAGCTTGCAGATCTGTATGTTGAAAACAAAAAATTTGATAAAGCTATTGAAGCCAAAAAGACTGTACTGAAGGAGGATTTTGTGAAAGAAAATTCACAGGAAAAGGTCAATCAGATTCAGGAACTGGCTGATATTTACATCAAGAATAATGATCCGGGTGAAGCCGTTAATTTATTAAAAAATGCTTACGGTATTGCACTGGAAAAAGGACATACACTGGAAGCCCAGAGAAGTGTGAAAAAACTGGACAGTCTATATGCGATCTCCGGAAATACGGATGCCTCGGTACAGTTATACAGAGATTTTCTGGGAAAACTGCCCAATCTCGTGTCTAAAGACAGAAGTCTGATTGATAATAAAATTCTGGAAGATACAGAGCAGCGAATTTCACAGCTGGAAAAAGAAAAGGAACTGAAAGACGAACTGATCCGAAAGAAAAATGTTTTCAACTATAGTCTGATAGGAGCTTTAATTGTACTGACAGGTTTGGTTCTCTTTATCTTCAGGACTTTGAAAAAAGTGCAGATTAAGAATAAAAAAATTGCGCTTCAATCGCTGAGACGTGAGATGAATCCACATTTTATATTTAACAGCTTGAATAGTGTGAATCATTTTATAGCAACAAACAATGAATTGGAGGCCAATCAGTATCTTACGAAGTTTTCCAAACTGATGCGCGGTGTTATGGAGAATTCTACAGAAGATTTTATTCCTTTTCAGCAGGAACTGGACCTTCTTCAGAATTATCTTGCTTTGGAAAAAACACGTTTTGCTGATAAATTTGATTATGAAATTGAGGTAGATGAAAATCTTAATCTGCAAAGTCAGATGCTTCCCGGAATGCTTGTACAACCGTTTTTGGAAAATGCTATTTGGCATGGACTCCGCTACAGAACCGAAAAAGGATTGTTGAAGCTAATGTTTGAGAAAAGTGAACAATATCTTAAAATTACGATTGAAGACAACGGAATAGGAATTGAAGAAAGTAAAAAACAGAAAACCCAACATCAAAAAACAAGGGAAGGAAGGGGAATGAAAAATACCCTCGAAAGAATTCAACTGCTGAATGATCTTTACAAAAAAAATATCAACTGTTCCGTAAAAGATAAGGAAAACAGTAAAGGAGTTTTGGTTGTAATCACCATAAATCCGATATAAAAACTAATGCAATGAACCGATATGTATTGCTGTTAATTTTAGTGGGTTCACTTCTGTCCGGTTTTTTATCCGCTCAGGAAATGGATCGCAGCCGTCTGAGCTCTATTTTGAAAAGTTTAGAACTTGATGCTGCCCGAATTAAAGAAGAGCTTTGCGTTGAAAAGAAAATGCCGAATAAGGAGAATCGCTACATTGTTGTTATTCCGGTGTTGGTAGGGAAGGCGGAAGATGAATATAACTTTACGGTACAGAATTATATACTGATCACCGATGAGAAAGGTGTGATTGAAAAT
Organism: Chryseobacterium sp. Mn2064; assembly: GCF_049319685.1. NCBI lineage: Bacteria > Pseudomonadati > Bacteroidota > Flavobacteriia > Flavobacteriales > Weeksellaceae > Chryseobacterium > Chryseobacterium sp. Mn2064. The sequence continues at coordinate 27,213 of NZ_JBMOUE010000001.1, forward strand.
AAATATTTAGACCCCACAGAGCTTATTTCCGATGCCGTAGCTTTAAGACCTTTTACAATTGACACTGGCTTATATACGATCAGTACGAATGTCCGTGCATTTGGAGTGAAAACTACCTTTGTTGGAAGCAGTCGTATTTTCCCATACGAATCTGAGAGGATTTCTATGTATTATCCGGAAGGAAAATCGTTGAAGAAAGTTCTGGATCAGTTTGAAATGGGGATCAATAGTGGAGAATGGGACGGGAAATGTAAGGGGAAATTTAAAGACAATCACTCTTATATTATAGTGAACCCGCCCAAAATGAATACTTTTTCTGATCTTACGATTAAAACGGTTTCCGTCACAACTGTAAATAAAGAAGTAAAAGAAGACTGCGAAAATAAGGAGACTTCAAGTACAAGTTTTAAAACCTTAAAGTTCACAAACGGAAAGTACCTGTAGTTGATATCTAAAGCCGATTGAAGTTATCTGTTATACGGAAAAGACTTGTCCAGTTCTATAGGATTATAATACTGAAGAATATATTCCTGTTCTTCTTTTACGAGCTTGGCAAGTTCTTCCGGCTTATATTTTACACCATTGTATTCAAAAGAGGATATTTTATTATTGCTAAACTCCTGTTTGATGTCGTTCAGCGGGTTGTTGAAGTATTCCATTGCTTTTTTTATCACCGTTTTTTCATCAGTGGGAATGGGTTTGTCTCCATATCGTACTTCCAGAACATTGGATGTATCATAGGTTGATTTCAGGTTAATATTTTTGACGAGTTTAAACTTAAAATTGTCTTTAGTATCTTTTATTTCCACAATAAGTCCCGGTAATCCCTGGAACTTATAAGGTCCCTGATTGAAAGGAATATCTTTGGTAAACCATGCTACCCATTCACGCCCTCCATAGTTGGTTGTAGCTTTTTGTAGATTCAGTCCATTTTCCTGTTTTGTTTCTTTTTCAAGATTCCATTGAACGTGATCATTGGTTGTGTAAGAATAAATATCATCTCCCACCAGTATATAATTGATGTTTTTCTCAGAATTCTTTTTTCTGGTGACAGGAATTTGAGTTGTCCAGGTTCTGTCCTGAGAACGGTATACCTGATTTAAGGAGTCTTTCTCCAAAAACTTATAATCATAATATTTTACCTGATCAGGGTTAATATCAAGTACCATAAACTGTTTTTTATAATTATTTTCCGAAGCATCCGGTTTATAATTCAGTTCATAGATATATCTGTGGGTTTGTGAATGGATAAGGGCGGTACTTAAAATGAATAAGATATGGATGATTTTGATTCTCATATTTCAATAGTTACTTGATGTATTTTTTATATAAAGAAGAAAAATTGTTTTTGATGTAGCTCAGTTCATATTGTGGAGAAATGATCTCTGTTCCGGAACGGTTGATAAATCCATAAGACCCTGATATATTTTTTACCATCGCCAGATCTTCAGAATACTCTCCGAAGGTATTAATTTTTGAATAAACCGGCTGAACGATAATTTTCCCTCCTGTATCCATGATTCCATAGGTTCCGGAAATGGTTTTTGTAAGTCTCCAGTCTTTATTTATTTTACTGATATCATTTCTCTTAGACAGCTTCACCTGTGAAAAAGAAAAAGTGAATAAAAAGAAACATAGAAGGGTAATAAGTTTAGCTTTCATAATGTCGGTTTTAGGTTGTTAACTGTAACTGGTTTGATATTAATTTGGAATATTCAGACTGTTTGTAGAGCAGTTCATCATGGGTTCCTATCTCTGCAATCTCACCATTTTTTAATACAATGATCTGATCAGCATTTTTAATTGTGCTAAGCCTGTGCGCAATGATGATAGAGGTTCTGTCTTTAAGATAAGTATCCAGGTTAGAAATTATTTTATTTTCATTAATAGAATCTAGGGAAGAGGTAGCTTCATCAAAGAAAATAAAATCGGGATCTTTATAAATTGCTCTGGCAATTAGCAGACGCTGTTTTTCTCCACCGCTCAGAGAAATCCCTATTTCACCTATTTTGGTATAATGTTTCATGGGTAGGCTTTCTACTTTTTCATAAAGTTCAGCAATCTTGAGGGCAAGATTTAATCTTTCAAGGTCTGGATTTTCGGTAGACATCGTTATATTTTCAAGAATGGTTCCGCTGAAAAGATATCCTTCCTGAAGAATAGCCCCACATATCTGTCTCCAGTCTTTTATATTAACGTCTTTAATGTTATTGTTTTCAATATAAATATCTCCGCTGGTAGGGTAGTAGAACCCGAGCAATAATTTCAATAAGGTTGATTTTCCACTTCCACTTTCTCCTACAATGGCTGTGGTGGTATTTCTTTTAATGGTAAGATTAATATTCTTCAGAACGTCAAGTTCTGAGTTGACATCATATTTGAAATTGACTCCTTTCAGTGTTATCTGGTCTACAGAATCAATCGTGTTATAGCGTACATCTTCTTTGATCTCATTTTCTTTATTGTAAATATCCGTAAGCCTGTCATGGGCCAGTTTGGTATTCTGAAAATTTTGAGTGTAATCCGTTAATTGCTGTAATGGAGCAGAAAGCTGACCCAATACATAACTGATCATCATCATCAGACCCAAGGTAATCTGTGACTCTATTACCAGATATGAAGTATATCCTATAAGACTGATGTCTCTTATTTTTGAGATAAATAAGTGGCCATCGTTCATATAAAAATTGATGTAAGCCAGCTTGGTCTTTAAGGTCTTTAATTTATTTTCAGAATTCATCCAGTTGGAAAGTCTGGATTGCTCCGCACTGTTGATCTTGATGTCTGTAATACCCATGATCAGCTCATAAATCGTATTTCTGTTGGCAGATTCCAGAGCAAATAATGAATAATCAATCTGCTTTTTCTTTTTAAAAAACAGAAGGATGTAAGCAAAAGAAATGATACTGAACAACACAAAAACTAAAAATATTTTGTAATTCTGATAAATCAGTAATAAGGAAAATACGATGATATTCAAAATACTGGTAGCTACCCCAATCAAACTGTAGGTGATGAAGTAGTTTATTTTATGCTGGTCACTCAGTCCTTCTATCAGATCAGATTTAAATTTCGAATCGTGATAGCTTATAGGAAGCTTCAGAATTTTCAAAAAATAGAATTTGTTGAAATCTATATTCAGCTCCAGACTTATTTTGGTATTGATCACCTCCGAAAGGCTTTGTGAAAGCAAAAAACTGACGGCAAATACAAACTGAAGCAAAAGTAATTTGATGACGATATGCATATCTTTCGACAGAATACCCTTGTCTATATTTTCCTTCAGAAGAAGAGGCATTGCCCAATTAGCGGCTAAGGTAACAAGCGTAAGAAAAACGGAGAAATAAAACTTTTTCCTGTTCTTTTTTAAAATCTTTTTGACATTAGCGATAATTGGACTTTTTTGTTTTTCCTCTTTTTTATTAATTAATTCGATATTTTCAAAATCTTCTGACGGTTCAAATACAATCGCAATTCCTGCTGATCCACTCAACCATTTCTCACTAAAATCTTCCAAAGAAAGACTTACTCTTCCGAATCCGGGATCTATAATGTCAATGACTTTTTTTCCGACATTCTCAAGAATGATGAAATGCCCATGTTTTAAATACAAAATCGAGGGAAGAGGCATCTCATAAATGTCTTCCAGTGTAATGTTTACCGTAGCACAGTTGAATCCGTTATTTTTCAGAAAAAGGCGGAGATCTTTGATGGAGATTCCCAGTTTTGAAACCGTAAGATTTTTTTTAATTTCTCTTAACGTATATTTTTTACCATAGAATGCACAAATCATTTGAAGACATGCGGGTCCACAGTCATTAGCTTCAAGTTGATGTGTGAATTTAATTTTACGCTTCATGGAAGAATAGCTTTTCCAGACGGTTCATGATTACTTCGTCTTTCTTTTCATTATCGTAGCCCATTTGGCATTTGTCAAGTCCTTTAGCTTCCAGGTTGATCTGGTGGCAGCCTCCTCCACATAACGGAAGTATTCTGCAGTTTTGGCAGGCTTTAGACTGAATTTTTAACTCTTCCCAGGTAAGAATTTTTTCATTCCATTCAATTTCTCCTTCGTCATTCAGTTCCCCGTATTTATTTTCCTTTGTAAAATCTCTCGCAGTACACTTGTAAACATCCCCGTTGTAATTGATAACGGCTTCGTTCTTTTTATCCGCATAGCAAGGATTGGCAAGACCTTCCAGAAGTTCTGTTTCTTCCCCTTTAGGAATAAGATTATGTTTTTGATAAAGCTCCATTACTTCTTTTACCTTATCATCAATGTTATTTACTTCTATATCCTGCCATACCTGATGAAAACTGATGCTCAGATAGCTTCTGTCTTCCTCATTAAGATCAATAAGGTCGTTTACAATTTCCTTTGTAGAATCAATATTTTCAGCGGTATAATTAATTCTTATAAGAACACTTATTTTTTCTCTGAGCAATCTCTTTATAGAATCAATGATCTTATCATAAGAACCTTCTTCTTTTTGGGCCACTCTCACTTTATTATGCTCTTCTCTTCCTCCATCCAAAGTAATCTGGAAAAACTTACTGTCATTGTCATAGGTCAGATGGTTAACCATTCTGTCATTAAGAAGGTAAGCGTTGGTTGTAAAAGAAATAGTAAAGTTGATGTGAGAATAATCTTGGTATTTGGTTCTGTAATGGTTGATGATAGGTTCGGTAACCTTGCTGTAGTACATCAAAGGTTCTCCACCGAAAAATGAAAGATCGAATGAGTTGAGGTTTTGATTTTTTTCTAAAGTCTTATCAATAAACTTGATGATCTTGTTGACACCCTCATTGCTCATCTTAGAACCTACAATATGAGATTCATAGCAATACCAGCACTTGAAATTACAATTCATCGTGGGGTTAATGATAAGACGGTATGTTTTATCAGAATAATCAACCTCTTTACTTCTCTGGATAACTTCCTGAAGCTCATCGCGATTATGATCAACAATGGCATTGATATCTAATAGATTCTGATAAATAGATGGGTGATTTTTTTCCAAATCAAGGATAGGAAGCTTAAAATAGCCTTCTAAATCTCTCTTGATGACGATACATTTATCTTCTTTTGAATTGTATACTGCTGAAATAGTATCACTTAATGGAATGATAGAATTATACTTACTGAATTTATACATAATTTCTCTTTATATTATTGTTGGATTCGGGTTTGGATTGAATGTGATATATTTTGAACTATGGATGTAGTTATCACATTGTTAGTCAGAATGAAAGCTTCCTCAGTATCCAGAAGATTTTTCCAATAACCTTTAAGAAATCTGAATAGTTTTTTATCTGGCATATTAGTTTTTTTATTTCTTATAGAATTCCTGTAGAAGGAGTAAGAACGGTACATTTTCTACCATTGCTGGAGTTGTCGCAATTGCTGTTGGAACAGCGGGAATCATTAATTGATCCCTGGCAGGCAGAACTTCCGTTCACACATTGGTTGCCATTAACGACTATAAAATCTCCGGCCATTAGATTTTCATTGATTTTCGATAAATAAAGAGATTCACTGTCACTGGAGATCATCTTTTCTTCAATCATTTTTAAAAATTTTGATTTTTCCATGTTATAATTTGTTTTTAGTGTTTATAAAAAAGTAAGAATTACTATAACTGATTTTGATTTCTTTTAAATAATTAAGTTGTTATGATAAACCTGTTGAAGGAGTTAATACGGTACACTTTCTTCCGTTGATAGAATTGTCACAGTTTCCGTTAGAACATCTGGAGTCATTTATAGATCCGTTACATGCAGAACTTCCGTTGATGCATCTGCTGTCGTTTACACCAATGAAGCCTCCTTGACTTTGGTCAGAAAAATTAGTCAGAATTAATGATTCTTGACTGTTATCTGTTAAATTTCGCTCTAGTTTTTCGATAAAGTTTGAAAATTTTGTATTTTTCATAGTGATTGGTTTTAAATGTTATGATTATAGTAATTCTTATTGCTAATGTAAGAAAAAAAGTATTATTCACTCTCTGGAGTCTTAATTTGTATTGATTTTAAATAAACTGTCACTTTGTTGAGAATTATTAAAAATCACCATATGCTGATTTTTAGGATTCTAAAAATTTGACCTTATTGCAAAAACATGTAACAATTTTGATAAAGAAGTTGTCTTACAAGATGAAAACTTATAACATTCTGATGCATACGTCATCAATGTTAGAAAGACAGAGATCATCATATTCGTAAATATTTATGTATTAAAACCATGAAAAATACTGCTAAACTGGAGGATGTTAAAGTCAATGTGAAAATTATATTGGCTGGCCTTTGGGCCTCCGTTACCCTGTGCTATCTGTACGGTGACTATTTTGAACTTTATACCCCCGGAAAAGCCTGGGGACTTGTAGAAGGAGACAACTTATTGAATTCTCCAGTGAAGCTTCTGGCAGCTTCTGTAATTCTTGCCATTCCTGCTGTCATGGTATTTCTCTCACTTATCCTGAAACCTACGCTTAATAGAATACTTAATATCGTTTTCGGAATATTTTTTACAGCAATAATGTTACTTGTCGGAATATCATCCTTTTCGGACTGGTATTTGTTTTATACATTCCTGGGCGCATTGGAGTGCATCATCACAATTCTCATTATAAAATACGCCTGGAACTGGAAGAGAATATAAATTCCGGAAGGTTGAACATTGATCTGTGAGATTGTAGAAATGATCAAATATTCCTAATTTGCAGTCACAATATGCAGTCTAATATCAGTCTCAATGAAAATAAAAGCCGTAATCGTAGATGACGAAATCATAGCAAGAGAAGTTCTCAGAAGTTATCTTACCAAATACTGTCCGCAAGTGGAAATTCTCGGAGAGGCAGAAAATATTAAAGAAGCAGTTCCTTTAATTGCAGAAAAACAGCCGCAGTTGGTTTTTCTAGATGTGGAAATGCCTTTTGGGAACGCTTTTGATGTATTAGAAGCTACCAAAGATTTCTCCTATGAAACCATTTTTATTACTGCTTTTTCACAATATTCACTACAGGCATTAAATAAATCTGCAAGTTATTATATTTTAAAACCGATAGATATTCAGGAACTGATTCTCGCAGTAAATAAAGTAGCTGAAAGTCTGGAGAAAAAAGAAGAGCTCAACCGGAATAAAATTCTACTCGAAAACTTAAAACTGAAACCGGAAAAACAACAGCTTATTCTTCCTACCTTACAGGGCTTTGATGTTGTGAAAACCGAAGATATTCTAAGACTTCAGGCGGATGGAAACTTTACACAAGTTTATCTTACAGATGGTTCAAAGAAAATGGTCTGCCGTTTTTTGAAACATTTTGATGACCTTTTGGAAAGTCCTTTTGTGAGAGTTCATCGTTCTCATATCATCAATACAGCCTTTGTAAAATCCTATCATAAAAGTGGAACCGTCATGTTGGCCGACGATACAGAAATTGAGGTTTCAGGAAGTTTTAAAGACAACTTTCTGAAAAATTTTTCATAGAAATTATATAGCCGCAATAGCGTAAAGGCATTATTTTTGAAGGTTTTATAAACATTACACCAAAACGTTCTGTTATGAAAACTCTTCACAAAATTCTACTTCCAGTCTCTTTGGGAGCATTGGGACTTATCGTGTTCAACTCTTATTCTGTTCGGATTCCCAGAGGAGCAACTGCTGTGAAAAATTTCGATGCTAAAAAATATCTGGGTAAATGGTACGAAATTGCCCGTTTCGATTATCGTTTCGAAAAGAATATGAATAATGTGACGGCAGAATATTCAGAAAATCCCGATGGAAGCATTCAGGTCAAAAATAAAGGATACGATTATCTTAAAAAAGTCTGGAATGAATCTATTGGGGAAGCCCAATTCGTTAAAGATAAAACTGAAGCCAGACTGAAAGTATCGTTTTTTAAACCCATTTGGGCAGGTTATAATGTCATCGATATTGATGAAGACTATCAGTATGCTCTTATTGCTGGCAGTAGCCTGAAATATCTGTGGATCTTATCCCGCACAACCGATATTCCGGAAAGTATCAGACAACGCTTCCTCGAAAAAGCTAGAAAAATAGGCTATAATACCAATGAGCTGATCTGGATAGGTCATGATTAATAAGGCATAAAAAGAGAAAGTGAAGAAAATGTGTTGATGATTTGCTGTTGATACGGCAGGTCTGTATTTTCACATTTTCTTCACTTATATTAGCTTTTAGCTTCCAATATATTCCTTCCATTCTTCAAAACGATAATCAATGACCTGTCTCATCAGATCATAATTTTCGTAAGTGTCTTCAATATGATAGAACGTTTCGTATTCGTAGTCATTTTCTTCTGCTTTTGCATCAAAAATATTAACGAAGTCATCAGCAAACGAGCTGTATTTGTTTCCAAAATCGGTGTCATCTGCATAATAATCTTTTGCAAAACTGTTTCCGAGATCATTAAGATCGTACTCGGAGAATTTTCCGTCGCAGCAATCCATTACAAATTCGGCACCGGTCATCTCTCTTCGCTGCACACGTTCAATTTCTTCCTTCGCATCTTCTTTCAGTTCTTCAGAAATCATATCATGATTGATACACCAGTTCAGGAACATCCCGGTATGAGTTGCTCCGTTTTTCTGAGGAAGTCCTTCAGGAAAATCACCACCATAATGCCATGAAGCATCATCATATTTAGACATAATCTTTAATTATAGTTTTAAACAATTTTTGCCAAAAATAGAAAAAATCATTTTATGTTGCCGCAGCCACCGATTTTTCCGTCATTTGCAGAGAATTTTTTTCAACAAATTGATATATGGAAAAAGCTGTTCTGATCACCATTGGTGACGAAATCCTTTCTGGAAATACAATAGATACCAACTCTAATTTTATTGCCTCCGAACTGAAGAATATCGGGATAAAAGTTTCACAAATTTTTACCATTTCTGACGAGATTGAAACCATTAAAAATACTTTAAGCACCGCCTTTGAACTAGGTGATCTGATTATCACCACAGGTGGACTGGGACCAACCCGGGACGATAAAACCAAAAAAGCCCTGGCAGAGTTTTTTAATGATGAAATTGCCTTGGATGAGGTTACCTTCAATCATCTTAAAAACTATATGGAAAGAAGAGGGCGTGCAGATATTTTAGAAAGAAATAAAGAGCAGGCATTTGTTCCTACAAAATCAGTTGTTTTTCAAAACCATTATGGAACAGCACCTTGTATGATGATGGAACTTGGCGGAAAGCTGTGTTATAGCTTACCGGGCGTTCCGTATGAAGTAAAACCATTGATTAAAGACCAGATTATCCCTTATCTGCAGGAAAAATTCAACCTTCAGTATATTCATACGAGAATTATATCTGTGGTGGGAATTCCGGAGAGCATTCTTGCCGATACTATTGAAGATTGGGAACTTGCACTTCCTGAAAATCTGGCTTTATCTTACCTTCCGATAGGAACCAGAGTAAAGTTAAGGCTTACAGCGTCAGGGGAGAATGAAGAAACGCTGAAAACGCAGGTTGAGGAAGAAATTCAGAAAGTGCTTCCTTTATTGGGAGACCATGTGATTGCTGTATCTGAAGATAAAATAGAAAATATTCTTGCTGAAATTCTTACGGAAAGAAAACTGACGGTTTCTACGGCAGAAAGCTGTACGGGAGGAGAATTGGCTAAAATGCTGACATCAGTTTCCGGAAGCTCAAAATATTTCCTTGGCGGAATGGTGGCTTATGCTACAGAAAAAAAAATAAAAATCCTGAATGTTTCAAAAGAAACGGTAGATCAGTTTACCGTTGTCAGTGAACAGGTGGCTCAGGAAATGGCAAAAGGCTGTCAGGAACTGTTTGATACAGATATTTCCCTTTCTACAACAGGTGTTGCAGGGCCCGGAAAAGGAGAAGATGGTAAAGAAGTGGGAACGGTTTTTTATACCATAAGAATCAAAGATAAAGAAGTGACATCCAAACTGTATATGCCACATCTTGAAAGACTTGATTTCATGAGTTTTATTTCTCAGAAGGTTATTCAGGATCTTGTATCTCTGCTGGTGGCAGTATAAAATTTAGAATATAGCTTATTTTTAAGCGTAAAGTTTAAAAAATATAATATTGGATATTTTAGAGAGCAAAGGCAGCTATGTCTGCTACGCAAAGTCATGTGCTTTAACTTGTTGATTCTTTTCTTTAAATAGAACGTTATCAATGTCTCTTTGCGTTAAAAATTTAGCATTATTATAGTATATCTTATTATTTGCAAATTCGAAAAAAGTCACAGAAGTTTTTACACTTTTGTGACTTTTTTGTTGTTATTAAAAAATTGTAGACAAGTTATTTACAGTACTATTTTATTTTTTTAATTTTTTTTTAATTAATTTTAAGGTGCTTTTTCACACTTTTTGAAAACCATTCATTAAAATTTTAAAATCGTGGAAAATTCCAAACAGATTTTTCAAACCAACAGTAAAAAACGCTGGAAAAGTGTTAAGTGGGGCAGCCGTTTCTTTATCTTTATCGGCGCTTTGCTTTTTCTTGCCTTAGGTTTGATGATGACCCTGGACAGAAGTCCAAAAATTCCTTTTAAGGAAGACTATAAAGCCGTAATTACTGCCAACAAACCTTATCTTCAGGAGAATAAAATTTCTAAAGAATATAAAGGATTCAGAAGTTTTATTTCTGAAAAAAACATTCATACTAATCTTGCTAAAGTAGAAAAGGCCAGAGAAGAAAGATATAAAAATCAAAACAGAAACTGGAATCAGTTTCCGGGCGGTATCCGTTCTGCCTTTTATGTAGCCTGGGATCCTCAGTCTTTGATGTCTTTAAAAAGAAATATCAGACATGTCAATCTGGTTTTCCCGGAATGGTTTTTTATTGATCCTAAAACAGGAGATCTGAAAACCAATGTAGACCCGGAAGGGTACAAGATCATTAAAAGAACAGGAGTTGCTGCCATGCCGATGTTAAGTAACAACTCAGACAGAGAATTCCGTTCTGAAGGATTGGTAAAAGTACTGAATGATCCAAAAAGAAGAACAGCGCTGATCCAGAAAATAACCCAGCAATGTAAAAAATACCACTTCAAAGGAATTAATATTGACTTTGAGGACATGAACCTAAATTCTGATGATAATCTGATTGCTTTTATGAAAGAGCTTTCAGAAACTTTTAAACAAAATCAGCTGCTGGTTACCATGGATATTATGACGGATAATGATGATTACAACATTCCGAGATTAGATCCGTATGTAGACTATTTTGTACTGATGGCTTATGATGAATATTCTGCTGGAAGCGATGCCGGTCCGGTTTCTTCACAAAAATGGATAGAAGCTCAGGCTGGTAAAATGGTTAAGCAAACTTCCCCTCACAAAATTATTCTTGGGTTGGGTGCTTATGGCTATGACTGGAGTTCCAATAAAGATGACAATACTTCTGTAACTTATATGCAGGCGATTACAAAAGCTAATGCCAGCAAAGCGGTTATCGATTTTAACGACAATACTTTTAATCTAAACTATTCGTATACAGATTCCAAAAACCTGACTCACACGGTATTCTTCAACGATGCGGCATCTATTTTCAACACGATGCGTTTTTCCTCAGAATATCCGTTGGCAGGAACTGCCCTTTGGAGACTGGGAAGTGAGGACAGCAGAGTCTGGAATTTCTATGATAAAGATCTTACTTCTACTGGAGTTTCTAAACTTAATTTGAAAAATCTGCAAAATGTAAAAGGACAGACCATGGTAGATTACATCGGAGATGGGGAAGTACTGGATGTATTGAATACTCCTCACGACGGAAAAATTGCCATAGAAATTGATCCGAAAGAGAAAATCATTACAGACGAAAACTATATCACCTATCCAAGTTCTTATGAAGTGAAAAAATATGGAAGTGCACCTCAGAAAGAGCTTGTACTGACCTTTGATGATGGTCCGGATGATACTTATACCCCTCAGGTACTGGATATCTTATCAAAATATCATGTTCCTGCAGCATTCTTTCTAATTGGTTTAAATGCAGAAAAAAACCTTCCGCTTGTTAAAAGAATCTATCGTGAAGGACATGAAATAGGAAATCACACCTTTACTCATGAAAATGTTGCAAAGGTAAGCCCGCAAAGAGCTTTACTTGAAATGAAACTGACAAGACTGTTGATTGAATGTATCACGGGGCATAGTACAATTCTGTTCAGAGCTCCTTATAATGCGGATTCTGAACCCACTACTTCTGAAGAGATTATTCCGGTAGCATTGGCAAGACAGCAGAACTATCTTGATATTGGTGAAAGTATTGACCCTGAAGATTGGCAGCCAGGAGTGAAAGCAGATGAAATTATAAAACGGGTGATGGAAGGAATCAAACTGCAGAGAGGAAATATCATTCTTCTTCACGATGCCGGTGGTGATACAAGAGAAGAAACGATAAAAGCGTTGAAAATTCTAATTCCGACACTACAGAAACAGGGATATCATTTTACCAACCTCAGAACCCTTCTTCACAAAAGCAAAAGTGAGCTGATGCCTGAAGTTCCTAAAACGAGATCTTATTATATCATGCAGCTGAATCTGGTGTTGGCCACAGCCATTTATGGAATAAGCCACTTTTTGGTTGCTCTGTTTACGATTTTCATCGGATTAGGATTAATCAGATTATTGCTGATGGCATATTGGGCATTTAAAGAAAAAAGAAAAGAGAAAAAACTAAGCGAGTTTCCTGTTTTGGAATCTTACCCTAAAGTTTCAATCATTGTTCCCGCTTACAATGAAGAAGTAAATATTGTCTCTTCATTACAAAATCTATTGAAGCAGACTTACCCGAATTTCAATATCATTATGGTAGATGACGGAAGTAAAGATTCAACCTATGAAAAAGCAAGAGAAGCATTCCCGAACCATCCGGATCTGAAAATATTCACTAAGGCAAACGGAGGGAAAGCTACAGCTTTGAATTTCGGTATTTCGCAAACCGATGCAGAATATGTAGTATGTATAGATGCCGATACCAAATTACAACAGGACGCTGTAAAATATCTGATTGCAAGATTTTTAAATGCCTCTCCAGAAGAAAAAATTGCAGCAGTTGCCGGAAATGTGAAAGTGGGAAATAAAGTGAACTGGCTTACAAAATGGCAGGCGATTGAATATACCACAAGTCAGAATTTTGACAGACTGGCCTATGCATACATTAATGCAATCACTGTGATTCCTGGTGCTATCGGAGCATTCAAAACATCTGTAGTGAAGGAAGTGGGAGGATATTCTTCAGATACATTAGCCGAAGATTGTGATATCACCGTTAAAATCCTGAAAGAAGGGTATACGGTAGCCAACGAAAATAAAGCTATTGCAGTAACAGAAGCTCCTGAATCTGTAAAACAGTTTTTAAAACAACGTTTCCGATGGACATACGGAATCATGCAGATGTTCTGGAAACAGAGACAAACTTTCCTTAACCCCAGATATAAAGGACTGGGACTTTGGGCAATGCCGAATATTTTGTTATTCCAATACATTATTCCATTTTTCTCGCCATTGGCAGATGTGATTATGTTTTTTGGAATTCTGTCCGGAAACGGCAGCAAGATATTCTCCTATTATCTGATCTTCTTATTGGTGGATGCTTCTTTAGCGTTGATAGCATTCATTATGCAGCGCGAGAAACTCATCAATCTGCTGTATATCATTCCGCAGAGATTCGGGTATAGATGGCTGATGTATATTGTATTATTTAAAAGTTTAAGAAAAGCATTGAAAGGCGAAATGCAGTCCTGGGGCTTCCTGAAAAGAACAGGAAATGTAAAAGAGATAGCAACTTCTTAATATTTGTTTAAATTTGTTTCATCGAAAAGTAACAAATAGTTAATTCATCATACATATTATATAAATTGTTATCATAATGAAAAAAATAACGCTTTCTTTGTTTCTAATAGCAGGGATCTGCACTCAAAATACCATGAGCGCACAAGCAAAATCGGTGAAAACCGCAGTTAACAACACAGACAAAGGCTTAGACCTTAGCTTGATGGACACATCAGTACGTCCACAGGATGATTTTTATAACTATGTGAGCGGAACTTGGATGAAAACCGCTAAAATCCCATCCGACAAGCCAACGTGGGGAAGTTTTAACAAATTAGGAGAAGATACGGATAACAATTCCATGACGATCCTGAACTCTCTTTTGAAGGATAAATTTACCGACGGAAGCGAAGGGAAAAAAATTCAGGATCTGTATGCTACCTATATGGATATGAATAAGAGAAATGCCGATGGGATCAAACCTATCCAGGATCACCTGAATAAGATTGACGCTATCAAAAACATGGCGGACCTTCAAAACTATCTTACTTCTGTAACTAAAGAAGGGGAAAATATCTTCTACGGTTGGGGAATATACGCAGATTTGAAAGATTCAAATATGAATGCTGTTTACTTAGGTGAAGCATCTCTAGGATTAGGGAGAGACTATTACCAAAAAGTAAATGATAAGAATACAGAAGCTATTGCTGAGTATCAGAAATATGTAGCTTCAATGCTAAAAGAATTAGGATACAAAAATGCTGATGAAGCAGCAAAAGGTATCGTTAATTACGAGAAAAGCATTGCTCAGACTTTATTAACTAACGAACAAAGTAGAGATAATACGCTTCAGTATAACCCTCAGACTATGGCTGAGCTTTCTACTCTTGTAAAAGGAGTAGATATCCCTGGTTATCTTAAAAAAGTAGGAGTAAATACTGATAGAGTAATTATTGGAGAACTAGGTTTCTACAAAAACTTTGATAAATTAGTAAATACTCAGAATCTTCCTGTAATTAAGGATTATCTTAAATTCCACATGATCAACGGAAGCGCTTCTTACTTAAGTGAAAAGCTAGGAGATATGAAATTTGCTTTCTTCGGAAAATATTTGAGAGGTCAGCAGGAACAAAGAGCTCTTAACAAAAGAGGTTTTGAGTTGATCAATAGAAATTTAGGAGAAGCTTTTGGTAAACTGTATGTTGAGAAGTATTTCCCAGCAGAAGCTAAAGCTCAGATGGTAGAATTGATTGATTACCTGAAGAAAAGCTTTGCGGTTCACATCAACAACCTGGCTTGGATGTCTGCTACTACTAAGGAAAAAGCAATGCAAAAGTTGAACAAGTTTACCGTAAAAGTAGCGTATCCTGATAAATGGAAAGATTATTCTAAATTGGTCATTCTTCCTGAAGCTAAAGGTGGAACATTATACAAAAACCTTCAGAACATCGGTGAGTGGCAGTATAACAAAGATTTAGCAAAAATCGGAAAACCGGTTGATAAAACAGAATGGGGAATGACTCCACAAACGGTAAATGCTTACTACAACCCGGTATTTAACGAAATCGTATTCCCTGCAGCCATCCTTCAGCCGCCATTCTTCAACCCTAAAGCTGACGCAGCTGTAAACTTTGGAGGAATTGGTGCTGTTATCGGTCACGAAATGAGCCACGGATTTGATGATTCAGGTGCACAGTTCGACGCAGATGGTAACCTTGTAGACTGGTGGACTCCAGAAGACAAAGCTAACTTCGAAAAAGCAACAAAAGCTCTTGCTTCACAATATGACAAATATGAGCCTGTAAAAGGAACATTCGTAAACGGAACTTTCACAAACGGTGAGAACATTGCCGATTTAGGGGGAGTAAACATCGCATACGATGCTCTTCAAATGTATTTAAAAGATAAAGGAAACCCTGGAAAAATCAGTGGATTCTCTCAAGATCAGAGATTCTTCCTAAGCTGGGCAACGGTTTGGAGAACTTTATCAAGTGAAAAATATATGATCAATCAGGTTAAGACAGACCCGCACTCTCCTGGATATTTCAGAAGTTTTGGTCCGTTAATCAACGTTGATGCTTTCTACAAAGCATTTGATGTGAAAAAAGGAGACAAATTATACAAAGCTCCAGAAGACAGAATCAAAATCTGGTAACAATAAGAACCGCTCAGCAATGAGCGGTTTTGTTTTTTTAGGAGGTAGGTAATAGGCAGCAGGTTTTAGAGATTAGGGATTGCGAGACTGAGCCGAAGGGATAATATTTATAACAACGGCCCCCCATCATTCCCCTCCCTCGGAGGGGTGGCAAAAATTCTTTGAATTTTTGACGGGGTGGTTCTATACATAACAACGTCAAACATTAAACATAAAACACTCATATATCAATTATCATTCATTACATATCATTAAAGTTTGTATATTTGGTAAGTTTGTGTAAAATCAAAAATTATCTTTAATGAAAAAGCTAAATATTGGAATACTGGCTCTAGCGGGTATAGTATTTCTCAATTCGTGTGGAGCAGCAAAGACTGCAGGGACAGATACAAAGGCTGAGGCTACGAAAGTCGCAGTTGAAAAACCGGTGAAAGAAGAAGTGAAAGAGGAGGGGATCAATCTATCTTATATGGATACCAATGTCCGTCCGCAGGATGACTTTTTTAGCTATGTGAATGGGAATTGGGTGAAAAATACGCAGATTCCTTCCGATAAAGCCAATTGGGGATCTTTCAATGCATTGAGAGAAAATGTAGATGATGCTTCCTTAGATATACTGAACAAAATTCTTACAGAATCATATCCTGCAGGTTCAGAAGGACAGAAAATTCAAAATCTGTATGCTTCATTTATGGACACTGCAAAAAGAAACGCAGAAGGACTGGCTCCAATTAAAGGAGATCTTGCGAAAGTAGACGCTATAAAAAATGTTAACGATCTTCAGAAATATCTTTTAGATGCTACCAAATTAGGAGATAATTCTTTCTATGGCTGGAGAGTGGGTGCAGATATGAAAAATTCTCAGATGAATGCTGTTTACCTTGGAGGTCCGGATCTTGGTTTAGGAAGAGACTACTATCAGAAAGTAAACGATGCCAACACTAAAACATTGGCAGAATATCAGACTTATGTAGGTAAACTGTTTGGGGTTTTAGGATACAAAAATTCAGCACAGGCAGCGCAGAATGTTGTTGCTTTTGAAAAACAACTGGCTAATTATCTATTAACTCTTGAGCAGAACAGAGATGCCAATTTAAGATACAACCCTAAAAACGTATCCGAACTTTCAGGTCTTGTTAAAAATGTTGATCTTGCAAAATATCTGAAAGATGCTGGTGTTAATACAGACAGAGTTATTATTGGTGAATTGAAATATTACCAGAATATGGATCAGTTCATTACTCAGAAAAACCTTCCATTATTGAAAGATTATCTGAAATATCATATCATCAACGGAAACGCAAGCAATCTGGATGACAATTTGGAACAGATCAGATTCGATTTCTATGCTAAATATTTACAGGGGCAGAAAGAGCAGCGTCCTATGAACAAAAGAGGACTTACTCTTGTAAACGGAGTTCTTGGAGAAGCTTTCGGTAAATTATACGTTGATCAGTATTTCACTCCTGAAGCGAAAAAGCAGATGGAAACCTATATTGATTATATTTTAAAATCATTTAAAAGCCACATCGCCAGTATCGACTGGATGTCTCCTGAGACCAAAGTGAAAGCACAGGAAAAACTATCCAAGTTTACTGTGAAAATTGCTTACCCTGACAAATGGAAAGACTACAGCCAACTGAAAGTAGAATCTCCAAAACAGGGAGCAACATTATACTCTAATCTTCAGAATGTGTCTGCATGGCAATATCAGAAAAGCTTAGATAAAGTAGGAAAACCTGTTGACAAAACAGAATGGGGAATGTCTCCACAAACAGTAAACGCATATTACAGCGGATCAAACAACGAAATTGTGTTCCCTGCTGCAATCCTTCAACCTCCTTTCTACAATCCTAAAGCAGATGCTGCTGTTAACTTCGGAGGTATTGGTGCCGTTATCGGACACGAAATCTCTCACGGATTTGATGACAGTGGTTCCCGTTTCGATGGTGATGGTAACCTGAACAACTGGTGGACAGATGCCGACCGTAAGAATTTTGATGCTAAAGTAGCTCAGTTAGCTGCTCAGTACAGTGCTTACGAACCTGTAAAAGGAAGTTTCGTAAACGGTAAATTCACAAGTGGGGAAAATATTGGTGACTTAGGTGGAGTAGCTGTTGCTTATGACGCGCTTCAAATGTATTTAAAAGATAAAGGAAACCCTGGAAAAATCAGTGGATTTACTCAGGATCAGAGATTCTTTATGAGCTGGGCTACCGTTTGGAGAACCAAGGCTACCGATCAGTATATGATCAATCAGGTGAAAACAGATCCGCATTCTCCGGGAATGTTCAGAGCATTCGGTCCGTTGGTGAATCAGGACTCTTTCATCAAAGCATTCGATATCAAATCAGGTGATAAACTATATAAAGCACCTCAGGATAGAATAAAAATCTGGTAATTTTACCCGAAAATTGTTAGAAAAGAAAGAATCCGTCTCAATGCGAGGCGGATTCTCTTTTTAATATTCTTTTTTATAATTTTTGAGAACAAACTTGATCCCGGTTTCTATAATATCTCCCATCGTTTTACAATACTTGAAATTCACATCATAAGTAAGTTTCTGTAAAGCTGTCCTTAATTCTATGACATTGGCCTCCGGTGCAATATTGTCCTGCTTCATAATCGAAATAAGTTCTTCGAATCTGTTTTGGCTGCTAGTTACTCTTTTTACAATTTGTGAGCGTACTTCCTTACGGTATTGCTCTATGGAACTAGGTTTCAGTTTTTCCAAGACCATCTTAACCATGAGGTTGTTTTCTTTAAAATATTGCGGAAGATAAACCTTCAAATTTCCTTCATAACTTTGCTGATCAAAATCGATAGGACGAATTCTGTAAATAACCTGGTCAAAATCATGGATGGGAATTACCACGTAGTTATAAGAACGCATATCACCAAGAAGCCCAATAAGACAACGTTCATTGAATTTCACAAACTCCTTAGAAATCTGAGCCTTTTCCAGTTCTGAGCAGTTGAACATATGTTTCTGAATAAAAACATCCCCAGGAATTCCTAAAATATGCTCCTCTATCAAAGTGTTTTTGTAAACCAGAAAATTGATTCGGTTGGGAGAAAGCAGATCTTCAAGCTCCAGTCCGAATATTCGGGAAGCATCTGCCTGCTTAATATAAAAATAAGTATAATTATCATTCAGAATATTTCTCACCCGAACCCGAAAAGGTTTGGAATTTCCAAAAGTACAGAAGTCAATCGTATCTACTTTCAGATAAGGTAAAGTCGCAATATCCCCGTCAGAATGGAGAAGAGTGTAGATTTTATTGAGATTGGCTTCGATTTCTTTAAACTCATGTTCGGAATATAGTACTCCAAGCCACAAAGTATCTTTTCCGTCCTTATCCAGAATACTGACACTATCACTGAATCTTAGCAGATCTTCATACAGAAACCTGATCTGAGTAGTTCTGTTATACTTTTCCAAATAGTGCTGCAATGCATCTGAAACTGGAAAGATCGGCTTTCTAAACGCTATTTTTACATCTTTCATGATACCGTTCACTTTGCTTAAATATAAAGAATATTTTTTAGTAATGTTCAAAAAACTCTTCTTTTAAGATTCATTTGAAACAGGAAAACATCCCAAAAATTATTTATTTTTTTTCTTGAATGACTTTATTTATTTTTTCATAGCTTAGTGATATCGTAATATCATGATTTTATGTTAAATAAGTCTGATTAATTTTAAATAATTCAAGAAAAATCTTGACAAAATTTTGTATGTTACAGTTTTTTTTTAAATTTAAACATTGGATTGGTAATTTATTCGATTCGTCTGTAAATTACTCAAAGACAGATCCAAACCAAAATAGTAAATCTCAAAATAATAATAATATGGCAATGTTTAATTATGGTGTTGGCGGCAACGAGGTAAAAGTAGACGCTAATGAAGCTATTCAGGAAATACAGGAAAATAAATCACTGATAGTAAGCCAGCTTACAACAGAAGAATCTTATACCCCTGAAATTGTAACAGGATTGAAAACCGTTGAAGATGTTTTCAAACATTTCCAACCTTCTGTATCTGTACAGCACGAATCAGAAGACGGAGCAATGGTAGAAGAAGAATTCCGTTTTCAAAACCTTGGTGACTTTACCCCGAAAAGCCTTACTCAGAAGTCAGATTATCTGCAGCAATTGAGCATGGAACAGGAACAGTACAACAAAATAGTACGCCAGCTGAAAACAAATAAAATTCTACGCAATATGTTGGAGAACGAGCAAACAAGAGCAGCGTTCATCGAAGTATTGAAAGATGTAGCACAAGAACTTGAAAAATAATTAAAGACACTTACACTTAAATCATGGATAGCAAATTACAGGCACAAGAAAGCCAACAGCAGGGGCAGCAGCAACACTCCGGCCAGCCGAAAGGCAACCCGCTTGCAGAGCTCAATAAAATGGGAGGTTTTGGCTTTGTTGAATCCGTTGTAGACGGTATCGCCAATATGAACCCGACAAGAAAAGCAAGAAAGGAAATCTTCCTGAATGATAGCAATAAGTCAGATGAAAGAAAAGAACTTCTTCAGAAGATCAACCTTTGGGTAAGCCTTCTGGAAGGAAACGAATCTGCAGATAAGATGGCTGATACCTGCAAATCAAAAGCACAGCAGGCTGATCAGAACCTAAAAACAAACCTAAAAAATACACTGGATGCCGTTCGTATGTTGGAAACCAACTATAGAACCGTAGCGCAATTCTACAAAAATACAGAATTGGATAAAGTGGATAACGTAAGCATTGTGAATGCAAGTATTGATCAGGTTTCAGACCTTGATAATCCTTTATTCATCGATGCCATCTCAGAAGAATTCAAAAATTACTACGACCGTCTTGATCTTAGAGATAACTATTCAATCCTTGCGATTCCTGGATATTTAGGATCTAACAAAGTAATCGAGAAATGGGCAAAAATATGTAACGAAAACAAAGTAATGATGGTTACAGACTTCGCCAATCTTGATAAGCCGGATGATGTGGTAGATTTATTCCACTCTGCGAACCTTACCGGAGGAGAACTCCACAGAAGTAACGTTATTATGACGTGTAACTGGCTGGTAGGTCGTGGAAAAGCTGAAGAAGTTGGAGAAGAAGAGAACGTAGAACTTCCACCTTCCACTTCATTAGCAGGTAAAATTCACAAAACCCTGATGTCTCAGGTAGCAGCAGGTAAAAAACACGGTAACATCAACGAAGTTGACGCTGTAAAATTCGAATTGAAGAAAAGCGAAATTTCTCAATTGGAAAAAATGGGTCTTGTACCAATGGTAAACGAGTATGGAAAAATCATGGCTTTCTCTGCAAAGACACTATTTACAGGAGACAATATCGGTCTTCAGACGTATTCCGTAGTTCGTGTATTCGACTATGTAACCAAAGTATTGCTTGACTTCCTGAACAGAAGAGCTTTCGAAAACTGGAATGCTAAAAACGAAGACGATTTGAGAAGACAGATCGTTACATTCCTTGATAATATTAAAGGACCGGACAAATTAATTGAAAAATTCAAAATTGTTCGTTTCGAACAGGATAGAGTAAATAAAGACAGAGTATGGCTGGATATCCGTATGACGCCTTATTTCCCAACAAAAAGTTTTGTTATTAAACTGGACGGACACAAGGGAGATGATGGTAACGAATGGGATGCAGAATATGCTCAGGAATAAAATAAACCTATTTTAAATAAAAAAACCGATGCCTTTGTACATCGGTTTTTTTTCAACCAACACCTATGAAATTGAATATGAATAAAAAACTGATCATAAGCTTACCTGCTTTATTGATGATGCTTCTGGTGAGTTGTGAAAAAAAATACCAAAGCCCTGGTCACTATGAAAACGACCTGTTTTCCGATGAACGGCAGGAAGGAAAGGCTTACATCATGAATACAGAGGAATGCTTTGACGGGAGTGAACTCGTTATTGCAAGCTCAACCGTAAAATTGGCAGACAGCTCTAAAGATCGCGGAAAATCATTTTTCCTTTATAAAGTAAATTCAGGTAAAGTCTTAAAAACAGTAAGAGACTCCACGGTAGAAATTCCTATGATGTTCCTGTCTCAATACAAATTAAAGCTTAAAAACAACGATTCTATGTATGTGTATCTGAAAAAACTGGAAGGATACCGCTTTATCGCCAAAGACCGAAACCTTAAATATCAATGGCTAAAGGCTGCTCCTGTCTACTCTGTGAAAGCTGACAAATAAATTTTATCTTTGCAAACAGAATATGCTTCGGTATCATACCGTATAAATGGGAAGGATATTCGTTAAAAAGATAAACAAAAATTTTTGGAGAAGGACATCAGAAATTCAGATTTTCTGCACATAGGCAATAAAATTCTGGATTGGTATAAGAACAATGCAAGAGATCTGCCTTTCAGACAGACAAAAGATCCGTATAAAATCTGGATCTGTGAAATCGTATTTCAGCAGACAAGGATCAATCAGGGGCTTAATCATTACAATAATTTTATCGAGCGTTTTCCAGATGTGAAAACATTGGCAGAAGCTGAAGAAAATGAAGTTTTACTGTATTGGAAAGGTTTGGGCTACTATTCAAGAGCTATTAATATCCATAAAGCGGCACAACAGATCATGAATGATTATAAAGGCGTCTTTCCTGATCAGTACGAAGAAATTCTACAATTGAAAGGAGTAGGGAAGTATACTGCAGCTGCTGTTTCAAGTATTTGTTTCAATGGAAAAATGCCTGCTGTTGACGGAAATTTCTACCGCGTTCTGAGTCGTATTTTTGCCGATGATTTTGATATTTCAAACTCTAAAGCATTTACTTATTTTTCTGAATTGGCAAAACTGGTAATGCCGGAAAACGTGGGCGATTTTAATCAGGCCATGATGGATATTGGTTCAGAAATCTGTAAACCTAAAAATCCGCTTTGTGGAGAATGTCCCGTAAATGAGGACTGCCTTGCTTTCTCTATGCAGAATATTTCCAATTATCCTGTAAAAACAAAAAAAGTGAAAGCAGAAGATCTTGCTTTGACCTATTATTTTGTACACAGAAACGGAAATTTTTTAATTCGTCAACGAAAAGAAGACTTTATCTGGAAAAAATTATTTGAATTTCCTACTGCCGTTTCGAAGGATATGGAAACATTCATTACGGGTTCTAAAACCATTAATCATAAACTGACTCACAAAAACCTAAGCATTGAAATCTTTAATGTTAACGTAGATTCGGAAGCGGTTTGGAATGATTTTGTTGCTGAAAATCAATACCTGATCACAAATCTGGAAGGCTCCCATGAAAAATCCTTTCCCAAGCCATTAGAGAATTACATCCAAAACTCTCTGAAAGACTGAAATTTGTCTTCCGAAATCTGAAATCTAATTTGTACTTTTGCAAAATGATAAAAAAAGTCATTTTTATTTTTGTATCACTGCTTTTAATTTCATGTGGAAAAGATCCTGTTCCAAAACCTTATGGAGAACTGCGTCTTGAGTACCCCGCACCGAAATACCAGAAGTTTGTAAACGATTGTGCCTATACCTTTGAATATTCAGACTTTGCCAACATTACTCCGGCAAAGAAGCCTTGTTGGTTCTATCTGAATTATCCTAAAATGAAGGCGAAGATTTTCGTTACCTATTACCCGATACAGAATGACTTTGCACAGCACATCAAGGAAGCTGAAAAAATGGTATACGAACATACCATAAAAGCTAGTTCCATAGATACAAAATCCTTTGAATATCCTGAAAAAAAGGTATACGGAAATTTCTATGAGCTGAAAGGGCAAAGTGCTTCCAACCTTCAGTTTTATATTACAGACAGTACGAAACATTTCGTAACTGCTTATCTATACTTTAATTCGAGACCGAAACCGGATTCTCTGGCTCCTGCAGTGAACTACATCAAAAATGATATGAAACACCTGCTGGATTCCTTTGAATGGAAAAAATAATTACTTTTAATATACATTGAAAAATATATGAAACTTTTAGTTGTAGGAAGTGTTGCATTTGATGCAATTGAAACACCATTTGGTAAAACGGACAAAATTTTGGGAGGTGCAGCCACTTATATTGGGATCACTTCATCTATTTTAGGCGTTAAATCCGGTATCGTTTCTGTAGTAGGAGGAGACTTTCCACAGGAGCACCTTGACATGTTTACAAACAGAGAGGTAAATATTGAAGGAATTGAAATCGTGAAAGAAGGAAAAACATTCTTCTGGTCAGGAAAATACCACAACGATCTGAATACAAGAGATACTTTAGCTACTGAAGTAAACGTATTGGAAAACTTTGATCCGAAAATTCCGGATTCAATGCAGGATGCCGAAATTTTATTACTTGGGAACCTACACCCTGGTGTTCAGTTATCTGTATTGGAAAAAATGAACAACCGTCCTAAACTTGTTATCCTTGATACCATGAACTTCTGGATGGATTCTGCTTGGGATATTTTGATGGAAATGATTGCTAAAACAGACGTTATTACCATCAATGATGAAGAAGCAAGACAACTTTCAGGAGAATATTCTTTAGTAAAAGCCGCTAAAAAGATCCATACGATGGGACCTGAGTACGTGATCATCAAAAAAGGAGAGCACGGAGCTTTACTTTTCCATGACAATAAAGTATTCGCGATCCCGGCTCTTCCATTAGAAGATGTTTTTGATCCAACTGGTGCTGGAGATACTTTTGCAGGAGGTTTTGCCGCTTATCTTGCTAAAAAAGGTAAAATTGATTTCGAAACTATGAAATCTGCACTTATCGTTGGTTCTGCAATGGCTTCATTTACTGTTGAGAAATTTGGAACCGAAAGAATTGAAGAGGTAAACGAATCTGATATGTTCAGCAGATTGAGACAATTTAAAGAATTGACAACATTTGATGTTGAACTGCAGTAAATAAGTCTTTTTAAGAAATATTTATAATAAAAAATTGAGTAAAATTCGTTAAGAATTCTAAATTTGCAACTTGTTAAAATAGTAAAATGACAAATAAACTAAAAATCACTTTTCTCCTTGGGATTTTCATCATGATGTTTTCTTCCAATATGATGAATGCTCAGCTAAAATCAGGAGATTTAGTGGATGGTATTGCTGCTGTTATCGGTAATGAGATCGTTTTGGAATCTGATGTAACTGAGCAGATGAATTATGGGAAACAGCAGGGAGCGAATAATACAGATAAATGTGAGTTCCTTGAAAACCTGATCAACAATAAGCTTCTTGTATACGAAGCAAAAAAAGATACATTAATTGAAAACCGTTCTGCAGCCATTAAAGAACAGGCTAATGCAAAATACCGTCAGTTGCTTTCTCAATTTCCGGATGAAAAAACATTGCTTGCTGCTTATAAGTTCAGAAACGCTTATGAAATGAAGAACGCTATCGAGAAAATCGATACCGATCAGTATTACGGGCAGGCAAAATATCAAAGAATTACAGATAAGGCAGATGTAACGCCAAATGAGGTGACAGACTTTTACAACATGTATAAGATGCAGTTGCCACAGGTAAAAGATGAGGTTACTTTAGCTCAGATCATGATTTATCCTTCTTTAACGGAAGCTCATAAGCAGGATCTTATCAAGAGACTGAAAAAAATCAAACAGGATATCCTTGGTGGTGAAACATTTGAAAGCCAGGCAAGAATCTATTCTGAAGATGAAGGATCTGCTTCCAACGGAGGTTTGTATAAAAATATCAACAAAGGGCAGATGGTAAAACCATTCGAAGCTGCTGCGTTGAACCTTCAGGAAAATGAAATTTCAGAACCTATTGAATCTGAATTCGGATACCATATTATTCAGTTGCTGAAAAGATCAGGTAAAGTATATGATGCAAGACACATCTTGTTAAAAGCAACTCCTACCGATGAGGAACTTAAAACTGCAAAAGCAAAACTTGACAGTATCAGAGGATTAATCATCGCAGGAAAAATGACATTTAAAGATGCCGCTTTCAAGTTTTCAGATGATAAAAGAACTAAGTTCAATGCAGGAATTGTTCCTGGAGCAGACGGTTCTGATAAAATCGAAAGAGAAAGTATCCCTGGAACCATCAGTTATGAGTTAGCTGGTTTGAATAAAGGAGACATCACGACTGCTTTTGAAGATGACGATAACAGAAGAAAAGTTGTTAAGATTCTTAAAATGGAAGATGTGATCCCTGCTCACCAGATTACTTTGGAAACAGATTTCAGCCGAATCAAGCAGATGGCCCTGAATAAAAAGAAAAATGAAATGATTGAAAAGTTTGTCAACTCTAAGTTACCAACCACTTTCATTTCTATTGACGGGCGTTACAGCACCTGTGACTTCAAAGCCAATTGGAAAAAAGATTCTATCAAAAAATAATATCAAAACCTTCAGAATTTCTGAAGGTTTTTTGTTTTATAAAACTAAGCTGATGTTTTTAATAATAGGCGTATACCATATTGTATATCTTTACAAAAATTTTGAAAATGGATTTTACTTTTTATCTTAACGAATTTCGTGTAGCGGCTTCAAAAGTCTCAGGAGAAGAGTTGGAAAAGAATAATCTTAAAATCTCTGTCGATATCGTTCTTGAATCTGTTGCTCTTAAAATTCATAAGCCTCACTGGTATGGCGATTCAAAAACAACAAAAGAGGAAAATGGGAGGATTTTCTTTTCAATATGGCTCAATGATAAAACGATAGAAGAAGGAAAGCTTTACTATAATATTCATGCTTTAAAACTGCGTGAATTAAAACAATATACAATAGCCAGCCGAGGTTTTGCGGATAATTTTAGAATTTTATTTTCAAAAAATCAAAAAGATTGGCCGAATGTAAGTATCAACTATGGCCCACTTACTTTGATGCAGGGATGGATAGAGCTGGAAAATGAAAGCCTACAAAAAGATATTGATACACTGATTCAGAAGTTTGTGAACATAAGTTCCACCATCGATCAGGTTCTGGAAAAGTATAAGAAACACTGATTTTTAATCTGTCAATATATTTTTTAATCAGTACAAGAGCCTGATAATACTTGTTTTTAGTATTTTTACATATGAGTAATTTTATAGATTTCAACGCTGCAAAAAAACTTCATGATATGCAGACTAGCCAAAATAGAATTTCAGAACTTTTTAATATTAAGTACCCCATTATACAGGCTGGAATGATCTGGCACTCAGGATGGAGATTAGCTTCCGCCGTTTCCAACTGTGGTGGATTGGGATTAATTGGTGCAGGAAGCATGTATCCCGATATCTTAAGAGAAAACATTAAAAAGTGTAAACAGGCAACAGATAAACCTTTTGGGGTAAATGTTCCCATGTTGTATCCCAATTTGGAGGAAATTATTCAGATTATTCTTGAAGAAGGAGTGAAAATTGTATTTACTTCAGCAGGTAATCCTAAGACCTATACCGAAACCCTTCAAAAGGAAGGAATAAAAGTTGCTCACGTCGTTTCTTCTACCAAATTTGCTGCGAAATGTGAAGATGCAGGGGTTGATGCTATCGTTGCTGAAGGTTTTGAAGCCGGAGGACACAATGGAAGAGACGAGACAACGACTTTTTGCCTTATTCCTAACGTGAAAAGACATATATCGAAACCATTAATTGCTGCAGGAGGAATTGCTTTAGGATCACAGATGAAAGCAGCAATGATCTTAGGGGCAGACGGAGTACAGATCGGGTCGCGTTTTGCTGCCACTACCGAAGCCAGCGCCCATGAAAACTGGAAAAAGAAGATCATAGAATTGCAGGAAGGAGATACACATCTTACTTTAAAGGAATTGGCACCCGTAAGAATGGTGAAAAATAAATTCTTCAATGAGCTGGAAGAGATTTATCAGACAGGACGCAATAAAGAAGCTTTAATTTCATCATTGGGAAGAGCCAGAGCAAAAAAAGGAATGTTTGAAGGAGATATGGAAGATGGTGAATTAGAAATAGGACAGGTTTCTGCCTTGATTAATGATATACTTCCGGTTGAAGCTGTTTTCAGTCAGTTATTGAAAGAATTTGAAGAAGTGAAAATGCCAACTTTATAATAGAAAAGGAACCTGAGCAAAGGTTCCTTTTACATTAAAAATGAAGTTCCGTAGACTGTTTGATATGACTCATCACAAATGAACTTTTAATTTTACTGATATTCGGAATCACAGATAGTTTTGTCGCTATAAATTCACTGAAAGCTTCAGGGCTCTGTACCACAACTTTTAAGATGTAATCAAAAATTCCCCCTGTGACGTAGGCTTCAACAACTTCATCAAGTGTAGCAATTTTTTTAGAAAATTCTTCTACATATTCAATCTGCTGGCTGTTGAGGGATACTGTTATAATGACAGTGAAATTTAAGCCTACTTTTTTAGGATCAATCAAGGCTACATAATTGGTAATATAACCTTCGCTTTCCAGCTTCTTTATTTTGTCGTAAATAGAAGTACGGGACATGTTGAGTCTTTCCGTAAGGTCGGTAATATCAAATCTTGAGCTTTTTTGGAGTATTCTTAATAATTCCAGTTCTTGTTTTCCCAGTGTATCCATCCGGATTTTTTCCAATAAAGATATAAAAATATATTACTTTTTGAATATTGTTTTGATTTAGGTGATTATATCGGGACTTTTTACATATTTAAGCTTTATATTTCGTACTTATTTTGCTAATTGGTATTTTTGTTCGGATTTGAGTCAATAGAATTATTGGGTGGCAAATTTTAAAATGATTGT
Source organism: Chryseobacterium sp. Mn2064 (assembly GCF_049319685.1). Lineage (NCBI taxonomy): Bacteria > Pseudomonadati > Bacteroidota > Flavobacteriia > Flavobacteriales > Weeksellaceae > Chryseobacterium > Chryseobacterium sp. Mn2064. Next base: position 55,846 of record NZ_JBMOUE010000001.1, read on the forward strand.
AAATATGATAGAGAATAAAATAGTAAATATAAGCGAACAACACCTATATATAGAATATAATAACACATTTGAAAATAGACCTACCATTGTCTTTTTGCATGATTCCTTAGGTTCAGTACAGCTTTGGAGAGATCTGCCCGCGAAACTGGCTGAAACAACACAATGCAATACTCTTGCTTATGACCGTCTGGGATACGGAAAGTCATATCCGATGCCTACTCACGAGAGACCGGTAAATTATATGGAACTGGAAGCCGATATATTGAATGATCTTTTAACGGAGTTAAATATCAGTAAAGCTATTCTCTTCGGGCACAGTGACGGTGGAACAATAGCCCTTATTACAGCAGCCAAATATCCAGAGAGAGTTAATACTGTAATTTGCGAAGCCGGACATATTTTTGTGGAAGAGGTAACATTGAAAGGAGTTTATGATGCCTGGGAAGCTTATAAAACAACGAACCTTCCAGAACGTCTGCAAAAATATCACGGTGATAAAGTGGAAACCCTTTTCAGAGCTTGGACAGAAACCTGGACACGCGATGATTACAGAAGTTGGAATATAGAATATCTCCTTAAAAATATTACTTCACCATTACTATTTATTCAGGGTGAAGCCGATGAATATGGTACTCTGGATCAGGTCGAAAAAACAATTACGCAGGTGAGTGGAGACGCAGAAAAGTATATAATTTCAGGAGTAGGACATACTCCACACAAGGAAGTTCCAGAGCTTGTATTGGAAAAGGTAACAGAATTTATAGGTAAATATTTTTAATGTAAAATATAAAAAAAGACACGTTGTGAAAGGTGTCTTTTTTTGTTTTAAGTAAACTATTAATATTTAAGTAATTAAACGTATCTTGCTCTTGACTAAAACCAGAAAACATCCTTTATGAAATATTTTATTCTCATTCTTTTCTTTTTTACGCAGATGGCACAGGCGCAGAACAAAAGATTCATTTATCAATATACTTGCATTCCGGATTCTACAAATACCACAGATATTATTAAAGACATTATGTTTTTAGATGTTATTAATAATAAATCTTTGTTTTACAGTCGTTTCAAGTTTACAGAAGACTCTACCTCAATAGCAGAAGCACAGAAAAAGAATTTTTATATTCCGAATGCTCCTATTTTATATAGAGTGGAAAAAACAAATGGTAAGATCTTCTTGTTGACCACCGATTACGGCTTAGGGAAAATAAGTGTTGAAGAGAATAGAATAATTAACTGGAAAATAGATCCTGCTAAACAAAAAATCGGGGAGTATAACAGTCAGAAAGCAACAGCTGATTTTGGAGGCAGAAAGTGGATCGCATGGTTTACTACAGATATTCCGATACAGGATGGCCCTTATAAATTCTCAGGATTACCGGGGTTGATTGTTAAAATGGAAGATGTCACGAAGAGTCACATCTATGAATTGATAGGAGTTAAAAACTTATCCAAAGAAATAGAATACCCTGATTTAAATTCTGGAGCTAAAGAACTTACCTTGACGCGGAAACAGTTTGAAGAAGCTTTTGTCAAATATAGAAAAGATCCCGCTGCAGCCACAAGGCAACGTTATATAGAAGGTAAAATAATTGACCATCGTGATAGTGTAGGAAATCTTCGTACAGGCGCAGATGTTGTTCGGGACGTAGAAAAAAGTAGCAAAGAAAGGCTGAAGAAAGATAATAATATCATTGAAATAGATCTTTTGAAAACAATAAGGTAGTATTACAATAAGCTAAGTTCGGCGTCAATATTTTTCTTTGCCTGTTCTTCATATTGCTCTTTAAAATAGTCAGTTTTAAAAATACTTTCACGATCAAGGAAGTGATTCAGTACCTTTTTTCTTCCAGGTTTATAAAGTAAATCCGGATAAATGGAATATTCTTTTCTAATATTTTGTGTATAATTTGAGTAAATAGACCAATCTTTCCCCAAAATAGAAAGATCAGCATCCAAAAGATAATTAATATCTCCGTTGTCAGATTTCTGATGATGTTTTGTAGCAAGAATTTCTTCAGAGATCAAAGTAATCTCGTGAGTGGCTAATCCAAGTTCTTTAAGTCTTTTTTCAGCCGTTAAAGCACTCTTCTCCTCATTAGATTTAGACGTTGCATCATAAATAATATCGTGATAAAATACAGCGAAAGAAATTGCCGGAAAATTAATAATCTGATCTTTCACTTCTTCCAACTCTGTAAACATACTGCTCAAATGGAGAAGATTATGATAGTGTCTGCCTTTTTCAGCATATTTTGTTTCGATTTCCTTCCATAAAGAGAAAATGAAAGCCTGGTTTTGAGTAAAAGGCGAACAAAGCTGTACAAAATGATCTTTTAAATTCATCACGAAAAAATATAAAAAAAGGAACTTTTAAAAAGTTCCTCTGTTTGCTTCAAGTGTATCTTTCAGTTCAGCCCAGCCACCGCCGTTATAGCCTTCCTTTAATCCCTGAGAAGTAAGGTATTCCAAAGCTTTTCCACTTCTGTTTCCACTTCTGCAGAATAAGATTACCGGTTTCTCGATAGATAAAATCTCTTCCTGTCTATCTTCTACTTCACCAAGAGGAATATTCTTAGCTCCTTCTATATTTCCGTCCATTTCAAGCTCCATTGGCTCACGAACGTCGATCAATTCATAGTTTCCAGATTGTATTACTTCTATTAAAGACATAGTTGTTTATTTTAAACATTAAATTATGAACCAAATTACGTAATTTTTTTTTGAAAAAAATCTTAATGAAGGCATAAATTTTAAGAAAAGAAACAGCATAGAAGTTATGTATGAAAATGATTGTACCCTGAAAGATTCATAAAATAATCTTAGTTTTGCAGTGTGAAATTATGAATGCAAATGCCGAAAAATATTCTCAACTGATAAAAGCCAAAGCAAAAAGTTTTGGTTTTCAGAACTGTGGTATTTCAAAGGCTGATTTTTTAGAGGAAGAGGCTCCCCGCCTTGAACGATGGTTGAAGAACAACTTCAACGGCCAAATGAAATATATGGAAAATCATTTCGACAAAAGACTTGATCCAAGACTTCTGGTTGAAGGTTCCAAATCTGTAATTTCACTTTCCTATAACTACTTTCCTGAAGAAAAAATATCCGTACTGGAGAACTATAAAATATCCAAATACGCTTACGCAGAAGATTATCACGAGGTGATCAAAGAAATTCTCCGCGAGATGGTTGCCGAACTGCAGGAAGAAATTGGAGAATTCGGTTTTAGGGTCTTTGTAGATTCAGCGCCCGTTCTAGAAAGAGCCTGGGCTCGAAAATCGGGAATAGGATGGGTAGGGAAAAATGCCAATCTCATTACTAAACAAAACGGTTCTTTTTATTTTCTTGCTGAAATTATCTGTGAACTTGAACTTGTTCCCGATCATGAAACCACAGACCATTGCGGAACCTGTAGAAAATGTGTTGATGCCTGTCCTACAGATGCTATTGTTTCAGAAAAGATTATTGATGGCAGCAAATGTATTTCCTATGCAACCATAGAGCTTAGGGACGAAATTCCGGCCCATTTTAAAGATAAAATGGAAGATTGGATGTTTGGATGTGATATCTGCCAGGACGTGTGCCCATGGAACCGTTTTTCAGCACCCAATAAACAAAGCCGTTTTAAGCCTAACGAAGCATTGAAAAACTTCAAAAAAGGAGAATGGAAAGAACTTACCCAAGAAATTTTCTCAGAGATCTTTAGAAAATCACCCGTGAAAAGAACCAAATTTGCAGGCCTGAAGCGCAATATTGAATTTTTACAGAAATCTTCAGACTTACTTTAGGCTCAACTTTTGGTGACAATTCCTTCTTTGGAATTTCTCTCATTTCCAAACTAAAGCAGATAAACGACCATTCCTTCAACTTTTTGCTGTAAGGAGGTAAAGATTTTTTTCAATAAGTTACTTGAAAAGCCTTTCCTAAAAAGAAAAATTGATTTTCAGGAGATCAAATCTCACCGAAAATCAACGTTTTTTTTGTATTCTTTTTGGAGCAGTTTTTACTCTTACTTTAAATCTTTTCTGGGATTTGGTATTTTTACGCATATTTGTGAATATTTCGTAACTAAATTTAACGATTTTTTCGATTAAAACAAATACTTTTACAAAAAAGTGTAGATTAAATTTTATTAAAAAACATGACGGTGAAAATTATTTTAATGTATGTGCTCAAAACGATAGGAATCATTTTGGGATTAGTTCTTATCTATGTGCTGCTGGGGCTTGGATTGCCCTTTATTTCTGTTTCTGCTAAAGATGACGGACAGAAGAAAGAAATACCTATTTATATTTATACCAATGGCGTGCATACAGACATCGTGATGCCTGTGAAAAACGATCTTCAGGATTGGAGTCTTAAAATTCCTTTTGCCAATACAAAATCCAAAAGAACAGACTATCATTATATCGGAATAGGATGGGGAGACAAAGGTTTTTACCTTGATACACCAACTTGGGCTGATCTCAAATTATCTACAGCATTGAAAGCCGCATTTTGGCTGAGCGATTCGGCGATGCATTGCACCTATTATACCACCATGAAAGAAGGTGAAGATTGTAAAATGATTATGATCAGCAGAGGACAGTATGAAAATCTTGTGAAATATGTAGAAAATAAATTCGACAGAGATCAGAATGGAAATTTCATCCTTATTCCTACCAATGCAGTATATAGTGATAATGATGCGTTCTATGATGCTCAGGGTACTTACAGCTTTTTATATACTTGCAATACATGGTCTAATAATGCTTTAAAAGCTGCCGGACAGAAAGCTGCACTTTGGACACCAACAGATTTTGGAATTTTTCGACACTATAAATAATGAAGTCTATCTTTTTGCTATGTGCCCTTACTTTCGTTTTTTCCTGTAGTCAGGAAAGAAGAGGTAATATAATAAGAGAAATAGTTACTTCGGATGAAGTTGAAAAGAAACCGGAAGCCGATCTGTCCAGACTCAAAGCGAAAGCTGAAGAAGCATTGACATTCTGTAAATCGAAAAACTTGAATTCCGATTTCTGTATTCTGATTGATATGAGCCTTCACTCAGGCGTCAACCGTTTTTTTATCTGGGATTTTAAAAAGAATGCTGTTTCCGGAAAATATCTGGTAGGACATGGGTGTGGAACCAATTCATGGAGTAAAGATGATTCCAAAGACAATCCCGGCTTCAGCAATGATGATGGCAGCCACCTCTCATCCCTTGGAAAATACAAATTGCAGGGAAGAGGCTACAGCGATTGGGGAATTCATATAAAATATCTGATGCATGGCCTTGAAGAAACCAACAACAATGCTTTGAAAAGATTTATTGTTTTTCATTCCTGGGATCAGATGAGTGATCAGGAAGTCTTTCCCAAAGGGTCTCCAGAAGGTTGGGGCTGTCCTACAATTTCCAACAACGCGATGCGGGAGATTGATCCAATGATTCAGAAGGCTGGAAAACCTGTTTTAATGTGGATCTATAATTAAAGACGAAATGTTAATCTATAATCGTAATTTTGGTGTGAAAAATTAAACACATTCGTTTTCGAATATAAAATCATTCGTATGAAACACCAACTTGTAAGGGAACAGCAGCTGAGCTGTGATATAGAAACTGCATGGAAATTTTTCTCTTCAGCCAACAATCTGTCAGAGATCACTCCAAAAGACATGGGTTTTATCGTTTTAACAGAAATGAAAGATGATGAAATCTATGAAGGAATGCTGATTGATTATTATGTTTCCCCGTTGTTTGGAATTAAAATGAAATGGCAGACCGAGATCACTCACGTAGATTTTCAGAAAAGTTTTATCGATTTTCAGAGAAAAGGTCCGTATAAATTGTGGAACCATCATCATGAATTTATTCCCAATGAAGAAGGAGTGCTAATGAAAGATACAATTGATTATGAACTTCCGATGGGCTTTCTGGGGGAAATAGCTCACAATCTCTTTGTCAGAAAGAAACTGGAACATATTTTTGATTATCGTTTCAGAGTGTTGAGTAAATTGTTTTAAAACAATCCGTTTTAAGTTTAAATCTTTTCTTTTATCAATCAAATACATTAGCAAAAACCTTGATAACTCTAATCATTTGATTATTAAAATTTACCGTGTTGTTAGGGTTGAAAATATTCATACGTTTGTATATTCTTTACGTTTTTTTAACAGTAAAAGGACAGGAACTCCATTAAAAATCCCTAATTTTGCAGAATTATCGTTTTTTTACTAAAAAACTAATGTGTTCTGTTTGACATGGCAGGTCTGAGGTCATTTTTCTTATTTTATATCCTACTGGTTTTTTCTCTATTCAATTCGAATTGGGCAGAAGAATCGTTGCAGGATATTCCGCATGTTCCTCATGTAAGTAATATTTACCTGCTGGATGTCTACGAAGAGGCGGATATGAACACGCATGCACTGCCTGCAGCCTCTAAAATTGTAAAACATTCTGTTCGTAAAGATGAGCTCGCAGTAGGTGATTTTTCAGGAATTCTAAAAGTTATTCCTAAAATTACTCTTCCTAATATTGCCTTATCCATTATTTGCGGAGTTAAATCTTTCCTCCATCTCCTCCAATTGTTTTAGGGGTAAATTTCTGAAAACCAAATCATTTTAACGGAAATTTTATAACCTAAACATTTAAAAATGTATTTTAAAAATGTAATAATTTGCAGTCTTGCAATATTATTCGCTGTGTCATGCAGTAAAGACAACAAAAAAAACAATCAGAAAGATAAAGAAGTTCCCGTACTGGAAATCAAAGAAAAAGATACGCTGGTAAGCAACCAGTTTGTCACTGATATTCAGGCTAAGAAAAACGTAGAAATGCGTTCCAGGATTGGAGGGATTATTCAGCATATCTATGTGAATGAGGGACAGTTTGTGCATCAGGGGCAAGCTCTGTTTAAAATTAACGATGCTGAACTTCAGATGGAACTTCTTAAAGCCAATGCCGCGCTGAAACAGGCTCAAGCCGATGTAAGAATTGCAGAAGTAGAATTGAAACAAATCCAGAGTCTTCATGCCAAAAAATTTGTTGCCAACAACGAACTTGAAATGGTAAAGGCAAAACTGTCATCTGCACAAGCTAAACAATCCTTTGCTGATGCTGAGAAGAGAGCTGTTCTTCAGAAAGTTAGTTTTACGAAGATCACAGCCCCTTTCGATGGAGTTATTGATGTGATTCCTCTTAAAGACGGAAGTTTGGTGGAAAATGGAACTTTATTAACCACTTTGTCTCAGCTTAATGAAGTCTACGCTTACTTTTCGATTCCGGAAAATATGTACTTTGAGCTTCTGGCTAATGACAAAATAGGGAATCATCAGAAAATCGAACTGACGCTTCCTAATGGCGTAAATTATCAGTTTAACGGAGCTTTAAAAACAGCCGAAGGAGAAATAGACAGAGCTACCGGATCTATTCGTTATAAAGTACTTTTCCCAAATCCGGACCGACTGATCAAGCACGGAACTTCCGGAAAGCTTATTATCTCGGAGCAACAGAATAACGCCATTCTTATTCCGCAGAAATCTACCTTCTCTATTCAGGATAAAACTTATGTTTTTGTGGTTAATAAACAGAACAAAGTGAAAATGACCAATATTAAGATCGGAACAACCTTAAGAGATTCTTACATGGTGGAAAGTGGTCTTAAAAAGGGAGATTTAATCATTTATGAAGGAACTCAGTCTTTGAAAGATGGAGATGTCATCAAAATCAAAAAGAAGTATTAACCTTTCATAATCTTTAAATCAATTAACAATGGTAGAAATGTTTATAAGACGAAAGGTTCTTTCGTTGGTTATTTCCATAGTGTTTGTACTTCTGGGAATTATGGCTCTTCTAAAGATGCCGATTACCCAGTTTCCGGATATCGTACCGCCTTCTGTAACGGTAACCGCAAAATATACGGGAGCGAATGCCGAAGTATCAGCCAATGCAGTGGCTCTCCCTTTAGAAAGGGCAATCAATGGAGTTCCGGGAATGACTTATATGTCGACCGTAACTTCTAATGACGGTCTCACCTTGATTCAGGTTTTCTTTGAAGTAGGAACAGATCCTGATGTGGCAGCAGTAAACGTTCAGAATAGAGTAACAACCATTCTTGATGAGCTTCCTGAAGAAGTAATCCGGGCCGGAGTAACCACAGAAAAAGAGGTAAACAGTATGCTGATGTACCTCAATATTACGAGTACAGATCCTAGTCAGGACGAACAGTTTATTTACAACTTTACGGATATTAATGTTCTTCAGGAACTGAAGCGTATTGATGGAGTAGGACGTGCAGAAATCATGGGCCAAAAAGAGTATTCCATGAGAGTATGGCTGGATCCGCAGAAGATGGCCGCTTACAATATTTCGGCTGATGAAGTGATTACCTCATTACAAAAGCAGAATATCTCGGCAGCACCTGGAAAGGTGGGAGAAACCTCCGGGAAAACCTCCAGCCAGCTGCAATACGTTATTAAATATAAAGGGAAATTCTTCGAACCTAAACAATATGAAGAAGTTCCCATAAGATCAGATGTAGACGGAACCATTCTAAAGCTGAAAGATATTGCTAAAGTAGAATTCGGAGCCATGAATTATGGAATGGTTTCCAAGACAGACGGAAGACCTTCCGCTTCGATCATGATGAAACAGCGCCCCGGTTCTAATGCTTCAGAAGTAATAGAAAGTGTAAAGACCAAAATGGAAGAGCTGAAAGTATCATCCTTTCCTCCGGGAATGGAATATAACATGGCTTATGATGTGTCCAGATTCTTGGATGCTTCTATCAGTGCTGTACTTACAACTCTTATTGAAGCTTTTATTCTGGTAGGAATTGTAGTATTTATATTTCTTCAGGACTGGCGTTCAACTTTAATTCCTGTACTGGCTGTGCCGGTAGCATTGGTAGGAACCTTTGCTTTTATGAATATGTTGGATTTCTCAGTAAACCTATTGACGCTTTTTGCTTTGGTTCTGGCCATCGGAATTGTCGTAGATAATGCTATTGTTGTTGTAGAAGCCGTCCATGTTAAAATGGAAGAAGGAATGAATGCCATGGATGCCACCGTCAGTGCTACTAAAGAAATAGCCGGAGCTGTAGTTGCTATTACCATTGTAATGTCTGCCGTATTCATTCCTGTAGCATTTCTTGATGGTCCGGTAGGAGTATTTTACAGACAGTTTTCATTAACGCTGGCTATTAGTATTGTGATTTCAGGAGTAAATGCATTGACTCTTACTCCGGCGCTGTGTGCCATTATTTTAAAACCTCACGATCATAATAAAAAGAAAACAATCATTGATAGGTTTTTCCGAAGTTTTAATACCGGATTTGACCGACTGACCAATGGTTATGTTAGAGTTTTATCAAAATTTGCAACAAGAACCACAGTGACTTTTGGGATTCTATTTTTATTCGTTGGGCTAACTTTTGTGACGAGCAAGTTTTTACCCACAGGTTTTATTCCTATGGAAGATCAAGGAATGGTATACGTAAGTGTAACCACACCACAGGGAGCAACGGTAGAAAGAACGGAAAAAGTACTGGATGAAGTAACCGTCATTGCAAAGAAAATTGAAGGCGTAGAAAACGTAACAACACTTGCAGGGTATAGTATTGTAACAGAAATTGCAGGCTCATCTTACGGAATGGCAATGATCAACCTTAAAGACTGGAAAGAAAGAAATATCTCAGTTAATGAGCTGATTGAAAAGCTTTCAGATAAAACCAAAAGTATTGCAGATGCCCAGATTGAAATCTTTGCGCCTCCAACAGTTCCCGGATTCGGAAATACAAGTGGTTTTGAACTGCGTTTGTTGGATAGAACCGGAGGAACCATCGAAAATACAGATAAAATCACCAAAGATTTTGTGAAGAAACTGAATGAAGCACCTGAGCTCAAAAACAACTTTACCAGTTTTGATGCTACTTTCCCTCAGTATATGATCAATGTAGATTATGATATGGCGGCAAAAAAAGGAATTTCGGTAGATAATGCCATGTCTACGCTACAGACGATGCTGGGGTCTTATTATGCGACCAATTTTATCCGTTTCAGCCAGATGTATAAAGTAATGGTTCAGGCAAGCCCTGAGCACAGAGATACTCCCGAAAGTATTCTGAATCTATACTTAAAGAATGATAAAGGCGAAATGGTTCCTTTTTCCACATTTATCACCATCGAAAAAGTCTACGGCCCGGAAGTATTAACCCGATACAATATGTATATGTCTGCGATGATTAACGGAGAACCTGCAGAAGGGTATAGCTCCGGAGATGCCATTGCAGCAGTGGAACGTGTAGCAAAAGAAGTCCTTCCGAGAGGATTCGATATTGAGTGGTCGGGAATGACGAGGGAAGAGATTTTATCAGGAAATCAAACCATTTATATCTTCCTGATCTGTCTCTTATTTGTATACCTTTTACTAGCTGCCCAATACGAGAGTTTTCTTCTTCCAATGCCCGTATTATTAAGTCTTCCAACAGGAATTTTCGGTTCCTACATCGCTTTGGTGTTGGCTGGCTTAGATAATAATATCTATGCACAGGTGGCTCTGGTCATGCTAATCGGACTTTTGGCTAAAAATGCCATCCTGATTGTAGAATTTGCCGTTGCCAGAAATAAGCAGGGGTTTGATATCATTCCGGCAGCTATCGAAGGAGCAAGACAGCGTCTGCGTCCCATTCTGATGACTTCCTTTGCCTTTGTGGCGGGGCTTATTCCTTTGTGTATCGCATCAGGAGCGGGAGCAATTGGTAACCGTTCCATTGGTACAGCTGCTGCGGGAGGAATGTTGATCGGAACCATCTTCGGACTGGTGGTCATTCCGGGATTGTATATATTCTTTGCAAAACTTGAAAATAAGAAGAAAGATGAAAAGATTAAATCATAGAAATATAATATACGGAATTGTGGTATTGAGCTTAGTATCATGTGCTGTTCCGCAGGTCGCAGATCTGAAAAAAGCTCAAACGTTACCTGAATCACCTATTAAACCTGCAAGTTCAGAAGAATTTCAGCATCTTAATCTCAAAGCATATTTTACAGATCCTCTTCTACTTGAGCTTTTTGATAAAGTAGTACAGGCCAACCCGGATTTTCAGATTGCACAGCAAAGAGTGGAAATTGCCAACAGCTTTCTCCAACGTTCTAAAATGGATCTTTTGCCCTCTCTTGAAGTGGGGGCAGAAGTTTCCGGAAACCGATACGGAAAATATACAATGGAAGGAGTAGGAAACTACGATACCAATCTTTCGCCCAATATTACTGAAGAGCAGAAGATCAACCGGGATTTCACTCCCAATTATTGGTTAGGAGCCCGAAGCAGTTGGGAAATCGATGCCTGGGGAAAGCTGAAAAATAAAAAGATTGCTGCCCAAAAGAAATTCCTGGCTTCTACAGAAGGATTAAGGCTGCTTCAGGTTGAACTCTTCACAGATATTGCTAATTTGTATTATCAGCTGGTAGCTTTAGACAACCGACTTGCAATTTATCAGAAAAACTATAATCTTCAGCAGAGAGCGTTTGAAATTGTTTTGGCTCAGCGTGAAGTAGGAAAGGCCACAGAGCTTGCAGTACAGCAGTTTAAAGCACAGAATAACAACTGGCTTGCTGAGATTGAACATATTAAAGTCGAGATTGTTACCGTAGAGCAAGCCATTACAACCCTTACAGGAAGCTACGGCGGAGAAGTAAAACGGGGTAAGACGCTTATGCCGACCAATTTGGATGTTCTTAATAAAACGATTAATGTAGAAGCGGTGATTCATTCCAGACCGGATGTTGCCGCCAATTATTATGTTTTGGAAGCTTCCCAGGCAGATGCAAAGGCTGCAAGAGCTGCTTTTTATCCAAAAATTGATTTGGGAGCAGGTTTTGGGCTAAACTCCTTCTCCGTTGAAACTCTTTTCAAGCCAAGTTCATTAGCTGGGCAACTGTTAGGAGGATTAATGGTTCCTGTTTTTAATAAAGGTCAGCTGAAATATGAATTCAAGGTAGCCAGCAAAGAGCAGGAAATTGCTTTTTTAAACTATCAGAAAAGTATTACAACAGCTTTTAATGAGCTTCAGTCTATCCTGAAACAGACAAAGATCTATGAGCGGGTTTTAAAACTGAAATCCGAGGAAGTTGGTTTTCTGGATCGAGGAGTTGAGGTTTCTAATGATCTCTATCTGACGGGATACGCCAATTATTTTGAACTGATCAACTCTCAAAAGAGCAAACTTACAGCTGAATTGGATTTGTTGCAGTTTCAGCATCAGAATACCAGAAATAACGTTCTGCTGTTTAAAGCATTGGGTGGGAAGCTGGATTAATTTTTACTTTTTTTTACGATGCATGAAAGCCACCTAAAAAGGTGGCTTTCTGTATTATTTACAATTGATTTGTAAGATTTCACAAATCAATAGATCAAATATTATTTAACAATCTGAATGTTTACCGCAGAAAATCCTTTAGGAGACTTTTCTTTTTCAAAAGATACTTTGTTTCCTTTTTTTACCGCTTCTGCACAGTTGTTGTTGTGGAAGAAGATGTTTTCTTTAGTATTGTCTTCAGTAATGAAACCATATCCTTTTTCACTGTGGAAAGTAATGATTCCGGTTTTTCTTGGATCTTCTTCAATGATAGGAGCTGCACCCAGTTGGATCTCATCAAGGTTTACTTCCTGTCTTTGTTCAGGGGGAGTAGAAGTCAATCTTCCGAATTCATCTACGTACATGAATACATCCTCCATGTCTTTCCCTTTGTTGTTGTTCGTTTTACGTTCTTCGCGTCTTAGCGCCTTTTCTTTTTGCTTTTGAATTTTTTTCTTGAAATTTTCCTTTTTAGAAAAAGAATCTGCCATAAATTATTTTTAGTATTTAGTTTCTATAAATTGTATTGTTCACTCCGGTCTCCAATAGACCCCTATAAAGCCTGCCGATGTTTCCTGTTTTGGATTTTCCCAATCATACAGAGCTTTAAAATTCCGACAAGTTTGTTCTTAATAGAAGAATAAAAGTGTAAAATATGGCTGCTCAAAAAGCAAAGACTGAATAAAAGTTATTCTGGTCGTTACAGAAAACAAAGTAATGACTTGGTTAATAATATGCAAATATACAACAATAAAATGAATAATGCTCTTTTAAATGATTGATTATCAGAAATGGTTTTTTCTTCCAAGCGCCAAAATTCTTTATAACAGGAACATAACAGGATATAAAGCTGTTTTTTGCAGATTTCACAAAAAATCCCCAGCTTGCTGAGGATTTGTGAAAAAAAATATATTATAGAATGAAGTGGTGTATAATACGGGTGGTAAAGTATCAAATGTTGTGCCTAAAATGTACCACGATTGGTGAAATATATTGAAGTGTTTAATAAAGGCACCATATTGTAAGGTGTATCTGTCTGGTAAATAGTGAAATATTGATGAAGTACTGTTTGTATAAAAAATTAAGAGTATAATGATGACAACTCCTGAATTTTTGATAAAAACGATGGCAACAAAACATAATAAATAAAAAGCTACCCTTCTTCTCTATCATGGTGTTGTGAAAAAAATGAACAGAGTTTTAGTTTTAAACGAAAATTTTATAAAATTCATAGGAGGATATCTCCATTTTGCATAACGATTCGGATTAAATTTTAAGATAACTCCCGAAAACTTCACCATGTTGAGGTAACTTTTATTATTCATCTTTGTCTTCTTAACATTTAAAATAGAAAAAATGTCAACACAAGATGTACAAGGAAAAGTTGTTTTAATTGCCGGAGGAGGTAAAAACCTTGGTGGTTTATTGAGTAAGGATTTTGCTGCAAAAGGAGCCAAAATAGCCATCCACTACAATAGCGAGAGTTCCAGAGCCGAAAGCGAAAAGACACTGGCTGAAGTTCAGGCGTTGGGAGGAGAAGCATTTCTGTTTCAGGGAGATCTTACCAAAGTAGAAAACCTTACGAAATTTTTTGATGAAACCATTTCGCGTTTTGGCGGAATAGACATCGCTATCAATACAGTAGGAATGGTCCTTAAAAAGCCGTTTTCAGAAACTACAGAAGCGGAATACGATACCATGTTCAATGTCAATTCAAAGTCAGCCTATTTCTTTTTGCAGGAAGCCGGTAAAAAATTGAATGATAATGGTAAAATTTGTACCATTGTTACCTCATTATTGGCTGCTTATACAGGACTATATTCTACTTATGCAGGGGGCAAAAGCGCCGGTAGAACATTTTACAAGAGCTGCATCTAAAGAATTTGGAGCAAGAGGAATTTCTGTAACAGCTGTGGCACCTGGCCCAATGGATACTCCTTTCTTCTACGGACAGGAAACGGATGATGCGGTGGCTTATCACAAGTCTGCATCTGCGTTAGGAGGTCTTACTGATATTAAAGACATTGCCCCTTTGGTAGAGTTTTTAGTAACGGACGGATGGTGGATCACCGGGCAGACTATTTTTGCCAATGGAGGATATACAACAAGATAATCTGATATAATTCGTTAAAAAAATCTCCCTGAAAATTAATTTTCAGGGAGATTTTTATGTAAAAATGAATCGGGAAATTAAGTGGTTTTTATCTTTCCTTTTTCCAATATACTTTTAATGATAAAGAAGAGTCCTAACAGAACAAAAGGAATGCTGAGAAGCTGTCCCATATTCAATATCATTCCGTGTTCAAATTCAACCTGATCTACTTTGATAAATTCAATCAGAATTCTCATTATAAAGATCAGCAGAATACTGATTCCAAAATAGAATCCTTTTCCAATCTTGAAAATATTTTTCTTATAAATGAAATAAACGATCAGGAAAATAATCAGGTAAGAAATCGCTTCATAAAGCTGAGCCGGATGTCTAGGTAAATTATCTACCTGTTTGAAAACAAAAGCCCATGGAACATTCGTAGGAACTCCTATAATCTCCGAATTCATCAGATTCGCCAGCCTGATGAACGTTCCTCCTAAAGGAAGTACAATGGCTATCGCATCCAATATCGTCATAAATGGAATAGCATATTTTCTTGCATACAAAAGCAGCATAATTACCAATCCTATACCTCCTCCGTGGCTTGCTAATCCTGCAAAACCAGTGAAATGATAAGCTCCGTCAGGTCCTTTCTGGATAGGTAGAAATATTTCTAACACATGATGAGAATAATAGTCAAAATCATAGAAAAGACAATGTCCCAATCTTGCTCCTACCAGAATTCCGATAAGGGCATAAGAAAAAAGTGCTTCGTGAGCCTGTGAGCTTAGATTTTCTTTTTTATAGATCTTTTTTAAAATGTTTAAACATAAAACAAGACCCGCAAGAAATAACAACCCGTAATATTTTAATGGAATACCCAAAATATTGACGATCTCGGGATTGATGTCCCAATTGATATATAGTAAATTCATTACTGCAAAGATAAGAAAACCATAATTTGTGAAGATAAAAGCCTTTTTTGATTTGTTTGTTGTTTGATTTTTAAAGTTTTATATTGTTTTCTAAGTTGTAATATTAACTTTTTAAAACAGTACATTATAATCGGTGTTGAACTAATAATTGATATTCATTAAAGGCCCCGAAATAAAAAAATAATATATTTTGAAACTGAAATCCTTATTATATTTGTTGGTAAACCACTCATCATGAATAAACTTTTTATTGCTTTTGCAGGATTTCTTTTGCTTACCGGAAGTTCTCTATATGCTCAAAAAACAGGAGTATCTCCTTCAGATAAATGCTATATCTACCTTACCTTCGACGACGGCCCGCTTAACGGAAGTGAAAATATCAATGATATTATTTTAAAAGAAAAGATTAAGATCAGTGTTTTTATGGTAGGAGAGCATGTGGTAAAGGACAAGCAGATGGATACCTATGCCAAATATTATGATCAGAATCCTTATATAGATGAATACAATCATAGTTTTACCCACGCCAATGATCATTATGAAGCGTTTTATAATGATGTAGATAAATCGGTAAAAGATATCCTGTACAATCAAACCATTCTGAAACTTCCTTATAAAATTGTACGTCTTCCGGGACGTAATATGTGGCGTTTAGGAGGCCGTTCAAAAAATGATGTCACCAACGGAATACAGACTGCCGATCAACTGGCAGCACTTGGTTATAAAGTTGTAGGTTGGGATGTGGAATGGCAGCACCGCCCTTCAGACGGAACTCCAATACAAACGGTGAGTGAAATGTATTCCGCGGTTCAAAAGCTTTGTACCTCAGATAAAACATTTACCAAAAATAATGTAGGGATGCTTATTCATGATGAAATGTTTCAGAAAACCTGGGAAGAATCCGAACTCAAACAGCTTATTGATCTGCTGAGAAACAATCCAAACTATATTTTTGAACAGATGAGGTTTTATCCTCAATAAGCAACGTAATTTAAAATCATTCTTGAAAAAACATTTGATAACTTTAAACTGAGTTTGGGCAGAAGAGATCAGATGTATAAAACATGCCATAAGAGCAATAATGTCTTCCCGCTCAATAATGTACCTTGAAACTAACTTCAATAATATAAACACAGATATGCATCATAAGTTAGAAAAACATTACGTAAACAGAGTAGGATGGCTTCGGGCAGCGGTATTGGGAGCCAATGACGGGCTGTTATCTACCACAAGTATTGTGATTGGAGTGGCTGCAGCAGAGCCAGAACGTCATATTATCATTTTGGCCGCTTTAGCTGGAATGATTGCCGGAGCAATGTCTATGGCAGCAGGAGAATATGTATCTGTAAGTTCACAGGAAGATACAGAAAAAGCAGACCTGATCCGTGAGGAACGCGAACTTGAACAGATGCCTGAAATAGAACTGAGAGAGCTTGCGAAAATTTATGAAAGAAGAGGATGCAGCAAAGAAACCGCTATGAAGGTTGCTACAGAACTCACAGAACATGATGCATTGGGTGCCCACGCAAGAGACGAATTGGGAATTAACGAAATTACTCAGGCAAAACCTCTACAAGCGGCTGTGGCTTCATTTGGATCTTTTGCGGTAGGAGCATTGTTGCCGTTTACCGTATCACTTTTGGCTCCTATCCATCAGATGGTGTATTTTCAATATGGCTTTTCAATTATATTTTTGATGCTGCTGGGAGCAATATCTGCTAAAACCGGAGGATCGAGCATTAAAATTGCGGTGCTGAGAATTTGTTTTTGGGGAACAGTGGCAATGGGCATTACAGCTTTTGTAGGACGCGTTTTCGGAGTCAATATAGGATGATGCTTTTTTATAAGTTTTTGATTTATAGAGAGTCATGTTCCTAACAGTTGTTAGTAGTAGAATTACTACACTTTTTCATTTTTATCCTTAAAAATCATTTTGTTATCGTAAATACATCTAAATTTGGTGATATAACCAACATCAAATCACAAAATATTAACGATTAAAATTTACGATCATGGCAGAAAGAAATTCAAGAGGAATCTTAAAATTCAACAACGGAGAAGGACAAAAGCTATTGAAGCTTAACTACAGTGTATCAAGATCTACAGACGTTTCCGGACGTGTAGCTTCAGATCCTTCCAATGCACTTATCAAAATTACGGTAGAAGCTACAGAAAAATCAGACATTCTGGAAAGCCTTCTGAACGGTAAGTACAAACCGACTGTGGGAGAAATAACATTCAATAAATCTCACGAAGAAGGAACATTAACCACCTTAAAATGGCAAAACGGGTACGTTATCCAGCACGAAGTAGATTTCGATGCCGTGGATGAAAACAGTATGTACATCAGTTTTGTTGTAAGTGCAGAGCAGATTGATTTGGGGAATTCCGCTTACCATGGAGCATGGCCTTCTGCATAAGAATCAATCCCTTAGAAATCAAATAAACATCAAAACAGAATGGTACATCCGATAGGGTGCTGTTCTGTTTTTTTGTCTGTTCTTATTCTATTCATAACGCTGCCTTTTTCGTATTGAATTGCCGTAATTTTAAAAATAAAGCGTATACATGTGATTTAAATGTTGTAAAAAAATGATAACTTTATATGAAGATCGTCTGTTTTTAGAATTAATTCAAAAATGAACATCTTGCCAAACACCTTACATAATATGAATAAAAATGTCTCGAATTCCGAAAAGATTTCGGAGAATCATATTCCTGGAATCAACCGTGTGGTGAAATTGGATATCGTGATTGAAGGCAAAATGATAAAGCACTTCAAGCATTTCCGTTTACAGCAAAGTGTAAAGAAGCACCATGATTTTGAACTTACTTTGGCACATGATACCCTGAACGGTGTACAGAATCATGATTTGGAAGAAGCCCAACAGTTTTTGGGAAAACGCCTTACTGTGGTATTTAAATATAAAGATGTAGAAGGAAGTCCGGAAAGAACCTTTGTAGGAGTGATTACCAAAGTAGGTTTCAGCCAGGAAAATCATAGCCTTGGAAATATTGTTTTAAAAGGGTACAGTCCCACCATTCTATTAGATGCTGCGCCTCATACTCAAAGTTTTGGAGGAGACCAACCTGTCAATATGGGAATCATTGCCACCAATGTTATTAAGCAGGGAATAGAGAGCAGTAAGTTTGATGTGAAAATCAATGCCAAAGCCTCTTCACAGATCCTGTACAGTGCGCAGTATAATGAAACCCATTACAATTATCTCTGCAGAATGGCGGAAGCCTATGGCGAACAGTTCTATTATGATGGAGAAATCCTTCATTTCGGAAATATGCCTCCTCAGAATAAAGCTTTGGAATTGGTTTACGGCAGTAATGTCTCTGATGTCAATGTAGAATTAAAAGCGGTTCATATAAAACCTAGTTTCTATGGGTATAACAGCAGTTCTAATGCTAAACTTACCTCTGGAGAAACACCCATACAGCATATAGGAAATCTGGCTAAAACTGCTTATAAAAATAACGACGGAATATTCAAAACTCCATCACTACAGGTGGCTCCCATAAAAGCTGCTACAGATATGGATGTGGTTATTTCCCAGACGAGTACGGCAGGAAGTAAAGCTGTAGAAGTATTTACTGTTTCAGGCGGAACCACCATTCCTTTTCTGTATCCGGGATGTGTTGCCGATATCAAAATGCGGAAAACAGATACAAACCAGACTTCTTATTTTACAAAACTGATGATGACAGAAGTTATTCATGAAGTGGATGCGCTGGGACGTTATTCAGGCAGATTTGAAGCGATTGCCTCAGATACGGGATATATTCCGACACCTGACTTTACTTTACCTATTGCACAACCTCAGATTGCCACGGTAATTTCGAATACAGATCCTTTGGGGCAGGGAAGAGTTACAGTGCGATTCGACTGGCAGCTTCACGATACTACCAATTTTATTCGAATGATGTCTCCCGATGCCGGAGGTACAGATCAGATCACTCAAAATAGAGGATATGTTGCCATACCGGAAGTAGGAGATCAGGTCATGGTAGGGTTTGTGCACAATCATCCGGATCGCCCTTTCGTGATGGGAGGAATGTTTCACGGTGGAACCGGGCTCGGTGGTGGAATAGATAATCATTTGAAGTCTATCCAGACCAGAAGTGGAATCCGTATTTTAATGAATGATACTGAAGGTAGCGTTAACATTATCGACCCTAGCGGAAACAACTACTTTATGGACGGAAAAGGAAACATATCGGTAACGGCACCTAAGAATATGACCTTTAATGCCGGTGAAAATCTTACCATCAATGTAGGAAAGGATATGAAAACCAGTGTAGGAAATGATAATGCCATCAATATTATTAATAATCACCAGTTTACTTCAAAAAATTATGCGCAAACGATCAATGAAAATAAAACGATCGACATTACAGGTGATCTGAAAGAAACAACTTCCACAACGACCCATAAAGCAAAAAACGGAGATATTTTATTACAAAGCTCGGGGGTTGCGAAAGTGCTTGGTAAAATTGATGCCAAGGTAAATAAAGGATAAGGTATGACGAGGATTTCTGCTCTCATACTTCCATAAATAATTGTATAATGAACAAATTCATAAAATATCTATTAAGCATATTATTCTTTACCCAGATCTCATGTCAGGAAAAGAAAGACCATCAAAAAACAAAAACAATGACAAAATATGAATGGCTGGAGGCAACCTCAGCTCCCTTAGGTTATCCCGTAGATGTATATCGCGGAGGATTGGAAGCAGCAGATGGAGAATTTACAAGCCTGTATAGCGGAACCACAGGCGGATCATGGGGAGAAGCCAACAGAGGGATGAGTAACGGAAACAAAAGCCTTCCCAACCATTTGCATGTCATTTGGGTTTCTTATGCAGAAAAAATATTTTACGAAGTAGATGCAGATATTGAGTACGACAAAATACAGAAACTTTTTAAGGACGGATATTTTGTACCCTCAACAAGTAAAGACAATCCTCAGCCCAGAAAAGAAAATTATGATCAGATTATTGTAGGATTTGCTCCCGGAGGAACTGTTGTTATTTGGCTTTCAGGAGCGGGAAGACAGCAGGAAGTAGGGAGATATCAAGGGAAAAAGATCACAATACCTCAAACCGAAATTGATGCTCTTAGTCCCGGACCACAGAAAAATATGTTCGATCCTAATTATCAGAATAAAGTGATGCATGAGTTTGGAATCATTCCAAAAGAAGTCGTAAAAGCAAACGAAGGAAAACCTATTCCTTACAAACAATGGGATACATACAGACAGAAATATGACTGGCGAACACAATTTGAATTCCCCAATACCGGAATAACCGATGAGGTAGATTATTATTTATTAAATGGAGAACACGAATTTTTATTTGGAGATCAGCAGATCAAAGAATATAAAAATATCCCGGATGATCTGAAGTGGAACAGCAATAAAGAAAGAGCTGTCCCTAAAAAAATATATTTCAGTTGGTTTGAAAGCAAAGAAATCTACGAAGGAACAATAATTTTCGATCCACAGGAGATTACAAAAGCCTTCGAAACTCTGAATAAAGACAATCAAAAAGCTCAAATCCAGATTCTTATCAGGGTTAATGAACTGAGAAACTTTGCCTCTGTGAAATTAATCAAAGGAAAACAGGAAATCTGGTTGAAAAACAATGAAATAACGGTGAACTAGAAACAAAAAAAACACTTATTAATGATTGAATTATGAGTAAAACATTTGTTTATAATACAGGAAATCCCCAACCTCCACCTCCGGAAGAACTTCATATTTGTTTTGGAGTGTTTTTCGATGGAACCCGAAACAATCTCAAAAATACAGAAATCCGCAAAAAGGTTCAGGGAAAAGGAGAATTTCGCAATATTTCGGCCTCTGAAGAAGAAAGGAGGATTTTTGAAAAATATGCAAAAGACGATAATAGTTTCGGCAACGATTTCACCAATGTTGCGAGAAAATATATGTGCACCCAAAGAAATGCTTACTCTATTTATGTAGAAGGAATTGCTACGATAGACAAAGCGGATGATGAAGGCGGTGGTTTTAAATACGGCCGTGGAAAAACAGGCGTTATAGGAAAAGTAAGAAATGGATGTACAGCATTAGCCAAAGCCGTGAAGAAAGCGAATGATGAAGGGAAAAGTAAGAAAAAACTCAAGTCAATAGTTCTCACCGTTGATATCTTCGGATTTAGCAGGGGAGCGGCAGCCGCCAGAAACTTTGCCTATAATTTACAGATGGGAGCCTATGCGCCAAAATCTTACTATCCACCGGTTCAGGGTGCAATGAAAATAGAAGTAGATCATGAGACGAGTGAGTTTATGGCTATTGAAAAATCGTGGGTGAAAGAGGGCTTACTACCTAAATTTGGGCATTTGGGTACGGCTCTTCTACAGGCTGGACTGGATCGGGAATTGGTAGATTCTATGACAATTCATACCCGATTTATAGGAGTTTATGATACTGTTGCATCCTATGATCCAACCTGTCTTCTCCTGCCGAGTTTTCAAAAAAAGGTAGGTGAACTTCATCTCCATGAATTGGGCGCTCCAAGAAAAGCGGTTCATTTTACAGCTGCTGATGAACATCGTAAGAACTTCTCCCTGACGAGATTCCTTCCTGTAGATCTTAAATCAGGAATCGAAAGAAATTTTCCTGGCGTGCACAGTGATGTTGGAGGAAGTTATAACCATGATGTAATGTCTGCAGCAGAAATCAGTGAAAGCGGTTATACTCCGGATCCGGCAGAAGGAGTAACAGAAAGAGAATATGTATGGCTTGAAAAGGCCTATTTCTCAAGCTCACTGGAAAGTTTCAGAAATGAATTAATAGAACAGGGATGGTTTAAAAATGAACAATTAGCCGTGGAAGCTCATTGGAAGTATGTACTTACAGGAACACGGTATCTGTATAGAGGCTATAGCTTTATACCGCTTCATTTTATGTGTGATTACGCGTTGCCCTATCTTAATGAAGACAACAATTATCTCTACTATTCAAAAATAATGGAAGATTATGCATTGAATGATCCCTTTTTGGATGAAGTAAAAGCATACATGAAGATACATATTATCGACAACAATGAAAACTGGACCCTTAAAGGAAACTTTAAGCACGAAAATGAAGAACCGGAAGCAGTGGAAGAAAGCAATGCAGAAGTGCCGGTAGAAACCCCTGTCGAAAATCCCGTTGCGGCTGTACAATTGGAAGAAGTGGTTGTTACTGCATACAAGTCAGATTATCTGCTCAGAAAGCTTAAAAACAGATATCTGCACCGGTCAGCAAAAATCAATACCCTGTTGGATACTCTTGCGTATTCACCAACTGATGACCGAAGAAGAATGGAATTTTAAAAGATAAATAAAACTAATATTGGAACATCCTCTTAAAAACTTCTGCAAAACATACAGGTTGGAGACCGTGGTTATTTCTAACCCTGGAACTTCTTATTCATCAGCCAAAAGTTATGTGAGAACAGCAGAAGTGTATCATCTGGGAAATGAGAAAGAATATTTTAAATATCATGTTCTCGTGGTAGATTTCAATTTCTCCAATGATGATAACTCGATGGGAAAGTTATTAAAACAAATCAGTTATTTATTTGATGAGCTGGAAGTATCCATTGACAAACACGGAAATATAGTTAAAATTGATAACCTTAATGCTCTTCGTTTGAGATGGGTGGCAACAGTCACAAAACTTTCGGAGAATCATGAAGGTGATGCGATAAATCAATATTTCAGTCAGATCAGCAGTTTACTGGAAGATGAAAACAAACTTATTGATTTTCTGAGTAAAGATCATATGTTTGGACTGCTTTTCAATGGATTATTACAATCATTCGATGAACAGAAAAAAAGAATCACTCCTGAAGGGTTTACAGAAATTACCCATCCCGTAAAAAATGGTAATACAGTAACGTTAACCATCTCCCCTGAAAATCTGGATTCTACACATGTGGAACATTTCAGAGGATTATTTGTATTTAAAGAAGGGCATCATGAAGAAGGCTTTACGGAAATTATAAAAGATAATACCCATTTAAAACATTCATTATTATGGATAGGTTAAATAACGATAAAGAAAATCCTTCTCCGGAAAACCAAAATCAGAACCCTGAGACTCCTGATGAGGTAAAGGCTGCCAATAACCAAAAAATGGAAGAGAAGCGCGCCGAAAATGAGGAAAAAGATAAAACAGAAGAAGGTTTGCTGCTGGCTATAGATGGAGCGAAAATAAAATTCAATGCTCACATGGGAACGTTTAAAGTATTGACTGATGTTCCTACTACCCAAGATAAACTGACAGGAACGATTGTAGAAAAGCAAATTCCCAATTTTATTTTTAATGATGGTTTTCAAATGATTACCCTCACACAATGGCAAGATTTTGGAACAGCAAAAGTACAGGACAATTATGTATTGCTAAAGAAATCTACTTTACCAGGAATCGGCAAAATGCCAGGAAATATTCCCCCCGAAACCGGCAAAATAGAATTTGTAACCTCCGGACAGGTAAATGCTCCAGAAAGTGTTGACACTAAGGGAGCTCCGGTGCCAGAACAAAAAGACGATAAAAAGTGTTTTTGTGATAGAAATTTAACAATAGATGAATTAAAGCTGATTGTAAAACAACTTAGAGCATCTGAAAAGAAAAAATCTACTGCAATATTTTCTGATGAAAATTGCCCTTTACCAGAGTCTGATACCACATATGAAAGGCTATTAGATGAAATAAATGCCATGTTTAAAACCTATCATATCACTACATGTATAAGGAAAATACATTTTTTTGCACAATGTTATCATGAAACAGCAAGACTCGGGACTACCCTTGAGTATGCTAGTGGTGTTGGATATGATCCTGGAAATCATCCAGAATCTAAGCAACATGGGCATACTGTTGTTGGAGATGGACCAAGATACAAGGGAAGAGGTGCGATGCAATTAACATGGAGAGATCAACAAAAAGAATATTTTAGCTATGTCATTTTAAAAAAACCTCAATTAGTACAAGGAAAAAAAATAGATGAATTATTTGATAGAAAGAAACAATATCAAGAAAAATATATTTATACTAAAACTAAGGTTGACAAAGAAGGGAAACCTGTTTTAGACAAGAAAAAGAAAAAAATAAAAGAGAAAGTTGTTGATTTAGTGGATGTAGATGGAGCGGGATTATTGGCCAATAATTTATTTTTTGCAATTGATTCAGCCGGCTGGTTCTGGGATATCTATAAAACTGTAGAGTATAGTACAAAAGCTAATAAAGAAAAGTATAAAGAAATATTACATAAAAATTTAAATGAGGTTTCCGATTATGGAGATAAGTATCTTAGTATAATTTCAAAATTTGTAAATGGAGGAGGAAATGGAATGACTGAAAGAAATACTTATTATAACGAATTGAAAAATAATGTATTTATGTTTAACACAAAATGTATTAATCGTGATAAAATCAAAAAATAAAAGACTGAAAGTATTATTAATTATCTCCTTATTCTTTGCGGATTTTGCTTTAGCTCAACATAATTATTATGACTTAGATCGTGATAATCTTGAAGATATGGTTGTATTAGAAAAAGGTCTTTTAACAGTTAATTTTGGTAATAAAACTTCAAGTAGCATTGAATTGCCGGAAATCACTGCACTCATGAATACAAAGATTGAATATATAAATCCTTATGAAATTGCTGTATATTATAGTGGAGATAAGGTATTATATGCTACAATTAATATCTTTTATAAAAAAGAATGGTGTATAAAAAATGTTAATTTTTATAATCCTTGTCAGGAATGTGAGGATCAAAATTTTAAAATCTTAACTAAAAGCATTAATCTTCCGTTAAAAACGGTCGATTCTGATATGCTTGAGATAGATTCAAAAGGATTTAAATCATTAACATTTTTTGATAATATAGGAATAATCAAGCCATATAAAGATATTAAAAAACTATATGCAGATGTATCTAATTATCCATTATTAGCAAAGAGCTTTAATAAATCAACATTGTCTGATTTTAGAACAAAATTTACGTTATCTAGGGCTGATTTAGATGATTATAATAATATTGCCTACACCCTTACTGAAAATGGCAATTACCCAATTGGTATTGAACTTTTAAAACAGATCATTGACAAATTTCCTGCTAGAATGGTAGCCTACTTAAATTTGGCAGATAGTTATTGGGCACTTGGTGATAAAGAATCTGCTAAAGAGAATTATAGTAAATATCTTACTCTAATGAAGAGCCAAAAGAAAGAACTGAATAAAATTCCGAAGTATATTGGAGAAAGAATAAAATAGGAAATATTATATAGATTTTCTTAGAGCACCATTATTATAAATTATTGTAGGAAATAGGCTGAGATTACTTTTATTTCCATTAATGAAAAAATTAGCATACATATTATTAATTTTAGGTTTGTTTCACATAAATATACATGCGCAACAACCATCCAGGCCCTATACAATTACTTATATTGTTAACAAAATTATTGATAAAGGAGAATATGTTGATGAAAAAAGGGTTGATAAGAGCGATAAGATTAGTACAAACCATCTGATTTACATATCAAGTCCTAAAAAAGATAGTGTAGCTTTTTATAAATTTACTGATTCTCAGATATTAGCAAAAAAGTCTCCACAAATATGTACATTGGCAAGATCTCAAAGCAACCTTATATTGAAATATGAACATGGAAGCTACACTACCCAACTTAAATTAAATTTCAATGACAAAGAAAAATCAATTTCAGTTGGAGATAAAGATATATTTTACCTAAATGATTCCTATTATATCTATTTACATAAGAGTATTGGTGATCTTTTAAATATTCCTGATCTGATTGATTTTCTGGAAGATTATCTGACAGTATATGATCTGGAAGATTTAAAGTACATCCTGTCCTATGAAAAATATAAATATAACGATTTTAAAATACTTAAAGCAGTTATGGAATCATACAGAACTCAGGCAACGGATTATTTAGATAAATGGAATGTGAAATTCGTATATGATAAGTCAGGGATCCTAAAATATGTTCTAAAAGAATCTACTGAAGGAGATAAAGAAATGGAAAAAAAATTAACTTTTTCCAATAAAGGAATCTTTAAATACACCAAACATACCAATGTTGAAAGCAGACTCGTAACCGATAATGAAATTCTGATTGATAGTAACAAACACATTTATGAAGAAAAGGTTTCATCATTTCAAGTAGGATTAGGTAAAGAAACTCAATATGAAATTAAACAGGTTTCTTTTAAAAGCTTTCCAACGAAAGTATTTATGCTAACTTCTGATAATATATCTAAAATAAAATCTTCTAAATAATATATTTCTATGAGCCGTTTTTTAATTTTAAAAGTAGAAAAGGGAAATGATAAAAACCTTTTGTAACATATTATTTATTTTTCTGTTTAGCTTATTTTCATACGCTCAAAATGTTTCTATATTAAAAGATTCAGTATGTGTTTCTAAAGAATGTTTTGAGTTACAGGAATTGAAAATAGCAAGAAAAACTCCTGGAATTTATCATAAACTTCAAAAGAGTTATGATATTTTTAACGGTACTTTCTTTGACAGTCCGGAGAAAAGATTGAATGCAAAGAGAGATACTTTAAAAAGATTAATTTCAACAAATTCTCTGCGAGACAGTCAATTCGGATTTGAAAAGTATACTATTTTTCTGAATAAAAGTGGCTTATTAAATATATCTGTACATATCCAGTCTTATGGATCTCCTTGGGAAGACACAATCTATTATTTCTTTGACGAAACGAATGACATTGAGATTGGAGAAAATTTATTTACTAATAAAAAGATACTTCTGCAAAAATTGTATAAAAAGCTAAAAATAGAGAATAATATATCTTTTCCAATAGACAATCTTAATCACTATAAAATAGGTACAGCTAAATCAGGAAAGATAAAAGGTATAAACTTCATTTTTTATGATGAGAAAAATAGAACTAATAATGGTTACCCAGAATATTCTGTTTATTTCACTTATAAAGAAATTGAAAAATTTTTAGCACCACAGTATAAGAAACGATTGATAGAGTAATAAAACATAATTACAGCCAAAAACATCAACAATATTCCCACTTACAAAAATTATTATAAGAATTTGTTGTAATAAAAAAGACATTTACTGAATCGTAAATGTCCTTTATTTGTGTTAATAGAATGTCGTCTCTGAAGGTAAATGGGAACTTTTACCTGTTTTATTTTCAATTCAAATAATGAATTAATCTATTCGAGTTATACTAATTGTAAAAGGAGCTAGAATATTGGTAGAATCAGCCGTTGATCCAAATGAAAGCGCCTGGAAAGAAAGTACTTCACCAGCACTTATCTTGAGTAAAGCTGAATTTGTACATGTAATGAAAGAAGGAGCGCCCAGTGTTTCCGGTAGAGTTACTTTAGCACTTGTATATGATTGTTGAACTCCGTTTAAACTGATTTGTGAATATCCTAAATATCCATCTCCATCATCTTCAATTGCACCTCTTTGAGGGTAATTGATTGTAAAATCAATCTTATATAAACCTGTTGAGGTAGGTATAAAAGTATTTCCTGTCAATTCATTCAGATTGTCGAAATTTTTTGTGGAAACAAGTGTATTGGTAAACGTATTGTTAGACGATATGATTGCAGTACCAGTACCTCTGGCTGCACTTATGCTAGATGTGTTTTGTAGTTGAACAATACCTTTATTGTTTACAGTTAAAGTTCCTGTAGAGCCAGAAGAGGGTTGTAGTCCTTCCAATCTTATAGGGTTATTAGCATTTACGTGAAGTCTGTTCGTAGGAGAGGATGTTCCTATCCCTACATTTCCCGTTATAGGGTTAATTCTTACTCTTTCAATTAAACTTCCCCCAATTGAGTTTCCAATATAGAAATCTTCTTCTGTACCATTCGTTAATGTAGTTCCAGTACGAATAGATCCCAGTACCCAGTTGGCACCAGAGGCAGATGGCCCATTATTGGTGAACCCAAGCAAAGAATAGTTTCCTGAAGCCAGAGCGGAAGTATTTCTTAAGGCCATAATTCCATATTGACTAGCTCCGGTTGTTGCATCAATAAGATTGTATCTGTTCGATACCGGAGTTGTAGAAACTACATGAAATCTGGTTTCTGGTGAACTTGTTCCCAATCCAATTCTGTGGTTAAAAGCATCTACGGAAAATGTAGTTCCGTCAACAGAAAAGCCATTCACAGACGTAGAAGTAAATGCTAAAGTATTGGCATCTTGTGTTACCACTCTGTTTTCTGAAAGAGTACCATCAGAATTGTAAAGATTTACTGAAAAAGGCACCCATTGCAACCCTGTAAAATAATGATATCCTGTATGGTGGATACTGCCAACACGTGCTGCGCTCGGTATTGTTCCGGATGGTGCAGTAATGTCTGTAATATAAACAATTGCTCCTGCCTGATCGCTTCCATAAGTTCCCGATTCTTTTTCAGCCAATTGCTGTTTAGAAATTCGAGGAGGCAAAATACCATCAGTCATGTTAGGGTTCATACTTGCCACAACATCCAAAGTCGCCTGTGGGTTGGGGGTGTTAATTCCTATCTGAGAATAGGCCATAGAGACCGTCGTACATAAGACGATCAGGGGATAAAATTGTTTAATTTTCATGCCTCCGTTTATTAGTTTTTGGTTTATTAGTTTTTTTACAGATCACGGATGTATTTATGTTCTTTATTTTTTAGTAAAACAAAATAGATCAATGATATACTGTAAATTGGTTGTACAAAAATATTTCAATTTTTTCTTCTGTAATCACGTATAAATACGTGATTTTTGGTAAAAAGTGAATGATTAAGTAGGGATTAAATAAATATTATGTTTTTTCAAGAAGAAAATTTTAATAATTTCAGGGTTACAAGAAGAGAATTCAGGTGGAGATCTGCATGGCTTTTTTAATAAAGATAGGCTTCAACAATCTCTATAACAGAATATAAAGAAGTGTATTGTTTTAAAACTTTTACTTTCAAAAGCTTAAACAAGTTTATATTTACACAAAAATTGATAGCTATGAAAAAAATATGAGAGATTTGTAGATGGTATAAAAATGACAAACTCTTTATTCAAGCTTGTATAAAAGTTTAAACAAACAATGAAAACAAAATTTACTAAATAATGAAGGATTATATTGATATAGAAACCATACCCCATTGTAAAATTGAAGAGAAGAAGTTTGATTGGGGAGAACCTTACTCAATACATACTCCAATTTTTATTTTAAACAAAACTTCAGTTTCCGAATTAGAAAATTCAATAATTCTCTTTGGTGAAAACAATTTTAAGCAGCAATTATCATCTCTGTATAATGTAATTGTTAACCATGAAGAATTTGAAAGACTTGAAAATTATATAGGAGAAGAATTTAATAGAAAAGAAATATTGGAGTTAATTAATTCTTTTATTCAAAAAAATAAAGGCCTAATGTCTCCATGGGAAAAATATGATATAGGATTAACAGAATATGATTATATAAGATATGTTGAGGAGCAATTGAAAAAAAGCTTATGCTATGTTAAAATTCAGTAGATAATCGGTTGTAAAAGCAAAAACCTCTGAAAATCGAATGATTTCAGAGGTTTTTTGTACCCAGGACCGGGATCGAACCGGTACTCCTAAGAACTGGTGTTTGAGACCAGCGCGTCTACCAATTCCGCCACCTGGGCTTGATGTTGATTCAAACTTGTTGTTTGTTTCAAATTGGTGTGCAAATATAGGAACTTTTTTCAATGTTCAAAAGCTTTTTCAAGATTTTTTTTAAAAAATAATTTCCAGTCCGTCGTAGGCAAGATGCATTCCGACCGGAAGTTGTTTATCTTCAATGTCATGCACTCCTAAATGGTGACTGATGTGAGTTAAAAATAATTTTTTAGGTTTTAGCTCTTCAAACAGTTTAATCACATCGGGAAGGATAAAATGAGCAGGATGCGGATCAAATTTTCTGATACAGTTTAATATCAAAACATCCAGATCTTTCAGTTTTTCCTTTTCTGTTTCTGAAATAAAGCCGGCATCCGTAATGTAAGCCAGTTTTTTGAATTTGTACCCAAAAACACTGATTTTATAGTGAATGACTTCAATTGGAGTAATTTCCGTATTCAGAACATGAAACGGTTTGTTTTCAATTTCGTGAAGCTCAAAAGCTGGAGCCCCAGGATATCTTACATCGGCAAAAGCATAAGGAAAACGGTTTTTGATCTCATGTGCTACCCTTGAATAACAGTACAACGGAACATCCTTTCCACTTTTGAAAATCAGTGGGCGCATATCATCCAATCCAATAACATGATCGTTATGCTCATGAGTAATCAGGGCAATATCCACGTTTTGCTCATGGTTGGTGAGCATTTGTTGTCGGAAATCGGGGCCGCAGTCGATCAATATTTTTTTATTTTCCTCCGTAGTTACCATCACGGAAGAACGTAAACGTTTGTCTTTGGGATTTGGGGAAGTACAGACTTCACATGTACAGCCTATAACGGGTACACCTTGAGAAGTACCAGTTCCTAAAAATTTCAACTTCATTTTGTTTTGAGGTTGGTTTAATTTTGGTAAATTTACAAAAAATTTCACGTCCTAATGTATCAGAAACTAACTCCTAAGCAAAAAGCATTAACAATTAATCTAGATCCTACTATTTATGGTACTTTCGCAGAAATTGGAGCCGGGCAGGAGACTGTTCGTCACTTTTTTAGAGCAGGGGGAGCTTCCGGTACAATTGCTAAGGCAATGTCGGCTTACGACAAAGATTTTAGTGATGCCATCTACGGAAAAGAAGTCAAAAACAGGTATGTAACCCAAAACAGACTTCGCAAAATGCTCCGTTATGAAGTCGCATTGATTGAAGAAAGAATCTCCAGAGACAACAATCCTGACAGAAAGTTCTTCTCTTATGCGAACACCGTAACAACAATTAATTTCGACAAAACAGTTAAAGGCCATGGCTGGGTAGGAATTCGTTTTCAGACCAAAGAAAACGAAGACTACAACGAGATCGTTATCCACGTAAAGTTCAAAGAAAATGATGCTACTTTACAGCAGGAAACATTAGGTAATCTCGGTGTCAACCTTATTTTTGGGGCTTTTAATTACTTTGATAATCCACGAACACTTGTTGAATCTTTGTATGATGACATCGCAAAAGACAACCTGGAAATTGATATGATTGATTTTAGCGGACCTGCTTTTGCCTATGTAGACAACAGACTGATGTCTTTGCAGCTCGTGAAAAATGGAATGACAGACGCTGTTATTTTCAACTCTCAAGGGAGCAATATGCTTCCTGCTGATGTTCTGTATAAGAAAAACATCTTCGCGATAAGAGGAAGTTTCAGACCAGTAACGAAAGTCAACATTGATATGCTTCAAAACGGGATGGATATGTTTTTCAAGGACGCAATCTGTACCCATGAAGAAACAGAAGTTCTTATTGAAATTACCATTTCCAATCTTAGAGCAGACGGTGATATTGATGAACGTGATTTTCTGGATAGAGTAGATATTCTTGGTAAACTGGGATATACGGTTATCATTTCAAACTTCTCAGAATATTATAGACTGATTGACTATTTTGCGTCTTACACCAGTGGAGATATCGGTGTAGCTATGGGAGTGAATAACCTATTGATGGTATTTGACGAAAAATATTATAAAGATATGTCCGGAGGAATTCTGGAAGCATTCGGTAAGTTTTTCAGAAACGGAATGAGAGTGTATCTTTACCCATATAAAGATCCAGAAACGCATCAGTTATTGGATTCTTCAAATCTGAAGGTGGAAGAAAACCTGAAAGAACTCTATAAATATTTCAAACGTAATAATCGTATTGTAGATATTACCAATTATAATCCGGAGTTTTTAGAAATTTACTCAAGAGAGATTTTGAGAAAAATTGCCTGCTGTACCAAAGGTTGGGAAACTCAGGTTCCGGAAGGTGTTGCAGAAATGATCAAAGAGCGCGGAATGTTTGGCTATAAAGAAGAACTTTCCCTAAAACAATTCTCTTAAAATAATAAATACAATGTCAGAATTAAAGAAAAGACTTTCCTCAATTCTTGAAAGTCCTAAACATAATACCAACGAAAAACTTGAAAAAGTTTGCCACCTGCTGGATCAGGAAATTTCTTATTTCAACTGGACAGGTTTTTATTTCAAGAATGGCGACAAAGAAGAACTGATCTTAGGCCCTTACGTAGGAGCCCCTACAGATCATACCATTATTCCTTACGGAAAGGGAATTTGCGGACAGGTTGCCGTTTCCAATGAGACATTTGTTGTGCCGGATGTACACGAAGAAAGCAACTATTTAAGCTGTTCTATCGATACAAAAGCAGAAATTGTAGTACCTATATTTAAAGACGGACAAAACATTGGCCAGATTGATATTGATTCTCACACCATAGATCCTTTTACGGATGAAGACAGAGAGTTATTGGAATGGCTTTGTAAAGAAGTTTCTAAAATTTTGTAACACAGTCTAAAAGATATAAAAAACCTCCAGCCTTTGAAAGTTGGAGGTTTTTTTATGTTTATAATTATTGTTTATCAATGAGGATTGTTAGTCGTGATCACAAACATGATTAAAGGTTCATTTCCAGTATTTTCTATAGAATGATATCCTACAGAATGAATGGAGGTAATATCTCCTTTTTGAAGAGTTTTTGTACGTATTGTCCCTTCTAAGCCGGTTCTTTCCCGATATTCTCCGGTTCCGTGAACAACGACATACAATTCCTGTTCATTTCTTTGGAAGTGAGTATGAAATCCGGATTCATCACCTTTATTGAGTAAAACCATATAGGCTGCAAGACGATTATTGGCCAATTCCGATTGATCAAACATCTGTATCATATATACAGTACCGTTTCCGCCATACATATTTTCCCGTCTCTCGATGCGGGTAAAACTTCTCTCGTCCTTTTCAAAAGGCATTACATAAAGGTGAATATATTTTGAAACTTCCTGTACAACATGATCGAATTCCGCTCCTTCAGATAATATAACTGTTCCAGACATGGGCTAAATAGTAATTTAAATTACAGCACATGCACCAAAAAGTATGCAAAAAGAGAGATATTAAGTTCGATAAAATAAATTCTTTTACTCAATATTATCTATCAATATAAAAATCAGCTTTGTTGTACCATAAGAACTTCAGCAAGCATTTCTTTAAAATAGTTTCCACATTTTGCAATATGGGTTCCGTACCAGGAAAAAGCTTCACCATCCACAATCATGATCTTTTTTTCAGGATAAACGGTTTTCAGTTCCGCAATATGTTTTTCTTTAAAAGGAAAAGGTTCTGAGGAAAGCATAATCACATCTGCTTCCGAAAGATCTTCTGTAGTGATAGTAGGGTAGCGGGTTTTGTTTTTAAAGATATTTTCAAATCCTATTTCTGATAAAATCCTATGAATAAATGTATCCGCGCCAATAGTCATGTAAGGATTATTCCAGATAAGATATGCAACTTTTATATTGTTTTCAATCTTAGTCTGATTGAGGATTTCGTAAATTTTAAGATTGAAAAGTTGTGCTCTTTCTTCCTTGCCGAGAAGATTTCCAAGGTTTTTAAGAAGATAATAATTATCTTCAATGGTTTCAACGTTGGTAACCATTACTTTATAATCTTTCATTAAAGCTTCAACCTGCTCTTTGATGTTTTCTTCTTTATTGGCAAGAATAAGACCCGGTTGTAAAGCTTTGATTTTTTCTATATTAATATTTTTTGTACCTCCTATTACAGTTACATTTTTTACTTTATCCTGAGGATGAATACAAAATTTTGTCCGTCCGATCACTTCATTTTCGGTCAGTCCCAAGTCGAATAAAGCCTCTGTAATGGAGGGTACAAGTGAAACAATTTTCATATTGGCATGTTAGATGATGCCTAAAATTACAAAAGTTTTCCGGTTAAGAAAAGTCCGGCTACGGTAAAATAGATGATAAGACCTGTTACATCCACCAATGTTGCTACAAAAGGAGCGGAAGAAGTTGCAGGGTCGAGTTTTAATTTCTTTAATACAAACGGAATCATAGATCCTGATAAAGTTCCCCACAGTACAATGGCAATCAAGGAAATAGATACGCTCAGCCCTACATATACCCAATACTCACCATAATTGAAAAAGCCAATCTTTTGCCATAGCATGATCCTGATAAAACCAATGGCTCCTAAAATAGCTCCCAGACATAATCCGGAGATTATTTCTTTTTTCATGACATACCACCAGTCTTTCAGATTGATTTCCTGAAGGGCCATCGCACGAATGATAAGAGTAGCAGCCTGCGATCCTGAATTTCCACCACTGGAAATAATCAATGGAACAAATAAGGCAAGTACAACTGCTTTTTCAATTTCTTTGTCGAAATATCCCATGGCTGAAGCGGTCAGCATTTCAGATACGAAAAGAATGATAAGC
This sequence comes from Chryseobacterium sp. Mn2064, assembly GCF_049319685.1. Taxonomy (NCBI): domain Bacteria; kingdom Pseudomonadati; phylum Bacteroidota; class Flavobacteriia; order Flavobacteriales; family Weeksellaceae; genus Chryseobacterium; species Chryseobacterium sp. Mn2064. The sequence goes on from NZ_JBMOUE010000001.1 coordinate 90,662, forward strand.
CATGTCGCTCTTTTTTTGATCATTTCTGTCCATGAAGTCTGGGTATAAGGAAGATCTAATGCTTCCAATCCCCCAAATTTCTGAATATCTTCCGTATTCTGTTGTTCAATCTGATCCAGAATGTCGTCAATCGTTACAATACCTACCAAAACACCCGCTTCTGTGATGATGGGAAGAGCTCCACGGTCATACTTTTCAAAATAAGTAACAGCATCTTCCTTGGAAGTAGTTGTAGTAATGGCAACAAAATGATTGTCTGTAATGTCAGAAACCAGAGTGTCTTCCTCTTCCAGAAGCAAAGTTCCGATAGCAAGGTCATCAATCAGGCGGTTTCTTTCATCCACTACATAGAGGTAGTTCATTGTTTCCACCCTTTTTCCTACCTTTTTGATCTGCTGAAGACATCTTTTTACGGTCCATTCTTTACGGATTTGGATGTAATAGGGCGTCATCAGACGGGCAATAGAATCAGAATTATAACCTAGAAGTTTCAAGGCAATCCTTCTTTCCTGAGGGTTAAGATGATTAATAGAATATTTGATCAGCTCATCCGGGAAGTCCTCAAAAAGGGCTGTTCTGTCATCCGGAGTCATGGCATTCAAAATTTCGGAAACTTCATCGCTTCCGATACTTCTGATGGTATCTTCCTGGAAATCAGGGTCAAGGTGAGAGAAAACTTCCGCTTTGTATTCTTTCGGAACCTTCAGGAACGCGAGAAGCCTCTCGTCAGCATGAAGTTCGCTGAGAGTTTCGGCAATATCGGCAGGGTTGAAGATAAGTTCGTCTCTAGAATTCAAAACGTGAAATTTTTTGGATATGCAAAAATAATTCAAATTTTTAAGACTGGCCAATAAACTGGGAAAATTAAGGATTAATTAAAGTGTAATACTTTTTTCAGCTCATAAAAAAACACCCACCGAAGCGGATGTTCAAAAATTAAATTTTAAAAAATTATAATGCCTATATTATTCAAAAATAGGTTCACATTGTAAAATAGGAGAGAGTAAACACATTCCTCCTTCGCAGCATTCACCAGGATCGCATTGTGCGCTTGAACTGCATTTTTTGATAGGACCGCTGCCTTTAATGGCCTTTTGTTCCTGTCTGTTCAGTCTTTTTAGATTAGAATTTTTCATGAAATTAATTTTGATAGTTAACACATAGAAGAGTACTATTCTTCAAAACAGGCATTTTCCATACATGTACCTCTACAGCAAATTCCGATAAAGCAGGGCTTCGTTTCACTGCAACGGATAGGTCCGGCTCCACCATTGATCTCTTTGGCAGCTTTTCTACTGATTTTTTTTAGATTTTTCATATGTTTTAGATTTTAATGCAAAACTAAAATAGTCATTTTTTTTAAATTATTCATTACTTGGTGAAAATATTTAATTGTTAATCAGTTTATTGTGTGAGGTTTAAATAAAAAAACACCTGTTGGAAGCAGGTGTCTGTATATCATTTTTTCTCAGATGTTATTCTAAAGGGCATGGATATAAAACACATCTGTTGCGGCAGCATGATCCACCCGGACATTCAAAATGCTCTGTACATCCTTTGATAATACCGTTTCCTTTAATTTCTTTCTGCTCTTGTCTGTTGAGTTTCTTAAGATTTTTCATATGATTTAGGTTTTAATGTAACACTAAAGTAATGAAAATTTTATAATTATTCATTGGTTGGTGAGAATAATTAACCATTAATTAGTTGTTATTGTGGTGTTTGTGTTGGATTTTTGTGTTTTGTGAAAATTGAAAGATAGGAAAATAGTCTAATGAAGCGTCATTAGGCAGTCAATAGAAATAGATAAAATAGAACTTTATATTGGAAACTAAAGTTCGGCTTCCGTTGGTTTTAGCTTTCTCAGTTTCTTGATAATTCCTTTAATAGCTCCTTCAGTACCAATTTTAACGGAATTTACGGTAGAACCTAACAGACGCATATTTTTACGATAGGTATCATGATCCGATTCCGTTACCAAGGTTCCGTCAGCACCAAAAAGTTTCATGCTTACAACAACCTGATTAGAGAAAACGTATTTCCCGAAACCTACTTTAAAATATCTCACTTTGGAAACTATGGCGAAGTCAGCATCATTATTTACACAGTAATCCATGATGGTCTGCTTATCGATACTATCGTACGGAATCTGAACTTCTGCTCTGAGCATTTTGTTTCTTTTTCCACTAAAATTGTCGGAAACTGCGTCAAAAAAAGCATTATTAGTAGGGTCTTTTATCTCCTCAATATCTGGCTCTACCTCAGGATTGAAGTACAGTACTTTTTTTATTTTATCATCAGCATTTCTCTGGGCTTTAACTGAAGTAAAACCGATAAAGAAAAAACTAATAACTGCTGTAAAGAATATAATTTTTTTCATTTGTAATTCGAATGCAAAATTACTGCCTTTTCGTTGTATTTCGTAAAATTTATTAAGAATTTTTTAACATTTTTTTCTATCAAATTTGATTTATGAAATCAATAATGTTTGCAGAATCAAAAAATAGTCGTAACTTTGCACCCGTTACATAATAATCATTAAACAATATTGGAATGTACTTAACAACAGAAAAAAAGCAGGAAATTTTCTCAAAACACGGGAAATCTGCACAAGACACAGGAAGTGCTGAAGGACAAATCGCTCTTTTCACTTTCAGAATCAATCACTTATCTCAGCACTTAAAGGCTAACCGTCATGATTTCAACACAGAGAGATCTCTAGTGAAATTGGTAGGTAAGAGAAAAAGTTTACTAGATTACCTTAAAAACAAAGATATCGCAAGATATAGAGCAATTATTGCTGAATTAGGTTTAAGAAAATAATCTATAAAGATTTTCAAAATAAAAGCAACTTCGAAAGAGGTTGCTTTTTTGTTTTTAAGAATTAACGAACTTACTATTTTGTCCTTAACGAGAAAATTTTCAATATTTTATTTGTGCGCATCATGATTGCGTATTTTGTTTTTTACTTTGCAGTATCAAAATAGGAATTATAATTCCAGTAAAAAGTAATACAATGAAAATACGTTTTAAGAACAAGAAGCAAGCCGCTCTTTCTCATTTTTTTAAAGATGAACATAGAGTTATTATTAAAGAAAAAACTCTTCAGGGATATTACAGTTATACCCTTTTTAATGAAAATCTGCATGAGATAACAGTCAATGAAAACCAGGTAGAGGAAACAGATTCTGATATGTCTGATATGATACAGAGGAATGATCTTGGCTATGGAAGAGAATTTTATATCAATGAATTTATAATAAAGTTATTACCCTTACAACCAGGACAATTTATAAGTACAAGATCTCTTTGGGTAGCAGGTAAGCTTGTTAGGTATTTTGAAAAATATGATTATGAAATTCCGGATCCTTATAAAGAAAGAGTGTTGAATGAAAACTATAAAATGAATCTTATCGAAGGTTTCCTGATGGCGGTAAATCCTTATATGGAAAGAAAATTTAAAGGCGGAAACTATTTTGAAAGTTTTGAGTTGTATAAAGGGAAAGCTATGTCGGAAATTGAACTTAAAATTAACGATAGTCTTAATGAACTTGATAGGAAGGATTATAAGAATCTACTAACAAACTTTATTGAAAAGGCTTTACATGACACTCATGATAATGAAGTGCACTCTAAAAACTTTTCAAGTACCTTGTTTTTTTTAATAGACTCTTTATTTGTTTATGATATTACCCGTATTTTTTCTTATAAAACCTTCTATGATGATTGTTTTGTTATAGAATATCAAAATGAATATTATTATTTGAACCAATTCTGGTGGGGATAATCGAATTATTCCTTGTTTTTTCCAATCTTCCCTAAATGGGTGTTCTGAAAACTATCGGGGTATTTCAATCCGTAACCCAAAATCCTGTCAAAGGCAGAATGAGAAAATAGGATGGTACCAGTCAGCTGTAAATAGGGAAGGGATAGATATACTCCCGCAAGATAAACAATGATTGCTACTCCCAAATGGTGAAAAAGATTATAAAGAAATGCACCTGTTTTTGTATTCACTGTATAGCCCAACATGGAAACATCCGGAGCAAAGAATAATAAGGCAAACCACCACCAGGAGTATTCTGTTTGAGCAAAAGCATATATTCCTAATAAGAGGAATGCGGCGTATTCGAGTTTTAATTGTAATTTCATAATCATTGTGTTAATATCTACGATAAGTTCCTTTTTATGACAAAAAGTTACATCATGAAAATATAAAAAATAAAGCGGAATACTTTGAGATACTCCGCTTTTTATATTTTTATAGAATTGATTTTAGTGTCCTGATTTGTTTTCTGTATTTTCTACATGTCCAAGATATTTGGTACAATACGCTCCGAAAATCAGAATAATAAGATAGCAGAATACAGGGATGATAAAGGAATGCTGCACTCCAAACTGATCCGCCAGATATCCCTGGAATATAGGAACAATTGCGCCTCCTAAAATTGCCATTACCACCAAAGACGATCCCTGGCTGGTATATTTTCCAAGCCCTGAGATGGCCAGCGTATAAATATTGGAGAACATGATAGAATTGAAAATTCCGATTCCCAAAATACTGTACATCGCTAATTCACCATGATTTACCATCGCTGAAATAAGTAATATAACATTGATGGCCGCAAAGATGGATAATGTTCTTGCAGGAGCCGATTTACCCACAAAAAAGGCAATAAAATTAAGCACAATAAATGCAAGGAAAAAGCTGACCTGTGAAAAACTAAGGTTTACAATGCTGAAAATAACAAGGAAAACAGCCCCTGCTGCACCGAGCATGTAAAGCGCTTTCTTTTCCTGACTTAATGACTGGTTTAGAGAAATAGCCCCAAGAAAACGTCCAATCATAGCACCTCCCCAATAGAGTGAAAGATAGTTTTTACTGATAATTTCATTAAAGCCCATAATCTGCGGTTGCTCCAAAAAGCTGATGATGAAACTTCCTACGGCAACTTCACCTCCTACATAACAGAACATGGCAAAAACTCCAAATTTCAGATGGCTAAATTCAAGAGCTCCCCAGCCTTTTACAATTTCTTCTTCTCCTCCCGTTTGGAAAGACGGAAGTTTTACTCGGGAAATCAGTAATGCTACCAATAAAAGAATTCCTGCGAAGATCAGGTAAGGTATACGGGTTGCTACTGCACTGAATGAACCGTCCGGAGATGAGAAAAACTCAAAAATAAGATGCCCACCCAGTACTGGAGCAATTGTAGTTCCGAATGCATTGAATGCCTGGGTCATATTCAGACGGCTTGAAGCAGAATCCTCACTACCCAATAAAGAAACATAGGCATTGGCTGTAATCTGTAATACGGTGAAACCTAATCCTAAAATGAATAAAGCACCCAAAAACAAAGGATAGTATGAAAAAGTAGCTGCCGGATAAAATAAAACACAGCCAAAAGCAGCCAGAAATATTCCAAACAGGATTCCTTTTTTATATCCTAATTTATTGATAGGATCTCCTTTGGTGATGGAGATCATGAAATAAATCAGCGATCCGATAAAGTACGCTCCGAAGAAACAGAACTGTACCAGCATGGATTCGAAAAAGGTAAGATTGAAAAGTTGTTTCAGATAGGGAATCAGGATGTCATTCATACAGGTAATGAAACCCCACATAAAAAACAGCAGGGTGATGGTAATCAACGGAACCGTGTAATTCCTGCTTTGCGGTTGTACTTCTTTATTAATCATAAACATTTATTTATCTGTGGTAAGGAAAGGTCCTTAACTTTTTTGCCTACAGCATGGTATTTTGTGAAGTAGGGCAAATATAGGGATCAGCCTATATTTTTGCAATTATTTTGAGATTTTTTATAATGAAAAAGTCTACTTTTTACCAGGTTAAAATATTATTTTCATTTTTTGAGACAATAATACAAAAAGAAGAGGATTTTTCAATGCAAAATATTTAAAAAAACAGGTTTTTATTTTAATAAATAATGAACAGGTTTGAATGAATAATGATAATTATTTAATATTTCATGAAACTGATAGCCAAATTTTTGTATTTTAAAGCCCTATTTAAGCAATTGAAAAATTTAATATATCATTATTATATAGTACCTTTGCAAACGAAATTTAAAGAGTTTAAATATTAATCATACTCAATACGGAGTATAAAGAAGCAATTTTATGAGTATACCTCAAGCGTTTACAGAAACGATTATCCTTGCAGACGGCAGGGAAATCACTATTGAAACGGGAAAGCTGGCGAAGCAGGCTGACGGATCTGTAGTGGTTAAATGTGGCGGAACAATGCTTTTAGCAACTGTTGTAGCCAATAAAGAAGCAAATCCTGGTGTAGACTTTTTACCATTAACAGTAGATTACAGAGAAAAGTTTTATGCAGGGGGAAGAATTCCTGGGAATTTCTTCCGTAGAGAAGCAAAACCATCTGATGATGAAGTGCTTACGATGAGATTGGTAGACAGAGTTCTACGTCCACTTTTCCCTGAAGATTTCCATGCGGAAGTACAGGTGATGATCTCATTAATCTCTTACGATAAAGAAGTAATGCCTGAAGCACTAGCAGGTTTGGCAGCTTCTGCAGCTATTGCTATTACAGATATTCCTTTCAACGGGCCAATGTCTGAAGCAAGAGTCGTAAGAATCGACGGACAATTAGCCGTTAATCCAAGTTACGAAAACTTATTAAAATCAGATATCGACATTATGGTGGGAGCTACTAAAGACTCCATTGTAATGGTAGAAGGAGAAATGAAGGAGATCTCTGAGCAGGAAATGCTTGAAGCGATCAACTTCGCTCATGCAGAGATCAAAAAACAGATCGAAGCTCAGGAAAGACTTGCTGAGAAAGTAGGAAAATCTTTCCCTAAAAGAGAATACAGCCACGAAGATCACGACGAAGAAATTCGTGAAAAAGTATGGAAAGAGTGCTATGACAAAGTATATGAAGTAGCAAAAACTCCATCTAATAAAGAAGAAAGAGGAGAAAAATTCAAAGCAGTTCTTGCAGATTTCTTAGCACAATATGCTGAAAATGAAGAAGAGCTGGCAAGAGTAACTCCTTTCGTTAAAGTATACTACCACGATGTAGAAAAAGAAGCAATGCGTCAAATGATCCTTGAAGACAATATCCGTCTTGATGGTCGTGATCCTCAAACGATCCGTCCTATCTGGTCAGAGATTGATTACCTTCCGGGGGCTCACGGTTCTGCAGTGTTTACAAGAGGTGAAACTCAGTCTTTAACAGCAGTAACGTTAGGTTCTGTGAAAGATGCAAACATGATCGACAGCGTAATTACGCAGCATGACGAAAGATTCTTCCTACACTACAACTTCCCTCCATTCTCAACAGGTGAAGCAAGACCTTTAAGAGGAACTTCAAGAAGAGAAGTAGGACACGGGAACTTGGCTCAAAGAGCTCTAACAGCAGTAATTCCTGCAGAAAATCCATACACTATCAGAATCGTTTCTGATATCCTTGAATCTAACGGTTCTTCTTCAATGGCAACCGTTTGTGCAGGAACATTAGCATTGATGGATGCAGGGGTACAGATTACAAAACCTGTTTCAGGTATTGCAATGGGATTGATTACTGATACAAAATCTGGTAAATTCACTGTACTTTCCGATATCTTAGGAGACGAAGATCACCTTGGAGATATGGACTTCAAAGTAACGGGTACTGCAGACGGTATTACAGCTTGTCAGATGGATATCAAAATCCAGGGACTTTCTATGGACATCATGGAAAAAGCTTTGATGCAGGCTAAAGACGGAAGATTACACATCCTGAATAAAATCACTGAAACAATTGCCACTCCTAGAGCAGACGTTAAACCTCACGCTCCGAAGATGGTCGTAATGGAAATCGCTAAAGATTTCATTGGTGCTGTAATTGGGCCTGGTGGAAAAATTATCCAGCAGATGCAGAAAGATACAGAAACCGTTATCGCTATTGAAGAAATTGGAGAAATCGGACGTATCGAAATTTCAGGAACAGACAGAGAGAAGATTAATGCTGCTATCGCAAAAATTAATGAAATTACTTTCGTACCGGTTGTAGGAGAAGTTTACAAAGGTAAAGTAGTAAAAGTAATGGATTTCGGTGCTTTCGTAGCAATTGCTAAAGGTACAGAAGGACTTCTTCACATTTCAGAAATTGAATGGGCTCGTCTGGACAAAGTTCCTTACGCAGAAGGTGACGAAGTAGAAGTGAAGTTTATGGGTTACGATGATCGTAAAAAAATGAAACTTTCCCGTAAAGTTCTTTTACCAAGACCTCCAAGACCAGAAGGAAAACCAAGACCAGAAGGACAAGGTAAACCAGACGGACAAAGAAGACCGGAAGGACAGAAGCCACAAGGTGAAAGACCAGCTGAAAAGCAGGAACCTTCTAACGAAGCTTAATAAGATATTTTCCTAAATATAGAAATCCCTCAGTTTTGAGGGATTTTTTTGCTTTTATAATATTAACAAACCAGTTGTATTTCTTTATTTAAATAATGCGTCAATTTTTTTCCGTGTCATTTTATCAGGAGAAACCTTATAAAGCTCATGAATCAAATCCAAAGAGCTTGGTTTTTTTGGATATTGATTGTTGTTTAAAAAACGTCTCAACGCCAAATTCACGTTCTCTTCACCAATAAGATCGCTTAAGGCCACCATTGCTACAGCTCCTTTGGAGTAGGAAATATGAGGAGCATCACCCGTAGCTTTATAAATAGGAACGTCCTCGGATAGCCCTTTCTCACTATCGTAGATCTGTTGATGTACTTTTACTCTTTCCATCATGTTCACTTTTCCATGCATTTTTTTGTAAAGCATCATTTCTGTGTACATGGCAAGAGTTTCTGTAAGCATCACAGAACCTTCTCTTTCATCAGGATTGATCTGACTGTTTCCCCACCAAAGATGTGAAAGCTCATGCCCAGCAAGTTCATTGATGACATCCTGCTTCTTATCTGCCTCAATATTGGCATGAAAAACCATATTTTCAGGCATAAAGATCGAAGATGGATAAGCGGTTGCAGCAAATCCTTTTGTATACGATGAAATTTCTGCAAAAGTGATCGATTTAAAAGGATACGGACCAAAATTTTGCTGACAGTAATCCAAGGTAAGTTTTACATTTTTGAGAAGATGATTTACGTTTTCAGCATGCTTTTTATGATATAGAATGTTGATGGTAATCCCTTTATAAACCATGCTTTTCTCTTTATATTCTGCAGAAGAAACAGCAAAACGGAAAGGAATCTGATGAGATCTATATTGAAAATAATTTCTGTCGGCAGCAGTCCATTTTCTGATCAGATCACCTGTACCCACAGCGGTTTGATCTTTTTCCGTGGAAACAGTCATATTCAGATTGATAAAATCTCTTTTGAATACTTCCGGAGCTTCCGGTTTCTTCATTTCTGTAAGGGTTCCGAGTTGAAACTTATTTCTTTCCTGCGGATCCTGAATTTCATATTCTTTTTGATACCCAATAGTTGGATAATATCTGCTGATCCTCATAAAAGAACCATTTCCGATGATTGCATTGAAAGAACGATGACCATTTACTGCATACCATTGATAGGAGAGTATAAAATCTAATGAAGAGATGTCATCAGGAAGGATTGGCTTTTTTAAAGAAATTTCAGCAGTAGAATTATTTAATGTTATGATTTCTGAACCATGTTTGAAAACCGCTGACTGGAGTTTTAAGTCCTTATTAAAATTGATGAGTATTTTATCAATGGGCTCCCCCGATTGATTTTTAAGAATATATCTTCCTGTAATCTGATAAGCATTTTCAGAAGAATACAGTTGAATCTCAGTAGTCACATCAATAATGTCAGGTTGTGGTAGTTTCTCATACTTTTTGTAGAACTTTTCATACTGAACCGATTGTAAAATGGTCTCCTCTTTATTCTCCGGAATGTAACCTTCCATAAAAGATCTTCCACATAAAACCCCGATAAAGAGAAGAACAAGGCTGAAAAATACTGGAATCCAAGATGTTTTTTTAGTCTTTATCCATTGGGTTATTGTCCAAAGTGCGAGGATCAATCCAAAACCGAATAAAAGCCGTTGTAAAAAAGCTGTCAGATATATTCCATATCCATTAAAATCACTGTAGCTGCCTTTGAAATCTGAAAATATTCTCAGAACAGGATAAAAAAGAATTTTCATGGAAACGGGTCCTGATAATATAAATACGGCAATAATTGAAACTCCTAACGCGATAAATTTGTGAGAAATCCAATTATTGATTAATAAAATCAATCCTGAGAACAGGATTATGGGAAAGGTATTGAAAACAAAAACACCGAGATAAGCATTCCAGTCAATATAAAAGTATTGATACATTGCCTGAAAGACTATTCCCTGAACAATTAAAATAATGGTGAAAAAGAACAGAAGAATAGTAATGGAAATAAAATGTCCTGTTAAACGATTTTTAGCAAAAAATGTACTGTTTTCGATCATAAAGAATCCTGAAGAATGGCTCCTCCAATACAGATCATTCAGAAAATAGGTGGAAATCAGCAATCCCAGCAAAGAAAAATTTTCAGAAATTGTTGTTGCCATCAATCCGGAACTGGCAAATTTCTGTGGAAGCCGAATTCCTTTTTCAATTTCGGCATACATTTCCATTCCGACACAAAATAAAAGAAGAATAGAAACAGCAGGAATAGTAACACTTTTGAAAAGGTAAGTTAAATCGATTTTTACAAAAGAAAACATTGAGCGTAGTGAAGCCTTTCTCCTGAAATCAGGAAGTACGGTAGAATATCCGGAGGGTAATGTCTGGGATGATATAGGATTTACCCATGTAGATTTTTTTATTTTCTGTCCCGAATGATCTGAAAACGAAAATAAGCGGGAGGTTAGCCATATAAGTGTGATAGAAATGAGGAAAAATAGGGCTCTGTTAAGAAGAAAATAACCGGTAAAAGGAACAATCTGTCTGTTTTTCTGATCTGCAGTAAGGTGCATAGATTCTGTGAAATAAGATGAAATACCAAACGGGTCGAATATGGCCGAAAAATGTTGTACTTCCAGTGACTGAGGGGTGCTTCCAGCCATAAATGGTGAGTTGGAAAATAATAAGACAATCATATAAAAAACGTAAAGGAATAATCCACCTACTACAACCAGCAGCTTTTTTTTAACGGTAAGGGAAATGAAAAACAGAAAGCTGCAGATAAAAAAACTATTGATAATTCCAAAAATCAATAAAGGATAAAAATAGTAAATGATGTTGAATGTATTTTGTATTTCACTTCCGTTGCGCAGGCTCTGACCGATGAGGAAACCGAGTATTAAAAAGGAAAAACTTAAAAATGTCTGTAAAAAGTAAGTCAGAAAAAGACCATTCACATAAAATTTTTTCGATAAAGGAAATGAAAATAAAATAGGTGCAAACTTTGAATCATGATCTTTAAAGAGAAGTTGTAAAGCATACAGAATCGCAAAGAAAATAATAGAAAGACTCAGCATTCCCGTCATAAATCCGATGGTGTAAGGCGAATTAAGATAGATTCCCTGACCTACGGAAAGATTGAACTGACTGCCACAAAAAATACCCATGGTTAACAAAATAAAGGCAATAAGATAAGCTGGCCAATGCTTGATGTTGCGCTTGGCTTCGAATAAAAATATGGCGTTCATAACTAAGGAGTTTGCGTTAATGAATGAAAGTAAACGTGCTCCAGTAAAGGATTTACAGGAGTGAAATCTTGGAGAGTTTCTTCAGAAAAAACAGTAATGTGAAGCGCTCTTTCTACCAGCTGTCTGCTGATGATTTCATAGCGTGAACTGTAGTTTTCCAGTTCCTGTTTGTCAATGGATTTTGACCAGATTTTCTGTTCCAGTTCAGTTATTAATTTTCCAGGATTTCCTTTTCTAAGGATCTGTCCATTGTTTATAACGGCCATTTCAGAACAGAGATTTCTTACATCCTCCACCAGATGGGTAGAAAGAATCACAATAACATCACGACTGATTTCGCTCAGCAATGTATTGAACCTGTTTCGTTCTTCAGGATCAAGTCCTGCAGTAGGTTCGTCGGCAATAATGATTTTAGGATTCCCAAGCAAAGCCTGAGCGACTCCAAACCGTTGTTTCATTCCTCCTGAAAAGGTATGAACTTCTTTTTTTGCAAATCCGGAAAGGTTAACTTTATCAAGAAGGCTGCGAATCTGATCTTTTCTCTGCGAAGCGTTTGTAATACCCTTTAATATAGCGATATGTTCCAGAAGATCATACGCCGAAATTTTAGGATAAACACCAAAATCCTGAGGGAGAAATCCTAAGTTTTTCTTGATATAATCCGGATTTTTGATAAGATCTACTTCATTGAAAAATAGAGTTCCTGAAGTGGGTTTCTGTAAACCTACAATGGTTTTCATCAGAGACGATTTACCCGCTCCGTTCGGACCTAATAAACCAAACATTCCATTGGTGATTTCCAAAGAAATATCTTTTACGGCCTGAAAACCATTGGGGTAGGTAAGGTTGAGATTGTTGATTGATAATGCATTCATAGCGTTGTGTTTGGGGAATAGAAGGACAGGCAGCCTTTTGGCAGCTCGTTTAGAAGTTAGAATTTAGTTGCTGGATGCTAGTTTAGATGCTGAAAGTTAGAAATTAAAGGTTAGTTGTTGGATGCAAGAAGATAAAAGGAAACTATTATACTCTCACTCTAAAACACTTTCCCCCTCAAACTCCAAACCCTACATCTCACTTACTCTTTAAATTCGAGGATATCTCCTGGCTGGCATTCCAGGATTTTGCAGATGGCTTCCAGAGTATCAAAACGTACTCCTTTTGCTTTTCCGGTTTTGAGGATTGATAGGTTCACAGGAGTGATTCCCAGTTTTTCTGCCAATTCTTTACTCTGCATTTTTCGTTTGGCAAGCATCACATCTAAGTTGACTATTATTGGCATTTTATATAAATAGATCTTGTTCGTTTTGCAAATGTAGTCCTTGCTTGAAGATATTAGCAAGAAAGAGACAGAAAATTCCGAGCATAAAGTGAATAAACACCAGTCCCCATATCATACTTTCTACTTTCACAAAGAAACTCGCGATTATAACCAGTGGAAGCGGAATGAAAATATTGTACAGGTAAAATTTCTTAAGCTGAATGATATTCTCCTGAGTAAACAGCTTTTGTTGGAAAAATACTTTGAAAACGCGGGCAGATAAACAGAAAAAGATTCCATAGGTGATAAGAACCAACATAAAAGAGAATATCATATAAGGGTAATTGCTTTCTATATTCAGAAACGGCTCTTCCGTAAATGGATAATTGATATGAAGGAATTTCCCTTCTTTATAGGGCGTAACCGAAAATCCTGTGATAAGGCAAAATAAGGAATACACAAAAGTGATTAAATATCCAGCTGAAAGTAAGGAGCAGATATAAAATAAAATCCTTGAAATAATTTTAGTCTGGTTCATGGTATGAACATTAATTAATATTGCAAATGTATAATAAATTATCGTAAAACAATAATTTATTTAAATAAAATTTTATTTATTTAATTTTAGATTCATCAATAATCTGGAAGAAATAGTGTGATAATCACAGTTTTTAATTAATTTTAAATAACAAAAAAAAATAAAATCATGGCCTATAGTACAGAACTTGCCGATCGGGTACGTGAACGGCTTTCCATGGAAAACAACATAGAGATCGAGGAAAAAAAAATGTTCAGCGGATTGTCTTTTCTTGTGAATGGAAAGATGTGCATCAACATAAGTCATGATAATCTGATGTGCCGTTTTGATCCTAAATTGGAAGATGAAGTTTCGGAGAAGAAAGGTTTTTTACCGATGATGATGAAAGGAAAGCAGTTGAAAGGTTATTGTTATGTAGAACCTATTGGCTACCGAAAACCTGATGATTTTGAATATTGGATCAAAATATGTCTTGATTATAATCCGATGGCGAAGGCTTCGAAGAAGTGATTTGGGGTTTGAGAATTTGAGGGTAAGAGAGTGGGAGTGCTTGGATTTAACAGTCCCACTATTCATAACTCGTTATTGATAAAGGGTTTCCCTTATTTTAATCAGTGTTTTTGTTGTTTTTTCTACATCAGGATACTCAGGTAAGTGGGAGGTAGAGTAAAGGTCCTCAATAGATTGAATGAGTCCCTCAGCTTTTTTCATTACTGTCTCGTAAGATTGATGGCCTGCTTTGATATCAAGAAGTTCTTCACGATTATCAACCCGAATCTGAAGGGTATTATTTTTAAAAATCTGTTCGCAGGACTGTAGCAATCGTATGGTGTGCATCATATTTTTGCTGTCATAATTCTGTCCGTGAGTCTGATTGACATTGTAACGGTCTTCATTGCGCTCAGCGACCCATTTCCAATATTCCCTGTAGTCTTTGCAATACACAGAGTAGGCATCGAGATTGCAGAACAGATAGGCAATGGGTTTTTCATCTTTGGGAATGGATGATACACAAACCTGATTCGCCTCTTCATTCTGAATAATTCCTTTATAGCCCAATGTTCCCGATTCATCATAAAATAAAGCAAACATTCCCTTGGTATGGTCAATGTTTATTAATCCACAATTTTTTTGTGATAGACCACCCCGTTTTCCAGAGAGGAATTTATATAGCCATTTTTTCAATGGTATTGAATTTTGTCCTTCCAGGATAAAACAAAAATCCAGGATCGATTTTCTTTCTTTATCAATAGGATTTAAAATTTTTTTATTGAGACCTTTTGCCTTTTTGATCTGGGAAACAGCATACCCGGCAAACGTATCTTTGCATAATTTTGAAAGGAAATCCTCAGTTTTCAGCAAATCCATCAACGGATGTTTGTATTGAATACAGTCTTCCGGACTTGCCAGAATTTCCAGAATATTAGGATTGTTTTTCTGAAGCAATTCTACAAACCTCCCGATTTCATAATACGTAATATCATTCGTCTCATTGGAAATCTGCGGAATATAGTTCAGTCCAAAGAAATCTTCCTTAGGCAGGTAATACACTCCTCTAATGTCTGTGTCCGAATTTTCTGTTGCCAGCCCAAAAGCGCGACTTCCCGAAATAGCTTCGAAGAGAAGAAGTTTTTTGTTTTTTAAATCCTGGATGATCATGATTAATTTTTTTGAGTGCAAATTAGCTATAAAACTACGTAGTGTTTTTGCACAAGTGAATTTTATCGATTAAAAAGATAATCGGCTATAAAAAAATGGACATTTTTAATAGCCCGGTTTGTTTTGTTAATTCTCGAGATTTTTACAGAAAAACACTCCACCAATGATTTGATGGAGGAGTTGGGTTATATATAAATAATATGTTTTTACGTATTCTAACTTGCTATTTTAAGCGTAACAAATGAGGAATAGAAAAATCTCAAATAACTCATTTTTAGAATATTTTTTATTTCATGATTTAAATATTCTCTTAATCTTATTTATTATCATCCAATAATTGTTTCAATAACTTTTTTGTTCTTAATAATTCTTTAAACATATTATTAGTTGCTAGTTCTGCTCTTCTTTTAGCGGTACTAAATTTTGAAGTAAAATGTGTATTCATTTGTGTAAATGTTTCTAAGAAGCTTGCGGTACCATCAATTGCACCTTCAACAGATTCTAAAAATATTGGGATGTTTGCTAACAATTCATCCTTTCTGTCTTTATCAAATGTATTAGAATTGACCGCTTTAAGAATAATTTCTGAGTAAGATTGAATACTATTACTGATTGCGTCTTTAAATTCCGGCAAAAGGGTTTCAAAATCTTCTGAATATTTATCTAAATCTAAAGCATATTCATTTGATATCTGTTTTGCTTTACTCAATTTTAGCCTTTCATCTTTGATTGTTTTCACTCTGTCTAGTTGCTTTGTTCTTTCACCAGTTTTTGTGGTGAAGAAATTCATAGCAACTGTAAGTTTATTCGTTGTTGTGGTTAAATCAGAAAAGAAGCCAAGAGTTTTTTCTACATCTTCTATAAAATTCTCAAACTCTAAGTTATAGTCTCCTTTGTCAATTTTCATAGCTAATAATTCATATTTGTCGGTTGTCTCTTCAATAGAAGTATCATTTTTTTTAAGAGTATTTTTTTTGGCAACTGTTTTTTTTCGAGAAAATTTTTGACTTACTAAATTTGAGATATGTAATAAAGCTAAATTTTTTAAGTCTTCTGTTTTTTCAAATTCAGAAAATAAAACACCATCCTCCATTGAAATTTTCTGTCTAAAGTCTTTAACTTTTTGAAATTGTTTTAGATCAATATCATAAACATTTTGATTCCCTTCAGTCTTAAAATACATCATAATATGAGTGTTTTCCTTATCTTTTTCATATTTGGTTTTTGCATTTTCGTATTCTTCTAAGGTGCCAGACTCGTGTCTGTTTGTAGGTGTTCCAAATCTTTGCCAAAAAATTCCAACAAAGACATCATACTGATTATTAATTTGATTATTGATTACATCTTGAGCATCATCACCTTTTCCTGGGTAAGTGTTTTTTTCCCAATTGACGATTTCAAATTTTATATTTTTATCTTTCCCGATTAAAAAATCTAACTCTTCTTTTAACGCAAAAAACATTTGTCTTTCTGCTTTAACATCACTTGGGGATGCTAAAAAAAATCTTAGAACATTTACTTTTTTCATACTAAGAATATTTTTAACAAAAATATTCTTAGTTTATATTAAACGATTGTGGATTCCCGTAATCGTTTATTTTTTGATACAGCTCTTCGCAATCACTTGCAGGGCTTTTTCGGCGTCACACGCATACAGTCCGGAACACCATGCAGGGTTGGCTTCAATCAATGCCCAGCCTTTTCCTTTTATAATTCCGAAATCCAGAACGATGGCAACGGGCAGCGTGGAGGAATATTTTTGAATAAAGGAGCGAAAAAAGCCAAACATATCGTTTTTTTCTTTTTCTGAAAGTTCATGGGTATCAAATACATCATTTCGCCAATAAGAAGAATAGGTTTTAATTTCATTATTGAGTACAAAGCACCTTACTTCAAGTTCCCATTCTACAACTTCAGAAGTGAAAACCATGCTTTCCGGATCCAGTGTTTCAAAACCTTTAATATTGGTTACTTTATCGAAAACACCTGCTTTAAAGCTTTTAAAATCTGAACATTTGATGAAAATATTTTCTTCATGTACAAAATCTTTCAGTTTTCCGTAAGCAATTTTCCGCTTTGTAAACTCTTCTGAAATTTTAGAAAGCCAGTTATCATCGGGCTTTGTTAATGTTAAATTGCATTGTTCAGCAACAATTTCAGCATAAATATCTTCACCATACACCGCTACTACATCCGCACGAAATTCCTCCGGAACATTCCATTTTGCATTGAATCGGTTCAGCTCATAAGGAGAGTTGAGTGATGCTTTCTTAAGATTGTTGCTGTCGTCCGTATATATAGGAGATAGAGCGATTATATTTTTCATTTGATTGTATTATAAGATTCATAATGATTTTGCTGACTGTCTAGGGTTTCTTGGATGAGTTCCGATAAAGCTCTGAATTGTGTAAGAAATTTATATTGCATTCCTGCAGTTGTTTTATAAGATGATAAATTATACCCGACATTGCCTTTTTCTTCTTTATTGAGAACGAGATTGTCATAATTTCCCAGATCCATGGTGATAATAAGTTCTTCTCCAGACTTTCTGAATTCTTCATAACAGTTGTTGATAAAATCAAAAGAAGGGTTGGTTCTGTCGAAACAATCTTCTTTCATACGGAATTCATAAACCGCCTCATCAAGCTGATCTATCAATGGAGCTAAATCTGCATCTTTTCCATGAGTTTCTTTGTATCGGGTAGCAACTAATTCAATAAAATCTTCCGTATAGAAAACGGTAAAACTATCATCATCAACATTCCAAAAAATACTATAGAAATAATTGTGTTTGGGGAGATCATACCTTTTGAAAGTTTCCATCACTGACAGAGGAACTTCAATTCCCATTTCTTTCTTTAAAAATTGACATCTTTCAATAAATTCATGCATTTTCTCTTTCCCTTTTGGAATCAATTTATCAGTCTTCTCTTGAAGGGGTTGAGTATACTTCTTTTTGAAGAAGTTAAATATTTTCATTCTATCTTTCTTTAAAGTTTTAATATCTCTCTAAAAACTCTTTCCATCTCACCTTTATCCGCCTTTCCTCCTGATAAACCTTTTGATTTTTCTTCATTCTCAGCGATCGTTTTCTCCAGAAAATCAAACAGGTCCCAATCGTTCGGGTGGTAATAAGATTCTCCTTTGGTGGCTTTTAAGGCAATAAGATCTTCTATTTTCCGCCTTGTATCATCATCTGTTAACACTAGCAGATCGCTGAACAGTACAGGTGGAACCGTTCCTTTCTCTATGATCCACTTTCCTGTTAATGTGGTTCGCAAGCAATAAAAGTAACTTTTTAATTTTACTTCATCATTTCTGCAGGCTTCCAGATATTTTTTGCTCATGCTCAAATAATGGTAAGAAACGGCTATTGGTGAAAAGCAGGCATCAGCCAGAGGTTTGAAAATCTCTACAAATCTTTCATTGGCTTTATAAACGATTGGCGAATAGAACCAGCTCAGCAAAGCTGCGTTCGATTTTAGTAAAAGATGAAAAGTCTTTCTCAGATCCCAACCGGAACCGTCCAGATCGTCTTCTGTCATAAACTCTATCGTTTCATCCTTATCCCATGGAGAAAGATACCAGTCTTTTTCATGACGGTATATGAAACGTATATCATAATCACTGTCAGGAGAGGCAAAACCCCAGGCTCTGCTTCCCGATTCTACGACAAGAAGAACTTCTACATCACGTGTAGCTTCAACTTCTTTTATTTTTTCAAGTATTTTTGGTGTCATTGTTTTTTATTGATGGTACAAAGTAATAAGTTGTCTACGCAATGTACTTACGTATATTTTTTATTGTGGGATTTACGGTACAGATTGTCAGGTTGGAGCGTAAGAACTTTTGAGAATGGGGAAGTTTCCTTTCTAACTTACAGTATCAAATTTCAAACTTCTATAATTACATGATACAGAATACTCTCTATTTTACTAATATTGCATTTTTTCATTTAATATAACTATCAAGATCCATGTTATCATCAGAATTACAGCATAAAATTGATTTTAAAACAAAACCTTTAGGGGCATTAGGACATCTTGAGCACATTGCTCATAAAATTGGAATGGTTCAGAAAACGACTTCTCCAAAGCTATTGAATCCTCATATGGTGGTTTTTGCCGCTGATCATGGGATTGCTACGGCAGGTGTAAGTGCTTATCCACAGGAAGTAACCTATCAAATGGTGATGAATTTCCTTGGCGGAGGGGCTGCCATCAATGTTTTTTGCAGACAGAATGATATTAAGATTAAAATTGTGGATGCCGGAGTGAATTTCGATTTTCCGGAAGGATTGAATCTGGTGGATAAAAAAGTCCGAAAATCCAGCCGTAATATTCTGGTAGAACCTGCTATGACTTATGAAGAGTATCAGCAGGCACTTAAAAATGGAAAAAGCGTGGTTCACGACATTGCACGAAAAGGTTGTAATATCATTGGTTTCGGGGAAATGGGAATCGGGAATACCTCCGCTTCTTCTTTAATGATGAGTAAATTGTTTGATATTCCGATTAAAAACTGTATCGGGCGCGGAACGGGGCTGAATGACCATCAGTTGCAAAATAAGGTTCATATCTTAACAGAAGCTATAGAAAAATATCCGTCCGAAATGGCTGAAGACGAAATTGCACAAACTTTCGGCGGATTAGAAATAGCCCAGATGATCGGAGCGATAGAAGAAGCCTATCATCAGAACATGCTGATCATGGTAGACGGGTTTATTGCCACTGTAGCAGTAGCCACTGTCTGGAAAAAGAACCCGGAAATTCTGAACAATTGCATCTTCTGCCATGTAAGCAATGAAAATGCCCATCCTCAATTGCTGGGATTGATGAGAGAAAATGCTCTTTTAAACCTGAATCTGCGCCTGGGTGAAGGAACGGGATGTGCATTGGCTTATCCGCTTATTCAAAGTGCGGTTAACTTTCTGAATGAAATGTCAAGTTTTGAAGATGCTCATATTTCCAATAAATCATCTTAGATTTAGATAAAAATAAAGGGGCTATAATGCCCCTTCAATGTTTCTATAATAAATCTATTAGTATGTTTTGACAATATTCTTGCCTACAAACATCATACGTACTGGCTTGCGCTGAATAGAACTTTCTTTGAATCTAAATGCATTAAATGTTTGCGTATCAGGAATGTATCTGTATAATCCATCATCTACCATATATATTTTACCGTCGTTGGTATTTTGTACAAGCTGGGCTGATGAAGTGATATCAGGTCCTCTGTCTCCAGTAAGCTCTTCGTCTACATTTCCAGGAAGAACAATAAGAGGAGAGAATAGGTTATTCATAACAGCTGCGGACTCAATACGTCTTAGAGTACTTTCAAACACTACATACAGCGCTCCTGTATTATTATCCTGGTAGAATTTTCCGTCATGAATTCGATACGCTTTAGGTTCTGAATCTTTTAAGTAGAAAGCAAGTCCCTCGTAAACATAACCATCTTTTCCATCTCCCAGTTCATTCTTGTCTCTGGTATAGAAGTGAGTCTTCTTACCGGAATTGAAATACCTGTAAATAGGGAAACTTCCAGGCTCATCACCATTGTAGCTGGTTCCAAGATCTCTTCTTTCCCAGTTACTCTGGCCGACAAGTTCATTAGGATTGGTTGTTAATACCAAATCATTACTACCTGTATGAAACCATCTTGTAATGGTTGGCCCAGGCCCATCTGCAGAACCTAATAATCTCTCCATAAAATAATAGCTTAGTCCGGGATAGGATTTAGGAAGCTCCGATGGTAAAGGAGAGGTATTATACAGGTGCTTTTTGGTAAGGTCACTGTAGAAACCGTAAATAGGGTTGGTTAAGTAAAAAGATTTTGCCCAGATTCCTGAAGGTGGAGGGCTTGGCGTATCCGGATTGTCTCTGAAGCCTCCTTTGGCTAATATATTAGAATTTGATCCGTTAAGAGTCTGTAAGTTGTTAGACTCGTCCTGACTTAGTAGTTCATCACCTGGAGCTGAGCAGCTGGTCATAGCTACAACGCATAGTGCAATGAAATAAGACTTTTTCATTTGATTTTTTTTCATGGTTATTACGATGCAAAACTAAAAATACTTGGGAAATAAAAAGTATAAATTTCAGATGATAAGACTCATGTTTCCTTTTTTTTCAATGGATCTCTTTATCATTGTTAAAAGCTTTCCTAATTTTACAGAGAATGATTCTTCCAGTTTTATATTAAAAAAGTATAGATGAAAGTCCTAAAAAATGAACTGATCTACCTGGCAACGGCATTGATGTTTTTTACAAGAATTCCCGTTCCGTTCAAAATCCCTTATTCTTCGGATATTATGAACAAATCCCAAAAATATTTTGCCTGGGTAGGACTCGTTGTGGGATTCATTAATGCAGTAATCTTTTATCTCGGCAGCTTGCTTTTTAATCTGGAAATAGGTATTGTTTTGATGATGATTTCCAGTGTTTTACTTACCGGGGCATTTCATGAAGACGGTTTTACAGATATGTGCGACAGTTTTGGAGGTGGATATGGAAAAGAAAAAATTCTTACCATTATGAAAGACAGCAGAGTAGGAGCATATGGAACCATTGGAATTATTCTTCTTTTTGCTTTGAAATTTTACAGTATTCAGGCATTGGGTACAATAGATTTATTGAAGACTTCATGTATTATTATACTAGCCCACACATCAAGCAGATTTATTTCAGGAACGATGATTTATACCCATGAATATGTGACCGATATTGACGTGAGTAAATCTAAACCTTTAGCCAATAAACCACTGAATGGGAAAGCATTATTAGTAAGTTTTATCGGTGTTTTAATCGCTTTTACCCTGATTCCCGACTGGCGGCTGATCATTGCTTTTGCATTGGCATATGTAGGAAAAATTTATCTCGGATGGTATTTTAAAAAACATATTGGTGGGTATACAGGCGACTGTCTGGGCTCTGTACAGCAGATTTGCGAAGTTTTATTTTACCTTGGAACAATTATCGTATGGAAATTCATCTGATCCGTCATACCGCTGTAGATAATCCTGAAAATCTGTGCTACGGATTTGCAGATATCCCCTTAAAGGAAAATTATCAGGACGATTTTAAAAGAATACTTACAGATCATGACTTTGATCTTGTGGTTTCAAGCCCGTCTTTACGGTGCCGCCTCTTGGCAGATCATTTTAATGATGATTATAAGACAGATGAAAGGCTGCGGGAAATGAATTTCGGGAGTTGGGAGCTGAAAAAATGGAGTGATATTCCAGAAGAAGAGATCAATCCTTGGTATCATGATTTTGTGAATATTAAAGCGAACGGCGGTGAAAATCTTCGTGAAATGCAAATCCGTGTGCATAGTTTCTGGTATGAACTCACATTAAAAAAGAATATCAGTAAGGTACTGATCATTACTCACGCAGGTGTAATACGCCTTATTCTGCAGGCTGTACTTCAGTTCCCATTGGAAAATATGTTTACTATTCAGATTGATTACGGAAAAAAAGTGATTATTAATTTGAATGAAGGACTTTTCTCTGTTAAAAGTATGAATATATAGATTTTTTTTAATCCTAGTAATAGAAAAAACCGCTTAGAGAAGCGGTTTTTGTCTTGTAAAATATTTTAAAATCTTCTGAAAGGTCTTACCCTAACCATATTGTAATCTTTGTTGTATTCCCAAGTATGCCCTACATATCCGTCAAGAATTCTTGCTGAATTGATAGCCGGTACTTCGGTAGAACTCCAAAAATATTTTTGTGATACATCATTCCACGGGTTTGCTGCAATATTGTAAACGTTTTTGGAACTTTTATAGAATGCCATCAGTTCGTCTTCAGATGGTAGAAACCAGTTATTGATACCATTTACTGTATAATTGGCGCATAATCTGGCGGCACAGTTGGCATCAGAGCACTGGGAAATGATTCTTGCCGTATTAGCAGGGCCTGATCCCATTGCTGCCTGAGTCTGATTGATGATATTAAATGTGCAACCCCATCTGATCTTATCAGAACCATTATAGGTAAGGTTGGCAGGTGCCGCTTCCAGATATCTCCAACCATCCGTAAACTCTCCTTTATCATAAAAAACATATCCACCTGAAGCCCCAATAGCACCCGCTGTTGTAAATGTTTTTTCATCCGAATAATAGACCTGCGCACCCTCTTTTACATAAGACCTTACATAATATGTGGTGTTGGGAAGTAAGGCGGTAGCTTCCAGTTCGTATGCTGAATAATTATTAGGATTCGATATTTTAATGATTTGACCGTTGGAAATATTGACTCCGGTACTGGTTCTGTAGCAGAATCCTTTTTCATCAGGATAAAATGATTCAAGATAATTTACCGCAATATCTTCAGTACTTAATGTAGCTGAGGTTGTATATATCGCTTTAGCCATTTTGAAAGTAATATCCATTTTTGCGGGAGTAACGAAGGTCACATTTTCTCCATACGTAATACTCCCATTATTAGACTGGATATATGCTCTTACATAATAAGTAGTTGATTTTTCAAAATCAGTGCTGTACGTTGCTGTCAGTTGAAAATCTCCCGTTGTATCAGTATATTCTTCAACCGTTTTGGAATTGCTGATAGTAGGGTTTATATTTTTTCCCCAGCAGAAGCCACGCTTTAAATATCCGGGACCGGAAGAAATGACTGTACCCGCAAATTTGAACTGTGCATTGCTGAAACTGGGTTTGCCTGTTACCACTTTTGAAGAGGCATTGAAGTTATTGGCTGTGCCACTTTCGTCATCTCTGCCGCTGTCTGATCCACATGATGCAAGCGTAAGAGATAAGAATAGAAATAATAATTTCTTCATGATTATGTTATTAGTTTTTTAAATAGGTCGGCAAATATAGAAAAAAGATCATCACTTTTAAAAAATAATTTGACCACCGTATAATGTATTGTATTTGAGTGATATAAAATAAAAAACGCCACCCAATATAATCAGATGACGCCATGGAATTTACTTAAAAATTCTGATAAAACTATCTTTTTCAAGGCTTTCCAGCGAGAAGTCAAAATCAGCGTCTGCTTTTTCTGTAGTAATCTCACCACCCAGTTCTTTGATAAGCTCATTGAAGGGCATCGCTTCGTACCATTGCTGGTACAATGCACTTGTGGCCATCTTCGAAACCTCATTATTACCTGAAACATGAGAATGCCCGGCTCCGAAATTCAAGAGTACAAAACATTGTTTTTTATTTTTTGCCACCAGCATTCCAAGGATCATTTGTTTTTGAACAGAATTACATTTGGCTTCAGCAAAAAGATTATTGGGGTTCATCATATACTCGTAGGAAATATGATCTCCTTTTCCAATTACAATTTTATATCCGCAATTTGCATCCCCACTGAAAACATTATTCATCACAAGCGTTGGTGCGCTTAGTCCTTTATTGGCGTAAAGATATTCAACCGCACCGTGAGGAGCTGAAGTCATATCTCCGGAGTACATCAATTGTCCGTCATCATAATTGTAAGCAGCATTCCATCCTATCTTTCCGGCGATATTTAATCCGGAAAGGTCAAGATCCCTGGCTCCCCATCGATCTTCCCAATAAATACCTACAGCTAGTCTATCGCCATAAAAACGCGTTCCGGTAGGAATATTTCCTACAAACATCTTTTCAGAAGTTGGAAGGGCAAACTCTATATTTTCTGGGAAATAGAATTTCTTTCCGGATAGGTTTTCATATTTCAGTTTCAGAAAATCCAAAATGAATTCATAGTTAAATTGAGTCACGTAGTTTTCCTTACCCTTTTTTACCCAAGATTTTCCGTTTCTTATTCTGTACACAAAAGTATCCTGACCGTACATTCTTGAGTAACATGCCGACAGTGCCTTGAATAACGCAAATGGTGTCGCATTCTCCAGCCAGTGCCAATCACCCGTTTCCAGTAAGGTATTGGAAGCTTCATTCAAAGGGTTTGAAACCAGTGGTTTATGATGTATTTTGGAAAGCTTAGAAATTTTATTGATGGCTTTTGGAGCTCTGTTTTTATAAGCAAGAAATAGTGGTTTAAATCTGTTGAAAATTTCCGCCATTTTTTCCATTCCAAAACTTTCAAATAAGAAGCTTGGATTAAAATGACTCTGCTTGATTGTATTAATCAAATCATCATTTTTGATTAAAAGCGTTGTAAGAGTCGTTTTATAAATCACATAACGGAAAAACTCTACCGGATTTTCAGGATAAATATCGTACAGATCCGCGATTTTTATAACTGCTTCTTTATTTCTGATATTTTCTTTTCCCGTAAAATCATATTCCAGTTCCGTATGTAAAATATAAAGAAGTTCATCAATGGTTTCTTCTTTCAACGCAATTCCGGATCTTAAAAGAGCCAGACATTTTTCCTGCATTTCTTCTACAGTATAAGCTTTAATGATCTTAAAAATCAGCTTTGTTTCAGGAATATTCACGATCTCATTAGGAATATAGATTTCACTTTGGAAATGACTTCCGTAAGTTGAAATATAATGGTTGATCTGCTCAAATAATAAATCGATTCTGGAGGTGTTTTTTATCTTCTCCCAGGATTTATGAAAGGTTTTATTCAAGTCATTTCCATTCAGTTTTTCTTTGGCATAATAGGCAGCGATTTCTTTTCTTGCCCATAAAGCATCAGACTCAATGATATAACCTTTATCAGAAATAAATGGTTTTTCATCCGATTTTTGAGCCAGAACAGCATTGAATAATTTTAGTGTTTTCATTGTTTTTAATTTAAAAAATAAGTGAGGAGTAAATTCATTACGAGTGAAGTGTATAGGAACTCCTTTTACCTATAGTTTATAAAAAGCGGGGAGTAATTTATCCAAAAAATATAGGAACTCCCTTTGCCTTGTAGTTGGTAAAAAGGCGGAAAGTAATTCTAAAATATAGGAACTTTCTTTGCCTTCAGTTTTTTTACATCTGAAAATTACTGATACCTGAATATAAGTATTTTCTGAGTGTTGAGGAACAGGCAGGACTCGAACCTGTGACCTACAATCTTGGTAATCTATAGGAACTTTATTTTGCCTGCAGCGAAAAGTAATTATTGTTGCTCTACCATCTGAGCTACTGTTCCTGCCGTTATGAAAAAGTTTTCATTTACCTTACAGGTTTTTCGCCTGTAAGGTTGGTTGTTAGTTTTTGATCGTTTTTTTATAAACCCATAAGGTTTAACATATGAAGCAGAATTTTAGTAATAAAAATTATGCTTTTCTATATTTTTTCTTTCTCTTCCATGGTGCATTTTTCTCAACATCCCCGGCCATGATACATCCGTATGGCATCACTTCATCCAGAACTTCACAAAGTCCGAACTCTTCAATCTGCGCTCTTACATTTTTAGCACTTTTATAAGCACTCGGAAGTTCAGAAATATCAATTTCATTAGAGTAGAAACGGATATCAAGTCCTGCTGTTTCTTCATTGAAAATTTCTTCAGTCGTTTTATGAGCCATAGACTTTTTATGCTGACTTCTGCTGAAATTTCTTCCTGCCCCGTGTGGTGCAAAACCTAAGTTTCTTTCATTCGTCGTTCCCTGAACGATAAGTACTGGCTCAGACATATTTAAAGGAATCAATCTTGGTCCTGTAATATCCGGCATAAACTTATCATCCAACGGAGTGGCACCTTTGGCGTGGTAGAACTGGTTTCCATCTTTGAAAACGAAGTTATGTTCGTTCCAATATCTGTTTTCTTTCTCTATTTCCAGCTTGTTCAATACAGCATCATGAATGGATGTATGATTTTCTTTAGTCCATTGCCTGATTAGCTGAAGCGCTTCCCAATATGATTTTCCTTCTTCCGTATTATAAGGGATCCATGCATTCTCTCTCAATGTTTCAGGGGAAATTTCCTGTCTGAAACGGTTGGCGGTTTTCATTCCTTTATCATATAATGCGGCTCCCGGAGCTCTTGATCCGTGGTGGGTTACCATCATTGTGTTTCCTGTATTTTTAGACGTTCCAACGAAAAGGAAATGATTTCCGTCTCCCTGAGTTCCCATATGAGAACGGGCAATGCTGATCAGTTTTTCATCATTCAGGAAGTCGTTTTCTCTGAAGGCATCCATCAGTTCCTGAGACATTGGCATCTGTTCTCCTCTTGGTCTTCCTCCATATCCGAAATGAGTCACAGAATGGGCTGCATCCAATACTTCTTTAGGATCTGCTTTACCAAAATCCGTCAGCATTACAGAACAACAGATATCTGCGCTATGGAATCCAGGATGAATTGCATTCTGAGCAACCACCACACCTCCTACAGGAATCTGTCCTTCAGGACCTGTGGGACAGGCATCTGGCATTAATGCGCCTTCGGTTAAGGTTGGTGTTTTCATCAAAACTTTCATGGTTCTGATTACTTTTTCAACGTTATCATTTTCGCTTTCATGTTCAGCTCTGATGTTGATCACAAAATCTTTTGCTTTTTCATGAAGCGGGATAAGATCAGGTTGTTTAAACTGCTCCAGATATTCTTTGATCTGAATTTCGTCCAGATTATTTTCATTGATATAAGCAATGGCTTCTTTAAACCATTTTGCAGATCTATATCCTAATTCGATTAAGTGATTTCCATTAAATTCCATCTTATTCTTGTTTTGATGATGCAAAGTAAGTGTATAATTGCGCAATAGTTTTGCGTAGATTTAAAAAAATAATTATTTTTACAAAAAAAAAGAGGATAAAACGACCGAAACAGTTGGGTAATCTCCTCGAAAAAGTAATCATTAAAAACAATACTTATGGTATTATTAGAACAATTAACTCATTTTCCTGAAACCATCCAGTTTGCGGATGTTATTGCTTATATCGACAATAACTATGACTTCGTGCCTACAGCTTTTAAAAATGGTGATACTACCAACCAGGCCGGACAAAACAACGGATCATGTAAAGTTTTCAGCTACGCAAGTATTCAAAATCTTTCAGAGGAAAAAACGCTTAAACTTTTTGGAGAATTTTACAGAGAAGATGTTTTGAAAAATCCTGAAGGGGAAGATCATCAGAATATCAGGAACTTTATGAAATTCGGATGGGAAGGTATTACTTTTGAAGGAAATGCTTTAAAGGAAAAATAGTTTTTAACGAAAAAGAGCACCAAGGCAAATGGATCACTGAATTTATTTGTCACCAAAAACACTAATCATAAAACACTAAGGTATGTCATCCAATAAAAATGCTCTGATTCGGTATAAAACATTAGATAAATGCCTCAAAAACAAATACAGGAAATATACACTCGAAGATCTTATTGATGAGTGTTCTGAAGCTTTATTTGAATTTGAAGGCAAGGAATCTTATGTGAGCAAGCGAACCGTACAGCTTGATCTGCAGAATATGCGGAGTGAGAAGTTCGGGTATGAAGCTCCTATCGAAGTTTATGAAAGAAAATATTACCGCTATAGTGATCCGGACTACAGTATTCATAATATTTCCGTGAACGAAAGTGATCTGAAGGCGATGAATAATGCTGTTCAGATTCTGAAACAGTTCAAAGATTTTTCTATGTTTAAAGAAATGAACGGGGTTATTCAAAAGCTGGAAGATTCCATTCATGCAACCAATCAGAAATCCATCATCCATCTGGACAAAAATGAACAACTGAAAGGTCTTGAAAATATAGATATTCTGTATGAAAGTATTGCCAATAAGAAAGTATTAAAAATTCTTTACAAAAGCTTTACAGCTAGAGAATCGAATATTTTTACCGTTCACCCGCAGCTGTTAAAGGAATTTAATAACCGTTGGTTCCTGATCTGTCTTTACAAAGATAAAATGTATAATCTGGCGTTGGACCGAATGGAAAGTATAGAAATAGATGATGCTCTTCCGTATGTTGATAAAAATCTGGATGGCGACGACTATTTTAAAGATATTGTAGGCGTTACTGTTGCTGAAGGAATGTCGCCCAGGAATGTAGTATTCTGGGTAGATGCCGGGAATGCTCCTTATGTAAAGACAAAACCACTGCATAAAAGCCAGGAGATCATCAGCGAAGATCATGAAGGAACAGTTTTTAAAATCTGTGTTCAGCTGAATTTTGAGTTGGAAAGGCTTCTATTGGGATTCGGAGATTCTCTGATCGTACATAAACCCGAAAAGCTACGATTGAAACTGAAAGAAAAATTCAATGCAGGAAGTAAAAACTATCAGAATTTTATTGTCCCGGACAAAAAATAATGCATGGGCGTCTTTATCGGCAAATGAATGAATGTTTTCAGCTTGGCTCAGAAATTGTATTATCAATGAATACAAAATCACGTTGTTTATGAAATCAAGAATATTTAAAGCATTAGTTGCAATTTTAGCACCACTGGTAATAGAATATGTTGTAAAAAAAATATCTGAAAAGCTTGATAAACAAGATGATCAGAGCGAGAAAGAGCCTAAGCAGATTACTGCATAAAAAACAAGTAGTAAAATTTAATAGTATTGAAAAGAGACTGTATATCATGGTAACAGTCTCTTTTTTATGGTTTTAATATTATGATACAGATAATATTCGTGAGTTTCCTTACACAAAATCATAGATTCCGTCTTTCCAGCCCAATACTTTGGAAGAATCGGCTTTGAGCCAGTTTTTTAGAATCGTAGCATATACTTTTCTGAAATCTTCTTTATAGATGAGGTCGCCTTCATTTAGGTTTTGAAGATCGGGGAGTGTATTCAATAATCCTTTCTTTTTAAGATTTCCACTGATGAAGAACATTTGGTTGGCAGTTCCGTGGTCGGTTCCATTACTTGCGTTCTGAGCAACACGGCGTCCGAATTCTGAGAATGTCATTAGTAAAATATTATTGAAGAGCCCATTACCTTTCATATCTGCGACAAAAGATTTTACCGATTCATTGATGTCTTCAAATAATTTTTGCTGTCGTTCATTTTGGTTGACGTGTGTATCAAAACTTCCGATTGAAAGATAATATACCTGTGTATTGATGTCAGATTTTATTAAAGAGGCTACTGTTTTAAAATCTTTTCCCAACTGAGAATTAGGATAAGTCTGTTCAGTTTTTTTTGCTTTACTTTTTTCAAAAATATAATCCGCATTATTGATTGTTGATCCTAATGTCTGATACAGATACGAAACCGTTTCGTCATCGTGATGATGGTCATATAAAGATTTGAAATACTTCTCCTGGCTGGTTTGGTACAGTCTTTTAGGATCTTTGAAGGCAAATGCCTTGTTGTTTTGTCCTTTTAAGGCAAGGCTGAGCATATCATCTACTTCCAGTGCCTGTGTAGGATGTTCACAACGGTAACATTCTTCATCAAGGAAACGTCCCAGCCAACCGGTTTCCAGAAACTGATCGCTTCGGCTTGCAGATTGCCAGATATCCATACTTCTGAAGTGAGATTTATCGGGATTGGGATATCCTACATTATTCATCACAGAAAGTTCTCCGCTATCAAATAATTCTTTAAAATAAGAAAGGGAAGGATTAATTCCTGCTTCATCCGTCAGCGCCAGTGAATTCTGAATGGCCAATGTTTTCCTTTCTCTGAAATAAATGTCATTTTTTGCAGGGATGATGGTATTCAAACCGTCATTTCCACCTGTAAATTGCAGCACGACAAGTATATTTTGATTGGGAGCCAGAGCATCATCCAATGTCATTGATTTTAGAAAATTAGGCATCAGCAGGGAAGCAGTAGCCAATGAACTTATTTTGAGGAAATCTCGTCTTTTGATTAGCATAACTTTGTTTTTAGGTTAAAGGGGGGCTGATGATGACAGGCTGAAAAGTGAAATAATCAACAATTCGCTATCACGGGTTATCTCTAAACTTCTGTCTAGCACAACTGATATTCTGGGGTAGACATTAGGTTGATGACATTCATTTTTATACTGTTGTCGGAAAAACTCTTCACCGTGTTAAGATCCATACTTTGGATATTCTGGATCAGATAATCTTCGCAGTTTTTATGAGCAAATATATTGTCTATACGATTCCAGTCGATGGTGATGTTGGGGTTTTTAAATGTTTTATTTAAAGCTGTTTCTTTAGATTTCATTCCCATATCAATATCATCATCCTGTCTGGGGCTATATTCCAGTGGTCGAAGGCCAGACCAGATCTGTGGAACCTGAAGCCGAAGCATAAGAGTAGAGCTGTCAATCCATGATTTTCCATTGGGCCAGCCAGCTACATTGGGAGGATACAGCAACATTTGTCCCAGCAGTTTTTGATAAACGATGAGGTTTTCCGGATTTTGAATCTGCATGGGAAGTATCCGCATTATTCCCGCCATAAGCTCTATCGGAGATTTTATGCGGTTTCCTATATTTTTTTGATCATAAAACCACTCGCTTGAAAAGATATCGTGCATCAGCTTTTTGATATCATACCCGGAACTGTAAAAGCTGGCACTTAATCGGTTGATATGATCATCATCTATCTTCTCATTGACGAAAAACTTATAGATCTTAGTGGTAATAAATTGAGCCGTAGCTTTCTGCTCCAGAATAATATTTAAAACATCGCTGCCATCGAAGTTTCCCGTCTTTCCTAGAAAATTTTTAGCCCCTTCATCATGAAGATTCTTTCTCTCCTTGAAATTGCCTTCCTTATCATAACTCCATCCTGTAAAAGCTCTGGCGCCTTCACGAACATCTTTTTCTGTATAATTTCCTCTACCCATCGTGAAAAGTTCCATCACTTCTCTGGCAAAATTTTCATTAGGATGATCTTTCTTGTTTTGTTGGTTATTCAGAAAGTTCAGCATCGCCGGTGATTGGCTTACTTCAAACAGAAGGTCTTTAAAGCTTCCCAATGCATTCTTTCTGATGATATTCAGAAGCTGTCTGTTAAACTTAGGATTCTGAACTCTTGAAGCAAAATGTCCGTGCCAGAAAAAAGCCATTTTTTCTCTCATTTGCTCTTTACTGTTCACGATTGAATTCAGGAAGTTCAGGTTCAATTCATTATTTTGTTCCCTGAAAATACGTTGCATTTCCTTTTTATTTTCTGCAGTAGCTGTACTGTTCATATAGTCTGCCGCCTGATCTGCATCCGGTGTGTCATACGTGATCTCTGTAAAATGACCTTCTTTAAATAATTCACTTAATAACGTTTTTGTGTTTTTATTTTTCAAATCATCAATTTGATTAATTCCAACACCGAAACCTGCGCGCCAAAGGAGATGCTTGTTTTTTAATAATGAATCAGCCATGGTGAGAATATTTATTTTTTTGATACTTCTGTATGAAAAAAGTTAAAACTATAACGGGTTAATGATTGTTAATATTATAGAATAGGAAGGAAGGAGAAGGGATGATAATCCATGAATTTCATGTATTGGAGGAGGATTTTCTATGTTTTAAAGAATATAAGAGAATGGGAGATTTTTATAAATAGTTATTGCTTAATCTATATTTTGTATTAATTGTTTTATGGTAAATGAAATATTTAATGTATAAAATGTAATGGAAATGTTGTTTAAATTGTCTTTTAATAAAAGAATATGAATAAACTACTTCTATTATTTTTGGCCCTTTTTACTTTATCTCCTTTATTGCAGGCGCAGAAAGGGATATTTAAGATGAATGATCAAACCATTGCATTCGATGGCAAAGAAGATCTTAATTATAACATTCCATTCGAAAAAGGGAAAACATATGTAATAAAAGTGTATCAGGAAAATATAGACATTGAAATCAATCTGTACAATTCAGATAATCAAAAGATCTCTTCTGTTGATGTTGCTGATGGCAGCAAGGGATATGATAAATTAGAATACAGCACGGAAAAGAATGGAGAATACAGAGTCAATATCAAATCCGTTTCTCAGAAACCAGTTTCCAACGGAATTATTCGAATACATATAAGAACATTAGATAAATCAGAAATAGAATGGCGTACCAGGCAGTCGGAAGATTTAAAAAAAGAAAACGTAAAAGATATTACGACTATTGATATTCAGCATTTTTGGGAAGCTTATGACAAATTACAATACAGCAAGTCTTATCAGGACAGTGTTCAGACTATTCAGAAATATTATTTGGACCGTGGCACCAATGGTTTAAAAGAATTTGAGAAAGTGAGATACTTTTCCGCCGAGTTTTTCGTGGAAAGAATCAAAAAATATAAGAAATACTATAAAAGCGTCAGAGATAACTCAATCAGTATTTCAAAATCGGAGAAATTCAAAACTATTATTGCTGAGTTTGCCGAGTTATACCCCAAAAGTAAACCCGCTAAAATAGCCTTTACAATAGGCCCGGTATCCACAGGAGGAACCATATCGGGTCATTATCTGTTGATTGGTGTTGAAATGTTTGCAGGAGATAAAAACAGCGATGTTTCCGAAATCACAAATGAAAACCTGAAGGCTGATATCGTATCCCGCTCCAATCTGGAGGATGTTATCAATTATGTAAAAGAAACCGTTGTCCATGAGTATATTCATACCCAGCAGGTACCTATAAACAAATATGCCTGCCAATGTAATTTATTAGAAAATGTAATAAAAGAAGGGGTTGCCAGCTATATTTCCGAAAAACTGATCATGAACAGAAAGGAGGAAGTTAAAAGCCGTGCTGCATTGTATGCCACTGCCAACGAAAAACAGTTATGGGAGGAGATGAAAAGTGAACTCTGTACAAAAAATCCGAAAAATTGGCTATTTAATGCGGCCAGCAGTAAAGACAGACCGGGAGATTTAGGATATAGAATGGGCTATAAAATCGCTGAAGCTTATTATGAAAATGCTGAGGATAAAGAAAAAGCGATCAAAGAAATGATTGAAATGGATAATCCTCTGATATTTTTGGATAAAAGTAAATATGATCTGAAATTCAGATAAAAAGATTGATCTATTCAAAGATAAGAGTAGAAATGATTACAAGATCTGTTTTTTATGAAGGTATTTTGATATTGTTTTTTTCCTTAATTCACTTTTTAAGATACTTTTTTGATAAATTTTGTTAAACAAACATTTAAATTTTGTTAAAAATAATAGGTTGATATTCATGTGTTTATGTTGTTTTTGAGTGTTAAAGTGGTAATGAGGGCCTTGCTTGGCATGATTTTTACATCTTCTAGTTTAGTAAAATTAAAAAATTAGAGTTATGAAAATGTTTAAACAAGCAATCTTGCTGGCTGGAATTTTAACAGCAGGTGTAGCAAGTGCTCAAAGTGCTCAAATGAACAATATGATCAAAGTAGGTGCAAATGTTGGTTTAGCAGTTCCTTCAGATAATCTATCTGCCGCTGTAGGCGTAGATGTAGCTTACCAGAACCTGATCACTCCAGGGTTTGGATTAGGTATTGCAACAGGATATACTCATTATTTCGGAAAAGAAAACAACGGTTATAAAAATAATGATGTAGGAGTAGTACCTGTAGCAGCGTTAGTAAGAATCTATCCAAAACAAACTGGATTCTACTTTGGAACTGATTTAGGATACGGATTCTTGGTTGGAGATAAGCAAGTTGCTTCCAACACGAATGTTGAAAGAGCAAGTGGAGGTTTTTACATCAAACCGGAGATCGGATACCACAATAGAGACTGGAACTTTTTCGTACAATACCAGAAGGTTTTTGTAGGAACTAAAGGAGATTTAGTTGGTCAGGACTATAATGTGGGAAATATCGGAGTAGGATTCGGTTACAATATTCCATTAGGAAAGTAGTTAGATTTAATATATAAACAATTATTAACCAAAACCTTTTCACGAAAGTGGAAAGGTTTTTTTGTTCTGTGCAGGATTTACAAAAACAATTATTATATTTGGTAAAATTTGAGGTTATGATTCTGAATCCAAAGTTTCCGCTTTATTTACCAGGAGTAGATAACGGTAATAACGATAATGTGTCTATCATCGGAGCCAGTCTCCGCGAAGATATGACCATCTTAGGCTATTTTGTTTCCGGTAAAGGAGGTCTTGAGATAAAACTTCAGAACGTATATTCAACAAAAGAATATGCTTCTTTTTCTGATATTTTGAAGAAATTTATTCAGGACAATCAGCTGGAAAACGTAAAACGCCTTGGAATGGCTGTGCCAGGTCCTGTA
This sequence comes from Chryseobacterium sp. Mn2064, assembly GCF_049319685.1. Lineage (NCBI taxonomy): Bacteria > Pseudomonadati > Bacteroidota > Flavobacteriia > Flavobacteriales > Weeksellaceae > Chryseobacterium > Chryseobacterium sp. Mn2064. The sequence continues at coordinate 125,758 of NZ_JBMOUE010000001.1, forward strand.
CTTGACGGGAAAAGTAGCCCTGCAAGACTAGGCTGGAGTTTAGACATTGAAGAGTATAAAAGAGACTTCGGGTTTGAAAAAGTAGAAATGCTGAACGACCTGGAAGCTTCTGCTTACGGAATGGCGCTTCTTGAAGACAACGATCTTGACGCCATCTATACCAGCGGACATCTTGAAAAAGGAAATGTAGCCATCCTGGCTCCCGGAAACGGATTAGGAGAAGCTGGATATTTCTTTGATGGAAAAAACCTGAGACCTTTTGCTACGGAAGGAGGACATTCTGAATTTTCACCAAGAACCAATGTAGAAGTAGAATTTTACCAGTTCCTGAATAATATTTATGGAATTGTAAGCTGGGAAAATGTATTGTCTAAAACAGGTTTATTCAATATTTACAGATTCCTGAGAGACGTAAAAAGACACCCAGAACCGGAATGGTTGGGAGAACGTCTGGCGCAGGGTAATTTCGTAGAAGAACTTTACAAAGCAGCTGTAGAAGAAAATGTTCTGATCTGCAGAATTGCTTTAGATACCTTCCTGGAGTTCCTGGCCCGTGAAGCCAATAACTTAACATTGAAATTGAAGGCAACAGGAGGATTACTAATCGCGGGAGACCTGCCTCAGTTGATGAGAGAATATATCGACAAAGATAAATTCTATGAAAAATTCAAGATCAGTGATAAAATGGAAGAAATGCTTAAAAATATTCCAATCTATTTGGTGAAGCAAAACCACACCGCATTGAAAGGGGTGGCACTTTACACCGCTTATTATCAACTATAAAATATAAACTCCGAAGAAATTCGGAGTTTTTTTTTAAGATGATATTATTCATAAAAATAATTAATTTTATTGATATACATCAATGCTGTCTATGAAAGAAGATAGCTACATTTGCATCATCAAAATAAACAAACAACTCTATTCAATGAAAAAAATATTTTTATTAGCAGTTTTAGCTGGTGGTTTAGCTTTCGGACAATCTAAAAAAGTAGTAGCGTCTGATGTACACTGGTGGGGATATAAAGTAGCAAAATCTGAGGCAAGCTCTCACGACGGTACTGTAAAAGTGAAGTCAGGAGATCTAGTAATGAAAGGAAACCAATTGGTAGGTGGAAACTTCGTATTGGATATGACTTCTATTACTTCAACTGACCTTACAGGTGAATACCAACAAAAATTAAACGGTCACCTTAAAAACGGTGATTTCTTTGAAGTTGAAAAATTCCCTACAGCAGCTTTCAAAATTACTGGTGTAAAGAAAAATAACGATAAAGTGTATAGCTCTTTAGTAACAGGTAACCTTACTGTAAAAGGTAAAACAAGCGCTATTACTTTCCCTGCGAAGATTTCTTACAGCAAAGGTGTAGTAAGCTTAGTATCTAACAAGTTCTCTTTCGACAGACAGAAATTTGATGTAGCATACAAGTCTACAATGCAGGATGTTTTTGTGAAAGATGATATTGATATGCTTGTAAAGGTTACTGCTCAATAAATTAATCAAAAAAAGATTATTAAAAGTGTAGAAGTTCTACACTTTTTTTTATTTTTGTTGAATTGTAAATAAAAAAGAATGAAAAGATTACTATTGTTTGCTATGGTGTGCGCAAGCATATCATTTGTTTCTGCCCAAAAGAAGTTTGATAAAGTTGCAAAAGTGACTTCATCAGAGATCAGATGGTGGGGATATAAAGTTGTAAAAACCGAAGCTTCATCTCACTCAGGAACCGTAAAACTGAAAAGTGGAAAATTCAATTTTGACCATACTGTATTGGTAGACGGAGAATTTGTAATAGATATGAGAAGTATGATGGCAGGAGATGTTTCTGATGAAGATCAGATCAAACTTACTGACGATCTAAAAAGCACTAATTTCTTCGAAGTAAAAAAATTCCCGGTTGCGAAATTCCACCTGACTAAAATTATTCCTTTAGCAAACAGTGAGTATAATTCTACCGTATACGGAGATCTTACGTTGAAAGGAGTGAGAAAAACAATTTCTTTCCCGGCTAATGTATATGTTACTCAGTTTACAACTTCTATTGAATCAGCTAAATTCTCTCTGAATAGAAGAGACTTTAAAGTATTCTACCAATCTTCATTGAAAGATTATTTCATCAAAAATGAAATGGATATTCAATTCAAAGTTTCCACTCAAATGCTGGATAACGAGAACAGAATTCCTGTAAAAAAGAAAAAATAGTATCAGATATTATATCGATCAAGAAGAGCAGTTCATAAGAATTGCTCTTTTTTATTGACTTAATTGCCACTTTTAAATTCTCTTCATGTACGCTTTTCTACTTTCTGCTTTTCTGTAATTTTTATAAATTAGTAAGATGAAACTTTACATTGTAAGTGGCCTGGGTGCGGACTTTAAGGTACTTGAAAGAATAGAATTTCCCAAGGACTATGAATTGATCTTTATAGACTGGCTTATTCCGGAAAAAAATGAGACATTTGATCATTATATTAAAAGAATGGGTGAGAAAGTAGACGACTCTGAGCCGTTTTCTCTTCTGGGATATTCTTTTGGAGGAATTATTGTGCAGGAAATTAATCGATTGAAATCCGCAGAAAAAGTCGTAATCCTGGGAAGTATAAAATCTGATAAAGAAAAATCCAAATTCATTAAAACAGGAGAAATTACAAAAATTCCAAGAATACTTCCTGTAGGATTATTCAATGATAAAGCAGGCGTCATTCAAAAGTTTTTTGACTCTAAAAATTCAAAAATATTTCAGTATTTCAAAGTAAGAGATCCTTATTACCTGAAATGGTCGGTAGAAAAGGTTGCAGAATGGAAGTTTGAAGAAAACCCTAAAGTAATTCAGATTTTGGGAGACAAAGACATTATTTTTCCCATCAAATATTCGAATCCGGATTATGTGATCAAAGGCGGAACCCATCTTTTTCCTGCTACAAAATCTAAAGAAGTTTCAAAAATACTTAAAGAAGTTTTTAGTGAAAATAAAATAATTGCTCATTAATTAATTTTTTATAGGGGTATTTTGTTTAAAAAGTATGTTTTTATAGTATTTATGTTTAATTTTGATGGGGTTAAATGTGAATTTTATGAAAATAGGATTAAAATGGATCGTTTCTTTTTCCATTATCGCTCTCGTAGCAATTGGAGGTTTATTCTGGAATCCTTCTTCTGATACTGTCAATACAGGAGAATTTCTCAGTGAAGATAAAATAGTAGGAGCAGATGTAGCCTGGATTCTCGCAGCTGCAGGTCTTGTGCTCCTTATGACTCCCGGTCTTTCTTTCTTTTACGGAGGAATGGTGGGGAAAAAAAATGTTATTTCCACAATGTTACAAAGCTTTATTGCTTTAGGAGTGATCTCTATTTTGTGGGTAGTGGTTGGTTTTTCTCTGTCTTTTGGCGATTCACTGGGTTTTACCCTTAATGGTATTCATTATGGAATTATCGGAAACCCCTTAAGCTATCCTTTTTTTAGCAGAGTAGGAGTGTTGCCGCATCATCAGATGGCTTCTACCATTCCCTTTATCCTTTTTGCTCTTTTTCAGATGAAATTCGCCGTTATTACGCCTGCTATTATTACAGGTTCTTTTGCCGAGCGGGTGCGGTTTATTTCCTATCTACTATTTATTGTTCTTTTTTGTCTTTTTATTTATACGCCCCTCTGTCATATGGTTTGGCATCCCGAAGGTCTTCTGAATAAATATTTTGGAGTAAAAGATTTTGCTGGTGGAACAGTTGTTCATATGAGTGCCGGGTTTGCAGCACTTGCCGGAGCGCTGGTGGTAGGAAACAGAAAAAATCCTCATCATGAGCCTTCCAATATTCCTTATGTACTTTTGGGAACAGGGATGTTGTGGTTTGGCTGGTTCGGGTTCAATGCAGGCTCGGCTTTGAGTGCTTCTGCTTCGGCAGCTACAGCATTCGGTACAACGACTATTGCTTCAGCATCAGCAATGATGACATGGATTTTTTTCGACAGGATCAATGGAAGAAGTGTGTCCGCGTTGGGAGCCTGCATCGGAGCGGTGGTCGGGTTAGTGGCAATTACTCCTGGTTGCGGGTTTGTTACCATTCAGGAGAGTCTTTTTATAGGATTTATTACTGCTATTGTTTCGAATGTGATGGTGAACTGGAAAGCGTTAAAAAAGTTTGATGATACGCTGGATGTATTTGCCTGTCATGGAGTAGGAGGAATCATGGGGATGGTTCTCACGGCAATTTTTGCCCATGGTGAAAAAGCAAGCCTTCTTCATGGCGGTGTAGAGGTGTTTCTTCATCATATGGTGGCATTGATTCTAGTATCTGCTTTTACGTTTTTTGGGTCTTTATTACTGTATAAAATAACAGATTCCATGATCACACTGAGGGTATCCGAAGAGTCAGAGAATAGAGGGCTCGATCTTTCCCAGCATGAAGAAAGCCTGATGTAGTTTTTTTCAATTTTTTAAACGGCTATGAATGCTCAGAACCTTATTTTTATTAAGATTTATCATGTATCTTTGCTTTTGAGGAAAATGACGAATCATTTATGGAATCAATATCGGTTTTTGAGATTATTAAAGTAGGAATAGGCCCCTCCAGTTCGCATACGATGGGCCCTTGGAATGCAGCATCTGCATTTATCAGAATTATAAAAAGAGAAAGGTCAATTGAAGAGGTAAAAGAAGTTTTCCTCGAATTTTTTGGTTCACTGGCAAAAACGGGAATCGGTCACGGAACAGATATCGCCGGAATGCTTGGGTTGAATGGGGAAGATTTTAAAATCATCGATACCACCAAAATTGACGAAAAAATAGAAAAAATAAAAAAAGACCAGATTATTAACCTTGGTGGAGAAAAGGAAATTCCTTTTGTTTACGGTCACCATTTGGTTCTTAATATGAAAAAATCTCTTGATTTTCATCCCAATGGAATGATCTTCAGAGCCGTTTTTGAAGATGGAACAGAGCTCGTACAGGATTTTTACTCTGTAGGAGGTGGTTTCATCGCCAGCCAGGAAAAAAATTCAATCCAAAAACAGTGTGTACGTACATTATATCCGTGTCATAAATCTTCAGATATTGTAAAATACTGTGAAAAACTGGGATTCAGCAGAATTTCCGACTTAATTCTGATCAATGAAGAAAGCTGGAGACCACAGGAAGAAACCAGACAGGAAGCTCTATATATCTGGAATCAAATCAAAGAATGCATCTATAAAGGAGTGAATAAAGAAGGGATCCTTCCGGGAGGACTGAATGTTTCCCGAAGAGCAGCAGGTCTCAACAGAAAACTTCTTGGCGATAAAATCTATAAAAACAAAGACGAATGGTTCAAGCTTGTAGTAGATGCTGAAGAGAATTTTACCAATATCAATAAGTGGATTGCGTGTTTTGCATTAGCAGTAAATGAAGAAAATGCAAGCTTTGGAAGAATTATCACAGCGCCAACCAATGGAGCAAGTGGTGTTATCCCGGCAGTTTTGATGTATTCACAGGCATTCACAGCATTCAAAAGTGAAGAAGATATTGTAAGGTTCTTACTGGTTGCAGGAGAAATTGGAACATTATTTAAGAAAAATGCCACCATTTCTGCAGCTATGGGAGGCTGTCAGGCAGAAATTGGTGTGTCTTCAGCAATGGCAGCAGCAGGACTTACTGAAATCTTAGGCGGAAGCGTAGGACAGGTATTAATGGCAGCAGAAATTGCGATGGAACATCATCTTGGACTAACCTGTGACCCTATCAAAGGTCTTGTGCAGATCCCTTGTATCGAAAGAAATACCATGGGTGCAATGAAAGCCATTACAGCAGCCAATATTGCTCTGGAAAGTGATCCCGCTAAAGCAAAGGTAACCTTAGATGAGGTGATCCAGACCATGTGGGAAACAGCTCAGTCTATGAGCGACCGCTTTAAAGAAACTTCTGAAGGAGGATTAGCCATTGCAGTCAACGTCCCAGAATGTTAATAAAAACGAATTAATAGAATAGAAAATCCTTAGATCATGGTCTAAGGATTTTTTTATGGATATCAATTTATTTTCTGTCAAATAGAAATGTTTTTCCACCTTGTGTAAGCTGTAGCTGGCTTTTTTCAGGAAGGAAAGTGATACTCAAGCCTACTGGATCAAATTTAAATCGATCCTTTTCTATATATTCCAGCTCAAATTCCGGCTGTCCTGTTCCCTGCGCATAAAGCTTGTCATTTTTAATAAATATTTTTAAGCCTAGCGGAATATCTTTGGACGAATACTCTCCGGGATATTTTTCCAGTTCAGACTTAGATATTTTGGAAGTATCAAACACAGGATATTCATAATTTCTGTCATACATTAAATTCAAAATACCTAAAAACAATTGATTGTGAGGAAAACTTTTCCCGTTAATCGTGACTGCAAATGACAGCTTATCTTCAGGTTGGTAAGATACAGTAGAGTGGGTCCCGGCGGTATCACCACCATGTCCGTAAGAAATGATATTATAGAAAGGCATTTTCATAATTCCTTTACCAAATATTTTCTCATCCTTATCGGAAGTCATCATTTTCAATGTCTTCTCACTAATGAATTTTCCGTTGAATAAAGCATTGATGAAAATATTCATGTCTTCTGTGGTAGAAACGATATCACCCAAACCGATACAATTATTAAAATCAAAATCTTTTACTTCAGTCCAGTTCCCATTGGAAAGCTCATAAGATTTAAAAATATTGTCAGGATGATCAAGAGCTGAAAAGGTGTGATTCATTTCGGCTTTATTCAGAATATTTTCCTTTAAAATAATATGATAAGGCTGATTATGTAATTTTTCTAAAATCCTGCTCAGTAGAAAATAAGCCGAATTGGAATATCTCAATTTTTTTCCAGGAAGAGAATTTACACCTTCTTTGGTAATCGCAGAAATAATGGCAGCATCTCCCACGGGTTTTCCAAAAAGCCAGTTGTTTTCAGGTTTTCCAACATAATCGCCCAGTCCGCTGGTATGGTTCATCATCTGTTTTATCGTAATGCTTTCCGCGTAAGGAATTTCCGGATAAAACTTTGAAAGTTTATCATGTAAACTGAGTTTATTCTGTTCAACAAGCTGTAGCAGCATAACAGCAGTGATGAGTTTGCTTACAGACCCTATCTGATATTGAGTGTTTTTATCATAAGAAACATTTTTAAGCTGTTCCTGCCCGAAATCTTTGTGATAAACCTCCGAGCCGTTTCTGAAAATCGCTACACTGCCAATTCCCTGGTTGTTTCGAACAATATAATCTAGGAAATCATCAATCTTTTTGGAATTAATAGTTTTACCATTAAGATAAGGAATATCTTGGCTTTTCTGAAACTCTCTGAAGAAATTCAGTGGAAAAGTCCTTCCTTTTTGGGTGAAGTTTCCTTCAAAATGATCCGCTTTGAATGTTCCTTTATATGAAGCCCCTAGGTTTTGTATTTCAAAATTAAGCTCATCATTACTGAACTGTGTTTGATCAGCATTAATACTTTGGGAGCTTTGCATTGGACTGGTGAGAGCAGAGCTGTATCCGTTTTTCTCCTTTTTTACTTTGATGATGATAGGAAGTTTTGAGCTTTTAAGATCCAGTTCTCCTTTCCATGTTCCTTCGATTTGGGCGTGACAAAGGTGTGCCAGAAAAACCAGCACTGATAATAATTTAATTTTCATAGTATTTTTAAATAAATTTAGACGTAAGAATCTGGCAGATTAAAGTGGTAACGAGAGATATAACCACAAAAAGAACAATATGCTGCCATTTTTTGATATTGGTTGCCGTTTTAAAACCGTTATAGAAAATGGCAATACTATAAGTTAGCAAAACAAGACTGAGTAAAGCCATTCCCATCATCACACTCATATCCAGTAATGGAATAGATTCTGTGGGATTTTTAGAATACAGGATCATTCTTTTTTGAGCTGCATTGATAAAGGGAATCTGATCAATCGGCTGCAGGATAATAAGGATAAGCTGTGAAAGTAAAACTGTATTTACAATGTCTATAAATCGGGTTTTACTATTCAGGATTTTGCCCAGTATAAAAAGAATAATGATAGAAAAAGCGAAACTGGCCAGCGTAGGTAAAGCAATAGCCTGAAGAGAAACAATTTCTACGTTGTTGATTCTATAAATGCTAAAGAAAGCAGTACCGGACCAATATCCCATTGCAATTGAAATGATCACGGTGAGTATGCTGGCAAGAAGCAGCCACTTTTCGTCGAATTTTTCAAAAGGGTTGAAGACGGTTTTCCAGTTCATAAAAGGAGTTTTATAGGTTATTAGTTTTTAGTTGATCAATTTTAGTAATAAGGTCATCCATTTTATTCCTCATCGTTGGATAAGACAGGCCTGCCTGCTTGGCCATTTCTTTGATGCTTCCACTGGATAGAAAAAAGTTGAGAACGAAATCCTGTTCCTCACGATTGAGTTTAAGGAGAACCGGAAGCTCATAGTCACCGCTGACTTCTGTTTTACAGCTTGGGCATTTCATCTGGCTTACGTTAAGAGTATGATCACAACTTGGGCAGACTATAGGTAGTTTCATGGATTATTTTTTTTACGAAAGTAATAATTTTTTTAATAAAGTTAAAATATTTTTTAATTTTATTAAAATTAAATTGGATGAAGTGAATAAATGATGAGGAATTTTGAGAGTAGAAAGAAATCAAAATTAAGAATGAAAAAATAGTACAGAAAGCTGAATTTTCCGTGAAATCTCTATAAAAGCAAAATTCCTTCGAAATGACAGAGATTGCGGATAAATTAAACGCAGTAGATGTCATTCCGAAGGAATCTCAGTATTCTATATTTATTATCTGAAGAAGTGAGTTCTCAGCTTCCTATCTGAGAAGTTCTATCTTAAAATTCCTCTGATTCTGTTAGCGTTTGTAATCAATTCCTCAAGGTATTCATAGTTTTCTTTTTCCAAAGCAGATTTGAATTTTCTGAGCTGAGAAATATGCTCGTTTAACACATCCAGTACATTTTCTTTGTTTTGTTTAAATATCGGAACCCACATTTCAGGATGAGATTTGGCAAGACGTACAGTACTTGAAAAACCTGAACTGGCAAGCTGGAAAATAGTTTCCTCCTCACGTTCTTTTTCCAATACGGTATTGGCAAGAGCGTAAGAAGTAATGTGGGAAATATGGGAAATATAAGCGGTATGGATATCGTGGTCTTCAGCATTCATATAAATCATATGCATATCCAAAGCTTCAACAATTTTTTCAACGGTTTGCAATGCATCTTCGGCAGACTCTTCTTTGTTGCAGATTACTCCAGCTTTTCCCGAGAAACTTTCAGAAATAGCGGATTTTGGACCACTGTTTTCTGTACCCCACATCGGGTGAAAAGCAACAAATCTGGAACGGTTCGGATGGTTTTCTACCGCTTTTACAATACCTGCTTTGGTGGAACCGGCATCCATAACAGTTTGATGTTGGGATACAAGATCCAAAACTCCCGGAAGTATCTTTCTGGCAGCATCCACCGGAATAGCAATAATGATAAGATCGGAATTTTTCACTCCTTCTTCAAGATTGGCTCCAGCATCAATGATCTTCAATTCTAATGCATCGTTAATATGTTTCTGATCGTTATCAATTCCATAGATGAAGTCAGCAATTCCTTTTTCTCTTAACTTCAACGCCATCGAACCACCGATTAATCCTGTTCCAATAATACTTATTTTCATCTTTTAAACTTTTTGTAAATAAAAAAACCTCGTCAAGGACGAGGTTGTAAGTTATGTTCATAAGAATCCCTATCCCAGTTCTGAGTTAAAAATTCTATAATAATATGTTCCGTTGTTAAAATTCACGAAGCGAAGGTATAAAATATTTTTTAAACTTTATAAATTTCTTATCTAAATTATATATGGATTGCATCTATACAGTTCTTTGCATCACTTATATTTCCCAATGATCAGGATCTATTATTTGCTTTCCTTGATAATATGAAGCCTTTCTTCTACTTCCTTGATCTTGCTGATCCAATAATTTATTCCTTCCTGATTGGTTACCGTTTCTTTAAAAGCATTGTGGCTAACAGTCCACAGATGAGAGCCATTTTTCTGGTATTCCATTTCTCTTTCCTTTTTAGTTTCAGGTTCTATACGATATCTCCAGAATACCAGAGAATGCATATATGCTGAACGAATTTTTTCAAGGTAGGCAATGATTGCTTTACGATCCTGAGGAATATATCCCGGGCCTGAACAGCCACATGAATGAAAAGTTATCCCGACCGTGTAAAGATCACGGATGTGTGCCCATTGCTTATGATCATTTTTTGCAGGCGATTCAAAATCAAGCCCCATATTGGCCATGAGATTACCGCATTCGGGGCATTTGGCTTCTACAGAAGTGACAGCATCTTTGTTCACATCTTTCAATATACGTCTTTTGAAGGTTTTTTGGCAGTTAAAACAGGCATAATGACCTTTGTAAACCATCATGGCATATCGGCACATATTATGATCTTATTCTTTGGTTATTTTATATTTTTTTATCGTCAAAGAGAAATCGCATTACCCTGAAAACTGCAAATTTCTTTATATGAAGGTGCCATCGGGATATTGTATTTTTTCTTTCGAATGAGTGGTGTTTCCCAAAAAAGGAAGCCATAAATATACTCGTTTTTTCTTTACAGACAACGAATAATATTTACAGCTTCCGGTAGAAATAGAAATATCGGTGTGTGTTTATGGGTTTGAAATAATCAAAGTGGAAGGAATGTCCGACAGCCAAAGACTTTTGGTATCAATAAGGTTCTTCCAGCTTTTGCTGCTGATGAGCATCAGGTCCTGAGAGTTTAGGAATTCTTTCTCAATCTTTTTCTCATTGTATAAAGTGATATGATTGGGTGCTACCTGTTCAATGCTTCTAATCAGTTCCTTCACTTCAATATTGTTGCGGATCTGTCCTGCAGCATCCAGAATTATAATCTGAGAATTGTTGTTATTGATCAGTCTTTTCGCATATTCAAGCAGGTAAAAATCACTAAGGTTAAAGATTGGAACAAATATCTTATCAGCCGTATTGAATTCTTTGTCTACTAAAACGCCAACAGGTATGGTTGCTTTGTCTAATACCTGCAACGTAAGATCGTCAAATGGAGAGTTGTTGAAGATATTTCCTTTTCCTTTAACGGTGTTCAATAATTTTTCGGGATTGATGATTTTTGTGGTAAATCCTAATAATCTGCCTAATAAACTTCCTTCATACATAGATTTTCCAAGCATAATAAGAAGCAGATCATAATTTCCCTTATTGGTAATATTGGTAAGGTCGCTTTCTACATCTGTGGATGCCTTGAAAAGCGTAGTCACTTCAAGCTGAAGTTCGTGAGAAGTTTCAATCACATTTTTAAACTGTTCTTTTTCGAAGTTTTCAATGTCGAAAGCATGAAGTTCGTCAACAGGAGCAATGGTCATTGCGGTTACGCTTTTATTTCCATTCATTTTATGAGTGAAATTATCGGCCAGTCTCAATAGTTTGCTTCCTGATTTTGCGGTTTCAAAAGAGAGAAGCACTCTATATTTGGAATCATCGTCTTCCTGCTCTTCTTCGATCATTGATTTTTTGCCTTTGAAAAAATAATTGATAATATCAAGGCACGGCCCCGTCATAAAAGTAGTGAATAGCGCCATAATTACAAGCATTGCAAACAATTCCGGACCTAAAACTCCTAAATCATAACCAATGTTAAGTACAATAAGTTCGGTAAGCCCTCTTGTATTCATTAAGGCACCTATTGTGAGACTGTCTTTCCAACTGATCTTCAGGAATTTTGCAGTAAGTGCGCTTCCAACAAATTTTCCCGTTACGGCTGTCAGGATGATAAGTCCTCCTATTTTCCAAAGGTGAGGATCATTCAATAGTCCGATTTGAGTTCTTAATCCTGTAAATACAAAAAAGAGCGGGAGTAAAAGTACCAATGCAACATCTTCTACTTTTTCTATGAAAAGATTTCTGAATTTTACATTCTCTGGCATGATTGCTCCGGCCATGAAAGCTCCAAAAAGTGCATGGATCCCTATCACTTCAGTAGCATATGATGAAATAATCAGGATTAAGAAAAATATGGCAACAAGAGCTTTACTGATGAAGCCTTTACCTTTTTGTGATTCAGCAATCCTGTTCAGGAATGGTCTCACCGCTTTGATCATAATAAATACATACAGAATGGCCATTAAAATAACAAATACCGATCCTGAAAAAGAGCCCGCTTTTACAATCGCAATAACGGCTGCAAGTATACACCAGGCTGTAATGTCATCTGCTGCGGCACAGGTAATGACAACGGTTCCAATTTTTGTTTTGTGGAGGTTTCGCTCCTGAACAATTCTGGCCAAAACCGGGAATGCAGTAATACTCATTGCAATCGCAATAAAGAGGGCAAATGAGCTGAACTGAATACCTTCCGGTGCAAATTCTTTATAGATAAAATAGGAAAGTCCTACTCCTAATGCAAAAGGAATGATAATACTCGCATGGCTGATGACAACAGCATCATGTGCTTTTTTTCTGAGAACAGTCAGATCAAGCTCCATTCCTACGATATACATAAAGAGAATCAGACCGATCTGGCTCAGGAACTGTAAGTTACCCAGCGATTCTTTAGGGAAAATAAATGCGGAAAGTTCCGGGAAATACAATCCAAAAAGGGACGGGCCAAGAACGATACCTGCAATCATCTCACCAATTACCGATGGCTGCTTCAGCTTTACACATATCCATCCAAATAACTTGGCCACCAGAATGATGGTGACAATCTGTGCAAGAAGAAGGGCAAGAGGGTGATGAAGATTGGTAAGGAAAGAATCTGCAAAATTCTCCCACATCGTAGATCCTGTAGCTTTTGGCGCCGGAATATTTTCTCCGACTTCCAGTGTTTTTCCTTCAATAAAAAACCAATACATCAAGCATGAAAAAAATGCTATTGTACTGATGTAAAAAATAATATTTTTATATTTCCCCAAATTCATAACGCCTATATTTTGATGCAAAGTTGATAAGAATATACTTATATTAAAATACCTTAGTTTTTAAAATGTAATGAATGTTTCAAAAAATGTAACAAAATCTATTTGAAAGAATATCCGATCCCGATCCCCATTTTCCATTTCCCGTCTTGTGTAGAGGTTTTCGTATTATAATAGAAAGGAATCTGGAGTGCTATTTTTTTGTAAACCATTGTAAGTCCGGCTCCCAGATTAGGAGTGATAGGGCTGTTTTTGGTCCCTGGAGCATTATCTTCTTTGATTCTCAGGGAAGGAAGCATTCCTACAATGAATTTAAAGCCCTTGTAGGTAGCATTTACATTCGGGCCTGTAAAATTGATGAAAGCTCCGTTATCTAGATATCCGGCAACTGCAATTCCCTCAAAAAATGATGCTTTTACTTTTGAACTGTTTTCCTGAGAAAAGCACAGTCCGGATAATAGGACTCCCACTGCATAAAGAAAGTTTTTCATTATTTATCATTTAATCAGCAGCAAAAGTACAATGGACAACCGCTTCAAAATACGGCGATGTAATAAAGGTAAAGCTTTCTGTAACGAAACGGGAAAGGTTTGAAAAGTCTATTTTCCGAACAGTTCCATCAGAGAATTTTTGTAGGTATCTCCAATCTGAAGCTTCAGGAAGTTTTCTCCTTCGGTGTGGATTGTGGTGATAATCTCGTTGGTAGTAAATACTTTGATAGAGGATAATGCAATGATCTCTTTTTTGTTGACCTGAGCAAAATCTCTCGCAGGAAGCATTTCCAGGAGGTTTTTAAAGTTGAGGTTCTTGAGAACGATAATGGTGCCGTCGTTCAGGGTAATATCTTTATCTCGGCTGTCAATTTCAGAGGTCTTGATATAAACAATCTGTTCTGTAGGGATAATGGTTTTTCCGATATTGGTATTCCATTCGATAAAAGTTTTCTTCTGAACAGTACTGATCTGTTCTTTCGCTTTTTCAAAGGCCTGAATCAGTCGTTCTTTTTTAATCGGTTTTCTTACATAGTCTACCACATTCAGATCAAAAGCTTCGGCTGCATATTCTTTGTACGCTGTCGTAAAGATGATTTTTTTTGAACCTGAAATTAATTCAGCCACCTGAAGTCCTGTCATGCCCGGCATTTCAATATCCAGTATACAAAGGTTACAGTCTAAGGTGTCAATTTCTTTCAGAAAAATTTTAGGATCGTTGAATGCCTTTACGACCTCTACCTCATCAATCTGTTCACATAGAAGTTTAAGATAACTTATCGCAAGCAGCTCATCATCCAGAATAACGCATTTTATCATAGAATTCTCCTAAATTGATTTTTAATTCGGCTGTAAAGATTCCATTTTTTGAACTTCTTTCCAGTTGGTAGTAGGTACTGTAGATCATTTTAAGCCTCTGATCAAAAGACTGGCTCCCGAAACCGCTTTTTTCTTTTGCAAGAACATTTTTCAGAGAAGCTTTATTGCTGACCTTCATGGTAAAAACTCCCTGATCAAGCTCCATATAAATAGAAATAAAAGAATCCTGAGCCAAAAAATCGGTGTGCTTGAAGGCATTCTCAATAAGATCAACCGAAATCAGCGGTGCAAATACCTTTTCTTCGTACACAGAATCGGTTTTGTCAATTCTGGATTTAATTCTGAAATCGAAAAGAGGATTGATTTTTATCTTATTGATTTCAATAAGGTTTAATGCAAAATTCAGTTCTTCTTTTGGGCTGACATATTTGTTGTTGCTTTCATACAAAATATAATCCAGAACATTGGCCAGTTTGTCCAGTGACATGTAGGTCTGATAGGCATGAGACTGAACGGAATTGAGAATGTTTTTAAAAAGATGCGGGTTCAGTTTGGTTCCGATATGTTCCAGACGTACTTCATTCAGTCGCTGTTCAATGATTTTGTTGGCTTCAGAGAGCTTGGCATTTTTCAGTTTTATCTTTTGATTCTGACTGAACAGATAAATGCTTGTTGTCAAAAAAAAGAAAATGGCAAAAACTCCGATGAATATCAGATAATCATGAATCATGTAGTAATTGCCTTCCATATTGTGTCAGTTACAGAAAACTATTTAAGTTTTTTCAGACTGGTTAACGTTACCGTTTCTTCACACTTTTCAAAAGCGACCTCGTAAGATGGATTTTTTTCAGGATAAGTGATGACGTAGTCCGGGCACGGTTTTTTCTGTGCATGGCTTCTGTCGAAATCTACCTTTCCGTTGGTAATGATGCTGTCTTTTACAAACTTTTCATCAATTTTATTAGTAGTCATGGCTGCTTTAGCCTCTTCGGAATATTTGAATTCTTTAGAGAGCGTTTCTGCAATAACACGGCTGTTTGGGAGATAACCGCTACAGCTTGCTCCCTTTTTGTTTAGAATAAAAAATACAATCACAAGCCCCGGAATGAAGCCTATTGCATAAAATTTCAGTTTTTTCATTAGAAAATTAAAAGATTGATATCGTGGTAGGTAAGTCCGAAACGGTCACAGATGATCTTTTTGGTATGTCTTCCTTTGTACATATATAAACTCTGCTTCATTTCGTTTTTGCGGATCAGCATATTTTCAAAGCCGCCTTCTTCATCATAATTCAAAATATAGGAAAGGAAGAAATTGGAAATCGCCTTTGTGGTCGTTCTAGGCATTCTGGATGTCAGGTTCGGAAGTCCACAATGAATCACTCCATGTTTGATGATGTAAGGATCTTCCATGGTTGTCAGTTCTGATGTTTCAATAACTTTACCGTTGTCGATCGTAATATCAATGATAACGCTGCCTTTTTTCATTTTCATGACCATATCTTCAGTAACGATTGGGGTCATATTTAACCTTGGAAGGGCTCCAATAACGACATCGGCACGTCTGAGGCTTTTGCTGAGTTCTTTAGGATCAATGATGGATGTAGGAACGCGGCTGTCTACGATGGTATGAAGCCTTCTCAGTTTGGATAATGAATTGTCGAAAACTTTTACGCTGGCTCCAAGTCCTATTGCTGCTTTTGTTGCAAATTCACCTACAATTCCGGCTCCTAAAACAACTACTTCAGTAGGTCTTACTCCTGTAATTCCGCCAAGCATTAGCCCGTTAGATAAAGCAAGAAGTTCAGATGCATATAGAATAGAAACGGTTCCTGCAATTTCTCCGATTAATCTTACCAATGCCAGTTGCTTGTATTCATCTACAATAAATTCGAAAGCGATGGCATTTATTTTTCTTTCTGCAAGTTTTATAAAATATTCTTTGTCTCTAAGATTGATCTGAAGCGCTGAAACCAGATAGGTATTAGGCTTCATATACTCAATTTCTTCTTCGGTAGGTGGGTTGATTTTTAAAATCAAATCCTGCCCGAAAGCCTCTTTAGGGTCGTTGGTGATCTTAGCTCCGGATTCAGAATATTGTAAATCTGTAAAAAATGAACCTTGTCCGGCTCCGGCTTCTATAATAATCTCATGACCATGTTCTACCAGCACCTGTACGGCGTCTGGAGTAATGCATGTTCTCCTCTCGTTGAGACAGGTTTCTTTAGGAATTCCAATGCTGAACTGTTTTCCTTTTTTTATAACGTCCAATTTTTCCTCTTTCGGCATCAATTCTTCTTCTGTGAAAGGAGTAAAAATATTTGTACTCATCCTTAAATTAAATTATGTCTTACAGATTGTTTTTTACACTCAATTAATGAGCAAAGATACATAATATTTAATCGAATGAAACTTCTCTGTTTTCACCCGTGTTCACAATACTCATTGTGTGGTAGTTGAGCCCGTAGAGCTCTTCTTCATACACTTCCGGCCATTCTATGATGCACAGGAAAGAATTATCAAGATATTCTTCAATACCAATATCGTATACTTCTTCAATGTTTTTTAGGCGGTAAAGATCAAAATGATATATTTTTCCTTTGGGAGTCATATACTCATTGACAATAGAGTAGGTAGGAGAGTTGACTTCATCTGTGCTGCCAAGATTTTTAAGCAGAAATTGGGTAAAAGTGGTTTTTCCGGCTCCCAGATTTCCTTTTAATAGCAGAATATTGTGCTTTAATTGAGGAAGGATGCTGTCAACAACTTCCTGCCAGTCTTCGATTTTATGTATAGTGAACTGCATATAATACCTAATTTGTTTTGCAAAAATAATGATAAAACTTACTAAATATAATGCACACGTATTATATAATTGTAAGGTTTTTTTTTATGTGTATTTTTGTACTATGATTTCCAAACAGACCATTGATAAAATATTCTCCACGATCCGCGTTGAAGAGATTGTGGGTGAATATGTGCAGTTGAAAAGAGCCGGGTCTAACTATAAGGGACTGAGTCCGTTTCATGAGGAAAAAACACCCAGTTTTGTAGTGTCAGCCAGTAAACAGATCTGGAAAGATTTCTCAACCGGAAAAGGAGGAACAGCCATTTCTTTCCTGATGGAAATTGAGAACTTTACTTATCCCGAAGCCCTTCGCCATGCTGCGAAAAAATATGGAATTGAAATTGAAGAAGATCAGCGTGAAATTTCTGAGGAGGCCAAAAATGCCCAAACTGAAAAAGATCTTCTCTATAAAATTCATGAGGTTGCCAATACCTACTTTCAGGAAATCCTTTGGGACGAAAAAGAAGGAAGAAGTATCGGTTTATCGTATTTTAAAGAGAGAGAACTGAAGGATGATATCATCAGGAAATTCCAGCTTGGATATTCTCCTGAAATAAAAAATGCCTTTACAACGTATGCTTTGGAGAAAGGGTACTCCAAAGAAATCCTGGAAAGATCAGGACTCTCTATTTTCCCTGAAAATACCCCGGCAGGAGTAGACCGTTTCCGTGAAAGGGTCATCTTTCCGATTCATAGCTTTTCAGGAAGAGTTCTTGGTTTTGGAGCCAGAATTCTTAAAAATAATGTCAAAACGGCAAAATATCTTAACTCGCCGGAAACAGAAATTTACCATAAATCGAACGTCCTTTACGGGCTAAATCAAAGTAAGCAGGCTATTTCCCGAAAGAATGCCTGTCTTTTGGTGGAAGGATACATGGATGTGATTTCACTTCATATGTCCGGAATAGAAAATGTGGTAGCAAGTTCCGGAACTTCCCTGACAACCGAGCAGATTAAACTGATCAAAAGACTTACAGAAAATGTAACCATTCTTTTTGACGGAGATAATGCCGGAATCAAAGCCAGTTTCCGAAGTATTGATATGCTTTTGACGGAAGGAATGAATATTCGTGTACTACTTTTCCCCGACGGTGACGATCCAGATTCCTTTGCCAGAAAACATCCGCAGGATTACGTTGAAAAGTATATCGAAAATGAAGCGATGGATTTCATCGATTTCAAAGCGGAAATTCTATTAAAAGATATAGGAAATGATCCTATAAGAAAGGCAGAAGCTATAAGGGATATTGTAAAATCTGTTTCCTTTGTACAAAATGCTCTGAAAAGAGAGGTATATCTTAAAGAGGTTTCCAATAAATTCGGACTTTCTGAGCAGAGTCTCTTTAATGAGCTGGATGTTCAGAAACAGATTACCCAGAACCAGAATCATCATGTTCAGCAACAGCAAAAAGATAAGGCAGCTCCTAAAATGGAGATTGTTCCTTTAGATGAGGAAAAGGAAGATCCTTTCCTGTTTCAGGTGCTGTTTATGGAAAATAAACTGGTTGAGCATATGCTGGCGTTCGGGGATATTGTTCTGAAGAGAAGAAATGAACAGAATGAAGAATACGAAATCACCGTGATTGAAGAGATTCTTCATCATTTTGAAGAGGAACAGTATGCATTTTTGATTAAAGGAAATGAAATCATCATTGAACAGGTGAGGGAAGGGATTCAAAAAGATGAGTTGAGAAGTGGAAACTTTTTTGTATCTTTTATGGATGAAGCGATCACAAACAAAGTAGTAGATGCTTTGATTCCTTTGGATGATCTTGAAAACTGGGCTTCGAGAAATATTTATCCTCCCAACTATGGAGATAAAGTTGCAGACCAGATTCAAGGAGATGTTCTTCTGCATAAATACAGATATATTGATTATCTGATTAAAGAAACGGCAAAAGAGCTTGATCAGTACAGCAATACGGATGAGACAAAGTATTATGAACTGATTAAAAAGATCACTTTACTGAAACAGGCCTCGATAAGGCTCAGTAATATTATCGAATATTCCCCGATTAAAGGAATTTATGTAGATAGAAAAAGGTAGTTTAAAGACAATTTTTTTGTATTCTGTGACAAAAAGTCCTATAAAATTTTAGGAATAAATATTGTAATTTAAACTTTGAAATATTTGTTTAAAATAATACATAATAGAAATATGGACATTAAAAAAGAATTCAGAGATTTCTCTGTAAAACATTTAGGAAACAACGGTCTGGTTACCGATCAGTATATGGGAATGTATGGTCCAACGAATTTGACTCCGTACATCATGGAAGAAAGAAGATTAAACGTAGCTCAGATGGACGTTTTCTCCCGTCTGATGATGGACAGAATTATCTTCCTGGGAACAGGTATTGACGATCAGGTAGCGAATATTGTGACTGCACAGCTTTTATTCTTAGAAAGTGCTGATCCTTCAAAAGATATTCAGATCTATATCAATTCTCCGGGTGGTAGTGTATATGCCGGTTTAGGTATTTATGACACGATGCAGATCATCAAGCCTGATGTAGCAACAATCTGTACAGGGATGGCTGCTTCTATGGGAGCTGTTCTTTTGGTAGCAGGAGAAAAAGGAAAGCGTTCTGCGCTTAAGCACTCAAGAGTAATGATTCACCAGCCTTCAGGAGGTGCTCAGGGAGTTGCTTCTGATATGGAAATCAACTTAAGAGAAATGTTGAAATTAAAGCAGGAGCTTTATGAAATCATCGGCCACCATTCAGGTCAAACGTACGAGTGGGTAGAGAAATCTTCTGACAGAGATTACTGGATGACTTCTGAAGAAGCTAAAGGCTACGGAATGGTAGATGAGGTTTTACAAAGATCTACAGAGAAAAAATAATTGATTGCAAAATCATAAGAAAAGCGCATCCAATCGGATGCGCTTTTTGTGATCTATAGATTATGAGATCAACTTCTTATTTCTTTACAATTTTATGTACTGTTGTCTTGTTATTGGTTGTAATCTCAACAAAATATATTCCTGTGGCTAAAGATTGAATGTTGATTTTAGAAGTTTGAGTCGTTATGACTTTCTGCCCCGAAACACTATAAATATTCACTTCTTTAATTTTTTCAGGACTTTCAATCTGAATAAAGTCACTTGCCGGATTTGGATAAATAGCGAAACTTTTCTTACTCACATTGGTGGTTCCCAGTGTAATATTAGAAGCCTCAGTTGGCGTGAAGGGTCTTCTTTGCCCGAAACTTAACCCAAACCATTCATTGTTATTGAGAGTGATTGCTGAAAGATCGGCGTTACTTTTCCAGTTTGATAAATTATTTCCTTTATATAACTTCCAGGAGTTGCTTCCATTGGCTGTTCCGGAAAAAGACTGTAATGATAAAGAGGAAACCTGATTGGCTGCTGAAGTATAATTAAAGGTACTTGTCTGAGCAGCAATCATCTGCAGAGCCTGTTCAGCAGTGATCGTTCCGTTGTATTGAATTCCAAAAACAAAAGAATCTGCAGTTCCATTAGCATTATCAGTTCCAAAATCTACAACCACTAAGCTTTTATTAGCCCCGGTGCCTATCCAATGGGTAATCTGAGAGGCATTATACCATGAAGAACCGTAAGCTGCAATAGGAGTAGCAGGTGCCTGTGCAGTAGGATTGTTGAATCCGTAGCTTGCACCATACCATTTACCGTCTACAAGGATTCCGCTGTTCATCCATCCTCCCAGACCCCAGCTGCTGGTACTGTCACCAGTCCATAGGCTCCACCAATCTGGTGTGGATTGCTGTGAATGGTTATTGAAACTTACCTTATCAAGAAAACCATTATTAAAGGTTGCATTATAATCAAAAGCAGGTTCCGCGTTTTTGATCATCTCAAGCATCTGAGCTCCGGTTATATTTTGTCCGGGATTAAACCTTACTCCCCATGCGTAAGATCTGTCATCCGTTCCATCCTTAAAATCTGCTACAAAATAGGCAGTCTGAGAACCTGTTCCCACAAAGAACTTTACATCATTGGCCGTGAATTGGGCAAAACAAAAGCCAACAATGAAAATACTGATAAAGCTTATTATTTTTTGCATTGTAAATCTTACTTGATGATTAGTTTTTCGCTGAAGATGTTGTTTTTATCAGTGATTTTTACAATATATACTCCTTTAGGAAGATTATTTACATCAACTCCGTTTTGAGTGTACTGAGTGTTGATGATCATTCTGCCATTCGCATCATAAACCTGAACATTTCCAGTGTTTAAGCCTTGTACATAGAATTTGTCACTTGCAGGGTTTGGATATAATGACAATTTAGATGTTTTTGCATTTTCAACCGTTGAAAGATTTGAAGATGCGCTGCTGTAAGCAATAATTTGATTAGGAAGCAGACCTACCGTAAAAGTATTTTGTAATGTTCCCTGTAAGTTATACATGTAGACTTTTCCAGGAGCAACATAGCCTTGCGGATCTGCTATATAGATATTGTTATTAACGATGTTAAATCCATACGCTGAACCATAACTGTTTACTGTAATAGGAGGAGTTGCAATTGCATTGGTTGAAAAAGAAGGCGCTGCAATAGAGGTTTTATAAATAGAAGCATCTTTCACATAGTAAATATTCGTACCATCCGTATCCATATAAGCAGGTTTTGTTCCAGCAGGAAATGTTGTAGTGGAAGCAACACTCTGAGTTGTTGTATTGTAAACCGTAAAAGTTCCAAAAGAATTGGAAACGTAAGGATTTCCTGAACTCATGATGTAAAGAAGGTTATCTTTTTCAAAAATACTGTGTGGAAAATCTCCTACATTTATTTCTGATAAAACAGCGTTGCTTGTAGCATCAATAACATCCATAAAATGGTTGATTCCGAAACCTCCTTTTAGCAAAACATACAGTTTATTGTCTTTGCTGTAGATTTTTTCAGGTCCTTCTCCAACCGTGATATTAGCCTGATGGGTATAAGTGTTGAGGTCATAAACAGCTACATAGTTGGTTTGCCCACCGGTTGCTCCCCAGTTCGTTACAAAGAATTTATTTCCGCTGAAAGCAATGTATCTTGGGTTTTTAACATTGGATGTGATAGTGGTAATCAAAGAAAAATCCGACTTATTAAGAACTTTTATCTGATTGGAAATATTAAGAACTACAAATATTTTATCACCAAAAATTTTAATGTCCTGTGCAGTATCTCCTAGCGCTGCATTATTGTTGTGGGTTTTATAATAGTTGTTGGTAACAACCGATTGGTTGGAGATTAGCGATACTTCAGCATTGTTGCTTCCGGCGCCGCCTTCGTTGAGTACCAGGACTCCTTCAGTTTGAGCATTTGCAAAAGAAATGACAAATGCAAGAATAAGAAAATAGATTTTCTTCATGATATTATTAATTAAAGTTTTTCTTCCCGAAAACGTCACTTTAGGGCAAAACATTCATGAAAAAATCTGTTGAGATTTATATTTCATAAACTTTTATTCCCGAAAGTTGAAATTAGTCTAAGGCAGGTCTCCTGGCTCACATCTTATAGTCACCTTCCCGGATTTCTAGGTCCAGTGGCATTGCGTACTATAAGTTGAATAGTTTACAGTTGCGGGTACAGCTCAGGATTGAAATAATATTTTTACCTGATTCCCTATTAATGAACAGTGTTCAACCTTAAAACGCTGCAAATATATCACATAAATTATAAGTGATTTTTTGTGAATTATGTCTGATTTTTAGGCTTTTCTGAAATTAAATAAATATTTTTCATGTTGTTTTTATTAAAATGATAATGAATGTGTTGATGTTGTTAAATTTTTCGAATTAAAATAAAGAAGTTTGTGAAGGATATTCAGATCATTTTAAAAGTTCTTTTATTAAAATACAATCTTAATCACAAAAAAGAGACTTTTCCAAAAACTGAAAAGCCTCTTTTGTATGTTGTCATCCTTACACCATTCCAATAGTGAAAAAGGGTAAGATTGATAAACTATAAGTAAGTAAAGTATTTCTACTTTTTAACAATTTTGTGTATTGTAGATTGACTAGATGTTTTAATCTCTACAAAATAAATTCCTGAACTTAGTGCATGAATATTGACTTTGGCAGCCTGTGTTGTAATCACCTTTTGGCCAGAAGCGGAATAAATATTCACTTCTTTTACTTGCTCAGGAGTGCTAATCTGGATAAAATCACTTGCTGGATTTGGATAAATGCTGAATGCTTTTTTATTAACGGAAGCCACACCTAATGTCGCATTGGCCGCTTCTGTAGGCGTAATAGGTCTCCTCTGTCCAAAGCTTAATCCCATCCAGTCATTATTACTTAATTGAATCTGAGACAGGTTAGATTTTGTTTGCCAGCTGGAAAGATCTTTTCCTTTGTATAATTTCCAACTGTCTGTCCCTGCGTTGTCACCCGTAAAACTGTTCAGAGAAAGATGAACAACCTGATTATTGGCAGCGGTAAAGTTGAAATAAGAAGCCTGAGTCTGTATCTGCTGTAAAGCCTGTTCAGCGCTGATCGTTCCATTATATCTGATTCCAAATACAAAAGAATTAGCGTTGCCAATATTCCCATCTGTTCCAAAGTCGATAACGATAAGACTTTTATTATTCCCTGTTCCTATCCAGTTGATAATTTGAGAAGCGCTATACCATAAAGAGCTGTACGCAGGGACTGGAGTAGAAGGTTTGGAAGGTGGATCAAAACCATAAGAAACGCCATACCATTTTCCATCAATTAATGGATCATTATTCACTCCGTTATTGAATGACATAGCCTCAGAAGTAGTTCCTGACCAGGTAGACCAGTAATCATCAAGGCTTGGAATATGATGGTTATAGTTTAAACTGTAAAGAAACCCTGATGGAATCTCAATTTCCATTTTGGGTTCTGCTGCGGCAATAGCTGTGATCATATCTTCCATCGTCAGAGAATTGGAATCAAAGCGATAGCCCCAGGCATAAGAGGTTGGAGTATTGTTATCGTTAAAATCAGCAATGAAATAGGCCTTTTTGGAACCAGTTCCTACCCAAAATTTAATGTCGTTTTCTGTAAACTGGGCCGACAAACACTGCATAATGAGCAGCAAGAAAAAGAAATAGATTTTCTTCATGATATTATTAATTTAAAGTTTTTTTCCCGAAACTTACTTGCAGAGGAAAAGAAAGTATTCTTCTGAAGTTTAAATTTAAGGCAGGTCTCCTGGCTTACATCTTATAGTTACCTTCCCGGATTGGATATCCAGTGGTATTGTATACTATAAGTTGAATAGTTTACAGTTGCGGGTACAGCCCAGGATTTGAATAATCTTCTCACCTGATTCCCTATTAATGAACAGTGTTCAGCCTTAAAAGTCTGCAAATATATCATATAAATATTTAGACTGTATTTTGTGAATTATCTTTTGTTTTCAGGTTTTTCACAAGGGGAATTATAGTTTTTGAATAGTGATTTTATGATATTGATAGCTAATGGAAAGAAGTTGTTTGCTTTTTAAAATTAAAATTGAAAGTTTTGTTGTTTATATTGAATTCATTTTGCAGGATCTATTATTAAAATACAATTATCATTGCATTCAAGATCAGTTTACAATCAGTTTCTATTTTCGCAGCCATAAAAGTGAATATGAAAAAATTACTATTGCCTGTTTTAATGCTGGCAGTATTGACTTCGTGTAATACTGATGGAGATAATACTGTAATCAACAGCCCGGATATTAACTATTCCAAACTTCCTCAGGAATTTCCATTTACCAAAATGGTTACCCTCAATGGAGTAGATGTTATCAACGGAGGATTTGGCTCCGGTGCAGCAGCTCATCCAACAAGAAAAGGAGAATTTTATGTGATTACAGACCGCGGTCCTAATACCGATTACCTGAATGGTAAAAAATTCCTCACGCCCAATTTTACCCCTACCATTATGCATTTCAAGATCAATGCAGACGGAAATATAGAAGTAATC
This sequence comes from Chryseobacterium sp. Mn2064, assembly GCF_049319685.1. Taxonomy (NCBI): domain Bacteria; kingdom Pseudomonadati; phylum Bacteroidota; class Flavobacteriia; order Flavobacteriales; family Weeksellaceae; genus Chryseobacterium; species Chryseobacterium sp. Mn2064. Next base: position 150,775 of record NZ_JBMOUE010000001.1, read on the forward strand.
AAATATATAAAGCTTAAAAATCCATCCGGAACACCTATCACAGGACTACCAAACCCTGTAGGAATGGGAAGTACCGGGGAAGTGGCTTATGATGCTTCAGGAAATATTCTGGGTACAGATAAATATGGCTTGGACAGCGAAAGTATTGTAGCAGCAGCTGATGGTACTTTCTGGGTTTCCGACGAATATGGTCCGCACATTGTACATTATAGTGCCGATGGAATGGAACTGGAAAGAATAAGCCCGGTTGGAGTAAATACCGGACCAAGAAAGCTGCCTGCTGTGTTGGCGAAAAGAAGAGCCAACAGAGGAATGGAAGGTCTTGCTCTTACACCGGATGGAAGAACGCTGGTAGGAACAATACAGTCTATGATGTACGTTCCAAGTAAAGCCCTGGCAACCAATACAACCTTAACGAGAATTGTAACCTTTGATACGGTAACGGGACAGACCAAACAGTTTTTATACAGACAAGATGGCGGAGCTTCTGACTCTGTTTGTGATATTACAGCGTTGAGTAATACCGAATTTTTGGTGATTGAAAGAGATGGTAATTTCGGATCTCAGGGAGGTATTAAAAAAGTATACAGAATCAATCTGGCCAATGCTACTGATGTAACGGGATCTGATATGAATGCTGTAGACGGTATGAAAGTAAACGGTAAAGCCTTAGAACAGTGTTCATGGGACGAACTTACCAATGCAGGAATAAAAACGGTGTCAAAAACATTAGCGGTAGATCTGGTTGCAAAACTGGGATATGAGCATGACAAGTTTGAAGGAATTGTGTATTTAGGAAATAACAAACTGGCCGTTTTCAATGACGATGATTTCGGTGTAGTAGATGACGGAAATGGAAATCCGAAAGCCAAAATTTTACCTAAAACAGGAAAAGTAGACAAAGGTACGATGTACGTAGTCGATATTCAATAATTAGATTTTTTTTAACAGAAAACGGCGGAATCGAAGATTCCGCCGTTTTTATTATAGATTGATATTATTTCAATACTAGTTGAAACCCTCAATAATTTTAGAGAAATCCTCTAATTTTAAAGCGGCTCCTCCAATAAGACCTCCGTCAATATCAGGTTGAGAGAAGATTTCTTTCGCGTTATCAGGTTTTACAGAACCTCCGTAAAGAATAGAAATCTCATCGGCAACTTCCTGTCCGTACTTAGCGGCAATAATGTTTCTGATGTGAGCATGAATCTCCTGAGCCTGTTCCGGAGTTGCTGTTTCTCCTGTTCCAATTGCCCAAACTGGTTCGTAAGCGATAACTACTTTCTTAATTTCCTCAGCAGAAAGAGTGAAAAGAGCTGTTTCCGTCTGGTTTTTTACCACTTCCAGATGTTGTCCTGCCTTTCTCTGCTCAAGAGTTTCTCCGTTGCAATAAACGGGAATAAGCCCTTTATCTAAAGCTAATTTAATTTTTTTGTTGCAGTGAGAATCTGTTTCTCCGTGATATTGTCTTCTTTCAGAATGCCCGATTAATGATCCGGTAGCGTCAATAGATTCCAGCATATCTGCAGAAATTTCTCCCGTGTAAGCGCCACTTTCATGCTCGCTCATATCTTGAGAGAATACACCAATTTCATCCTTTTCAAAAATGTCTTTTGCCATCATCAGATACAAAGATGGTGGAGCGATCCAAACCTCACAGTTGGTCGCATTATTATTTTTATAACTTAGTAATTGGATCATCAATTGTTGAGCATCAATTACATTTTTGTTCATTTTCCAGTTGCCTGCAACTATCTTTCTTCTCATAATTATTTTTTATTTAATCTTCCTGTATTTTCGTGTCGGTAAATATATAGGTGTTGTCTTTTTGGCCCATTAGCTCTATAGAGTGAAATTTAACGTCACCATTGGCTAAAATTTCATAATTGTAGATATCTGTAACGTTATCCACTTTGTGAAGCTCATAATATTTACCTCCGCTGGTCCACCAACTGCCGTTTTCAGTCTGTTGCGATACTTGCCCTTCTGAATTAATAGCTACATACATCAATATGCTTTTGCCTTTTTCCAGTCTGCAGGATATCCAGTATTTCGACATTCCATCAACCTGTTGGTTTACTTCTGATCCTTTATAGCATCCCATTACTTTGGGGTCATATTCTTTCTTTTGTGCAGTTAACCCTGTTGCCATAGCAATCAGAGATAAAACAAATAATTTTTTCATGGTTGTTTATTTTTAATTTATGATAATCCCCATAAGTTTTTCAGAAGAATATAGAAAGTGTGTTCCTCATCTGTTACTTTATTGTCTGCTTTGATTAATGACTTAGCAAACTGTACAAATTTTACACGCTCATCTTCTGTAGAATCTTCATGGAAGCATCTTGCATGAAATTCGAAGTGGTCTTTCCACTCTTCAGGCTGTAAAAGAGCAAGAGTTTCCAGTTCATTGTCAAGATTCATTCGGAAAGGGAATTCATCCGCAAGATACTGCTGAACAAGCATTCCTTCTTCAGGCGCAAACTCGCCGTCTACAGAAGAAAGGATCATAAGTAAGTGGTAACCTGCGATAGATTTATTTGATTTTTGCATGAGCTGTTTTATGTTTAAGTTTAGTGTTTCAATTTGATAATAGATAGTGATGATTTTGTACTTTAATCACTTATATTTTATCCTTTTTTATTATTCAACGTAGTCCTTTGCAGGCTGTTTATCAACGATCTTACCATTTTGAAGGATCAATACGAAAGGATTACTTCTTGCAATGGTCTTAATGGCTGTACCATCCATCATCGCATTTTTGATCGTTTTAAAAGTACGGGGCTCTGTAGAAATACCATAAATTAAAGCTCCTTTTTGAGCATTTACTTTAGCTTCTACTTTGCTTAGAAGGTCAGCAGGAACGTCTTTCGGATAATAAGAAAATACCAAAACGGCTTTCGGAGCATTGATTATTTCTTGAGTAAGTTCCATTCCTGTAGGATCTTCGATTTTAAATTTAACAATCTCAGATTTGTATCCTTCCTTGATGAGAACAGATTCGTTTTTTCCATCTTCAATTTTCCATGGGGAACCTTCTTCCCAATATTTTGTTTCTTTAATGTAATCGTCCTGATTGACTTTGACAACAGCTCCTGTTTTCTGATTTTTAAGGGTATAAAAAGTCTTATATTCAGAAGGGTTTTTACTGATTTTCTCTTTTTCTCCTTTGATGTTGGTTCCTATTTTATAATCACGGAAATCAATCATCGGTTCGTGCATAATTCCCTGTGCCATAACATAAATCATAGCCAGAGAGAAAACCGTTAAAAGAATATATTTAAAAGTATTGGAAGGCTCTTTCTTAGTTACTCCATATTCGTCTTTCTTACGGAATTCTTTTCTGTACATGATGAATACAATGATTAACCCTATCAGTAGTACAACATCTTTAAGGAAGCTTTGCCACGGCGTAAATTTGATGGCATCTCCAAAACATCCGCAATCTGTTACTACATTGAAATACGCAGAATAAAAGGTAAGGAACCCGAAGAAAATACAAAGGGCTATGAGGATGGATAAGGTAAATTTAAGCTTTAGTTTCAGAAGCAGCATAAATCCTAAGAAAAGTTCCAGCACCACCACAATAATGGAAAATAGCAAGGCAAACTTCTCAAAAAACGGCATATTGAACACAGCTGGCGAGAAATATTCTTCCATTTTAAAGGAAAATCCTACCAGATCCACAGCTTTTACAAAGCCGGAAAGGATAAAAATAACAGCAATAATAAAGCGTAATAAACCTTTGATCATGTTAAATAGTTTTGGGTTTGAATTGATTATCTTGTTCAGAGAACTTGATCAGACAGAAAACAGCATAGTTCAGCATATCGAAATAGTTGGCATCAAGGCCTTCAGAAACAATGGTTTGCCCCTGATTGTCCTCAATCTGCTTCGTTCTTAATACTTTCTGATAAATAAGATCCGTGATCGAAGAGATTCGCATATCTCTCCAGGCTTCACCGTAGTCATGGTTTTTTCTTTCCATCAAGGCTTTGGCTTCATTGGCATATTTGTCATACAAACCTAAAATTTCCTCTTTATTTTCATTGAAATCATTGGAAAGACCTTTCTCCAGCTGAATAAGCCCAATAATAGAATAGTTGACAATTGCGACAAATTCACCTTCCTCACTCTCATCCACCATTTTTTTATCAGTCATCTGCAGCGTACGGATTCTATTGACTTTAATGTAAATCTGATCCGTAATGGAACTCGGTCTTAAAACCCTCCAGGCTGCACCGTAATCCTGTAACTTTTTACCGAAAAGATCACGACACTCACTGATAACTTTCTCGAATTGTACTGACGTCTTTAGCATAAATTTTCTTAATCTTCCAAATATACGAATTCGCTTTTAAATTTTTAAAAAGAAGCTGGAGAGTTTGAGTGTATTAGAATGGGAGAGGTGAGTGAGTCAAAAAATTAGAATATGATCAAAATTGAAAACCCAAGAAGCAATGACCGCCTCTCAAAAACCAATTTGATCAAAAATACATTGCCTGTCAATACGTCAATACCCCTTACAAATTCTTAATTTTGTACCATCAACCATCAACCATCAACCATCAATAATAAAACCCATGCTCTCAAACTCTCCAACCCTCCAACCCTCCCTCAATTGCCACGGCCATTTAATCCAATTAGACACTCCGAAAATCATGGGAATTCTCAACCTTACCCCAGATTCCTTTTCTGATGGAGGAAAGTTTAACAACGAAAAAGCTGCATTGCTACAAACTGAAAAATTAGTAAAAGAAGGAGCTGAAATCATTGATATTGGTCCTCAGTCTACCCGTCCCAATGCTAAATTTCTAACTAGTGAAGAGGAGATCCGAAGAATGGGAAATATGATTTCTCAGATAAAAAAAGAGTTTCCTGAAACCCTCATTTCTGTGGATACTTTCTATGCAGATACTGTAAAGTTTGGGTTTAATGAAGGTATGGATATAATCAATGATATCTCAGGAGGTCAATATGATGAAGAAATGTTTGATACAGCAGCACACACACAACTTCCTTACATTCTGATGCACATCAACGCATCTTACGACACAATGCATGAGAAAACCAGGTTTGAAGATATTACATTAGATGTGAATCGATATTTCTCTGAAAAAGTAAATTTACTTTTGAAAAAAGGAGTAAAAGATATCATTCTAGACCCTGGTTTTGGCTTTGGAAAAACAGGAGAAGATCAGATGAAAATGATCAATGAAGTGGAATATCTCGGTTTGGGAAGACTGCCTTTATTGATAGGGATTTCTAGAAAATCTTTTATCTATAAACCTCTTGGTAAATCGCCATTGGATATCAATGAAGAAACGCAGAAACTTCATATAAAAGTATTGGAGCAAGGGGCCAAGATTTTAAGAGTTCATGACGTCGCTGAAGCAAAGAAAACCGTCGGCCTGTTTTTACAAAAAAAATAAAAAGTGTTAAAAAAACTTGCGAGTATTTAAAAAGTTTATACATTTGCAACATGAATTTTACGAATCAGAAAAATATTATCGTCATTTCTATTATTGCTGTTGTCATTAACAACAGTAAGGAAACGGCGTTTTAAAATAGATTTTAATTTAAATTATATATAGGCCGTTTCATATTTGAAACGGCTTTTTTTGTTTTAATTTTTTATTTGTACAGTATATGTATCAGTTATTAACAGTAATTATTATCGTCATTATTATTCCCTTGCGACTGTGAGAAGGAAAGTGTATGACTGTACATATATTGAGCCCTCTCACAGCGTGAGAGGGCTTTTTTTATTCCATTTTGTTAAATTTTAAACCCACAATATGTATTACAACGACAACACTGTCATCTATTTCGACGGAAACTTTATGAAAGCCAAAGAGGCAGGAACAGATCTTTACGGACAATCTCTTCACTATGGATATTCTGTTTTTGAAGGTATTAAATCTTACTCTACAGATCAAGGACCGAAAATTTTTAAAGCCGCAGAACACTATGAAAGATTAAAAAGATCTGCAGAACTTATGTATATTCCTTTTGAGTATTCCGTAGAACAGCTCACAGACCTTACCTATGAACTCTTAGAGCGAAACGGATTTACTGATGCTTATATCCGCCCTTTAGTCACTTGTTCGCCCAATATGTCTCTTTCAAAAGGGAAAAAATCCTATCTCTCTTTGCTGGCTTGGGAATGGAGTAACGGATACCTTGCCGATAAAATGAAGATCATGACTTCAGAATTTCAACGTCCCAATCCTAAAGCTTTCAAAGTAGAGGCTAAGGTGGGAGGTCATTATGTAAACTCTATCCTTGCCTGTCAGGATGCCAAAGATAAAGGGTACGATGAAGCGTTGGTTTTGGATGAAAACGGTTATGTCGCTGAAAGCTCGGGAGCCAATGTTTTTTATGAAAAAGAGGGAACATTATACACCCCTGCAAAAGGAAGTATTCTTCCGGGAATTACCAGACAGACTGTATTTGAGATCTGTGATGAATTGAATATTCCTGTTCAGGAAACCTTTTTTATCCCTGACGAAATGAGAGGTGCCGATGCCGGATTCTTCTGTGGAACAGCGGCCGAAATTGTCGCGCTAGATTCATTGGATGATGTCCCTTTTACAAAAGCATGGGAAGATACAGTAAGTGAAAAAGTTCAGAAGGCATATTTAAAAAAGGTAAGACTTCTGTCATTGTAAATTGATGGATTTTAAGTAATTGATTTTTAATTATTTAAGGTTGTTTTTCAAACGGTTGAATATTGTAGTTTTTTAAAAATTGAAAATGAAAAAAAGATGACAAGCTGTAGTTTTGGATCGGAATTAAGTAAAGATTTAATGAAAAAGATGAGAAAAATTAAGACAGTATGTTAAATAAATATTCAAAAACATTTACCCAGAATAGTGAGCAGCCTGCGGCAAGAGCAATGCTTTACGGAATAGGCTTTACAGAAGAAGATATGCATAAGGCTCAGGTCGGAATTGCCAGTATGGGATATGATGGAAATACTTGTAACATGCACCTCAACGATCTTGCAAAAATGGTGAAAAAAGGAACGTGGGAACATGGGTTGGCAGGATTAATATTCAATACAATTGGAGTAAGTGACGGAATGAGCAATGGGACAGATGGAATGCGCTACTCACTCGTAAGCCGTGATGTAATTGCCGACAGTATTGAAGCGATCTGTGGAGCCCAATATTATGACGGAGTAATTGCTTTGCCGGGATGCGATAAAAATATGCCGGGAACCATCATTGCCATGGGAAGATTAAACAGACCTTCTATCATGGTATATGGAGGAACCATTGCTCCGGGATGCTATAAAGGGGAACAGCTTAATATTGTTTCTGCCTTTGAAGCTTTAGGGAAAAAAATAGCAGGAGAAATTTCAGAAGAGGATTTTGATGGAGTGGTAAAAAACTCATGTCCTGGCGCAGGTGCCTGTGGTGGAATGTATACAGCTAATACAATGGCATCAGCAATAGAAGCACTTGGGATGAGTCTTCCGTATTCTTCATCCAATCCCGCGTTAAGCAAAGAAAAGAAAGAGGAATGTCACAAAGCAGGAAAATATCTGAAAATATTACTGGAGAAAGATATCAAACCTTCCGATATCATGACACGCAAAGCTTTTGAAAATGCTCTTCGCATGATTGTTATCCTTGGAGGAAGTACCAATGCCGTATTACACTTTATTGCTATGGCCAAAAGTGTTGGAGTGGCTCTTGATCAGGACGATTTTCAGAAGATGAGCGACTGTACTCCCGTACTGGCAGATCTTAAACCAAGTGGTAAATACCTGATGCAGGATCTGTATGAACACGGAGGAATACCATCGGTGATGAAATACCTTTTAAAACAGGGATTATTACATGGCGACTGCTTAACGGTAACCGGAAAAACATTAGCTGAAAACTTAGAGAATGTACCGGATCTGGATTTTAATAAGCAGAAGATCATAAGACCACTTTCTTCACCGGTGAAAGAGACAGGGCACCTCAGAATACTCTATGGTAACCTTGCGGAAAAGGGAAGTGTAGCCAAAATAACAGGAAAAGAAGGAGAACGATTCGTAGGAAAGGCAAGAGTATTTGATGGAGAGAAAAACCTCATCCAGGGAATTCAGGACGGAACAGTACAGCAAGGAGATGTCATCGTTATCCGAAACGAAGGACCAAAAGGAGCTCCCGGAATGCCAGAAATGCTGAAACCTACAAGTGCTTTAATCGGGGCAGGACTTGGCAGCAGTGTAGCATTAATCACAGATGGAAGATTCAGCGGAGGGACACATGGTTTTGTTGTAGGACACATTACACCCGAAGCTTATGAAGGAGGACTCATTGCCTTTGTAGAAAATGACGACCTCATTGAAATAGATGCTGTAAACAACACAATACAGCTTAAAGTTTCAGAAGAAGAAATAGAAAAAAGAAAACAGGGATGGCAAAAGCCTTCTCTTAAAGTAAAAAAAGGATTACTCTATAAATACGCATTAACCGTATCATCAGCCGCAGAAGGTTGTGTAACGGACGAAATCTCATAATCAGAATATCATGGAGAATGTAAATACATCTATCAAAACAGAACTTAGCGGAAGCCGGATCATTCTTGAAGCTTTTCTTCAGGAAGGCGTAAAAACCGTTTTCGGATACCCAGGAGGTGCTATTATCCCTATTTATGATGCTCTTTATGATTATCAGGGAAAGCTGGAACATATCCTGGTCCGTCACGAGCAGGCGGCTGTACATGCTGCGCAGGGATTGGCAAGAGTGTCTGGTGAAGTAGGGGTCATATTGGCTACCAGCGGACCGGGAGCCACAAATCTTGTTACAGGGCTGGCGGATGCTTTACTGGATAATACTCCTTTGGTATGTATTACAGGACAGGTTTTTGAACATCTTTTAGGAACTGATGCTTTTCAGGAAATAGACGTCATCAACGTGACAAGTCCCGTTACCAAATGGAATTATCAGGTGACCGATGCTAATGAACTTCCGGAAGTATTGGCTAAGGCTTTTTATATTGCAAAATCAGGCCGCCCCGGTCCTGTATTGATTGATGTCACTAAAAACGCCCAATTACAGCATGTTTTATATAAAGGCTATTCTCCATGTCATTCATTAAGAAGCTATAAGCCCGATCCGATCCCTTGTCATGAAAATATAGAAAAAGCTGCATTTCTGATCAATAACGCTGAAAAGCCATTTGTAATTGCAGGGCAGGGAATTATGTTGGGGAAAGCCGAAAAAGAATTTCTTCAATTTGTTGAGAAGTCGGGAATACCGGTAGCATGGACGGTACTGGGAATGAGTTCTATTCCTACCCATCATCCACAATCAGTAGGAATGGTAGGGATGCACGGAAATTACGGACCCAATGTTCTGACCAACGAATGTGACGTTCTTATCGCTGTCGGAATGCGTTTCGATGACAGGGTTACAGGAAGATTGGATCAATATGCAAAACAGGCGAAGATTATTCACTTAGATATTGATAAAGCAGAAATCGATAAAAATGTAAAAGCAGATGTACCGATATTAGGAAATTGTAAAGAAACATTGCCGCTTCTTACCGCATGGATCAAAGAAAAAAAATATCCGGAATGGTTACAGAAGTTTAAATCCTGTTACGAAGTTGAAGACAGTGCTCTGATCAGTAAAGAACTCTATCCGTCCGAAGGTGAAATTACTATGGGAGAAGTCATTCGTTCCCTCAACGAAATGACTGTGGGTGAAGCCGTAATTGTCACTGATGTTGGGCAGCACCAGATGTCCGCCTGCAGATATTCGAAATTTAAACATCCAAGAACCAATATTACAAGTGGAGGACTTGGAACCATGGGATTTTGTCTTCCTGCAGCTGTAGGAGCATCATATGGAGAACAAAACCGTCCGGTTATTGCCATTATGGGAGATGGTGGTGCACAAATGAATATTCAGGAGCTTGGAACCATTATGCAATATCGTCCCAATGTTAAAATCCTCATTCTGAATAACTCCTATCTGGGAATGGTAAGACAGTGGCAGGAATTGTTTCATGAAGAAAGATATTCTTCAGTAGATATTCAGAGTCCGGATTTTGTACAGGTAGCCAAAGGGTATGGAATTGAAGGCAATAAAGTCTCCCAAAGACAAGAATTGGAAAAGGCGCTTCGTGAAATGCTGGATCATAAAGGCGCATTCCTTTTAGAAGTGATGACTGGAAAAGAGCATAACGTGTTTCCTATGATTCCTCAGGGAAAAAGCGTTTCAGAAATTGTATTGAGCAACAAATAGATTAAAAATAAAAAGATGAAAACAGAACAGAAAGAATATACCATTACGGCATATACCGAAGATTATTTAGGACTGATCAGCAGGATCAACGCTATTTTTTCCAGAAGAAGAATTTCTATGGTCACTTTTAATGTAGGACCTTCCGAAACAGAACGTGTAAAAAAGTTTGTAATCGTGATTCGTGAAACTGAAGATTCTGTACAGAAAATTACCCGACAGATGGAAAAACAGGTCGATGTACTGGAAGTTCATTATCATAAAAATCCATATTTCACCGCAATGGAATATGCTAGTTAAATAGCACCCAAACTGTTTCCCCTTTTATGTATCGTCACATTATTATAACACTTAATTTCTTTTTAAGTGAAAGGTTTTTGTGACTAAAATAAAGCATTAAACAAGTTTTATCAATCAAAAAAATATAACAAATAAAAATAAGAAAAATGGCAAAATTGAATTTTGGAGGAGTTGAGGAAAACGTAGTAACAAGAGAAGAATTTCCACTACACAAAGCACAGGAAGTATTGAAAGATGAAGTGGTAGCGGTTATTGGATACGGTGTACAGGGACCTGGACAGGCTCTTAACCAAAAAGATAACGGAATAAATGTGATTGTAGGACAGAGAAAAAATTCGAAATCATGGGATAAAGCTGTAGCAGATGGTTTTGTTCCCGGTGAAACATTATTTGAAATAGAAGAAGCCTTACAAAAAGGAACCATCATTTGCTATCTTCTGAGTGATGCTGCACAAATTGAGTACTGGCCGAAAGTGAAGCAACATCTTACGCCGGGTAAAGCGTTGTATTTCTCTCACGGCTTTGGAGTGACTTTTAATGAACGCACAGGCATTGTTCCACCCGCGGATGTTGACGTATTTCTGGTTGCTCCTAAAGGTTCAGGAACATCATTGAGAAGAATGTTTCTTCAGGACAGAGGATTGAATAGTAGTTTTGCGATCCATCAGGATGCTACAGGAAAAGCAAGAGATAGAGTAGTCGCTCTCGGAATTGCCATTGGAAGTGGATATTTATTTGAAACAGATTTTAAAAAAGAAGTATACAGCGACCTTGCCGGAGAACGAGGTACACTGATGGGAGCTGTACAGGGAATATTTGCCGCACAATACGATGTTTTAAGGAAGAATGGACACAGCCCTTCGGAAGCATTCAACGAAACTGTTGAGGAACTTACCCAATCATTAATGCCTTTGGTCGCAGAAAACGGAATGGATTGGATGTATGCCAACTGCAGTACGACCGCTCAAAGAGGAGCTTTGGATTGGTGGAAACGTTTTAGAGATGCCACTTCGCCTTTATTTGAAGAATTGTATGACAACGTAGCCAAAGGAAACGAGGCCCAAAGATCTATCGACAGCAACAGTAAACCAGATTACAGAGAAAAACTGGAAGTGGAACTGACCGAGCTGAGAGAAAGCGAAATGTGGAAGGCCGGAGCAACGGTACGAAGCCTGAGACCGGAAAATAACTAATCAAACCTTAAAAAATGATGAAAGAAGAAACCTGTTCCTCTGTTTTAGAGAAGGTATATAAAGCAGAGGAACGTCTTAAAAATATAATTGTTAAAACACCTTTAGCCATCAACAATAACCTTTCAAATGTCTATACAGCCAGAATAAGTTTTAAAAGAGAAGACCTTCAACAGGTAAGATCCTACAAAATAAGAGGAGCGTATAATAAAATGGCAACCATGTCTCCGGAAGCTCTAGCCAAGGGGGTTGTATGTGCCAGCGCTGGAAACCATGCACAGGGAGTCGCTTTTGCGTGCCATAAGATGAAAGTGAAAGGAACTATTTTTATGCCTTTACCAACCCCGGGACAAAAGCTGGAGCAGGTCAAAATGTTTGGAGGAAATTATATTGATGTGGTACTCTATGGAGATACTTTCGACGAAGCCAAAGACGCAGCGTTGAGGTTTTGTAATGAACACAATGGAGCTTTCATTCATCCCTTTGATGATCATGCTATTATTGAAGGACAAGCCACTGTAGCAATGGAAATTTTAGCACAGTCGGAAGTTCCTATTGACTATCTTTTCGTTCCGATTGGCGGGGGAGGATTGGCAGCAGGAGTTTGTTCAGTCTTTAAAGAGCTTTCCCCGCAGACAAAAATAATTGGGGTGGAACCTTCCGCAGCAGCAAGTATGAAAAAGGCAATAGAAAAAGGCCAACCTGTACTTCTGGAGAAAATCAGCAGATTTGTAGACGGTGCTGCAGTACAGCAGGTTGGGAACCTTACTTTTGAGCTTTGCCAACAAACTTTGTATGATATGGTAACAGTAGAAGAAGGGCTGGTATGCGAGACAATTCTTTCATTATATAATAAGGATGCTATTGTTGTAGAACCTGCGGGAGCTCTTTCAATAGCTGCTTTGGAAAAATACAGGGATCATATAGAAGGTAAAAATGTAGTATGTATCATCAGCGGAAGCAATAATGATATTACGAGAATGGAAGAAATCAAAGAAAAAGCATTGCTGTATGCGGGTTTGAAACACTACTTCCTTGTCAGATTTCCACAACGTCCCGGCGCTTTGAAAACTTTTGTAATGGATGTATTAGGACCTGATGATGACATCACTTATTTTGAGTACACCCAAAAAAATTCAAAAGAAAAAGGAATCGCTGTCGTAGGCATTGCTTTGAAACAAAATACAGACTTTACTCCATTAATTGATAAAATGAAAAGCCATGATTTTTTTGTCAATTACCTGAACAATGATCCGTCTCTGATGAATCTGCTTATTTAAAAAGGTATGGTTTAAAAAGAGATACACTTCTTGGATTTCCAAGTTAGAGGAACAGGTTCTCATTTTCGTATATTCTAAAAACACAAATGAAAAAAGCTTCACTATTGGTGAAGCTTTTTATTTTTTATCTTTCAAGCGTAAAACCCGGAATAACTTTCGGACGTTCCATTTCATTGGCTACTTTCCAGGATGTTCTGTACATCCATTCAGTCATTTTATAAAGTTTTTTGTAATTGATGTTTTCAGATTCATCCTGTGGGGTATGATACTGATCATGCAAAACACTGGTAAAGAATATTGAAGGAATTCCAATCTTAGCATACGGAAGATGGTCACTTCTGAAATAGAAATATTCTGCATGGCTTGGAGAATCCCAGTCCTTCAGATACTTGAATTTGGTACTTTCATTATTAGCTTCTTCGGCCATTTTCACCAGCTCTTCAGAGTTTTTGTGAGGAGCATTTCCTCCCAGTAAAGCAGCTTCATTATTATCATTTCTACCGATCATATCACCATTCAGAACGGCTATAATGCTTTCTTTAGGAACAACAGGATGGGCAGCGTGCCATCTGGAACCCAGTAATCCTCTTTCTTCTGCACCATGGAAGACAAAAAGGATACTTCTTTTTCCTGGTTGCTTTTTATAGGCTCTTGCCATAGCCAGCATAGCAACACATGTACTGGCATTATCATCAGCACCATTGTAGATGGTGTCATTTTTTACAGGATGTCTGATTCCGTCGTGATCCTGGTGTCCACTTAGCAAAACATATTCGTTTTTAAGAACCGGATCTGTACCTTCTATTTTTCCGATAATGTTTACAGAAGGATATTTATAGGTTTCTGTGATTAGGTTCAAGGAGACTTTAGAGTTGTTTTTTACCCAATTGGCATTTTCTCTTTTGATCCATAAAACCGGAATGTTATTCGTGATTTTTTCTCTCAAACCTTCTACGCCATAGCTTCCTCTGGTCATTTGAGGAAGTACTTCTACCCAGCTTTTTTCAGAAATATCATCGGTAACGAAGATGATTGCTTTCGCACCCAGTTCAGCAGCTTTATTGTAATATTTGGTTCTTACAAAACCAGGATATCTTCTTATAAAAAGAGTCATATCTTTCGAAATATTTTTGTCTGAAGCATTTACAGCAAGTACTTTTCCTTTGATGTTCAGTTTGGAAAGGTCTTCAGGTTCAGCATTTCCAGCATAGATAATTTCGGAGTCTATAGAAGCATTTACAGGTTCCGACACAAGAAAATCTTTCCACAATGCAAGACTCTTATCTCCGATTTTAAGGCTGCTCTGAGGAATCACCTGGTGTCTGTACATATCAAAAAACTGGAAAAACGTTCCATTATCTCCAGCGGGTTTCATACCAGCTTCTTTGGCTTTGTCTGCAAGCCACATAGATACTTTCAGTTCATCCAGAGTTCCTGCTTCACGGCCCCAGAAAGAGTCTGCTGCCAGCTGATACATATCCGTACGAAGGTCAGATTCTTTGATGGCAGAAACCAATGGTTTTTTATAATTTTGAGCATTTCCGATCGCAAATAGGAAAATGCTCAGCAGAGAAAAAACATAATTTTTATTCATGGGGACTCTTAGTTGAAGTTAGCTAATTTCTCTGAAAACTGTTTTGAAAACTCTTTTCTGTCTTCTTCCAGTTTTTCAGGGTTAGAAGGTAAAATATAAGTAAAAAGGATCTTGTCTTCATGGTCTAAAAAGATAATCTCCTTTTCATTTCCATCGATCATCTGTGAGAAGATTTCCCACATTGGAGTGTCTTTTAATCGTAATAATTCAAAAAACTGTTCTGCTTTGATTTCGATTTTCTGCATATTCTTTTGTATATATTGTCGTTGAATGCGTTTGAAAAATATTTCAAAATTAAAGATTTTGTCTTTTCCGGAAGATTAAAACTCCAAAAACTTCAGCTTAAACTGAATCGCAAAATTTTCATTGAAATGAGGTGTTGCGTAATAACCTACCCTATAGAAAACTCCCAGATTGAAATAGCTGGACAGGAAGTTATTCCATTCCAATCCGACTTCCTGGTAAAGGTGATCAAGCTTTCTAAACTTGAACTGATGATATTCCTGATGTTTCATATCCCCGATAGTTCCTCTTAAAACAAAGTCGAAGCTGGAAACATTGTGCCCGAAGCTTTTAAAATACAAGGGAAGTTTATGAGTGAAATAATACGCTACAAATTTATCATTATAATATTTACCTCCTTCCAGTGTTGCAAATCCCAAGTAAGAAGTAAGGTTAAAGTTGAAATCTTTCCCCGGAGAGGCAAGTCCGTTCATGGTAAAGTTTTTCCAGATCGGAGCTTGTCCCAGAACAACCCCGCCGTACAACCTGAATCCTGTAGTTCCTATCGGAGTTTTGAAATTATGCACAAAAAGAGCATCAAAACGGGAATAGTTGAAATCTCCGCCAATAGCTTTATAACTCTGTTCATAATTGAAATAAAGCTCAGGATATTTCTGATCGATCAGAGATTTTCCCTGAGGAGTCATGATATTGGTAGAGTTTGGAGAATATTTTAACGTAAATAATGTATTGAAATTTGTATAAGAAGTTCCTCTGTCTCTGAACTGGTAGTCGAATTCTGCACCTTCTATATTTCTTCTTACCGCAAGAGCGAGAGTAAGACCATTGGTAACATCGTTCAGATAGGATAGGGAAGCTCCTTTGAAGTGAAAATATTTGTCATTATTTAGATTATTCCCAAAGTTCATGGTTCTCATTTTGAAATTCCAAAGCTTTCGGTTAAACTCTCCGGAAGCAGTAACATCATCATAAAACTCAAATCTGAAGAAGGAATTTTTTTCTAAAGTTGTTTTCACATCAAGGCCCATTCCGTATTTCCAATTTCTGTCTTTTACTCCATAAGCGAAATAATAATCAGGAGAGAAATAAGGGTTGAAATTTTCATTCAGCTTGGCTTTTAATCCCAGTCTGAAGCCTTCATAAGAGTTGAAATTGACAATCTCGTCTACGGCAAAATCTACAGAACCTACTCTGATCTGGCCGTTAAGAAGTCCCGATAAAATCTGGGCTTTACTATCGATTTTATACTTTTTTCCTAAACTGTCGATTGTTTTATACGTGTTCTGTTCCCTAGCGGTGAGAGGATCTGTTCTGTATTTATCCAAAGAATGTCCGTCAATGCTTTTTACAGAGAAGGTATAGCCTTTAAAATCTTTGGCATTTTCTTCAATGGGGGCTTCAAAATCAAAATATTTTGAGGTCAGGAAAGCGTAGGTCCCAAAGCTTTTTTTATCCTTTTTGTTGATACGCTCTTTATCATCCATGGCCATTTTACCCATTTTAAGCTTGGTTTTTTCGTGGGCAAGAAACCATTTGTTATTGTAAAATACCCATGTACTGGTAATGATCCCGTCGTTTTTATTCTTACTGAAATTTTCAATTTTTTTGATTCCGTAGGTTTCGGTGTCTACATAGATGGCACCGTTATACTTTCTCTTTCTGTCCGGGTTTTTATAATTGACTTCACGAAAGCGGATCACGAAGTTTTTCCTTCCGTCAAGCTCAATGGTATCTGAAAGGAAGAATCGGTAAAGACCTCTGTTTTCTGGTTTTACCTGCTCAGGAACAATATCTCTGTTACTTTGCTGAAGCGCAATCATTTCGTAGATAGGCTGTTTCAGTCCGGAAATTCTGTTATCCAGAATGTTGATTTTTTCACCGTACTTTTTAGAATACAGAAATTCCTGTGCTCTTTCCCACAGAAACAGTTTACTTTTTGAAAATACTTTTCTGGCAGTGATATTATTTAGAGAATCTTTTTCTCTCTTTTTCTTGAAAACATTTAAGTCATTGAAATACTCCTGAAATTGAGAAATACTGTCTTCATCAATATCCAGAGAAATTTTTTCATAAGATTTGTAGGAATAAGAGCCCAGACTTTTTGGAGAGTTTTCGTTAAAGAGTTTATTTACCTTTTTCAGGATTTCCAATGCTCTTGGGTCACTTTTATCTTCAATCACTACCGCTTCTATTGCCGTTGTTTTTGAACCTTTCTTAATAAGTGAAATTTCCATGCTGCTTTCAGGAGAAGCGGTTACTTTCTGATAAGCGTCTGCTTCAATCTCTATGTTGTTACAATGTGCTGTAAACTCCAGAATTCCCTGATCGTTGGTGTAACCGATGATCTTGCTGTCACAAGATATTTTAGCATTAGGGACAGGTTTTTCATTGGCGTCATCTACAACCTTAATTTTTGATTGTGAATACCCCAGAAAGAACATCAGAAAAAATAATAAAAATAAACCCCTTTTCATGTAAAAATACTACGCCAAAATTAATAATATTTATTGTGTTGAAAAAGTTTTTAACAGAGTATAACATTGATTTAATCTAAACATACGATGGGAGATTTTCATAAGCTTCAAAAGGTGGTATACAGTGTAATAGTAATGGAAGTAATCTTTTCGGCTGCAGCGTGATATTTTTCATGAAAAAACTCCTGAACATCATATATTCAGGAGTTTTCTATATCATAAAGGAACTTTCTTTTTTAAAGTGCTAATGCTTTTTGGTACGCATTTTCCAGTCCGTCCAGGTTTTTACCACCGGCCGTTGCAAAGCCAGGATTTCCACCGCCACCGCCTTGGATCTCTTTTGCAAGATCTTTTACTATAGTTCCAGCCTGGTAATCTGCTGCCAAATCATCGGAAACGCCTACTGTAATCATTGGTTTACCGTCTGCATCAGAAAGAATGATCGTCACAGAAGTTGGAATCTCTTTTTTCAGTTGGAAAACGATATCTTTTACCGAACCTGCGTCCAGAGAAGTTTTCTTTACCAAAAGCTGTTTGTTTCCTTTCTGTTCATAAGCATTTTTCCAGTCGCTGATTTCTCCTTTTGCCTTTTCTTTTTTAAGAGCGTCTACTTCAGATTTTAATGAAGCATTTTCATCAATCAGTTTTTCAATTGATCTTACAACGTCTTTTGATTTCAGCAATTGAGAAAGTTCTGCAATCTGCTTCTCCAGGTTCTTGAAGTATTCTTCAGACTGATCTCCGGAGATTGCTTCAATTCTTCTGATTCCTGCAGCAGCCGAACCTTCAGAAACGATTTTGAAATGTCCGATTTCGCTGGTATTTTTTACGTGAGTTCCACCGCAAAGTTCTTTTGAACTTCCAAATTGGATCATTCTCACATTGTCACCATATTTTTCACCAAATAAAGCCATTGCTCCTTTATCCAAAGCTTCCTGAATAGGAATGCTTCTGAACTCCTGTAAGGCAATATTTTCTTTAATCTTGTGGTTTACTTTTTCTTCAATTAACGCCAGTTCTTCTTCAGTCATTTTATTGAAGTGAGAGAAGTCGAAACGCAGATAATCAGGCCCTACATAAGAACCTTTCTGTTCTACGTGAGTTCCTAAAACATCTCTTAAGGCTTCATGTAAAAGGTGAGTTCCAGAGTGGTTTGCCTGAGAGTTTTTTCTGTCGGAAGCATTTACTTTAGCCGTAAATAAAGCCTTTGGATCTTTTGGAAGACCATTGATCAACGAAATGATTAATCCGTTTTCTTTCTTAGTTTCCAGAACGTCAAAGGTTTCAGAAGCATTTCCCAATACTCCTTTATCTCCAACCTGTCCACCACCTTCCGGATAGAATGGAGTGGAGCTTAGTACTACCTGATAAAACTCTCCGTCTTTATTTTCTACCTTTCTGTATCTTGTAATATAAGTTTCAGATTCAGTTTGGTCGTATCCTACAAAATTTTCTTCCCTTTCTTCTAAAGTTACCCAGTCATATACTTTTTGAGCAGAATCTTGCTGAGAACGCTTTCTCTGCTTTTCTCTTTCTGCTTTGAAACCTTCCTCATCAATAGTTAACCCTTTTTCTTCCGCAATAATTCTTGTTAAATCATCAGGGAAACCATAGGTGTCATACAATTCAAAAACCTCAAGGGTTGGTAAAACCTTCTGATTGTCTGCAATGGTTTGCTGAATTAATTTTTCAACACGGATTAGTCCTGTTTCAATAGTATTTAAGAATGAATCTTCTTCACTTTTAATAACCTCGGTAACCAGTTTTCCCTGTTTTTCAATTTCCGGGAAGAAAGGTCCCATCTGCTCCTGAAGAACAGCAACCAGTTTATAAAGGAAAGGTTCTTTCATATCAAGGAATCTGTAAGCATAAGAAATTCCTCTTCTTAAAATTCTTCTGATCACATATCCTGCACCTCCGCTTGAAGGAAGCTGTCCGTCTGCAATCGCAAAAGAAACAGCTCTGATGTGGTCTACCACAACACGGATCGCAATATCTTTTTCGTCCTCTAAAATTCCTGTATATTTTTTTCCTGAAAGTTCTTCAACTTTAGAAATAAGAGGAGTAAAAACATCTGTATCATAGTTAGAAGATTTCCCTTGAAGAGCCATGCAAAGACGCTCAAATCCCATTCCTGTATCTACGTGCTGAGCAGGAAGTTTTTCTAAAGATCGGTCTGCCTTTCTGTTGAATTCCATGAATACCAAGTTCCAAACTTCCACAACCTGTGGATGATCTTGGTTCACCAATGTAATTCCCGGAACAGCCGCTTTCTCTTCAGGAGTTCTAAGATCGATATGGATTTCTGAGCATGGTCCGCATGGTCCGCTTTCACCCATTTCCCAGAAGTTATCTTTTTTATTTCCGTTGATGATTCTGTCCTCAGCAATATGAGATTTCCAGAAGTTATAAGCATCCTGGTCTCTGTCAAGGTTTTCTGAAGCATCCCCTTCAAAAATCGTTACGTATAAATTTTCTTTTGGAATTCCGTATACTTCAGTCAGTAATTCCCAGGCAAAAGCAATAGCCTCTTTTTTGAAGTAATCCCCGAAAGACCAGTTACCCAGCATTTCAAACATTGTGTGGTGGTAAGTATCTCTACCTACATCATCCAAATCGTTATGCTTCCCAGAAACTCTCAGACACTTTTGTGTATCGGCAATTCTAGGGGCGGTAGGTGTTTTGTAGCCAAGGAAAAAATCCTTAAACTGCGTCATTCCGGAGTTGGAAAACATAAGGGTAGGGTCGTCTTTCAGCACAATAGGAGCTGAAGGAACGATAAGGTGTCCCTCACTTTTAAAATAATCTAAAAATTTTTGACGTATCTCTTGTGATGTCATAATATTGCTTTTGCTTTTTTAGTATCAAATTTTTGATAAGATGCAAATTTAAGATTTTTAAGCGATTTGTAATAATTTTATGCTATGTTTTGAATGGTGGCGTACAGAGCATCTTTCAGGGGATTATTTTCTTTATGATAAGTTTTTGTGGAGTCCGGAAATCTATAGAGTTTGGAAAAGAGGTGATCACCGGTCATCTTTGTAATTTTGCAGTTTCCCATTTAACTTATTATCTTCGTTGTGATCTGAGATAAGATAAAATCTAACCAATGGCAAAAGATGAAGAGCTGAAAAGCTGGATAGAACAATATTCGGGACCGCTTTTGAAGCGGGCACTGTATGTGCTTTCCAATAAAGAAGATGCGCAGGATGTTGTTCAGGACGTTTTTCTTGCGGCTTATTCATCGTATGATTCTTTTGAGGGAAAAAGTAATCCTCTTACCTGGCTTATGGCCATTCTGAATAGAAAAGTGGCTGATTTTTATCGTAAAAAATACAAATCCGAACCCAACATCAGGCTCGATCATTTTTTTGATGAAACAGGCTCGTGGAAGAGGGACGATGTTTTAAAAGATTGGAATGCTTCAGGAACTGAAGATGAACTTTTAGACAACGACGAATTTAATAAAACACTGGAAGAATGCATTGATGAATTGCCTTCACGATGGAAAATTCTGCTGAAGATGTATTATATTGAAGAAAAAAAAGCACCCGAAGTCAGTCAGGAATTAGAAGTTTCTACGACTAACCTTTGGAAGATTCTTCAAAGAAGCCGGATGCAGCTCAGAGAATGTCTGGAATTCAATTGGTTTTCAAGATTATAGTCATGATTAGAAAAATTCTCCATATATTATTTTTACCATGCAGTGAAGCTACTCTGCTCATGGAAAAAAAGAATGCCCAATCTATTTCTGCCCGGGAAAACAGAAAGCTTACGATGCACCTGATGATCTGTAAATGGTGTAAGATGTACAATGAAAAACTAAAAGTTCTGGATAAGATTTTCAAAAAAACATTTTCAGAAAAAGAAAAAGAAATAAATGACTCTGAAATTCAGGATTTTAAAAATAAAATGATCGATAAATTAAATTTTTAAAAAATTTTTGTCAGGATTTTGAAATGGCTCCGACTATACTTCTGAAAACAGCAAAGTATTCATTCAAAATCTTAAAAATATGGTCGGATCAACAACAAAATTCAGAAACAATCAATTAATAAGCAGATTAGGATATTATATTTCGCTTTTCGGGGCGGCACTTATATTACTCTGGATCGGAATTTTCAAATTCACTCCTACAGAAGCTGCTGGAATAAAACCATTGGTGGAAAACCATTTCTTAACCTTTTTCGTATATAAAATTATGAGCGTTCAGGCAGTGTCAAATCTTATCGGAACGATAGAAATTATCATTGCTTTACTCCTCATATTTAGTGCGAAATTTGCTGTATTAAAAAAATATGCAGGAGCAGGAATGATAGCCACTTTTCTGTTAACGATCAGTTACTTGTTTACTACACCGGGAACATGGAAAATAGTAGATGGAGTACCGGTAACAGATTTCTTTATTATAAAAGATCTCATGTTGTTAGGATTTGGATGTATGCTGTTTCAAAATAATACTAATGAATAATGAATAAAAAGGATAAAATGAAAAATATATTAATTGTACTCGGAATCATTCTGGGTATCGCAGTATTTGCTGCAGGATCAGGGGTTTTCAAAAAAAACAAACCCAATAATGTAGCGGAAGTAAAAAAAGATGACGTTATGGATAATAAAAACAGCAAAGAAATTTATTTTGCAGGAGGTTGTTTCTGGGGAACAGAACATTTTTTTCAACAGATCAGAGGAGTGGTAGGAACCGAAGTGGGATATGCCAATGGAAATACTCAAAATCCAACCTATGAAGAAGTGGTGAGTCATACAACCGGGTTTGCAGAAACCGTTAAAGTAAAATATGATCCCGATCAGGTAGATCTTAAACTGCTGATAGACCTCTATTTTAAAACAATTGATCCAACCAGCAAAGATCAACAAGGAAATGACAGAGGAAACCAGTACAGAACAGGAATCTATTTCACCAATAAAACGGATGAAGCTGTCGTAAAAGATGAAGTTCAGAAATTAGCAAAAAACTACAGTAAACCATTACTTGTTGAAACTATACCTTTGAAAAACTTCTATAAAGCAGAAGATTATCATCAGGATTATCTTGATAAAAACCCAGGAGGATACTGTCATATTGAACCAGGTCTTTTTGAAATGGCTAAAAAAGCCAATCCTTTTCCAAAACCCGCCTATCATAAACAGGATAAAAAGGTGTTAAAAGAAAAACTGACTGCAGAACAATACAATGTAACTCAGGAAAATGGTACTGAAAGAGCCTTCCAAAACGAATACTGGAACGAGACCAGAGAAGGAATTTATGTGGATATTACAACAGGTGAACCTTTATTCGTCTCTACAGATAAATTTGAATCCGGCTGTGGATGGCCAAGTTTCTCAAAACCAATTACAAAAGGCTTAATTGATGAGAAAATGGACCGCACTCACGGAATGGATCGAGTAGAAGTAAGAAGCAAAACGGGTGACGCTCACTTAGGACACGTTTTCACAGACGGTCCTGCAGATAAAGGAGGTCTCCGCTACTGTATCAACAGTGCTTCTCTGAAGTTTATTCCTAAGGCTGAAATGGCAGGTAAAGGATATGAAAAATACCTTCCGTTGTTAGATAAAAAATAAAAAGACACTTTTTGGTGTCTAATTATAAAAAGCTGTTCTATTTAGGACAGCTTTTTCTATATCAGTCTTTTTCTGCTGATCTGAAAATTTTCTTTGATGCTGAACATAGATATATTCACAAAGAGCAGAAAACCAAACAAGATATAAAAAGACTGTTGCGGAATGTGATTGATAAAACTATCTGGTCTGATTAAATTCAGGGTTTGTTTTTCTTTGTAATCTGATGGACCACCCACTGTACCACCACAAGTAGGATGGATTTCTTTTTCAGGAGCTCTATATTCATGAAGGGCAAAGAAATGTCCCGTTTTCTCCATATCTACAGTATACATTTCCTGATTAGAAAGCTTCATTACATCCATAAGAGCAATAAAATCCTGATAAGTATTTTGATCCCCAATTATAAACTCGATTCCTGATTCTTTTACGTTTTTTGTCTGTAATTTTTTAAGCTCTGAAATATAAAATTCCTGATTTTGAAGAGCAGTATTAGGATGTACTGTAATCTTTTTATAATCCCAGTTTCTAAAAGGTTCAAAAGTATTTAGTAAAGGCTTTTCTGGTCGCTCTTTAGCAGGAAGCCCAAGATCCATAAACATATATTGCGGATGAACTCTTTGATTTCCATAATACCAGAACAGAATTGGAATTATAACTGCACTAATAAGTCCCGGAAAGTAGTATATTTTTTTCATTGCTAGTATTTTTCTGTTGAATGAAAATTTTAAGCCAAAAAAAGTGGCCCGAAACGAACCACTTTACAATATTATTTAAATTTTGAAATTCTTTACTCTTTCATTAAAAATTCTACCAATCCCTTTTTTTCAAAATCCAGTAGGATCCGAAAATGAAAATAACAGACCATACCAAACAGGCAATAAGACTTTCCGTAGGGTAGTGAAACTCATATTTTACGCCCATCATTTTAGCCATATTCAGTCTCATCATGGGATTAGGAATAAGATTAGACATACTTCCCAGCGGTAAAAGATGGGTAAAGAAAAAATCGTTCTGAATGATTTCATTTCTTTGTGCTCCCTGTATTCCTGCTACTCTTGAATAAACTTCAATAGCTGTTAAAACGCCCTCACCAATCCAGAAAACGAATAGGGCAAGAAATACAAATACCGATTTTCTCAATAGAATAGAAAGAAACATGAGAAAAGAGAAGAAGGTAAATAGTTTTACAAGATAATTCCCAATGAAGAAAATCTCGGCAAAAACTTTTGTAGATTCCTTTGTATTAGAGTATTTATAGCCTAAAAATATGGTTATAACAAATACGATAATAGTTGAAACAATGGTGAAAATACTTATGGTAAGCAACTTGGAAGTAATAAATTCTTCTCTGCTCAGTCCGTCGATCGTATTTTGCTTGAACATCCTGTTACTGAATTCTTGTGAAATAGAAAAAACAATAATTAAACCCAGGAAAATTTTCAGTAAAGCCACAATCCATGTAGTGAAATTCCAGATTTCAGGAAAATTATAAATTCCCTGTTCTTTCAGGTTAACCGTTCCTCCAAAAAGATCAAAATCCACTAAACCAACGAAAAGAAGCGCAATAAGAATGGCAAAATAAAGGATTGTAAAAATCTTGAATGGTCTGTAGTTCAGATTTTTATAATATTCGAGTTTTAATAATTTTATCATGATTAATTTGTGTTTTTTACAAGTTCAAGGAATTGAGATTCAAGAGAAAGCTTTTTCTTGGTTAAATGGGACAAGAAAACTCCTTTTTCAGCCAGCTTCTGATTCAGGGCTGAAGCCGAAATAGAAGCATCATCACGAATCTTAGCTTTAATAAGCTCCCCATCCTGATTGATGGAGGTAAACCACTGAAGCTCATTCAGAATACCTACAAGCAAAGTATTGTTATCTGCTTTAAGTTCAAAATAACCATTATTAGACGTCATTTCATCTACTCTTCCACAATAGATGGAATTTCCTTCTTTCAGTACAATCACATGGCTGCAGATTTTCTCAATTTCATCCAGAAGGTGGCTTGCTATGATAATCGTAATGCCTTGCTGTGCAATATTGTTGATGATTTCTCTGATCTGAATAATTCCTTCAGGATCAAGTCCGTTGGTAGGCTCATCCAAAATGAGAACTTCCGGGTTGTTCAGCATGGCAGAAGCAATAGCGAGACGCTGTTTCATTCCTAAAGAAAAGGTTTTGAAAGTATCTTTTCTTCTTTCATATAAATTAACGATTTTCAGAACTTCTTCAATTCGGGAGTAGGATGCTCCTTTGATTTCAGCAACGATTTTAAGATTCGTCTCTGCACTTAAATATGGGTAAAAGTTAGGCTGCTCGATAATGGCTCCGATTCTTTTTAATGTTTCAGAGTCTGTTCCTTTTTTACCGAACCAGAACCAGTCTCCGCTGGTAGGATTAATAGTGGAAAGAAGCATTCCAAAGGTGGTAGATTTTCCACTTCCATTAGGACCGAGAAGTCCGTATACATTTCCTTTTTCTACATCAAAAGAAATATTGTTCACCACAACTCTTTTGAATTTTTTTGTCAGATTTTTTACTGATAAAATTTTTTCCATGTAATTTGTTTTACATAGTAGTAGTCTATATAAATTATAAAATGTTACAGAATTATCATAAATCAATTTAGATTTCTCTATAAATAGATTAAATTTGATAGAATTAATCAAAAGTTATGAAATTAATTGAACTCGCAGAAGAATTGAATGTTTCTGCAGAAGCCATAAAACAGTTTATCCAGGATTTCGATCTTGAATTGGTAGACTGTATCAGCACCAACTTTGATGTAAAGGAGGATTTTGAAAAATTTGCCCGTGAAAATGTAGACTTTTTAAGACTCTATGAAAAAGATCTGGATAAAAATAAAACCCTTGAGCAAATTGCTGAAGTCATCAACCAACCCAAAGACAAAGTAGAAAAAGCGATTAAAGACAACAATCTTAATATTTTTGATAACGGTTTTTTCAAATCGTCCATTTCAAGTTATGGTATTGATAACAAACTGGGCGGGAATTATAAATTTGTATATGATTACTTTGGACATCAGACCAGCTTACAAAAAAGAGATTTTATAGGGTATAGAGACCTGTTCTTCTATACATCAGCCGTATTGGAGCCTTTCTTAAATCCTCAACAAATTAAAGATTGGGGAATCAACAAACCTGCAGGAATTATTCTGTATGGTCCTCCCGGAAGCGGAAAGATCTTCTGGGCCAATAAAATTGCTGAGATTATAGGATATCAGTTTAAAGAGGTTAAAAAACATTATCTGGGAACATCTTTGATCGATGGAAACGAAATCAATTTCAGCGATTTTCTCCTGAACATGATGAAAGAAAATAAAATGTTGCTTTTCCTTGATGATTTTGATGAGATTATGATGCAGAGAAAAGCAGAAAACGATGTGGCTTCCTGCAATCTTGAAGCTCAGGAACTCATCCTTCATTATATAAGCAAATTTGGTAAAGAAGAAGTCTTGATGGTAGGTTCTGCCAATTCCGTTTCAGAGATCGATGAAGAAATTCTGGCTCCCGGAAGATTTGATGTCATGATTCCTATTTTCCCACCGAATGCGTCAGAGCGATCAGAAATCATTTTATATGGCATGACGAGAGGACTCGAAGAAGATTCTCTTCTCTACAAAATACTCAAGAACAACAAAGCTGATAAAGTTCCGTTCTGGCACGAAATCGCTTCCAAAATGAAAGCTTTCAGTAACACGATGCTGATAGACTTTACCCAAAGCCTGAAAAAACGAATCAAGAATCTCTACCAGAGAACAAGAAACGAAAAACTCAAGATTGATCAAAATATTCTGAATGCTGCATTAAGAGATTCTGCCGGAAAACTTACCGAAGAATATCTTGATCAGGTAGCCCGTTTCCTGGCAGACGTCATTATTAATAACTTTGATGAATTCCGTTTCAGAATCCAGGCCTTGAAAAATGAACTCGAAACCTATAAAATTGTAGAAGAACCAAGAAGAGCCATTGGTTTTCATCATAACGGAGAGAAAGAAGAAGAAAACGGCTAAACTTATTTTTTACTTATCAATCATTACCAATGATCAGTATCTGGGAATCTGAAACTTTTTACAGGAAGAGAAATATTATCATCATTGGAGCAGGGTTTTCCGGGCTTTGGTCGGCTATTGCTATTAAAGAACAATATCCGGAAAAATCTGTTCTGGTAATCGAACGAAATTCTGTTCCATTAGGTGCTTCAACGAGAAACGCCGGTTTTGCCTGTTTTGGAAGTCTTACGGAAGTGATTGCCGATGCTCAGAAAATGGGTTGGGAGAAAACCTTGGATCTTGTTAGAATGCGGTTTGAAGGTCTTCAGAAGATCAGACATTATTTTAAAAGTAATGAGATAGACTTTGAACTCAACGGAGGATATGAAATTGTCAATAATGAAGAACCATTATCAAAAATAGATCTCGTTAATGAAAAGTTGAGGTCAATTACCGGATTTGAAAAAACCTACAGTCTTAAGCAGGAAAAAATACAGGAATTTGGATTGGGAAAATCTAATTTTTTGATTGAAAATCCTTGTGAAGGAAGCTTACACTCAGGAAAACTTTTGCAAAAGCTTTTAGAAAAGTGTAATGATTTGAAAGTAGAATTTTTATTCGGTGCAGAAGTTGAAAATATTGAAGAAAAAGACAACGAGGTCCTAGTTGATCTTTCAACGGAAATTTCTGTAAAAGCAGAGCAGGTTCTTCACTGTACCAATGCTTTCAGTTCAAAGTTTCTCGAAAAAGAAGAAATTATTCCTGCCCGCGGACAAATTCTGCTAACCGAACCCATAGAAGGACTCAAACTTAAAGGAACTTTCCATTATGATGAAGGCTTTTACTATTTCCGAAATCTTGGAAACAGAATTTTATTAGGAGGAGGGAGGAATCAGGATTTTAAAACAGAAGAAACCACGGTTTTGGAAACTACAGTATTTTTGCAGAATCATCTGGAGCATTTCTTAAAAGAAGTGATACTCCCGGATCAGGATTTTAAGGTTGCTCTTCGCTGGTCGGGTATTATGGCGATGGGAAGTGAAAAAACACCTGTTGTGAAGAAACTTTCAGAAAGACAGTTTTGTGCGGTAAGGCTTTCTGGAATGGGAGTGGCTCTTGCTCCGAAGATAGGTGAGATCGTAAGAGATCTAATATAAAAAAATACTGAAATATGAAATATCTGCCTTTTGAACATATCATTTACAGAACAGATTTACCAGAGCAGGAAGTGATGCAACGACTTTCTGATCATGTGCAACCCAAAAAATGGGGGTTCAGAGATAACCAGCCAAAAGATTATGAAGGCTTTGTTGACGGAAACCGCTTTGAAATAAATAGAATTATAGAAAATAGAAACTCTTTTCTTCCCCAGATAAATGGTATTGTTCAGAACAAGAATAATAAAACAGAAGTCGAGGTAACGATGAGGCTGCAGGGACCAGTATTAGGGTTTTTAGTCGTTTTTTGTGGATTTGCAATATGTTTTTTCTTGGTAGTAATGACCACAGAGAAAAAACCTCATATCACTTTTTTCATGCCTTTATTCATGTTATTGTTTATTTATGTATTATCAATGGCGGGTTTCAAATGGGAAAGTAGAAAATCAAAAGCATATTTGAAAGAACGTTTTGAAGCAGAAATCATTAAAGAGTAAACATTCATTATACAAATAATAATATTTATTAATTTATTGAAAGTATTACCTGATGTGATAATGAAGAAAAACTATGTTTTCAACTCCAAACTTTCGCCTTTACACTCCAAAAGAATTCCTTATTTTTGCAAAAAGAGACAATCGTGATCAACAACGACCAGATAAAAGAAGTTCAATCCAGAATTGAAGATTTACACAGATACCTTCAGATTGACAAAAAGAAGATTGAAATTGCCAATGATGATGAAAAAACCGCTGCTCCTGAATTTTGGGACAATCCTAAAACAGCAGAAGCATTTCTAAAGCAGCTTCGTTCCAAGAAAAAATGGGTGGAAGGCTATGATGAAATTCAGACCCAGTTTGAAGATATGCAGGTTTTGGCTGATTTTGCTAAAGAAGATCCGGATTCCGAAAAAGAGCTGGATGAAACCTTCCCACAATTGGTAGAAAAAATTGAAGACCTTGAATTTAAAAATATGCTTTCCAATGAAGGAGACGAACTTTCAGCCGTTCTTCAGATTACAGCCGGAGCCGGAGGAACAGAAAGTTGTGACTGGGCTTCTATGTTGATGAGAATGTATACCATGTGGGCAGAAAAGCAAGGCTATAAAATCCGCGAACTGAACTTCCAGGAAGGTGATGTTGCCGGTGTGAAAACCGTTACCCTTGAAATTGAAGGTGAATTTGCTTTTGGATATTTAAGAGGCGAGAATGGAGTACACCGTTTGGTAAGAATTTCACCATTTGACAGTAATGCAAAACGTCATACAAGCTTTGTATCCGTATATGTGTATCCTTTGGTAGATGATACCATTGAAATCAATATCAATCCTGCCGATATCAGTTTTGAAACCATGAGAGCTTCCGGAGCTGGAGGACAGAACGTAAACAAAGTGGAAACCGCTGTTCGTCTTCGCCACGCACCCACCGGAATTATCATTGAAAACTCCGAGTCCCGTTCTCAGCTTCAGAATAAAGAAAAAGCCATGCAGCTCCTTCGTTCAAGATTGTATGAAATGGAATTGGAAGAACGTATGAAAGCCAGAAACGAAATTGAGGCCAACAAAATGAAGATCGAATGGGGAAGCCAGATCAGAAACTATGTGATGCACCCGTACAAATTGGTGAAAGATGTACGTTCAGGTCACGAAACTTCAGATGTGGATGCTGTAATGAACGGAAATATCACTCCATTCCTGAAAGCTTTCCTAATGGCCGATGGGACCGCAGTTTCCGACGATGATCTTAACCTGTAAAATATCACATGAATTTTAGTTAAAATCTTATAATTAATTTTTGTTTAAGACATTTTAGAACTACTTTTGTTGTTCATCGATATTTATGGAAGATTTCAATAGCTGGAAGGATTTATTAAACCCTGAGTTTTATATTAAAATGGGAGGGTTTTGGCTTATTTTATTTATTGTTTTTGCTGAAACAGGTCTTTTTGTAGGATTTTTCCTCCCTGGAGACTCATTACTTTTCGTTTCAGGAATTTATGCCGTTGAAATCATCAAAGAGACTTTTGGCTCAACAGGAAGCGATTTTATGGATACCACGCTATTGGCTTCCGGAGTTGCCCTTGCAGCCATTATAGGAAATGAAGTAGGATATTATTTCGGTAGAAAAGCTGGACCTGCTTTATATAAAAGACCAGATTCAATGCTTTTTAAAAAGAAATATCTTTATCAGGCACACGATTTCTTTGAAAAGCACGGTGCGCTGGCTATTATTATGGCTAGATTCCTGCCGGTGGTGAGAACTTTTACTCCCATTGTTGCCGGAATTGTGAAGATGGATAAAAAAGAGTTCCTGAGAGATAATGTTATCGGAGCCGTATTGTGGTCATTTATTTTGATCTTTGCCGGACATTACCTTGATAAATTATTTATGGAGCAGTTTGGAATCAATCTGAAAGAAAAGCTGGAATATATCATCATTGTTATCGTTCTTGTAACAACACTTCCGGTTATCTTTAAATTTGCTTTCGGAAAAAAAGAGGATTTCTCTAAATATGAAGATAAAGACTTTGAATAAAAGTACTACTAATAATATAAAAAAAGCTGTTTCAATCCTGAAACAGCTTTTTTTGCTTTAAATACTTCTTTTTTCTAAGTTAATGAATTGATAATATTCTTATGCTTTAAAGAATTATTTTCTGATCCATTCCAAAATGTTTGGATAAATGATACTATCCCTTTTCCTTTTACTGAAAAACCTTGGAACATGGCCTGTTCTTTTCATGAAGATTAATTTGTGGGGAACATTCATTCGGGTAAGTGCAGAATCCATCGCTAGTCCCTGATGCTGATTGACGAGAATATCATTATTTCCCTGAAACAAAAGGGTAGGCACATTGGTAATATTGGCAATGGGGCTTGCTTTTTTAAAAGCTTCAGAGATATTTTTACGCTCAAATTTGGTTCCCACTACTTTTTGGAAAGTAGGAGAGGTGTATTGGGAATAAAATGAATGAAGATATTCCGGGCTGTAAAAATCTGTAGGACCGCTTAAAGAAATGATCTTCCTGATCTGGTCAGGGTTTTTGTATCCATAAAGTAAAGCAAGATGTCCGCCGGCACTTTCTCCCAGAATAACATAGTTGTTGGGTTGAAGTTCTGCTTTTTCCGCTAGAGTATTAAATTTATCAATAGCAGCGCTAATATCTTCCAGTTGCTGTTTGTAGGTTATTTTCTTTTTTTTAGAAACCAGACGATAATTCATATTGATGCTTGGAATTTTATTCTCAAAAAGCATTTTTTGAACCTGAATCATATGTTCCTTTCTTCCCATCGTCCATGCTCCACCATGTACAATAAGCACGACAGGGGAGTCTTGAGGATAATCTTTAGGGAGAAAGATATCCATTTTCTGTCTTTTATGTTCTCCGTATTGTAAGTTGTAGATCTTTTGTTGTCCTCCAGGACCTACCCAAACTCTGAATTTTGTATTACAGGACTGCAAAAGGAAACCGATGCATCCCATAATGAAAAAATGATACCGGAGAACGAGCTTTTTCATACATCAAAGGTAGTGAAAATAACAGATTTTTAATTTCATGTACTATAAAATTATTATTTTGTAAACTATGGAAAAATAGAATTAAATATTTATTTTTGCTGAACTTAACAAATATTAAAAAAAAATTAAAATATGGCATCAGGCTTTTTTGCAATTTTAGACGATATTGCAGCATTGATGGACGATGTAGCGGTAACCAGTAAAATTGCAACCCAGAAAACTGCAGGTATTTTGGGTGATGATCTGGCAGTAAATGCAGAGAAAGCGACAGGCTTTATCTCTTCCAGAGAACTTCCTGTTTTATGGGCAATTACCAAAGGTTCATTTATTAATAAGCTTATCATTCTGCCTATTGCTTTTCTTCTCAATTGGCTTTATAAACCAGCTATTGAAATTATTCTCATTCTTGGAGGGCTTTATCTCGCTTTTGAAGGAGTTGAAAAAATTATAGAATTTCTGTTTCACCGTTCTCATAAAGGGGAGGAAACAGTTGCCGAGAATGTGGTAGAGGAAAGCGCAGAAGTTTCTGAAAAAGCGAAAATCAACTCAGCCATCAGAACAGACTTTATACTTTCTATTGAGATTGTAATTATTGCACTGGGAACGGTTATTCAACAAGAGCATCCGCTGATTACCCAGATTGTTACAGTAACTTTTGTGTCATTTTTGGCTACAGTAGGAGTTTATGGAATCGTTGCGCTGATTGTGAGAATGGATGATGCAGGTTTTTCACTGATTAAAAAAAGCCATGATAAAGGATTTTTTTCTAAGCTTGGTCATCTTTTGGTAAAGGCTTTACCGGTGATCATTAAGCTTTTAGGAGTGGTGGGAACTATCGCTTTGATTCTGGTATCAGGAGGGATTTTCGCTCATAATATTCATTATCTGCATGAGCTGTTTCCAACCTGGCCGGATATTTTAAAAGAATTTACTTTTGGAATTGTAGGAGGATTAGCAACAGTAGCTGTATTTACTATAGGAAAAGCCATCTATTCTTTGGCCACAAAAAAATAAAACAGAATTAAATTTAAATAACCGAAAATCCTGTATTCGAGAGAGTACAGGATTTTTTTTGATTCATTGGAAAACTATCCTTGCTGATTATTCGTCAGCTTAGTAAAAATCAATGAAATTGATGATGTCCCCTCAGCTTTCTTATCATATAAAAGAAAGGATGATCCTTTGCGTTAAAATGATATTTTTGGTATAGATTCTCGTAAATTAGAACAAAAAAAAGAGACCTTAAAGGCCTCTTTTGTATATATTAGTTGAATAAGTCTTTCACTTTATCAAAGAATGTTTTTTCCTTTCCGGATGGTTCTGCAACCATTTCTCCGCTGGACATCTGCTTTTCAAAGAAGTCTTTCTGTTCTTTAGTAAGCTTTTGAGGAGTCCATACATTGATGTGGATGAACATATCTCCTTTTCCATAGCTATCGATGCTAGGAAGTCCTTTTCCTGCCAGTCTCAAGATTTTTCCGGATTGTGTTCCAGGGTCAACAGTGATTTTTACTTTTCCGCCTACGGTAGGAATTTCTTTTTTGGTTCCTAATGCTGCTTCTGCAAAAGAAACATACAATTCCTGGTGAAGATTATCGCCTTCTCTTTTAATGGTTTGATCAACTTCTTCTTCAATGATCACCAATAGATCACCTGGAGTTCCACCAAAAGGAGCATCATTTCCTTTTCCTCTTACATTAAGCTGAATACCGTCTCTAGCTCCTGCAGGGATGTTGATGGTAATTTCTTCTTCATCTTTCACAAGACCTTGTGCATTGGCTCCCGCTGGAATTTTATCAGCAACCTTTCCGATTCCCTGGCAAGTACCGCAAGTTGTCTGAGTCTGCATTTGACCAAACATTGTGTTCATTACTTTAAGCTGAACACCGGAACCGTTACAGGTAGGACAGGTTTTTGAAGTGGCACCTTCTGCCATCTTCATTTTTTTTACTTTGATGGTTTTATGAGTTCCGTTTACCATTTCCTCAAGGTTCAGCTTGATTCTGATTCGTAAATTAGAACCTTTCACCTGCTGACGGCCACCGCCGCCACCGAATCCTCCGAAACCACCACCGAAAATATCTCCAAACTGACTGAAAATATCCTCCATGTTCATTCCTCCACCGAAGCCGCCGCCACCGAAACCTCCGTTTCCGCTCATTCCGGCATGACCGAACTGATCGTATCTGGCACGTTTCTGATCGTCGCTTAATACCTCATAGGCTTCAGCTGCTTCTTTAAATTTTTCTTCAGCCTCCTTATCTCCCGGATTTTTATCAGGGTGAAATTTGATGGCCATTTTACGGTATGCTTTTTTTATTTCGTCGGCCGATGCAGATTTGCTGATCTCAAGAACCTCGTAATAATCTCTTTTTGACATGACAATTGAATAATTGATTGTTGATAAATGATAAAAGATATTTTAAAGTTAATAAGTGAGATAATCATCTATTATCACTCATCATTTATCATTTATAAATTTTAGTTTCCTGTTACTACTTTTGCAAAACGGATCACTTTATCGCCTAAAGTGTAACCTGTTTCGATAACGTCTACGATTTTTCCTTTTAAATCTTCCGATGGAGCAGGAATTTGGGTAATAGCTTCATGGAAGTCTACATTGAAGCTGTCACCAGCTTTTACTTCCATCGTTTGTAAGCCTTTTTCAGTAAGTTTGCTTTTGAATTTCTGATAGATAAGTTCTACACCCTGAAGATCAGCTGGATTTCCGTTTTTAGCGATTTCCTTTAAAGCTCTTTCGAAATCATCCAAAACGCCAAGCATAGAAACCATCATTTCCTGGTTAGCATATTGGAAGAATTCCATCTTCTCTTTAGTAGTTCTTTTTTTATAGTTTTCGAATTCAGCATATAATCTGATGTAACGGTCTTTCTCTTCTGCCAAAAGTTCCTCTGGAGAAGGAGTAGCTGTCACATTGTCCTGAGCCGCTGTTTCGTTCTGAACATTGTTTTCTTCCTGATTATTGATGCTTTCTTCGTTAATATCCTGGTTTTCCATAATTCAATATTTATTTACATGAATGTTTCGCAAAGAACCTGCCAAAGGAAAAAATAAGACATTTAGGCAGAAAAATGATAAGCGCTAAAAAGATCATGGATGGTGAAAAATATATCATCTGATCAAAACAAAATTGGCTATTGAATATCTGTTTTAAAGAAAATCCAATAGCCAATTTGAAACTATAGTTGTATTTTTTATTGTCCTGTAAACGTTTGATACAATAAATATAAATTTAGAATAATAATGATAATTGAAATGATCCAGACGCAGATTTTCATAAGAGGTTTATTGGCAAATTCTCCCATTTTGGCTTTGTCATTGGTAAACATCACCAAAGGAACCACAGCAAAACTTAATTGCATAGATAATATTACCTGGCTTAACACCAACAATTCGGTTGTTCCTTGTTCTCCGTAAAGAATAGCTACAATTAGTGCCGGAATAACAGCAATAAGTCTTGTGATAAGTCTTCTCAGCCAAGGTTTCAATCTGATATTAAGAAAACCTTCCATTACAATTTGCCCTGCCAATGTACCGGTCAGTGTTGAATTTTGTCCGGAAGCTAATAAGGCGATAGCAAATGCAATACTGGCCATGGAAGCTCCCAGGATAGGTGTCAACATTTTATAAGCATCGTGAATATCTGCAATGTGCTCATTTCCTGTAGTATGGAAGGTTGCTGCTGCCAGAATAAGTATAGCTGCATTGATGAAAAATGCGAGCATCAGAGATACGGTACTGTCCAGGGTTGCAAATTTTATGGCTTCTTTTTTTCCTTCCGTGTCACGGGTGTAGTCTCTTGTCTGTACAATACTGCTGTGAAGATAGAGGTTATGAGGCATAACGGTTGCCCCCAAAATTCCGATAGCAATGTAAAGCATAGCCGGATTCTGAATAATCTGTTTCTGAGGAATAAGTCCGCTGAATATTTCATTAATAGCAGGTTGAGAAATCACTATTTCATAGACAAAACAAGCCAGAATGATGAAAATAAGTCCTCCTACGATACTTTCAATCCAACGGAAACCTTTTGACTGAAGCAAAAGTATGATGAGAACATCTACTGTTGTAATCACAATACCCCAGGTGAGCGGAATGTGAAATAATAAATTTAAGGCAATGGCAGAACCAATGACCTCGGCGAGATCACAGGCGGCAATGGCTATTTCACAGAATACCCATAGAATAAAATTGGTGGTAGGACTGAAGTGGTCACGGCAAGCTTGTGCAAGATCTCTTTCTGCAACGACTCCGAGTTTTACAGATAAATGCTGTAAAACCATTGCGAAAATATTGGAGATAAGGATTACTGAAAGTAGCGTATATCCAAATTGCGCTCCTCCGGCTATATCTGTTGCCCAGTTTCCAGGGTCCATATATCCCACAGCAATCATTAATCCTGGACCTGCAAAGGCAAGGTATTTTCTCCAAAAGCTTGCTTTTTTAGGGACTTTTACAGAAGAATAAACTTCTGGTAATGAGTGCAGTGTTTTATCTTTTCGCCAGGCGCTTTTTATATTGAAATTCATAAATGTTAGAAATGACTAACAAATTTAATTAAATAAATGTAAACACAAAAATCATAGGATGAAAAAATCCCGGAAATTACGTTCCGGGATCTAATTTTTATTGAGTCTAAAGATTATTTTGCAAATCTTACAGCCATTTTTCTGTCTGCAGCTCTTTCTGCATCAGAAGCTTTAGCATCTACTTTTGCAAATTGACTTCCGTATCCGTCAGCCGCAATTACCTGAGCTCCAACTCCAGCCTTACCTAAAGCAGCTTTAATAAATTCAGCTCTGGCTTTTGATAATTTTACGTTGTTGGCTTCGTTTCCTGTTTTGTCAGTATACCCTCCAATTTTAACTTTTGCTTCAGGGAAAGCTTTAAGGATCGCTACTAAGTTATCAAGCTGCCCTTGTGAACCTGCTTCCAGTTCAGTAGAACTTCCCATTTTAAAGTTTACGTGATCAAAATCGTACCACTTATCTTTCAATGCGGAATCGTCAGCTGCATTTTTGTATCCTCCTGATTTCAGGAATGCAATCATCTGATCTTCCATTCCTCCTTTGTAACCTTTTAACATCACTCCGTTAAGGTCTATGTTTTCGTCAGTTTTTGTTACAGGAGCGGCTGTTCCAGATGTTGTTACTGCGGTATCTGTTTTTGTAGCAGTTGAGTCAGACACGGTAGTTGTGGTAGTAGTCTGTTTTTTCTCACACTGCTTCCAAAGGAAATATCCGGCAGCAATTAATAATAAAAGCGGAAGCAACCATTTCCATATGGAGCCTCCGCCTTGATTGTTATTGTTGTTATTTTCAAATCGTTCTCTTACTTCTCTTGCTCCTTCTGTTACGTTTTCTCTTGCTGTAGCCACTCCTTCTGCAAGGTTGTCTTTAGCAGTAGACGTTACTGAAGAAACCGTTTCTTTTGCCTGGCCAAACCAATTTTCAGCTCCTAATCCGAAGGATGCCAAAGAAAGACCTGCCGGCAATAAAGAAGAGATAATGCCTTTCTGATCATTCAGTAAGCTGGAAATACCTGAAGCACCCAAATTATTGTCTGCTGCATATTTTCCTACAGTACCTACTGTAGCCCCGGTCACCAGGTTTAACAAAGAACCTGCAGAAGTATTGCTGATTCCTGAAAAACTGGCAATGGAATTTACTAATCCGCCTATCTTATCTCCAAAAAGAGATGATAATAAATTGGTAATAATAGGATTGCCAGACGAATCGCCTAATAAATTTCCTAAAATTCCGCTTGATGAGGCTTTCGTAATAGCATCCACAACTCCTGGGTTGTCTGCGTTATTGGCCAATCCACCTACTACTGCAGGTAATAAGCCACCAATTGCTTTAGAAATACCAGATTCGCTTTCTCCAAACTGTGATGCAGCCTGTGAAACCAAAGCGGGACCTAATTGTCCTTTAATTAAATCGATGACATTTAAAGACATAATAAATTTTTTTAGATTAATGTTGAGATAAATTTAAACAAAAATCCGTCCAAATGTCACCTTTTTTTGAATATTTCTTTAAAAATTAACGATTTTTTTTAAAATCATCAAAATTATTAATAAGCTTTTGCGAATAACACACGTCTCTTAGAAGGTTTCCCGGAAATCAGAGAAATTCCTTCTTCTACGTCATCATCTAAAGGAATACATCTGATGGTTGCTTTGGTTTCGTCTTTAATCTGCTCTTCTTCTTCAGCAGTTCCGTCCCAATGTGCATAGATGAAACCTCCTTTTTCTTCTAAAACTTTTTTAAACTCTTCGTAAGTATCTACTTTCGTGATATTGTTCTTTCTGAATTCAAAAGCTTTATTGTAAATATCCTGTTGTATCGTTTTTAATAATTCTTCAATGTAAGTATCCAAACCTTCAATAGAACGTACTTCTTTGGTAAGATTATCTCTTCTTGCAATCTCTACAGATTTGTTTTCAAGATCTCTTGGTCCCATTGCGATTCTTACAGGAACACCTTTCAATTCGTATTCTGCAAATTTCCATCCCGGTTTGTTCTGTGTATCATTGTCAAACTTCACAGAAATACCTTTAGCTCTCAGTTTAGCCTGAATATCCAAAGCCACTTCGCTGATTTGTTCCAGCTGCTCTTCTCCTTTAAAGATCGGAACAATTACAACCTGAATCGGCGCAAGGGTTGGAGGCAATACCAGTCCGAAATCGTCAGAGTGAGTCATAATTAAAGCTCCCATCAAACGGGTTGAAGTTCCCCATGAAGTTGCCCAGGCGTGTTCTATTTTACCTTCTTTATTGGTGAATTTTACATCAAAAGCTTTTGCAAAGTTCTGACCAAGGAAGTGAGAAGTACCTGCCTGAAGGGCTTTACCATCCTGCATTAACGCTTCAATACAGTATGTTTCATCTGCCCCTGCAAATCTTTCTGATGGAGTTTTCAATCCCTGAATGACAGGAATTGCCATAAAGTTTTCTGCAAAATCAGCATATACTTTGTTCATTT
Source organism: Chryseobacterium sp. Mn2064 (assembly GCF_049319685.1). Taxonomy (NCBI): domain Bacteria; kingdom Pseudomonadati; phylum Bacteroidota; class Flavobacteriia; order Flavobacteriales; family Weeksellaceae; genus Chryseobacterium; species Chryseobacterium sp. Mn2064. Next base: position 189,380 of record NZ_JBMOUE010000001.1, read on the forward strand.
TTTCTGCCTCTTCTACAGCTTCATCTTTGGTAGCGTGAGCGGTATGGCCTTCCTGCCATAAGAATTCTGCAGTTCTAAGGAATAAACGGGTTCTCATTTCCCAACGTACAACATTTGCCCATTGGTTGATAAGGATTGGTAAATCTCTGTAAGACTGAATCCAGTTTTTATAAGTGTTCCAGATAATTGCTTCTGATGTAGGACGTACGATAAGCTCTTCTTCCAGTTTTGCATCCGGATCTACAATCAGTTTTGATGGATTGTTGGGATCGGTTTTTAATCTGTAGTGAGTAACAACGGCGCATTCTTTTGCAAAGCCTTCTGCATTTTTTTCCTCAGCCTCAAACAAGCTCTTGGGCACAAAAAGCGGGAAATATGCGTTAACGTGACCTGTTTCTTTGAATTTTTTATCCATTTCATCACGCATTTTCTCCCAGATTGCATAGCCATATGGTTTGATTACCATACATCCGCGCACACCTGAATTTTCAGCTAAGTCAGCTTTTACAACAAGCTCATTATACCATTTGCTGTAATCTTCGCTTCTTGAGGTTAATTTTGCCATTACTTTTTAAAATTTTTTTAACTTTTGTACATTATTGTTATCTAAAAATAAAAATCTATTTTTGATAGATTTTTTTACCAGTATTTTGGTACATTTTTGGTACAGATTGCAAATATAATTTAAATTAAAAATTTTTACGTTATCATGAAAAGAAATATACATAAAAATTTGCTTGGTCTGCTAAGATCCAAAGGGATATTGGCCGTATCGGGCGGATTATTGCTTGTGTCTTGTGGTGCTCAGATGGGAGGGTATAGCGAGACAGATGGGGTTTATTATGACCCTAACAAGGATACGCTACCTGAAGGAGTTATCATTAATGATAGCGGAAACAGAGTAGGAGAATATTATGACTATTATCAGGATTCGAATTTGATTCAAAATGCAGAAACGAATTCCAGAGAACAGCAAAACAAATATAGTGACTGGAGCGGAACCAATACCAATTGGAATTCCAATGCTACTGATTCTGATTGGGGAATGTATGCCGGTTCACAAACCAACTATTATGACAACTCATGGGGATGGGGATCTCCATATGGTTGGGGTGGTTGGTATGGAGGCTATAACCCATATTGGGGATGGAACCGCGGCTGGGGCTGGGGTGCAAGTCTTTCATGGGGTTGGGGCGGATCATTCGGTTGGGGCTGGGGAGGCTCTTTCGGATGGGGTAGCCCATACTGGGGTGGAGGATATTATGATCCATTCTGGGGTGGCTACTACGGAAATCCATACTGGGGCTACGGTTACGGTGGTGGATACTGGGGTGGTGGTTACTACAACAGACCTATCTACAGAAGAAGTGGAGCAACAGGAAGAGGATTTGTTAATCCAGGGGTAGCTAATGCCGTTTACAGAACCAATACAGCTAATTCAGGATTCAGAAATACAACTAGCGGAGGATTTAGAAATTCTACCAATGGTGGTTTCAGAGATGGTACTACCAGTGGAGGATTCAGACAAGGAAACTCTGGAGGATTCAGACAAGATGGCAATTCTGGAGGATTCAGAAATGGTAATTCCGGAGGATTCAGAAATTCACAATCTGGTAATGGCGGATTCCGTAATTCGGCTCCACAGCCAAGACCTGAGTATCAGCAATCTCAACCAAGATACAATAATGGAGGTTTCAGATCTAATGATTCAGGAGGTTTCAGATCCAGTGGAGGCTTTAATTCTGGCGGCGGTGGCTTCAGAGGAGGTTCCGGCGGTGGAGGCGGTGGCTTCAGATCCGGTGGAGGCGGAAGAGGTGGCTTCAGATAATTGTTCAAACTAATAAACTATTTAAAAATAATGTTAAAAAAATCTTTAGTAATAATGAGTATTTCTGCCGCATTTTTTGCGCAGGCTCAGGATGTTTCTGTGATCAGAAATACTGTGGAAGCTTACTCAACTACTCCTATGGTGGGATCTGCTAAGTTTAATGCAATGGGTGGATCAAATGGAGCATTAGGAGGAGATGCAAACTCTTTGCTAACGAACCCTGCAGGTTTGGGGGTTGCAATATCAGGAGAGGTTTCGGGAACTTTATCTATTTCAGGAAATAAGAACAGCAGCTCTATGGCGGGTTCTACATTAGATTATAGCAAAACAAGAGGTGATCTTGGAAACGTTGGAGGGATTATTGCTTTTCCTTTGACACAGACATCGGAATCAGGTTGGAAGTTTATCAATATTGGTATTAATTTTTCCAATCAATCCCTTGATAACGAAATTCACTCGCCGGGTAACAATAATATAATCTATGATTTTAGTGCGACAGATCCAACAAAAGGTGCTGCAATGTCAGGACATTCCTATCAGCGATACGGAAATGTATCTAAGATGAGTTTCGGGGTTGGGGCAAACTATAATCATAACCTTTACGTTGGTGCGGGATTAAACTTCTTCAATGCGTCGATTGACCAGTATGATACATTAGGATATAGAAATCTTATGACTAATTCTGTAAGTTTGTTCAGCAAGCAGGATACTCCTTTCTTCGAAAGATCTTCAGGTTTTTCAGCTTCATTAGGGGTTATCGGAAAGCTGAGTCCTAACTTCAGACTTGGTGCTTCCCTTGAAACACCAACCTTCTGGTCGATAGACAGAACATATCAATTCTATAATGATCCTAATTATGGAGATGATATGGGTGCGGAAAACAGAAAATTTACTTCTCCGCTTAAAGCAACCGTAAGTGCGGCTTTTGTAGCAAGTAAAAACTTCTCATTGAACGTAGATTATACACTGGGACTTACAAAACCTGATTATAAAGTATACGGACCTGCAGAAAGAGAATACAATGATTTCTTCAAAGACAACTATAAAAATCTTTCAGAAGTTAGAGTGGGTGCCGAATATCGTATAAAACAATTCAGATTGAGAGGAGGTTATGCTTACCAGTCTAGTCCGTTTGATGCTCTTACCGTTAGCAGATTTAATGATGCAGGAGTTTCAGGAGATCAGTCATACAGCAATCTTTTGCTAAGCGACAGAAATACGGCTTCAGTGGGTATTGGTTATGACTTCAAGTCATTCTATATTGATGCATCGTATCAGAACATTACTTCCAAATATAGTAATCCTTTCATGAGAGGATATATTGACGGTAATTTCGATACAGCTTACTATTCATCTACTCAAATTGCTCAGAGTGATACTTATGCAGTAAGTGAGGTAAAGAACACCAGAAACAACTTCTTCCTTACTTTAGGATGGAAATTCTAAGTTCTTGCACAACGATAAATAAAAATAAAAGCTCCGAAATTTTCGGAGCTTTTTTATTTTAATGAATATGAGTATCAGGATGCTGATGAAAGAGATGCATGACTAATGCTAAAGAAACTCCCAGCACGACCAGACCTATTTTTACCCAATCAATATTATGGTTTTTGTTACTTTCAAAAATAATAACGGATGAGATGTGTAGAAAAATTCCTCCTACGATCGCCAGAAAATAAGGCTGAAGGTTTGGATTGAAATAATTTCCCAGCAGCATTCCCATCGGAGAAGCTAATGCAAATAATGCTATAATCAGAAAAGAAGGATAAGAACTACTCTTGGAATCTTTTTTTCCGTTAAATAAAAATGCTCCCAAAATAAATGAAATAGGAAGATTGTGAAACAGAATTCCTAAAAGATAAGGAGAAAGCGTATGTTCTTCATTGGCAAGAGGAATTCCTTCAATAAATGCATGAATAAACAGCCCTACCATTAAGGCAACAGGCAGAATATTGTGCTCATTATGATGATGAAAGTGACCGTGTTCAAAACCTTTGGTAAGCGCCTCAAGAATCATCTGCAGAAGAACTCCTGCAATAACGAATATTCCAAGACTACCACCCGCAGAAGAAGTATATACCTGTGGGAAAACTTCATTCAGACAGATGGTGATCAGAAAACCGGCACTCAATATCAATAGATTCTTGGCCAGTTTTTCCTTTTTACCAAAATGCTTTCCCAGAAATACTCCGGAAACGACACTTAAAACCAGTAAAAGTACTGTTGTCATTATTTTTTCTTAAATAAATTGATGCAACGTGGCGAGGTTTCCTTATCAAACTCATTGAGTTGGTAATCTCCCCAAATTTTTATTCTTTCAAAACCACATTCCGAAGCATAGTTATGAATAGCTTCCAGCGTGTGAAGTTTTACTTTCTCAAAAAAGTGAAAAGGTTTGCCTTCTGTTTCAAAACGAATATCTTTAATAATATGTCTGCCTTCTATTTTTTTCAGTATTTTGAAATCAATATTTCCACGGTTGATAACCATTTCAGGAACCAGCGTATTTCTTACATATTGCTCATTCAGATAATCCAGAACGAAATATCCGCCAGGCTTTAAGGCGTTATACACGGACTGAAATACTTTTTTGTCGTCATTTTCGTTATCAAAATATCCAAAACTTGTAAAAAGATTGAAAACAGCATCCATAGGATCCGCATCAATTGGATTTCTCATGTCGTGAACTTCGAAAATCAAGGTCTGATTTTCGTATTGTTTATCCGATTCAATACTTTGTCTTGAAAGATCCAATCCCAAAACATCGTATCCTAATTTATTGAGAAAAACAGAGTGTCTTCCCTTTCCACAGGCAAGATCTATAATTTTGGACTGAGGCGGCAGCTGAAGATCCGCAGTAAGCTTTGTGATGAAGTTTTCGGCTTCAGTATAGTCTCTGTTGCTATAGAGCAAATGATAATAAGGGGTATCAAACCAAGATTCAAACCATTCCATAATGCAAAAATAACTAAATTTGTGCGGTTAAAAGCAAAGTATTTTACAACATTAAGAGATTGAAAAATTCAATTGGACAAGAAATTGAATAGCTAATCTTTTAATTGTTAAAGCTTTAAATCTTTTAATTCAAACTTATGGATACAGAAAATATTAAAATACAGATAAAAACATTCTTCGGATTGGAGCAGATTCTGGCAGAAGAAATCAAGAAATTGGGCGGAAGAAATGTTGAAATTAAAAACAGAGCGGTAAATTGTGAAGGTGATCTTGGTTTCCTTTATAAAATTAATTACTCTGCGAGAACGGCATTGAAAATCCTTGTACCTATTCATGAATTTAAGGCTTTTAATCAGCATCAGTTCTACGACAGACTATTTAAATTTGAATGGGAAAACTTTATGGATGTTGATCAGTCTTTCTCTATTGATGCAACCGTAAACTCTGAAACTTTCAAACATTCTCAGTTTGTTACTTTAAAAATGAAGGATGCGATTGTAGATTATTTCCAGGAAAAATTCAAAAGACGTCCAAATGTAGAAACGAGAAACCCGGACATCAAATTCCATCTTCATATTGACAGAGAACTGGTAATGATCTCTATGGATTCTTCAGGAGATCCTTTATTCAAAAGAGGATACAGAAGAGAGCAGGGAGAAGCACCTATCAACGAAGTATTGGCAAGCGGAATGCTTCAGTTGGCTGGTTGGGATGGAAAAGGTAACTTCCTTGATCCAATGTGTGGTTCCGGAACATTACTGATTGAAGCGGCGATGATCGCCATGGATCTTCCGGCTCAGATTTTCAGAAAAAGATTCGGTTTCCAGAACTGGAATAACTACGATGCAGACCTGTTTGCAAAAATCAAAGAATTCAGAATTAACAGAGTAAGACAGTTTGACGGAAAAATTGTAGGCTATGATATTGATGCAAGAATGCTGAATGCTGCAAGAATGAACGTAGAAGCTGCCGAAATGGAAGATGTTATTGAGATTAGAAAACAGGACTTCTTCGAGTCTAAAAAAGATCTTTTCCCATTGTTAATGGTCTTCAATCCGCCATACGATGAGAGAATTTCTATTAACGACGATGATTTCTACAAAAAAATAGGAGATACTTTCAAAACACATTATCCTAACACACTGGCGTGGCTTATTTCATCTGATCTTGAAGCGGTGAAGAAAATCGGTCTTCGTCCTTCAAGAAAGATCAAACTTTTCAACGGAAAACTGGAAACGAGATTTTTACAGTACGAAATGTATGAAGGAACGAAAAAGGTTCATAAATTGGAAGATAATAAATAATAACCTCTGAGATTAGAATGTCCTGGAATTTTTTTGACATATTTGATGTCCTTTTTGATTTACTAGATCTGTTTGGTTCTGGATCAAAATCGTCACGATCATCACAGTCAAAACCTGAAAGAAAAGCATTAAATCATAATATAATATCTCAAAATAAAGAGTTAAAAGATTTAGATACTTTAAAGAAAAAATAACTTCAGGATTAATTAAAATCATAACAAAAAAAGGTTGTACACACTGTACAACCTTTTTTTGTTATCGTGCCATTGACGGAGCAAAACCATATTGTTTTTTAAATGCATGAGAAAAATGAGAAAGATCCTCAAAGCCTACTTCCAGAAAAACATCGGAAGGTTTTTTCCGCTTTTCTGATAAATGATAATAGGCCAATTCGAGACGTTTCTGTGTCAGCCAGCGTTGTGGAGTTGTCTGAAAAATCTTCCTGAAATCCCTGTTAAAGGTAGATAAACTTCTTCCGGTAAGGTAGCCAAATCGCTCCAAAGACATATTGAACATGAAGTTTTTTTCCATGAAATTAATCAGATCTACTTTTCCCGGTTCATCAAAATCTGCCAATACAGAATCTATTTCCGGATTGATTTCCCTGATAATACTGATGGCTTCCGTGATCTTTAAATGAGCAATGTTTTCAGGAAAAGGACCTTCTATTTCAAAATAAGGAATCAGTGATGCAAGACAGCTGCTCAAAAGAGGATGGCTGCTAAAACTGTAAATAGATGACTCCCGGGATATGGCTTTCTGATGATCAGTGTTAGCATAAAACTGTTTCAGGCGTTCTGTGGTAAGATGCATGGCTACAGCTTTATGTGGAAGTCCATCCTTAGGATAATTGATGATTGTAGCCAGATGATTTCTGGGAATCAGGAAAATATCTCCGGCTTTAAAAAGATAAGTTTTATCTGCCTGAATAATTTTCGTTTCCCCTGAAATAAACCAAACCAGCATATGATACTCAAAAACTGTTTCCGTTTTGAATAGCTTATCATCATAACTCGAAAGCTTAATGTCCGGAGTGAGATACTGAATCTGGAAATCCATTGTCAAAAGTTTTTCATTACAAATGTATTTAAAAAACAGTTATTGAGCATCAAACTGAAATCCCAGCATTTCTTCACTTAATTTCCATAAAAGTTCAGCATTATTTCTATCAACAGAGTAAGCTTGTACTCCTCGAATAGTGGCTGGTTCATCGAACCTGTGCTCAATTTGACCATTGTCTATTTCTGCAATATCACAGTTTTCACAATACACTCCGCCAATTTCATTAAGTTGAGGACTTACAGCGCACCAGATTGTTGTAGCAGCCCCTTGTGGAATGGTTTTCAATCGTGCTTTCACTTCAGGTTTGATATTTCCGTTTTCGTCATGGGTACCGAGTTGTTTATAAAGTTCAATAGGCTCTTCTCTACCCAGATCTGTTCCGAAAACAGATCCCGGATGAAGAGAGTAAGCTCTGATATTCGATTTTTTTCCTCTCTCATCAAGTTCTACCGAGAATAAATTACAGGCCGTTTTAGACTGTCCGTATCCTAAAAGTGTCTCATAATCTCTTTTTTCAAAATTAGGATCTTCAAAATCAAAAGGCGCGATCTGATGACCATACGAAGAAACATTAACGACTCTTGCTCCGTTTGCTTTTTTCAGAGCCGGCCATAGCTTTGCCGTAAGGTGAAATAAACCAAGATAGTTGGTTGCCAGCTGAGATTCGAAACCTCTACTGTCTCTACGCAAAGGAACCCACATAATTCCTGCATTATTGATGAGAAGATCCAATTTTCTGCCTGATGAAATAAACCTTTCTGCAAAGTGATCAATAGAAGTGGGATTCATAAGATCCATTACTTCGAGTTCAATATTGTTGATTCCTGAAAGATTTTGTGCAGCCTTTTCAGTATCTCTCGCAGGAACAATTACCTCTGCTCCGGCAGAAACAAGTATTTTTGTCGTCTCCAGACCAATTCCGGCATACCCCCCGGTGATAATGACTGTTTTTCCTTTAAGATCCATTCCGTTGATTACTTCCTGCGCTGTTGAATAAGCTGTGAACCCTGAATGTAAAGGTTGCTGCATTGGATTGATATTCTGTTTCATTTTTTTGTTTTTAAATTTCTATAGCAAAGTTATAAGGTATCGTTTGTGTTCATTTTGTTTAAAATGTCAAATAAGTTGGTTCAGAATTTCACCTGTTATATAAGTAGATACAATAAGTGAATTTTGTGTCCGTTAATTTATCAGAATAAGCTGTTAAACTGTTTGCTGTTTTATTTTTGAATAAGTAATTTTGAAAAATTTTTAATTTGAAGCCTACTATTTCTATTGTTGTTGCTATTTACAACCGAAAAGATGAACTTTTTGAGTTGCTGACTTCTTTGACCCAACAGACCGATAAAGAGTTTGAAATGATTATCGTAGACGATGGTTCTATGATCGATTTGAAACCTACAATAAAAAACTTTGAAGAAAGTCTGGATATCAAATATTTCAGAAAAGATAATTCAGGGCCGGGGCTTTCAAGAAATTACGGAGCAGCACGAGCAGCTAATGATTGGCTGGTTTTTGTAGACAGTGATGTGATTGTAGAGAAGGATTATATTGAACATATTAAAAACGATATCCTTACCATTCCTTGTGATGCATTTGGCGGTGCAGATAAGGCGCACAAAGGTTTCAACCTGATGCAGAAGGCTATTTCGTATTCCATGACTTCCGTTTTTACAACAGGAGGAATCAGAGGAAGTAAAAAAGCAGTTTCAAAGTTTCAACCCAGAAGTTTTAATATGGGAGTGAAAAAAGCTGTTTTTGAAAAGGTCGGAGGTTTTTCTGAGATGAGAATAGGCGAGGACCCGGATCTGTCTATGACGCTTTGGGAAAACGGATTTACCACTGCTTTTTTTGAAAATATTGCCGTCTATCATAAGCGTAGAGTAGATTTTGGAAAGTTCTCCAAACAGGTATACCAGTTTGGATGTGCAAGACCAATCCTGAACCAACGACACCCTAATTATGTGAAAATTTCCTTTGCTTTTCCTACTTTATTCATGCTAGGATATATGATGGGATTTTTAGAATATTTCATTTTAGGCCGAGGAATTATTCTGGCTTTTTATGGTTTATATACGTTTTTGGTACTTTTCCATGCTTTGTTACTTACTAAAAACATCAGTATTGCCGGAATGGCGGTTATTTCTACCTATATTCAAATGTTTTCTTATGGCTATGGATTTTTAAAATCCTGGATTCTTCTGAATGTTTTGAGAATGAAACCGGAAGATGCTTTTCCTCATCATTACTATAAAAAGTAACGATAAGATCTTTTTAATTTTAGTTAAGATTATATGGCATTTTTCTCTAATAAAAAGAGACTGTCAAAAAAGATTTTATAAAAGATGATAACATATAAAGAAATTGAAATAAATGTAAGTAATAATACTTATGTTGAAACTAAGGGTTTGAATTTTTATCTGGATAAAGAAGTTAGAATTGTCATTGGTAGAAATCTTCCTGAAAACTATATATATGTTATTAAATATATTATCGATTATATTTTAGATACTAAGCGTATTATTTCTGAAAACCAAAATATAGGCTATTATTCATGGTTGTTGCAATTTAGATTAGATAAAGACAATTTCTATACTATTTATGAAGTCAACTCTGAAGGTAGTGATTTTAATAAAGGGTGTGATACGGCCATTTCAGTTGTTAGGCATCAAGGAGAAGTTTGTTGGCAAGAAAGTCTTATTCCACTTTTTCCAAACTTTAATCAATCGATAGTTATATCAGATGGAGTTTACGAAGGGAAAGATATAGAAGGGATTAGATATGATTCACCTCAGGATGAGTGTGGCTGGTATCTTATTACAGATGATTATAATAATGATATTAAATCATTAAAAGTGGTGCATTTTTACCATGTTGCTTTTTCTCGCCCAGATATCTTAAAATATCTGGCTATACCTTTCGGACACCGATTCCTTATGAAAGAAGGGAATGTTGAAATACGTAAAAATGAGGAGGAATAACTCTGAACTTAAAAATGGCTTATGACTAGTATGTCAAGAGAAAGAAAAAGGCTGCTCTACCAGCAGCCTTTACAATAAAATTAGGATATAGAAATGTTTTCATGGTTAAGAACGCCTACTTTTAGCATACATTCTTTCATTTTATGATAGGTTCTTTTGATATCGTGGTCTAGGCCGATAGAAAATCTGATCAGGCCATCAGAAATCCCGATAGAAGCACGTTCTTCCTCTGGAATTTCCGAAGAGGTAGATTTTCCTGAGCACGAGAATAAGGTTTTGTAGAATCCTAAGCTTACAGCCAGGTAACCCAGATTCTCTGTCTGCATCATTTCCATCAGTTCGTTGGCTTTTTCAGTAGTTCCGGCATCCAGAGTTAACAATCCTCCAAATCCGTACTCCTGATCAATCATGCTGCTCATTAATTCATGATTTTTATGAGATGGCAACCCTGGATAGGATACTTTTAAGCCGTCTTTTTCAAATCTTTCAGCAAGATACATCGCGTTGTAGCTATGTTGTTTTATTCTGATGTGTAGTGTTCTTAAGTTCTTTAGGATACTTGACGATCGTAAGCTGTCCATTGTCGGTCCAAGAAGCATACACGCACCTGAGTTTACATTTTTAGTATCGTCAATGAAAGCCTGAGTTCCGCAATATACACCTCCCACCGTATCACTGCTTCCGTTGATAAATTTTGTTAAACTATGGATAACAACGTCAGCTCCAAATAGTTGAGGTGAAATGGAAAGTGGGGAAAATGTATTGTCAACAATCAGTTTTAAATTGTGTTTTTTACAGATTTCGGATAATTTTCTGAGATCTGCCACTTCAAGAAGAGGATTGCTTACACTCTCGCAATAGATCACTTTTGTATTAGGAGTGATAGCATTTTCTATCACTTCAAAATTATTGATATCCACAAATGTAGTGGCTATATTGAACTGTGGCATAAAGTTTTTCAGAAAAGCATAGGTTCCTCCATAGATGGTTCTGCTGGAAATAATATGATCTCCGCTTTTACACAACTGCATAAGAACAGAAGTGATAGCTCCCATTCCGGATGCGGTAACGTTGGCCGACTCTGTGTTTTCCATTTTGGCAAGAGCCTGTGCCAGATAAAGGTTCATGGGTGATGAATGTCTGGAATACAGATAACATCCTTCCGCATTTCCTTCAAAAGTGTCAAACATCGTCTTTGCAGAAAGGAAAGTATAGGTTGAACTGTCAGAAATTGAAGGATTTACTCCTCCGAATTCTCCAAAATACTGAAGATCCTGGATCTCATTGGCTGCGTTAAAGTTTTCCATGAATATTGTTTTTATTTTATTGGCCCAATTTGCATTATTTTCCTAATTATTACAATATAAATTTAAATTTATAGTATATAAAACTGCTAAATGTTATTTATTTAGAAAATATAATTAGTATCTTCGAGGATATTAAATTTTCACCAAAAAATTATCTATGGAACTCGATGAAATTGATAAAAAACTGCTGTTGTTTTTACAGGAAGACTGTAAACAAACCACCAAAGAGCTATCCGGAAAGCTCGGATTGTCGGTTACTGCTGTGTATGAAAGGGTAAAAAAGCTTGAAAATGCAGGAGTTATTTCCAGATATGTTGCCTTATTGAACAGACAGAAGATTAAAAGAGATTTTATTGTGCTTTGCCATGTAAAACTCACGCAGCACAAAAAAGAGTTCGTACTACAGTTTGAAAAAGAAGTAATGAACCTTCAGGAAGTTACAGAATGTTTCCATGTAAGTGGAGATTACGATTATATTCTCAAAATAGGTGTGAAAGATATTGAAGACTATCGTAATTTCATGCTTACAAAGCTGACAACACTTCAGCATATTGCCAGCACTCATAGCTCTTTTATGATTTCTGAGGTGAAAAATACAACCGCTATTGTATTATAAATGATCGTGTTTTTTATTCAGACTTAAAGTTCTCAGATTGAATCTTTATTGATGAAAAATGCTGTTATTTCAGGCTTTTTTATGAGTTCCTGCAAAAAAGGATTAAGTGTTTCTGTGGTAAGATCCGCTTCATTTTTGAGTTGCATACTTCTCAGGCTTCCATCTTTTTGAGGAGCAATGAGAATAATATTACCGTGTTTCAGGTGATAAAGTTTTAGGTTTACAATGGCAAAATCATCTCCTTCAAGAGTGGTAAATGCGGAGAAATCGATTTTATGAAGGGACGTTTTTACAAATCCTTGTCCGATGACATCCGGAAAATTCCTTGAAACAATATGCATTTTACTGGAAGAATATTTTTTGTCATCAATGAAATCGGTAAGAACAAGAAGGGTGAAAAATACTCTGTCTTTTCCTTTCACTTTGTGTGAATTTAAAGTTCCCCAGTTCTTTTCTGTAAAGCTTGTATAAACAATTCTTTTATTCTTAAGTTTCAGTCCGAAAAAATTTCCAGAGGTTCCCACTCCTTTAAAACCATCCTTTTGAATGCTGTCATAAATAGGATAAGGAAAAATCCCGTAGGTAAAAGGACTTTCGTCTTTACTTTGTTCCTTAAGTTCGGTTTCCATTCTTTTAAAATCCAGCGATTCGGTTTTATTTTGAAGGTTGAGTTGTTTTTCTCTTACCTTTTGAATGGATTCGCCAGATTGTGCGAAAGACATTATTGCCAATAGCAGGAGAGAAAAAGTGGTATATCGTTTAATGTTCATTTCAGTGCTTTTAGGTTTAGTAGTCAGCTTTTGTGATTTTATCGATGAAATAATGCAGTCTTTTAATATCTGCTCTTCCTTTGTTACTGTCATTCAACAGACAGGTCGTTACAATAACCATTTTTAAATCGGGAATAATACAAATTAGCTGGCCGCCATAGCCTGTTGCGACAAATGCCTGATGGCCGTTGGTTTTTCTGCGCCACCAATAATATCCATATCCGTTGGCATTCGGCATTACGTCCCAGGAATCTAATTTTACATGCTCAGAGGTTGATTCCTGAACCCATTTTGAGGATACAATCTGTCTGCCACTGAATTTTCCATTATTAAGAACCATAGATCCTATTTTCAGCATGTCTTCTGATTTCATAAAAAGCTCAGAACCTCCAATATTTCTGTCCATGGAATCGGTATCCCATCGGGTAATGTTAATTTTTAAAGGTTTGAATAGATTTTCATTGGCAAACTGCTTCAAATTGGCTTTTACAATTTTTGAGAGTGCAGCTCCAAAGATATGACTCTCACCGCTATTGTAATTGAATACCGTGCCGGGATATTCTTCGAAAGGAAGCTCCAAAACGAATTTTACCGGATCATAAGAAAATGACATCGCAGTTGATATCTTGGAATTTTCAACCCAGTCAAAACCACCTTGCATGGTCAGTAAATTTCTAAGTGTCAAAGTATTTCTAATAGAATCATGAGCTACTTTTCCTTCAATATTGGAAATGTTTTTGAATCTGCTTCTGGAAATATTGTACTCCGGAAGAATCTTTAGAACCGGAGTATTGAGATTGGGAAGAATATTTTTGTCTTTTGCAATTCCTGCCAGAATAGAGACTATGCTTTTGGTAACAGATTTTACACTGAAAACGGTTTCTTTATTGGTTCCGTGAAAATATTGCTCGTATAAAATTCTGTCATTCTGAGAAACGATGAACGAGCCAAGAGAAGGGATGCTGTCATTTATCTCTTTAGTGAATTTTTCTGCAAAATCTTTTGGTAATTCTTTATTGAAAGACGATTGCGATTTTACGCCAGGGCAGAAAATGGTAAGAACTAATATAGCTAGAATCTGCAGGAGTTTCTTGGATTTCATTGTTTAAAAAAAGAGGAGATAGAATTATTAGCCAGCGAAAAAGCAATTGTATGTTTCCAAAAATAGAAATGTATACAATACTTTTTTCAATTCCTCTAAATTATAAAAAACGATGAACTTTTAATAGGTATTTCACAAAATATATTGAATCTTTTTTCCTTTATGTAATAGGATTTTACGATAACTGAAAACTATACAAGTACCCCGTTTTTAGAAGAGATAGGTTCTGGAAGGTCGGTTTCTCCACTCATTTGAAGCAGATCGATTTCAATTGTTCTGCATATAGAAAGCATAGGAACGTCGAACATCAGTCCGGCAAAAGGGTTTTCAGAATAATCTCCTACGAGCTCCATGATAATGTAGATCCACCCAATGATGATACAGAACGGAATGGAAGTCCAGATTCCCCAGTCTCCAAGTTTTGCAAACTCATTGACCAGTCCGAGTGGGAGCAGCATGATGAAAAGAATGTTAAAGACGAACGCTGTACTGGCAAATTGTCTGGGTGATGGAAATTTTTTGATTCTTTCCGCCTGTCCCTGAAAATTATAAAATTCGTTCAGACTATTTTGAAGCTGAGTCTGATTGAAATCTGTGATTGCGTTCATGTTTTTCAGTTCATTAATATCTTTGGCCTGCTGAGAGATCAGGTACGTGGCAAAGTTCTTATAATGATTTTTAAGATCGTATTCTTCTTCTGAAAGATATTTGTGAAGGAAAATAGGGGCTCTTCCATAATCAGGAAACCCAGCTTTGATAAGCCTGTTTCGTCTTAGATTGATATTTCCAAATTTATTTTCACTGCTTATATGTTCCCATTCTGTGGGTACCAGAAGTTGTTCACGGAAAGTATACAGCCACGCAATATGTCGGAAAACGATTCTTCTTTTACGATCTTCAAGGTCAAAAGTGCCAATTTCTTCATTTTTGGTATCAAATGCATAGACCATAGATGCGAACGAACGGCTGGAGTTCACAATACCACCCCATATTTTTCGGGCTTCCCAAAGTCGGTCGTATGCCTGGTTATTTTTGAAACCCACCAGGAATGCTTCTGCTGTACCAATAAGAGCAACAGGAACCCAGGGAATTGTCATCCACTCCCAATTGAAAAAATAGAAGAGAACTGCAATCAGCGTACACCAAATTGAAATAAAGATAAGGTGCGTACCGGATAGATTGAGAACCTGTTTATAATTGACGTATTTGGTTGTGATCATAAAGATGAAATGTGTTTTGGGTGTACAGACAAAATAAATACCAAACTACAGTGAATATTACTTTGTATGGGAAATAGGGAATTGGTATTTACATTTTTTTTCGATTATAAAAGTCTAATATTGAGATGAGTAATCCTAGATAAAAGTAGTGAAAAAAAGCATAAAAAAACCTCTAAAAATATTTTAGAGGTCTTTTTTGTAAATTATTTAATAAGCAAGCATTTCTTCTATTTTCTTGGAGAGCTTCTCTGCGTTAGGAAGCATTTCTTTTTCCAGAACGAGGTTGATAGGTACCGCCGGAACATCTAATGATCCCATTGCTTCTACAGGAGCATCAAGATAGGTAAAGCAGTTTTTAGAAATACGGTGAGCAAACGCTTCTGCAAAAGAGTTGTTCAGCTGTTCTTCTGTAAGTACAATACATTTTCCATGGGCTTTTACCCTTTCGAAAACAAGTTCTTCATCTAGTGGAATTAGTGTTCTAAGGTCAATGACTTCAACTCTTCCATTGAATTGCTTCACGGCTTCTTTAGCCCAGTAAACTCCCATTCCGTAAGTAACAACCAATAGAGTTCTTCCTTTTTCGGTTTCCTCTTTATTGGCTTCTACCACAACTTTTCCTTTTCCAAAAGGAAGGATGTAGTCTTCTGCCGGTTCTATTGTTTTTGCATCTTCAGTTCCTGGAACTTTACTCCAGTATAAGCCTTTATGTTCCAGCATGATAACTGGGTTAGGATCATAATAAGCTGCTTTTAATAATCCTTTGAAATCTGCTGCGTTGCTTGGGTAAGCTATTTTAATTCCTTTGATATTGGCTAAAATACTTTCAACACTTCCACTATGGTAAGGCCCACCACCACCGTAAGCTCCGATAGGAACACGGATGATGTTGCTTACTGCATATTTCCCACCACTTAAGTAGCTGGATTTTGAAATTTCTGTAATTAATTGGTTGATACCAGGATAGATATAATCTGCAAACTGAACTTCAACAATAGGTTTCAAACCTACAGCGCTCATTCCGGCAGTTGAACCAATGATATATGCTTCCTGAATTGCTGTATTGAAAACTCTCTTGCTTCCAAATTTTTTACCTAATGTAACGGTTTCACGGAAAACTCCACCAATTCTTTCACCTACATCCTGTCCGTAAAGAAGAGCTTCAGGGTGTTTCCACATCAATTCCTGAATGGCGTGAATAGCAGCATCTACCATTACAATTTTTTCTCCGTTTGCAGGTTCGCGGGTTCCTGTTTCCTCAGTAATAGGAGTAGGAGCAAACACGTGCTGCATTACGGTTTCAGGTTTTGGATCTTCAGCGTTTTTAGCCCTTTCAAAGGCTTCTTCTGCTTCCAGACGAGCCTTTTTAGTAATTTGTTTTAACAGATCTTCATCAACGCCTGCTTCCAGAAGTTGTCTTCTCAGGATTTCTCCCGGATCTTTAGCTCTATGTTTTGTTAAATCTTCTTCGTCTCTATAGAATTCTCTTCTTACTCCAGATGTGTGGTGACCAATAAGTACGGTTTTTGCGCAAACAACCAGAGGTTTTCTTTCTGTTCTTACAAAATCCACCGCTTTTTTCATGGCTTCGAAGCTTTCTACAAAGTCAGTTCCGTCCACTCTCATTCTGCTTAAACCTGTAAAACCTGCTACAAAATCGTAAGCGTCACAAGTTCTTGCTTCTTCTTTTGTTACAGAAATTCCCCATTCATTATCTTGTACAAGAAAGATAATAGGAAGCTGATGTAAAGCTGCAAATTGTAAAGCTTCACTCACTTCACCTTCAGTTACAGAATTGTCTCCTAAGCTGCATACTACAACCGGATTGTTTTCAAAATTCTGAAGTTTGAAATCCTGAATATATTTTATCCCCTGAGCAACCCCTGTAGTCGGGATGGTCTGCATTCCTGTAGCAGAACTCTGATGAATGATTTTTGGCTTATTTTCATCTCTGCTTGAAGGGTGTGAATAGTAAGATCTTCCTCCTGAAAAAGGATCATCAGCTTTAGCCAGTAATTGAAGCATCAATTGATAAGGTTCAAAACCAATTCCTAGAAGAATGCTTTCATCTCTATAGTAAGGAGAAACCCAGTCTTCTTTCTTAAGCTGATAAGCTGTTGCCAGTTGTATGGCTTCATGACCTCTTGAAGTACTGTGAACATATTTGCATACATTTCTGTTTTCTTCATAAATGTCGGCCATGGCTTTTGCCAGCATCATATGATTGTACGCTTTAAGTAAAATATCCTGAGAAACTTTTTCGTGAAGTGTATTTTCCATAGGAAGCAAATATACATTAAAAAAACAAAATACTAACAACTGTTAGTATTTTGTGAGAAATCTTTGTTTTTAAAGGTTATTCCTTGATCACTTTTTTAGAAATAACATCTTTGTCTGTCTTTACTTCAACGATATAAATACCTTTGATGTAAGTGGATAAATCTATGGATTGTTTATCATTATTAACGGTTCCGCTTTGTAATTTTTTACCTGTAAGATCATATACATTGAAAGTCGCTTTTTTAGGGGCATTTACAACATTGGTGAAATCTTTAGTAATTGTTGGAACAATAGCGAGATTGGTTAAAGGATTTGTGGCTTCTTTTGTTCCTAATAATTCTGTAAATCCTGTTACAATAATGGAATAATTTTGCGGAGCAGTACCTCCTGTATTATTCTTTAATATTCCTTTATTGGTAATTTCAATCTTATAAGGTCTTCCGGCAGTTGGAAGATCTACAATAACCTGCTCTACGTTATCTACCGTGTTATCACCTTTTGTTGCCGGGGTCATTGGATTGTTGGCATCCAGCTTCCATGGATAATAAACGGTATTGGTTACCAGATCAGTGATTTTTAAATCCAGGTCATTCACAAGTTTGGAGTTTCTGTTGTTGTAGATATCAGACCATTGGTTGGTGAAGTTGGTGAACTCAGGATCTATCCATGATATTGTTACTTTTAACGGTTCTGATCCCGATGCTTTTACTGTTTTTACATTAGATACTCCGTTGTTTAATACTTCATCATTGAAAATAATACTGTTATTGGATTTTGCTACCAAAAGTTCCGCTCCTTTTTTCGCATCAATAAATCCCCATCCGAATTGTGGATCGGGGCCAATGTTACCAGCTTCTTTTGCAGAATGCACCATCAATGTTTTAGCAGATGCAGCATTCAGTAAGCTTCCTGAAAACAGTTGCTTGTTAATTTGAGTCCAAAGTCCAACAATTCCCGTTACTACAGGAGCAGAATAAGAAGTACCGTTTCCAATATTTAGCTGATTTCCTCCTGTTGCTGAATTCTCTGTCCATGCGCTGGCAACGTCTGTACCAACAGCAGTGATGTCAGGTTTGATACCTCCGTCATCTCTTGGTCCTGCACTACTGTAGCTGGAATGAATAACATCAGTAGAAGCTACGTATCTTCCGTCATTAGTTGTAATTCTGTCAACAGCACCAACGGAAATAATGTTTTTTCCTAAAGAACCAATACCAATACAGTCGTATCCCTGTGCACAGTTGTTTTGAGGTAATGTATCGGTTGCAGCAAACTCAACGTAGTTTCCGGAGTCGTCCGTGTAATATTTTTTATAATTACTTGTGGAGCCATTTGGTCCTCCTCCAAAAGAATTTCCGGAAGATTTTACTATGATGTAAGATGGATTGTTATATACAATTTGGTCATAATCACGATCATTGGTCAGATAGGTGCCTTGGGCGTCAAGTGATGTATTGGGGCTTTGAAATGCGCCATTCCATACCCATGCGGTTTCATTATTAACCGTTTGAGGATCTGACCATCCCTGGTTGCTTCCATAAGAATGGTTGGAGATATTAGGTTGGGCTTTAACAATTTTCTGGAAAACCGTACTTTGTGCAGTTTCTCCATCCAATACAGAAGTTCCAAATGCATAGGCTTCTATAGTAGAATTAGGAGCAATTCCTCTAAAATTAACCTGTCTTGTGGTTCCATTATTGAAGGTAACCTGATAAGGAAAATCTTTAGCTCCTATGAAACTGGTTACAGCCGTTGCATGGTCACCGTAATTCACAGTGCTGGCTTCTTTATTGATTACTCGGTTGGGTATATTGTTGAAAAAGATGTGGTTGGCAAATACTCTGGCAACTCCTGATGCGGTACTTCCGTCAAAAATAGTAAGTTTAATACCTTCACCATTAAAAGATCCTGTCAATCCAGTGATAGTTCCTCCCTGTAGAAAATCTGAATTGGAGTTTTTAACCTGATCGATATCTGCTGCTTGTAAGAAGTAAGGTCTGTTGTTAGGTAAGAACCCTGCAAGGGTAGTTCTTTGCAGCTCAATTTCTTTTAACACTTCAGGGCTTCTGTTGGCACCATATTTCTTCGAAACGTAGGCTTCAAACCTCTCGTTGTTATCCGCTCTTTGCTTTTCGAGCTTTCTGTTTAATTCATCATTGTTTTGTGCACTTATTAGCGAAATCGCAAAAGTACTGAGTAAAAGTAGCTGTTTCTTCATTTTGGTTAATAAATTATTAAAAAATTAGGTTGATCAAAATTATAGTAAAAATTTAATTCTTAGACAGTTTTGATGAATAACTCTAATTTTTTAAGCTAATTTTAATTTATGTTTTTAAGAGTTAAAATCATTGTTTATTGATGCTTTATTTTTATTTTTTATTAATATTATTAATTGGATGTTTGTATTAGGTTAATAAGGTAATAATTGGAAAAAATGAAGTAACTTTACATTCTCTTTTTATAAAAAAGTTAGAAAATTATATGTACTTAATTTTTGACACAGAAACAACCGGTTTACCAAAAAATTTCAACGCTCCGCTTTCAGATTCTGATAACTGGCCAAGAATGGTTCAGATCGCGTGGCAGGTGCATGATGATGATGGTAATTTAATTGAAAATCAGGATTATATAATAAAGCCTGAAGGGTATGATATTCCCTTCAACGCGGCAAGAATTCACGGGATTACTACTAAAATTGCCAATGAAGAAGGGCGTGATCTGCAGGAAATACTGGAAGAATTTTCTAAAGTACTGGAGAGAGTAAGAGTTGTATCCGGACACAACGTTGAATTTGACTACAATATCGTAGGAGCAGAATTTTACAGAAAAAATTTAAAAGATAATCTACAGGAAAAGCCTAAAGCTGATACGATGATTCTGGGAACGGACTTCTGTCAATTAGGTGGAGGACGAGGTGGTAGATTTAAACCTCCAAAACTTGAAGAGCTTTATGAAAAACTTTATGGAAACAAGTTTGATGAAGCCCACAACGCGGCGGCTGACGTAAATGCTACTGCACAGGTTTTCTTTGAAATGATGAGAATCGGAGTGGTTCCTGCTGAAACACTGAAAATCTCAGAAGACCAACTCGCTTACTTTAGAAGCCTTTATCCTAATCCTATAAAACCTTTCGGAATTGTTATCCGAAGACAGGTCGCTGATTTTCACAACAAGAAAAAACAGCAGGATTTCGGAAGTGTTGACGAGATTGATCTGGGGAAATATTTCAACTTTGATAACCATAGTGTTTTCTCCACATTAACGGCTACTTCAAGCATTAATGACCTTATCAAAAAAGCATCTGATGAAAATTTCCCGGCTGTCGGAATGGTGGATTTGGGAAATATGATGGGTGCGTTTAAGTTTGTTTCTGCTGTGGAAGGTGCAAATGGTGACAGAGCAAAAAAGCATAAAGAATATCTGGCTAAAAAGCAGGAGGCAGAAGAAAACGGAACAGAATTCAATGAAGTAGAACCTGTTTCTGAACCTCTTATTCCTGTTGTAGGATGTGAATTTTACATCTCTGACCGTTATGAGCAGAAGCAGTTTACCAAAGATGATCCCGATAGAAGGACGCAGGTGGTGCTTTTGGCAAAAGATTTTAACGGATATAAAAACTTAGCAAAACTTTCGAGTATCGGCTTTTTGAAAGGATTCTATTTTGGGGTTCCAAGGATCAGCCGTGAAGTGATTGCACAATATAAAGAAGGACTAATCGCCTTAACTTCGGGAATTCTTGGAGATATTCCGGACGCTGTGTTAAATACCGGTGAGCAGAAAGGGGAAGAACTTTTCAAATGGTGGAAAGATACTTTTGAAGATGATTTTTATGTACAGATTCAAAATCATGAACTGCCAGAAGAAGAGCATTTAAATGATGTCTTACTACATTTTGCAGATAAATATAACGTTAAGATTTTAGCGCAGAACGAAACTTTTTATACCAATAAAGACGATTCTAATATTCAGGATATCGTAAGTTGTATAAAAGATGGCGAAAAATTGACCACTCCCGTAGGTAAAGGATTTGGAAAGAGAAGAGGGTTGGCAACAGGAGAATATTACATTAAAAATTCTGATGAGATTAAGGCGGCTTTCCTTGCTTACCCTGATGCTTTTGAAGCTTATGATGAGTTCTTTGCTAAATTTAAGCCTTATACCTTAAAAAGAGACGTACTTCTTCCTAAGTTTGATATTCCTGAAGAATTTATCCATGCAGAAGATGATATAGACGGAGGAAAAAGAGGGGAGATGGCTTATCTTACCTATCTTACTTACGAAGGGGCTAAGAAAAGATATGAATCTACAGGTATCACAGATGAAATTAAAGAACGTCTTGACTTCGAGCTTGAAGTAATCGCCAATACCGGTTATCCCGGATATTTCCTTATTGTACAGGATTTCTGTAATGAAGCCCGTAATATGGGAGTTTGGGTAGGTCCCGGAAGAGGTTCTGCTGCCGGATCTGCGGTGGCGTACTGTATCGGAATTACCAATGTAGACCCTATTAAATATGATCTCCTTTTTGAGAGATTCCTGAACCCGGAAAGGGTATCCATGCCCGATATTGACATCGACTTTGATGATGAAGGACGAGACAAAATTATCAAATGGGTTGTTGAAAAATATGGTAAAACTCAGGTAGCGCAGATTATTACTTACTCCGTATTGGGGGGGAAATCCGCTATTAAAGATGCCGGAAGAGTTTTAGATGTTCCTATTCCTGATACAAACAATATTGCGAAGCTGATTCCTCCAAGCCCGGGGATGAATATTGCAAAAGCCTTGGCGAAATATGATAAACTGAAACCGGAAGAACAGATGCTTGTCGATGAGATGAGATATGTTCTGGATAGTCCGGATGATGCACGTCATGGGGTTCTTGCCAGTGCCAAAAAAATGGAGGGGTGCATCAGAAATACGGGAATTCACGCGTGTGGAGTAATTATTACGCCCGAAGATGTAAGTAACCTTGTTCCGGTAACGATTGCGGCTAAAGATGCCGATATTTTGGTATCTCAGTTTGATAACTCCGTAGCAGAAAGTGCAGGGCTTCTGAAAATGGACTTCCTGGGATTGAGAACCCTTACGATTATTAAAGACGCACTTAAACTGGTTAAAGCAAGATATGGAGTAGATATTGATCCGGATCTTATCCCGCTTGATGATACCAAAACGTACCAGTTATTTAAAGAAGGAAGAACAGTAGGGATTTTCCAGTATGAAAGTCCGGGAATGCAAAAATACATGAGAGAGCTTAAACCCACAGTTTTTGCCGATCTTATTGCCATGAACGCATTGTATCGTCCGGGTCCTATTAAATACATCCCGAACTTTATCAACAGAAAGCACGGGATTGAAGAAATTGTCTACGATTTACCGGAGACAGAAGAATATTTAAAAGAAACTTACGGAATTACCGTTTATCAGGAGCAGGTAATGCTTTTATCCCAGAAATTGGCCGACTTTACAAAAGGCGAAGCCGATACTTTGAGAAAAGCAATGGGTAAAAAGCAGATTGACGTTCTGAATAAAATGTATCCAAAATTCATTGAAGGAGGACGAAAGAATAATCTTAATGAAGAAAGGCTGGAAAAAATCTGGAACGACTGGAAAGCCTTTGCAGAATATGCCTTCAATAAGTCTCACTCCACCTGTTATGCCTTTATTGCCTATCAGACTGCTTATTTAAAAGCGAATTATCCGGCAGAATATATGGCAAGTGTGATGAGTAATAACATCAACAATACCGAATCGATTACCATGTTCATGGAAGATTGTAAGAGTATGGGAGTGGATGTTTTAGGACCGGATGTGAATGAATCTCAGTATAAATTCTCAGTAAACGAAAAAGGCCAGATCCGTTTTGGCTTAGGAGCAATCAAAGGAATTGGAGAAGGACCTAGTGAAGCGATTACCAGAGAAAGAGAAAACGGAAGATTTAAAAATATTTACGATTTCTTCGAAAGAATACTTCCGTCTCAGATGAATAAAAGAGTAGCGGAAAGTTTGGTGTTGGCAGGTGCTTTCGACGAATTGCACTCTTACCACAGAGGTCAGTACTTCGATATTGATATGGCTGGGAAAACCAATCTTGAAAGGTTGATCAGATACGGACAGAGTTTCCAGGAGAGTAAAAACGAGATGGAACACTCTCTATTTGCTGATTTCGCAGATGAAGTTCAGATTGAACAACCGAAACTCGCGCCTTGTCCTGAGTGGCCCAATATGCACAAGCTTAATAAAGAAAAAGAAATTATCGGTTTCTATCTTTCTGCCCATCCGCTGGATGAGTTTAAGTATCAGTTTCAGTTTATGCAGGGGCAGCTTTCCAAAAAATCTGTGCTGGAAAAAGAAGAAGAGGAAAAAGCTCCAACGGATGAAGCGCCAGTCTTAGAACAGGACTCTCAGGATGACTCGGTGGATCTTACAGAAATTGTGTCTGATGATGTTGTTGCCGGAGAAGAAGAAGTTGTAGAAGAAGTAACAAAAAAAGCAGAACCTAAAGGAACTTTTTCATTTTTAAATCTGGATGAGGTAGATGCTTATAAAGAGCAGGCCTTTTCCAACAAACAGGAAGAATTGTTTGAGGAGAAAAAGAAAGACTGGAAAACCCTTCAGAAGGAAAGAGAAAATGGCGGCGGTGGTAAAGAATACACGGTAGCAGGTTTGATTACGGAATATAGAGTTCAGGATGGTTTCAGAAGTGGCGAAAAAGTAGCTTTTGTGACCTTGGAAGACTATTCAGGTTCATATTCGTTCAGGTTAGGAGACAGGGATTATATGAGGCTGAAGGAAAAACTGGAAGTTCAGAGATTTGTTATTTTCAAAATAAAATTTGCTCAGGTAAAGGATGGACGAGTTTTTGTGAATGTAGTTGATGTGATAGAACTCCAGGAAGCATTTGAGAGATTTGCTAAAAGTATTTCTTTGGTGATGGATGTGATGGATGTGAGAAAAGAAGATCTGGATTTTTTCAAAACGGTACTTGACAGAAATAAAGGAAACCAAAAACTGAAGTTCTTCATTAAAAACATAGAAGACGATTCTCATATTGAAGTTCAGTCTATGAAACATTCCGTAGATCTTAACGGTGATTTGATTAAAGAAATTCAGCTACTCAATAAGTATGAATTTTATCTGAATTAAAGAAAATTTGTAATATAATAGTTAAAAAGCGGCTCAAAAAGTCGCTTTTTTTTGTTTGCATAGGATTTATGAAATTAAATACTTTTTATACTAGTTAATAAAAGATGAATTATATATTGTTGATTTTTGTTTTCATAATGGCTTGGTAGTTAATGCTTTATGATTTATCATTGAATTATGAAATAAATGTTAATTTTAAATAAACGTTTGATTTTATTTTAATATAATGGTTGTTTTAATTGTTTTAATTTAATATTTTAAGATAATTTTTAATATTTAAATTAATATTTATACATTTACCTCCCTAACTTTTATTATTACTAAGTTTATGAAAAAAATTCTACTGTCGTGCTTAGCGCTCTTAAGTATGGGTGTCTATGCACAAACAAACGTCGCTAATTATGCTTTCTCGAAAAGCACCGGGGTGAATTATGTACCTATTACAGGTGGTACAAAATTATTTCCCCTAACAAACAATACCACTTATGACAATGAGGTTTCGGCCGCAATTCCTTTGTCTTCTCCGTTTAATTTTGGGGGTGTTGCAATGAACAGTCTGTACATCAGTGCGAACGGATATATTACTTTCGGAGCCGCGCCTGCTGGATCAAACTATACACCTTTGTCGACCCTGGGAACTACAACAGGTGCGATTTCTGCTTTTGGACAGGATGGGGGATTTTATGCATCAGATACTACTCAGCCTCCTGGTAACCATGAAGTAAGGTATGAGGATTTAGGATCTGAATTTGTCGTTCAATGGCAGGATCATGCTAACTACAGCAACCGTTCAACAGAAAGATTGAATTTCCAGATCAGACTTGTATACGCTACCGGTGAAATTAAGATAATATACGGTAACTGTACAGATCCTGGAACAAGTACGTCGAACAGTACTCCACAGGTAGGGATTAGAGGAAACAGTGTTACCTATTCCACCAATGTTAGCCCATTGATGATTGGGAATGTACCATCTGGTACTACTTGCGACTGGTCTAAAGCGGTAACTGGAAATGCGAATTCCAGTGCTATGCTTTTCTCCAGTGGAACCAATGCCAATGTTAAAATTCCAGCAGGGCTTCAGTACACATGGACTCCGGGAACTCTATTGCCGGTAAGAACTTTTGCGGCAACAACGGGAGTTACAAATGCAGGTGCTACTGTGAGTTGGACAGCTCCTACGGGTGCAACGGCTTATAATGTTCAGTATAGAGCATTGGGAAGTTGTGACTGGACTAACTTTAGTGGTAATCCGGTATCTGCTACTACAGCATCTATTTCAGGTTTAACTCAAAATACGACCTACCAATTTCAGGTGCAGGCTTTAAATGGTTCTGCGCAGGCTATGTATTCTCATATACCGAATTTAGCAGGAAGTGGTAATGGGTATGCATCTACAGGATCTTTTACAACGGTACCTAGCTGTGCCAGTACAGTAACAGGGCTTACTTCATCAGCATTGGCTCCAGATACGGCAACAATTAACTGGACAGCTTCTACAACCCCTCCAGGAAGTGGCTATGAATATTACTATGCTACATCTTCTACAGCGCCAGCGTCAACAGTTACTCCTTCAGGATCCGTAGGGGCAGGGAATGTCACTGCAAATTTATCAGGATTAGTACCTTCAACCCTGTATTATTATTGGGTAAGAGCAAACTGTAATGGTACAGATAAAGGATTATGGTCCAGTTCCGGAAACTTTACAACATTAGGCCTTTGTCCTACCGTTACTGCGCCTGCATCCAGTGCAACAGGTGTAAGTGTTACTCCTACCATAACTTGGAATACAATAAACGGAGCGACAGGCTATAAATTGAAAGTTGGAACCACTTCCGGTGGAAATGAAGTTCTGGATACAGATATCGTAGGTGGAGCTAATAACAATTATACCTTATCAAGCCCACTGATTAATGCCACAACTTACTACTATTCTGTGTCGGCTTATACTGCTGCTACTGCAGCTCCTGCTACAGCATGTACAGTAAGATCATTCCAAACGGCTTGTTTATCAACGAATCTTCCATATACTTTAGACTTTGAAAATGTTACGACTCCGGCGGTTCCAAGTTGTACGAGTGTAATCAATAGCGGTTCAGGAAATGCATGGAAAACAACTAGCTCTATAACAAGTTTTGTAGGTAAGGTACTTAACTATTCATATAGCTCTTCCAGCGCGGCTAATACATGGTTCTTTACACAAGGTCTTAACCTTACAGCAGGAGTTAGTTATAGAATTAAATATAAATATGCCAATGCAGCCGGAACAACTCAATATGCTGAAAAATTAAAAGTAGCCTATGGATCCTCTGCAACAAGTGCAGCGATGACCAATACAATAGCTGATCACTCGAATATTCTTACCGGTGGAGTTTCAACAAGCACGTATACGGATTTTGTTCCGACAACTACAGGAACTTATTATATTGGATTCCAGGCTTATTCTATCGCGGATATGAATCAGATTTATGTAGACGATATTAATGTAGATATTACCCCAACATGTTTTGAACCTACCGGAGTTACTGTTTCAGGTATTACAGCTTCAGGAGCAAATGCTTCCTGGACTGCTCCTACGCAAGTTCCGGGAGGTGGTTATGAATATTATTATTCTACAAGTGGTACTGCACCTACGGCTTCTACTCAGGCTTCAGGAACAAGTACTACCAATTCTACACCTTTAACTGGCTTGGCTCCTGCGAATACTTATTATTTATGGGTTAGATCTGTATGTAGCGCTTCTGATAAGAGTGTATGGTCTTCTCCAGCTGCGGTATTTAATACCCTTTGTGTAACAACAACGGCTCCATTTGCTCAAAACTTCGATTCTGGTAATGCTCCGGCTTGCTGGAACAATATTAATCCTATTGCTACAAGTACTGATCCTAACCTTTTCTGGAAATTTTCAGGAAGTGCAGATTATGGTGCAAGCCCTGCTAATAATGGAAAGGCAGCAGGTACTTATGCCTGGGTAGATGCTAGTTCTCCATATAATGGGGCAGGAGCTAATACTGTACAATTGGTAAGTCCATCAATCAGCTTAACAGGGTTGACGCAGCCTTTCATTTCTTTTGACTGGTTTAAAAATCATTCCCAATCTACAGGAACAACTGTAGTTACTTCAACTAGTGATAATAACAAACTTACAGTAGAAGTAAACGATGGAAATGGATGGGTGTCTGTTTTCAGTGATACAACCAACTCCAACCAATGGAGAACAGTGGGAGTTCCTTTGGCAGCTTCTTATATCGGAGCAACCATTCAGGTAAGATTTACGGTTGATAAGAACGTAAGTGGTAACGGATATTTCTACGATGATGTTCTTCTTGATAACGTTGAGGTAAAGCAGAATCCTAATTTGGGAACTTCTGAAGTAGTGGCGAAAATTAACAGTATTAAAGTATATCCTAATCCATTCACAGAAACACTTACGATTTCCGATGTGGCAAAAGTACAATCTGTTTCAGTGATTGATGTTGCAGGAAGACTTGTTAAAACTATTGAAAACCCTTCTACAGTACTTCAATTGAGAGACTTAAAAGAAGGTTTGTATTTAGTAGTTCTTAATATGAAAGATGGTTCCAAGCAAACCGTGAAAGCTATTAAAAAATAATTTTTCATTTAAATAAAAACCGGAGACTGTCTTGTGAAAGGCAGTCTTTTTTTGATATTATTTCTCACAAGGAATTCTGAATTGATCCCGATTTTACAATAAATAAGTAGTGTTTTTATTTTGTGATAGATTAATGTTTTGTTGTTTTTGTTAAATTTTGTTTAAAAAAAATATTATTCTATTGAAGTATTTTGCTAGATTTGATTAACTAATGTACATTGTATGAAAAATATTTTACTCGCGAGTTTTTTAACTGTTGGATCTTTGTCCTTCGCACAAACCTATTGCGTGCCACAATACGCCAGTGGTTGCGATGGAGGAGATTTAGTAGATTCTTTTACAATTCCTTCAGCAGGATTTGATCACCAGAATACAGGATGTTCTCAAGGAGCATATGGAGATTATACTTCTATGACTATTAACCTGAATGCAGGATTAAGCTATGACTTTTCCGTTACTCACAACTTTGCTAATCAAAACGTACGTATTTGGATAGATTTTAATAACGACGGAACCTTTGATGACACCGCGCCGGAACTTGTGGCTGCGGCAAGCAGTGCTTCGGTTGCAGGAAATAATGTTACGTCAGGTATTATTACAATTCCTTCCACCGTTACTCCAGGTACATACAGGATGAGAGTCGGAGATCGATATTCCAGTCAGCCCATTCCTTGTAACATTTCAGGGTATGGTGAGGCTCATGATTATACGGTGGTTATAGGATCAGTTCCTACATGCCTTGCTCCTAGTGGACTGACAGTGTCTTCTGTAAGCGCAGGATCTGCTCACCTTGCGTGGACGGCTCCTACCTCTTCTCCAGCTAATGGATACGAATATTATTACTCAGGTACTGTATCAGTTCCTACCGCTAACACAATTCCTTCGGGAAGCACAAATACTTTAAGCGCAGATTTAACAACACTTTCTGCTGCTACCTCATATCGTGTATGGGTACGTTCCGTATGTAGTGCTACAGATAAAAGTGGCTGGTCTCAAATGGCTACTTTTACTACAGCATGTACTTCGGTGGGAGTCCCTTATGTACAGGACTTCGAATCTGCAGTACTACCAGATATGCCTATCTGTACTTCAGTAGTTAATGATGGGAACGGAAATTTATGGGAAACTTCCGATTTAGCTTCTCAAGGATTTACAGGAAAAGTTCTTCAATACACTTATAATTCTTCCAATAGTGCCAATACATGGTTCTTTACCTCCGGAATTAATCTTACTTCGGGAGTGAGCTACAGAATCAAGTACAAATACGCCAATGCAGAAGGAACTATTGTTTATCCTGAAAAATTAAAAGTAGCCTATGGAACTTCTGCAGCAGGTTCAGCTATGACCAATCCACTTGCAGATCATCCTAATATAGTGAACAGTACAGCTACCAGTAACTTTGTAGATTTTACCCCTACAGCGACAGGGGTCTATTATTTCGGATTCCAGGCCTATTCTGATCCAGATATGAATGAATTGTATGTTGATGATATTAAAGTAGATGTAACGCCTACTTGTAGCGAACCTAGTTTATTAACCGTTTCAAATACAACCTCTTCGGGAACTACACTTTTCTGGACAGCTCCAACCCCGGCTCCTGCAGGAGGATATGAAATTTATTACAGTACATCAAGTACCGCTCCAACTGCAGCAAGTAATCCTAATATTACGGGTATTACAGCCGCAACTTATAATATTCCGAGTTTGTCTTCTGCTACTCATTATTATGTATGGGTAAGATCTGTATGCAGTGCTGCTGATAAAAGTGCATGGAGTGACCCTACTTCTTTCACCACTTTATGTGCGAGCGCCAATCTACCTTATGTTTTAGATTTTGAAAACGTAACTCCGCCAAGTCTTCCAGGTTGTACCGAAAATATTAATGCCGGATCAGGAAATAGTTGGGAAACATCGTCTGCTCCTTCTGGTAATAATGACTTTACAACCAATGTGTTGAGATATTCATATAGTTTCTTTGATGCTGCTGACACTTGGTTCTTTACTCAAGGTCTGAACCTGACAGCTGGAGTACAGTATACCATTAGCTATAAATATGGTAATAATTCAACAGCGTATACAGAGAAAATGAAAGTGGCTTTTGGAACTTCTCCAACGATAGCTGCAATGACTAATCCTATAGCAGATTATCCTTCAATCAACGATAATACAGCGCATAATGAATCTGTTACATTTACTGTTCCTACATCAGGGGTTTATTATTTCGGATTTAATGCCTATTCAGATGTTAACCAGGACAATCTGTATCTGGACGATATCAGTGTTAATTTGGCCAATCTTGCGGTGACAGAAGTTTCTAAAACGAAAAATGATATCAAAGTATATCCTAACCCATTCACCGATGTACTGAATATTTCAGATGCTAAAAATGTGAAAAATGTTTTGGTAAATGATGCTTCAGGAAGGCTGATGAAAACGATCGCTAACCCTGGTTCAACAATCCATTTAAACGAATTGAAACAAGGCATTTATTTGGTTACCTTAGAAATGAAGGACGGATCTAAACAAACGGTTAAAGTAATTAGAAAATAGATAATAGTTTTGTCAAAAACGAAGCCGGATCATGTATCATGATCCGGTTTTTTTGAACGAGTCAATAAAGTTGACACAAAAAAATGAGTGATTTTTTCACTCATTTTTTTATAATAATCTATTCTTTTTTTAAGTTTTATGTGCTGTTTTCAATTACTTATTGGGTACCGGTTGTATATCTCCAGTATTCATAAGGTCAAAAACAGAAGGGAAGAACATGGCTAGTATAAAATAAATAATGACCATGAGTACAATCAGCGCAAAAAGAATGACGACTAAGCTGTTCGGTTTGTTTTTCTTTGTTGATTCCATAATTTTGTGGTATTTAGTGAGAAAAATGTATTAATAACATTCATAATATGTATTAAGCTAATTTCTTGCCACACTGTTTGCAATACCTTGCATCATCATCAATATCTTCATTTCCGCATCGGTCACATATCTTTTCCAGATTTTGTCTCTTATTGCGCATTTCTGCTGTTACAATCCCTGTTGGGACCGCAATAATGGAATATCCAGCAAGCATGAGAACAACCGCAAAGAATTTTCCTAAAGGAGTAATAGGAGAGACATCTCCATATCCCACGGTGGTTACCGTTACTACCGCCCAATAAATAGATTGCGGTATGGTTTCAAATCCTTTTCTATTGCCTTCCACCATAAACATAAGTGAACCGACAATAACCGAGAAGATAATAAGGAACAAAAGGAAGATGTATATTTTTCTAGAACTGTTTTTAAGTGCCCGTACGATGAGGTACCCGTCATTCATAAAATCCAGAAGGTTGAAAATTCTGAAAATCCTCAACATTCTCAGCATTCTGAAGATCAGGAAATACTTGGTAACCGGAAAGAAAAAACTAAGATAAAATGGAGCCAGCGCCAGAAAATCTATAATACCCAAAAAACTGAAAATATAGTTTTTTTTATTTTTTACCACCGTAATTCGCATCAAATATTCCGCCGTAAAAAACAGAGAAATAATCCACTCAAGGATAAGAAAAGTGAGATGGAATCTTATATCAAGCTTAGGAACACTTTCCATCATAATAATGGCGGTGCTTACAAGAATCAATGACAGTAAGATAATGTCAAAAAGCTTCCCAAGTTTTGTATCAGAGCGGTAAATGATCCGGTAAAGAAACCTTTTCCAAAGCTTGTCTTCAGGAATAAGATTGTGCTCTCTTTCCATATTTAATGTTTTTTAAAATTAACAAATTATCGTTATTTTCGTAGCAAACATACAGAATAAAATGACAATAAGAAAAGTAATTGCAGAAATAGATAAACTCATTCCGCTACAGCAGGCAGAAGGATTTGATAATGTAGGATTGCTGTGTGGAGTACCCGACAGAAATGTGTCCGGAATTCTGGTTTGCCATGATGCATTGGAAAATGTTGTACAGGAGGCAATAGAGAGAAACTGCAATCTGATTGTATGTTTTCATCCTATTATTTTTTCAGGATTGAAATCTTTAACAGGCAAAAATTATGTTGAAAGAGCCGTTCTGAAAGCAATTGAAAATAAAATCGCTATTTATGCCATCCATACGGCATTTGATAATCATTTCTTTGGAGTGAATCATGGGATATGCAGCCAGTTGGGTTTAAAGAATATGAAGATTCTTCAGCCTAAAGAAAATAATTTGAAGCAGCTGACTGTTTTCGTTCCGAAAGATCACTCAGAAAAAGTAAAAGAAGCTTTATTTTCTGCGGGAGCAGGAAGTATCGGGTTCTACGACGAATGCAGCTTCACTGTAAATGGAAACGGAACATTTCGTCCCATTGAAGGATCCAATCCGTTTTCGGGACAGCAGAATATTAGAGAAAATGCCGATGAAGACATGATCTCTGTTATTTTTGAAAGTTTTAAACAGGGCCAGATCGTAGGAGCAATGAAAGACGCACATCCTTATGAAGAAGTTGCTCATCAGATTTACAGTCTTGATAATAAAAATCATCATGTTGGGTTGGGAATGTACGGAGATCTTGAAGAAGAAATGGATGAAAAGGATTTCTTAGGATTTGTAAAAGAAAAATTTGGTCTGGAAGTTATCAAACATTCTGCTTTTAATAACAAAAAAATTAAAAGAGTAGGGGTGTTGGGAGGTTCCGGAGCCAGTGGAATACGTTCTGCGGTATCAAAGAAATGTGATGCTTATCTTACCGGAGATTTGAAATACCACGACTATTTTTTAGCAGAGTCTAAAATGCTGATCTGCGATATAGGTCATTATGAATCAGAACAATTTGTAAGTCAACAATTATTTGAAATTTTATCACAAAAATTTAGTACATTTGCAATTTCAAAATCTATTGAAAAAACAAACCCAGTAAATTATTTCATTTAAATATGGCAAAAACCAACGATATTTCAGTTGAAGAAAAATTAAGAGCTTTATACGATTTACAGATCATTGATTCAAGATTGGATGAAATCCGAAATACTAGAGGAGAATTGCCAATTGAAGTTGAAGATCTTGAAATCGAGATTGAAGGTCTTGAAAAGAGAGCTGAAAAATTTCATGCAGACATCAAAGATCAGGACGATCAGATCAAAACGAAGCATGAAGTGATTAACCATGCTAAAACTTTAATTGAGAAATACAAATCTCAGCAGGATAATGTAAGAAACAATAAAGAGTTTGAAGCATTAGGAAAAGAAATGGAATTCCAGGATCTGGAAATTCAGCTTGCTGAAAAAAGAATTAAAGAATTCGGAGCTAAAATTGCTCACAAAAATGAAACTTTAAGCGAACTGAATGCAAAGATCAACGACTTGAAAAGCCACTTAAAATTCAAAAAAGAAGAATTAGAAGGTTTGATCTCTGAAACTCAGAAAGAAGAAGAATATTTGCTAGAGCAGTCTAAAGAATATGCAGGTAAAATTGACGAAAGATTACTGGCTTCTTACAACAGAATCAGAACAAACTCTATCAACGGTCTTGCTGTAGTAGGATTAGAAAGAGGTGCTCCAAAAGGATCTTTCTTCACAATCCCTCCTCAGAAGCAGATGGAAATCGCTCAGAGAAAGAAAATCATTATTGACGAGCATTCAGGAAAAATTCTTGTAGATGACGAGTTGGTAATGGAAGAAAACGAAAGAATGAAATCTGTAATTAAATTCTAATTATTGATTTTAAATAATATAAAAGCCTCGCAATTTTGCGAGGCTTTTTGTTTATCTGCTATACTATTTTATTGTGAAGTATCGAGAGAAGTTACATTCCATCAGCGTTCAGGCAATCTCTAAAAAAAGGATAGGTTCTTTTTAAAAATTTCATTGTCTTTCCTTCCTCATCATAGTAGTATTTCTCTTTTTTATTCCTTATCAATATCCATGATTTGAGTGTGTAATCTGAATATAAAGTATCTTTTGGAGTTATAAAAGCGTAAATATACTCATGAAGAGAACTGCTAGATGTTTCTTTATATGCTTCTATATCGGAAAGAAAAGCTGCTCTTTCCATAAACAAAAACATATGCTCATCAGTATGTGACCAAAATATTTTAGGATTGATATCATTAGAATAACTATTTATCCCCATAAATTTTATTACTTTTATTGGTTTTGAAAAACTTGAATCAGTATTTGGTCTGGTACAAGAAATTATAGAAAATAATAAACTTAATGAAACTAACTTCTTCATATCTATTTTTTGATGGTGTGAGATAATACACTTGTTGTTTTTAAGATGTGTACCTTACAGTATAACAATATATACTATTATCTCCCATACTGAAAGTTGATCTTTTTACAAAGTTGAGCAATTGCCTTCTTACCAGATGAAGTAAATCCTTCCAGAGAATATTCATCTTTTGTTCCTTTATTGACCAGTTTGTGTTTTTTTGCAGGAATTTCTATCTCAGAATGGGAAGCGTTACAACTCAAGCAGATACTGATCTGATTAACCTTTTTATTTCCCTTAAAAAATACCAATCCCAGATGAGGTCTGAAGCAGGCAGCAGAGCCTCCTCCATAACTGGAATTTTTAGCCAGAGCAGACAAAATATGATCTGCTTGTTGTTGTGTCAGAAACTGTTGTTTTAAGATAACAGGGATGAATTTCCCTTTTCTGTCAATGGCATCCTCATACATTTCTTCTTCTCCTTGAAAATCATATGCAATAATCTTATCATAGTCAAGCTGATTGAAAGGTGCGCCGTTGTTAGGATTAGGCTTTACTGTTTTCGCTGTCTGTATATAATCCAGTAATTCCTTTTCTTTCAAAGAATGAAGAAGATCCGAAGAGGGAGGAGGGGGAGGTTCTTCTATTTGTTCTTTTACCATGGTAAGTTGACTGTTATCCTCTTTTTTCTGGCAGGAACACATGAAAAAAGCCAACCCAATAAGGATGGATTGGCTGATGAATATAGTAAGTATTTTCATTGTAATACAATTATTCATGATGCTCATACATCTTGTTGTAAAGAGCAATGAATTTTTCTTTTACCGCTTTTCTTTTAAGTTTTAAAGTAGGAGTAAGAAGCCCGCTTTCAATGCTCCAGATTTCAGGGGTAAGTTCTATTTTTTTGATTTTCTCCCAGTTTCCGAGATGCTCATTGATGCCGTCAATTTCTTTTTCAATTCTTTGTTTCAGCTCAGGACTTTTGGCAATTTCTTCCGGTGTAGAGCCAATGTTCAAATTATTTCTCATGGCCCAGCTTTTAGCAAACTCAAAATCAGGCTGTACCAAAGCACATGGCATTTTTTCACCATCCCCTACTACCATAATCTGTTCGATGAATTTAGATGCTTTTGCCAGGTTTTCAATCGTTTGAGGAGCAATATATTTACCACCAGAGGTTTTGAACATTTCTTTTTTACGGTCGGTAATCTGCAGGAACCCGTCGCTGTCAATATTTCCGATATCCCCGGTCTTGAAATAACCGTCTTCCGTAAAGGCTTCTCTTGTCATTTCATCGTTCTGGAAATATCCTTTGAATACTGACGGACCTTTTACTGTAATTTCTCCGTCTTCCTGAATTTTTACTTTTAAGTTATCCAACGGAACTCCAACCGTTCCTACTTTCATTTTGTCGAAACTGTTAACAGAAATTACGGGAGACGTTTCCGTTAAGCCATATCCTTCTAAAATAGGAATTCCTGCATTTTGGAACATCAAGTTAAGTCTTGTAGACAATGCTGCAGATCCTGAAACCAAAGTAATGATTTCGCCACCTAACCCTTCTCTCCACTTAGAAAAGACCAGTTTGTCTGCGATAATTTCCTGAAGTCCTGAAGGCTTGGATATTGTTTTCTTTTTACTAATTAAATTCAAAGCCCAGAAGAAAATTTTAGATTTCAATCCTCCCGCAGAAGAACCTGTATTGTAAATTTTATCATAAACTTTTTCTACCAACCTAGGAACTACGGTCATATAGTGAGGTTTCACTTCTTTTACGTTTTCTCCCATCTTTTCAATGCTTTCTGCAAAATACAAGGAAAAACCGTTGTATTGATAAAGGTAGAACAGCATTCTTTCAAAGATATGACAGATAGGAAGGAAGCTTAATGCTCTTGCTTCTTTATAATCAAAATTTCTCTTTTTAGGAATTCTCGGGATCGCTCCCAATATGTTTGAAACGATATTATTGTGAGTAAGCATCACTCCTTTAGGGCGGCCTGTTGTTCCTGAGGTATAAATGACGGTAGCCAGATCTTCCGTATTAATAGCATTAGAAAGGTCTTCTACTTCAATTTGTGTAGATTCGTCTTTACCCAAATCCAGAATTTCTCTCCAGTTAGCTGCTCCACTGATATTATCAAAAGTAAAAATTCCCTGTAAGCTTGGGATATTGTGCTTTACTTTCATCACTTTATTCAAAAGCTCCTTATCGGAAACAAAACAGTACTGAATTTCAGCATTGTTGAAGATAAATTCATAATCTTCCGGTGAAATACTTGGATATACCGGTACAGAAACAACTCCGATCTGAGACATTCCAAAATCCATAATAGCCCATTCCGTACGGGAATTGGTTGTGATCAAAGCGATCTTGTCACCTGGTTTGATACCCAGTTTCAGCAATCCTCTGGATATTTTATTCCCTTCATTGATAAACTCCTGAGTAGAAGTTTTTTTCCATTCACCCTGATATTTTGTGACAAACATATCCGTTTTAGGATATTTTTCTAAAGCATAGTGCGGAATATCGAATAATCTCTTGATCGTCATGATTTTTTAAATAATTTTTAAAGAAACTTAAATATAAGCATTTTTTTTAATTATGAACTTTTGATTCTCATAATTAGAATTTACTTGAATGCTAACCATAATATATTCATCAAAAAGAGGGCCGTAAGTGATAGAATATAAGCTGTGATAAAGGATTTATTAATAAAATTCTTACTTCTTATTTATAATATGGAGGGGACATTTCATGTGAATGCAGAATTGCTTATCTCACCTTTCTAAAACTCTGAAAATCGCCTTTATGATTGCCTTTTTCCCGATTTTAATTTCTTTTTTCATATTTGGCTAAAAAGTGTAAATTTACGGCTATCTAATTATTTTTTTTATGGACTTTAATTTATCGGAAGAACAGCTGATGATTCAGCAGGCAGCAAGAGACTTTGCACAAAACGAATTATTACCAGAAGTGATTGAAAGAGACCGCGACCAGAAATTCCCTACAGAACAGGTGAAGAAAATGGGAGAAATGGGTCTTTTGGGAATGATGGTTGATCCAAAATACGGAGGTGCAGGAATGGACAGCGTTTCTTACGTATTGGCAATGGAAGAGATTGCAAAAGTGGATGCTTCTGCAGCGGTAGTAATGTCTGTAAACAACTCATTGGTTTGTGCCGGTCTTGAGAAATTTGCATCTGAAGAACAAAAAGTAAAATATCTTACTCCTCTTGCAAGCGGGCAGGTAATTGGAGCTTTTGCATTATCTGAGCCTGAAGCGGGTTCTGATGCAACTTCTCAGAAAACAACTGCAGAAGATAAAGGAGACTACTATCTTTTAAATGGTATTAAAAACTGGATCACGAACGGTAGTACAGCTTCTTATTATATTGTAATCGCTCAGACAGATCCTGAGAAAAAACATAAAGGAATCAACGCTTTCATCGTAGAAAGAGGATGGGAAGGTTTTGAAATCGGAGCTAAAGAAGACAAATTAGGAATCAGAGGAAGTGATACCCACTCTTTGATCTTTAATAATGTAAAGGTTCCGAAAGAAAACAGAATTGGTGCTGACGGATTTGGTTTCAATTTTGCAATGGCAGTATTGAACGGAGGAAGAATCGGTATCGCTTCTCAGGCTTTAGGAATTGCTTCAGGAGCTTATGAATTGGCTTTGAAGTATGCTAAAACAAGAAAAGCTTTCAAAACTGAAATCATCAACCACCAGGCGATTGCTTTCAAATTGGCTGATATGGCAACTCAGATTACTGCGGCAAGAATGCTTTGCTTTAAAGCGGCTTGTGAAAAAGATGCAGGAAAAGATATCTCTGAAAGCGGAGCTATGGCAAAATTATATGCTTCTCAAGTAGCAATGGATACTACTATTGAAGCCGTACAGATCCACGGTGGATACGGATATGTGAAAGAATACCACGTAGAAAGATTGATGAGAGATGCAAAAATCACTCAGATCTACGAAGGAACTTCTGAAATCCAGAAAATCGTGATCTCAAGAAGTATCGCAAAATAAAAATTATTTAAAACACACTACTTATGAAAAAATCTTTGTGGATCACTTTAGGGGTCGTACTTCTCCTTTTAGGAGTATTGGTATGGTATAAGTACTTTTTCGTTTTCGGAGAAGGAGTAAAGTCAGGGTACCTGAACTATGCTATGAAAAAAGGCTATGTCTTCAAAACTTATGAAGGGAAGTTGATTCAGGAAGGTTTTGGAAGCGGAAAAACAGGAACTATTACAAGCTACGAGTTTGAATTTTCTGTATCTGATCCGGAAGTTTTCAAACTGTTGGAAACCAATAGCGGTAAAACTTTTGACCTTCATTACAAAGAATACAAAGGGGCTCTTCCATGGAGAGGAAACACAACGTACATTGTAGATAAAGTAGTGAATATGAAATAAAACAAATAGGGCTCTCAGTTGAGGGCCCTATTTTACACCAAATCACAAAATATTAATATATGAAATAAAAATTTCCTGGTTTATGCTGAATTCCGTGAGATCACTGAAATTCATTTATTTAATAATAAGCTTACCGGAGGTTGGAAACTGATCAATAATTTCATCACTTACTCCAAAATTTCCTTTTAAAATATCTCTTGGATTTCCACCGATCCAACTGCTCAGATCAATCGCTTCATACAATCCGTTGTTAAATCCTAAAAGAACAATAAGCTTTTCTGTTCCTATATTTTTGATGTAATGCCCGGCTCCCATGGGAACATAGCCTACATCACCTTTATTGAATTCGTCTTTTACAAACTGTCCTTCTGCAAGGAAAACCCCCATCTCTGCTTTTCCCTGAATGTAATATTGCCATTCGTCTGCATTGGGATGCCAGTGTAATTCTCTTAATCCTCCCGGTTCTATTTCAAAAATACTTCCTGTAATGGTTTTGGCAATATCAAATTCCTTCTGTGTCACCACTCTCTGTAAACCTCCTCCCGGAACCACGATAGGTTGCTGTGCTCCCAGCGGATAACGGTGTTTAGATACCAGCGAGATTTCATTTCTTGGTGAAGCAAGCCCGGAGCGAATGTCTGGAAGGTCACATTTTGCAAAGTAAGCTTCTCCCTGATGAAGTTTTTTAACTTCCTCTTCTGTGATTCCTAAATTCTGTGCCGCAATTTCCACCG
This sequence comes from Chryseobacterium sp. Mn2064, assembly GCF_049319685.1. NCBI lineage: Bacteria > Pseudomonadati > Bacteroidota > Flavobacteriia > Flavobacteriales > Weeksellaceae > Chryseobacterium > Chryseobacterium sp. Mn2064. Next base: position 228,902 of record NZ_JBMOUE010000001.1, read on the forward strand.
GAATACTTGAAATAAAATCGGTAATGCTGAAAGTATGATCTTCAGAAAAATCACCATTGTCAAAAATCAATATAAAATGACAGCTTTCACTGCTTATACATTGTAGAACGTGGCCATAGCCTCTTGGGAAATACCATACATCTCCCGGATTAAAAATATCAATAAAAACATTCCCCTGAGGATCGATGACGGTGGTGCGCATCTGTCCCTCCAAAACATACCCCCATTCTGCAGCATTGGCATGCCAATGAAGTTCACGGATGGCTCCCGGTTCAAGGTGCATACTGACTCCTGCCAGGTTTTGAGAGGCTGCAAATTCTTTTACAGAGACTCCTCTTGTAACTCCACCAGGGCCTAATCTGGGTTCCTTTTTTTCTAACTCATATTTAAAGTTAGGAAGTTCTTTACTCATGAATCGGGTGTTTTGGTGTTGAATATTTTTATAAATTTAGAAATAAGAAATCACTTGGAATTGTAATTATTATTAAAAAAAAATTAAAAATAAGTAGCGATAACGAATTTCTAAATAGATTAAACATTTTTATTAGGAATATTCTTATTTCTTTTCTTATAAAAATAATATCCTACACCTCCAATAAGCAGAACAGGCCATAAAGGAAGTATGAACAGGAAAATAGAGGTAATCACATCCCAGCCCGATTCGATGGCGGCCAGAGATTTTCCTCCGAATGTTTTAGGTTCTTTTTCTGCCTTGGTTTTGTCTGTAATATTAATATTGATGCTGCATATGGTATTCTCAATGTACTGATGACCTGAAACCTGAATATCTTTAGTATCAATATCCGTAATATTGGAGTTGAGAGCGTCCATAAGACCATCGAAATGTTGAATAGGAACTTTGATATCTAACGTATATACTTTTTGATCTTCTTCACGTCTGTTGTCCGGCTCCATATAGCCAAGGTTTTCGGATTTGATATAACCGTTATTTTTAAGAGCTTCTTCCCGGATAATTTCTTTAACGGTTTCAGCATTGTCTGCTTTTATCCCAAGATAGCCAGATTTTACTATTCTGTCTTTAGAAAGGTCTTTTTCATAATTAGTATTCTGAGGCTTATCTTTATAAACGATCTTTGTTTCTTTAATGACTTTTGGTGCAGGAACATTTACAACTATTTTTTCGTCCTTTTTTATAGCAGAGTCTTTCTTTTCAATTTTAGATTCCAATTTTGCGGAAGCAACTTTTTCGGATAAAGAATCTACCATTTTTGAGGTGTTTTCTATTTTCTTCTGGATCTCGTCTTTGGTATTGTCAAAATCTTTTATTTTGATACTGGCAGAATCCATAGCCTGGTTTGCAACAGTAGCCGCATGATCTATTGTTTCATGAGCGACGGTAGAGATGCTGTCCGTTGCTTTCATAGCTTCATCAATCTTATCTTGTGAAACTTCACCTTTTTTACACATAATGAAAGTGCTTGATACAGCAACTAGTAATATGAACTTTTTCATAACATTAATTTTTTGATGAAGTAAAATTAGAAGGGAAGCTCTTGTAAAGATTGTAAATGAAATGTATTGTGCTGGTAAAATTGTAACTATTTTATTGCTAGTGTTTTGTATTTTTTTTACAAAAGATTTACAAAGCCTTGATCTTTATATATGGAAGCAAAATATTATCTATTCTCTCCAGTTGAGTGTTTTTAGAAAGTATATCAAAAAAAATCCGCAGAAATTTTCTGCGGATCTATATTCGTAACAATTTCACCTTTTGGCAATTCTGTTTTTTACTTAGTGGTCTCTGAATTCACTGATGAAATGCAGTTTCACATTCGGGAATTTCTCCTGTGTCATATGAATAGTGAAAGAGGAGTCTGCTAAAAACACTAGCTGATCATACTTATCTCTTGCTAAGAATCTCTGTTTTAATCTCGCAAATTCTTTAAATTCTTCAGACTTTTCGTCAGCCTCTACCCAACAAGCTTTGTGCATAGAAAGTGGTTCGTAAGTACATTTAGCACCATATTCATGCTCCAGACGATATTGGATAACTTCATACTGAAGGGCTCCTACAGTTCCAATGATCTTTCTATTGTTCATTTCAAGGGTAAATAGCTGTGCAACTCCCTCATCCATCAACTGATCAATACCTTTGGCTAATTGTTTAGCCTTTAACGGATCATTATTGTTGATATAACGGAAATGTTCCGGAGAGAAGCTTGGAATACCTTTGAAACTCAGTTTTTCTCCACCTGTAAGAGTATCACCAATCCTGAAACTCCCTGTATCATGAAGACCCACGATATCACCTGGGAAACTTTCCTCCACTACTTCTTTTTTATCTGCAAAGAAGGCGTTAGGAGAAGAGAACTTCATTTTTTTGCCTTCTCTTACCAATAGATAATTTTCGTTTCTTTTGAAAGTTCCAGAAACAATTTTTACGAATGCAAGTCTGTCTCTGTGCTTGGGATCCATATTGGCGTGGATTTTGAAAACAAATCCTGTGAAAGTCTCCTCTTCAGGTTTTACTAAACGGGTTTCACTTTCTTTGGGCTGTGGCATTGGAGCAATATCAATGAAAGCATTCAATAATTCGCGAACTCCAAAATTATTTAAAGCTGAACCAAAGAAAACAGGCTGTAAGTCTCCTTTCATATAATCTTCACGATTAAATTCCGGGTAAACAGACTGAATCAAATCAAGTTCTTCTCTTAACGTTTTTGCAGCTTTTTCACCAATTACTTCATCAATGGAAGTATCATTAATATCATCAAACTTAATAGAATCTCCAACTTTCTGTTTTTTCTCTTCCAGGAATAACTGAATGTTGTTTTCCCAGATATTGTAAATTCCCTGGAAATCACTTCCCATACCAATAGGTAATGAAAGTGGACAAACCGTTAATCCTAATTTCTGTTCTACTTCATCAAGAAGATCAAAAGCATCTTTACCTTCACGGTCTAGTTTGTTGATGAAAACCAACATGGGAATGTTTCGCATTCTACAAACCTGAACCAGTTTTTCAGTTTGCTCCTCAACCCCTTTTGCAACGTCAATTACAACAATTACAGAATCTACAGCCGTTAATGTTCGGTAAGTATCTTCTGCAAAGTCTTTGTGACCAGGTGTATCCAGAATATTGATTTTATGATCTCTATATTCAAAAGCCAATACGGAAGTTGCTACAGAGATCCCTCTCTGTCTTTCAATCTCCATAAAGTCGGAAGTAGCTCCTTTTTTTATTTTGTTGGATTTTACTGCACCCGCTTCCTGAATAGCACCTCCGAAAAGAAGCAGCTTTTCAGTAAGGGTTGTTTTTCCGGCATCCGGGTGAGAAATGATCCCAAAGGTCTTTCTTTTTTGTATTTCTTTGATTAAGTCTGACATATCGTATTTTGAAGTTGCAAAAATCGGGATTTTTTACGAGGTTTTCAAATTTAAATGATAACAATGAATGTTTCAGAATTAATGTTGCCCATACATATGGTAAATTAAAGGAACTTTATTAGAAAATACTTGCCCGGTAAATACCGTATAATCGTTTTTTTTGTTTCTTTTTTCTTTAGTATAATATTGGGAAATAAGATCTTTAGGGCTATTTAAACTTATTTGAAAATAATAAATGTTTTTATTTTTCATGTCAAAAGCTCTGCCTTTATAACCGGGAAAGTCAACCTGCGTTGTAAAAATTTTTTTTTCGCCTGCCTTTAAATATAAAATGCACTTTGAGACTCTATAAGCAGCGGTTATGTCTGAAATGTTATTGTTGAATCTCTTACGGTTTTCTTTAATAAAAATTCCAAAAGCTTTAGAATGGGTGCCTTGAGGTAACTTATTTGTTCCTATGTGGAAAGACATCGCTGTTGGTAGAGGTGTATTGTTATCATAAACATAATAATCAGGAAGTCCAATAAAAAAAGGCTCAACAGCATATTCCATAGACTCATTGAACTCGGAGGAATCAAAAATGAGAGCGTAGTTTTTATTCGAAAGATTGGTTATGGAATAAACAATATTATTTTGGTCAAAGTAAGAGGTTTTACCTATAGTATCATTAACGATTTCTAATTTAATATCATTTTGTCCAAAGCAATAACAGGAGAATAGAAAGAAGAGAATAATCAGAGGGAGTTTCATAGGGTTGTATACATTATAAAAAAGGGTTGTTTTTCTTTTAAATTTACTGATTTTTACGTTGATTTTCTTACTTTTTAAAGATAATGGTTAAAGAAGAGATCGGATAATGATGACAAAAGCGTATATCACTGCTGAAATGATTAACAGGAAAAAAGCGGCCATGAAATATTCAAACATTCCAAATGTACTTTTAGGAGGTTCTGAGGTAAGATAATATTGGTCAATGGTTTGTTGACTTATCTTCAGGTCCGGGCGAAACTGTTGAACGCCTTTTAGAAAATGACGATACAGGTCATATTGGTTATTCAGAATGGTCATTTCAAAATTGAAATCAACACTTGTGAAGATGATTTCGCCTTTTGTATCTTTCAGATAAATACGTAAAGTGGTTTTAGGATATCTTACGCTTTGTGTATTATAAACATATACATCGTCGGATTGATTTTTAGCAGATTGAAGATCACGGTACAATATGGTTTCAATGATGCTATTCCGGTTGTTGTAAAAAGTCGCTCCTTTTTCATCTACAATCACTCTTCTTGGCTTTTGCTTTTTTCTAAATGTTACAGACATAATCAGGGCAATGCAGCAAAATAGGAGAAGAAGTAGCGCAAGAACAAATAATATAAAAATGACAAGGTCGTTTTTTATATAATATCTGAAATGATCATAAATATTCTCAAAGACAAACCCGATAACTGCAAGGATCGCAATAATGGCCAACCATATCATCCCCAGAAAAAAATAGGTTAATGGCCGGTTGGCTTTTGATTCTATTGCTGGAAATTTTTCGGTCATATTAATTTTTGTTTTCAGATAATAAAAAAACAAATCCGATAACTAATCCGGTAATCAGAAGTGCTGCTAAAATTAAAAGCCAACCTCCTAGTGAAATACCTTTGTTATTGACTGTCCATGTCTCTGTATCAATGGAATAAATACGGAAGATCATTGGATCTATCTTTAAGTCTGTGCGAAAAAGAGCAATTCCATAGAGAAATTGGGCATAAAGCGTAAACTTATTTTTAATAACTTTAAGAGGAAGATTCATATCAATACGTCTTACAGATTCCTCGTTTTTCTCCTGTTGTAAAGTCACCTCAACCATGGGAACAATTCCTGATCCTACCGGATTTACGGTATAAATATCAAAATTTTGTTTTGAAGGCCGAAGTTCTGAGTACAATATCTGATCTGTTATTTCATTTTTTGAGTTGTAATAGACAATGCCCGTTTCATCCACAACAATTTTATGAGCGAGTTTTTTTCTTTTGATGATATAATAGCGGATCGTAGGAATTAGAATCAGCAATGAAAGTCCCCAGCAAATCAAAGTCGCAGAAAGCATGGCTTCAAATCCTCTTTTATAAATTCCGTAAACTGGCCCTAAAACAAAAAGTAAAATGAAGGAAATGCCCAGAACAGTGCAAAGTACATACAGAAGAACAGTTGCAAATAGGTTGGTGGTAGACTCAATCCTTTGGAATGGAGATTCGGTATTCATTTTGTGATGTTCATGGATCAGGGAACGAAAATAAGAAATTCCTTTTTTAGTTGCCTGTAGCAGCCAAAAAAATTATCTTTGTTTTTATAAACTTTTACAGAGAAAGGATGGAAAATAGCAAATATCCGAAGTTTACCTTCACATGGGTTGGCGGTGTTGTTTTGGTGGTTGGATTATTCGTGGGAACAATGGCTGTTTCTTTATTCAGCACTTTTTGGAAAGTTGTTTTCAAAGAAAATCTTGAAATTAAAGAATGGTTTCTAATGGTTGCCAATTCTGTAGGATTCCTTACAGCAATCGCTTTTTTTGATTTCTTCATTGTAAGACGTACTACGAACATGAAGCTTAACTTCAACTTTTCGTCTGTTAACTTTTATACCTATCTCCTTATTTTTCCCATGATGATCGGGATGATGTTTATTTCAGAGTTTATTACGGCTCAGATTCCCACTACAGGTCCTTTCTTTGGAGATTTTTATGAGTATTTTACCCGATTGATGAGTCAGCTTACCGACGATCCGGTGATTATGTTGATCATGACGGTTATTATGGCTTCAATTTTTGAAGAAATTATCTTCAGGGGAATCATTCAAAAAGGATTGATTAATAAAGGAGTAGAACCGTGGAAGGCAATTTTATATGCATCCATTATTTTTGGAGTGGTTCATGGAAATCCATGGCAGTTTATCAGTGCAGTAATGCTAGGTTGTGTGTTGGGATTAGTCTATCATAAAACAAAGTCGTTATTGATGCCCATGCTATTACATGGGTTTAATAATCTGACCCTCTCATTATTGGTTATTTATGGTAAAAATGAAAGTTTTGCACAGGCGTTTAAAGTTTCAGAATGGCTGATATTGGCAATCGGAATTGTCCTTTTTTTAGTATTTTATTATCTTTTTATGAAAAAGTATAAAGTGCATTACGCAGAGTTGTAAACGCTCAAAATTGAAAAAGTAAAATTGAAAATGAATATAGAAATGGAATTATTAGTAGCTACACACAACGAACATAAAAAAGAGGAAATTCAACAGATTCTGGGAAATGAATGTGTGGTGAAAAGCCTTACCGACTACAATATTCACGAAGAAATTGTAGAAGACGGAGACTCATTCAACGCCAATGCCCTGATCAAAGCAAAATATTGTTTCGAAAAAACAGGAATTCCAAGTTTAGGAGACGATAGCGGTTTGGTGGTAGAATCTCTGGATGGCAGACCCGGAATATTCTCAGCCCGTTATGCCGGCGATCATGATTTTGCTAAAAACATAGAAAAAGTATTGGAAGAAATGAAGGGAATCGAAAACCGAAAAGCCTATTTCATTACCGTTTTATGTTATTATGATGAAAATGGAGCACAGTATTTTGAAGGCAGAGTATACGGAAATTTATTAACGGAGAATAAAGGATTCAAAGGTTTTGGGTACGACCCTATTTTTGTTCCTCAGGGATATGAAAAAACTTTTGCAGAAATGAATCCGGAAGATAAAAACAAAATCAGCCACCGTAAACAGGCTTTGGACCTATTTATGGATTTTTTAAAAGTGACAGATTGAGTTTTATTATAAAGGTAAAATATCCATTTAGATTTTCTGTCGTACATTTGTTACAATAAACTATTGATTTGAGTACTTATTTAACGATATTAGGCTTTAACTCAGCCATTCCGACCATCAATTCTTCTCCTACAGCGCAGCTGCTGGAAATGGAAGAAAGACATTTCCTGATCGATTGTGGGGAAGGTACGCAGGTGCAGCTGAGAAAAGCAAAAGCAAGATTTTCAAAAATCAACCATATTTTTATTTCTCACCTTCATGGTGATCACTGTTTCGGGCTTCCGGGGCTTATTGCTTCTTTCCGTTTATTAGGAAGAGAAAATCCTTTACATGTGTATGGTCCAAAGGGAATTAAGAAAATGATGGAGACGATCTTTCAGATTACAGAAACCCATCGTGGTTTTGAAGTGGTGTACCACGAGCTGGATAAAGAGTATTCAGAAAAGATCTATGAAGATAATAGAGTAGAGGTCTATACAATTCCTTTAGATCACAGAATATACTGCAACGGTTACCTGTTTAAAGAAAAACCGAAAGACAGACATATTAATATGAAGGAAATTGCCAAGTACAGCGAAATTGAAACCTGTGATTATCACAATATAAAGGCAGGAAAAGATTTTGTACTGAGTGATGGTTATGTTCTTAAAAATGAAGTCCTGACCATAGAACCGGCGCCTTCTGTATCGTATGCTTTCTGTAGTGATACCCGTTATCTTGAAAGTGTCATTCCGATTATTAAAAATGCTACGGTTCTTTATCATGAATCAACATTTTTACATGATCTTAAAGAAATGGCCGATTATACAGGACATACGACTGCCTTGGAAGCTGCAACAATAGCGCAGAAAGCTGAGGTTGGAAAGCTTATTCTCGGACATTTTTCCAACAGATATGCAGACCTGACCGTGTTTACCGATGAAGCAAGACGTATTTTCCCCAACTCATTCCTGCCAAAGGCGTTGGAAAGTGTAAAGATTTGAAAAGAATATGCTGAAATTTGAAGAATTAAGAAGTTTTCTCGATGAAAAAGCCGATCAGTATAACTCGCCAGATTTTATAGAAAATGACCCGATCCAGATTCCGCACCGTTTTGCTGTAAAACAGGATATTGAAATTGCTGGTTTTTTAGCGGCTACTATTTCATGGGGAAACAGAAAATCGATCATTAAATCTGCAGAAAAAATGCTGGATATCATGGGAAATTCACCCTATGATTTTGTGCTGAACCATTCTGAAAAAGATTTGAAACCTATTCAGGATAAAAGCATTCACAGGACTTTTAACGGTGAAGATTTTTCTTACTTTATCAAACAGTTTGGAAGAATTTACAAAGAAAATGAAAGCCTGGAAGCCTTGTTTCAAGTAAAAGAACAGGAAACCAATTTTCTGTACGCTATAGAAAGATTTAGAACAAACTTTCTGGAAACGGAAAAACACAGAAGTCATAAACATATCAGTTCGCCTCATAAAAACTCTTCCGCCAAAAGGATCATTATGTTTCTCAGATGGATGGTTCGTAAAGACAAACGTGGAGTAGATTTTGGAATTTGGGAAAATATAGACCAGAAACACCTTTCTATTCCTTTAGATGTTCATACGGGGAATATTTCCAGAAAGCTGGGATTGGTCTCGAGAACACAGAACGACTGGAAAACAGTAGAAGAATTGGATGTGGCTATCCGTAAGTTTGATGAAAAAGATCCCGCAAAATATGATTTTGCATTGTTTGGATTAGGAGTCACCAAAGAACTGTTGTAAAAAATAAAACGAAGGATGAGAAAATATAATGAAAAAGGAGAAATACTTGAAAAAATAGCAGACAGTATCACCTCTTGGATTGGTTCTATTCAGTCCCTGATTGTGCATACCCTGCTTTTTCTTACCTCATTTCTGCTCCCTATGGTAAAACTGGTGGAGTTTGACAAGATGCTTTTGATCCTGACGACGGTGCTTTCTCTGGAGGCAATTTACCTGGCTATTTTTATTCAGATGTCGGTTAACAAGAGCCACGAGAAAATTGAAGACATTCAGGAGGATATTGAGGAGATCAGTGAAGATATTGAAGACATTCAGGAGGATATCGAGGAAATCAGTGAAGATATAGAAGAGATTAGTGAAGACATTGAAGAGATCAATGAAGATATCGAGGATATTCAGGAAGATATTGAAGAGATCAATGAAGAAGAGGAAGAAGAAGATCATAATGAAAGGGCAAAGAATGTAATTCTTAAAAGCAATGTGAACTCTAATAAGAATGAAATCAAGGCTTTGAAAGACATTATTTCTCAGCTTCAGAATGAAATCGATCAATTAAAAAAAGAGGAAGAATAGAAAATCACTCTTTAAAGATATTTTATTTGAACAAAAACATAAAAGCAGATCATTTTTAGGTCTGTTTTTTTTATTCCTGAAATTTAATCTATTAATTTGTGAATAATGTAATAATAAAAAACATTTGCTATTAATTTTTATTAAAAAATAAATAAAAAGCCTGTTTTGGATTAAAATGATTAAGATAAATTCGCTACATTTGAGCAAACGAAAATAAAATGATTAATTATAGATTAAAAAACTATTTTTTCCTTTTTGTCTTTTTATTGGTTTCTGTTTCTGTATTTTCTCAAAGAGTACCTGCCAGAAAAACGGAAAAGATAAGGCCTTCCACTGCCAGTCTTAGAGCCGGAGCGTTTATAGATGTAAACGTAGCTTCTTATACACCGTCAAGTTATACTCCTGAGCAGCTGGTGAAAAATATTCTGATCAATGGCGGTACCAACTGTACTACTGCTAATGTGACAAACGTTACCGTTTCTCCTAATCATGAAGTAGGCAATAGTGATAGATTTTGGGGATACTTTCATAAAGGAACCACCAACTTTCCTTTTACAGATGGAATTGTTCTGACAACCGGTAAAGCTTCGGAAGCAGGAAACAGCTATATTGCCGGCGTAGGAGCGTCTGTAGGAACAGGAAGTGATCCGGATCTGGTAACTGCTACAGGTGCAACCGTAAGTTTAACAGACGCGGTAGCTCTGGAATTTGATTTTGTACCTAATTCTAATCAGGTTAAATTTAATTATATATTTGCTTCGGACGAGTATACTTCGAATTATCCATGTCTGGGATATTCCGATGCATTTGCGCTTTTATTAAAGAAAGTAGGAGATCCTACTTATACCAATCTGGCGATATTGCCAGGAGGTGCAGGCCCCGTGAGTGCTACCAATATTGTACCTGCAGGGAGCGGATTTTCTTGTGGTCCAATCAATGCCACTTATTTTGGTGGTGTAAATTCCCCACACTTAGTTACTAATTATTTTGGAAGAACAACTCCTCTTACAGCTATAGCAGATGTTATCCCGGGGCAGACTTATCATTTCAAAATGGTATTGGCAGATGCGAAAGACCCTTCCCATGACTCTGCTGTTTTCCTGGAAGGAGGATCCTTTGATGTAGGGATTAAAATTGTGGATGAAGCGGGTACTGTTTTACCAGGCAGCATCAATATGTGTGACAATACACCGAAGCAGTTAAAAGCTCAGGTTGCAGCAATTCCGGGAATGACTTTTCAATGGTATAAAGATGGAGTGGCAATTCCAGGAGCAACCAGCGCTGTGTATGTTGCAACTCAACCGGGAGTATATGTTGTAAAAGTAATGGTTCCGGGAAATCAGTGTCCAAGTGAAGCTACAATTACAGTGGTGGGAGGAACGAGTCCTACCGTACAGGATGCGGTGATGAAGCTTTGTACAACACCTACCATTACAACTTTTAATTTAGAAAATGCTAAACCTTTAATCAGCACTACACCAGGAGCAGTATTTCGTTTTTACCTAAACCAGGCAGATGCTGTAGCTCAAAATAACAGTTTTATTACAAATCTTACTACCTATAACGGAACAGATGGACAGGTGCTCTATGTTTTTGTTTCAAATGGTGCATTTTGTAGCAGAATTGCCAAACTGACTTTAAGAAAAGAAGAAACACCCATCACGCAGATTACCGCTTCAAAACTGAAAATCTGTGTAGGTGAATCGACATTGTTAACCGCTTCCGGAGGCGTAACCTACGAGTGGTCTGATACATCAAGTACTGGAGGAATAAGAACAGTGAGTCCTACTAAAACAACCACTTATACGGTGTATGCAATAGGAGCGCAAGGATGTAAATCTCTACAACCCGTTCGTGTTACTATCGAAGTGGTGCCGGCTATCGTTTCTACATTAAAAGGAGGGCATATCTGTAAAGGAGATAAAATTGTTCTGGATGCAGGATCAGGTCCCGGGTATAACTATATATGGAGTACAGGAGAAACAACTCAGACGATTACAGCCAGTACAGCCGGGGAATATACTGTCACGATTAGTAACGGAGTGTGTTCTAAGACCTTCACAACTCTGGTGATTCAGGCGGTTATTCCTGAAGTGACCAATGTGGATTATAACGAAAAAGGAACCATGATCCTTACTGCAAGTAATCCTAGTAACGGAATCTTGGAGTACTCAATTGATAATGGAGTGACATGGCAGTCTTCCAATACATTTAATAATGTTCCTAAAAATAAGGTAATCGCCATTAGAGTAAGGGTAAAATATACAAGCTGTGTTGGCTTCCTTGAATATTTTACATTCGTTATGAAAAATGTAATTACACCGAATGGAGATAATATCAACGATGTCATAGACTTCAGTGGTGTTGTAGATTACAAAGATTTCAGCGGACAGGTTTTCGACCGATACGGAAGAGAAGTTTTCAAAGCTGAAAAGATCAGGCCATATTGGGATGGGTATTTCCAGGGCAAGAAACTTCCAACTTCATCCTACTGGTATCAGATAACCTTTGAAGATCCGGCCAGCAAACAGCTTACCGTGAAAACAGGTTGGATATTGCTTAAGAATTTAGAGTAATTTTAAACTATAATTGAAAGACTGGCAGTTTTGTCAGTCTTTTTTTATTTTATCGCAATAAATAGAGTTGATATTCTACGAGAAATAAATTTGCGTTAGTAATAATGTAAATTATGTTAAGATGAATTTTAATCAAAAAAAATAGTATTTTTGTTTAAAATAATATAAAATGTTAAATAGGAGGATAGGAAATTTATTTTTAATATTGTTTTTCGCCTTTATCGGGAATTTTATCCTGGGTCAAGGTCAGGACAGATCACGCTTAATTAATACAAAGAGACCTTCTTCTTCAGCAATGAGGGCAGGAGCTTTTATAGATGTTAATGCAGCAAGCTATCCCGAATCCAGTTACAATATTGAACAGCTGATAAAGAATTCTCTTATTTCCGGAGGACCCTGTATTTCTTCGAGCATAAGTAATGTTGTGGTATCTCCCAATTTAGCCGCGTCCAATCAAAATAGAAGCTGGGGATATTTTAACAAGGCTTCAACCAATTTTCCTTTTGGGAAAGGAGTTGTTCTTTCAACGGGATACGTTAATAAGGCCGGAAATGTTTATCAGCCTAATTTGAGCGATGACCTGGGGACAGGAGGAGATATAGATCTTGCCAATGCTTTAGGAATCAATAACAACAGATTAAAAGATGCTACTTATATAGAGTTCGATTTTGTGGCAGTTTCTAATGAAATTGCATTCCGTTATTTATTTGCTTCGAAAGAATATGATCCTACCTATCAGTTCCCTTGTAGAATTACCGATGGGTTTGCTTTATTGCTGAAGAAAGTGGGAGATCCTACTTATACCAATCTGGCAGTTCTTCCGGGAGGAGCGGGGCCTGTAAGTGTAACAAATATTCACCCAACAATTCCTGCCGGAAACTCTGCAGGTTGTGCCGCGGTGAATGAAGCGTATTTTGGAGGGATAAACACCGCACATATTGAAACGAACTTTGATGGACGTACTGTTCCTTTAACAGCAAAAGCTGCCGTTATCCCGGGACAGACTTACCACTTCAAAATTGTGCTGGCAGATTATGATGACTCAAGTTTTGATTCAGCCGTGTTTTTTGATGGAGGATCCTTTGACCTTGGAGTAAATATTTTAGATGCCTCAGGAGTGCAGCTTCCTGCTTCTATCAATGTATGTGATAATGTTCCACAGACTTTTACAGCTTCTGTACAGTCTACGAATGTTACTTATCAATGGTTTTTAGGAACCACTCAGATTCCTGGAGCAACAAGCGCGAGCTATACTGCGACACAGCCGGGTACTTATACTGTTAAGGTTTATGTTGCAGGAAATAGTTGTCCTGGAGAAGCTTCAGTTACTATCGTAGGAGGAACAACCCCTACTGCTCAGAATGCAACATTAACAGCTTGTTACGCTCCTGGAAATGCAACGTTTAATTTACCTTTAGCACAACCCGCAATCAGTACGACACCGGGTGCTTTATTTTCGTATTATCTGACACAGGCAGATGCTCTGGCGGGTAATGCCAATACAATTCCTACTCCTACCGCTTATTCAAATCCTGGTGGGCAGACGATCTATGTAAGAGTAAGAAACGGTTTCTGTTCAAAAGTAGTGCAATTACAGCTGATAAAAGCTCCGCAGATGACTGCTTCTATTGTTCCGCCACCAATACTTACCTGTGCTAGTTCTCAGACTACGCTGAATGCTTCTGCTTCCGTTTACCCTGCAGGATCTACTTTCACATGGACTACTACAGGCGGAAATATTATTTCAGGCGGAAATACTTTAACACCGGTTATTAATGCTCCGGGAACGTATACTTTAACGATCGCTCAAACTTATCAGCCTGGAAATGTAAACTGTACATCTGTAGCAAACGTTACCGTTACAGGAGACAGCGCGCCACCGGTTTCAGGAATTACAGCAAGTAAAATAAAAATATGTAAAGGTGAATCTGTTACCCTTACCGCTTCAGGAGGGGTGACTTATAACTGGGTTGGTCTTCCAGGAAATGGAAATACCCAAACCGTATCCCCAACCACTACAACGACTTATACCGTAACGGCGGTGGGAGCTAACGGGTGTGTTTCTCAAAATCCAGGTACCATAACAATTCAGGTATCAGAACCTTTTACAGCTCAAAATGCAGTATTGCATAAATGTTATCAGCCGGGATTAACTTTTAATCTTACAGAAGCTGAAACTCAGATGACTTCTGCTACGGGAGTTACATTTACTTACTATATTAATCAGGCAGATGCCAACGCTGCCAATGGTAATTTTATAAATAATCCTACCACATATTCTCCGCCGGCTAATCAAACCATTTATGTATTGGTTAGCAATGGTGGTTGTAGCTATGTAGTCTCTTTACAATTGATAAAAACTGCAGAAACTACATTAACAGCAGCAGCGGTTCCAACAATTACCTGTACAACACCTCAGGTAACCATCAATGCCTCTGCCTCCGTAATACCAACTGGCTCTACTATTGCTTGGACTACTACGGGAGGAACTTTTGTTTCAGGAACCAACACGCTTACTCCAATTGTAAGTGCAGGCGGAATTTATACCCTTACAGTAACCAATATTTCTCAGCCAGGAAATCTAAGCTGTACTTATACTATGAATGTAACAGTATTGGAAGATAAAGTGAAGCCAATTGCAGCATTAGTTTCATCACAACCTCGTATTTGTGAAGGAGAATCTGTTACTCTTACAGCTTCGGGAGGTGTAACGTATAACTGGGGAGGAGGTCTTGCCGGAAACGGAAATACTCAGGTCGTTTCTCCAACCACTACAACAGTATATACCGTGTATGCTGTGGGAGCCAACGGATGTATCTCTGCAACACCTGCCACTGTTACAGTTCAGGTAGGTCCGCCAATTGCAGGAATTGCAGCATCTAAATCTAAGATTTGTGCAGGAGAATCAGTTACTATTACCGCTACCGGAGGAGTTACTTATAATTGGATCGGCCTTACAGGAAATGGTAATACTCAGGTGGTAACACCTACAACAACTACGGTGTATTCAGTATATGCATTAGGAGGAAATGGATGTAGCTCTCTGGATCCTGCCACTATTAAAATTGAAGTTGTTCCGGCTATTGTTTCTACAATCCAGGATGTGTATGTATGTTCAGGAGATAATGGAACGTTGGATGCTGGGCCGGGACCAAACTATACTTATTTATGGAATACAGGAGCAACCACTCAATCCATTACTACGAATGTGCCAGGAACGTATTCTGTAACAATAAGTAATGGCGTGTGTTCTAAAACATTCTCTGCTCAGATTATTAATCCGGATCTTCCGCAATTTACCAATATAGTGTATGATAATCATGTTCTTACGACTACAGCCAGCAATCCTACAGGAGGTATTTTGGAATATTCTATAGATGGCGGATTGACATGGCAGGCATCAAATATCTTTTATGGTATTCTAAATAATACAATGTACAGTCTGATGGTGAGAGTGAAAGGTGCAAAATGTGGAAGTTCTTTAGATTATTTCACATTTGTGATCAGTAATGCTATCACACCAAATATGGATGGGGTAAATGATACCATAGACTTTACAGGAATTAGTGGATATAAAGACTTTGCTGCTTCTATCTTTGATCGATATGGAGCGGAGGTATTTAAAGCTGGAAAAGGGGATGTTATATGGAGAGGATCGCTGAAAGGAATCAATCTGCCAACCGGTACATATTGGTACAGAGTACAGTGGGAAAATCCTGCAAGTAAGAAAATGGAACAGCGATCAGGCTGGATATTATTAAAAAACAGAAATTAAATAATTAGAAAAAATCTTTCAGAAATGAAAGATTTTTTTGTTTTTCTCTATGATGTTATTTTATGAATATAGAGATTTATAAAAGTATAATATTTTATAGGCAAACTCCGTTTTTGAATAGAAAAACGAAATATCCTGAAAATTTAAATTATTACGGAATGAAGGTTATTTTTGCTAAATATTAAACATTTTAGAGTGTATTGTATTATCTGTGTTTTGCAAAAATGAGTATTTCTAATAGGAATTTTACGCAAGAGTATTGTGTTTTTATATTTTTATTATAAAAATAATGAATATGTGTGTGGTATATTTAAAAAAAAATTAAATTTGTTGAAACAAAAATATTATGTCAAGACTTTTACCGCTTTGTTTATTCTTTACTGTCATTTCAAGTCTCTTATTTTCACAAAATCTACCTACACAACCCAGAAAACCTGTAAAAGAGCCATCATCGGCAATGTCTCGCAGGGCAGGGGCCTTTATTGATGTGAACTCACCTGCATATCCGGCAAGTAGTTTTACAATAGAAAAGATGGTGAAAGATGTATTGATTTCTTCAGGAACCAATACCTGTTTGACTCCCAATGTAAGCAACGTAAAAATTACTCCAAATCATGCACCTGGCAATGCAGATAGAGCATGGGGGTATTTCCATAAGGCAACAACCAACTTTCCTTTTAAAGATGGTTTAATACTTTCTACAGGATACGCCAGAAGAGCAGGTAACGCTCTTGAATCCGGAACTCTTGGGGATAGTAATGGTGGAGGATCTGACGCAGACCTGGCGCAGGCGATAGGAGTACCTGAAGTTAATTTATATGATGCCGTACTTCTGGAATTCGATTTCGTTCCTACTACTTCTCAGATTAAATTTAATTATTTGATTGCTTCCGAAGAATATACAAGTACTTTCCCTTGTAATTATGCGGATGCTTTTGCTATATTATTGAGACCAACTGCAGGAGGACCTTATGTAAATATGGCCGTGCTACCAAACGGAGCGGGACCGGTAAGTATCACCAATATTCACCCGGCCATCGGAACAACGTGTGGAGCAGTAAATGAACAATATTTTGCAGGATATAACACTGCAAACGTAGAAACAAACTTTAACGGAAGAACCATTCCGCTTACGGCAACAGCTACTGTAGTAGCAGGACAGCAGTATCATTTTAAAATGGTTATTGCAGATTATAATGACCATAGCTATGATTCTGCAGTATTTTTGGAAGGAGGATCTTTCAATATTGGAGTTGATCTTTTAGACCCTTCAGGAGCGAAACTTCCTTCAGATATTAACGTGTGTGATAATGTACCTCAGGTGATTACAGCTTCTGTAAGTGATCCTAACTTAGTGTATCAATGGTATTTTAATGGAACACCAGTACCTAACGCGACAACTAATTCCATTACAGCAACTCAACCGGGTACTTATACCATTGAAGTAAGTGTTCCTGGAAACCCATGTCCGGGTAAAGCCTCTATACAGATTCATGGAGGTACCACTCCGCAGGCTCAGGATGCTACTTTGCTGCTTTGTACCACACCGGATATTACCACTTTCGATTTAAGTACAGTTATGCCGCTCATAAGCCCTACGCCTGGAGCAATCTTTAAATTCTATGTTGATCAGGCAGACGCAATTGCGCAAAACGGAAATTATATTCAAACTCCTTTAAATTACAATGGTAACGATGGACAAATTCTTTATGTTGTAGTTTCAAATGGTGGTTTCTGTAGCAAAATGGTTGAACTGAAATTATTAAAAGAAACAACCCCTACCGCTAAAGTAAAATCTTCCAGAATAAAAATATGTCCTGGAGAATCTGTAACCCTTACTGCTGAAGGTGGCGATACCTATGAATGGAGCAACTTCCTGGGAACCGGAAATATGCAGACCGTTACTTTATACCAAACGACTACATTTACAGTATATGCATTGGGAACAAAAGGTTGTAAATCTTTGAACCCTGCAACCATAAGAATTGAAGTTACTCCTGAAATCACATCACCTTTGAAAGACGTTGAAATATGTGTAGGAGATAAAGTAACTCTTGATGCAGGTGCGGGTCCTGGATTTAAATACCTTTGGAGCACAGGAGCAACTACCCAGAAAATAGATGTAGATCAGTGGGGAATTTATTCTGTGGAAGTAGATAACGGAATCTGTAAAAAGATTTTCGAAGCCAAAGTAATGGGCGCAGCAACTCCTTTTGTTACAGGTCTAAACTACGAAAGTATCAAAAAGACTGTAACAATTACAGCAGAAAATCCACTAATGAATAACTTACCAAGCACTTTGGAATATTCAATTGATAATGGAATTACTTGGCAGGACTCAAATGTATTTTCCAATCTTTTAGATAATACCAACTATACCGTTTTAGTAAGAAGAGTAGGAACACACTGTATCGGTTCTTTAGACTTCTTTACTCTGCAAATCAATAATATCATTACTCCAAACGAAGATGGAATCAATGATGTATTGGATCTTAAAGCATTTGGACAATTCAAAAACTTTACAGGTTCTATCTATGACAGATATGGATCGGAAATGTTCAGATTCTCAAAAGACACGCCTATTTGGGACGGAACAGTAGGAGGGAAGAGATTGCCTACAGCAACGTACTGGTATAAATTTAATTTTGAATACCCGAAATCAAAAGCCCAGATGAACTGGTCCGGATGGATTATGTTGAAGAATAGAAATTAATATTGATAATGTATAATAAGAAACCGGCTGCCTCATTTCTGAGGCAGCCGGTTTTGTTTTCAATACATCCATAAAAAAAGACTGAACATTATAGAACAGTCTCTTTTTATTGAAGGATAACCCAGTGCTTTAAAAGGCTCTTTCGGTTACAAATGATTATTGATTTTCTTTCCAAAGATGAGCAAAGCCGATGAAATCTGCCACACTTAGTTCTTCTGCTCTTTTATCTAAAAATTCATGACCTTTCAGAGCTTCCGGAATATTCAAAATTTTCAATGCATTAGAAAGCTTTTTTCTTCTTTGGTTGAAACCAGCCTTTACAATCTGCTTAAAAAGTACTTCATTACCTGATAAACCTTCTTTAGGATTTCTGGTCAGTCTGATGACCCCCGATTTTACTTTGGGTGGCGGATTGAATACATTTTCATGAACGGTAAACATATATGATACATCATAATAAGCCTGAATCAGGACAGATAAGATGCCGTAGTCTTTAGTTCTGGGTACCGCAGCGGTTCTTTCAGCAACTTCCTTCTGGAACATTCCAACCATCTCAGGAATCTGTTCATAATGATCCACAATCTTGAATAAGATCTGCGAAGAAATATTGTACGGGAAATTACCAATGATGGCAATCTGCTCATCTTTGATAAAATTGAAATCCTGTTTCAGAAAATCACCCACAAAAGTATTTTCTGTTGCTCTCGAATAGTTCTTTTTCAGGTATTCAATAGATTCCGTGTCGATCTCTGCAAGATAAATGTTATGTTCCTTTTCGAAAAGATATTTAGTAAGAACGCCCATTCCGGGGCCTACTTCCATGATGTTATTATAGTTCTCAAAACTAAGACCTTCTACGATTTTTCTTGCGATATTTTCATCTGTCAGGAAGTGCTGACCAAGATGTTTTTTTGCTTTTACACTCAAAGTTTTTTATGATTTTATTAACAATGATTTTCTTTTTTTCGTCCCAAATTTCGGAAGTTTTTTTCTATTTTAGCCAAAAATTTTAATATTAATGGCTAAATCTGTAGATGAATTTAATAAGAAAAGGCTTCGGTCCAGCAATATTACGGTAGTGATAAGTATTGCTTTAGTGCTGTTTTTGTTGGGATTAATGGGGCTTATTTTAATTAATGCCCAAAAGTATTCCGACTACATCAAAGAACAATTGGTAGTAAATGCCTATTTTGATGAAAACTATGACGCTAAAGACTCCATTAAAATTGCAAAACTAGAGGACGAAACTTTTAAACAAGTACAGATGTTGGCTCCTGTAAAAAAGGCAACCTATATTTCCAGAGCGATGGCTGCCAAGGAAGCTAAAAGAAGTATGGGAATTGACAGCGATGCTTTATTTGAAGAAAACATTTTCCCTTCATCTATTGAAATTGCTTTGAAGCCTGAATACGTAGATCCTACAAAAATTGACGAAGCAATCAAAGTCATCAAATCTGTTCCAGGAATTATTGATGTGAAGAATGACAGTACTTTGATGGTGGATGTATATAACAACCTAAGCAGAATCTTAAAGTGGATCTTAGGGTTTTCAATTCTGTTTTTGGTGTTGGCAGTGGTATTGATTAACAATTCCATCCGTCTGAAAATATTTTCCAAAAGATTTATCATTAAAACCATGCAGTTGGTTGGAGCGAAAAGAAGATTTATCCTTAAGCCGTTTATTGTAGAAGCTATTATTTTAGGAGCCATAGGTTCCGTAATAGGACTTCTTGCACTGGGTGGAGTTTGGTATTACTTTACAAGTCAGATTGGTTCCGCATTCGTACCGGATAACAACCAATATTTCTGGTTGGTAATTCTTGTATTGGGAGTAGGAATTTTCATTTCTGTCCTAAGTACAATTTTCGCTACATGGAGATTCTTAAAATCAAACGTTGACGATTTATACTATTCTTAATAATGAGTAAAAAAACAAATAAATTTTCCGCTTCAGATTTTGGAAAAGAAGCAGAAGTACCACAGGAAAACACATTCTATTTCGGACAGCAGAACTTTAAATGGATGCTGATCGGGTTAGCTTTCATCGTGGTAGGGTTTCTCCTGATGATGGGACCGGATGCCAATACGGTAGACGGTAAATTGGATCCCAACTCATGGAATGACGACATCTTCTCTATCAGAAGAATCAGAATAGCGCCTCTTTTCGTTGTAATTGGTTTTGTAATAGAAGTGTATGCTATCTTAAAAAGAAAATAAATAAAATAACTTTATTTAAGGATTAAAAAATTTAAGAATTAAAAGATTCAATTGAATATTAATTGGAAAATGTATACCTCAATATACTTTCTTTCAGAAAAAAATTAATATTTATATCGGTGAATAACCAGTCTTTTAATTCTTAAATTTTTTAATCTTTTAATTTTAAAAGAATATGGATTTAATCAAAGCAATTATTATTGCCATCGTAGAAGGACTTACAGAATACCTTCCAATTTCGTCTACAGCACACATGGGATTCACTGCAAACCTTATGGGTCTGGAAGAAACTGAATTTTTAAAAATGTTTCAGGTTTCTATTCAGTTTGGAGCTATCCTTTCTGTTGTAGTAGCGTATTGGAAAAAGTTTTTTGATCTTAATAATCTCCAGTTTTATTTTAAATTGGCTTTTGCTGTAGTCCCGGCATTGGTTTTAGGATATTTATTTGATGACAAGATAGAAGCTGTTTTGGGTAATCAGATCGCTATTTCTTCCGTATTGGTTGCAGGAGGAATTGTTTTGCTGTTTGCCGATAAATGGTTTAAGAACCCTAAAATTGATGATGAAAAAGGAATTACCATAAAAAAAGCTGTAACCATAGGATTTTGGCAATGTCTGGCAATGATGCCGGGAACAAGTCGTAGTGCTGCTTCTATTATTGGAGGGATGGCACAGGGACTTACAAGAAAGGCGGCTGCAGAGTTTTCTTTCTTTCTTGCAGTTCCTACAATGTTGGCGGTAACTGTTTATTCCGTTTTTGTTAAAACCTGGGGTAAAGAAACTCCCAATCCACAAAAAGGATATGAAATGATCATGGCATCACAGGATCATATTATGATTTTTATCGTAGGAAATGTAGTGGCATTTATTGTAGCACTTATCGCTATTAAAGCATTTATTGGAGTGCTGAACAAATATGGTTTCAAACCTTGGGGATGGTATCGTATTTTTGTGGGAGTGGCTTTGTTAATCTATTTTTACTTCTTTCAATAAAAGAATACCTATTCATTCATGACCGCAGAAGATCTATTATCAGGACACATATTTTTATTAGATAAGCCATTGGACTGGACTTCCTTCCAAGCTGTCAATAAAATGAAATATAAACTTAAAAGGGAGTTCAATCTTCCTAAAAAATTTAAAATCGGGCACGCAGGAACACTGGATCCCAGGGCAACAGGACTTCTGATCGTTTGTTGCGGAAAATTTACCAAAAAGATTCCCGAAATTCAGGATGCTCCTAAAGAATACTGGACAGAGATCAAAATTGGAGTACAGACAGAATCTTATGATACTGAAAAGCCGGAAACCCTTCATCAGGATATTGCCCATATTTCAGAAGATCAAGTAAAAGAAGCTTTAGAGAAATTTGTAGGGGAAATCGAACAGAAACCACCTGTTTATTCTGCAATAAAGATTGATGGCGAAAGAGCTTACAACCTTGCGAGGGCAGGAGAGGAAGTGGAAATGAAATCCAGAAAAACAACCATCCACTATATCAAAGATATTACCATCAATTTTCCTTTGGTAAGTTTTACGGTAGGATGTTCAAAAGGAACTTATATTCGAAGCCTTGCTCACGATATTGGTCAGGAATTGGGAGTAGGAGCATATCTTACCCAATTGAGACGTACAAAAATCGGAGAATATGCTATTGAGAATGCTACCGATCAGTTTTTAAATAATGAATTTAGATTCGAAAATTCATAACGATATTCCATCCTTTATTCTCAGGAATAGTTGAGCAATAAAGATAAATTTAAAATACCATGAAAACAAAATTATCCATGCTCCTTACAGTATTGGCATTGTGTAGGGTATTTGCTCAGGATACGGAACAGAAAAAACCGAAAATGGATTTTTATTTTAATCCCTCTCTCAATGTAGGTTTTAATATTAATAAGAAAAATGAAAGTTCCCATTCGCAATATATTGAACCGAAGCCATTATTCGGTAAATTTACCTATGGAATGACGGCGATAGGAGGATATCATTTTCTTCCTAATTTTGCGATAGGAACAGGATTCAAATATAGCTTTGCTCAGGACAATTATCATCTGATCTATTGGGTTATTCAGCCGAAAATCATTTTTTCACCTGGTGACCGCCCTTTTTTCATAGATCTTAATTATGGAAAACAGCTTAATCGTTCTGCCGTTTCAGATACAGAATTTTGGGGAGGAAAAATTGGAATGCAGGTTTCTTATTCAAAAAGATTAAGCCAGGAAGGAGGTTTGGTTTTTGAATCCCATCACCTGAAAAATGGTGACAATGGAGCGTTCATAGGATTGAGCTATGGAATTACAATATTTAGTAATAAAAATTATACCGGTTACGGGATAGACTAATGGAAAAGACACGTATCAATAAATATTTATCAGAAGTAGGATACTGTTCTAGAAGAGCAGCCGATAAATTGCTGGAAGAAGGCAGAATCAAAATTAATGGAAAAATTCCTGAAATGGGAACCAAAGTTTCTGATGAAGATCTTGTAGAAGTCGATGGAAAACCCATTCGCGAACCTCAGGAAAAGCCTGTATATATTGCTTTCAACAAACCGGTAGGAATTGTTTGTACTACCGATACAAAACGTGAAAAAAACAATATCGTAGACTATATCAATCATCCGAAAAGAATCTTTCCAATCGGAAGGCTGGATAAACCCAGTGAAGGGTTGATTCTTTTAACCAGTGATGGTGATATTGTAAATAAAATTCTTAGAGCAAGAAATAATCACGAAAAAGAATATTTGGTACGGGTAGACAAACCGATTACGCCAAGATTTCTTGAAAAAATGAGAAACGGAGTTCCTATTCTGGATACCGTGACCAAAAAGTGTGAGGTAGAAAAAATTGATGAAATGAATTTCAGAATTATTCTTACGCAAGGGCTCAATAGACAGATCCGAAGAATGTGCGAACACCTTGGATATGAGGTGAAAAAGCTGAAAAGGATCCGCATTATGAATATTAAACTGGATCTTCCCATCGGAAAATGGAGAGATCTTACAGAAGAAGAATTTAATACGCTGAATACATTGCTTACCGATTCCAGTAAAACAGTATAAGAAGTAAAAGTGGAAAGTTAAAAGTTGAAGTTTATAGCTTAATGCAAGTAAGTTCTTCATTTTTAACCTTCCACTTTTCAGTTATTTTGTATACCATCTCATCCTTTCCTCATATTCGGGCTTTAATTTTAGGAACTTCCATATTTTTCTGTCGTCAGGATTGCTGATGCGGTAGTAGATAATCTTATCTGCAGAATACTTGAAATAAGGGTGATTCTTTAGCCATTCTTCTGGCGCTTCTGTTAAGGTATACTTTGGAACTCCTGAAGGATCCAGCGGTGCCATTGAAATTAATTTCTGTACAATTTCTTTATCAATATTATAAGTATCCAATATTTGTTGCTTATTGACGAAGCCGCCAAGCTTTTTTCTGAAGCCAATCATAGAGCCGGCACTTCTCTCATCCAATCCGAATTCTATAAGCTGTTTGAATGTAACTGCATTCAGATCTATTTTAGAGAAATCTGTTTTCTCTTGTTTTATGTCTTCTCTTTTGGTAGAAACAGTGTTGAGTTTAATATAAGGCTTCATTTCCTGAAACTTTTCAGAGGAAATCACAAAACACTTTTCAAGTTCTTCCAGATTTTTGAAACTTCCTTTTAAATTCCGGTCACGGTAATTTACAATAGTATTAGCCTGCTTTTCTGAAAATCCAAACATCATCCAACCCTCTTTGTCTAACTGATTGGGATCAAAATAATGATATTGAATCTTTGCTTTCCCCATCGTATTTCCAGCCATTTTTTTGAAATTATCCGGAGTTTTTTCAGGCAACAACAAATAAGGTTCAAGTTTTTGGTAATTTTCTGCGGAAATAATAAAACAATCTCTGAATTTCTCTTTGCTGATAAAGCTTCCTCCCAAATAATTTTTATATTTTAATATGGCTTCACTTTGCTTTTCACTGAATCCTATTTTCATCCATTCGTCTACAGAATATCTATCCGGATTGAATTTCCCTGTGATGCTAATCTCTTTCTTTATATTTTTAAATGTCTTTGAAAAGCTCTTTTCAGCTGTTTCGGGAAGTACAATAAACGACTCCAGTTCATTAAATTTTTCTTCAGAAATGGCATAACATTTTTTCAGCTGTTCTTTCGAAGTAAAATATCCACCCACTATTTTTTTGTATTTAAGGATGGTGGAAGTTTGCTTCTCGGAAAATCCTAATTTTTGCCACTGGGTTTCATCCAGAGAATTAGGATCAAAGCTTAGCAGATGGGTAGATGTAGAGGATGCTGCAATGAATTTTATATCAGGAAAAGGCTCTTTTTCCTTACTCGTATATTTCTGATAGATCAATAGAATGGTCAAAAGCGTGACCATAAAAGCCAGTTTTTGGTAATAGTTTTTTCTCATCATAGAGTAAACATATTAATAAAAACAAAGCATGGCAATAGCTGGTAATGAAGTGCTTAAAATTGGTATGAAAATTTTATATAATTGTTTTAAAATTATATGTATTGAGCGTACAATGTAGAATTATTTAAAGAAAATGGAGTTTAGCAATAACTTTAAAATCCTATTCAGGATCTCCCAAAGACTCTTTCAGTTTTATCAACTCTGCTTTTACAAATTCAAGGCGATCGATAATGGTAATAGTTTCGGAAATCTTGCTGTTGGTTGTTAAAGCTACTCGGGCTCCGTCTAGTGTATATCCCTTTTCTTTTACGAGATGATAGATCATCTGTAGATTTTTGATATCTTCAGGAGTGAAATATCGGTTGCCTTTTTTATTTTTTTTAGGCTTGATAATAGGGAATTCCTGTTCCCAATAACGTATTAATGAAGTGTTTACATCAAATGCTTTCGCAACTTCTCCTATAGAATAATACAGCTTATCAGGTAAATTTATTTTCATTTTACAACTCCTAAACTTCAAAGATAAAAATTTTTTAAAGATTCACCCAAATATATCTTTAAAAGAGTGCTCAGACCCTGATATTATTCATTTTCTAAGATAATTTTTACAGGTAGATTCATGGTGAAATTGTTTCAAAAAGACAGAGATAAACCTCTCTTTTTTCTAAATTTGTAAGACATTAAAGAATGATATCTCTTAATGCTGTTTTTTCTAATATTTAGTTGATGAATCCAATCTCAGTTCTCCATATCGATCTTTTTCAGAAAGGTAAAACTACCTCGGATTTTTATTTTAACACAATGAAAAACCATCTGGTAGTGGGGCATAGCCATATTGAGAAGCCACACAGACATGATTTTTACGCTGCCGTTCTTTTTACCAATGGGGTTGGAGTACACGAAATTGATTTTCAGAAATATGAAGTGACTGAAGGAAGTCTTTTTTTTCTTTCACCCGGGCAGATTCACAGCTGGGAGCTTTCAGAAGATATTGAAGGATATATTTTTTTCTGCTCTCAGGAATTTTACGAAATGCATTATGTTAATCAGAAACTGAGAAATTTTCCTTTTTTCGGTTCAGTATCATTTCCAAGAAAATTACAGCTGAATACGGAAGATCTGAAAACAACAGTTACTCTTTTTCAGGAGCTGGGGCAGGAGCATTTATCTAAAAATATTATGAAAGAGGGAATGATCTTGTCATTGATGTCCAGAATTTTTATCAACTCAACCCGCTTGTTTTCAAAAGATTTTGATACATTGGCTTCAGCGGGCGGACTTTCCTATTTTAAACATTATCAGGATTTTGAGAATTTGATTGAACAGCATTTTACCGAACAGAAATCTATTGCCTATTATGCCTCGCTGCTTGGGATTTCCTCTAAACATTTAAATAGAATTGTGCAAACTGTCGTTCAGAAAACAGCTACAGATGTGATTACAGAAAGAGTAGTGCTGGAAGCCAAAAGGATGTTGATGTATCTGGATGAAAGCCTGGTTGAGATTTCACTGAGGCTGGGATACGAAGAATATTCCTACTTTGTAAGAGTATTCCGGAAAAGCTCCGGAATGACCCCTACTCAGTTTATGAGGAAATATAAGGCTTAATGAGTTTAATGTTTATGGTTTCTTGTTTAAAGTTTGGGAAGGATGGTAGAAAAAAGGAAGATTGTTGTAAACCACCCCGTCAAAAATTCTAAGAATTTTTGCCACCCCTCCGGAGGATGGAAATTAAGGGAATCTCAACTACTTTTCCTAATCCCTGCAACCTATTCCTATTATCTATAAAGCTAACTTGAATGGCCCTTCAAAAGTAGTTTCAAACGAATCTACAAGTTCTCCTTTTTCATTGAAAACTCCAATCACCATATTTTGTTTTGAGAACTTAATATCTTCCTCAGGGAAAGAAATATTGATGTTTCCTTTCAGGATTTCGTCTCCTTTCAGAATAATTTTTTCAGAACCGAAATAAGTAATCTCTGCATGAGCTGGTGTCATTACTTTAATGGTCAGTATTTTTTTCTCATTAGATTTATTCAGTAAAGTATAAATGAAAGTATTGGTGATTTTACCATCTTTGATGAAGAAAGTAGATCCTGCAGGTTTAATGAATTTTGCTTCCATAGAACCACGGTCATACATCAAAAATCCAAGGAATCCGATCAGAAGAGCAAGTATAACGGTTGTGGCCTTCATTCTTGACGTAAATTTGAATTTTTCCTGATTCTCAATCTCCGATTCTGTAGCATAACGAACAAGTCCCTTCGGTAAACCTACTTTTTCCATTACCTCGTCACAGGCATCTATACAGGCAGTACAGTTTACGCATTCCAGCTGTTGACCGTTTCTGATATCAATTCCTGTTGGGCATACTACCACACATTGGTTACAATCGATACAGTCACCTTTTCCTGCCACTTTTCGGTCTTCATTATTTCTCCATTTTGCTCGTCCTTCCCCTCTTTTAAAATCATAATATACATTGATGGTCTGCTTGTCGATCAGTACTCCCTGTAATCTTCCGTAAGGACAGACCAAGGTACACACCTGCTCACGAAGCCATGCAAAAACGAAATAGAAGGTCATCGTGAAAAAGATCATGGTGATAAATTTCAGGGAATGTTCTGCCGGTCCTTCGCTCATAATTCGGAAAACCTCCTTATATCCAACAATGTACATGAACATGAAGTGAGAAATAACCAATGAAATAAATAGGAAAACAGACCATTTTGTTACTCTTTTTCTGATTTTCTCAGCATCCCATTCCTGTCTGTCCAGCTTCATCTGCTTATTTCTGTCACCTTCAATCCAATATTCGATTTTACGGAAAACCATCTCCATAAAAAGCGTTTGCGGGCAAAGCCAGCCACAGAATATTCTTCCGAATACTACAGTGAAAAGCATTACAAATATCACGGAAGTAACAGCACCTAATGCTAAAATAAAGAAATCCTGAAGGTAAAAAGGCTGACCGAGAATAAAGAATTTCCTGTCGATCACATTAATCAGTAAAAAAGGATTATTGTTGATCGTGACGAAAGGCAATCCGAAAAATAAGGCAAGAAGAAAATAGCTGGTATAATTCCTATAATTGGTATATTTTCCTTTAGGCTTTCTTGGGAAAATCCATTTTCTTTTTCCCGTTTCATCCATGGTTCCTACTGAATTTCTGAAATCTTCATTTTCAATTTCTAAAGATTTGATATTGTTGGACTCTGCACTCATTATAATAGACTATAAAAGTATTTTAGTAATATTTCTTATCCGGATCAGTTTTATTTTTCAGCCTTTGTTTGACGGAAAAAAATCTGTTGATTCCGTTACTGCAAAGCTCCGTAATATATTGCCCGGCTCCTAATATGATCTACTTCCAAAATAGTACAATTCGGACATTTTGTTTGTATGAATTATAATGTATCAAAATGAGAAAATATTTTGAATCCGATGAAGCATATTGTAAATTGCAGTCTTTAAAAGTATGGCATGAAGAATATCTGGAAAATAGGAATGATTGGTTTGGTTTTAGCATTAGTAAACTGTCAATCAGTAAATAGTAGTAAAATGTTTTATGAAGGTGTAAAGCCGGAGAAGGTTTCGGACCAGTTTAGTTTTACAGAGGGGCCCTCTGCAGATAAAGAAGGAAATGTTTATTTTACAGATCAGCCTAATGATAAAATTTATTACTGGGACTGGAAAACCAACCGTATTATCGAGTTTTTGAATAAAACAGGAAGAGCCAACGGAACTCACTTTGATAAAGACGATTATCTGATTACCTGTTCTGATGATCAGGGAGAAATGTGGAAAATTTCAAAAGATAAAAAAGTAGAGGTTTTATTCAAAGGATTTGAAGGAAAAAGACTCAACGGTCCTAATGATGTTTGGAACGACGGGTTGGGAGGAATGTACTTTACAGATCCTCTTTACGAAAGAGATTATTGGGTGAATTTCAAACAGGAAATACCCAACAAAAGCCTTTATTACAGAAGTAAAGAAGGGAGAATATCCAAATTGGAAACTTTTACCCAGCCCAACGGAATTGCAGGAAGTGAAAAGCTGAAAAAGCTCTATGTATCGGACATTGATGCTGGAAAAACTTACGTTTATGATATTTTGGGTGAAGGCAAGCTTTCTGAGAAAAAACTGTTCTGCGAAATGGGATCTGACGGAATGGAATTGGATAAACATGGAAATCTTTATTTAACCGGAGACGGAGTACACGTTTTCAATCGATCCGGAAAGAAAATTTATCATATTGCTATTCCTGAAAAATGGACATCCAATGTTACCTTTGGCGGAAAAAATAATGATATACTCTTTATTACTGCATCAAAGTCAGTATACACATTTCCAACGAGAGTAAGAGGAATAAAGTAAAATTTTTGCCCCGAATAAACAAATCAATTGGTTCGTTTATTCGGGGCAATATAATAATTATTAGGCTTGTTATCTTAATAAGCAATCTCCATTTTCACCTTTTTACCTTTAAGTTTTTCATTTTGCAGCTTTCTCAACAGAGTATTTACTTTGTTTCGGGAAACAGCAACATAAGAGGTGGTATCTTTTACTTCAATAACACCAACATCTTCTTTCTGTAATTCTCCTTTTTTAAGCAGATATCCTACGATATCTACTTTATTCACCTTATCCTTTTTTCCGGCACTGATATAGATCGTCTGGAATGGTGTTTTTTGAGGAACTTTGGTAAACCCTGCAACACTTTCTTCGGGAGTATTATGTTTAATAAACGGAAAGTTTTCATCTTCAGTCATGATAAGGTATACAAAACCTTTGGCGTTCATTCTGGCAGTACGTCCGTTTCTGTGGATAAATGCGTCTTCTTTAGGAGGCAATTGATAATGAACAATAGATTCCACTTCAGGAATATCAAGTCCTCGCGCAGCTAAATCTGTGGTGATAAGGATTCTCGCAGAATCATTTCTGAACTTCAGCAAAGCACGTTCTCTTTCGTCCTGCTCCATGCCGCCATGAAAAGTTTCTCTATCGATTCCCATCTGATGAAGAAGCTCAGATATACGGTCTACAGCATCACGGTGATTACAGAAGATAAGTGTTCTTTTGTTTCCAATTTTACAAATGAGATTGAAGAGTGTGTCCAGCTTTTCTTCAGAAATAGTCATTACCTTTCTCAATTGGAGATCTGGTTTTACATCATTTTCTTTCAGAAAACTGATCACTTTCTCATCCTTTAATCCTGTAAAAGCGGGAACTTCATCCATTGCTGTTGCAGAAGTTAAAATTCTTTGGGAAAGTCCTTTTAAAGAATTAGAAATAAACTCCATATCATCATGGAAACCTAGTTCCAGAGCCTTATCAAATTCATCAAGAACCAATGTTTTGATTGTT
Source organism: Chryseobacterium sp. Mn2064 (assembly GCF_049319685.1). Lineage (NCBI taxonomy): Bacteria > Pseudomonadati > Bacteroidota > Flavobacteriia > Flavobacteriales > Weeksellaceae > Chryseobacterium > Chryseobacterium sp. Mn2064. Next base: position 259,472 of record NZ_JBMOUE010000001.1, read on the forward strand.
TTAGGATCAAAATTATTATTTCTCACATGATAAGTTACTCTTCCCGGTGTCCCGATTAAAACTGCCGGAGCTTCAATTAAATTATTGACTTCAATCTTTTTATCATGCCCACCATAGCATACAGATACTTTAAAATCTGTTCCCATTGCTTTAAAAACCTGCTCAATCTGTAAAGCCAGTTCACGTGCGGGAACCAATATCAAGGCCTGAACTCCCTGCACATTCTTTTTAAGATTCCTAAGAACCGGAAATAAAAAGGCAAGCGTTTTTCCTGAACCTGTAGGGGAAAGTAAAACAACATCCTGACTGTTTTCTGTCGCTTTATAAGTAGATTTCTGCATCTGATTCATATCCTGAATCTGCAGCTTTTGATAGATTGATTCTAATTCCATGGTGCAAAGGTAATGATTTTAGATGGGTGGCGTGTTTTAGAATTGGAGGGTTTTAGAGTAGGTGTTGTGAGGGGGGAGGGTTCTGATTGTTCCGTTTGAGAATCTCATGCCTCACTTGAATTATGGGAAACCGTAACTGGATAGACCTCAAGGACAATAAATTTGAGGCAATAAAAACATATTACCATGAAACTTTATCAAACTCTTGAAAGCCAAATTAAAAAAGAACCGAATTATGTTTCCGATAATGGAGAGGTGAAAAAATGGGTTGTCCTGAATAAAGCACAAAACCTGGATGAAGAACTCATCGGATTATTATTGGAAGATCCGGATCTGAAAGAAAAATTTTTCATGACCGTAAAAGATGTTTTGGTCTTTAAGCAAAATCTTTTCATTCAGTTTCTTGAACAGAAAAATTATCTGAACGACAGTTATACTCAGTTTAAAAATAAAGTTGGTCTAACGATTGATGGCAAAAACCTGAAACAGCGCAATGAAGTATCGTTGGTGTGGCCATTTAAAGATTGTGTTTTGGAAGGCGGTCAAAGCCGTGAAGAAGATAAAAGAGAAGAGATTTTCTTTAATGAAACATTGGCGCAGGATGAAATTACGGAACTTCTTGATCCAAAAGTCCTGACGAATGCTAAACGATTTGACAAAGATGGAGAGCACGCTTTTGATCAATTTAACAGAAACGAAAACGGAACCATTACTGATAATCTGATTATTAAAGGCAATAATCTTCTGGCATTGCATTCTCTGAAAAAAGAATTTGCAGGGAAAGTGAAACTGATTTATATAGATCCGCCTTATAATACGGGAAATGACGGATTTAAATATAATGATAGTTTTAATCATTCTACTTGGTTGAGTTTTATGAAGAATAGATTAACTATCGCAAGAGATTTATTAAGAAGTGACGGATTGATTTTTGTGCAATGCGATGATAACGAACAAGCATATCTAAAAATATTAATGGACGAAATTTTTATAAGAGAAAATTTTGTAAGCAATATTGTTTGGAAAGGTAGAGGAGGAAGACAGGATAGTAAATTTATCGCTCAGATTCATGAGACAATTATTTGTTTCTCGAGAAATATTTCTGAATTAGAGATTTTTAAGACTACGGTTGAAGATCTCTCTAGTTATTCATTAAAGGATGAAAAAGGAAAATATAAAATTCAATTAATCAGAAAATGGGGAAGTAATAGTAGGAGAATTGATAGACCAAATTTATACTATGGAATAGAATTTAATAATGAAACTATTTTTCCTATTCTTCCTGACGGGACTGAAGGTTGTTGGAGGTGGAGCGAAGCCAAACTTCAAAAGTCAATTGAGGCTAATGAAGTAATATTAATGGAAAAAGATGGTAGAAAAGAATTGTATGAAAAAATATATGAAAAAGATGGAACAAAGCAAATAGTTTTTAATTCATGGATCAGCGAATCATTCTCTGGACAAGGAACGAAAAATCTTCAAGATATTTTTAAAACTAAAGTATTTGCTTACCCTAAGCCAGAACAATTAATAGCAAAATTAATTGAAATATCCACATTGGAAACTGATATCATTCTCGATTACCATCTCGGCAGCGGAACCACAGCTTCGACAGCTCACAAAATGAATCGTCAGTATATCGGAATAGAGCAAATGGATTATATAGAAACTGTTGCTGTAGAGCGCTTGAAAAAAGTGATTGATGGAGAACAAGGCGGTATCTCAAAATCTCTCAACTGGCAAGGCGGCGGCTCCTTTACCTACCTCGAACTCAAAAAATACAATCAAACTTTCATAGAAAAAATAGAAAACGCAAAAGATGAGAAAGCTCTTCTTCAGATTTGGGAAGAGATGAAAGCCAAATCTTTCCTGAATTATAATGTTGATATTCAAAAGCAGGAGCAGCACATTGAAGATTTTAAAATGTTAAGCCTACAGGAACAAAAACAACATCTTTGTGAGCTGTTGGATAAGAATCAGCTATACGTTAACCTTTCTTCGTTGAATGACAAAAATTTTGAATGTACAGCTGAAGAAGAAAAAGTAACGAGAGAATTTTATCAACTTAAAAACTAACCCAATGGCATTTTTACACGAAATTTTCAATAATCCGTTTGCACGTAAGGCTTTAGCGGAAGTTACTTTACCGAATGGCATCACCGACAATCTGAAATTTGGCATTCGTCCTTATCAGGAAGAAGCATTCAAACGTTATTTATATACAGAACGGGAAGATTTTGACGGTAAACCTAAAAAACCTTTGCATCTTCTTTATAATATGGCAACAGGAAGTGGGAAAACAATGGTAATGGGCGGGTTAATGCTTCATTTGTATGAAAAAGGATATCGTAACTTTCTGTTTTTTGTTAACAGTAATAATATTATTCAAAAGACGAAAGATAACTTTCTTAATGTTCATACCTCCAAATATTTGTTTAATACAAAGATTGTTATCAATGGTAAAGAAGTTTTTTTGAAAGAGATTGATAACTTTGATGAAGCCGATCATGAAAATATCAATATCAAATTTACTACGATCCAGCAGCTTCATATTGATTTAAACAATACTAAAGAAAACAGCATTACCTATGAGGACTTTCAGGACAAAAACATAGTTCTGATTGCCGATGAAGCGCATCACCTGAATAGCGGCACAAAAAGCGGAAATCTCTTTGGAAGCTGGGAGGAAACTGTTTTGGAGATTCTTCATCAGAATTACGAAAATATCCTGCTGGAATTCACTGCCACTTTGGATTATGAAAGTCGGGAAATTACAGAGAAGTACAAAGACAAAGTGATTTATAAATATGATTTGGCCCAGTTCAGAATGGATAAATTTTCCAAGGAAATCAATCTTGTCCGTTCCATGTATGATGAAAGAGAAAGGATAATTCAGGCATTGATTCTTAATTTATACCGTCAGGAATTAGCCGCCGTTCACCATGTGAATCTGAAACCTGTTATTCTTTTCAAAGCGAAGAAAACCATCAAAGAATCTGAGCAGAATAAAGAAAACTTCCATAAACTGATAGACGAATTTTCTGAAACAATGGTAGAAAAGATAAGAAAAACCTCTGCCGTTTCTGTTATTCAAAAAGCTTTTGGATTTTTTGAAAGTAAGAATATTTCAAATGATGATATTGTAAAACGAATACAGGCCAATTTCAAGGAAGAAAATTGTTTAAGTGCCAATAATGATATGGAAGCGGAAAAAAATCAGGTATTGCTTAATACATTAGAAGATGAAAATAACCCGATCCGCGCCATATTTGCGGTTCAGAAACTCAATGAAGGTTGGGATGTTTTAAATCTTTTTGACATTGTAAGACTGTATGAAGATCGCGATGGAAAAGATAACAAACCTGGAAAAACAACGCTTTCCGAAGCCCAGTTAATTGGCCGCGGAGCGAGATATTATCCTTTTACCGTAAAAGAAGATGAAGATAAATTTATAAGGAAATATGATAATGACATTTCCAATGATCTGAAAATTTTAGAAGAATTGTATTATCATACCAAAGAAGATAGCCGCTATATCTCAGAACTTAAAAAAGCATTGGCAGACTCCGGAATATATGAAGATGACGCCGATCTTGAAACGAAGCAATTAAAACTAAAAACGACCTTTAAAAGCACAAACCTTTACAAGAATGGAGTTGTTTTTTCTAACAAGAAAATATCTAAAAGTTTTGCCCGGGTAAAATCTTTTGAAGATTTAGGAATTATGAAGCCTAAGTTCAGTTATCAGCTTTCTTCGGGAAACGGAAGGACTTCCCATATTTTTTCCGAAGCAGAAAACTATGATCTAGCCGATGAAGGCAGAAAATCTGTGGGGATCAAAATCAAGCAGATTCAGAAACACGTTATCAGATACGCTGTAAGCCGGAATCCTTTTTATTATTTTAATAACCTTTCGCGATATTTTCCCAATATAGCATCTATCTGGGATTTTATAGAGGATGAGAAATATTTGGGCGGAATAGAAATCATATTCTACGGAACTCAAGAGCGTCTTCAGATTATTTCACATTTTGACTATCTCCAGGCACTGAATGCGTTGCTCCAAAACATAGAAGTTAGTATTAAACATAATGTTCCGGATTACGAAGGTTCCTCTTTCCAGGCAGAACCTATTCACAAGGTTTTCAGAGATAAAGAAATCAGGGTTAAAAAAAACAGTGAAAGAGCAAAAGGACAGGAGAAGTTGGTTTCGGAAGAACCTTGGTACGTTTATAATGCCAACTATGGAACTAATGAAGAAAAAAGATTTGTAGAATTGTTTTCCAGACGATTTAAAGCACTGAAGCAGAAATTTCAGGAAATTCATCTGATTCGTAATGAAAGAGAAGTGAAGATCTTTGATAAACTGGGCCGTGCTTTTGAACCGGATTTTATCCTGTTTTGCAGCCAGAAGAAAGATAAAGAACTTACTTATCAGGTTTTCATAGAGCCAAAAGGAACCCACCTGCTTGATTATGATAAATGGAAAGATGATTTTTTACGAAACTTAGGTGATGAAAAGAAAACCATTACCATTCATACCGACCATTATTTAATCACTGCAGTACCATTCTATAACCATGAAACTGAAAAAGAGTTTGAAGAAGCCCTTGAAAAAACTTTTGCAGACTGATGTGATCTCATTTCCGTGTCTTTCAATTTTTAAATTCTTACCTCTTTTTAATCTTAATTTTAAGATTGATAATCAGTTGTTTGGAGATGAAATTTATCCAAGAAGATCTATTGTTTGTTTTAAATAAAATTCATATCTTTGCACCCACTTTTGTGGCGAAAAGGTTTGAAGAGTAAATTACTTACAATTAATTACTTCCGTATTTTTTAATCCGCATTTATTCAAACCGTTAAAAAAGAAGGAATACAAATTTTTATTAGAAAATGTCAAAAGAGACAAATTCAGCAGAGGTTTTATTAAACCAAAACGTAGCACCAGAACAATTTGATTGGGATTCTTTCGAATCAGGTCTTGATGCAGATGCGAGAAAAGAAAAAAGCGATTTAGAAGAAATCTACAACGGATCTTTAAACAACCTAGACGATAACGACGTTTTAGTTGGTAAAGTTGTAAGATTAACTGACAAAGAAGCTATCGTAGACATCAACTTCAAATCTGAAGGTGTTATCTCTCTAAACGAATTCCGTTACAACCAAGGCCTAAAAGTAGGTGATGAGGTAGAAGTAATGGTTGACAAGAGAGAAGACAAAACTGGACAATTACAGTTATCTCACAGAAAAGCAAGAACGCTTAAAGCTTGGGATAAAGTAAACGAACTTCACGAAACTGGAGAAATCGTTAACGGTTTTGTTAAATCTAGAACTAAAGGTGGTATGATCGTTGACGTTCACGGAATCGAAGCATTCTTACCAGGTTCTCAAATTGACGTTAAGCCAATTAAAGATTACGATCAGTTCGTAGGAAAGACTATGGAGTTCAAAGTTGTGAAAATCAACCCTGAGTTCAAAAACGTAGTTGTATCTCACAAAGCATTGATCGAAGCAGATATCGAAGGTCAGAAAAAAGAAATCATCGCTCAACTTGAAAAAGGTCAGGTTCTTGAAGGAACTGTTAAGAACATCACTTCTTACGGTGTATTCATTGACTTAGGAGGTGTAGATGGATTGATCCACATTACAGACCTTTCTTGGTCTAGAGTGAACCACCCATCTGAAATCCTTGAGGACGGACAAACTGTAAAAGTTGTAATCCTTGATTTCGATGATGAGAAAACAAGAATCCAATTAGGTATGAAGCAATTAGAAGCTCATCCTTGGGATGCTCTTTCTGCTGACTTAAAAGTAGGAGACAAAGTAAAAGGAAAAGTAGTAGTTCTTGCTGACTATGGTGCATTCGTAGAAATCGCTCCAGGTGTTGAAGGATTAATCCACGTTTCTGAAATGTCTTGGTCTACTCACTTAAGATCTGCTGGAGATTTCGTAAAAGTAGGTGATGAAGTAGAAGCTGAAGTATTAACTTTAGACAGAGAAGAAAGAAAAATTTCTCTTGGTATCAAGCAATTATCTAAAGATCCATGGGAAAACATCGAAGCTAAGTATCCAGTAGGATCTCAGCATGTAGGAACTGTAAGAAACTTCACTAACTTTGGTGTATTCGTAGAGTTAGAAGAAGGTATCGACGGATTAATCTACATCTCTGATCTTTCTTGGACTAAGAAAATCAAGCACCCATCTGAGTTCTGTGCAGTAGGTGATAAATTAGACGTTGTAGTTCTTGAGCTAGATATCCAAGCTAGAAGACTATCTCTAGGTCACAAGCAATTGACTGAAAACCCATGGGATAAATTCGAAACTAAATATGCTGAAGGAACTATCCACGCTGGTAAAGCTGTAGAAGTTCACGATAAAGGAGCTTCTGTACAATTCGAAGATGCTGAGGTTGAAGCTTTCTGCCCTTCAAGATTATTAGAGAAAGAAGATGGATCTAAAATCAAGAAAGGTGAAGATGCTCAATTCAAAGTAATTGAATTCAACAAAGAATTCAAGAGAGTTGTAGTTTCTCACACAGGGATCTTCAGAGACGAAGAAAAGAAAAACGTAAAAGAATCTTCTTCTAGAAACGTTTCTTCTTCTTCTAACAACGAAGAAAGATCTACTCTTGGAGATATCGATGCATTAGCAGAATTAAAAAGAAAAATGGAAGAAGGTAAATAATCCTTGGATCATTTTATCAATACTAAGCCGCTCAAATGAGCGGCTTTTTTTATGTTCACTTCATGGTATTTTACCACAAGTAAAAATATTCAGGTCTGTTTTTGTACCTTACATCTGCTTTCATAAACCGGAATTTGTATACAAATTCATACTAAATGTATACTTTCTGACGCCTTATAAATGAAGAACTTTGCCTCATTAATTTAAATAAAAATGAGAAATACAATCTTAATTACAGGTGCCAGTTCAGGCATAGGAAAAGCAACCGCCAAACTATTTCAAAGTAAAAACTGGAATGTCATTGCAACCATGAGAAATCCGGAAGCTGAAACTGAACTTAAAAACCTTGAACGTGTTTTGGTGACAAAGTTGGATGTTACAGATGATCAATCTATTAGTGATGCCATACGTATAGGTATTGCAGAATTTGGTAATGTTGATGTTTTGTTGAATAACGCAGGATATGGAGCTTATGGTCCGTTAGAAGCATTTTCTAAAGAGCAGGTTGTTCGACAGTTCAACACCAATGTGATCGGTTTATTAGAGGTAAGCAAAGCTTTAATTCCCCACTTTAGAAAAAATAAAAATGGGATGATCATCAATATCTCATCCATGGCAGGAAAAATGACATTGCCTTTTGGAGCATTATATCATGGTTCTAAATTTGCAGTAGAAGGGATATCGGAAGCATTAAACTTTGAGCTGGAACAATTCGGTGGTAAAATGAAGATTATTGAACCCGGAACCATTGCAACCGAATTTGCAGGCAGATCTTTGGATTTGCAAAACGATGAAACCATCATTGAATATCAGGATCTGGTAAATAAATTGATGGGCAATGTAAAAGTAATGTTTGAAAATGCCTCAGAGGCAACGATGGTAGCGGACGTTATTTATGAAGCAGCTACCGATGGAACAGATAAACTTCGGTATATAGCAGGGGAAGATGCAAAGATGATTATAGAAAACCGACAAGCTTTAGGAGATGATGCGTTTATAAAAGAAATCAAAAAACAATTCGGACTATAATAAACATAATAATCTATTCATAATATTCTTTTTACAATGAGTTCTGTAGTAAATTTAACATCGGTTACGGATATATATTCATTTTTCGGATTGAAGTCGTCCCAGGTTTTCCATCCTTTGGTGGCGGTTATAGATTTTCGTTGGGTTAAGAATTTTATTGAAGATTATACCAGGGTTTCCGCAAGTTTCTATTGCCTGATATTTAAAGATATCAATAAAAACAATTTGAAATATGGAAGAAAAATAGTTGATTTTCAAGATGGAAGTCTAATATGTCTGGCTCCCAATCAAGTCCTTGAAATGGAACAGGAAGAGGAGGAGACAGAAAATATGTCAGGATGGGGACTGTTTATTCATCCTGATTTATTTAATGGTTATTCTTTATCAAGAAAAATTTCCTCCTATTCATTTTTTGAATATCAGGCCAATGAAGCACTTCATCTGTCCGGCTCTGAAAAAGAAATCCTTTCAGAATGTCTCTCAAATATTGAAAAAGAGCTTCATACGAATATAGATTTGCATAGCCAGGCCATACTTGTTTCTTTGATAGAAGTTTTGTTAAATTACTGTACAAGATTCTATGACAGACAGTTTATCACACGGAAATCATCAAATACTGATATCGTTGCAAAATTTGAAAGATTGCTGAAAGACTACTTCAATAGTGGTAAATTAAAAACTGAAGGGCTTCCATCTGTTCAGTATTTTGCAGGTAAAGTGTTTCTCTCTGCCAAATATTTTAGTGATCTGATAAAAAGAGAAACAGGTAAAAATGCCAAAGAACTGATACAGTATCAATTGATTGAATATGCCAAAGAAAATTTATTAACATCTGAGGCTTCAGTAAGCGAAATTGCTTACAATCTTGGATTTGAATATCCGCAGTATTTCAGTAGACTATTTAAATTGAAAACAGGAATGACTCCCTTAGAATTCAGGAATTCGTTTAATTAATCTATAAAAGAATTGATACTGGAATTGAATGTGTTAAAAGCGATTTTACAGAATAGTCTGACAGAAATTAATGAATCATCATATACCTTTTGAATTTTCAAAGGGTATATTTTTTATCTTGAATTCTTATTTATAATTAAAATATTTATGTGTTATTTTTAATTTTATTAAAATATTTCACTTGATTAAGAAAAAATGTTATTTTTAGGCGACTGAATTTAAAATAGTAACTATGAAAAAAACATTTTTATTTTTCCTTTTGGCATTCATGATGTCATGGAGCGGTCTTAAAGCGCAAGGGAACGACTACATTATTATGCTGGATAATGGAAACTCCATCACCACTGCTGAATATGCTAATATGAAAAGAGGAGCTATTAAATTGATGGAGCAGCTTTTAGCATGTAATACAAAAAACAGAGTTGCCGTTGTACAATACGGAACCGGAATATATGGTGATACCAGTGGGCAGGGTAAAGCTTTAATTTATATTGAATCTGATTTTACCAATGACGGATTTACAGCTCAAAATTTTGAAAGACGCCTTGATTTTGGGGATCTTTTTAATGAATCTCTTAATTTAGTTGCGAACGCTTTAAATGGAACAGGAGGTACTGATATTGTAAGCCCTCAAACCTCTTTGGGGAATATGCAGCCTTTAAAGTTTGTGGTGTTTACAGATGCTGAAAGAAACTCAGGGGGAGCTAACGGGTCTTATCTGGTAAATTATAACAATACAGGCTATAGTAATCCTATTGCTTTTGAAACTGCTGTAAAGTTTAAAGAAATGGGAGCGCAATTTACAATGATTCATACCAATACAAATAATCTGGCGGTAGGAGCAGCTGCTTCTATTGCAAGTGCAGGAGGTTCATATACAGGAGGGTTGGAGCCTAATACTTTAGACCCTGATTTCGGTACACTACCAAGATTATATTATAGCAGACCTAACGGATTCAGTGTAGGGCAGCCAGAAATGGATTACTGGCAAAACCTTGCAGGGAATATATGCAGTTCCAATGGAATGGGAACGTTGAACTTCAGATATGAACCGGGAGAGTGTATAGGGCAGACGTCAGGTATTGGAGGATATTATTATCTTCCACCCGGAGCTACCTTAGTACATTTCAAGCTAGAACTGATAGGTTTACAGAATGGAACCGTATTTCCTATACCGTTCACTCCATCATTTGGTCCTGGAAACTTTGTGTCTTATTATCCTCAGCCTTCGGATTTTGACGGAGCAGTGAATGGAGGTGCAACAGGAGAACAGAAGTTTAAACTCTCTATGGTTTACCTTTATAATGGACAGTATGAGATTGCCTATAGTTGGAACAACTATCCGTTCTTTGATTATGATATTACAATGAAATGTCCGCATTTAAGAGCTGCGAAACCAACTTTGAAAGAAAAAATGTTTACCGTGACACCTAATCCTAATAACGGAATCTTTAAGGTTATTCTGAGCAAAGATATTGAAACAGGAAAATTAGAGATCAGAGATGTGACAGGAAATGTAATGTATACGAAAGCGGTAAACAAAGAAAAAGAATTGGACATCAATATAAGTTCCCGAAAAGAAGGAGTGTATATTGTTTACTTCATTACAGATAAAAATGAAAAGTATTCAGAGAAAATTATTAAAAAATAAGTAAAATGTCGAACTGCTCTTTTGGGCAGTTTTTTTATGAGTATTTTTTTCAAATAAAAAGAAATTAAAATAATGTTAACGATTGTTAAGAGTAGGATTAACCGTGTAAAATGAATTACGAGTTCTCTAGGTTGAGAAATATGTAACTGTAAAATTGGAGTTATTTTACATTTGTATTTGTTTATTTTTGAATTTTATTGAATTGTAATGGGTTGTATATTGTGAAATATTTGTAGATTAGCGACTTTAATAATGGATATGAAAAATAGAACTCTACCTCTTTTGTTTGCGGTTTTTTCTGCTTTTCCAACTGTATTGTTTGGACAAGATAATGAAAAGCTGATTAAAGATTATATTTCTCAAAATAAAATAAGAGAATATAAGAAGTCCGATCTTAATAATATCATCATAGATAATGTAGATCCTTCAAAATCACTGAATGGTAACGTTGTGAAATTTTTACAAACGTTTAATGGCTTACCGGTATACAATTCTGTTGGTACAGCACTTATTAAAGACAACAAGATTGTTTACTATACAGATAATTTTGTGAAAAATTATACAAGCTCTACTCCAGGTACTGCTGTAATCACTAAGTCAACGGCTTTAAAGAAGATTGCCGAAGAACTGAAAAATTCTGATATTGCAAATTTTACCATTCTTGGATATCTTGAAAAAACTAAACAGAGATCTACTTCAGCCAACCAAAGATTAGTCTATACAAGCGATGAAGGTGGAAACCTTCGTCTTGCCTACGAATACACTTTGGAAGAACCAAAATCTCCAAATTATTGGAATATCTTGGTGGATGCCAATAATGGAAATATCCTATCCAAAAATAATCTGACATTATCATGTAACTTCCATGATGATGCATATTCTTCAGATGCTACACATAACCACTCTGATCATTTCGAAAATACGCTTATTGGCCCTCAGAACAGAATAGTGCAGAATAATGCAGCTATGTTCTCGCCGGATAATGCAACCTATAATGTATTTCCTTTACCAATTGAAGCCGCGACTTTCGGATCCAGATCACTTGTTACCAATCCTTGGTTGTTAAATGCTTCTCCGGAAGGATGGCATTCTGATGGAATAGATCACTATACTATTACTAGAGGAAACAACGTATTCGCGTATGAAGATGCTGCAGGAACAGCTCTTACTCCTCCGTCTTATCTTACCGGGGCACCAGCAGATGGTGGGGCAGCAAGAAATTTCGACTTCCCGTTCAATATTAACGAGACACCTCTTAATAATAGAAATGCAGCGATTACAAACTTGTTCTATATGAACAATAAAATGCATGACATTTTCTATCAATTTGGATTTACAGAGACGGCAAGAAACTTCCAGCAAAACAATTTTGGAAAAGGAGGTGTTGATGACGATTCTGTATATGCTGAGGCACAGGACGGAAGCGGATCAAACAATGCGAACTTCTCTTCACCACAGGATGGTTATAACGGTAAGATGCAAATGTATCTTTGGTCTCCTGTAGGCCGTGTATTTTATTATAATGCACCCACAGCAGCGGTTTCTCGTACACCAGGAGCTGGTGTTGCATTGTTCGGAAACTCATTGCCTTTAAATGGGATAACAGGAGATGTAAAACTTTCTACAGTCCTGGATGGATGTACAGCTTTACCAGCAAATTCTCTAACAGAAAAAATAGGTTTGGTTGAAAGAGGAACATGTTCTTTTACTGTTAAAGTAAAAAATCTTCAGGATGCAGGAGCTATAGCCGCAATTGTTTATAACAACTCAGTAAATGGTTCGACGTTGAGTAATATGTCCGGATCAGATCCTACCATTACAATTCCTTCTGTACTTATAGCCAATACGGAAGGAGAATATATAAAAACTCAGCTTGCCGCAAGTACAAACGTAAATGTTACCCTGAAGGCCAATATGACTCCGGACGGAAGTTTTGATAACGGTATCGTAGCTCATGAATACGGCCACGGAATTTCAAATAGACTTACAGGTACGGGAGCAGCATGTTTAAATACCAATGTAAGTAAAGAGCAAATGGGAGAAGGATGGTCAGATTTCTTTGCATTGATGCTGACTAACAAACCAGGAGATGACGCTTCAGTAGCAAGAGGTATTGGTACTTATGCAATAGGGCAGGCAACTAGTGGTGCTGGTATCAGACCTGCAAAATATTCACCGAACTTTACTGTGAATGGCTTCACGTACGGAAACACTAATGGAATGGAATTTATGAGCAATGGATCATTGGTTACCGATGTACACTCTATAGGTTTCGTTTGGGCAACGATGCTGTGGGATCTTCACTGGAAGTATGTTGAAAAATATGGATATTCTTCAGATGTATTGGCAAATACAACCAATGGAAGCACAAGAGTATTGCAACTTGTTACAAATGCATTGAAACTTCAGGTATGTAACCCTAGCTTCATCGAAGGACGAGATGCCATATTAGCAGCGGAATTAAATACAACTGCAGGAGTAGATAAATGTATGATTTGGAATGTCTTTGCAAAAAGAGGATTAGGTGTGAACGCTTCAGCAGGAGTTAAAAATAATATTAACGATCAGGTGCAGGACTTTACTGTACCGGCAGAATGTTTACTGTCTACCAACGAAGTAAGTTCTGCTAAAGATAGTAAAATCTCTATCTATCCAAACCCTGCCAAAGATGAATTCTTCATCAGTTTCCCAAACAATACTATTGGGAAAGTAAGCCTAGAGCTTTATGACATGTCTGGAAAGTTGATTTCTTCAGAAGATAAAATTTCTACTGATGCTAAAAAAGCGGTTTCTACAACCAATCTGGTTAATGGTACCTATATGGTAAAAATAAAAGGACTTGGTTTTGAAGCAGCTTCAAAAGTAATTGTAAAAAAATAAGGGATTTATATAATCTATTTTAAAAATCGCCACAAGCAAAGCTTGTGGCGATTTTATTTACCATTATACCTTGAAACGATTTAATTTATATGTTGTACCTTTGCAGGCTGTTAAAAAAATTATGAAGAAGAAAAATATACTAAAAGGTGTTTTATTTGTAGGAATTGGAGCTAGTATATATGGTATGTTGGCCACTTTCGTGAAAATGGCTTACCATGATGGGTTTACCACTTCGGAAGTAACTACCTCTCAATTCGTATTAGGTCTCACAGGACTTTTGATCCTGAATTTTATTCAAACGTTAACTGCAAAGCAAAAATTGTCTTTACCTAGCTCAAAAGAAGTAAGAATGCTGATCTTAGCCGGAACTTCATTAGGGGGTACCAGTTTGTTTTATTATATAGCGGTCCAGTATATCAATGTTTCTATTGCTATTGTTTTACTGATGCAATCGGTGTGGTTTAGTGTTGTGGTAGAAAGTATTATCACGAGAAAGCTGCCCAATGTAAGAAAAGTCATTTCTGTAGTGATCGTATTGTTGGGAACCGTTCTGGCAACCAATCTTATTAATATGGAAATCGAACTGGATTGGCATGGTGTATTTTGGGGATTGATGGCAGCTGCTTCATATACACTGACAATGTTTACATCCAATACGCTGGCTACTCATCTCCCTGTTTTCAGAAAGAGTATTATTATGCTGGTAGGAGGTTCAATCGTGATTTTTGCATTTTTATTCTTTGCTCAGATAGGACCTATGTATTTTGATGGTTTGAAGTCATTTTATTTAAACTTTACAGAAAATACAGAGCATATTCACTCGTTCAACTATTCAATATTCTGGACGTATGGAGCAGTTCTGGCATTGTTTGGAACCATTATTCCGCCGGTTTTATTTAATATCGGTTTCCCGAATGCCGGATTAGGATTGGGAAGTATTGTTTCATCTTTAGAACTTCCGGTTTCCGTAACGATGGCCTTTGTTTTATTAGGTGAAAAAGTAGTTTTAATACAATGGGTAGGGATTGTACTCATCCTTTTTGCTATCGTTCTAATGAATCTTCCTTCCAAAAAAGAAAAAGAAGCAACAATAGCAGAATTATCGTAAAAAAATAATATTTAAATAAAAATATCAATTGAAAGCCGTTCCTTTTGGAGCGGTTTTTTTAATTTTAAGAATCTAAAATAAAATTTCATGAAATACTTCAGAAGTCTCATAACGGTTTTTACCCTTGCTGCATCTACATATATGTCTTCACAGGTAAAACCTTTGGATGCAATGTTGTCTGATTATCAGTATCCTTATGAAGTTCATTTTCTTAATATAAAATCTCAGGATAATGATCTGAAAATGGCTTATATGGATGTAAAGCCTCAAAAACCAAACGGAAAAACCATAATGCTTCTCCATGGAAAAAACTTTAATGGAGCATATTGGCAAAAAACTGCTAAAGATTTGTCAGATAAAGGATTTAGGGTAGTTATTCCGGATCAGATTGGCTTTGGAAAATCCTCAAAACCTCATAGCTATCAATTTTCATTTTCTCAACTTGCTGAAAATACGAAAGCTGTCTTGGATGAATTACAAATAGATAAAGCAATTGTTTTGGGACATTCCATGGGAGGGATGGTAGCAACCAGATTTACCCTGCTATTTCCGGAAAAAGTTCAAAAACTGATTCTGGAAAACCCAATAGGGTTGGAAGATTATAAGACTTTTGCAGGATATCAGACTATTGATCAGGCGTATCAGTCTGAGCTTAAAAATACAGCGGAAACCTATAAAAATTACCAGCTGAAATTCTATTACGATAATCATTGGAAAGAAGAATATCAGCCCTGGCTGGATCTAATTGCCGGTTGGACGCTCCATAAAGATTACCCACAAGTGGCATGGGATGCTGCTCTTACTTCCGACATGATCTACAATCAGCCGGTTTGTTATGAATTTAAAAATATAAAAGCACCCACCTTACTCATCATTGGAACGAGAGACAGAACGGCAATTGGTAAAGATAGGGCGCCGAAAGAGCTTCAACCGAAAATGGGGCAGTATCAGGAATTGGGAAAAAAGACCCAGCGCGAAATTACAGGATCAAAACTGGTAGAAATTGAAAATGTAGGGCATTTGCCTCATATTGAAGTCTATCCTCAATTTTTCAGTGCGCTTTATGATTTTATTAAATAAATAAAGATAAAGAAAATCTCAATGTAATAAAAAAGGTTGTTTCACTGCTGAAACAACCTTTCTTTATAATATTTTAGAATTGCATTTCAGGAATTTCACCTTCAATGATCAGATCTGCTTCTGTAGCCTTGATAATATCTTCAACCGATACACCCGGAGCTCTTTCAACCAGTTTGAAACCTTGTGGGGTAACATCCAGTACAGCTAATTCTGTAACTACTTTCTTCACACAGTTTACTCCTGTCAGAGGAAGTGTACATTTTTTAAGAATTTTGCTTTCTCCTGCTTTGTTTACGTGCATCATCGCAACAATAATATTTTCAGCAGAAGCTACCAGGTCCATAGCGCCACCCATTCCTTTTACCATTTTTCCCGGAATTTTCCAGTTGGCAATATCTCCGTTTTCTGAAACTTCCATAGCACCCAGAATAGTAAGATCTACCTTCTGACCGCGGATCATTCCGAAACTAAAAGCAGAATCGAAGAACGAACCTCCCTCTAAAATAGTAATGGTTTGTTTTCCGGCATTGATGATATCAGCATCTTCTTCACCTTCAAAAGGGAAGGGGCCCATCCCCAAAACTCCGTTTTCACTCTGAAATTCTACAGAGATCCCTTCCGGAACATAGTTGGCAACCAAAGTAGGAATTCCTATCCCCAGGTTTACATAATAACGATCTTTCAGTTCTTTTGAAATTCTTTTGGCAATTTGTTCTTTTGTAAGCATAATAAAAACTTAGACTGCAATTTAATTATTTTCATCAGAATACAAAAGAGCTTTGTTGTGTTCAATAATTAACACTGTTAGTTAAAATAATATCTGTAATTTTGTTCCATTATTTTTTACTAGAATGAAAATACTTTTTAGATACCTTAAACCTTATCAGTGGCTGATAGTCATTTCTTTACTGTTGGCTACCATTAACCAGGTTTTCTCTTTATTTGCACCGGCTATTACAGGAAATATCCTCGACCAGCTGGTTACCCATCCTAATTTTTTTGATAAAGAAAAACTGCTGCCGAGAAACCTGAATGAATATTTATACGGAAGTTCTGCCTATCATGGTGCTTTTTACTTTTTAGGACTGCTTATCGGAACGGCTATGGTAAGTAGAATTGCCAAAGCTTTTCAGGATTATGTGGTGAGCGTCATTACCCAAAAGTTTGGAGCAAAAATATTTACAGATGGTCTGAAGCATTCTATGGCGCTGCCTTATCAGGAATTTGAAGACCAGAGAAGTGGAGAAACCCTGTCGATTTTAACAAAAGTAAGAGAAGATACTGTGAAATTCATCAGTAATTTTATTAATATTTTCTTTGGAATTTTGGTGAGTATTATCTTCGTTTCTGTGTATGCGATCCGTTTACACTGGTCAATAATGCCAGTCTATATCTGCGGAATTTTCCTGATTGCCTTTGTTACCAATTTGTTGAGTAAAAGAATAAAAAGCATTCAGAAAAACATCGTTACTGAAACAACCGCTTTAGCAGGAAGTACTACCGAAAGTTTGAGAAATATTGAAATTGTTAAAAGTTTAGGATTAACCAATCAGGAAGTAATCCGTTTAAACAACAATACCTACAAAATTCTGGGACTTGAACTTAGAAAAGTGAAGAGCATCCGTTCTTTAAGCTTTATTCAGGGGACAATGGTTAATTTTCTTCAACAGATGATTACCCTTACGCTATTGTACCTGATTTTTAAGAACATTGTGACTCCGGGGCAATACCTTTCGCTTATGTTTTATGGGTTCTTTATTTTTGGGCCCATGCAGGAAATCGGTAATATTATTATCTCTTACCGTGAAGCAGAAGCGTCTCTTCAAAACTTTGACCGTCTGATGAATAAAGCAGTGGAGGAAAAACCTCTTCATCCTAAACAGATCGGAGCCATTGAAGAACTGGAGTTCAAACACGTTTCTTTTAAACATCAGTCCGCTCAATATAAAGCGTTGAATAATATCTCCTTCGATCTCAAAAATGGTGAAACCATTGCTTTTGTAGGGCCAAGTGGTTCCGGGAAAAGTACATTGGTGAAACTGCTTGTAGGTTTGTACAGACCTCAGGAAGGGAATATTTTCTATAATGGAGTGAATGGAAAAGAATTTGACTTCGATGAGCTGAGAAATCAGATTGGTTTTGTAACTCAGGATACTCAGTTGTTTGCGGGAACCATCAAAGAAAACCTTCTTTTTGTGAATCCTTCTGCCACGGAACAGGAACTGGCCCTTGCTTTACAGAAATCAAGTTGTACAGCCTTATTGGAAAGAGCAGAAAAAGGAATAGAAACTGTTATTGGTGAAGGCGGCCTGAAACTGAGTGGCGGTGAAAAGCAGAGAATTGCTATTGCCAGAGCGCTTTTAAGAAAACCTCATCTATTGATTTTTGATGAAGCTACTTCTGCACTGGACAGTATTACCGAAGAGGAAATTACCACCACAATCAAAGACATTTCGAAAGAAAGAGAGCAGATTACCGTACTTATTGCCCACCGTTTAAGTACTATTATGCATGCAGACAAAATTTATGTTCTGGAACGTGGACAAGTCGTAGAAACAGGCTCTCATGCTAACCTGATAGCCGAGAAAGGGCTTTATTACGCGATGTGGAGACAACAGATCGGAGAAAGAAAAACCCTAACTATCCAAGAATAAAAAAAGCGCTGAATAATCTCAGCGCTTTTTATTTTTATAGAGAACGTTTATTCTTTACTTCTTACCGTTCTCTGTTCAATTCTCTTTTCGAATTTTTCTCCCTGGAAAATTCTCTGAATCATGATTCCCGGAATGTGAATCTCGTTCGGATCCAATTGTCCCGGTTCTACCAGTTCTTCTACTTCAGCAATGGTAATTTTTGCAGCACCCGCCATCGGATGGTTGAAGTTTCTTGCAGATCCTTTGAAGATAAGGTTTCCAGCGTGGTCTCCTTTCCAGGCTTTTACGATAGAATAATCTGCATCATAAGCATGTTCCAGGATATGAGGTTTTCCTTTGAATTCTTTTACTTCTTTTCCTTCGGCTACTTCAGTTCCGTATCCTGCAGGAGTGTAAAAGGCTGGAATTCCTGCCTGAGCAGCTCTGCATTTTTCCGCTAAAGTTCCCTGTGGAGTAAGTTCTACATCCAATTCACCTGACAGCATCTGTCTTTCAAATTCTGCGTTTTCTCCTACATAAGAAGAGATCATTTTCTTGATTTGTCTTTTGTGAAGCAATAATCCCAATCCGAAATCATCTACACCAGCATTGTTTGAAATACAGGTAAGATCTTTTACATCGCTTTCTACCAAAGCATTGATCGAGTTTTCAGGGATTCCGCAAAGTCCAAACCCGCCCAACATCAACGTCATTCCATCCTGTATACCTTCGATGGCTTCCTTTGCATTTTTTACTCTTTTATCTATCATGAAATATTAGATTTTTCTGTTGGCTAAATTTAATAAATTTTCTCATATATCCGACATTTAGGCTATATCTTAACTTTTCTGTATTTTTGACAAGTTAAAATTTTAAACACCAATGAGACAAAAAGAGAATTTTAATAATGCTGCTGATGTTTTTTATGTCATTTGCAGGCTATTCATAGGCTTGTTTTTCTTCATTACAGGCTTTAACAAATTATTTGATCCTATCTTTCAAGGATACATGCTTAAAACTATAAGCAGTCTGGGATTTTCTTCTCCTCAGCTTATGGCCAATTTTGTTGCTTTCAACGAAATGATATGGGGCTTATTCCTTCTCATCGGCTTATTCACCAGGTTCAGTGCACTTTCACTTATTATTATCATGTTAGTAGCACTTTTTTCAAAAGATATTCATTCTATTCCTATAGAACTTATTCCTATAGATCCTAAAACACCTTCAAGAGCAATGGACCGATTCACCTGGCTTACTTATTTCTTTTTCCTTCCTCAGGTGCTTTATATTATGCTGTTAGGCTTATTTTCCCTGTATGGCTATAAAGCCTTTGGAGTTGACCGATTTATTGGAAAAAAGAAAAATCACTTTAGATAAAAACAAATACCCTGAAATTTTACATCATATATAAACTCAATAAAAAAACATGAAAAAATTATTTACGTCCGCATTACTGGCTTTAGTAATCAGTATCAACGTATATTCACAAGAGAAGACTTATTTCGACGAGAACTGGGAAAAAACAACCCAGGATAAAATGGAATATTACCGTGAAACCTCACCTAAAGGTAAACTTACACTCATCAAGGATTTCTATAAAGACGGAGCTCTTCAAATGGAAGGTCTGGCTTCTGATACAACTCCCAACAACGAAGTTTTTGACGGAAAAGTAGTATGGTATACACCTGATGGAAAAGTAATGAGCTTTGTCACTTATTCTAAAGGGAAGCAGTCAGGGCCTTCTCAAACATATGATACCAAAGGCAGGCTTGTAGAAGATGTTGTCTATAAATCAGATGGAACTTTCTCTGGAAAATCTTTTACCTACAAAGATCCTGAAAGCGAATATTTTTATAACAGTGTCAGCGATTACGAGAATTCCGTAGCTGTGAAATCTACCGTGTATGATGAAGATATCAAAGGTATCCGACATGAAACTCTTACCAATAAAGCAGGGCAGTATGAAACAAAATTTTATGGAGATAAGGGGAAATATCTGGGAAGTGCATCTTCAGGTTCCGGAGAAAGTACGCAGGTAGATTATCACCCAAATCCTATGAGAATTGCCAAGATTGAGAAATATAAAAGTGACGGCAGCATCAAAGAAGGGGTTATCTATTCAAAAAACGGGAAGCTTTTACAGGAACAGAAAAGAAATAAAAAAGACGGATATAAAACCACTTACGACCAATCAGGAAAAAAGATAGGCCATCTGGTATATCAGTATGATAAAGAGAGTGATATTTACAGGCCAACGGAGGGAGAAGATTATCAGTTTGCATATGGCGACGAGCTAATTTCTACGATAGATGTTTACCAGAATGGAAAAGTTACTGCTAATAAGGTCTTTGATGAAAACGGAAAACTGTCAACCGAAACGTTTCTTAAAGATGATGTTACACAAGAAGTTAAATATTATTCTGAAGGAAATTTGAAATCGGTTTTGACCTATAAAGAAGGGATGCCTTATAATGGGATCGCTTATGAAGGTCTTAATGAAGACCAATACAAAGACGGAATTGTAGTGAATACAAAGACGTATACAGAAGAGAAGAAGCTGAAGTCGGAAAAAAAGCTTAATGCAAAGCAAAATGGCTATGAAGGAACAGTTTACAACAACAAAGGAGCTGTTTTATATACTTTTACCCAATCTCCTAATGAAGATGGAGACTATTCCAATTTTACAGGCCAAATTGTACAGTATATAAAAGGCAAAGCAAGTAACAAAGCTACCGTAAAAGCAGGCGGTCTTCAATCCGGTAAAGTGAAGCTGAAAACAGTAAACGGAGTCAAAGAGCTGGAACGCAGCGGAAAATGGATTCTATTGAAAATTTATAATGAAGAAGGAAAGTTGGTTCAGGATTCTAAAGTTCTGGCCAGCACAGGAGATGATTACTTCTCGAATGCCAGTCAGACCATTATTCTTGAAGAAGATTTATATAATAGTTTAGACTAATAAAAAATAAAATCAGGCTGTCAGAAATGACAGCCTGATTTATGATAATCGTATTTAATTTACTCGTTACTGAATGATCAGCTTTAAAGTAAACAGCTTTCTGCCATGTACTTTTACGAAGTAAACTCCTTTAGGAAGATTTTCATTCACCAAAGAGAAACGTTGGTTATTAATGTTTTTAGAAACATAAAGCAGTTCTCCCGAAGCAGAAACCAATTCGATTTTTTCAATCGGATAATCACTTTTAATGAAAGTGGGCTGCCCAGGTTTTGTAGGATTCGGATATAGCACTACATTTTTTTCTGTACTTTTTGTTTCTTCAACACCCAAAGTAGGAGAGGTAACCTGAAACTGTACTCTGTTGGAAACTTCGGTATAAGAATCATTGGTAAACATTACCATATAATAATTTCCTGGTGTAGTAGGTACTGCTGTTCCCTGAATTGTTTTTGTTCCCTGAGTGACTCCGTCGAAATAAGTATAAGAAACAAAATTATCGTCCGGTGTCTGAATATTTTGTGGGTAAATTCCTAACCAGTCTTTAATGATTCCCGGAGAGTCCGTCCATGAGGCTGTAATATTTTCGCCCAAAGTATACACTGGTTTGTTGATCCATAAATCTGTAACGATGTCACCCACTTTAAAGAATACTTTTTCTCCAATTCCGTTATAGCCGTCTTCCAGCAAATACTGAGCATAATAATATCCTTTTGGAAGCCCTGTAAAATTAAGGGTCCCCGATGCTGTTGTTACATAGCTCCATTTGATAGAAGCGGTAGTTCCCGGAGTTTGTCCCATTTTATAAATTCCAATCCAGTCTTTCTGTAAACTTGGAGCATTGGTGAAATTAATGACTACCGTTCCTCCTACAGGATACGTATCGGCAGTTGTCTGAAGCTGAACTTTAGGTCCTACATAGAAATTTTTTCTGGCCGTAATTTCTGTATATCCAGCGTTGGCAAAAAAGGCTGCAAAATACTGTCCTTTATTGGCTATACCATTATTAAAGGTCACTGTTCCTGCCGTTTGTCCGTTGGTATAAATATATCCTTGAGAAGTTGTAGAAGCAGGAGTCTGTCCTTTTTTATAGATTCCTACCCAGTCCTGCTGATTTCCTGGACCATCTGTGAACGTTGCAGTGATCGGCTCGTTTTGAGTATACTCCGTTTTGTCCAGCGTAAAAGTAGGGTTAGATACTACACTTCCTGTGATCTCAAACTGTTTTACATCACTCCATTCACTCCATTCCAGATTTCTGTCTCTGTATCGGGTCTTCACATAATAAATTCCGTTGGGGATAGAATTCGCAGCGAAAGTAACTTTGGTAATATCGACTCCTTCATTGAGATTTTTGGTTTTATCGGGAGTGCCATTTCCGTCTTTACCGAACCAGTTTTCAAAATCACGGTATACCTCCTTTTCAATCACAGAAAAATTGGATGCTTTACTGATCAGAAACTGGGTTGTATTTAGAAGCTCTCCGTTGGAAGAAGAGAATGTGCTTCCATCCAATGTCAAAGGTAAAGTAATAGGAGCGGAGAATGTATTGGTAATAGAAGGCTTTGCCGGTTTAGGCTGATTTTTATATCGGTGGAAAGAATCTACCAGTACATTGTTTTTTTTATTATAAACTCCGCCAATAGAGTAGCACTCAATATCTACTTTTCCGGTTGGGATATCTACCTCCACAATTTGGTACGTCCAGTCTGTTAAGGTTTTTTGTACATCATCAAAATCTTTTTCATTAGACATTCCCCAATATTGATCCCAGGCAGTTCCCCCTGAAATAATCTGATAATTCGGTGTATTTTTAAGCTGTCCTCTGTGGTATAAATGATGATGGGCACCCACGTGCATCAGGTATTTATCTGAAGTCACCAAAAGTGGTACTGCATTTTCTCTTACCCATGTAGAAATATCGCCTACATATTGCTCTGCCTGGTAAGGTCTGTGGCTTAAAGAGATGATCCAGTCTACAGTAGTATCACTATTAGCCGCGGTTAAAACCTGCTGAAGCCAGGTCTGCTGTGCAGAGCCTGTATGCTCTGAACTTAAACTGATGAATAATACATTACCAGCCTGCTGAGCATAATAATTTTCATTTCCTGAGCTTATGCCTTTATAACTGATCTCATCAATATAAAAATGGGCATAGTAAGAATTCATTCCCATTGTTCCATACATTTCATGATTTCCTACTGTTGTCTGAATAGGCAGATAAGGAGACAATTTGATATTCTTTTTAAAATGGACATTCTCATAGTGATCCAAAGTCCCGACATCTACCTGATCTCCTACCATGAAGGTAAGCGCAATATTGTCTGATGGATCTGAGGTGGCGCCAAACTTTTGTTTCAGCTTCTTAAAAGCATTAAACGTAAGACTGTCATATCGAGGTTCAGCTTTAATCTGGTTATCTCCCATAATCAGGAAACGGATCTTTCCATTGGCAGTAACGGACTGGCCTGGTAACGGCAACGTTCTGAAGTTGTAAACCGCAGATTCATTGGCTCCCGTTTTTATTTTGTAATAATATTTTGTATTAGGCTGTAAATTAGTGACTTTAGCAGTGTGGTAATAGTAGTTATTATTGTATCCCGTATCTGAAAAGATATTGGTGGTACCCGTTACTGTTACGTTGAGGTTGGTTGGAGAATCTCCATAAATTACCGTTGTTTCATTATCGGAAGACGTTTTCCAATTGACGATCATAGAGTTCGGGGTAGGGTTTTGTAAATAAGGATACAAAACCTGCCCAAAAGCCATCTGGACCGCGAAACAAAAAAAGAAGAAATAATGTTTCATAATAGTTTATATTTTAAGTAGTGTGTAGAGGTGTGGATTGTAAATCAGGGATTTTAAAAAAGTATTATTCTGGTTTACATTTCGGGCAAAAGTATGTTACCCATATAAACTCTATCTGATGGAATCTTAAAGAAACCGTTAAGTTTTTAGCAAAATCAGAATTGAAAAATTATAGTTTTTAATACATTAATTGTTTGGTATATTCAAAAAGTATTTTGTACATTTGCAACCTGTTATTCAACCTCTGACGAAAAACGTGTAAGTTGCTTAGCTTTAACATTTTATTTTATTAATAATGGATTTATTAAAGTACGTACAAGACAAGTACATTGCTAAAAAAGAATTCCCTGAATTCAAAGCGGGTGATACAATTACTGTGTATTACGAAATTAAAGAAGGACAAAAGACTAGAACTCAGTTCTTCAAAGGAACAGTTATCCAATTGAGAGGAACTGGATCTACAAAAACTTTTACCATCAGAAAAATGAGTGGTGATGTAGGTGTAGAAAGAGTATTCCCTATCAACATGCCTGCACTTCAGAAAATCGAGGTTGACAGAAGAGGTAGAGTTAGAAGAGCTAGAATTTACTACTTCAGAGACCTTAGAGGTAAAAAAGCAAGAATCAAAGACGCTGCTTACAAGAAGAAATAATTCAGACAACAATAAATACAAAAAGAGGCTGTTTACAATCCGTAGACAGCTTCTTTTTTTATACATAAACTTATCATCTATCCAGAATCCCGATATAATTATAATAAGATAACATCAGTATCCTAATTTTTACCATCAAAGAAACACAAACATCTGTGCAAATCCGCACCATCTGTGGTCAAAAATAAAAACATCCAATAAACAACATATTCCTAAAAAAACATCACTCATTTTTCATAAGATACTGCAACGGTGTCGACCCAGTATGTTTTTTAAAAAACTCTATAAACGCACTATCCGAAGAAAAATCTAAAATATGAGACACTTCTCCTATTGAATTTCCGTCCACCAAAAGCTCTATTGATCTCTGTAGCCGCCACTGCTGCCTCCATTCCTGATAAGAAAGCCCTGTCTCTCTCTTGAAAATACGGGTAATGGTTTTTTCAACCCCTCCGATTTCTTCTGCAAGTTTTTTTAACATAGGAGGCATCGAAATGCGTTTTGTCCAGTTTTCTGTAGCTCTTTTCAAACGCTGATCTTTTGGCATCGTAAGTGATAGATTTTCTTCGGGGGCAGCATTGATCTCGTCCCAAAGAACATTGATAATATGCTCCTGATCCTTACGGAGAAAATTCCAATCCCAGAAACATATTCTTTCAATAACCTCTTTTAAGAGTGGGTTTACATTCAAAACCTTAAGCCCAGAATGTACATATTTCCCAGAGATACTTTCATCAAAATAAATAGATCGGTAAGAAACAATATTTCTGAAATTCACTCTATGAACTTCAGAAGCTGGGATCCACAACATTCTGAATGGAGGAAGTACAAATTGCCTGTCAGCAGTAGTTACTGTCATACACCCTGATGGCGCATAAAGAAGCTGTGCTTTTGTGTTATGATGATGGAATCCGGAGTCATGCATGATCATATCTGAAGCAATTCCTACTACCTTTTCTTTAATAGAATCCGGGTCAAATTCTTCGTTTTGCTTCAATATAGCCATGTCTTATTTTTAATGTTTTTTGTTTTTATATCATTATAAATATACATCGGAAATTTCAAAACTTTGCAGAAAAAAATGAAAAAGACAAATCCTCTTTGGTTATTGACTTTGCTGGTAATGCTTCCACAGTTTGTAGAGACAATCTATAGTCCCGTGCTGCCAATGGTACAGGAGCAGTTCAGGGTAAAGGAAGATTCCGCGACATTGACGATAAGCTTGTACTTTGTAGCTTTTGCCTTAGGAGTCGCGTTTTGGGGAGTACAATGTGACAGAATCGGAAGAAAAAAAACCTTAGAATATGGACTTATTACTTACGGAATAGGAACTTTTGCTGCTATTTTTGCTCCTTATTTTATCATCTTGTTGGGAGCAAGAATGATTTCAGCTTTCGGAATTGCCGTAGGCTCTATTGCTACCCAAACTATTTTACGGGATATGTATGACAAAAGTAGCATCAATAAGGTATTTTCTTGGATAGGAATAGGTTTATCTGTTAGTCCTGTTATCGGGATGACAGCAGGATCTGTGTTGGCTTCTTTTACAGGACATCAGGGCGTTTTTATAGTGTTGTGTTTTCTGGCTGTTGTATTTTATATGCTTTCCGTAAAAAGAATTTCTGAAACCAATCATTCAGAAAAAGAAATGAATATCCATACAATTCTGAACTTACTAAAACGTATGGCTAAGGATCGTGAAATTATCAGATCCTGTCTGTTGATCATGAGTTTCAATGTGCTGCTGTTTTCTTACTACTCATTGGCACCATTTATATTTAAAGAAAATCATTATTCTTCTTATGCATTCGGATACAGCAGTATTGTACTGGCCGGAGGAACTTTCGCAGGAGCAAAACTCAATAGATTCTTACTGTTGAGAAATACTGACCCTAATATTTTAATAAAAACAGGAGTATTAGGAGCTTTTATTTCCTCTTTTTTTGTCTGGATATTATTGCGTTACGGAATAGCCTTTCTGGTTCCTTACTTTTTTATTGTAACGGCCTTCAGTATTACGATTCCGAACATTTTAAGCACTGCGTTAATCAGATATAAAGATGAGACAGGAAGTGCCGGGGCTTTGTTTGGTCTTATTTATTATACACTGATAGGAGTAGGGTTGGTGAGTATAGGGTATCTACAGAATTTAGGAATTTCCTGCCTCATTTTTTCGGGAATTGGAGTTGGAGCTTTATGCATGAGGTATCAAAAAGAAATAAAATCAATCACTTAAAAATGATACTTTTTAAATAATACATAAAAATAAACGGCTGTTTCATCAATGAAACAGCCGTTTACTATAATATCTTATCTGAATTTCACCTGGTGAAATTATTTTCCGTCCTGAGCTCCAAAGACTTTCTGAAGAATACTTGTTGTTCTCATCGCAGGAGTATTTCTGATTCCGCTTTCTTTATCGGCCACCATCTTGAAGACACCGTTGATGGTTTCTGTGGTAACATACTCATTAAGATCAGTCGTTACAGATTGCCCTGTGAAGGTATTGTATTTTGAGATCAGATTTTTCCATACTGTATCTGCACCTACTTTTCCAAGAGAGGCTTTTACTTTAGGTTGGAAAGCGGTGAACAGTTGACTTTGCGTTTTGCCCTGTAAATAGGAAGTAGCGGCATTGTCACTGCCTAATAATATATTTTTGGCATCAGTAATGGTCATAGAAGTGATCGCTTTGGTGAAAATAGGAGCGGCTTCTGTTACAGCATCTTCAGCGGCTCTGTTGAGAAGCTTCACACCTTCGTCAGCAAGACTTCCCATTCCGATAGAACGTAGTGTCGTATCTATTTTCCTTAATTTTTCCGGCATGAGAATCTTTACCGCTTCATTTTTTAGAAAGCCATCCGTAACAGCCAGTTTCTTTACTCCATCCGTAACACCAATATTCAGAGCTTCTTTTAATCCTGATGAAATTTGGGAAGAAGTAAGATTACCCAAATTAGCAGATGAAATATTGGAAGACGTCGTAGTTGTAGAAGTAGTCGTTGTGCCTTTTGTTTTTACCGGGGTATTCAAATCTACACCTGTTTTGTCTTTAACAGTAGATTTTATCATGTCTAATAATTGTGCCTGCGTAGAAATGGAGAATAATAGTCCGGCAGCCAGAAAAATGCTTTTTTTCATCGTATTTTTTTACAAATTTAAAACTAAATTTTTTAATCGGCATATCCTTAGCAAAAAGCAAACCATAAAATTAATTCCCTAGAAAAACGATTCTGGATTGATAATATTTTGTATATCCCAGTTTTAATAACCCAATATGAGTTACAGGTTTTAGAAAATAATTATCTTAGCTAAACCTTAATCTCATCTCATGATACGGACCTTTTTAATATTTTTTGTGTTGATTTCAAACGTAATTTTTGCTCAGAATAGATTGAATGTAATCCCTTATCCCCAAAAAGT
Source organism: Chryseobacterium sp. Mn2064 (assembly GCF_049319685.1). Classification (NCBI taxonomy): domain Bacteria; kingdom Pseudomonadati; phylum Bacteroidota; class Flavobacteriia; order Flavobacteriales; family Weeksellaceae; genus Chryseobacterium; species Chryseobacterium sp. Mn2064. Next base: position 287,722 of record NZ_JBMOUE010000001.1, read on the forward strand.
TGAATTTTTGCAGGGTGAATTCACAATTCCTGAAACCTTATTGCTAAGTGTGAACTTACCGAAAGAAGAAACAGAATATTTCAAAAAGCGTCTGGGATCTGCTTTGAAATTTCAAAACGTTCAGAAAAATCAGGGAGCTCAATTGAACCACTCCTTAATCTCCGGTACCGAACAGAAAAAAGAATATTATTCATTAGAGATTTCTCCTAAAAATATTCAGATTACATCTTATACTCCACAAGGATATTTTCTTGCCCTTCAAACCCTGATTCAGATTATGGAACAGTATAAAGAGACAAAGAAAATTCCAGCCATGAAAATCGAAGACCAGCCAAAATTTGCATGGAGAGGAATGCATCTTGATGTCTGCCGACACTTTTTCACAGTAGATGAAGTGAAGCAGTATATTGATTATCTGGCCATGTATAAACTGAATACTTTTCACTGGCATTTAACAGATGATCAGGGATGGAGAATTGAGATTGAAAAATATCCAAAACTTACTCAAATAGGTTCAAAACGTAAAGAATCCATGATTGGAGCTTATGTAGACAATACCTTCGATGGAAAACCTTACGGACCTTATTTTTATACGCAGGAACAGATAAAAGATGTAGTGAAATATGCACAGAAAAGACATATTACTGTAGTTCCGGAGATCGAAATGCCGGGACATGCTTTAGCCGCATTATCAGCTTACCCAGAACTGGCCTGTACCAAAGGACCTTTTGAATCCGCTACAAAATGGGGCGTTTTTGATGATGTGTTTTGTCCTAAAGAAGAAACATTCAAGTTTCTTGAAAATGTTCTGGATGAAGTCATTCAGTTATTTCCTTCACAATACATCCATATCGGTGGTGACGAATGCCCGAAAACCCGATGGAAAGAATGCGCACATTGTCAGGAACTGATCAAAACAAATAATTTAAAAGATGAACATGGTCTGCAAAGCTATTTCATCCATAGAATTGAAAAATACGTCAACAGTAAAGGAAGAAAAATCATCGGTTGGGATGAAATTCTGGAAGGAGGATTGGCACCCAACGCCGCTGTAATGAGCTGGACAGGTGTAAATGGAGGTATTGAAGCGGCAAAGTCAAAACATGTTGCGGTAATGACTCCTGGTGCATACTGCTATTTTGATCATTATCAGGGAGATCCACAATCGGAGCCGAATGCTTTTGGAGGGTTTACCCCGTTGGAGAAAGTATATTCTTACAATCCTATTCCATCAGAGTTGAATGAAGAACAGGCAAAATACATCATGGGAGTTCAGGCTAACTTATGGACTGAGTATATTCTGGATTTTAAGCAGGTACAGTATATGATTTTTCCTAGATTATTCGCTCTTTCTGAAGTCGGATGGGGAACATCGGATTCTAAAAACTATAAAGAATTTGAAAACAGGGTGATCAACCAGTTCAAAGTTCTTGATAAAATGAATGTGAACTATGCAAAGAGCATTTACAACATCTCCGGAAAGGTAGTTCCGGCTTCTCATGGCATTGCTTATGAGCTGTCAACTTCACAAAACTCAAACGGGATCAGATATACTTTAGACGGAACCACTCCAACGATCAATTCAAATATCTATAAATCGCCCGTTCCGATTCCTAATTCTTTAACGATAAAATCAGCTTATTTTGAAGATGGTAAGCTTAAAAGTGCAGTCTCTTCACAACTGTTTATTATTTCAAAAGCGACCGGAAAAAATATAACTTTAGAAGAACAGCCAAGCGAAAATTATTCTTTTGGCGGAGCTTTTACCCTAGTAGATGGTATTATTGGAAACGGTAAGCAACTTGGCAAAACATGGTTAGGCTTTCAGGGAAAAGACGTGGTCGCTACAATAGATTTCGGACAAAAAACAGCTTTTACAGAAGTATATTTTAATACCTTGGAAAATAAAGGAAGCTGGATTCATCTTGCCAAATCAGCCAAAATTTTTGTTTCTGATGATAATAAAGATTTTAAGCAGATTAAAGAGGTTGGAAAAGAAGAAATTCAAACCGCTCAAGGAAAGATTAAATTGAATGTAGGAATGCAGAATGCAAAATATATCAAAATAATGATTGAAAATGCAGGTATCATTCCGGCAGAAAACCCGGGGGCAGATTCCAAAGCATGGTTGTTTGTTGATGAAATTGGCGTAAATTAGTAGAATATACTTTATATAATGCAGGATTCCGTTCTTTTTTCAGAGTTTTCTTCTTCACCCGATCTTGTTGAAAAACTATATCAGTATGGAACCACGAAGAACTATCATGAAGGAGATATTATTCTAGACGAAAATGCTTCTATACGTTCCATTCCTATTGTAATGAAAGGAATGCTTAAAGTGATCCGAACAGAAGAAGACGGCCGTGAAATTCTACTGTATTACATCAAAGCGGGAGAAAGCTGCATTATGTCTTTTCTTGGCGGAATGCATCATGAAAAAAGTATTGTGAAAGCTGAAATAGAAGAAGATGCAGAAATTCTTTTTCTCCCCGTGGATAAAGTTTCCTTATTCATCAAAGAATATCCCGAATGGCTGGATTATATTTTCAGGCTTTACCATAAACGTTTTGAAGAACTTCTGGACATTATTAACGCCATTGCTTTCAAAAAAGTAGATGAAAGATTGCTTATTCTTCTTCAAAAAAAATCCGAACTTACCCATTCCGACACCCTCAATACAACCCACGAGCAGCTTGCTAATGAACTGGGAACAGCCAGAGTCGTAGTATCCAGGCTTCTCAAACAGCTGGAAGAAGAAGGACAACTAAAATTGGGAAGAAATAAAATTAAACTTCTGATAAACATTTAGTTATAAATTATTTTCATTTCATGAATGATTTTCAATTCCCCTTTTTCTAAAAGGGAAGTTCTCCTTATGTAACAAAAGTAGCTGTAGACTCAACAAAATATCATTTTGTTTGCTGGACTATATTTTAAGTACAATAAAATAGAACATGTTAGAACTCGTAAAAGAACCATGGCCATGGTATATTGCCGGTCCGTTGATCGGCCTTACCGTTCCCGCTTTGCTATTAATGGGAAATAAATCCTTTGGGATTAGCTCTTCGCTCAGACATATCTGTGCAGCTTGTTTACCTGCCAATATCAGTTTCTTTGCTTATAACTGGAAAAAAGAAACCTGGAATCTGCTTTTTGTCTTCGGAATTTTCTTAGGGGGAATTATTGCATCTAATTTTTTACTTAATCCCTCAGAAATTATAGTTAATCCTCATCTTAAAAATGAACTGGCTGGTTATGGAATTACAGATTACAGCAACCTTGTTCCAACGCAGTTCATGAGTTTCGAAAGTCTTTTTACACTCCGGGGATTTATAATAATGGTTGTGGGTGGCTTTTTGGTAGGCTTTGGAACGCGTTATGCAGGAGGCTGTACAAGCGGTCATGCCATAATGGGACTTTCTAATCTGCAGTGGCCCTCATTGGTAGCGACTATATGCTTTATGATAGGAGGGTTTTTAATGGCCAACCTCATATTACCTGTCATTCTTTCCCTATAAATCTAATTTTAAAACCAATCGAGAAATGATAAAAGAAAGAGATGAATTTAATTCTGATATAGATACTATTTGTATCAATGAAGAGAATCCTCAAAATAAATGGTACCATCAATTAAAATATCTTGTCGCAGGAATTATCTTCGGAATTATTTTTGTGAAGGCTGAAGTGATCAGCTGGTTCAGGATTCAGGAGATGTTCCGTTTACAGTCTTTTCATATGTACGGAATTATTGGAAGTGCTGTATTGGTAGGAATGATTTCAGTAGGAATCATTAAAAAATTCAATATCAAAACAATTTCTGGCGATCCTATTACTTTGATTCCTAAAAAATTCAACAAAGGTCAGATTTATGGCGGATTGATATTCGGTTTTGGCTGGGCGATTACCGGTGCCTGTCCCGGGCCACTTTTTGCGCAAATTGGTACGGGAGCATTAGCTGTTTCCGTCACCCTTTTGAGTGCTGTAGGTGGAACTTGGGTATATGGATATTTTAAAGATAAACTGCCTCATTGATAGGAAACTTATCTCGTTTTTAAATTCAAAAAAGAAAAAAAGACTGTGGATCTATCTCTACAGTCTTTTTTTACTTTTCTACCCGCTGAAAAATCATTAATTTGTGACCCTAATCAACCTGATATGCAAAGTAGACGAAACTTTATAAAAAAAACAGCGGCAGCGTCTCTTGCCCTTGCTGTAAACCCTTTAGATGTAATGGCTTCCGGATTACCAGATCACAATAAAGTGGCCAACAAACCCATCGTACTTTCTACCTGGAATTTTGGATTGAAAGCCAATGAAGAAGCCTGGACCATCCTTGGAAAAGGAGGAAAAGCCTTGGATGCCGTTGAAAAAGGAGTTCGTCTCGTAGAATTAGATCCAAAAGAAAGAAGTGTAGGATATGGAGGACGTCCTGACAGAGATGGAAGAGTAACCCTTGACGCCTGTATTATGGATGAAAATTATAACATTGGTTCTGTAGCTTGTTTGGAAAATATTAAAAATCCGATTTCCGTTGCCAGAGCCGTAATGGAAAAAACACCACACGTAATGCTGGTAGGAGATGGAGCCTTTCAGTTTGCCATTTCGCAAGGTTTTAAAAAAGAAAATCTTCTTACTCCCGAATCTGAAAAAGAATGGAAAGAATGGCTGAAAACCAGTCAGTATAAACCTATTGCCAATATTGAAAATCATGACACGATTGGAATGATCGCTTTGGATGCGCAGGGAAATTTATCCGGGGCATGTACAACCAGCGGTATGGCGTTCAAGATGCATGGTAGAGTGGGAGATTCACCTATCATTGGTGCCGGTTTATTTGTAGATAACGAAGTAGGAGCTGCAACCGCAACCGGTCATGGCGAAGAAGTGATAAGAACAGTAGGAACACATCTTGTGGTTGAATTGATGAGACAAGGCCGTACTCCACAGGAAGCTTGCAAAGAAGCGGTTGAAAGAATTGTTAAAATAAACCAAAGAAGAAACAAAAATCTCAAAGATATTCAAGTAGGCTTTATTGCTTTAAATAAGAAAGGAGAATATGGTTCTTACTGCATTCAGGACGGCTTCAACTTTGCGGTATACGATCAGAAAGGAAATCGCCTTGAAACACCCGGATTTGCCTTGAAGTAAATTACAGATTGAAAATATAATATTGAAGCTATAATTAAACTCCAAGACCATACAGAAACATCATATGAAAAGAACAATTATTGCGTCCCTATTTTTGATTATTGCCTGCAAGGAAGAAAAGAAGGAAGCTCAACCTGTTGCTGAGCCACAAAAGATAGAAGAAAATGTAGGAACATCAAAACCTCAATCCAATGAATCGGAAGAAGCAAAAAAATGGTTGGAAAAAAGTATTACAGACTATTTCAAAGCAGATCTTGGGAATTTGGATAAAGCAATGCAGAAAATAACGACTAAAGACTATTATGACTACAAGACAGATGCAATGAATGTAGATCTGGATGTGGATGGAAGTCTTACAGAAAAAGAATTTGAAGAGAAATGGAAGAAGAAATTTGATGTTTCAAAAGCAGGAATCGGTATAGGATTTCTCATTTCCGCACAGGATTGGAATCATATTGAAGTGGAAAGGTGTGAATTAAAATCGTCTTCAGAACACGAATATATTTTCAATGTAGTTCTCACAGATAACAATTTTAAAGCTAAATATCCGTCCGTTATAAAAGTAATCAAAGAAAACGGTTCTTTCGTAATTGCAGATGTTCTGCAGGAAGAGCCTAAGTAAAATAAAGTATAGAATATTAAAATGTCAAAAATAGAAATAGCCTGCTTTAATCCCGAATCAGCAATCATAGCTTTCGAAAACGGAGCAGACAGAATAGAATTATGTGATGGGTTAAGCGAAGGAGGAACAACCCCAGACTTCAAAGTGACCCAACAGCTTAGAGAGAAAATAAACATCCCTATTTTTGTGATGATTCGTCCAAGAGGAGGAGATTTTACCTATTCAGAATCTGAGTTTGAGCAAATGAAAAATGATTTACTTCATTTAAAAACCTTACAGGTAGATGGTTTTGTATTTGGGATTTTGGATGAAAATGATGCTGTAAATTTAGAGCAAAACAAAACCCTGGTAGAATTGGCAGCACCTCTTCCATGTACTTTTCATAGGGCTTTTGATCGTGCCCAGACATTGGAAGATTCCTTAGAGAAAGTAATAGAATGTGGTTTTAAAACAATTCTTACTTCAGGTCAGAAACCGAATGTATCTGAGGGAAAAGAGAATTTGAAAAAACTGGTTGAATGGTCTGATGGCAGAATAGAAATCCTTGTAGGTGGAGGCCTTCGTTCTTCAAACATTGAAGAATTGAGAGCATTTACTAAGGCAAGCTATTTCCATTCCTCAGCAATTACTGATGGTGGGGCTTTTGCTAATCCTGCTGAGGTAGTTGCCCTGAAGAATAAATAATTTTTTAACGCAAAGATTATGAACAGAAATTAAAATAGTAAGGAGCAAAGAATAATCAATAAATAGATCATATAAAGAATATTTTCCTCAAGCTTAAGCGACTTGTTCGCTATTCTTTGCCTCTTACAATAAAACATGGAAAATATAATCTTTGCGTTAAAATTAACTACAAAAATATTTAGAAACTTGCTTTATATTGAGATAAAATTTGTTTTGGAAATCCATCCAATTTTTTATTAGTAGGTTTAATTATTTAAACACAAAGTTTAATAGAAGTAAATCAAATTTTTAAGGAGCAAAGATTAATCAATAAATTGATTGTATAAAGCATATGCATATCAAGCTTAAGCGACTTGTTCGCTATGCTTTGCCTCTTATAATAAAAACATAAAAATATAATCTTTGCGTTAAAATTAACGACAAACAAAACACAAATGACAGAAAATGAATTATCCTATAAAATTATAGGGGCTGCTTTAGAAGTTCATAGAAACCTAGGCGTTGGTTTACTGGAAAATGCTTACGAAGTTGCTTTAGCTTATGAATTAAAAGAACTGGGTTTTAAGGTTGAAAGTCAATTGGCACTTCCTTTAAAATATAAAAATGAATTAATCAAAAACGCTTATAGAATTGATTTAATTGTAGAAGATAAAGTTATTATTGAAATAAAATCTGTTTTGGACATTCATCCAATTTTTTATTCGCAGGTTTTAACTTATTTAAAGCTAACCAATATTAAACTCGGTCTTCTCATTAACTTCAACACCCCTTTAATTAAAGACGGAATCCACAGAATTGTAAACAAAATTATTGATGAATAAATCTTTTCTTTTTGCTCTCCTTCTCGTTCAGAATATCCTTTTTGCCCAAACTTCGGAAAGAAACCTCTCCTCTGAAAAGTGGACTTTCAAAAACAGTAAAGATCAAAACTGGCTCACAGCCTCCGTGCCTGGTACAGTTCATCTGGATTTAATGCAGAATAAAGTTATTCCGGATCCTTTTAAAGATGACAATGAAAAAAAAGTACAGTGGGTCGAAAATGAAGATTGGGATTATCAGACTACATTTACTGTTTCTCCTCAGGAACTGGCAAATGAGAATGTAGATTTGGTGTTTAACGGACTGGATACATTTTCAGAAATTTACCTTAATGGCAAGCTGCTGAAGAAAACCGATAATATGTTCAGAAAATGGAATATTTCGGCAAAACCATTTTTGAAGACTGGAAACAATACCTTAAAAATTAAGTTTATCTCAGCAGTAAACAGAGGTAAAGAATTAGCGAAAAAAGTTCCGTTTACGATGCCGGAATCTCCAAGAAGTTTTGTAAGAAAAGCCCAATATCAGTTTGGTTGGGATTGGGGACCACGATTGGTAACCGCCGGAATCTGGAAAGATGTCAAACTTGAATTTTGGAATAATGCTAAAATTCTTACGGTTAAAGATATTCAGAATAGTTCTGCTGAAGCCTTTAACGATTTCCATTTTGAAATAGAAATTGATGCGAAGAAAGAAGGTAAATACGTATTGGATCTTAATAAAACCCATAAAGAAATTACCCTGAAAAAAGGGCTTAATACCATAAAGGTTCCTTACGATATTAGTGGGATGAAGCTATGGAATCCCAATGGAAGAGGAGATGCCTATCTTCATCAGTTTGAAGTGAATCTTTCCAGGAATGATAAAAATATCGATCATAAAAATATCAGGATCGGATTAAGAACTGTAGAGTTGGTTCAGGAGAAAGATGAGAAGGGAAAATCATTCTATTTTAAAGTGAATGGACAGCCATTGTACATCAAGGGAACCAATTGGATTCCTGCTGATAGTTTCTCTCCAAGAATTACAAAAGAAAAATACCAGAAACTCATTAAAGATGCCAAAGATGCCAATATGAATATGATCCGAATCTGGGGTGGCGGAATTTATGAAGACGATGAATTCTATAAAGCCTGTGATGAAAACGGAATTTTGGTGTGGCAGGATTTTATGTTTGCAGGAAGCTTTTATCCGGCAGATGAAGAATTTTTAAATAATGTAAAAGAAGAAGTAAAAGATCAGGTCAACAGACTTCAAAATCATCCATCCATTGCTTTATGGTGTGGAAATAACGAAATTGATGAAGCAATTGTCAACTGGGGATACCAGAAGCAGTTCAAATATTCGAAAAATGACTCTTTACAGGTGTGGAAAGATTACAAAAAGCTTTTCCATGATGTCATTCCCAAGGCGTTGTCTGAAAATCTGAAATCTGCTAAAAATATATATTGGCCGAGTTCACCGTCAATAGGATGGGGACATAAAGAAAGCCTTACAGAAGGAGACTCACATTATTGGGGAGTTTGGTGGGGTGAGCAGCCTTTTGAGATTTACAATGAAAAAGTAGGACGCTTCATGTCTGAATACGGTTTCCAGGGAACCCCAAGCCTTGAAACAACAAAATCAATGTTTTCCGGAACTCCAGATCTTAGTTTGCAGAATCCAACCATTAAAGCCCATGAAAAGCATGCCAGAGGATGGGATATCATCAATGAATATCTAAAACGTGATTATAAAGTGCCTACAGATTTTGTTCAATACAATTATGTGTCACAATTGTTGCAGGCGAGAGGAATGCAGATCGCTATTGAGGCCCACCGCCGTGCAAAACCTTATAACATGGGAACGCTGTATTGGCAGCTTAATGACTGCTGGCCTGTAGTTTCCTGGTCATCCATCGATTATCTTGGAAACTGGAAAGCTTTTCACTACCAGGCCAAGAGAAGTTTTGAACCTGTAGTGATATCTGTAGCAGAAAATAGTCAAAATTATGAAGTATATCTGATCAGTGATCTGATGAAAGAGTTAAAAGCAGATATTAAATTTGAACTATTGGATTTCAAGGGAAAAACACTTTGGAAAGCACTTCAAACGGATCATATAGAAGCAGATATAACCAAAAAAATACGAAATCTCAACAAGTCGGAGTTGGCTCCATTTGATCTGTCTACAGTCGTTTTAAAGATGAGCACTGAAAAAGATACAAAATTGGAGAAGCTTTTCTTTTTTAAAAAACCTAAAGAATTAAAACTTTTAAAACCAGAGATTAACATCACGAAAATATCACCAACAGAAATTGAAATTTCAACCGATGTTCTGGCTAAAGATGTTTATTTGATTGGAGACACTCATTTCAGTGACAACTTCTTTGACCTTTTACCCGGAACTTCAAAAAAAATTACCCTTTCAAAACCTTTAGAGAAAATTGATATTCTAAGCCTTTGGGATGTAATGAGGGATTAAAATATACTTTGGAAATCCAGCCAGTTCAATTCCTGAAAATATTGAAATAAATCCTATAGGAGTTACATTAGAAATCTTACTTAAAAAAATATAAATTTTACCGTTCCAACTCAAAAATCAGCCGTAACTTTGCATCATATTTCTTTAACGTTATGGTAAATTTTGTTCTGATTGCAGTGTGCATTATTGCAGGAATGATATTCAAAGCAACAAAATCTATCCACCCAGATGCCCATAAAGGTATCAATACCTGGATTCTTTATCTTGCTCTTCCGGCAGTTTCATTCAAATACCTGCCCAAAGTACATTGGACCCTGGAAATGCTGTTTCCTATTATGGCTACATTCTTAATTTCGGTGTTCTGTTTCTTCTTTATGATGGTTTACAGTAAAAGTAAGGGATATTCAAGGCGTTCCAGAAGTACTTTAGAGCTGGCAAGCGGATATAGTAATACTTCTTTCATCGGATTTCCCCTTATCAGTGCATTTTATGGAGAAGGGCTTTTAAGTATTGCCATTATTTGTGATCAGACTATGTTTTTTACCCTTTCCACATTGGGTATTATTGCCGCAGTAAAAGGTGGAAGCAAATCAGGGAAAGTGAGTGCTATGTTTATCCTTAAAAGATTGATTACATTTCCTCCTTTAATTGGCTGTATATCTGCCTTAGTTCTCTCTCAGTTTATAGATTTTACTGTTGCAGAGCCGTTTTTTGATAAATTAGCAGCAACCGTAAGCCCTTTGGCTTTATTTTCAGTAGGATTACAGCTTAAGTTTAATGGCTGGAAAAAATTGATTCCACAAATGTCAATGTCCATGCTTTACAAACTGATTTTGGCTCCCGCAATTGTTCTCGGTCTGGCTTTATTATTCGGAATAAAAGGAGATGTGGCTAAAATTACCATTTTTGAAGCAGCAATGCCTACTTTGGTGACTTCAAGTATTATTGCAGAACAGTTTAGGCTCAATACAAAATTGACCAACCTGATTATTGGAGTCAGTATTATTGTAGGATTTTTTACCTCTGCGTTTTGGTATGAGATGACCCAGCTTTTATTTTAATTCGAAATCATACAGGAAGATTGAATCAAGATTATTTTGCCATTGTTCAAAAGAAAGGCTGTTGCTTCCAATTGGCATAATGGAGGTTGAAGAATATAAAGGTGACCCCTTTATCCTTATTTTAGCTTTAAAAGTCATCTTTTTCCCTGTTTTTTGGATGGTTTTCAGGATGAAATAAGAATTGTTCATCATTTTAGCCTCGCAAAAAGTAAAATCAATACTATTATCTATTGCCGTATCTTTTTCGAAGTTTTTCAGAATGCCCATCATATCCGGCTTATCAATAATGTTTTGTTCTTCAGTAACTTCAAAACCGATGATTTTATTTTCTTCAATCTGAGGTTTAAGAATGAGCTTTTTTCCAATAGGAATGGTTATTTCAGTTTTCTTGATCAGAACTTTTTCCTGAGCGTGAATCGTTAGTAAGAAAAATAAGGAAAACAGGAATACTAGTTTTTTCATGGGTATAAGGTCTTAGTTGAAAATCTCAATTGATAAAGAAACAATAAAAATATAAATTATTGCAATTCTGTAAAGAAAAATCTAATTTTACACTTTAAATATTTCCCTTGCAGTACGCCCAAATTGTTTTACCACTGAATTTAAAAGGATCTTTCACTTACAAAGTTCCGGAAGAACTGATCACTGAAATTCAACCTGGAATGCGGGTTCTGGTACCATTTGGCGGAAAAAAAATCTATACAGGAATTGTATTCGAGCTTCATGATAATGCACCGGATAATTTCGTTGCAAAAGAGGTGATCAGTATTTTGGATGATAAACCAATTCTTCCGGAAGAACAGATCAGCTTCTGGAACTGGCTTTCAGATTATTATTTGTGCAATCTTGGCGAGATCTACAGATTTTCCTTTCCTTCTTCTTTAAAGCTGGAAAGTGAAACCTATCTGAAATTGAAACCGGGTGCCGTCATTGATTTTGAAAATCTCGATGTCAATGAAATGTATCTGATTCAGGCGCTGGAAGTAAGACAGCTGATCAACCTGACCGATATTGAAGCATTTATTCCCAAAAAAGAAATTATAAAGACCATCAACTCTCTTATTGATCTTCAATATATTGAGATTGATGAGAAAATTGCTGAAAAATACAAAGCCAAAGAAGTAGCCTATGTCAGAATTCATGATGAGGTATTGAAAAATCAGAACCTTACTGAAATTCTTTTAAAATTAAATAAAGCTCCGAAGCAGAAAGATCTTTTCCTTCTGATTACTGAAAAACAGACCGAGCATCCGGATACTCCTATTAAAAAAGCAGATTTATTTGAAGATGGTTACTTCGGAAGTTCTCATTTTAGAGCTCTTGCAGATAAAGGCCTTGTAGAGGAATATTATATGCAGAAAGACAGGATAGAAAGCTATGAAGGAGAAATAGAAGAGCTGGAAGAACTGTCGGAACAGCAGAAAATTGCTAAATCTGAAATTGATGAAGCTTTTGAAGAAGGTAAAAATGTTTTACTCCATGGAGTTACTTCTTCCGGGAAAACGCATATTTATTTAGAAAAGATTGAAGAATGCATTCAGGAGGGCAAAAACGTTCTTTTCTTACTTCCTGAGATATCTCTTACCAAGCAGATCACTCAAAGATTAGAAAAGAAATACGGTAAACAATTAGGTTTTTATCATCAAAAACTGACCGATTTTGAAAGAGTGGAAGTATGGAGAAGAATCAGACAAAACGATATCCGCATTTTGATTGCAACCCGAAATGCTTTGTTTTTACCATACCAGAACCTTGGACTTATTGTCGTGGATGAAGAACACGATTCTGCTTACAGACCGAGAGAGGTTACGCCTTACTTTAATGCAAAAGATGCAGCACTTGTTTTGGGTGGATTTTATAATGCCGGGGTTATTTTAGGTTCTGCAACACCTTCCGTGGAAAGTTATTATCGGGCCAGAAAAGATAAAATGAAATACGTTTTCCTGACCGAAAGATTTGGAAACGTAAACCTTCCGGAATATGAACTCATCAATTTCAAAGAAGCTCAGGAATCTAAAAAAGTGTCCGGAAACTTCTCTTTACAGCTGATTGACGAGATCAAGAAAACCGTAGACGAAAAAAATCAGGCCATTGTGTTGCATAACCGTCGTGGGTATTCTAATGTAATAGAATGTGAAAGTTGTGGCTATGTTAATTACTGCTCCAATTGTGATGTGGTAATGACTTATCATAAAGCAGCGAATGAAATGAAGTGCCATTATTGTGGGCAAAGAGCTTCCAAACCGAAAACCTGTCCGAAATGTTATTCCGAAAACCTTAATGAAAGAGGAGTCGGTGTAGAGCAGATTCACGAAGAAGTTTCTAAATTATTTCCTGAAAATGAAGTGGACAGGATGGATATTGATTCCATGCGCAAGAAATTCGCCTACGAAAAACTTTATGAGAAGATTGAAGAAGGTGAAACCGATATTGTGGTGGGAACTCAGATGATTTCCAAAGGACTGGATTTTGACCATATTGAACTGGTGGCTATTCCCAAAGCCGATTCCTTATTATATGTACAGGACTTCAGAGCCGAAGAAAGAGCTTATCAACTGATTACCCAGGTTTCAGGAAGGGCTGGAAGAGTTTCCGGTAAAGGAAAAATCCTGATTCAGACTTATAATCCTGAACATTCTGTATTTCAGCTGATCAAAATGAATAATCCTGCTAAAATTTATAAATACATCCTTACGGAACGTCAAAAATTCCATTATCCGCCTTTTACCAAGCTGATTATGATCGAGATGAAGCACATCAGAGATGATAAAGTAGACCGCGCTTCTCAGTTTCTGGGATCTATCCTGAGAAAATATCTTCCCGAAGAATGTGTTTTGGGACCGGAAAGAGCTCAGATTGCAAGGCTGAACAATCTCTATCAATTCCAGATTTTACTCAAGCTTCCGAGGGGGAAAAACTATGAGAAATTCAAGAGCATGGTTTTAATAAGTCTAAAAGAATTTGATGAAATCACTGCTTATCAAAGCATTAAAAAAAGCGTTTTCGTGGATTTTTAACAATTTTTAACAAACTTTACACTCTTTTATAAGACTGCCATGGTCCGTTGTATGACAATAATTTCTACTTTTGATCGTTGATTAAGTGTTTGGCTTTTTAATGTAATGATTTAACCTATCATTTTTTATACAGTCCAAACCTATAGAACAAAAAGAAAATACATGGTAAATTTCAGAAAATATATTTCAAGCGCAGCGGTGTTGGCTTCTGGTCTTTTCCTGGCACAATCTACCGTTTCTACCGTTCTTTATTCTCAGAATTATGATAACCAGAAAAGCAGTTTAAATCTACCTTCACCTATTAGTTCGATGGTGGAAAAAACCGTTTTGTCTGCAAAAGAGCTCGTAGATATTAATGTAAACACAATGATAGCAGACCCGGTGTTGAAAAATGCAACCTGGGGATTTGTTGTGTACGATCCGAAAACGAAGAAAGTAATCTCTTCGTATAATGAAAATACACCTCTTGTTCCGGCTTCTACCACAAAGTTACTGACTACAGAAACAGCAATGAATCTGTTGGGAGAAAACTACCGTTGGATGACTCAGCTGGAATATTCAGGAACTGTTGATGAAAATGGAGTTTTAAACGGAAATCTTTATGTGATAGGAAGTGGAGATCCTTCTTTAGGAACCAATAAAGCAGGTGCTTCATCTTACAGAGACATTATTTCAGATTTCATAGGAGGAATTTCCAGAGAGGGAATCAAAAAGGTAAATGGTGATATTATCATTCAGACAGCGCTTTTCAAAGGCAATATTTCAATGCTTCCGGAAAATGTTGTATGGTTGGAAAACAATAATTACTACCTGCCTGCAGGAACAACCCGAGGAATAAACCCGGCCAATGAAAAACTGATCGTTAAAAAAGCAGGTTTCTCTACCGATAAGAAATTTTTCTACGTATCTCCATATGCTCACCAAATGGTATATGCTGAAAAATATGAAGGAGACGGCGCTTTAACAACAAAACTGCCTGATGCACCGGCTTATCTGGCCAATTCTTTCAGAACAAGTCTTGTAAAAAGCGGAATTCCTGTAACCGGAAAAGTAACTCCGAAAATGACAGATGCTTCCCCAGAAAACAGAAAAATGCTTGCCGCTTACAAGTCCCCGACTTTAGGCGACATTATCTATTATACAAATCAACACAGTGATAACTCTTTGGCAGAAGCCTTACTGAGAACGGTAGGATTTCAGAAAATGGGTGATCAGACTTCAGAATCTGGAAGAGTAGTGGTTACAGACCATTTGAAAAATGCCGGTTTTGATATGATGGGGCTTACTTACATGGATGGAAGCGGTCTTTCAAGAAGTAACAATGTAACTCCTATTTCTCAGGTGAAATTCCTGACGTCTTTGATGGGAGAAAAATATTACCAGTCTTACCTGACTTCTTTGCCAATCGGAGGACAATCCGGTACATTGAAAAGAATGTTCAATGTAGGAGGGAACGGACAGGTTTTTGCTAAAACAGGAACACTGAACAAAGTGAAAACATTAGCAGGTTATCTGAAAACAAATACAGGAAGAACTTTAGTGTTCTCTTTAATGGTAAACAATTATTCGGGATCGGTGGATATGGTTAAAAAGAGAATGGAGAAAATTCTCGAACCTGCACTGGATCTTTAATTATGTTTTATTTTATATATTATAACAGCCTTTTAATCATTGATTAAAAGGTTTTTTTTATCTTTGATTAAAATATTTGCAAGAATGAGAAAATTGTACCTTCTGGGGATTTTGTTTTTGATATCGCAGCATTTCTATGCACAGAAACAGAATCAAAATACGGATATGAAAGGGTTGATAGAAAAGGAGAAAAAATCTTTCACCCAAAAAATGAATGTTGGTAACGTGAATGCCAATACACTGAATTACGACCTGCAGTACCAAAGAATGGATGTTACCCTTAATCCGGCAGTGTATAATATTTCCGGTTCGGTTACCTCACATTTTAAACCCAATCAGAATATGGGAAGCATTTATTTTGATCTTTCCAATACGCTGACAGTTTCTCAGGTGAAATATCACGGAACCAATATCACCAGTTTTCAGCAGTTGCCTTCAAAAGAACTGAAAATTGATTTTCCCGCTTCTATTCCTGCGAATACCTTAGACTCTCTGACGATCTACTATTCCGGAGCGCCTTCTACAACTAATGATGCCTTTAAAACAGCGCTTCAGAGCGGAACTCCTGTTCTTTCTACTTTAAATGAGCCTTATGGTGCCCAGGATTGGTTTCCGACTAAGCAAAGCTTAAATGATAAAATAGAAAGGTTTGATTTTAAAATTACCACTCCACAGAATTATAGTGTAGCTGCCAATGGAAAACTGATGTCCGAAACATTTCCTACAGGAAGCACAAAACTTACCTTCTGGAGAACCATGTATCCAACTCCAGCTTATCTGATTGCATTATCTATTACCAATTTCGTGAAGCTGACAGATACTATTGGGAACCCTCCGTTTCCATTTGTTAACTATGTATACCCGTCTACGAATTCTGATGCAACGAGCATGAGTAATATTCAATGGACGAAACAGGTTATGAATACTTTTGAAACCTATTTTGGAGAATACCCTTTCCGTAATGAAAAATACGGCCACATGGAATTCATGTATGGTGGAGGAATGGAGCATCAGACCATGTCTTCAATGGGAGGTTGGAGTAAAATTCTGATTGCCCATGAGCTTACCCACCAATGGTTTGGTGACAAAGTAACCTGTGGTGCATGGAATGATATCTGGCTGAATGAAGGTTTTGCCACTTTTGGAGAGCATGTAGCCAATGAAAAACTTCTGATGCCTAATGTAGACTTTATGAACTATCTACTAGGTCAAATCAATTATATCACAAGCAGTACATCCGGAAGTGTCTATGTTCCTGATTCTGGGCTTTCCAATATCAACAGAATCTTTGACAGCCGACTTACTTATGCAAAAGGCGGATATGTTTTAAGAATGTTGAAATGGATTTTAGGAGATGCCGTTTTTTATCAGGCACTTAAAGATTATCATGCCAGACCTGCTTTGGCTTACAACTATGTAAGAACTTCAGATTTTAACGCTTCGTTGCTTCAGTCTACAGGAAAAGATTTTACAGAATTTTTTAACGATTGGGTAACAGGAGAAGGATATCCTATTTATACTATAAAATGGCAGCAGTCGGGAAATCAGACTTTATTTAAGGTTTCTCAGACACAAAGCAGCACAACAGTAAGCTTCTTTGAAATGCCTTTACCAATAAAAGTAACGGGAACTGCTGGTCAAACGGCATATTTGGTGCTGAATAACACTTCAAATAACCAATACTTTCAGGAAAACGTGTCTTTCCCTATTGCAAGTGTTCAGTTTAACTATGAATACCAGATTCTTGAAAAAAATTCTACCGTTACTCAGGATAATACATTAAGTGTTTCTTCCGTTGAAAAAGAAAATTTTGGCCTGTATCCTAATCCTGCAAAGAATGAATTGTACTTAAAAGGAATGAACAGATCGGTAGATTTCACTATTCATGCTTTAGATGGAAAATTAGTGACAAAAGGAACCTATCAGCCAGGAAAAGCGATTGGAATCTCAGAACTGGTTCCGGGAGGGTATATCTTTACGGTTGATGAAAAGAATATTAAGTTTATCAAGTATTAAAAAAGTCTACCAGATAATTTTGAAAATAAACAACAACCAAAAGAAGCTTTCAGATCTGAAAGCTTCTTTGTCTTTTTATAGCTCTGTTGGCCTTTCTTTTGGCTTTTCCTACTTTAAAATCAAACCATTTCTGCCCCAATATATTCCGCATAACATTGTCGAAACTTCGGATCATCACGAGATTCTTGAAACCTCTCCATTTTTCCAGCCAGCTTGAGGGAAGTGCCCGTATGGAAACAGAATATCCTTCGGTTTCATACTGGATATAATGCCACCAGCCGGAAGGAATGTAAAGCGTTTCTCCAGGTTCAATGATAGCTTCATAGCCATTTATATATTTCAACCCGGGAAATTCTTCGTAATCCGGCTCTTTAACATTGGTGATGCTGTGGAAATTATAAGGAAGTTTGTAAAGCAAGTCCGATTGTTCCCAGGGAAAAAGCCAAATTCTTTTGATACCTTGAAACTGAGTGATAAAAACATGAGACATATCAATGTCAATATGATTTCTTGTGATAGAGCCTTCCCCTCCAAAAAACATGAAAGGAAGCCATTTTAAAATTTTTCCTTTCGTTACATCATTATAATAAATATCGTTTTTAAGTTCCGGTTTTATACTCAACAAATTGAATAGGAAAAGGCGGTGTTCTGTAGGAGCAGAAGTAATCAGATCAAGATATTCGGAAAAAGTACTTTGCCCGATAGGCTTGCTGGCTACTCTGTCTAAAGATTCTATTTCGCTTCCGTAAATATTAACTTTCTGCTCGCCTGCAATATCTTTAAAATACTCATAATTCCATTTTTTAAAAGCAGGACTTTTCGCACTTACAAAATCGTCAAGAATGATAGGTAGCCTTGGTTTCATATGACTTTTAATAAAGGTTTCTGAACTTATCATCTTTACTTTCTGTACCGGTTCTAATCTCATACTTTCAAATTTTAAGCAAATATAAATATTATCCTACTAAAATTGTAGACTAATAATGTTAAAACTGATTTTATACCCAAATTTTTAGAATTAAGTGTATAAAAGGTTTTATTTTACGGCCTTTTTAGTAAATTAGCACATCTAAAAAATTACTAAAATGATCTCTGAAAAATACCTTCAGCATTTACAGAATGAACTTCAGAATATTGAGAATGACGGACTTTACAAAAGAGAAAGAATCATCACTTCTCAGCAGAGTGCAGAAATAGAAGCCAATGGAAAAAAACTATTGAACTTCTGTGCCAACAATTATCTGGGATTATCCAACCATCCGGAAGTAATGAAAGCTTCTCAGGAGATGATCCAATCTCACGGATATGGTATGTCATCGGTACGTTTTATCTGCGGAACACAGGATATTCACAAAGATCTGGAGAAAAAAATTGCAGATTTCTTAGGTCTTGAAGATACTATCCTTTATGCTGCCGCTTTTGATGCCAATGGTGGAGTTTTTGAACCTTTGTTCACAGATGAAGATGCTATTATTTCAGATGAATTGAATCACGCTTCTATTATTGACGGAGTTCGTCTTTGTAAGGCTGCGAGATACAGATATAAAAATAATGATATGGCTGATCTGGAAGCTCAGTTAATTGCGGCTTCTGAAAAAAATCACCGTTTCAAAATTATCGTTACAGACGGAGTTTTCTCTATGGACGGAATTGTTGCCAACCTGAAAGGAGTTTGCGACCTTGCTGATAAATATGATGCTTTAGTAATGGTTGACGATTCTCACGCGACAGGGTTTATCGGAAAAACAGGCCGTGGAACTCACGAAGCAAATGAGGTAATGGGAAGAGTGGATATCATCACTTCAACATTAGGAAAAGCTTTGGGAGGAGCTTTAGGTGGATTTACTTCCGGTAAGAAAGAGATTATCGATATGTTGAGACAGCGTTCGAGACCTTATTTGTTCTCCAACTCTCTGGCTCCAGGTATCGTAGGAGCTGCTTTGAAAGTATTGGATATGATCTCTGATGATACTTCACTTCGTGATAAAGTAATGGAAAATGCAGAGTATTTCAGAACGGAAATGAAAGCGAAAGGCTTCGATATTCCTGATGGTGATGCGGCTATTGTTCCAGTAATGCTTTACGACGCTCCACTTTCTCAGAAAATGGCTGAAAAGCTGATGGATGAGGGAATTTATGTTATCGGATTCTTCTATCCGGTAGTTCCAAAAGGAAAAGCAAGAATCAGAGTACAGCTTTCTGCCGGTCATACAAGAGAGCATTTGGATAAAGCCATTGCTGCTTTTGAAAAAGTAGGAAAGGAATTAGGAGTGATCTCTTAAGATAAAAAAGATCTACATTTATAACATAAAAACAGGATTTCTTTAAATATGAGAAATCCTGTTTTTTTTATGAAAAAATATTCATGATCACAGTAACAATCATGGAGAAAGAGCAGACCGGACTCGAATTTTTTAAAAACGAACATCATTGGTTTATCTAGGAGTATGGAATAGTATGATGATCAATAAAAACTAAAATATATTAAAAATATGTCAATTAAAAATTGATTATTGGTGTTTGTTTTGGTAATTGAATTGAAATAGTTGAAAAAATATTATTGCTAAATAGATGGTAATATAATATATTTGAAACACTAATACTAATAGCCGTTTTGTGAAAAAAAAATTACTTCTTTTAGCTTTTCTTAGCTTTTTTAAAACAGTGTATGCTCAATCTAATGATTACAAATCAATACTTACCGTAAGTGCTTTTGCTCCTTTTCGTGATCAACGTTATAATGTAGGTTATATGCGGAAAATAAATGAAAGATGGTGGATTGGAGGTGAATTGGCATATGGAACCGGCAAAATAACTCCCGTAAATATTGGAAATTTCGAAGGGAAAAACAGAATTTTTGAAATTAAACCGGAAGTTTTTTATAGCCTGGCTCCTCAATCGAGATTAAAACATTTTGTATCAGCAGAAGCTTTCTATGTAAATCAAACAGGAAAAAATGTTTCAGGTACCTATTATGACGAAAATGATGTTTATTATTCTTTTAGTTCAGCAGATTATAAAAGAACCAAGTATGGATTAAATATCAACTACAGTATTTTGCTTCATAAAGAATCTTCATGGTTTGGCTTTATGCCTAAAATTGGCTTTGGCATCAGACAGAAAAATATTTCTTATACTAATATGGCAGGAAGGGAAGAAATTGATGCTCCTAGAGATGGTCTTCCTTTTGACTATCATTTAAATCAGCAGGGCTCCAATCTTCGTTTCAATTTTAATGTGGATATGAAAATTATTTTCAAATTTTAAAAAATCCATAATCTTTATTATTTTAAGCTAAAGATTTTAGATTAAATTCTCTTTTTTTCCGAAATAAACTATCTTTGCAAACAAATTTTTAGGATGCTGTATACCATCATCAAGGCTTTACATATTATCTTCATGGTAAGCTATTTTGCGGGGATTTTTTATCTCGTGAGAATCTTCGTTTATTATAAAGATACCGATGAATTTTCTGAAGAAAAAAAGAAAATTCTGAGAGAACAATATACTTTTATGGCCAGAAGGCTGTGGAATATCATTACCGTTCCGGCGGGAGTCATCATGGCAGTCTGTGGATTGGTCATGATCTTTTTAAATCCTGGACTGATGAAGATGGGCTGGTTTCATCTGAAACTGACTTTCCTTATCGGATTAGCCATTTACCACTACTGGTGCTGGAAAAAAGTACTTCAGTTAAAGGTTTTAAACGGAGATATATTACCCATTGCCAATATCAAACTGAGACAGGCGAACGAAATTGCGACCTTTATTCTTTTTCTGGTCGTATTTACAGTGATCTTAAAATCTATGGTAATTGATTACTGGTGGCAATTAATTACAGGATTTTTCGTTCTTGTATTTCTGATTATGATGACAGTGAAACTCGTTAATAAAAATAAAAAAAACAAATAATTGTGGAGTAGGATATCCATCTTTTCTACACTTTACTAAAAAAAACTATGATTGCAATTTTAAAGAAAGAACTTTGGAGTTATTTCGGAAACTGGAGCGCATGGGTGATCATTGCCGCTTTCAGTCTGATTACCACTCTTTTTCTGTTCTTTTTCGACAACGATTCTAATATTTTTGAGATCGGAATGGCTTCCATGCAAAGCTATTTTGTATTGGTACCATGGCTGTTGATGTTTATCATTCCGGCACTTTCCATGAAAACTTTTGCCGAAGAACAGCAGACGGGAACCCTGAACTGGCTTTTCTCACAACCTTTAAAAGTTTCAGACCTGATAACAGGAAAATTTCTTTCCGTTTGGATTGTAGGTGTTTTGTGCCTTATTCCTTCTTTAATTTACCTTTATACAGTATATGTGCTGGGAGTTCCTGCAGGAAATATTGATCTGGGTATGACCTTTGGAAGTTATATCGGGCTGATTATTCTTATTGCAGCATTTGCAGGAGTGGGAATTCTGGCCTCTTCTTTATCTCAGAATCAGATTATGGCTTATCTGCTTGGCGTTTTCATGTGTTTCATTATGTATTTTGGAATCGAGCAGCTGGCGAGTTATAAATTATTAGGGGGAGCAGATTTCATTCTTCAGAACATAGGTTTTTACCAGCATTTCTTAGGCTTTACAAGAGGTCTTATCGACTTTAAAGACGTGGCCTATTTTATACTGGTTATTGGTGCTTCATTAGTATTGTCCAATCATTTTATTAACAAAAAGAAGTAGAATTATGAAGAAGATCAATGCTAAATCTCCACTGGGAATTTTCTTATTTGTCATTATTCCCTTAGTTGTTATTCTGGTATATTCAGGAATCAGATTAGACTTAACAAAAGAAAAAAGATATACCCTTTCTGAAAGTACAATAAAGGTACTGGAATCTGTTAAAAAGCCGCTTACAGTGGATGTATACCTTGAAGGTGACTTCCCGGCAAGTTTTAAACAGCTTCAAAGTGAAACCAAATTTATGCTGGAAGAGTTCAGAAAGATCAACCCTAAAATTGATTTTAAATTCATCGATCCTATCAAGACAAAAATGTCTCAGGATACTTTGATGGCGATGGGAATGCAGCCTTCAATCCTTCCGGATGTGAAAGATGGAAAGATCTCTCAGATTACCCTTTTCCCGTATGCAGTGATCAAGCATGGAAATGATGGCGTTTCTATTCCGTTGGTTGTTCAACAGGCGGGTATAGATGCAGATCAGCAACTTACAAGATCAATTGAAGGATTGGAATACAACTTGATTTCCAACATTAAAAATATTGCCGCTGATAAGAAAAAGAAAATAGGAATTTTGGTCAATCATGATGAACTGAGCCCGGATGAGTTCCAGGGATTCATGCATCTTGCGATGGAAAATTATGATGCCGGTCCTATTATTCCTAAAAATCAAACCGAACTTTCATTAGCAGATATTCCATTATTGAAGCAAATGAGTGCTTTAGTTATTGCAAAACCTAGAAAAGCTTTTACAGATAATGAAAAAGTAATTCTTGACCAGTACATCATGAACGGTGGTAAAACTCTTTGGATGATTGATGCCGTGAATGCCGAGATGGATACTTTAACAAGAGCGAAAAAGGTAATGCCGTTCCCAGTTGATCTTAATATGACCGACTTCTTTTTCAATTATGGAGTAAGAATCAATCCTGCTTTGGTAAAAGATGTGAAAAAGTTTGCCCTTTTAAGATTGGTTACAGGGGAGGTAAGCGGAAATCCACAATATACAAGTTTACCTTGGCCGTATTATCCGTTGGGGATTGCTGAAAACAATAATCCGATCACTAAAAATATTAATCCTGTAAAATTTGAATTCCCAACTTCTATTGATACATTAGGCGGAAGAAAAAATATCAAAACAAAAGTCCTTTTCGAATCGAGTGAAAGAACTTTGTTGAAGCAGGTGCCAAATTATGTAGATCTGAAAGAAATTGCCAGCGTAGACAGTCTTGGACAAATGGAAAAACCAAGTACTCCAAAAATCTTTGCAGTAGCGTTGGAAGGAAAGTTTAATTCTGCTTATGCCTCAAGAATTGAAAGAAAATCTTATCCTGGATTCAAAACATCAAGTCCGGAAAATAAAATGATCGTTATTGCCGACGGAGACGTGGGAAGAAACAAAGTGATCAAAGGAAAACCACTTCCGTTAGGCGTAGATCTATTGACTAACGAGCAGTTTGGAAACGAACAGTTCCTTAGAAATGCTTTAGATTATCTTTTGGATGACAGCAACCTGATGGAGTTGAGAAACCGAAACATTGAAGAAAGACTTCTCGACAGACACAGAATTACCGAAGAGAAAACCAACTGGCAGTGGCTGAATTTATTGCTACCACTGGTGATTATCGGTTTGATTGGAGGATTGTTCTTCTGGTTGAGAAAGAAAAAATTTGGATAAATAAAAAGAGAAGCCTTTGCTTCTCTTTTTTGTTTCCTTGTTAAAGGAGTTGATCATTCATTACGCCAAGCTTTACATCTTTGCCTTTCTGATCTGCTTTCCATCCTTTCATAATTCCATATTCAATTATTTTTCGCACTATAATTGGAGTGATTTGTATTTCGGTTTTTTTACCTTCAACTATCGTCACATAATCAAAAAGGGCTATTAATTTTTGTCCGGAATTCTTTTTTAAAGCAATAATAAGATAAATAATATCATCATTACCCGATGCCATCCAGGTATATTCAATTTGATGAGCTGTTATTGTTCGTGAAGTCTTTTTAGGAAGTGCCATTTTAATTATCGTAATTTTTTTAAGTTGGACTGATAAGTCTCCAATACATTCCAGATTCCATAGAAAGCATCATTTCCCTTTTTATCCGAAAAGTTGGTGTTGAAAATCATAATTCTTCCCAGATTATTTTTAGGATCAAAGAAAAGAATAGACATTACGCCGGGGTCTCCTCCCGTATGGCCAATATATCCCGTATAACCAAAGCCCATGAATATACTTACGTTATAAGATTCACTGTAAGGATTTTTGTCATTTCTTTCTGTAAAATTGGAAGCCTTAAGCTGAGGAGTAAAATACTCTTTATAGCTTTTGGGAGAAAGTAGGGTTCCTTTTCCATTGTATCCTTTAATAAGCTCAGCCAAATATTTGCTTAAATCATTAATATTAGTGATAAAGCTACCATCAGGATAGGTTGCCGATTGATAGTAGGGAAGAGGGGTATCTGGATTCTCATACAGTTGGGAGAACTTTGAAAAGTTAACATCTTTAAATGACCATCCCGAATCCTTCATCTGTAAAGGGTTCAGAATATATTCTTTGGTAAAATCATCAAAAGATTTACCCGTTGCTTTTTCAATCACAAAAGCAGCCAAGGCAGTTCCTGTATTGGAGTATTCATATAAGGTTCCGGGTTGATAAGTAGAAAAACTTCCTTTATTCCATTTGCCGTTTTCGGAAAGTACATTCTCTAAATATTCAGCCATAGAAATAAGAGAATCAGAAGGGTTGAAAATCTGTTCATCATCAAAATTAAGCTTTACCCCTTGCAGATTTTGGTCAGGTTTCAGGAAATAGTTCTTTGTTAAATAAAATTCATTATCAAGAATAGACGAAGTATGAGTAGCCAGCTGTCGGATTGTAATAGGAGTTTGAGGAAAATTAGGATGGTGTATTTTAAAAGGAAGATATTGTTGAACCGGATCATCAAGATTCAGCTTGCCGAGTTCCTGGGCTTTTAAAAGGGCAATTCCTACCAGTGTTTTGGAAATGGAGGCTATATTTTGAATGGTCTGCTCCATATAAGGTTTCTTTTCTTTTACATTTGAAAATCCAAATCCTTTTTGATATAAAGTCCCTTTTTCATCAACAATAGAAACCGCAAATCCATTGAATATTCCCTGACGGTAAATTGCATCTATCGCAACATCCAATGAATCATGAATTGAAGAATGAGCATGATTTGACGGATGGATGGAACGGCATGAGATCATCACCCAGAAAACAAGGAATAATAGTATTGATTTTCTCATATGTTTTTAATAATAAGACACTTTGTTGTCTTATTTTGTTACAAGATACATTAAATTCTAGATAAGCATATATTATCTTATCGCAGTTTGATCACTGCTTCAGTAATGCTAAATATAATAAATAGAGAGGGTACATGAATTTGCTCTTAAATAGAATCACCATCGGAACCCACTGAATTCTTTGATTTCTTGTGTATTATTTATAAATACCTATTCTCTAAAATCCGTATTTCTACGCTAGTTCTACATCGGGTTTCTCTATAGTTTTGTAAGAGTAAGTGTAAATAAATATCACAAAATCATACGATTATGCCAACAAAACAACACAACAGGTTTCTCCTTCATATGATGGAAGGAGTCAGTAATGTACGGATCGTTATAACCGATCATAGTATTTCTTCAGGAGAACCTTGGGAAAATACAGCGGATATCATTCAGAAATCGGGAAATACCTGGGAGATTGATGTTCAGGCAGGAAGACATGGCAGTGATTCTGTTGCCAACTGGTTTAAAAGTAAGATTTCAGGCGGTAATGCCATTGGCTGCAGTTCTAATGATGCAATGCCGGGGAAATTAAATTTTGCTTTTACTTGTACCTTGTCTTTTGATTATCATAACAGACATTGTGAATTGCGCGACATCCAAATCGGGCAGGGACATAATTCAAAATTGGAGAATAATTGGTGGATTGGAAGCAAGAATCTGAAAAAAGTTTCAGGAATCTATATCTTAGAAACGGATCAGAATGTCACTTTCAAATGTAATATTTCTGTTTCGGGAGTCACCGAGTTTTATATGAATTTTAATGCATCAGAATGGATGGCTAAAGTAAACCAAAGTACTTCACTGAGGGCATTGAGTATTCCGGGAACGCATGATTCCGGGACTTATAAAATTTCCTCAGCCGCTTTTGGAGCCCGTTGTCAGAATTATGATATTCACCAGCAGCTTGAAGATGGAATTCGTTTTCTGGATATCCGATTGGTGAATGCTTCCAATTCCTCAGATCCTTTGAGTCTGTATCATGGAATTATTTCGTGTGATGTTACCTTTGGGGAAGTGTTGAATGCCAGTCAGCAATTTCTGAGAGATCATCCTTCCGAAACCATTTTGATGGGTGTGAACAATGAAAAAAGCGGTCAGGATATTTCTGAAAACTTTATTTATTATCTTAAAAAGTATAACGGCCTTTATTATCAGGGGAATTCGATTCCTGAACTGGGGCAGGTAAGAGGTAAAATTGTATTTTTTTACAGGTTTGATCTGAATACGGGAAATTCAGGAATAGATAAGAATAAAGTTGGGGTGAGATTTGGGCCGTGGGAAGATGATAAAAGCTTTGAAACTAAAAATGCATTGGGGCAGAAGTTCTATATAGAAGATAATTATCAAAGTTATGACACGCACAAAAAAGTGAAATTCGTACAGGAAAATCTTGAAAAAGCAATGAAAAAAGGCTCCGAAAATGAGTCTATTTTGTATCTAAGTTTTAATAGTATTGCTTTTGGAGCGTTTCATCATACCCCTTATCAATATGCCTGGGGTGGAATAGGGGTAGATCCTGCGATGAATCCATGGTTGAAGCAATACACCAATTATTCGGGACAAAAACGTTTGGGAATTATTCCTCTCGACTTCTATAATAATGGCGGAGGAAACCCTATTGAAAATGGATTGGTGGAAAATATTATTCAATCAAACCATTAAAAATAAAAAAGAGAAACCTCACGTTTCTCTTTTTTTATTGATTAATTATCTTTTAATCTTCTAAAACCGGGATGATATGTTCCCATTTGAATGCTTTCGCATAATCTAAAGCTGTTTTACCTTTTACAGATCGGATGTTTTTATCTGCTCCGGCATTCAAGGCAGCCTGTACAGTGGTAAGGTTTCCCGCGATGGTTTCTCGGTGTAGAAGCGTTAATCCATTTTCGTCGATATTGATGATTTCTTCAGGATATTGCTGTAAGAATTTGACAAATTCATCTTTCATATTTCTGCTCATAGGATGTTCGATGAGGTTTTCCGGACTTTCTTTCTGTTTATGAACCACATGAATATCATTGTAATCTCCAAAATCAAGCTGCCATGCATTATCATGGTTTTTTCTTTCTGCTGCAGACATATCTGCGCGCATCTTCTGAATCGTAAATCCTCCATAAGCTTTTGGAAGTGCAGAGGATGAAGAAGAAAACAGCTTGGCTAGTCCTTTAGGTTTGGGTGTACTTGGAGTGATGGCGAAAAGCCAATCTGTAAGATGTTTCAAAGGAATCTCTACGTAATCACCTACCTTTATATTTTTAAGGCTATTAGGCTCGTTGATGAGATATCCTTTTATATAATCACCATCAAAAGAAACTTCGTTGATCCACATATGTTCAGCGAGATTTTCACCGGTTTCTTCATTATGTTCTTCAAAAAGTGTTTTCACACAGGCAACATTCAGCCCTGGGATAATTCTTCTGTATTCCCATGACTGTTCACGCCAGAAATATTTAAAGGTTTCCTGTGCTTTTTGATAGGCTTTTATCATTTCCGGATCGTTCCCGTCCGCAAAGAAAATAGGATTTTCTTCCATAGTAATAGATTGTGATTGAGTGATTAAAAGGAGTTTATTTATTGCTGATAAGCTTCCTTGGGCAGCAGTGCTGCAGTTTTATAATAGCTGATATCTGTAACGAATTTATCCTGTAGTTCCTGGAAGGTTTCATCATCATAATGGTCCCAGTTTTGTTCATTTTCAGGATCCGAAGTTTTATCAATGGCAAGTTCCAGTTTTCCGTCTTCCTGATAGCTGCATTCTATGGCTGCGTATTTTTCTCCGTTTTCATCTGTGGTATACCAGCATTTTACGGTTTTCTCAAATTGTGGCTCTTCTGTTTCGTTATCGATGACCTGAGAACAGATGAAATTTTCAGGATCATCTAGGGTAAAAACGGTTTTGGAAATCAAAGGATGGTCATCTACAGACAAA
Source organism: Chryseobacterium sp. Mn2064 (assembly GCF_049319685.1). NCBI lineage: Bacteria > Pseudomonadati > Bacteroidota > Flavobacteriia > Flavobacteriales > Weeksellaceae > Chryseobacterium > Chryseobacterium sp. Mn2064. Next base: position 316,108 of record NZ_JBMOUE010000001.1, read on the forward strand.
GAGTAGAGTTTATTGGTAGAAATAATGTATCCTTCACCTGTTTCTCTTTTTTCAATGTCAAAAAAGTCGGATTTTTCTTTTAGATAATCCAGTATTTGTTCCTCATCATCATTATCATTTAGAAAATAATTGATGTTGTATATATTGTCTTCACTGATGAATTCAATTTCTTTTAATACCTCTGTATTTTCGTCATAATAATACAGATGATACTCGTTTAGCTTCACAGCATTGCTTTTGGAGATAACTTCTCCAAAAATGTTTTTGTACACTTTTCTCATTTTTAATCACGTTAGTTAGTTTCATTTATTAGTTTAAGTGGTATAGCAAAGATAAGTTTCTTTTTTATCTTAATCCTAACAGTAATTAGGTATTCTTAAAATTAAAAGCACAATAAGAAGAAAATACTGCATATTTTCGAAAATGAATTAAATTTTTGAATAATGGTTACGTTGATTATGATAAAATAAGTTATGATTAATGTAAATGAGAAAATTATAAATATATTATTTGTGAACATGGATAAATACAGAAATCAATACTTCAAAATGCCAAAAATAAGGTGCTAATTCTTCAATTATTATGACTCGTTATTACAAAATTAAACAGGTTGGATGGAGAGAACTAATTAGCATTAGAACATTGACATGGATTTATGCTTAATGTATGAAGGCAGTACATTATTTATATATCGTGTAATTTAATCTGCATGTAATCAGTGTTTTACGTGAAAGTAGTATCTCTTTAGTACCTGCTTTTTTTTACAATTTAATACCTTTTTTTTACGTTTGTGCTTTAAAATAACAAATGATTAGTAGCGTAAAAAAAAATAAATCTTATCAAAGGTTTTCGGTTAGGAGACTTTATGTTATTTTATTTTGCTTTTACTTTTCTTTTTTTTCTTCGCAAATTTATTTTAACAATGATGCTTCAATTTATATTTGTGAGGATGCCCATGTTTATCAATCTGAACATAAACAGATTTCAGAAGGGATTTACCAGGCAGAAATCTATATTGCCTCCAATACAACTATTACGAGTATAGCGGAACTAGAAAATGATAGAATTATCCGTCTTACTGAACCTTCTCATAAAAAAATTGAACAATCGGTTGCTAAAAAAACAGAAAAGAAGGAAACGGGTACTTCAAAAAGAAGTGATGAAGGTAATAAGTATAATAATATATTAATAGAAGATCCTTCCGTTCCTGATGTTTTTCTTGTAATATATCAAGGGGCTAATGGTGCTGTTATTTCTTTTCAGAATTTTCAGTCTAAACATTCTATCTCAAACATTCCTTTATATGAGGTGGCACAGCAATATATTGAAGCAAAAACAAAATTCAATTACTTTTATCCAGGCGACAGCCAAATATTACTTTTAGATTCTATTTTAGGAAGGGCTCCTCCTGTTTTTATTTAAATTTTCAGAAACACAATCTTACAAGCCTCATTTCAGAATGCAGGTTTCAATTACTTTACTTTTAAATATGACGAAAATGAAAAATAATATAATTACAGGAGTCCTTTTATTAGGATCATTCACAATATCACACGCTCAGCAAGGTAGTGTAGGTATTAATACTTCAACACCAAAATCCACATTGGATGTGAACGGTAAAAAAGATGCAGGTGGAGTTCTTTTAACTACCGATATTACAGGATTGCAGGCCCCGCGTCTTACCAGATTAGAACTTACTAACAAAGGGAATACTTTATATGGTGTAGACCAAAAAGGTGCATTGGTTTATATTACAGACGTTTCTACAGGTACTGCTGCCTCCCAGAGAGCAAACATCACCTCTATTGGATATTATTATTTTGACGGTGCTTTATGGCAAAAATTGATCGATGCGCCTGTTAATATTTACAATTCAGATGGTTCTCTAACCGGAGCAGGAACAACCCGAACACTCAATCTTAATAGCAAGAATATGAATTTTGTTGGAAGTGACCAGAGAACAACCTGGAATTCCAGTGGAGCGTTGAGTCAGACAAATTTGGCAACTTCTGGCTCTGCAAGTCTATTATTAAATGGGGGAAATAGCGCTCAATTAAGTGTTCAGCAATTTTCTGGAGCCGACGCTCAGATATTTACTGTAGGAGGCTCAACCAGTCTTGTTATTGGTACGCATGCTACTGCCACTGCCACCCCTATAAGATTTGTTACAAGCGCAGGAAGTAATGCATTAGGCACAGAAAAAGCAAGAATAACAGGTGATGGAAAATTTGGGATTGGAACAAATTCGCCTTCCACCACTTTGGATATTGAAGGAACTATGAGATTGTCTCAAAGTGTAACCGCTAATATTCCTGCTAATACAGGAACAACTGTGACCCCATTAATGATTGACCGTGCTACCGGCAAAGTGATCATTGCGCCCAAGGGAGTACCTTCTGTATCAGGAGGATTCAGACCAGGGGGAACTAATACTTTGGTGACCACTCTGCCTCTAAACAATACGATAGTTAGAGTATCCTTCGTGTGCCATATTGATGGGAGTAATGAGTTGAATAATAGTGATGCAACTGATTATCACTATGGTGATATTGATATCGTAGGACTAGGATCGGCAAACCCAATAAAATTTGTCAGAAACGAGATCAGAGGAGCAGACGGAGCTGTGAAAACTGTAACAATGACTGATACAAACATTACCATACCCGGAGGTATACAAGGAAATGTTGCTTTAAATTTAAACCCAACCAATGGAGAACTAAGAATTTCTTCACAGCTATCTATGTCTTATGTATTTGAGTTCTTAGGAGGGCTATAGTAAGTATTTGTAAACATAAAAATATTATTAAGATAAAAAAACTTTATGATTGCTAAATCTGTATTTTCTACAGATAGTACATCCACATGTTAAATGTTTTTTTAAAGAGTAAATATCTTGTACTTCAAAACAATCTGATTGTTTTGAAGTACAAGATTAATTTGGGCTATTTTGTTTTTATTTAAATAAATATGCAGAAAATCTTTATCTTTTTATTTCTTCCAAGTTTTCTGTTTGCCCAATATTCTTCAAAAGAAATTGATTCTCTGATGACCAAAGAGTATTATCGGTTGAGAGAACAGCGGAAATTTGAAGAAATCATTATAGTAAGCAGGCAGGTTATTCAAGATTCAAAAGAAATAAATTATCTGAAAGGTGAAATTTATGGCTATACAAGATTGGGAAATATGCAATACAATGTTAGGGACTATCAGGAAGCATTAAGATCTCTCAATTACGCTGATAAATTAGTCGAGAATTCCAATTTTCAGGATAATATGATCAGAACAAGTATCCATTTAGGAACAGGTTTATGTTATTCAGAATTCGGATCGTCCTATCATAATGCTTGCCTTCAATATGATAAAGCTTTAATTTTTGCTGGAAAAATAGAAAATAATGATGAGAGAATTTTTTACAGACATCTCATTTATAGTAATTTATATGGTTTGTATTCGCATCTGAATAATAAGGGAAAACAAATTTTTTATTTGCGGAAAGCTTTATCTGTGAAGCCTACTTCTTATATACTGACAGAGCTTGCCAGATATCATAATGTATATTCTAAAAATCTCGATTCTGCAAGATTTTATTTGGAAAAATCTGAAAAGAAAGCGGATACGGATTTTGCAAAAGCTGCTCTCTATAATCAATGGGCAAAATATTATGAAGAGAAAAAAGAATTTAGGAAAGCTATTGATTTTTATGTGAAAAATGAAATTTTAGCACGTAAAACAAAAGAAGCCCCTTTGCAGGAAGAGGCCTTAGTAGGACTTTTTCATTGTTATAAGGAAATGGGAAATTTAGAAAAAGCAGTTCTCTATTCTGAAAAGAGGAACATATTTAAAGATAGTATAAGACTGTTACAATCTAAAAATTCCGAAATGGCTATCAAAGATATTATAGCTAAGAATGAAAAAATAACCCGACAAAAATTTTCTTCTACTCAAAAAGTACTTATAGCTTTCTTTGTTCTGGTATTAATCACTATTGTCTTTTTTGCGTTAAAAACATATAGAAAAGAAAGAAAAAAAGCTTTAGAAATGATAGAAGAAAGGGAAGGTATCATATCTATAAAAGAGGAAGAAAATCAGAAACTTCAGCAAAAAGTTAATGATTCTTTTGATGAAATTATTGCGCTTGCAAGGAGCAACAGCCCTCAACTGTTAATCCGTTTCAAAGAAGTCTATCCGGATTATTATGGAAAATTAGAGCATTTGGAACCTAAGTTATTGACTACAGAAATCAAGCTGTGTGTGATGATTTTTCTAGGTTTTACAACCAAAGATATTGCGGAATATAATTTTGTTACCATAAGCGCCGTTCAGCATAGAAAGTACAGACTCCGAAAGAAACTCAGTATTCCGTCGGATGTAGAAATTCACAAATGGATAGTTCTGAAATATTAGAATTTACATCCAAATCATTCTTCGGTTTTGCAAAATGAAAGATTACTGCGGTTTGTTCAATAGGGATGTCGTTTATATAATCACAAAGTGAAACGTTTATCACAGAGAGAAATACATTTTTGCCAAAGAGGGAAAAACCCAATTCAAAAATAGTATTGGGTTTTGCGTTGAAATGTTTTGAAAATAAGTTGTTTAAATATTTGATTTTTATCAATACTACTCCGCTTAGGGCAGAGTAGTATTGTTTTTTGTAAGTTAGCTTTGTTTACCGTTGTAGAACTTATGGAGATTCTGCTTTACGCAGGTATTATTCAATTTTGTGATCTGAAGTATTTTCAATTCAGGATCTAGAGTAAATAGAATTTTGAAATCTTTTAATTGAATGTACATTTCTGAATATTAAATGTCTTTTATAAAATCTTCATATTCATAATAAAACATTTCAAAGCCATTCATTTTATCATAGAAGAATTCAAAAATTTCCTGCCATGTATTTTTATTAAATACAGAAACTCCAGGTTTTTCTATCCATATTCTGCTAATTACTTTGCCATTATCCAGACTGAAATGCTCTTCTTTGTGAAATTCTCCGATGAAATCTTTGAGAATATCTTCCAGTGACCAGATCTTTTCGTAATAAGCATTTCTGAAGATTTCATCTTTCATTTCGATATCTAATGAAACTTCTGCTTTTTTATTATCTACCGAAAATTTGAATGCCATATCTTTGACTTTGGTATCATAGAGAATCCATTTCCTTGGAAAAGATTTCCCAAAAGCTGTCCAAAAGTCTTTTTTTAGCTGTTGTGCTTCTTGTTTACTGAACATAGCACAAACTTAATGATTTAATAGGAAAAAGGCAAAATAGAGGAATCGTTAAGTAACTAAGAAGACTGAAAAAGCTATTTTTAGAACCCTTATTTCCCAACAAATACTCCTTTTTTCAAATATTAAACAATTTTCTTATTTTTGCTGTAATGCTTTCAAAAAAATCTCAATATGCGTTTAAGGCACTTTCATATCTTGTAGAAAAGAGAAATGAAGGGCCTGTTCTTATTTCCGAAATTGCGGAACACAAAAAGATTCCTTTAAAGTTTTTGGAAAACATTCTGCTTGAACTTAAAAAAGCGGAAATCCTTGACAGTAAAAAAGGGAAAGGAGGAGGATATTTTTTTAAAGAAAATCCTGAAAATGTAAAACTTGCTAAGATTATTCGTCTTGTAAACGGTCCTATAGCCATGCTTCCCTGCGTAAGTCTCAATTTTTATGAAAAATGTGAAGATTGTAATGAAGATCACTGTGGACTGCATGATGTTTTAATTGAAGTCCGGGACGCTTCTTTGAATATTTTAGAGAAAAAAACTTTAATGGATCTGGTCGACTGACCCGATCCTTTTTTTTGAATTAATAGTCTATCTTTTTGGTAGGATAATTATTTTATCAGATATTTGCAATGCTTCAGAGGTAAGTCGTTTGATTTTAGCTGAAGAAAAATACACCGAAACGATAGATTATTTATGGTAATTTCAAGAAAGATTCAGGTAAGGCTTAATGTACTTTTTATTACTGCTGCAATTTTAGGGATTGCTGTTTTCTCTATGTATGAATTAGGGTATCTTGATGAGCTTCTGAATATCCTGGCAAAGGATCATTATATTTTCTACTGGATGCTTTTGGTTGGGGTATTTGCAGAAATTGTGGCCGGATCTATGGGAATGGGATACGGAGTAATCTGTACTACTACGCTGATGCTGCTTAATATTCCTCCGCATATTGTGAGTGCAAGTATTCATTCTGCAGAAAGTTTTACTACAGCAGCCGGAAGTATAAGTCATATTAAACTTAAAAATGTAAGTAAGAGTTTAGTAAAGAAACTGGCAATTCCCGGAGTAATTGGAGCTATAATCGGAGCTGTTTCCCTTACGTATTTTGGAGAATATTATGCCAAAATCACAAAAACTTTAATTGCATTTTACACCCTGTATCTTGGAATACAGATACTTTCCAATGCTTTTAAGGGAAAACAGAGTAAAGCATTGAAAAGGAAAACCAACCTTACGCGACTTGGTGTCATTGGAGGTTTTATAGATTCATTTGCTGGAGGAGGCTGGGGACCGTTGGTAACCGGAACTTTAATTAAAAATGCATTTACGCCAAGATTTGCTGTCGGAAGTTCTACTATCGCTAAGTTTATCCTGACTATTACTGCTGCGGTTACCTTCTTCTTTACCCTGGGAATTCAACATTGGAATATTATTTTAGGACTTTTGATTGGAGGAATCATTACCGCTCCCTTTTCTGCAATGCTTACTGCTAAACTTCCGGTGAAGAAGATGTTTGTGATTATTGGGACATTGGTTATTGTGATGAGTTCTATAACTATTTATAAATCAGTTTTTAACTGAAAAATACATCAAGTATTAAAAAATAAAGGCATGAAAAAGATATTTGGTTTTGAAAATATTTTACTTTTACACTACTAAATATTAGAACATGAATTTACATATCATTGCACTTTTTAAGTTTAATGAAAATTATCTGATGGAAGCAGTAGAGCTTTTTCAGAAACTGGTGAAAGAAACAAGAAAAGAAGAAGGTTGCCTACAGTATGATCTTATTGAAGATAAAGATAACAAAGGCACTTTTTTCCTTATCGAGTTGTGGGAAAGTGTGGATCATCATAACCTCCATAACGGTCAGGATCACCTTTTGGACTTCCGAAAAGATTCTTCCAAAATGATGGAAAGTTCCATTGAAGTTTATAAAGGATTTAAAATATACTAGGATAATCTTAAATGATAGGATAAGGATTCGAAACGGTTATTGTGAATCTTTATTATTCTGAATATATAAAAGGCGGTTTCAATAATCTGAAACCGCCTTTTTATTAGAAAAAATAGAAAGTATTAAAAAAAATATTTATTTCACGATGAGCTTTTTCGTTTCCGAGTTGCCTCCGTAAGTGATTTTTACAAGGTAATTCCCTGAGGTAAGGTGAGACAGGTTTAAATCCTGCTTGTAGAACCCTGCCTGATTCGATAATTCTGCAGTGTATACTTGTTTTCCGGTAAGATCATACACTTCTACACTCCCTTTGTTGCTTGCTTTTTCTTTAGCATCAAATAGAATAGTTACTTTTTTATCTGCTGTGGTAGGGTTAGGGTAAATTCCGAAAGATGCTTTTTTACCAACCTCGGTAATGCCTAGGGTTTCAGTGATTTTTTTATACTTGAAATACATATCTCCTGTAGTCGCACCTCCGTTGGTTGTGAAATATAATCTGTAATAATCATTGCCTTTTTTAATATAGTAAACAACATCACTATACACATTTCCGATACCTTTCCATGAGTGTCCTACCGTAGTGATAGCAGATGAAAAGTTTGCGTCGGCAGGAACAGAATAAGTTGCCGTTTCTTTTGTTTCAGGCTGTACTTTTGCCACTTTGATATTAGGACTTTGGATGGCTCCCGAAAGTGGATACATCTGTATTCCCATATAGAACGTGAAGTATTTTGTAAACATCAGATCCCATGTTGTTTTGGATGGTTCCATATTAGGAACTTTTGCTCCAGTGTCGAAAGAAAAATAGTTGAAATAAGCATCGTCTGTTCCATTCGCAATAGTGCGGGTTTCAGTAGCGCTCCATGAACTTCCGTTCCATTTTGAATACTTGAAAGTATACCCTCCAAAGGCATCCTGAATAGCAAATTTAATATACGTTCCTGAAGGATATTTTAAAACAAAAATAGCTTTTCCATCAATATGGTGACTGGTAGTATTGTACACTCCCCATCCTGTAGAAGGTAGGAAAGGGTCTGTGATTGGTCCCTGTTCGAAGGCTCCCTGGCTCCAGTCAGTGGTCTGATCTGGGTTATAAAGAGGAGCTCCCCACGAAGATTCATTACTTATACTGATATTATCCCAGTCTGAAATATTGGATGAAGCTGTATACACTTTAATCTCCTTTGCATCGTTGATTCTTGATCCAAAAGCATAGTTTGAATTTCTATAAAAAGCCACATCCCAGCTATTGGCCGGCTGAGATACCATGTTACCATCTGCCAGATTAACAAATACACGGTTTTGGTATCCGCTTCCCATAGTCATATTTACTTGTGTATACCCTAATGCATCAGTTTGCGCTATAACAGTCTGTTGAGCTGTAAGAGCAAACATCGAAGCCAAAAATAGTTTTGTTTTCATATTTTATTTTTTAAATCCTTATTTAGAATTATTCTACAAAAGTATATAATTATTTTTAATGATTCTAAATAAAAACATGATTTTTATCTGGTTTCTTAGAGAAGATTGAGTTTCTACATGGATGTATGCCTGAAAACAAAGAGCTTTTTTAAGCTATGAAGATTTATATATACTTTAAATCCAAGCCTTAATAGTTTTATATTTACCCTATAAAAAGATCCGGCTGGAATTTTCCAGCCGGATCTATAAAGGCATATAATAGTCTAATAAATTTTACTTTTTAATAAACTTAGATTGTATAACAGATCCTTCAGCTGTTTCAATAAGAACATAATATACTCCTGTTTGAAGCGTACTGATATCAAATCTTTGTCCGTTAACTTTTCCTTCAGTAGCTTTTTGTCCTGTAGTAGAGTAGATCTGAATGCTTTTTGGAGCCTTCGCTGAAACAAACTCTAATGCAGAATTTTCTGAATTAACAGCAAACTGAACGTTATCTTTCTTTTTAGCGTTATCTGTTACCCCTAATGTAGAAGCAGAAGTTAATACCACATCATCCAGACGCAATGCTACGTGAACAGTAGATGCTGTAAACTTGAATGCAATATACTGATAGGTAGATTGTTGTACGTTAAATGTTGTCGTTGCATCTGTACTTGAAGTAAGATTAACAACCGTTCCAATAGGAGTGAAGGTAGACATATCGGTAGGGCTCGCTACAAGACCTACTTCAAGAGTCCCAGTTCCTCCTGGAGTTCCTCCGATAAGTGCTGAACTGAATGATAAAGTCTGAGTTCCGGTTGGAGCAACAATTTGTGGAGTGATCAGATAAAAAGCTTTACTTCCTGCAAAGAACGAGTAAGCTTGAACGAAATTATTTCCAGCTGCCGGCTCAACAGTAAGCATCGGTACCCAGCTCGGGTTGCTTGGATTGGATGAGGCCGGAATTACTGTACTCCATCCATTTTGAGGCAATGAACCTGTTCCTGTAGTAAATGAATTAAAATTTTCGTTTATAGACGATACTTGTGCATTTGCTGTGAAAGCCGTAAACATTAATGTTCCTAAAAGTAGTTTTAATCTCATGACGTTATTTTTATTTAGAATTATTCCACAAAAATAAGTATTAATTTTTAACTATTCTAAATAAAGCATTATATTTGCCAAAATTTTTACTCTATGAAGAAGAAGGTGCTTTCCGTTCTATCATTATCCATTGCCTTTTGGATGAATGCACAAGAAAAAGATTCTCTTAATCAGAAGAAAATAGAAGAAGTTGTCGTAACCGGACAATATACTCAACAATCTATAAATAAATCGATCTATAAAGTTGAAGTTATTGATGCAGAACAAATTAAAAGGATGGCTGCTACCAATGTAGCCGACGTTCTGAATCAAAGTTTAAATGTTCTTATCACTTCAGACCGTAATTCGGGAAATTCAACAGCAAGTCTTTTGGGGCTTGGTGGAGAGTATACTAAAATTCTTATCGATAATATTCCAGTAGTTGGAGATATTGGTTTAGGAAATAATATAGACCTTACCAAACTTAATATCAATAATGTTGACCGTATTGAAATCGTAAGAGGATCTATGGGAGTAGATTATGGTAGCAACGCGGTAGCAGGGGTTATTAATATTATAACAAAGAAAAACAGTAATAAAAAACTGACTCTGAATGCTTCTGTACAGGAAGAAACCGTAGGAAAAGAGTATAATTTATATAAAAAAGGAGAAGGAAGGCACATACAAACATTAAACATAGGGTATAATATTGATGAGCACTGGTATGTAGGAGCTAATATTAACCATAACGACTTTCAGGGATTCAAAGGAACTCAGGAAGGATATAAATATTTTGGACAGGACAAAAAAAGAGGATATCTATGGCAGCCTAAAGATGTTTTGAATGTGGATGGTATTGTAAGATACTCCAAAAATAAAACGTCTATTTTCTATAAGTTTGGTTTTGTAGATGAAAAACTTAATTTATACAGCCCTATTGTTGGGGAATTGTATTTAGGAGAGGGAAATAGAACGTATGTTTCCACAGACCGTGATTATCTTACCAGAAGATATTTGAACCAGCTTAATATACAGACAAAACTGGGATCTATCAACTATACCGGAGATTTTTCCTACCAGACCCAGGATAGAAAATACAGAGATTTCACGTATGATATTCCCAACCGTCAGGTAAGAGGTGATAAAAACGAGTACCAGTCGTATAATAAAGCAGATGTTATCTATTCAAGAGGCGTTTTCAGTAATTTCCTGAATAATGATAAAATTGATTTCCAGTTAGGATATGAGTTAGATCATACATCGGGCTATGCAGGATCTATTGCAGGAAGCTTTGCCGGAAACAATGTTAAAAGAAAAATATTTAACTATGCCAATTTCATTTCTGCAGAATGGAATGCTACGAAATGGTTATCCGTTCGTCCGGGATACCGTCTTGCAGTAAGTGATAAATTTGATACACAGCATAACTATTCCTTAACGGTAAGAGGAAAAGCGAATGAATCCACTAATATCCGTTTGGTGGTAGGAAGTGCCAATAGATTTCCCAATTTTGACGAATTGTATACTTATTTTGTAGACAGCAATCATGATATCCGTGGAAATGAAAACTTAAAACCGGAAGAAGGATTTACCGCTTCATTAAACGCAGACAGAAAAATCAATACCTCTTCAGGATGGAATCTAAAAGTAGGAACAAGCTTTACTTATATGAAGGTGAAAAACAGAATTGAAGAATCAATTATTAATTTACAGCCTTTAAAATATCAATATATCAACACAGATAAGTTCAAATCCTATATATTGGAAGCCAATTTCAATGCTCAGAAAGACCAGTTTACTTTAGCTGCCAATGCTTCTTATTATGGAATTTCAAAAGAATTATCTTCAGGAACAATAACTTCACCTACTGATTTCTTCTACACCTTTGAAGGAAAAATTGCAGGGAGCTATACTTTGCCGAAAATCAATACAAACTTCTCATTATTCTACAGATATGTAGGAGCGCAACAGGTTTATGTTCTCGTTCCGGATCTTGCCAATCCTTATTATGAAGTAGGTAAAAGAGGAGACTTTAATATGATGGATTTTGTGGTGTCACAGCCTTTCTTCAACAGACATCTTGAAGTGAGCGCGGGGGTTAAAAATATCTTTGATGTATCATCGGTGAATGATACCACAATACCTGGTACGGCTCACGGTGCCGGAGATCCAAATTCTAATTTGTTCTATGGCAGAAGTTATTTTGCCAGAGTAAGTTATAACTTCTAAAATTAAAAAAATGAAAAAAATACTGATTTATCTTTTAATAGGTGTATCATTTATAGCTCAGTCTTGCATCAATGATAATGAAGATCCCATAGCAATACCTAAAACAGATGGTAATGTAGTTGATCCTGCTGTAGGAGGACCTAGTCAGCCTAATCAGGTGTGGTTCGATCTGGGAACCAATACTCAGATGGTTACGAAAAGAACAGATTGGGACCTTGGTTTTTATTCAGGAAGTGAATTTAAAGTAATTCTGAATCCATCCATTGCAATGGGCGCGGGGAAAATTACCAATGCAACCAACATAGACTTGGTGAAGGAATCAGACGTTACTGCCTTAATGAATCAGGTACAGGTAGCTAACTTTAATCCGGCTAATACCATTTATATAGATGATGTTACCGGAAACTTTCCATCTGGTTACACCGCAATAGACGGAATTAAAGCAAATGAAGCTGATAATCCTATTTATTTGGTCAATATGGGTAAAGGTATTTTTACAGGATCAGTTCCTTTAGGTACAGTTACTACAGGAGGTGATGCCAGAGGTTGGATGAAAGTACAGGTGGTAAGACAGGGAGATGCTTATAAAGTAAAATATGCAGAACTTAATGCTACCAATCATAAAGAGGTGGTTATCAATAAAAATGCAGCTTACAATTATAGTTTCTATAGCTTGAAAAATAATACAGCAGTTACTGTACAGCCGGAGAAGAAAAATTGGGATATTTGTTTCTCAGTATTTGTTAATTCAATTGCAGGAGCAGGAAGTTATATCTATGCAGACTTTACAATGGTTAATAACCTTGGTGGAGCTGGAGCTTATGAAGTGAAAGCAACAGGAACAACAACAGGAGCAGAAGCATTTACTAACTTTAAGCTTTCCGATGTTGATAAAACGAAGTTTGTTTACAATGATCAGCGAGTAATTGGTGGAAACTGGAGAGAAGTTGGACCGGATGGATATCAGGTGAAAGGAAATGTTTTCTATGTGATTAAGGATCCGGAAGGATATTACTTTAAACTGAGATTTACACGACTTACGAGTGAGAAAGGTGAACGTGGATTCCCACAGTTTGAATATAAACCTCTATTTTAATATCAATTTAAGAAATCAATAATAGTATATCATGAAAAAATTCATCCTTGCAGCTTCTGTTCTTATTGCAGTATACTCATGCAAAAAAACAGAGGGAACAACGAAAGAAAATACAACGGAAGCAACTTCTGAAGCTCCGAAAAGCAACAATAAAATTGTAACATTAAACGGAGGTATTACAGAAATTGTAAGCGCTCTAGGCCACGAAAAAGAAATCGTAGGAACAGATGTTACCAGCACATACCCTGAATCATTAAAATCTACAGCCAAAAACTTAGGACATGTAAGATCAATTACAATAGAACCTATCATGGCAGTAAGCCCAACTTTAGTGTTAGCTTCAGATAAAGATCTGAATCCTGAACTATTGGGAAAAATTAAATCTTCAGGAATTAAAGTAGATGTTTTCAAGCAGGAATATACTGTAGACGGTACCAAAAAGCTTATTGAACAAGTCGCAAAAGCGATCGGAAATACAGACTATCAAAAACTGAATGATAAGATCGATGCTGATCTTAAGCAAATTCAGCCCATTGCTAAAAAACCTAAAGTATTATTCATCTACGCCAGAGGAAATATGCTGATGGTTTCTGGTAAAAATACGCCAATGGCAGCATTGATCAACCTTGCAGGGGGAGAAAATGCAGTAAATGATTTTGAAGATTTCAAACCATTAACCCCTGAAGCTGTAGTAAAAGCTAACCCAGATGTATTATTCTTCTTCGAATCTGGTCTGCAGGGAGCTGGTGGAAACGAAGGCGCTCTTAAAATGCCGGGAGTTTCCCAGACCAATGCAGGTAAGAATAAGAAAATCATCGCAATGGACGGAGGTTTAATATCAGGTTTCGGACCAAGACTAGGAGAAGCAGCAGTAGGATTAAACAAATTATTAGTTGAAAGCACAAAGTAAATTATACTTTTACATGACAATAAGTACCATACTGCTTGCCTTTATAGCAGTATGGTCTATTAATACAGGTGTTTACGATTTCGGTGGTAAATCTGCATTTGAAGTTTTAGGAAAAGTAATACAGGGAGATTCCGGATTATCATTAAGTGATAAATATGTAGTTTGGGATGTACGGGCAGCCAGAATTATCATGGCTATCTTAATAGGAAGTATGTTGGCCGTTTCAGGAACAAGTCTTCAGGGACTTTTCAAGAACCCTTTGGCAACAGGAGATTTAATAGGACTTACATCAGGAGCAACACTATTAGCTGCAATTGCGATTGTTTTAGGAGGACATTTCAAAGAATATCTTCCTGAAGCGGTACAATTTTCACTGGTAGGAATTTCTGCTTTTATAGGATCCTTTCTATCAATGATGCTGGTATACAGAATTTCTACTGCCGGAGGAAAAACCAACGTTGTAATGATGCTGCTTACGGGAGTTGCCATTACCGCCATCGGTTTCTCTATTACAGGTTTTCTGATCTATATTTCAAAAGACGAACAGCTTAGAGATTTAACTTTCTGGAACCTAGGAAGCCTTGCTGCCGCTACATGGACGAAGAATATCATTCTAGCCATTGTTTTAGCGATTGCTTATATCATTCTGCTTCCAAAAGGAAAAGCTCTGAATGCCATGATGTTGGGTGAAAAAGATGCTCAGCATTTAGGAATTAATGTAGAAAGACTGAAGAAGCAGATCATTATCATTGTAGCATTGATGGTGGGAAGCTGTGTGGCATTTTCAGGAACTATTGGTTTTGTAGGTCTTATTGTACCTTATATTTTAAGACTTTTATTCAAATCCAATTATACCTTTATTCTGCCTTTATCAGCCGTATGTGGAAGTATTTTGCTATTAACGGCAGATACATTCAGTAGAAGTATTGTAGAACCTTCAGAATTACCGATCGGAATTCTGACCGCTTTAATGGGTGGCCCTATTTTTATTGCTATTCTGGTTAAATTTAAAAAGTCACTGTAATGATCAAAGCACATCAGATTAATTATAAACATAAAGAATTCCGTATTCTGGATGGAGTAGATGTCTCTTTAGAATATGGTGAATTTTTAGCGATTGTAGGTCCCAACGGTGCAGGAAAGTCAAGCCTTTTGAGTGTTCTGGCCAATGAAGTAAAGACGGGAAAACAGAATGTTTTATTTAAAGATAAGCCCATTCAGGACTGGGATGTAAAAGAACTCTCAAAGCATAAAGCCAAATTTTCTCAGCACAACAGCAACGATATTCCACTTGAAGTAAAAGATGTGGTCATGATGGGAAGATATCCCTATTTCGATGCCCAGCCGGGAAAAGAAGACCTTGAGGCCATGAATAATATGATGTACGAAACAGATATTTTTCATCTTAAAGAAAGAGAATACAACACCCTTTCAGGAGGTGAAAAACAACGTGTACACCTTTCAAGAGTAATGGCACAGCTTGAAAATGATGTTGCTCATAAGCTGGTTTTTCTGGATGAACCTTTGAACAATCTGGATATCAAGCACCAGTACAAAGCGTTGGAAATTATCAGAAAATTTATCCAAAAAGCCAATAGTGCAATTGTCGTTTTACACGATCTGAATCTTGCTGCACAGTTTGCAGACAAAATTTTATTAATGAAATCCGGTAGAGTTTCCGCGTATGGAACCCCGCAGGAAGTCTTTACAGCAGACAATATAAGCGAAGCCTATAACTTTCCCTGCACCATCTGTGGACACCCTATTACTAATA
Organism: Chryseobacterium sp. Mn2064; assembly: GCF_049319685.1. NCBI lineage: Bacteria > Pseudomonadati > Bacteroidota > Flavobacteriia > Flavobacteriales > Weeksellaceae > Chryseobacterium > Chryseobacterium sp. Mn2064. The sequence goes on from NZ_JBMOUE010000001.1 coordinate 331,792, forward strand.
ACCCAATGATCATTTTTGGATAACCATGGAAAAAGAAGAATTAAAAATCCTTGCTCAAAACCTTGCCAATCCTCAGGGGGAAAAAGGCATTGAAATCGGTGAAATGATGAATGCCACCAACATCGGGATGACGCTGGAAAGTATCAGAACCTTACTGATAGAAGATGAAGAAAGCATCCTTGAAATAGGACACGGCAATGCAGGACACCTTAAAAATATAATAAGCCTTGCTAAAAACCTGAAATATACAGGAATTGACATTTCAGAAACCATGTACAATGAAGCCAGAAAACTGAATGAAGAATTCAAAAATCAGGCAGATTTTATTCTGTATAATGGTACAGAAATTCCTTTTGAAGACGAGACATTCGACAAAATATTTACAGTCAATACCGTCTATTTCTGGGAAAAACCAGTTGAATTTTTAAATGAAATTTACAGAGTTTTAAAAGATGACGGTACTTTCGTTCTCACTTTCGGACAAAGAGATTTCATGGAAAAACTTCCTTTCACGGAGTACGATTTTACACTCTATAATAACAGTGAAATGGAAGAGCTTATCTCCCAAACTCATTTCAAAAGAATGAAAATTTCTGAAAAAGAGGAAAATATCAAAAGCAAAACAGGAAACGAAACAATACATAGAATTTATACAGTTTTAACCATAAAAAAGTAAAATAATGAGCACACTAGTTAATGATTTAAAGGAAAAATGGGAAGCTCTGAAAGCAGAAAATCCACATATAAGAATAAGAAATGCTGCAGAACAATTAGGCGTAAGTGAAGCAGAATTGCTGGCAACAAACATAGGTGAAGAAGTAACTGTTCTGAACCCGGATTTCCAAGGTATCCTTACTGAAGCTGAGACATTAGGCAAAGTAATGGCGCTTACCCGTAATGATGAATGTGTTCATGAAAGAAAAGGAACATATCTGAATGGAGACTTCAGCAGCCCTCACGCACAACTTTTCGTAGGAGAAGATATTGACTTGAGAATTTTCCTTAACCACTGGAAATTTGCTTTTGCGGTAGTAGAAGGAGACAAAAAAAGCCTGCAGTTCTTCGGAAAAGATGGATTGGCTCTACATAAAATTTACCTGACTAAAGACAGCAACAATGAAGCTTTCAATGCTATTGTTGAAAAATTCAAAGCAGATGACCAGAACCAGGTACTTACTTTTGAAGCTGTAGCTCCAAAGCAGGCTGAAAAAGCAGATGCTGAAATTGACGTTGAAGGATTCAAAAAAGCTTGGACTGAGCTAAAAGATACCCACGATTTCTTTATGATGACAAGAAAATTCGGAGTAAGCAGAACACAGGCATTAAGACTGGCTCCGGAAGGCTTTACTAAGAAAATCGATAACGCAAAAGTGGTAAACATCCTTGAAGATGCTTCTGAAAAAAATACACCCATCATGGTTTTTGTAGGAAACAGAGGGATGATTCAGATTCACACAGGAAATGTGAAAAAAACGCTTTGGCACCAACAGTGGTTTAATGTAATGGACCCAGATTTTAACCTGCATTTAGATGTAACGAAAATCGCAGAAGCATGGATCGTTAAAAAACCAACTGAAGACGGAGAAGTTACAGCTATTGAAGTATTCAATAAAGAAGGTGACTTTATTGTTCAGTTCTTCGGGAAAAGAAAACCGGGAATTCCTGAACTTCAGGAGTGGAAAGATCTTGTTGCTGCATTAGAGCAATAATAATTAGATGATTTGAATAAGACCGTTTTGTTTATAAAATTCAAAGCGGTCTTTTTTATTGTAACAGGATGATATCAAAGATTTTGAATTGGCTGTTGCAATGATAATAGTGCCAAAATATTTATGTAATTTGTGTCTAAATAATTAAAATGAAAAATATATTCATAGCGATTTTGCTGGCAGGTTTCTGTTCATTAAGTGCACAGGATTTTAAAGCATACCAGTTTTATGATAAAAAAGGAAAGGAAGTTAAGACCGATAAACTGGTGAAAGAACTGGCTGAATATGATGTTGTCTTTTTTGGTGAAAACCATAACAGTTCTATTAATCATTGGCTGCAGCTTAAAATTACCGAAGCTTTGTATCAAAAGAAAAATGGTCAGCTTATTTTAGGAGCAGAAATGTTCGAAAGAGATAATCAGCCTCAGTTGGATCAATATCTGAACGGAAAATTTGATGCCAAAACATTTAAAGACTCTGCCCGTTTATGGAACAATTATCCAACAGATTATAAGCCGCTCGTAGATTTTGCGAAAGATAAAAAACTGAGTTTTGTAGCAACCAATATTCCGAGAAGATATGCTTCTCAGACCTCAAAAGAAGGATTGGAATCTTTGAATAAACTTAGCGATAAAGAAAAAACATATATTGCTCAATTGCCCATTAAAGTAACTCTGGATACACCAGGCTATCCGGAGATGAAAAAAATGATGGGCGATCACGCTGAAGGAACAAAAGTGATGAACTTTATTTCTGCACAGGCAACAAAAGATGCAACAATGGCGGAGTCGATTCTTAAAAATTTTAAACAAGGAAGAACTTTCATTCATTACAATGGAAACTATCATAGTAAAGAATTTGGAGGAATTTACTGGTACATCAAACAGAAAAATCCGAATCTGAAAATGGCTGTAATCTCTGTATTTGAAGCAGAAGATTTAGAATTAAAAATTCCGGCAAAAGACTATATTCCAACCGATTTTAATCTGATTATTCCAGCAGATATGACGAAGACTTTTTAATTTGAATGTTTTGATCATCAGATATTTATAAAGATGAAGTATAAAACAGGCTCGGGCCGGGCTTTAGCCCGGCCCGAGCCTATTTTAATATAGTAAGTTCTACCATTTTTCAAAGCAGAATAACTTACTGTCATTAATGAATTTGATATCATAATCTTTACCTTTGCATCATATCTATTCAATATGAAGAAATTATCCGTTTTGATTATTCTTTTTGCTACATTTCTCAATGCTCAGAAACTGACATCCAATGAGGTTGGTATTATCAATCAGGGAAATATCAATACAGCATTGCCAATTTATCAGACGACAGACGCTCATCAGCATAAGACATTGTTGAGTCTTTCTTCAGAAATAGATCCACTTGATTCCAATACTGCCATTTTGGTGAAAAGGATGAAAGAATCACTTCTATCAACAGATGGTGGAGTAGGAATCGCAGCTCCTCAGGTAGGAATCAACCGAAAAATTATCTGGGTACAGCGTTTTGACAAAGAAGGGCTTCCCTTGGAATATTTTATTAATCCGGTCATTGTTTGGAGATCAGATTTGCAGAATCTTGGTCCGGAAGGCGATCTTTCTATCCCGGATTTCAGAGATCAGTTCTACAGAAGCAAAGTCATTCAGTTGGAATATGTAGATCTGAAAGGCCAGAAATATTCAGAAATAGTTGAAGGATTTACAGCCGTTATTTTTCAGCATGAAATTGATCATCTTTTCGGTATCCTGATTTCCGATAAAAAAGGAAAAGAGAAAAATAATTCTTACAGAAAAGTAGATGCTTACCAGAAAAGCGATTCGACAAAAAGATAAGGTAAAAACATTCTATTTATATTTTAGAATAAAATCCTTTCCATTATAGTCTGCAGGATTAATATAAGAAACAACTCCAATATCAGATTGTAAAACTTCTTTGAGCAAACTGAAATACTTTTTTTCAGTTTCTAGATTTCCATTAACGGTTAGGCTGATAATAAGTTGATCATCATCAGTGATGTTTGCCCCTACCATTATTTTGTTTGGATTATCATAATACTTATTCCAGTAAAATGTTTGGTTGATGGAAGGTGTTTCTATGAAATAATTGATCATTTCATACTCTGTTTTAAAAATATAATCCTTGTTGCCCTCTGGATAGGTGTAATCTGGATCTAATTTTTCATAACCGGGAATAAATGTATCCAAGACTAAATCGATAACTCTTTTTGATTTCTGTCCTGCATAAACCTGGCAAATGATATCTGTAATTATCTCCATTATAAATTGTAATTATGTAAGGTTAGATTGCTTTTAATTGGGATGGGAACAAATATAAAAATTAACTTTTTAAAATATCCTCAATCATCTGTGTCCATCCGTGTCATCTGTAGTTAGGAAATAAAAAGGAGCTGTTTCCAAAAAAACAGCTCCCTTCGCTATAACTATGCTTAAAAAAATTGGATTAATCGTTATTGGTTACTGAAAGTTTCACCTCAATATTATTTCTGGTCGCATTAGAGTAAGGACAGATCTGGTGAGCTTTTTCAGTTAAAGCCTGTGCTTCTTCAAGAGAAACTCCCGGAATATTGACATCCAGTTCCGCAGCCAAACCAAAACCTCCATTCTCAAGTTGCCCAATGCTTACCTGAGCCGTAACGGTTGTTTCTCCCGTTTTTACTTTAGATAAACTGATTACTCGGTTCAAAGCACTGTCAAAACAAGCAGAATATCCCGCTGCGAAAAGCATTTCAGGATTAGCAAAATCATCATTGGCGCCCCCTAATCCTTTTGGCATTCTTACTTCAAGGTCCAAAACTCCGTTTTCACTTTTTACATGACCATTTCTACCTCCTTGGGCAGTAACCTGAGTTGTATATAATGTTTTCATTTATTTTTCTATTTTGTTTAAGATTTTTAATACTGTTTCTTTAAGCTGCAACAATTCTTCCGGCTGTATATCAATTTTCTGGTGAATTTTTCCAGGAATTTCACAAGCCTTTTGACGCAACTGCTGACCAGCTTCATCTAAAAATACTTCAACCACTCTTTCGTCTTCCTTTTTTCTTTTTCTTATGATCAGCCCTTTTGCCTCCAGTCTTTTAAGAAGAGGGGTTAAAGTTCCGCTGTCCAGAAACAGTTTTTCACCAATATGCGTTACGGCAAGTCCATCACCTTCCCAAAGAACCATCATGACGAGATACTGAGGGTAGGTAAGATCAAGCTCATCAAGAAAAGGACGGTAAAGCCCTGTAATCTCTTTAGCAATCACATATAAAGGAAAGCAGATCTGGTTTTCTAATTTGGGTGTTTTTGGATTTTCCATAAGTTTGGGTACGAAAGATTCGATGAAGGTATTACTTTTTTATGATAAATTCATCCATTGGAACTCGGACTTTTTTCATAGAAGATAGCCAGTCATTGGCTTCATCACGATATCCAAGGTATAAAAGGCTTACGCTTTTTAATCCTAATTCTTTTAATCCCAGTACTTCATCTACAATCTGATTACTGAATCCTTCCGCAGGAGTACTGTCAATTTTAAGCTCCGCAGCTTGTGCTAGGGCAATTCCCAAAGCAATATAAGTCTGGCGTGCAGTATGTGCAAAATGTTCTTCAGGAGTTTGTGCTCCGTACATTTCTTTGATTTTATCCGTATAACTATCAAAACGACCTCTTGGAAGCTCTCTTACATCGGTATGATAATCGTAAACTTTGTCAATTTTTTCATTAGAATAGCTGTCCCATGCTGCAAAAACAAGTACGTGGGAAGAATCTCTCATCACCTCAGGGTTTAAAGCTCCTGCCACCATTTTTTCTTTCAATTCCTGATTTTCCACTACAATAATACGGAAAGGCTGAAGCCCGGATGAAGTAGGGGCAAGTCTTGCTGACTCTAAAATTGTATTCAGATCTTCTTGTGAAATTTTTTTGGTGGGATCATAAGCTTTTACAGCATGTCTCCAGTTTAGATTTTCTATTAATGACATTTTATTGTTGTTTTTAAATTAAACTACTTAGTGATTATTAAAAACCCATCTTAAATTTTTAATGGTCATAATAACAATGCAAATATACAACTTTTTAAATTGTGTGCAATTTAATTTTAAAAAATATTATTGCGAGCTTTTGATTATTTAAACAACTTTTTAGTTGTTTTATTGTTTTTTGATTTACCTTTGCAACAAATAAATGAGTATGATGAGTTCATGGAAGAAAAGAATAACGATCTTATGGATTGGCCAGTTCTTTTCCTTGATAAGCAGTTCGGCAGTGGGTTTTGCCATCATTATCTGGTTGAGTTTAAAGACAGGTTCAGCCGAGATTCTAGTCTTTGCAGCTATTGCCGGTTTGTTACCTCAGGCTTTGATAGGCCCTTTTGCCGGAGTATATGTGGATCGTTGGGATCGTAAAAAAACAATGATTTTGGCAGATGGTTTTGTAGCGGTTTGTACATTAGTAATGTCTGTAAGTTTTTACATGGGATATGAAAATATTGAGTTGGTGTATATCATACTGGGATTGCGTTCTGCAGGTTCAGCGTTTCATATGCCGGCAATGCAGGCTACAATACCGTTACTGGTTCCAAAGGACGAATTGTTGCGTATTGCAGGGATCAGCCAGATTATAAAATCCGTATCAAATATTGCTGGTCCTGCGCTTGGGGCTTTGGCGATCGGTATTTTGTCAATTGGAAACGTGTTATTGTTGGATATTGCAGGAGCAATCTTGGCTATCTTTTCTTTATTTTTTATTTATATTCCTTCACCACGGCCGGAAAAGAAGAGTCCATCTAGCATTAAAATGATAGGAGAGGATATGAAAATTGGATTCATGGAAGTCATCAGAAATAAAGGATTAAGCTTTCTTTTTCTATATTCTATTATTGCTGGATTTTGCATTATGCCGATTTCAGTGCTATTTCCATTGATGACCATAGAGAACTTTCACGGAGGAAAATTTGAGATGAGCGTTATAGAAAGCACCTGGGGAATTGGAGCATTGCTTGGAGGCGCTGTCTTGGGAATTTGGAAGCCCTCGGTACGCAAGGTTATTATTGTCAATATTTCGCATCTTTTAATTGGTCTTGCCTTTTTATGTTCAGGATTACTATCTTCAGACAAATTTGTGTTTTTCGTGATACTAACAGGTGTTGGAGGAATTGCAGCTTCATTTTACAGTTCAGGGTTTACCGCTACCGTACAGGAAGAAGTTCATTCCGGGATGTTGGGGCGTGTTTTTGCCATGTATTTCAGTATAGAAGTATTACCTACGATGCTTGGATTGGTATGTACAGGCTTTATTGCAGATTTAATCGGGATAGGTTCTGTCTTTGTCATTTTAGGTTTCACCATTTTTATCATAGGAATTATATCTTTCTGCACTCCTTCTCTGATGAATTTGGGTAAAGTAGTAAAGCTAGGAAAGCAATAGAAAACTCCACAAGATTCGGATTTTTTCGGAATGTTGAATTTCCAATCTTTGCTAACGAAATTTAAACTTAAAACAATGCAAAGATTTAAAAACAAAATAGCTCTGATTACCGGAGGAACCAACGGAATGGGCTTTGCCACTGCACAGCAATTTATACAGGAAGGAGGAAAAGTAATCATTACAGGGAGAAGTGAAACTACGGTAAAAAATGCTTTGAGTAATTTAGGAGAAAATGCCTCTGGAATTGTATCAGACGCAGGAAATATGAAAGATCTGATGCGTTTACAGGAAGAAGTAAAAAAGCATGCAGAACAAATTGATGTTCTTTTTGTAAATGCCGGTTATGGAAGATTTGCTCCTATTGAACATGTAGACGAAAACCATTTCGACGAACTTTTCAATCTGTTGGCAAAAGGACCTTACTTTACTGTTCAGCAAATAGTGCCCCTTATGAAAACAGGCAGTTCTGTTATTTTCAATACTTCAATAGCTACCGATATTGCCATGCACAGTTTTTCAGTATACTCAGCAGCGAAATCCGCAGTGCAGTCTTTCATCAAAACTTTTGCTTTAGAACTTACAGAAAAGGGAATTCGGGTGAATGGAATAAGTCCTGGACATATTAAAACCAATATTTTTAATAATACCGGTCTGTCTGCTGAACAGATTGAACACGCAGTTCAGGACATCATTTCTACCATACCGTTAAAAAGACAGGGAGAGCCATCAGAGATTGCGAATGCAGTGTTATTCCTTGCTTCAGATGAGGCCTCTTATATTCATGGAGCAGAAATAAAGGTAGATGCCGGAATTTCTGTCATCAGATAATAAGAAAAGTATTCAGCAAATCATTTGATTTCATTGATCTGCCTGATAATATTGGTGTTTTTCTCAATACCAATATTAAAGGCTTTATTTTTTTGAAGACTCTGACGGGCTTTTTCCAGAATGGTGGTATAATCCGAGGATTTTTTTGAAATATAAAAAACCTGTGCACTGATTCCAATAGACACACGTTCAAACTCTTCAGGTTTTTCGGCATCCTTTTCAATATTGGAAATAACAGAATTATTATACCAGGTAAGGTTTTGAGAATTGGAGTTGCCGGAGCAGGATACAATCATAAAAAACAGTAATAAAAAATAAGACCAGGCTTTCATAAGATCAAGAGTTTGTTAAAAAAGCACCTGCAATGCTTTGAAACTGCAGGTGCTATATGAAAAAGAATTAAAATCCACAGTGTCCTACACTTGGTGCAGGAGAAGGTGAACATCCTGAAAGTCCTGAGAATGTAGTCAGTACACAATTGGTGTTCACATAGTTGTTATCATATAATAGAGAACCTGACGGGCTTCTGTAATATACATTTCCAGCAGTATTGGCAAATGAAGAAACAGAAGCTGAACCACAAGATGTATTGGTACAAGCAGCTCTCCATGCGGCATCTGTTACCGGTCCGCTTGAGAATAATGAAGGATCTATAATCCTTTTTTCAACAATTCCGGAAGCGTTTTTGAAACTTACCAATATAGCAACATGGTATACCCATGATACGCAGCATGTTCCGGTAGAAGCTCTAAGATTTCCGTACACGAACTGCTTTTCACAATCGTATCCGGCATTCAGAAGAATTTGTCTCATTTTGTGAGCTCTTGCATAGCATCCGTCCACAGGATATCTGAAGGTAATACAAGGAGAAGAAGCGGTAGAAGTTCCACATGCCTGGCTTTTGATCTGTGCAAATAGACTGTTTAAGGTAGCCAGATTAGGAATAACACTCGTAAGTTTTGCAGCATCTCCTTTTTCTTCTTTATTAAATATAGATCTGAAATAGCGGGTATCTTCTTCCGTTGCTTTTTCAACTTTTGCAATTTCAGGAGTATTACCTTTAAGGAAAATGTGAACCGGAGATTCTTCTTTCACGGCCTGTCTGATCATAGAAATATAGGTTGCATTTTCTTCGGTATCCTTAATTTCATAAGGCTGGGCCGAAACCATAAATGAAACTCTGTACTTTCCATTTTCTTTGTCTATTCCTACCGGAACAGTTCTTCCGAAATCTTTCATCACAATTTGTGAAGACTCATTAGAGGTTAGATTTTGATCCTGGTTGGCATTTGAATCTGCGCAGGAATTGAATGAAAGTATCGTCATTGATACCATCATGGATAAGATGAATTTTTTCATAATTCTCATAGTTTGTTGGTTGTGGTGTTTTTTAATGAACCATGAATAATAGTTCACTATTTTGTGATAATAAAAGTATGAAAATTTGAAATATGTGCAAATATTTTTTTATAAAAATTTGATATTCTTGCAGAACTGATAATCAGCAGAGATGTTGGAATCAATATTTAAAAGGAATTTTCAAAAAAAAGACCAATTCCAACATTTGAAATCAGTATTTTTTGTATTCTGCTTTCTTGTGTTTTTTTTACAAAAGCTTATCAAGATATATCCTATTTGTTTTTGATATCACAAAGGAATAGGGAAAAGAGTTTACTGTTATTACTCTATTTCTATGAGCCGTAAAAAAGTTGAAAATAGGGCGAATAGATAAAAATTTCCCTATACAATCTGTTTTCATGTATAGGGAATGTATATAAATATTATTTGTAGATCAATTCGGCCTGGAAAACGTCAGCAAAATGTTTTCTGATCTTTGTTTTAATGTCTTCCATTTCCTCTGGTGTCAGATCTCTTTCAAGCTCTCTCTTTAAAGAGGTTACCTGCTTATCTTTAATCCCGCAAGGAATAATATACTCGAAATACCTCATATCGGTATTCACATTCAAAGCAAAGCCATGCAAAGTTACCCATCGTGAAGCTTTTACTCCCATTGCGCATATTTTTCTTGCATAAGGTTTGCCTACATCCAGCCAAACCCCGGTTTCTCCCTGAGAGCGCTCTCCTTTAAGGCCGTACTCAGCAATGGTTCGGATGATCACCTCTTCCAGGTTTCTCATATAAAGATGAATATCTGTAAAGAAGTTTTCAAGATCCAGAACAGGATATCCTACAATCTGACCATATCCGTGATAGGTAATATCTCCGCCACGGTTGGTTTTTACATAGGTTGCTTCCAGTTCTTTCAGTTTGTCGATTCCGGCAAGCATATTTTCTTCATGTCCGCTTTTTCCTAAGGTGTACACGTGTGGATGTTCCACCAAAAGGAAATGGTTGGGAGTTGTGATATGCTCTTCGGCAGGCAGATCGCGGTTTTTTATTTTGGTATCAATGATATCTTTCATCAGTTTTTCCTGATATTCCCAGGCGGGCTGATATTCTTTGATTCCTAAATCTTCAAATTCTACTGCTTTATTCTGATTTGTATTCATTTCAATTTTTGATATACAAATTTAGTGATTTTTACGCTTTTATGGAATGGATAAAATCTATAGCACTTTTCCTCCAGTCTTTATCCTGCAGTAGAATATTTACAAAAGCAGTTCCAATAATTCCTCCGTCCGCTTTTTCCGTTACATTTTCAAAATCATTTTTAGATTTGATTCCAAAACCAATCATTACCGGATTTTTAAGAGGAAGGGTGGCTAATCTGTTGAGATAGTTTTCGTTTTTCAGAACAGCATTGTCATTTCCTGTTGTAGATGAGGAACTTACAGCATATAGAAAACCAGAGCTTAAAGAATCAAGGTATACGATTCGTTCATCGGAAGTTTCCGGAGTGACCAAAAAGGTAAAATTAAGATGGTATTTTTGTAAGATCTGCTGATAATTTTTCTCAAACTCAATAGGCGGAAGATCAGGAAGGATTAATCCCGAAACGCCACTTTCTGAGCATTCCTGGCAGAATCTTTCGAATCCAAAGCTTAAGACCGGATTGATATACCCCATTAAAATAACAGGAATTCTGATTGTATCTTTGATGGTCTTTAACTGTGAAAAAAGTTTTTCAATAGTCATTCCGTTCTGTAGCGCCTGTTCGTGAGCTTTTTGAATAACAGGTCCGTCTGCCACCGGGTCTGAATAAGGCATCCCGATTTCTATCATATCCGCCCCGGAATCCTGAATCAGTTGTATAATATCCGCAGTATCTTCCAGTTGTGGAACTCCTGCTGTGAAATATATATTTAGTTTTTTCATTTTTTATTGTATTAAAGGAAAATGTAGAGAGTATAAGGTTTGAAATACATTGTACATTTTATATCCGACTTTTTACAGGTTTTTCAAATACGTTTCCATATCCTTATCTCCACGTCCGCTCAGGCAGATCACCACAATATCATCTTCCTGGAATTTCTTTTTATCTAATACCGCCAGTGCATGAGAGCTTTCCAATGCAGGAATGATTCCTTCCAGTTTGGTAAGTTCAAAAGCACATTTCAAAGCTTCATCATCATTAATACTGAAAAATTCTGCTCTTTTTTCTTTAAAAAGATGAGCGTGAAAAGGTCCGATTCCCGGATAATCCAACCCTGCAGAAATAGAGTGGGGTTCAATAACCTGTCCATCCGCTGTCTGCATAACAAGACTTTTGCTACCATGAAGTACTCCAAGGGTTCCTAAGAAAGTAGTGGCTGCCGTTTTCCCCGAATCTACTCCCAAACCTCCGGCTTCAGCAGCGATAATTTTCACTTCAGGTTCTTCTACAAAATGATAGAATGTTCCTGCAGCGTTACTTCCACCACCTACGCAGGCAATTACGTAGTCAGGATTTGGTCTTCCGATTTTTTCCTGAAGCTGCTCTTTGATCTCTTTTGAAATAATGCTTTGAAATCTTGCCACAAGATCCGGGAAGGGATGAGGGCCCACTACACTTCCAATCACGTAATGAGTGGTAATGGGGTTATTGATCCAGTCTCTTAAAGCTTCATTTACAGCATCTTTTAACGTTTTTGAACCTGAAGTAGCGGCTACAACTTCTGCACCAAGCATTTTCATTCGGGCAACATTGGGAGCCTGTCTCTGGATATCAATTTCGCCCATATAGACAATACATTCCAACCCAAGTAATGCACAGGCTGTAGCTGTGGCTACTCCGTGCTGTCCGGCTCCGGTTTCTGCAATGATTCTGGTTTTTCCAAGACGTTTGGCTAAAAGAACCTGTCCCAAAGCGTTATTGATTTTATGGGCTCCGGTATGATTAAGATCTTCTCTTTTTAAATAAATTTGTGTGCCATATTTCTGACTTAGATTTTTAGCAAAATATAAAGGTGTTGCGCGGCCTACATAATTTGTAAGGAGATCCTGATATTCGCTCTGAAAATCTTCAGATGCTATGATTTCAAGATAGTTTTTTTGCAGTTCTTCTACATTAGGATAGAGCATTTCCGGCACAAAAGCACCGCCAAATTCGCCATAGTATCCGTTTTCATCGGGGTTTTTATAATTCATTTCTTTATTCTTTAGTCATTAAATAAGCATTATTCTGAGCACTCAACTGATTGAGCAGTTTTTTTCTTTCTTCGGAAACATTGAAGATTAAAATATCATCATCTTCAGCGTTGATCCATTCTGAATCTACATTTTCTTTGATTGCTTTGGCTTTGTCATATAATATTTCAATTTCACATTTCTCATAAAACGGGCGGAGCTCGTGGTGGCAGAATCCTATGGTTTCTATATTTCTTTTAATAACATATTCCGTAAAATGCTGAACCAATCGGTTTCCGTATCCTTTTTTCTTTTGGGCGGCAACAAGTCCAACAGCTTCTGCAAATGCCAGTTTTTTGCCCATGATCTCCAGTGTAAAATCAAAATTTAGACGAATAACGGCCAATAGATGTTCATGGGTATCCGTCAGAAAGTGAAACTCAGAGTCTTTGAAGAAGTGATGAAAATCGTGAGCGTTCATGTTCTTCCAGGCTGGAATTTCCCAAAGTTGAAGAATCTGTTCAATTTCATTTTTTGTGAGAGCTTTTGTCTGTTTTATCTGATGCTTCATTGGTTTAAACTATTAATAAAAGTGAGATGGTGATCATATTGTTGTTTGGTAATGAGCTTTTTATAATGCATGAGCTCAATTTTATGGGTCAAATCAATTAAGGTTGCCTTGTCTATTTTGGAGTGATACATGGTGATGGCAATTTCCAGATTATCAATCAGATAATAAGGATCTGTGTCTTCATAGAGCAGAAATATTTTTGTATAAATTAAACCTAAATCATATTTTACATTTGCTTTGACATGAGGCTCCAAAAATTTATCTGAAATAATAACAAGATAATAGCTATTCCACAATCTGATTCTTTCAAAAAAATACTGAATGTCCGCTTCTTTGAAATCTTTAATAATAGCAATAAAATCAGATAACAGTCCTCCGATTTCCCAGTGTCCTATATTGCTGTCATTTTGTGAAACAAAGTGATAGAGCGTCTGAATTTTTTCATTTCCAAATTTGGGTGGAAATAATGTTTTGTAAAATGTCTTTTTTAGCAAATGTATATTCATCATTGTGTGTTTTTGTAGGTTATATATTCTGCTGGTATAAAGTTTTAAATTGCTCTATTCTGCTAATATTTTTATTTCCAGGCTCTATTTCAAATTTTGAATTGATATCTAAAGCGAAAGGCTTTTGTTTCAGCAAGGTTATGTTTTCAATATTTTCTTCCGAAATTCCACCGCTCAGAAAGTAGGGAAGTGGAATGTCAAATTCGTTCAGCAATGTCCAATCGAACTGTTTTCCTGTCCCGCCAAAGGCTTTGCTGTCTGTATCAAATAAATAATAGCTTGCAGGTTGGGGAATATCGCTGTTTTTTATATTGAAAATCTCTGCAATTTTATTCCGGTTCTCAAAAGTATTGTCTCCGATTCTAATTACTTTGATGATTTTAATGTCAGGCTGTAGTTTTTCTTTTACTTCAAAAATAAAATCGTTTGTTTCATCACCATGAAGCTGAATAAAGTTCAGTTTTGCCTGATGAGCAATTTCTGCAATTTTATCTGCTTTTTCATTTACAAAAACGCCTGTTTTACCATGATGCTTGATTTCTGAAATATCTTCTAAAGTCAGATGATTCAATACATACCTGGGAGATTTCTCATAGAAAATGAATCCCAGAAAATCAACTTTCAGGGCAATAAGCTCTTGAATCTGCTCAGGTTTTGTCAGTCCACAGACTTTGAGGCAAGGTTGCTGGTTCATATGGGATGATAATTGGTGATTCATTTTAAATTCTCAATAGAAAAATTTTCAGATTTGTTGGGTAAAGTCTTCAAAAGCTTTTGCGGGATTGGTATTTCTCATAAAATATTCTCCCATCAGAAAGCTGTTGAATCCCTGTTCTTTTAAATAAGTGAAATCCTGAAGATTATAAATTCCACTTTCAGCAACAGACAAAACATCTTTTGGAAGAAGGTTTTTCAACTGTACAGAGTGCTGCAGATCTACTTTGAAATCTTTTAAGTTTCTGTTGTTGATGCCCACCAGATCCATGTCCTTATGACAATGTTTCAGTTCTTCTTCTGTATGAATTTCCAATAAAACCTCCATATTCAGTTCGTGGGCCAGATGTGTAAATTCCTGAACCTGATTGGGAGAAAGGCAGGATGCAATCAGTAAAACAACATCAGCACCCATACTTTTCGCTTCATAAAACTGATATTCATCAATCATAAAATCTTTTCTTAAAATAGGAATACGAATATGATTTCTAACACTCAGGATATCGTTGAAACTTCCTCCGAAAAAATCCTGATCCGTTAAAATAGAAATTCCACTGGCTCCAAACTTTTCATAAGATGAAACCACTTCCAATGGCTGAACCTGATCATTGATGATTCCTTTTGAGGGAGACTGTCTTTTAAATTCTGCTATAATTCCGTTTTTGTTTTTCACTGATTCTTTCAGAGAATAAGTAGTTTTTTTGAAAAACTCGGTGTCTTTTAACTGCTCAAGAGAGATATTGACCTTGGCTATGGCAATTTCCTCTTTTTTTCTTTCAATAATTTTATCTAGTATGGTCATTTCTTGTTCTTGGAGATTAAATGGTAAAAAATCGTTAATTGGCTTATGTTATCAGTTAATCAGAAGTTCAAGGCTTTTTAAAGCTTTTCCACTTTCCAGACTTTCTTTAGCTAAAAGCAGGCAATCATCATAGGTTCCGAATTTATGAGTATGATACAATGCTACAGATGCATTGGCCAGCACTACAGAATTTTGCTGCTCGGTACCGTTTCCTTCAAGAATGTTTCTGAAAATTTTTGCAGTTTCCTGGGCTGTATTTCCGGCTTGGATATCTTCAAGACGCACAGGGTTGAACCCTAAATCTTCTGCAGAATAAATTTCTTCTCCTTTTTTGGTAATGATCTTACTGTCATGAGTCAGACTGATTTCGTCATAACCATCCAGTCCGTGAACCAGAATAAACTCAGGATCTTCTTTTTGAAGCAGGTACTGATAAATTCTTGCGATTTCCAGATTGTACACACCAATCATTGAAAACTGAGGTTTTACGGGATTAACTAAAGGACCTAAGAGATTGAAAAATGTTCTTAATCCCAATGATTTTCTTAATAAACCAACAGATTGTAAAGCGGGGTGGAAGTATGGGGCATGCAGGAAACAGATATTGGCTCTTTCAAGATCTTCATTCAGCAGATCTGAATTGTTTTTGAACTGATACCCAAGTTCTTCAAGTACGTTGGATGAGCCCGTAACGGTAGATGCTCCGTAATTTCCGTGCTTTGTTACTTTTTGTCCTGCTCCAGCCACTACAAAGCTGGCTAGGGTTGATATATTGATTGTATTTTTTCCGTCACCACCTGTTCCTACAATATCTATTGCATCGCTGGCGTCTACATGTACAGGAACGGCCATCTGAAGGAGAGCTTCTCTAAAGCCTTCCAGTTCTTTCAGGGTGATGTTTCGCATCAGGAAAACGCTGATAAAAGCAGTAACCTCTGAGGCATTGAATTTATTCTGTGCAATTTCGATCATCATGGCTTTCGCTTCAGATTTTGAGAGCGTATGATGGTTGAAAAGGTATTGTAATATGTCCTTCATTTGGGGTGTTTTTAGGGTTGAGGGTTTTTCTGTTGCTATCATTATAGAAGAAAATTTTTAATAATAACTTCTCCTTCGGGAGTCAAAATGCTTTCAGGGTGAAACTGTACAGCGTGCACATCGTATGTTTTATGCTGCAAAGCCATGATCATTCCGTCTTTATCTACTGCTGTGATTTCGAGGTCTGTTGGGAAATCATCAGGATTTACTGCCCAGCTGTGGTATCTTCCCACTTCAATTCCTGAGTTCAGGTTTCTGAAAAGTTTTGTGTTTTCTTTCACAAGTTCTGTGGTGGTGGCTACTCCGTGAAAAATCTCCGAAAGATTGATCAGACTTCCTCCAAAAGCTTCGGCAATAGCCTGCTGGCCAAGACAAACTCCCAGAATACTTTTTGTAGGAGCATATTCTTTAATCAAATCCAATAGAATACCTGCTTCCTCTGGAATTCCCGGGCCTGGTGAAAGAATGATTTTATCGTACTGATCTATTTCTTCCAACGTTATTTTGTCATTTCTTACGACATCTACTTTCTGATTCAGAATTTTTTCAATGATCTGAACAAGATTATAGGTAAAGCTGTCATAGTTGTCAAAGACAAGAACCTTTGATTGAGTTTGCTGGGTGTTTATATTGTTGTCCATTTTTTTATTTTTTGTTGAGGATGGTTAGGGGGCTTTGCTATGACTGGTATTAATTTTCTACCAGCTTTTCTGCTTTCTCTACTGCTTTCTTTAATGCATTTAACTTATTGTTTACTTCCTGAAGCTCGTTTTCCGGGATCGATTTGGCAACAAGTCCCGCACCGGCCTGATAATAGAGTGTATTGTTCTTGCTTAAGAAGGTTCTGATCATAATGGCCTGATTGCAGGTTCCGTTTAATCCTATCATTCCGATGCATCCTCCATAATATCCGCGGGAATCTTTTTCATATTGATCAATCAGCTGAAGAGCTTTATGTTTTGGAGCTCCACTTAAAGTTCCCTGAGGAAAAGTGGCAGAAACCATTTCTAAAGGATTGATATCTTCCGGTAGCTCTGCCGTCACTTCACTTACCATATGAATAACATGAGAAAAAAGCTGTATCTCTTTAAGTTTGGTAACCGTTACATTTTTACCAAGTTTTCCCAAATCATTTCTTGCCAGATCTACCAGCATAGTGTGTTCGGCATTTTCTTTAGGATCTGCTTTTAAAGCTTCTATGGCTTGAAGATCAGCTTCAAAATTACCTGTTCTCCTTGCGGTTCCTGCAATGGGGTGTATGGTCGCTTTATTATTTTTTATAATGAGTTGGCTTTCAGGACTTGATCCAAAAAGCTTGTAACTTCCATAATCAAAGTAGAATAGGTAAGGAGATGGGTTGATGTTTCTCAATGCTCTGTAAACGTTAAATTCGTCTCCTTTAAATTTCTGTTCAAACCTTCTGCTGAGTACCAATTGGAATACATCTCCTCTCATGCAGTGCTTCTGAGCGGTTTTTACCAGTTCAATATATTCCTCGCTGGTGATGTTGGATGTTTCCTGACCGTTCTTTTCGAAAGGATAAACCGGGGTATTCTGATTTTTGATGAGGTTTTCTAATAAATGGAGCTCAGATTTAATTCCATTAATTTGATTTTCAATAATGTACATTTCATCATTAAAATGGTTGATAGCAATCACATACTGATATAATCGATATCTTAAAATAGGAATTTCTACTTCTGGGCTTTGTGCCTTTAAATCAATATTTTCGAAGAACTGTACCGCTTCAAAACTGGTATAGCCAAAAAGGCTCTGAGCCGTCTGCTCTATAGGATCATTGGTTTTCTCACATTCAAAAGCTTTGCGGAAATCTTCAAATATCTCGGTGATATTTCGTTCCATGATAAATTGTTTTACCGGAGCCGAATCAGGAAATTTAATTTCAAATTCAGTAAGGTTTTTCACTTCAATTCCGGCAATGGCATTGATGGCAATAAAAGAAAAATTATTATCAATACTCTTTGAATCAGAACTTTCCAGAAGAATCGTGTCACGGAATTTATCTCTTATCTTCAGATAGATATTCATCGGAGTGTGAAGATCTCCCAGTGTTTTTTTCGAAACGGTTTTTATTTTGATTGTATCAGTAAACATCTGTTGTTTTATTTTTTTTGAGATTAAGGAATAAAAAAAGGCTTCAACGTTATCCGTCAAAGCCTATATATTGTTTATTTTAATTATTTCTGCTGTACTACTAACAACATGACAATACTTCCAGACCCGACGAAGAGTTTGAAAGCCACCACCAAATATTGTTGCTCATGTTAAACATGCTACAAAAGTAGAAAAATTTTTAATACAAAAAATAAAAAAGTGAAAAATTAAAAAAACTTAACGTCTACTTATGTTATTTCAGGTGCTTAAGTTCTTCTTTGAGTTCTTTGAGCTTTGATTTATAATTTTCATCATCATAATATTGTATATAATCCTCTAAGGCTGAGATGTATTCCTCAATAAACTCTCTGTTGGTTCTATCTGCTTCATACTTTATTTTTGCTGAATTAATTGGAGCTAGTTTTGAGTATTTAAGCTCTGTTTGCCCCTGTTCTGACTGGGCATAAAGGATAACAATATTTTTTTCATATCCCGGAATATACTTTACAGGAAATGAGACTTCCGTCCGAGGAATTCTGATAGCATTTTCAATCGGATATATCGCTGCAGTAGTCGTAGAAAAGAACGTTGAGGTATATTTCCCATCCTGTTTTTTTACGATGGCTTCATAATCATGAATGTACATGTCATTGAGAGTAGAATTAGTTTCTACATCTGAAGTAATGATTGCTGTACTTTCTGTTCCATATTGGTTTAGAAACCATGCGTTTATAAATTGTCCTCCGAATCCATTCAAAATAGCCAGAGGAATGATAGGAATCAAAAACCATACTTTTTTGGTTACATAAGACAGTAGCACAAAGAATACGATGAGCAGGATCACGGTGTAAAAACCATGATGGCTGGTAAAAAACAGAATCTTTGAAATTAAAACCATGGTTTAAAGTTACTATTTTAATATAAAAGTCGGAAAGGTATTTGATCCCAAGTCGCAAACTTTGAGATATTTAAAGACATATTATTTATCCGGACATCCTATTTCTAAGAAAGGTCAAATACTTCATATAAATGAATTCAAGAGGTATGCTCATCTTTAAAATTTCAGTTAAAGAGAACATTTATCATAAGTTTAAAACTTTATTTTTTATATTTTTGCTGTCAAATTAGAAAACAATGAAAAAAGTATTAGCAATTGCATTTATCGGAGGTTTATTAGTAGTAAACTGTTCTAAAAAAGTAGATCATTCATTACAAGACAGCAACACGATGCTTGAAGAGCCGGAAGCAACTACAGTAGTAGATTCTACGGCAAAACCTGCTGCTCCAGCTGCTGCAACTCCGGCTACACCTGCTCCTGAAGCTGCTAAAACAGATTCTACAGCAAAAAAATAATGAAAAAAATATTTTTGGCAGGGGCATTAGGATTTCTCATGTTTTCCTGTTCTAAAAAAGAAAATACAGCAGAAGTGTCTTCCTCTTCTTCTGAAACCGCTGCTGTTTCAGAACCTGCAAAATCTAATCTTTCCGGTGACCAGATCATGGAAACTTTAGACTGCTCAGGATGTCACTCTGTTAATGAGAGAATGATAGGACCTTCTTATAAGGAAATTGCCGGTAAATATACCGAAAAGGATATAGAGCTGTTGGCTTCCAAAATTATAGAAGGCGGAAGTGGAGTATGGGGAGGTGTTCCTATGGCTGCCCATCCACAGGTGTCTAAAGAAGATGCCAAAAAAATGGTAGAATATATTTTAAGTCAGAAGAAATAAAATATGTCCGCTGAAAAATCCAGTCTGCACACAAGAAATCTGCATCGCAATCCCTATGATTTTGAGCAGCTTATTTCTTGTGTGCCGGAACTGAAACATTACGTTTTTGTAAATGCCTATCAAACGGTAACCATCAATTTCAGTATTCCTGAAGCGGTTAAACTTCTCAACAAGGCACTCCTTTTACATTTTTACCATATTAAAAATTGGGATATTCCTGATACCAATTTATGTCCTCCGATTCCTGGCAGGGCCGATTATGTACATTATATTGCAGACCTTTTGGCAGATAAAGAAAATCATATTCCTGAAGGGAGCTCTGTGAAAGGATTGGACATTGGGGTAGGGGCCAACCTTGTGTACCCGTTAATTGCCCAAAGGTCTTACGGATGGCAAATGATGGGAACCGATATTAATGAGGATTCTTTGAAAAATGCACAGCATATTTTAGATCAAAATCCTGATTTAGAATCATCAATTCAGTTGAAACATCAGCCAGATTCAAACCATATTTTTAAAAATATAATAGGTCCGGATGACAGGTTTACTTTTTCTATGTGTAACCCTCCTTTTCACGATTCCGAAGAATCTGCTATAAAAGGGAACCTCAGAAAAACAAAAAATCTTAAAAAATCAAAATCTAAACAACCTCTGTTAAACTTTGGCGGACAGCAGACTGAATTGTGGTGCGAAGGAGGCGAAATTGCTTTTATTACAAACATGATTAATGAAAGTATTTTATATTCATCTCAGGTTGTTTGGTTTACGTGTCTGGTTTCTAAAAAAGATAATCTTCCTAAACTGACTGCTCTTTTAAAGAAATGTAAAGCTGATTTCAAAATTATAGATATGGCTCAAGGTCAAAAAATAAGCAGAATGTTAGCATGGACGTTTATTCCTAAAAAGGACAGAAAAACCTGGTTGATTTAAAATTCAAAGTTTAAAGTTTCTGGCACGATAGCTCAAATTACGAGACTAAATTAACTAATAATAGGGTACCTTGGTAAGTGAAACGGCTTTGCGATCGTTTTTTTACCATTATAGTAGTAATCTTTGCGACCCCAGCGTTTAAATACTTCAATTATTGGTTCCAATACCTTATATCCCTTATCTCAACTCCATTCCTTGTTCACTTTTTAAAATTTCTGAAAAAATCAATTGACGGTCAACTCAAAAATCCCTAAATTTGTACGCTTTTAGAAAAATAAGAAATGCAATTATCAGAACAAGAAATCATTAGAAGAGAAAAGCTGAATAAGCTTACTGAAATGGGGATTAATGCGTTCCCGGCGGATGAGTATATAATCACAGATACTACAGAATCTATAAAACAGGACTTCTCTGAAAGTAAACAGGTGAAGATCGCTGGTAGATTGATGTCCCGCAGAATTCAGGGGAAGGCTTCTTTTGCAGAATTGCAAGATTCTAAAGGAAAAATTCAGGTTTATTTCAACAGAGACGAAATTTGTCCGGGTGAAGATAAAGAACTTTATAATGAAGTATACAAACACCTTTTAGATATCGGTGATATTATTGGTATTGAAGGAGAATTGTTTACGACTCAGGTAGGAGAGAAGACGGTTTTAGTAAAAAACTTTACACTTCTTACCAAAGCTTTGCGTCCTCTTCCTCAAGCGAAGACCGATGAGAATGGAGTGGTACATGACGGATTTACAGATCCTGAATTAAGATACAGACAGCGTTATGTAGATTTAACGGTAAATCCGCAGGTGAAAGAAATTTTCGTGAAAAGAACTAAACTGTTCAATGCCATGAGAACATTCTTTAATGACGCGGGATATTTTGAAGTGGAAACTCCAATTCTACAGTCAATCCCTGGTGGAGCTTCAGCAAAACCATTCATCACGCACCACAATGCACTGGATATTCCATTGTATTTAAGAATTGCCAACGAATTATATCTTAAAAGATTGATCGTAGGTGGTTTTGACGGAGTATATGAGTTCTCTAAAAACTTCAGAAATGAAGGAATGGACAGAACGCACAACCCTGAGTTTACGGCTATGGAAATCTATGTAGCGTACAAAGATTACAACTGGATGATGGATTTCACTGAGAAATTATTGGAATTCTGTGCGATTCAGGTAAATGGAACTACAACGGCTACATTTGGAGAACATAATGTAGACTTCAAAGCACCGTATCCAAGAGTTTCTATGACTGAAGCGATCCTGAAATTTACAGGTTTTGATATCACTGGAAAAACGGAGAAGGAATTATACGATTTTGCTAAGTCTATTGGTATTGAAGTGAATGAGACGATGGGTAAAGGAAAACTGATTGATGAGATCTTCGGTGAGAAATGTGAAGGAAACTTCATTCAGCCGACTTTCATTACAGATTATCCGATCGAAATGTCTCCACTGACAAAGAAACACAGAAGCAAAGAAGGCTTAACAGAACGTTTTGAATTGATGGTGTGCGGTAAAGAAATTGCCAACGCTTATTCAGAGCTTAATGATCCTATCGATCAAAGAGAACGTTTTGAAGCACAAATGGCTTTATCTGAAAGAGGAGACGATGAGGCAATGTTCATCGATCAGGATTTCCTAAGAGCTCTTGAGTATGGTATGCCGCCAACTTCAGGATTAGGAATCGGTATGGATAGACTGATCATGTTCTTAACAAATAACCCTTCCATTCAGGAAGTATTATTCTTCCCTCAGATGAGACCTGAAAAAGCAGTTCCTCAGATTGAATTGGGAGAAGATGAAAAAGTAATCCTTGAAATTCTTAATTCTCAGGAAGAAGCAATGTCTTTAGCTGAAGTAAAAGAAAGAAGCCAGTTATCCGGTAAGAAATGGGACAAAGCGTCTAAAACTTTAACAAAGAATAATATTGTGAAAGTAGAGAAAATTGACGATGTTCTTTTGATGAAATTGGCTTAAGATTTCTCATAAGATATACATATAAAAGGTACAGAATTATTCTGTACCTTTTTCTTTTTTCCATTTCCGAAGCGGTGTCCTAAAGTTTTTGAATGGCGCTACCGTATTGATGTGGATCCATTTCCAGACCGGCCATTTTGCAGGCGTTGTGGCCCACTTTCTCTGTTCCGGTAAAAATAAAGTTTCATGATCCAGAGATTCGATCCATTCTATAATTTCGTTCACCTGTTTTTTTAGCAAAGCTCTCTGTTGAGCGATGGTAAAAGAGCTGTATTGAGTGTAAAAAGATTCGTATAAACCTTTTAAATTATTCCATTTATAATCAGGAGTTGGTGTTTTTACATCAATGCCTTTCTTTTCATCAGATTCCCATTGAAGAAGTAAGTTTGTCCATCCAATTTGATAGGAGAGATTCTGAAAAGGTGTTTTATCGACTCCGGGTTGTAATAGATTTTTGTCTTCTTCTTTTATATTTTCAAATTCCTGATCATACAGAAGATATCTTTTCCTGATTTCTTCAATAAGTTCGGTTTTATCTTTATAATTCTGCATGATGGATTGTTATTTTCTCAACTTACTGAATGAAGCCATCAGATAAAATAAAAACGGAAGAATAAATAATGAACCTAGCATCAGTGCCCAGCCCAAGGCAGAAATGGTTTTTGCCGGTGCCATATGTTCTAACAGAGAAAGATGTTGCCCATTCCCTAAAAGAATAATATTCGGATTGTGCTGATAGGTAGCTGCTACAAGGATCATCACCATCTGAAATCCTGCCAGCGCACGTACAGGAAGCAGTTTCTGACGGTTCAGAGCCCTAAGAATAAGAAGCAAGGCAATCGTAGCAAAAGCAATCGACATAATTCCTAAAGGTTTTGAAAATACCCACATTAACAGTGGAATGTCTGAAATATAAGCAGTTGCAAAGACAAGAATTCCGGTAATAACCACAAAGATCATGGTCTGTTTGGATTTTCTGATCATTAATAAAAGTTCAGACTTGTCTTTGGTTTCTCTCAATGAAAAAATAGAGGCAAGATAAGCACAAAGCGCTACGGTAAATAAACCAACGGATACTCCAAACCAATTCAACCAACTGTAAATATATAAATCCAGGAAATTGGTAGCATCCGGATTGATGGAATGCGAAACGGTTGCAGCTGCAATTAACCCTAAGAAGAAAGGAGTCAAAAGACTGGCATAGTAAAAAATATGGGTATACAGAACCTGCCAGTTATCTTTTACAGCATCATAATGTCTGAAGGTAAATGCCGTTCCTCTTGCAATGATCCCTACAAGCATCAATACCAGAGGAATATGAAGATAGGTAGACATTGTAGTATAGATTTCAGGAAACCCCACAAAAAGGATTACAATCGCAATGATGAGCCACATATGATTGGCTTCCCACACAGGAGCAATAGATTCATACATGATTTCCTGGGTTTTGTGACGGGCTTTTTTATTGGTAAAAAGTTCTACAATACCAGCCCCGAAATCTGCTCCGCCCAGAATAATATAAAGACAGATGGAAAGCCAGAGAAAACCTATAACAATGTAAATCATGATTTCTTGTTTTTATCGTTAAACTGAGAATCGGTAGGATCGTAAAGTTTTGGAACCATTTGAATCTGTCTCTTTAAAAGGAAAACAAGAATCAATGATAAGGATATGAAAATAGCCGTAAAGAAATAGAAAGAATACTGTATTCCCGGCATTGGAGTGACTGCATCTACAGTTCTCATAATTCCATAGATAATCCAGGGCTGTCTTCCCACCTCTGTTACTGTCCACCCTGCTTCCAATGCAATATATCCAAAAGGAGTTGCTATCAAAAAGGTTTTTAGCAGCCAGTGTTTACTCAGCCATTCTTTTCTGAAGAAGAAAGCATATAAATAAACAACTCCGATGGAGATCATTACCACTCCGAAAAAGATCATAATCTGAAAAGCGTAATGTGTAACGGCAACAGGCGGCCATTCATCTCTTGGAAAATCTTTAAGCCCTTTCACTTCCGCATTGAAATCATTGCTTACCAGAAAACTTAAAACTTTAGGAATTTTAATAGCATATTTTATTTCTTCGTTTTTTTCATCCGGAATCCCACCAATAACAAACGAAGCACCTTTCTCTGTTTCAAAATGAGCCTCCATAGCGGCCAGTTTGATGGGTTGCCTTTCTGCTACGGACTTTGCCGCAACATCACCGCTCAAAGGAGCTCCAAATGCTCCAATCAAGGCAAAACCTACTGCAATTCTAAAGGCTTTAGTATGAAACTCAATATTTCTTTTCCTCATAATCATAAAGGCATGAACTCCAGCTACGGCAAATCCGGTGGCACAAAATGCAGCTACCGTCATATGCAGCGCTTGTGGAAACCATGCGTCGTTGAGCATCGCTTTAATAGGATCTATATTAAGATATTGTCCGTTAATATAATCAAAACCGGAAGGAGAATTCATCCAGGAATTAGCTGCTACAACCAGAATACCAGAAGCAAGTCCACTTATCCCTACAAGAAATCCACAGAACCAATGAAACCATTTATTGAATCTTTCCCAACCATATAAGAAGAATCCTATGGCAATTGCTTCAATAAAAAAAGCCGTCCCTTCCAGAGAAAACGGCATCCCGAATATAGGTCCGGCGTGTTTCATAAAACCAGGCCACAGAAGTCCCAGCTCAAAGGAAAGCATAGTTCCGGAAACAGCACCTGTTGCAAACAGAATAGCAACTCCTTTGCTCCAGGCTTTTGTAAGACCTTTATAGACTTCATTATTTGTTTTTAAGTATTTCCAATGGGCAAAAGCCATTAAAAAAGGCATTACCATACCTACACACGAGAAAATGATATGGAAGCCCAGAGAAAGGGCCATCTGCGCACGGGCAGCAATAAAATCATCCATAATACCAACTATTTGAGTAAATAAATTTACGTATAAATTATTGATCCCAGGTATGATTTAATACAGTATGACTTGATGAAAAGAATTTTAACTTTGTTTCCTTTATTTCTAAATAACAGCCCTCACTCAAGATTTTGAATGACAAAATAAGCCTGTTTAAAGTAGTACAGGTTCCGAGATCATTACTTTCAAAAAATGATAAAAAATTGATTTTGAATTTGTAATGATTTAAATTGATTACTCTAAAAATACAGATAGATTTCTTTTGGTGTTTTTTATTCTTATACTCATGCTTTTTTGACAATTTTTAACTTTTATACCTCGAAAAAAATCACGATATTTGTAGGTCTTTGCATATGGCAAGATTTTAATATTTGATATGAGTCAGAAACAATATACAGCTAGTAGTATTCAGGCATTGGAAGGAATGGAGCACGTTCGTATGCGTCCTTCAATGTACATTGGTGATGTAGGAGTCAGAGGACTTCACCACTTGGTTTATGAAGTAGTAGATAACTCTATTGACGAAGCGTTGGCAGGATACTGTGATACGATTTTCGTAAGCATTAAAGAAGGAAACGGAATTGAAGTAAGCGATAATGGTAGAGGTATTCCGGTAGACTTCCACGAAAAAGAACAAAAATCAGCCCTTGAGGTTGTAATGACAAAGATAGGTGCCGGAGGTAAGTTTGATAAAGATTCTTATAAAGTTTCTGGTGGTCTTCACGGAGTTGGGGTTTCTTGTGTGAATGCACTTTCCAACGAAATGATCACCACTGTTTACAGAGACGGGAATGTATACCAACAGATCTATTCAAGAGGAAAAGCCCAGACGGGAGTTGAAGAAATTGGTCACAGTGAAAGAAGAGGGACCAAGCAGTTTTTCCAGCCGGACGATACAATATTTACAGAATTAGTTTACAATTACGATACATTAGCAAGCCGTTTAAGAGAACTTTCTTACCTTAATAAAGGAATCACGATAACGCTTACTGATGAGAGAGAGAAATTGGAAGACGGTTCTTTCAAATCAGAAGTTTTTCATTCTGAAGGAGGATTAAAAGAATTCGTCGCTTACATCGATGGAAACCGTGAGTCTATTATGGAACATGTGATTTTCATGGAAGGAGAAAGAGACGATATTCCTGTAGAAGTAGCGATGCGTTACAATACTTCTTTTAATGAAAATCTTCATTCTTATGTTAATAACATTAACACTCACGAAGGAGGTACTCACCTTGCAGGTTTCAGAAGAGCTTTAACGAGAACTTTAAAGAAATATGCTGACGAATTGGGGCTTCCGGCGAAAGAAAAAGTAGAAATTACCGGTGATGACTTCCGTGAGGGATTAACAGCAGTAGTTTCTGTAAAGGTAATGGAACCTCAGTTTGAAGGGCAGACCAAAACAAAATTAGGAAACTCTGAAGTTTCAGGAGCTGTAGATAAAATTGTAGGGGAAATGCTTACTAATTTCTTGGAAGAAAACCCTAACGAAGCTAAAATAATTGTTCAGAAAGTTGTTTTAGCAGCAAAAGCAAGACAGGCCGCTAAGAAAGCTCGTGAAATGGTTCAGAGAAAATCTCCAATGGGAGGTTCTGGTCTTCCGGGTAAACTATCTGACTGTTCATCTAAAGATCCGGCAGAATCTGAAATTTTCCTTGTAGAGGGAGATTCCGCGGGTGGAACAGCTAAACAGGGACGTGACAGACACTTTCAGGCTATTCTTCCTTTGAGAGGTAAGATTTTGAACGTAGAAAAATCTATGCTTCATAAAGTTTACGATAATGAGGAAATCAGAAATATCTACACCGCTCTTGGAGTTTCTGTAGGTACAGAAGAAGATAGCAAAGCATTGAACATGGCTAAGCTGAGATATCACAAAATCGTAATCATGACCGATGCCGATATCGACGGATCTCACATTTCAACTCTTATCCTTACTTTCTTCTTCAGATATATGAAGGAACTTATTGAGAATGGATATATCTATATCGCTCAACCTCCTTTATATTTATTAAAGAAAGGAAACAAAAAAATCTATGCTTATAACGAGAAAGAGCGTGAAGAGTTTACACTGGAAATGTCTCCGGACGGAAAAGGAGTAGAAGTACAGCGTTACAAAGGTCTTGGAGAAATGAACCCTGAGCAACTTTGGGAAACAACACTTAACCCAGAACACAGAATATTGAAGCAGGTAACCATTGATAATGCAGTGGAAGCAGACAGTATTTTCTCAATGTTGATGGGAGATGAAGTTCCGCCAAGAAGAGAATTCATCGAGAAAAATGCGAAATATGCAAAGATCGATGCATAATCGTTTTTAAAAATATAATAAAAAAGCTTCTAATTATTTAGAAGCTTTTTTTATATTTGGACAAATCAAAAAAAATAATACTATGTTAACTCTTTTACAAGCAGACCCTTATGAGGGGATGAATGGCGCTGCTGCTGCAGGACTTGGGATAGGAACAATGTTCTTCGGTCTAGTGTGCTATATTTTTTACGGATACTGTATGTATAAAATTTTCCGGAAAGCGGGAAGAGAAGATGCTTGGGCAGCCTTTATCCCTATTTATAATACAATTGTACTGCTGGATATTGTGAAAAAGCCAATATGGTGGATCATTCTTTTCTGTATTCCGTTGGTGAACATCTATGCCTGTTGGGTAGTTTATGACAGGCTCGCTAAAGGTTTTTCCAAAGAAACTCCATTGTACACCATTCTGATTCTACTTTTTGGATTTATTTTTATCCCAGTACTAGGATTAGGAAGTGATCCATTTGATAGTAAGAAAATTCCAAATGATTAAAAAACAAAAAAATTAAAGGCTTCAGAAATGAGGTCTTTTTTTATGTCCAAATCCCAGGAATATTGAATGGTGGTATCTGCTATATTTTGTTTATATTGCTGATAATCATTTGATAAAAATTATTTTAATATTGTTTTAACAATAATTAAGATTTTCTTATGTTTGCAAAACTTTAATAATCATGATGAAAAAAAATGTATTGAAGCTTTATAGGCTCTCCCTTATTTTATCTCCCGATTTCTTTGTGGGATAATTATTCAAAACTAATAAAACGATAAACCATGAACATGAGTCCTAAACTTACTATAGCTGTAAGTTGTCTGGCATTTAATATTTTTTTTGCTCAAAACAAATTTCTCTCCCCACCTCCTTTTGATGAAGCAGATTTGAAAAAGACCAATTCTTTAATAGAAACAAATGCTCCTGCTGAAATTATTTATAACAGTATGAGGTATAATATATTGAATGACAAATCTTTGGAGAAAGAATATTATTCTAAAATCAAGATATATGATAAAAAGCGATCGGAAGATTGGCTGAATATTAATATTCCTTTACAGACGGATGAATCGTTAAGTAGATTTGAGGCAAAGATTTATAATCTTTCTAATAATAAGGTGGAAAAAATTGTCATCGATAAAAAGGAGCAGCTGAAAGAAAATTTTACAGAAGGTTTAAATATTTATAAACTGGCGCTTCCTAATATAGCAGATGGATCGGTAATAGAATACAGTTATAAGATAACGAGCCGAAACATTATGAACCCTGTTTATTTCCTGGAATATAATATTCCTGTGGTTTACGAGGAGTATAATCTGGAATATCCTGACGAAGCTATTACCTATGTTTTCAATACAACCGGAAATCTTATTAAACCTAAGTACCATATTTCAAGTACTGAAGATAGATTAGGTTCTTTATATAATGTATTCAGATTTGGGTATGAAAATATAAAATCGATTCAGAAGGAAAAGCATGTAAAGGATTTGGATAGGTTTAGAGGAAAAATAAAGCCTGAACTGAAGAGATATTCTTCCAAAAATTTTGTATATGATGGTTTTAAAGACTGGAATGATGTTGCTGTAAAATTCCGGAACTATGACGATTTTGGGGGATTTTTGAAAAGTAATGTAAAAGATATACTTCCCGAAAATATTAAAACGTATTACGAACCTTCAGGAAGAGCAGATAAAATTTTCAATTTTGTAAAAGAAAATTATAAATGGAATCGAAATGATGGGGTAATCGCTTCCCAGAGTTTGAAACAGCTTCTTAAAACAAAATCAGGGAACAGTGCCGACATCAATCTTCTTTTGATTATGTTGTTGAGAGATGCCGGAATTGAAGCCAATCCATTGCTGATTTCTACGGTAGATAATGGAATTTTAAATATTATTTCTCCGAATATCAGTAATGTAAACTTTTTATTGACTTCTGTTAAAATCAATAATCAGATTTATTTTTATGATGCAACGTCTCCTAATTCTAAGGT
This sequence comes from Chryseobacterium sp. Mn2064, assembly GCF_049319685.1. Taxonomy (NCBI): domain Bacteria; kingdom Pseudomonadati; phylum Bacteroidota; class Flavobacteriia; order Flavobacteriales; family Weeksellaceae; genus Chryseobacterium; species Chryseobacterium sp. Mn2064. The sequence goes on from NZ_JBMOUE010000001.1 coordinate 361,860, forward strand.
TAATTTACTCCCTGAAAGAGATTGGAACGATTTCGGAATTCTGCTGGAAAAAGATAAAGGAACATCCGTTTCATTCTCCAACACCAATGTCAGCAAGAAACAATTTGATATTAAAGCGACCTTAGATATTGAAAATAATACCGTAAAAGGAACTTTTGTACGAAAAGATAACGGGATGTACGCCATTGATTCCTATGATGAGTTTGAAGTGAACAAGGAAAAATATAAACAGTCTTTTCCTGCTCAATACAACTTGGATAGTAAGAATGTAGAGTCAAAGCTGCTTGCAGACGGTGATTTTGAAACAAAGGTGACGTTTTCTGAGAACAATTTAATGGATGTTGTCGGAAATAAAGTGATCATCAACCCACTTCTTTTTCTTAATACAGACAAAGAATCATTCGATCAGACGGAGCAGAGAGTACACCAGATAGATTTTATTTCGGCCTTTAATAAAGAAAAAAGAATAGAGTTGGAAATTCCGGAGAACTATAAAGTTGTGAGCTTTCCGAAAGATAAAAAAATAGCAACAGATGATGAAGAAATATCCTTCAACTATAAAGTTGAAAATGTAGGCAACAAAGTAATAATTACCTCCAGTGTAAAAGTTGCCAGCCAAAATTATCCTAAAGAATACTATCCGTTTTTCAAACAGATCTGGAAGATTGTTTCCGATACAGAAAATCAGGTAGTCAGTTTAGTGAAAAAATAGAAATCATGATTTTGATGAATTATTATTTCCTGAAAAAATAACAGTAATGATGAAATTTTTAGTAGTAGGGGCTTTATCTACAGCCTCATTGTATTTCGCACAGAACTTTCCGGCTTCTGCAATTCCGGAAAATTTAAAGAAGAATGCAGATGTTGTAATCAGAAAAAACTTTACAACTGTTCAGATCAACAAAATTGATGAGATCAGATATCAGTATAATAAAGTAACAACGGTTCTTAATAAAGATGGAGATTCCAAAGCGGCAATCTATATTCCTTACCAAAAAGGAGACAATATTTCTAATGTAAAGGTAACCATCTACGACGAAGCAGGTAAAAAAGTAAAAAGCTTTTCAAAATCTGATTTTAATGACTTCGCCAATAATCCTCAGGGAATATTCTACTCAGATAACAGGGTTTTAGCGTTATCTTATACTTCCGCTTACTATCCGTATACGGTAGACTTTTCTTATGAGCTGACGGATGAAAATACCGTTTTTATTCCGGATTTTGTGCCCTTTTCTTCCAATAATACTTCCCTGGAGGAAAGTCAGCTTAAGATCATTAATAAATCAGGAATTGAACTTAAAACTAAAAATTATCCTTCAAAATATAACTACACTTCAGTTATAGAAAGCGGGAATAGTACAGAAAAAACATATTCTTACAAAAATGTTCCGGCTATTGATGACGATTTCATGGTACCGGAACCCGTAAAAATTTTACCTAAAGTAGGCTTTTCTTTGGTACAGTTCAATCTGGCAGGAAGAAAAGGAACGTTAAACAATTGGAAAGACTTCGGAGTTTGGTATTACAATAACCTTGTGGAACCGGTTGCTGTTTCCACACCAGCTATTAAATCCGAAATTGCCGCATTGAAACTGGAAGGATCTACAGAAGATAAAGTGAAGAAACTGTTTCAGCATATGCAGTCAAAGACGCGATATATATTTGTAGGATTGGGAATAGGAGGGTGGCTTCCTATGATGCCGGATGAGGTGAATAAAAAAGGATATGGAGACTGTAAAGGTCTTACCAACTATATGAAAACCCTTTTGAATGAAGCTGGAATTCCGTCTAACTATTGTATCATCAATTCCAGTGCGTCACAGGTTTCTTTTGATCCTGACTTCCCTTCTATGGGCGGTAATCATGCCATTCTGATGGTTCCTACCGAAAAAGGAAATATCTGGCTTGAAAATACCTCTCAACAGATTGCTTTCAACCATTTGAGCTATAGCACGACCGACAGGAATGTACTGGCTGTGACCCCAAAAGGAATCGAACTGATCAATACACCCGTCTATAAAGCAGAGCAGAATAAAGAAAAGCAATTGCTGAAGATTAACCTTAATGAAGACAACAGCATTACAGGAGAAGGAAACTTTTACTATACAGGAAGTCAGTACGACTTTAACTTAGGATTTATAAATCTGGATCCGAAAGAAAAGAATGACGCTTTGAAACGCAGATTCAAAACACTGAATTTTGAAAAAGTTGAAATGAAAAACTTTATCAACGACAGAGATAAAGCATTAATAACATATGATATAGATTTTAAAACCAATAATTTCTCCAAAAAAGTAGGCAGCAGTCTTCTGTTCAGAGCTGTTCCGATTTTTACGGATGATATTTACAAAACAGATGAGAGCCGTGAACTTCCATTTGAGGTAAGACAATCTTATGAAGACGATTATGAAATTGCTTTTACGCTTCCCAAAGGCTATAAAATTGACGAAACGCCTACAGATTCCAACATCACTTCAGAATTTGGCTCTTATAAAATAAGCTTTGTAAAAAGTGACGCTCAGGTAAAAGTAGTAAGGAAAATACAGATTATTAAAGGTATTTATCCAAAAGAAAAATATAATGAATACGTTAGTTTCAGAAAGAAAATCATGAATATGGATAACTCAAAAATTTTAATTACAAAAATATAATGATGAAAAAAATATTCGTACTGTTGGTTTGCTCCACAGGTACATTGCTGGTGAACGCTCAGAAATATGCCTTTCTGAATCCTCCAAAATTCAATGATGCAGATCTTTCTAAGACAAAATCTTTGTTGGATGAAAACGCACCTGCAGAAATTCTCTACAAGTCGATGCACTTCATGGTAGATACTTCTACAGGAAACATGAGTAAAAAGTACTTCTACAGAGTGAAAATCTATGATAAAGATAAAGCTGAAGAATGGTTGAACCTTGAAATACCTCTTTATAGTGTAAATAGCGAGAGAGAAGCATTAGGAAAGTTCAAAGCATTCACCTATAACCTTGAAAACGGAAATGTAGTTCCCGTAAAAGTAGAAAAGAGCTCCCAGTATAAAAGTAAAGAAAGCAAAAACGTTACGGTGAACAAATTCGCTTTTCCCAATGTGAAGAACGGATCTGTTCTGGAATATCAATACGAAGTGATCTCCCCATTCTTATTCATCGTTCCGGAAATGCTGATCGAATCTGATATCCCTTCTCTAAATACAGAATATGTTTTGGATGCTCCGCTCAGTATCGCTTATAACATCAACTATACAGGAAGTATTCCACCAAAATACAGGGAAGTTGAAGACCGAAATATGTATGGAACTCAGTACAAAACATTTAGATTTGCCTATGAAAATCTTAAAGGATTCAAAACTGAGAAATGGGTAAGAAATGATAAAAATTTCCGCACAAAAATTAGTGGTGAGCTGAATTCAACTAACTTTAGAGAGCTTAAACTCTACTCATCTTCCTGGGATCAGATTGGAAAAAGACTTTATCAGGACGAAGATTTCGGAGGTGAGTTGAAAAAAACAAAACTGGCCAAAGAAAGCATTCCAGCAGGTGTTTTGGAAATGAAAACAGATCTTGAAAAATCCAACGCGATCTTTTCATATGTTCAGAAAACATTCAAATGGAATAAAGACCGTGGTATTTATACAGAAGATGGAATCAAAAAACTACTGGATACCAAAGTAGGAAATGCAGCAGAAATCAACCTATTTCTTGTGATGATGCTTCGTGAGTCAGGAATCAAAGCAGATCCTCTTATTATTTCTACAGTAGATAACGGAGTAATAAATCTCGTGTCTCCCAATGTTTCAAAAATGAACTTTGTATTGGCCAGCGTAGAAATTGACGGGGCTTTACATATCTATGATGCTACCCACAAACAGTCTTCTATAGATGAAATTCCTTTAGGAAATTGGAATGAATACGGAGTGGTGGTCACTAAAAATAAAGCACTGCTTATTAAAATGACCAACCAGAAGGAAAGCAACACATTTCTTACCGTTGATGCAAAGATCAATGAAGATGGAAGTGTTTCCGGAACCTATTCGGATCGTGACACCGGGGCATTTGCCATGTATGTAAAAGACAGTTATGATGAAAATCCTGAAAAATATAAGAAACAGTATAAAGATAACTTCTCAATAGACTTTACCGGGATAGAATCAAAAGTTCTTGAAAACGGAGAATTTGAAAGCAAAATGAACTTCTCCTCAAACAATTTGATAGATAAAATAGGAAAGAAAATGATCATCAATCCAATGCTGTTTTTAAGTAAAAACTCCAATGAATTTGATCAGACCGAAGAAAGAAAATATCCGATTGACTTTGGAACTCCTTCCACAAAAACCAAAAAGGTTATCCTTGAAATCCCGGAAGGATATGTAATTGAAGAAATGCCAAAAGAAAAAAAGATCGTTACCGAAGATAAAGAAATTACATACAGTTATTCTGTTGTGCAAAAAGGAAACAAACTGGAAATTACTTCGACATCAAAAATAAGCAGCTCGGATTATCCTAAAGAATATTACCCTGCATTTAAACAGATTTGGGGCGTTGCTTCAAAATTTGAAAACCAGGTGATCAGCTTGATTAAGAAATAATTGGCTCATCGCCAGAAATTCATTTAAAAAAAATATTTTTGAAAACCATTCATCTTTTGAATGGTTTTTGTATTGTTATCAAAAAATTGAAATTATGAAAAATACGATTGCTGTTTTAGCATTGTCATCATTCCTGGCCATTACAGCCTGCAAAAAAGGAGAAACAAAGGGAGAAACGACCGAAAAAACGGATAATAAATCTGCTGAAGCATTCGTTGTAGACTCTGTCAAAGTAGACGATTCCGTTAAAATAACCGATTCGTTGAAAGCATCTTTTACCTCCAAACTATTGGTGTTTCCTACCTTAAAAGACAAAAAGCTCCTGGACAGTATCTATTTTCAAAACGATAAAATTAAGGACTTTTCTAAAGCCGGTCTTCAGGCTTATATCGAAAATGAAAAAAATAACTATTTCAAGTCTATGAAGGAAGATAATGAAGATTCGTACTCAGACATTACGTATGCTCAGAATTGGTATTCAGACTCTCGTATGAAGCTGAAATCCAATAATAACGGATATATGCATATTCAATATACAGGAAGTGCATACATTGGAGGGGCTCATGACGAATATGGTTTTTCTGAAAGAGTTTTTGATCTTAAAAACAGTAAAAAGCTTGAATTATCAGATATTACTTCAATGCCTAAAAATAAAATTGAGGCAATTCTGATGAAGAATATTAATAAGATTAACAGCGGAACTACAGACAGCGATGGAGAAGTGAAAAACTCTGAAATGCTGTTAGTAGATAAAATTCCGGCATCTGACAACTTCTATTTTGACGAGAAAAACCTGTATTTCCATTATAGCCCTTACGAAATCGCGGCTTTTGCTGCCGGAGATATCACAATTCCGGTGTCCTGGGAAGAATTAAAAGGTACTTTAAATGCAGAATTTAAAGAAAGAATGAAAATTAAGTAAATTAATGCTTACAATTCAGTAAGCATTTTTTAATTTTGCGGTGATGAACAAAGTAGCTTTTATTATCAATCCCTTTTCAGCCAAAAAAAATTATCAGCCGTTTTTAAATGAGCTTACAGCCAAGGTTGAAAATCCACTGTATTATGTTTCGGAATCTATTCCGGGAACTGATGAATTTATTCAGACGCACTTTAACGATGTGGATATTTTTGTGGCCATTGGAGGGGATGGAACCATTTCTACGGTAGCCAAAAATCTAATCAATACAGAAAAAGTACTTGCTATTTTCCCTGCCGGTTCAGGAAACGGATTTTCTAATGAAACCCAATTCAGTAAAAATCTTGACGAACTTCTAGAAAAAATAAAAGCAAAAAAATCCAGAAAGATAGATACGTTTACGGTAAACGACAAACTTTCCATCAACGTTTCAGGAACAGGATTTGACGGAAAAGTGGTGAAAGAGTTTGAAAAAACAAGCCGCGGATTCAAAAACTATATCAAAGTTTCTCTGAAAACCTTTTTCAATTATAAACCGATCAAGGTGAAATTTTTTGATGAAAAGTATCAGCAGTATAACGGAAGATATCTTATGCTGAATATTGCTAACACCCGACAGTTTGGAAATAACGCATACATTGCTCCCAAAGCAAGTAAAAGTGACGGTTTGGTAGATATGGTTTTAGTGAAGAAATTCCCTCTGACTTATTCCGCGCTATTTGCTTTCAGAATGTTTACCAAACGCCTGAAAGATGATGAATATGTTACTTATCTTCCGGTTTCTGAGATTTCATTCAAAGTTAATACGAAGAACTGGCATCTTGATGGGGAATTCAATAAAATTCAATCTCCTGTTCATGTAAAAGTACAGCCCGCAAGTTTGAATATTCTGGTTTAGAGTTGCTAGTTTGTTTTGTTACGGTTGAGAGTTGCAGGTTGTTTAGTTGCGTGGCATAAGATGTAGATTGTTTTTCTTCTTAGCTACCCACCACGTTAAATCCTCAAACACTACCACTCTCAAACTCAAACTAGCACGTATCTACACTTCCAGTTTTTTCTCAATTTCCTGCGGATGATCCAAGCAGTAAAGAAGCTGATCTTTATCAAGCTGTTTCTCCCAATTGGCGACTACAACTGTCGCTACAGAGTTTCCAATAACGTTTGTCAAAGCACGGCATTCGCTCATAAATTTATCAATTCCCAGGATTAATGTCATTCCTGCAATAGGAATCTCAGGAACCACAGCTAATGTTGCTGCAAGGGTAACAAATCCGGCACCGGTAACACCTGCTGCACCTTTTGAACTAAGCATCGCCACCAAAAGAAGCATCAGCTGTTTTTCAATAGGAAGATGGATATTCAATGCCTGTGCGATAAATAATGAAGCCAAAGTCATATAAATATTGGTTCCGTCAAGATTGAAAGAATATCCTGTGGGAACCACAAGACCAACAATTGTCTTTGAACAGCCTGCTTTTTCAAGCTTCTGCATCAATCCGGGAAGAGCCGATTCTGAAGAGCTGGTTCCTAAAACAAGAAGCAGTTCTTCTTTAAGATAGAAAAGAAGCTTAAAAATGTTAAAACCATTATACCAGGCTACCGCACCTAAAACCAATACAACAAAAAGAATAGAGGTAAGATAAAAAGTAGCAACCAGAAATATCAGGTTCAATACAGAATGAAGTCCGTATTTTCCTATAGTAAATGCCATTGCGCCAAAAGCTCCGATAGGCGCCAGTTTCATCAGAATATGAACAATTTTGAATACCGGCGTTGAAAGATCCTGCAAAAAATCTGTAACTCTTTGGCTTTTCTCTTTTGTAAGAACCAAAGCTACACCCATCAGAATAGCAACCAAAAGAACCTGAAGAATATTATCACCCACTAAAGGGCTGAATAAGGTTTCCGGAATAATATTCATAATAAATCCGGTAAGGGTAGATTCATGAGCTTTGGCCTGATATTGTGAAACATCTCCAGAAAGGGTGGAAGGATCTATGTTGAGACCATGTCCTGGTTGTAAAATATTTCCAACAAATAAACCTATGATTAAAGCAAGCGTTGAAAATGTAAAAAAGTAAATCATCGCTTTTATGGCAATTCGTCCTACTTTTTTCAGATCCGTCATGTGTGCAATTCCTAAGGTAAGGGTAATGAAAATGACCGGAGCAATAATCATTTTTACCAATTTGATGAAGCCATCTCCTAGCGGTTTCATTTTTTCTCCCAGTTCAGGATAAAATTTTCCTAAAAGAATCCCTGTAATAATGGCGATGATCACCTGGAAATAAAGCTGCTGGTAAATCTTTTTTGCTTTCAATAGAAATGATTTTTGAGAAGGCGAAATTATGATTTTTTTTTAAAATATGACAAAAGTCATTAAATTTAATATAGAAATATAAGGAGGTGGATAGAGAATCGATTCTTTCTCAAAAAGTACTGATTAATAGTTATAAAAAAGGACCGAGAGCTTCAATCCGGTCCTTTTTATATCTTATATTTTGAAAATTATATTATTCCGTAGCAACAGAATCGTCTCCACGGCCATCTGCCACAGCATGGATATTTCCTTTTTCATCAAGGATGATCATTTCTGTTTTTCCAATATATTTTGTCTTTTCAATGACGTAGTTTTTGCTTTTCAGTTCAGAAATCGTACTTTCCGGGAAGTTGTTTTCTACAGTAATGGTTTCCGGCAGCCATTGATGGTGAAACTTCGGGGCATTCACTGAAATATTGGCATTCAGTTTAAAATCAACAACATTTACAACAGACTGATAAACAGAGGTCGGAATAGTAGTTCCTCCCGGTGTTCCTACAACCATATAAGGTTTTCCGTTTTTAAGAAGGATCGTAGGAGTCATAGAAGAAAGCATTCTTTTATTAGGCTGAATAGAATTGGCTTCCCCGCCAACAGCTCCAAACATATTTGGAACTCCGGGTTTGATGGAAAAATCATCCATTTCATTATTCAAAAAGAATCCGGCTCCTGAAACCAGAACTTTACTTCCGTAATATCCGTTTAAGGTAGTTGTTACAGAGGCAGCGTTTCCATCCTTATCCAATACTGAAATATGGGTAGTTTGGGTAGATTCTTTTGGTTGTGCAATAATTTTTCCTACTTCTGCACTTGGAGTGGCTTTATCAAAATTGAAGCTTTTCCATCTTTTTTTAAGATATTCATCTGAAATCAAATAAGGCGTTTTGTCCTGAATAAAATCCGGGTCTCCCATATATTCTGCGCGGTCAGCAAAAGCTCTTCTTTCGGCTTCAGCCATAATCTGAACCGCTTTAGTGGAATTCTGCTGATATTTTTCAAGATTCTCAAAGCTCGCCATCCTAAGCATCTGCGCCAAAAGAAGCCCTCCGCTCGAAGGTAATGGCATGGAAACAACATTGTTTCCTTTATATTCAAATTCTAAGGCTTTTCTTTCTGCAACTTTGTAGTTTTTAAGATCTTCAAGAGTGATAATTCCGTTTCCTCTTTTCATTTCGGCAACCAGAAGTTCCGCGGTTTTTCCTTCATAAAATCCTTTTGCTCCCAATTTTTGAATAAGTTTCAAGGTTTCAGCAAGGTCTTTCTGAATAAGAAGATCCCCGGCTTTCCATGGACTATCTTTTACAAATAGAATGGAGGATTTATTGTTCTTCTGGAATTTTTCTTTCTGGCTGTTCAGCATATCTGCCTCCTTTTCTGTAATGGCGAATCCCTGTTCTGCAAGATCAATAGCAGGTTGGATGATCTTTTCCATGGGAAGCTTACAGTATTTTAAAGTAGCGAAGAAACCTGCCACACTTCCCGGAATTCCTACGGCAAGTCTGCCGTTTTGAGAAAGGTCGGTGTCTGCTTTTCCCTGCTTATCAAGGTACATGTCTCTGGATGCTTTTCTGGGAGCTGTTTCCCTATAATCCAGAGTGAATTTTTCGCCATTGTTTTTCACTCCTACTAAAAATCCGCCTCCTCCAATGTTTCCTGCCTGAGGATAAACTACGGCTAATGCATATTGGGTTGCTGTAACGGCATCGTAGGCATTTCCTCCCATTCTTAGAATTTTTGCCCCCGCTTCACTGGCCAGAGGATGCGCAGAGACTACAACGCCCTTATTTTTTACCTGTACTTCTTTTATGATACTAATGTCTTTAAACTGTGCCCAGCTTAACTGACTGGCTAATAATACCGAAACAATTAACAGCTTCTTCATATGATTTTCTTTATAACAAAAATAAAGAATTTTTTTATCTAAAAACATGGTTCAGAATACGTATAAATTACAAATGAAAAATAGATGATGCCTATTTCAGGAGCAAATATTGGAATAGTGAGATTGAATATGAGATTATTCATATTTTTTATAAGAAAGATGCGAGATGAATAGTCATTTGATTGATAATCTGTAAGTAACAAAAAGAAATCAATGAATAATTTCCATGGCTATGGGCTGGTGAATTTTTAAATACTGCTTTTTTCTTATGATAAGCATGATTTTTTTACTTTTGTATAATTCTAAAAAAATCTGAAAAATGGAATCCTATACGGAAAGAATACTGATTACAGGTGCCTTGGGACAAATTGGCACGGAACTTACCAATAGACTTGTTGAAATTCACGGAGCAGAAAATGTTGTTGCTTCCGGACTGGACAGATGGCAGGAGGGAATTACCTCTGCGGGACATTATGAGAGAATGGATGTTACGAATACGCAATTAGTAAGACAGGTAATTAAAGATTACGATATCACTACAGTGTATCACTTAGCCTCTTTACTGTCTGGAACTTCAGAAAAGCAGCCTATTTTCGCATGGAAATTAAATCTTGAACCTTTGCTTCATTTCTGTGAAATGGCAAAAGAAGGGCTTCTTAAAAAGATTTTCTGGCCAAGTTCTATTGCGGTATTTGGAAAAGGAATTCCAAAGCATGATGTAGGGCAGGATGTAGTCCTGAATCCGACAACAGTTTACGGAATTTCTAAAATGGCGGGGGAAAAATGGTGTGAGTACTATTTTGACAAATATGGAGTGGATGTAAGAAGTATCAGATATCCTGGATTGATCTCATGGAAAACTCCGGCAGGAGGTGGAACTACTGACTACGCTGTAGAAATTTTCTATAAAGCGATAGAAGAGGGGAAATATACAAGTTTCATTTCTGAGAACACAGGTATGCCTATGTTGTATATGGATGATGCTATTAATGCAACATTGAAATTAATGGACGCTCCAAAAGAAAGTCTTACCGTTCGTTCCTCTTACAACTTAGGCGGAATGTCTTTTACTCCGGCAGAACTGGCAGAAGAAATCAAGAAAGAAATTCCTGATTTTGCTATCGATTACAACCCGGATTTCAGACAGGCAATTGCCGATTCATGGCCTGCTTCTATTGATGATTCAGTAGCGAAAAAAGATTGGGGATTAACGTATGATTTCGGAGTTTCTGAAATGACGAAAGATATGATCAAGAATCTTAAAGTAAAATTAGCAAAGAATTAATTAAGTGAAGTTATACTTTAATTAGATTGTTTTTTAACGTCTGATTTTTAGTTAATTATGTGTTTTATCTAAAATATAATTTAAATGGTTTTATTGACTTTTAACATTCTTACTATTGAAGCGAAAGCCCGAAATGGCTCTCCAATTACAGATGGAGAAAGGTTAAAAATCACAGAAGATAATACCAAAGCAATTCTTAGAATTTTAGATATTCATGATACAAAAGCCAGTTTTTTTGTTGAGGTTTCTCTTGCTGAAAAACTGCAGAATCTTATAAAAGCAATTTCATCCAAAGGGCATGAAATTGCTTTTTATAATAAAGACTCCAATCTGGAAGAAATAGAAAATGCCAAGAAGAATATTCAGGAACTTTTGGAGAAACAGATCCGGGGAATTCGTCAGAAGGACGTTACAATTTCACAGGAAGATCTGAAGATGCTGGAGTTTAATTATGTCTCCAATATAGATAATGCCAATATTCTTTTTCCTTTCAAACGTTTGAAAAGAGATACGGAAATTACAGAAGAAGACGGATTGAGTATCGTTCCGGAAAGTATATCGCCGTACAGTCAGTTGCCTTACAACGATTTTGTGTTTCAGATTCTTCCTATGAAGTATTATCAGAATATGGTACTGGAAACTTTACAGAATGAAGAGTTTGTTTTAATCTATCTTAATTCCTGGCAGTTTACCGATTTTAATAAGTATCCATTTGATATTCCTTTTTACCGAGGTTTGTTTTCGGGCAAAAAAATGGAGGACAAATTAGATGCCCTCCTTACTTTTCTCAACGACAGGGAAATGGCTACTTCCCGTATGAAAGATTATATATTTTAGGTGATAGGTGTTAGATTGAAGCGATTAGGGTGTTTGAGAGTAGGAGCGTTTCAGGCAGACGTTGTGGGTAATTAAGAAGAAAAACAATCTACATCTTATGCTATACAACGAGCAACCAAACAACCCGTAACTAAACAACTTTCAGCCCGCATTTTTAACTCAATTCAAAAAGCGTAATTTCAGGTAATACACCCACTCTTCCAGGGTAACCCAATACGCCAAAACCTCTGTTTACGTATAGCAGTTTTCCTTCGCTTTCGTACAAGTCGGCCCATTTTGGGTATCGATACTGTACTGGTGACCATTTTACGTTTTTAAGATCTAATCCAAACTGCATTCCGTGGGTATGACCGGATAAGGTTAAATGAATGTTTCCGGAGTGTTTTTTAACCACATAATCGAAGTGAGTAGGGTCGTGGCTCATTAATATTTTTGTGGCAGATTCAGGAACGCCTTTTAAAGCGTCGTCTATTTTACCAAACTGTGGGAAAGGTTTTAGCCCCCAGTTTTCAACACCAAGAATGTATAGCTTTTCACCGTTTTTTTCAATGACTCTGTGTTCGTTTCTCAGCATATCAAAACCAGCTTGTTTTTCGTAATCGATCAGAGTATCTAGGTTGTCTTTTTTAGCTTTAGGAGATTCCCAGTTTACATAGTCTCCGTAATCGTGGTTTCCCAATACGGCAAACTTACCATCTTTAGCTTTTATCTTTGAGAATAATGGGATGAAAGGTTTGAACTCTTCCGCTACATTATTTACCATATCTCCGGTGAATAATACCAAGTCCGGATTTTGTTCGTTGATTAAGTCAATGGCGTGCTGTAATTTGCTGGGATCCGAGAAACTTCCACTGTGAACGTCTGAGATCTGTACAATTTTATAGCCTTTAAAACTTTTGGGAAGATTATTGAAATTTACCCTTACTCTTCTCACCTTATGGCGGTATTTTCCAAAGGTAATTCCATCAATAAACAGAGCTGAAAGCACTCCGCTCATTCCCAATCCTACTAAGCTTAAGAACTTTCGCCTTTCCGGGAAGAAGTTTTCTGTAGGTTTTGCAAAGCCGATCAGATAACCTCCTAATCGGACAATATCATCAATAAGCAGGAATAAAACCACAAATATTTTCGGAAGAATGAAAATCAGAAACAGGGAAATCATGATCTGAGCCCTTGCCATACTTTTGTCTGATCTTTGATAATGAGTGACCTCGTACGCGAAAATAGCATATACTGCTAAGGATATCACCCAATATCCGATTCTGATCCATGAGTTATCAGTAAGTGTTCTGATCGCTTGATAAATATATACTTCCAAAAAAAGGAAGATCCCGGCGATAATTAAAAAGTTCTTTTGCATAATCTCAAAAAAAGCACAAAGAATAACTTCCCTGTGCTTTTATATTTTTTGTTATTTTAAATATATTAAGGAAATCTATAAACGATAGCATTGATGTTCATTCCGGCACCTACCGAAGTCATTACAATGTTACCTTTATCTTTAAACGTTTGACCCTCCATTTTTCCTTTAATTATTAAATCATACATTGTAGGAATTGTTGCTACAGATGTATTTCCGAAGTCCTGGATCGTCATAGGAGAGATCGCGTGGTCGTACTCTTTAATGTCATAAAGCTTGTGAAGTCTCTCAATCATAGCGTAATCCATTTTTGCATTCGCCTGGTGAATTAAGATTTTGTCTATATCTTCAATAGAAAGATGAGCATCTGTAATCGTATCTTTAATCGCTACAGGTACATTTTTAAGAGCGTACTCATAGATCTTTCTTCCCAACATTCTTACGTAAAGACGTTTCTGATCAACTTCTTTGTTGATGGAAGGGGCGTTTTCAAGATAATTAAGTTCCTGACCGTTGTCACAAATTGTATTGTGAGCAATAATTCCAACAGTTTCATCGTCCGTTGCTTTTACAACAACAGCACCTGCGCCGTCTGCAAAGATCATTCTGTTTCTGTCATGCGGATCTGTTACTCTGCTTAATGTTTCTCCTCCGATAACCAGGATCGTTTTAGCAACTTTAGCTTTAATAAGATTGTCAGCAAGGATCATTGCTTCAACCCATCCCGGGCATCCGAAAAGCATATCATACGTTACGCATTTTCTGTTTTTAATACCCAGTTTATTTTTTACTCTTGCAGCCATTGTCGGCATGAAATCAGCATATCCGTTTTCGGTAACTTCCCCGAAATTGCTTGCGTAGATGATATAATCCAATTCTTCGCCGTCTACTTTTGCGTCCTCAAGGGCAATTTTTGCAGCTTCATAACCGATTTGAGAGTTGGAAAGATCATCCTCAATGAATCTCCTGTTTTCGATTTCTGTAATCTCTACAAATTTCGCAATGGTCTCTTCCACAGGCTTTTCAATCTTTACTCCGTCTTCAGTGTAGAACTCGGAATTCATGAAATAATCTCTACCAATAACTCTGTTCGGAATATAAGATCCAGAGCCAATAATGATCGTATTCGGCATTCGTTTATATGATTTTTTTAAAGATGCAAAGTTAATAATTAATATTAATAACGGAGAATTAAAAATATTATTAAATTTGCAAAAATTGTACTTTACAATCTATGAAAAACAATTCATCCTTAAAAGGCTTACTTATTGCAGCTGTGGCGTTTATCGTTGCCTTTGGGATCTACTTCCTTTTTTTAGCCAAGAAGAATTATTATGTTGTAGATAATCCTACCCCGAATACGTATTACTTTAAAATCAATAACGGTTCTGAAGGAATCATTTCAGCGGGGCAGTATGTGCATGTGGATTTGAATAAAGGGAAAAACTCTATTCAGGTTTTTGATCAGAATAAAAAAATGCTGTACGATTCTGCATTTGAAGTAAATAAACTTCGCGGTCTGATCAATATTACACACCAGGATTATTACGTGAACGACCAGTATTATGGTTATAATCTTAAAAAAGATTCGTTACTTTCTGCACTTGATAAAACGGTTATTGACGGAAAAGATTACTACGGAGGAGCAAAACGCTTCAATAAGCTTTACACAGAAGATTTCTATTACAATGTAGATGAAGACTATGATAAAGTGATCAAGAATATCCAACAGGTGGAATCGAGATCCAAAATCTTCAGAAAGCAGGATTACCTAAATTATTATAAAGAATATTACAAGTTTTAAGTTTTGACAAAAGATATCACCAAAGTTACTCCCTACAATTCAGAGGCTACAAAAAAAAGCCAAGTAGAGGATATGTTCGACAACATTGCACCGAAGTACGACCTTCTGAACCATGTTTTATCCATGAAAATTGACGTTCTGTGGAGAAATAAACTGGTAAGATGGATGAAAAATGACAACCCGCAGGAAGTGCTGGATGTGGCTACAGGAACGGGAGATCTGGCTATTACCATTGAAAAAGGAACCGGTTCTAAAGTAGTTGGTTTAGATTTATCACAACAAATGCTGAATGTTGGCGTTATTAAAATAAAAAAACTTAAATTAGACGGCAAAATTTCAATGCAAAAAGGAGATGCTGAAAATTTACCTTTCGAGGACAATAGATTTGATGCTGTTTCCGTTGCATTTGGAGTAAGGAATTTTGAAAACCTTACCAAAGGTTTGGCAGAGTTAAGAAGAGTAGTTAAAGATAACAAGAGTGTTTATATACTGGAGTTTTCAAAGGTTGAGGGGTTTATGGGGCCATTTTATATGTTTTATTTCAAAAATATATTACCTGCAATAGGCAGATTGGTTTCCAAAGATAATAGGGCGTATACATACCTTCCGGATTCTGTGAATGCTTTTCCTTTCGGGGAGAAGATGAAACAAATTCTTTTAGATACGGGATTTAAGAAAGTTGAATATAAAAAATTAAGTTTAGGTATAGCCACAATTTATAAAGCAACAAAGTAACCTATGAATAAATTTCTATTAAAAGCACTGGTTTTAACCTCAGTAAATGTTGCCGTTTTTGCAAACGCGCAATTCAGAACCCGAAACAGAATGGATAAGTTGGAAGACTTTGACGAGCAGAAATTCAGTTGGGGGTTTTATTTGAACGGGAACAGACTGGATTACCGCATCGTACTGCATCCAAAATACGGGATGAACGAAAATGAAAACCTTGTAACCTCTAAGGAAAGTTATAGTTTCGGTGCCGGACTGATTGCAAAATGGAGACTGAACGACTATCTGGACGTAAGGATAGAACCAGGTTTACAGTTTGCACAAAGACAGTTGACTTTTAATACACAATCTAATGACATCTATGCCGGTGGATCTTTAACCAATCCTCCTTTCATGCCGTTCCCTCTTCAGGACAAAGATAAAGTAAGAGAAATCAAATCTACTTTGATTGATGTTCCTGTGCTTTTAGAACTTCATGGACAAAGATGGTACAATTCTAGGCCTTACGTTGCAGCAGGGGTAAACTATGTGGTAAACCTTCAGTCTAATGCAACTTCCACCGATGATAACATGCAGGGAATCTACAGATCTACTACGCACAACTTTGCGTGGTCTGCAGAAATGGGGATTCAGTTTTACTTCAACAAGTTTAAACTGACACCAGCCATCAGAGGAACATTTTTCATGAATAACGAGAAAGTTGCCGATAATGCAACAACACCTCCATACTGGGCATCTGCAATCTCTACATTACAGACCAGAGCCGTGATGTTTGTTCTTAAATTTGAATAAGAAAAATGTCCCGTTAAAAATACATAGGAGGTGCTTTGCATCTCCTTTTTTGTTGAGATATCAAAATATAGAGCGTTTTATTTTTGTTAGTGTTATTATTTTTTTATTTTTGCTTCTAGTTAGAATATACAAACCTGAAATGCTTCAAGATTTAGAAAACAATTTTTCAGAATTAGAGAGAAAGATTTCGACTCTGCAAAAGAACTATAAAAATCTTACGGAAAATTTAAAAGAATTAAGTATTGAGCATGAAGAGTTGAAGAAGAAGTATGATGAGGAGAGACGAAAAAATCAGGTATTAGCAGAAGAACAAAAAAATATAAAGCTTTATTCAGCAATATCAGGAAATCCTGAACACAATAGATTAATGAAAAACCATATCAACAGATTGGTAAAAGAAATTGATTTCTGTATTGCTCAGCTTCAAAACAGTGGACTATAATGGAGGTAAGGAGAATAACCGTCAACATTGCAGGAAGAGTATATCCGCTGAACGTACCGGCAGCAGAGGAGGAAACTTTGCGTAAAGTAGGGAAGCAGATCGAGAATATGATTAAAGATTTTGAACAGAACTTCGATGTAAGAGATAAACAGGATGCCTTGGCGATGTGCGCCCTGAAATTGGGAACCAACGCAGAAGTCGTATCTCTTAACTACGAGAAAAATATTAATTCTACCAACGAAAGATTAACGCAGATTAATCAAACGTTGAATGAAATTGGGAAATAGATTTTTTTTCCCTTACAGACTGCCTACAATAATTCTAACACATTAAAGGTAAACTCAACGCTAAACAATTACCGAACAAATGTCCATCGAATGGCGTGCCGGACTTCCGGATTACAGACAATGGAAATCAGTTCAAATCGTGTTGATTAGGAGTTTACTCTCAATCTCTGGATTATTGTGGGCTTTTTTTATTTTTAAAGGATATGAATACAATTAAAACTCAAGATAAATTATGATAGAAGTTATAGTCGGTGTTGTTTGTTTAGTAATCGGAGCAGCCGTGGGAATGTTTTTCTCCAGAAGCTCTCTGAATACTAAAGCAAAATTCATCATAGATGATGCCAATAAAAATGCCGAAAACCTTATAGAAAAAGCTAACGTACAAGCCGAATCCATAAAGAAAGAAAAAAACCTACAGGCTAAAGAAAAATTCCTGGAGCTAAAATCACAGCATGATGCAGACATTCAGTCACGTGAAAAGAAAATGCAGGAGGTTGAAAAAAGAACCAAAGATAAAGAGCACAAGCTGAATGACGAACTTAGCAAAGTAGGAAAACTTGAAAAAGATTTGGATAAGCAGATTGCAGACTATTCTAAGAAGAACGAAATTTTAGAAAAGAAACAGCACGAATTAGACACTGCAACCGCTAAAAAAGTTGAAATTCTTGAAAAAATTTCCAACTATACAGCAGACGAAGCTAAGGCAGAATTGGTAGAAACCATGAGAGCTGAAGCAAAAACGAGAGCACAGGCGCACGTTCAGAGCATCATGGAAGAAGCTCAGATGAATGCTAAAAACGAAGCTAGAAAAATCGTTATCCAAACAATCCAGAGAATTGGAACAGAACAGGCTATTGAAAACTCAGTTTCTGTTTTCAATATTGAATCTGATGAAGTAAAAGGTAGAATTATCGGTAGAGAAGGTAGAAATATCCGTGCTTTAGAAGCCGTAACAGGAGTAGAGATTATCGTAGACGATACCCCTGAAGCCATTCTTCTTTCATGCTTTGATCCGGTAAGAAGAGAAATCGCAAGACTATCCCTTCACAGATTGGTTACTGACGGTAGAATTCACCCGGCAAGAATCGAAGAAGTTGTAGAAAAAACAAGAAAACAGATTGAAGAGGAGATCATTGAAGTAGGGAAGAGAACGATCATCGATTTAGGTATCCACGGATTACATCCTGAATTGATTAAAATAGTAGGTAGAATGAAGTATCGTTCTTCTTACGGACAAAACTTACTACAGCACTCAAGAGAGGTGGCAAATATCGCTGCAACAATGGCTGCTGAATTAGGATTAAACGTAAAACTGGCAAAAAGAGCAGGTCTTTTACACGATATTGGTAAAGTTCCGGAGCAGGAATCTGAACTTCCACACGCTTTATTAGGGATGCAATGGGCTGAGAAATATGGTGAAAACCCTGAAGTAGTGAATGCTATTGGAGCTCACCACGACGAAATTGAAATGAAGTCATTACTTTCTCCAATTATTCAGGTTGCCGATGCGATTTCAGGAGCAAGACCGGGAGCGAGAAGACAGGTACTAGAATCTTATATCCAGAGATTGAAAGATCTTGAATCTGCAGCATTAAGCTTCGATGGAGTATCAAGTGCTTACGCCATCCAGGCAGGTAGAGAACTAAGAGTAATGGTAGAAAGCGGAAAAGTGAATGACGAAGTAGCTTCTCAACTTTCTTACGATATTTCTGAGAAAATCCAGAACGAACTTACTTACCCGGGACAGGTAAAAGTAACCGTAATCAGAGAGACAAGAGCCGTGAATATTGCAAGATAATAATCGGAAAAAGATATTTAATGAAAACCTTTCAAGAAATTGAAAGGTTTTTTATTTTTATCAAAATTTAAAAATGCAAGAACTTTCTCTGTCTGCAAAAGCAAGACTTATTTTCTCTATTCCTGTGATCATTGCCGCTTTAGGTTACTTTGTAGATATTTACGACCTTCTTTTATTTGGGATCGTAAGAATTCCCAGCCTGAAAGCTTTAGGCCTGAATCCTGATGTGGATGGAACGTTTATTTTAAATGCCCAAATGATTGGTTTGCTTCTTGGCGGTATTTTCTGGGGTATTTTCGGAGATAAAAAAGGAAGGTTATCCGTATTATTTGGATCAATCCTGGTGTATTCTCTGGCGAACATTGCCTGTGGTTTTCTTCCCTATTTTCCAAAAGAGCATTTGGTGTACCAATATGCAGGTCTTAGGTTTATAGCAGGTGTAGGGCTTGCTGGGGAGCTTGGAGCCGGAATTACACTGGTTTCTGAAAGCCTGCCAAAAAATTTAAGAGCCATCGGAACCTCCGTTGTAGCAGGCTTTGGATTAATGGGAGCCGTTGTCGCTCAGCTTACAGTGGAATTAGCTGGAGGTTGGAACATTTCTTACATCATCGGTGGAATTATGGGGATTGTACTGCTTATCCTAAGAGTAAGTGTCTCCGAATCCGGAATTTATAAGAATATTGAACATAAAAATGTTTCCAAAGGAAATTTCCTGTCCTTTTTCACCAATAAAGATCGATTGATACGATATTTGAAATGCATTGCTGTAGGATTACCTACCTGGTATTGTATAGGGATTCTGGCAGTTTTAGCCAATCAATTTGCGCCTGAAATGGGAATTAAGGATCTCAACCCGGGAAAAGCAATTATGTGGGCTTATATCGGTATTTCTGTGGGTGATCTCACCAGTGGTTTTATTTCCCATGCTTTAAAATCCCGTAAAATGGCTATCTTTTATATGCTTCTTTTCACGTTAATTGGTGTGGCTGTGATGCTTTTCGGAAATACCAATACAGAAACGAAATATTATATGTTCTGTGTATGGCTTGGCTTAGGAACCGGATATTGGGCCATGTTTGTTACTTTAGCCGCAGAACAGTTCGGAACCAATATCAGAAATACAGCAACCACTACTGTACCCAATATGGTTAGAGGTCTGGTACCTGTAATGATTCTCGCTTTTGATTCTTTGAAGGGGAACTTTTCTATTGTGGAAAGTGCCGCTATTGTAGGAGTAGTTGTATTCGGGCTTGCGTTTTATTCTTCACTCACCATTTCGGAAACGCACAACAAAGATCTCGAATTTACTGAATAAATTAATTTGTTTAATAAATATTGATAAATGTTTTATGTCTCAATTTGGATTAATAAGTTTATAATCAATATATTATTTAAATTTATATTAAATTATGTTGTGAGTGTTTAATATTTGTTTAACTTTGGAAGGCAACAAAAACTATAATATTAAATCAAACTAATTCACATGAACATTATGAAAAATGCTAAAAAGCTTAAAAAGCAGGATCTAAAAAGTATTACAGGAGGAATCAGCGGGACTCCGGATTTATCTCAGTGCGGATGCAGCTGCTCAGGATCTGTAACAGGTCCTAAATACTGTCCTCAATATATTGCTTGCCCACAAGTGTATACTTGCGGAGAAGTTTAAAAAAATTATTTCACTTGAAATAAACATTTCCACATTTAATATGCAGAACCCTTTTGATTATTGAAAGGGTTCTGCTGTTTTTAATGGAGAATATAAAGAAGACTTCCTACGCTGATAGTTACCCAAAGAATGACGGCTGTAAGTAATGGTTTTATACCTATCGTTTTCAAAGTCTGGATAGAAAGGGTAGAACCGATAAAAAATAAGGTCAGATTCAGTCCTGATTTTGCCAAAACCGTTATTGAGCTGCTGAAACGGTCAAGGATAGGGAAATACGTATTCAATAGGATCGCTACAATAAAATATCCTATAAACCACGGGATTTTTATTTTCGAATCTTTGCTTTTAAAAACGAACATGGTAATCAGAGAAACGGGAATAATCCATAAGGCCCGTGCCAGCTTCACTGTAGTTGCGATTTTCAAGGCTTCATCCCCATATTTACTTGCCGCACCTACAACAGAACTTGTATCGTGAATTCCTACCGCACACCACAACCCAAATTGTTCCTGAGAGAGATGCAAAAGATGTCCAATCGCAGGATAAACGAATAAAGCAATTGAATTTAACGTAAATACAATAGCCAAAGCCAGAGAAATCTGCTTAGTGTTGGGTTTGATAATAGGAGAAACGGCTGCAATGGCACTCCCGCCACAAATTGCGGTTCCGGCAGAAAGAAGATAAGAAAGTGGTCTTTCCAGTTTGAACAATTTTCCTAAAAAATATCCGAGAACCATGACGGTGACAATACTTACAACAGTAAGCATCAGACCTGTTTTCCCGGCATGAAGCGCTTCGTCGAGCTTTAATCCAAAACCTAACCCAACAATAGAGATCTGAAGGAGCAGATGAATGTATTGATGAAGGTTTTTTTCGAAAGGATTTCCGATGAGAACAGCTAAACCAAAGCCAAGAGCCAGAGCAATCGGAGAAGAAATCAATGGAGTTAAACATACCATCGCTAAAATGATGAAGACTATTTTCCGTGTCATTTCATTTTGAATGAAATTTTTCATAATGCGAACTTTTAAAATCTGCATCAAAATTCCGGAAATTAGTATTACAAAGTAAATCGTATTTTGTTATATTGGATAACTATAAGTTATAATTGTATTGATTTACGATAAAAGTTGCCATCATGAATATTGACTTTTACAGTTATTCTGCGAATCGTAAAAAAAGTTCAATCAACTCGGACTGTTCTCCTTTGGGAAGAATAAAATGGAAATCCCGCTCAATGCTGAAATTTTTGATATCAACAACCGTCAGAATATTATTTTTCAGCTCGGTAAGAATTGTGCTGATGGATAGAAAAGCCATACATTCGGAATGAAGAAGATAGTTTTTAATACTTTCGCTGCTTCCTAATTGAATAACGGTGTTCAATTCATTGATATTAACCTCTTTTTCTTTTAACCGGTTCTGTATAAACTCTAAAGTTCCGGAACCCTGCTCCCTGAAGATAAGGTCTAGTTGATACAGATCTTTCAGGTTTAATGTTTTGTGGGCTAAAGGATGATCCGATTTTGCAGCCAGAACAATTTCATCAGGTTTGAAGGTTTTATAGTCAAAATAAGAAGACTGTGACTCTCCTTCAATAATTCCCAGGTCAATTTTCTCTTCTTTCAATAGCGTTGAAATTGCTTCAGTATTTCCTGTAAGCAGTTCAATCTTGATATCTTTATAATAGGCGTTGAATTTGGCTAAGATCTCCGGTAAAATATACTGGGCAACGGTTGTGCTGGCTCCGATGATCAGTTTTCCTTTATGCTGTTGGTTGATCTGGCTGATCTCAAATTCAAGATCACGGTACATATTTCTGGTTTTTTCAGCATAATCATAAAGAATCTTCCCACTTTGGGTAAGCTGAATAGAAGTTCCTTTACGGTTGAACAATTTAGCTCCTAATTGAGTTTCAATTTCTTTGATGTGCTTTGTAACAGCAGGCTGTGAAATATGCAGCTCTTCTGAAGCCTTGGTGAAACTCAGCCTTGAAGCCACGGTATGGAAAACTTTTAATCTGTAATCAAACATGAGGTAAAATTACGAATTATAGTTGGAAACGGAGAGGGGAGTTGGAGCGTTTGAGCGTTTGAGGGTTTTTGAGTTTGAGAGTGGAAAGATTTGAGAGTTTAACGGTATGGATAACTATTAACAAAACAACTAGCATCAAGAATCTCTAAACTTACCCTTATAAAAACTCCGAGATCGAACGGTCTTGCTGACTTTCATATCTTCTGTTTTTGGCTTCTCCAATTTTTTGTTTCGTATAAATACTGTTGTGCCCTGACAATAAGTAAGAAACAACACAGGCAATCGCAATGTACACTCCAGATTCAGCACCGAATAGTTCTATTCCCATCAGCATACAGGCCAGAGGAGTATTGGTAGCACCAGCAAATACGGCAACAAAGCCCATTCCGGCCAATAATCCGAAGGGTAAAGGAATAAACAAAGATAAAGCGCTTCCCAACGTGGCTCCAATAAAAAATAGCGGGGTTACTTCCCCTCCTTTGAATCCTGCAGATAAAGTGATGATCGTAAAAATCATTTTTAGAGCAAAATCATATAATGGAAGCTGTTTTTCAAAAGATTCCAGAATAACGGGAACGCCTAGCCCAATGTATCGGGTGGTCCCCATTGCAAAAACGGCCAAAGCAATGATAATTCCTCCGGCTACAGGGCGAAGCGGTGGATATTTAATTTTTGATTTTAAAAAAGAACCTGCCCAATGGATGATTTTACTGAAAGCTGCGGCACAAATTCCAAAAGCAATTCCTGCCAAAATACTATATAGGATAGGCAAAAATTCAAGTTTGGGAATGAAATCAATATGATAATGAGTATGTTTTACATTCCACAAATTGGTTGCCCAATCTGCCAATATCGCAGAAGCAAAAGCCGGAAATATGGCATTATAGCGAATTCTTCCGATCAGAAAAACTTCAAGTCCAAAAACGGCTCCGGCAAGGGGAGTTCCGAATACAGAACCAAATCCGGCAGCGATTGCAGAAATAATTAATATTCTTCTTTCACTTTTGTCAAGTTTAAAAGGTCTGGCAAGCTGATCGGCAATAGCGCCCGCCATTTGAAGCGCTGTTCCTTCTCGCCCTGCAGATCCTCCAAAAAAATGAGTGACAATGGTTCCGAGGTAAACAAAAGGCGCCATTTTGAAGGGAATGGTTTCTTTGGGATCGTGAATAGTATCAATCAGAAGATTGTTTCCTGCTTCAACATCTTTTCCCCAATAATAATAGAGAAGCCCAATGAGCAATCCTGCAACAGGAAGAAAGGCAATGATCCAGATATGATGCTCTCTAAAATTGGTTGCCCATTCCAGCGATTGTAGAAAGCCTGCAGATGCCGTTCCTACTAAAGCTCCAATAATAATACTGATCGATAACCATTTTATAATATAAGGAACAGCTGGAAATTTTCTGAAGAAAAAATGAGTGTGAAAAACTGCTTTTTTACCAAGTGTTCGTTGATTTTTTGACATAATGATCCTGATTAGTTATTGTTAATAATCTCTCAATCAGGCGTCATCAGCTTTTGTAAAGCGGTTGGGTAAGGAAGAACACCATTTCCTTTTGCTGGTACAAATATAAAAAGAAGAATTCGTTTTCCAAAAAGAAAATAAAGACAAATAAGATTAACGAAGCATGCCTGTTTATATTGAAATTTTATTCTTTGTAATGAATGGCTTTATCAATCTCAAACGGGTTGTTGTATTTCCTTATCACTTCCTGCATGCTTTTGGTCTGTGTATTCAGTTCGTCCACATTCCGAATTTCTTTTCCGTTAATGTTGATTTTCAAATCATTATTGGATTTGCTGAAGTTGTTTCTTTCAAAAGCAAAAGGATCATTATAAAATTCCATGATCAGTTTATACTTCTGTTTTTCATTGATGGGAATCGCTTTATTTCCAAAATTGGATTCAAGAAAATCATCAGTAGCATATATTTGCGGCAGTTCCTGGCTCTTAATAAGATGATAAATAAAGTTCTGACCGGTGTCCGATACCTCAAAGATTAAACCCGGCAATCCACGTAGTTTGAAAGGTCCTTCATTAAAGGGAATATCTTTGCAGAACCAGGCAGTCCAGTTTCTTCCTCCAAATCGGGTAGTAGCCTTTTGTAGAGTATAGTTTTCTACTTTTTTGGTTTCATTAGAAATCGTCCAGTTTATTTTATCTGTAGTTTTAAAAGAATAGTACCCATTTTTAATATTGATGAAGTTTTCATTATCAAAAGAATTGATCTTTCTTTTTACCACCTGTCCGGACATATCGGTATGACTTGTATTCATTCCGAATTTTTTGTTGAGAGAATCTGTAGTAAGAAGATTTTTTCCATAAAATTTTACCTCTTTTGGAGTAATATCCAGAATCATGTTCAGTTTTTCATGGGAAGTTTCCGTAGAATCCATCTTATATTGGAGTTCATAAATAAAACGATGGGTCTGAGACTGAACTAGAGCTGTAGCAAGCAATGTTATTAAGGTGAAAATATTTTTCATATAATGTGGTGGGTTGTTTTTATCGATATGTAACCTCAAGCATTAAACCTCAAAACCTCTCATCCGGAAAAGAACCTTAGATGGTCAACATAGTTGTTACAAAAACGGTTTCATTTCATCCTCAATCTGTGTGCGAAGTTCCATCAGACGTTTTGCGTACATTTCCTGCTGCTTCTCTTCTTCGGTTTCCGGAATCCATTTCGGTACCGGAAGCTTTTTACCATTTTCATCTACAGCCACAAAAACAATGATGCAATGGGTTTTTTTATCAAAAGTAGGCTGCTTTAAGTTTCTTGAAAAAACATTGATGGCAATATGCATACTGGAGCTCCCGGTATAAATTACCTGAGCATCTACTTTTACCACTTCACCAATTTTAATAGGTTCATAAAAACGGATTCCTCCTACATACACGGTAACAGAATAATTTCCGCTCCAGGTAGTGGCACAGGCATAGCCAGCCTGATCAATCCATTTCATAACACTTCCTCCATGTACATTTCCTCCATAATTAACATCCGAAGGTTCAGAAATAAACTGAAAAGTAATAGGCTTGTTCTGCATCTTTATAAAATTTGAATAAAGTTATTTAATAATTTCCAAAGTTTTAGATTAAATCCTACTTTTGATAAACGAAACGTTCAATGAAAGAGAATTTTAACAAATAACAGATTTAGAAATAGCAATGAAGAAAGTATTTTATCTCAACACTTGTGATACCTGCAGAAAAATTTTAGCACAATTTGACCTTACCGACTGGGAACTTCGAGAAATAAAGAAAGCTCCTATTACCGAAGAGGAATTGGAAGAGATGCATAAAAAAACAAATTCATATGAAGCTTTGTTCAGTAAAAAATCTACTCAGATTAAGCTGAGAGGATTGGATGTAAAGGCTTTGACGGAAAAAGATTTTAAAGAATTATTGCTTGATCATTATACTTTTCTGAAAAGACCTGTTTTTATGACAGATAAGGAGATTTTCGTTGGAAATGATAAGAAGAACGTTGAAGAATTGCAGAAGTTCTTTGGTGTGATATAGCGCATATGGGATTTGGATTAGAGATCTATCTCATTTTTGATGTAAAAGAACCATTTGAAAAGTATTTGGAGCTTAGAGACCGTTATCATTTTGATCATAGAAACGGCTTAAACTTAATGATGACAGGGGATGGGGATGCAGGAGATGAAGATCGACTGTTAAGGCAAGTTGAAAGAGTTTTAAACGTTGATCTTACTTTGTTGGATTTCTGGGATTACACCGAAGAATACGAAGGTTTTACAAGTATAGAACATTTACGAATAAAACTGATTGAACTGGAATATGCACTAGCAGAAAACCCTGAATTTTATAAAAGAATCAGCTGGGGGCACGATGTAGAAGAAGGATATTTGAAAGACACTTTTTTAAGTGACGTGCGCTTTTTAATAGAAAGACTTACATTGAATCTTCAAAACGGAGCCTCTCTTGTAAAATATATCTCAGACTGAAAATCTTCTTTTGAAATAACAAATCAGCCCTGTAAATTTTACAGGGCTGATGTATTTATAAATATTTTTTCCGATTATACAAAAGGAGCTTTCACCACTTTTGCAGGAATGTTTTTGTTTCTTACCTGAATGAAGATCTCAGAACCTAGTTTGAAATGAGGTTTATCTACATAAGCAAGTCCTAAACCAACCTTCTTCATAGGAGACTGTGTTCCGGAAGTTACTTTTCCAATTACATTTCCTTCAGCATCTACAACAGGGTAGTCATGTCTTGGAACCCCTTTGTCTGTAAGTTCAAAACCTACCAGTTTTCTGGTAACTCCTTCTTCTTTTTGTTTTGCGAAAGTTTCTTTAGACACGAAATCTTTATCAAACTTGGTGATCCATCCCAATCCAGCTTCAATTGGAGAAGTAGTATCGTCAATATCATTTCCGTAAAGGCAAAATCCTTTTTCCAATCTTAAAGTATCTCTGGCAGCCAAACCGCAAGGAATAATTCCTTCTTCAGCACCAGCATTTATTACAGCATCCCAAAGTTTTTCAGCACTTTCATTGTTGAAATAGATCTCGAAACCTCCACTTCCTGTATAACCTGTATTGGAAATAATCACGTTATTTTCACCTGCTACACTTCCTATCGTAAAGTGGTAGTAAGGAATTTCTGAAAGATTTACATCCGTGATCTTTTGAAGGATTTCCGTCGCTTTCGGCCCCTGAATTGCCAATAATGACATCTCATCAGAAGCATTCGTCATTTTAGCTCCGAAAGTATTATACTTTGAGATATGATCCCAGTCTTTATCTATATTAGAAGCATTTACAACCACAAAATATTTGTCATCTTCTATTTTGTAAACAATAAGGTCGTCTACAATTCCTCCGTTTTCGTTAGGAAGACAAGAATATTGTGCTTTTCCGTTTTCAAGAGCGTCTACATTGTTGGTCGTTACAAACTGTAAAAGATCTTTTGAACCTGGTCCTTCGATGAAAAACTGTCCCATGTGGGAAACATCAAATAATCCGGCTTTTTCTCTTACGGCAAAGTGCTCTTCCGTTACTCCGGAATATTGTACAGGCATTTCAAAACCTGCAAAAGGTACGATCTTAGCTCCCAAAGAAACATGTTTGTCGTACAATGCTGTTTTCTTCATATTTAATTTTTATTTCTTTATTTTAAAACTATTGAAAGTCTCATTAAATAAGGTCATATAGTTTCCGTTCCAGAACTTCTGTCCACAGTTGATAGAAACTAAGTATAAATTTTGATCTTTTTGAAAAGCCTTGGTCGTCCAGAAAAGCTTCTCTTTTTCATCGTAGTGTTCGTAAGAATATTCTGTATAGCCTTTTGATCCTTTTTTTTCCTTCACTTTAGTCTCAGCATCTTGGGACTGATAAAGAGCCAGAACAAATTTTTTCATTTCTTCTTTAGGGAGAGGAAGATCGTGGTATTCAGAGATTGTGATCGCTCCAATCTGGCTTGTTGGGAAAATATTGACAATATCGCTGTCGTTGGTAGATTTCCAGCCTTCAGGAACATTGATGGTATAATTGGGACTTTCGTATACTTTTGCTTGTTGGGCAAAAAATAAACTTCCTGACAGAATTGCAGAAAAAAGCAGTATTCTTTTCATTATTAAAAATGGTGTTTGTATTCTTCAAGGATGATTTTAAACCATTCCGTAAAGTTTTCAGGATGTTCCGCTATTTCCTTATCCAAATCTTCGGGAGAAATAAATCTTACTTCTTCCACTTCTTCTTCATTAAGATTGAAATCGGACTCATGGTGTCCTATAAAAACATGATCGAGCTCATGTTCCCATAAACCACCGCCTACATCTGCTTTATAAATGAAATAGAATTTTTCTGAAAGTTCGGCTTCAATTCCCAATTCCTCTCTCAGTCTGCGATTTGCTCCTGTAAGATAGGTTTCCCCTTCTCTAGGATGCGAGCACACAGCATTAGTCCACTGATTGGGAGAATGGTATTTTCCTGAAGCTCTTTTCTGAAGAAGCATTTCTCCTTTGCTGTTGAACAGAAATACAGAAAAAGCACGATGCAACAGACCATTGATGTGTGCCTGCTGCTTTTCCATCAGACCCAAAACTTCATCTTCAGGATTCACTAAAACTACAAATTCTTCCATTTCTACAAATGTAAGTGTAATAAATGTATTTTGGAAATTTTTAGGCAAACATCATGTTTTTTATCATAAAAGCAGATGCTATTGATAAGTTGAGGCGGATACCCGTTTTTTTAACCGCTCTTTACCGTATTTTTTACTTATGATATTTTTTTGAACCTTCTTAATTAGAGATGTTTTTTTGATAAGCGAAAATTTTTAATCATAAGCAGGAAAATAGTTGATAAAATATTAATATTATTCTTTAAATAGTATTTTTTATAGTAAAATATTAATATAAACCAAGTTTTGTAAGACTATTAGAGCGAAAAGCCCTAACTTTGTTACTTAATGTTTAATGATGGAATTAGAATACATAGAGCACATTAGCCCGATCCTTAAAGATGGCGTAAAAAATTACTTAATAGACATAGACGGAACCATTACTGATGACGTTCCCAATGAAGAACCGGAGAGAATGGTTACCTGCGAGCCTTATCCAGATGCATTGGAAACAATCAACAAATGGTATGATGAAGGACATCAGATCTGTTTTTTCACTTCAAGAACCGAAAATCTTAAGCAAATTACAATAGACTGGCTGGATAAGCATGGTTTCAAATACCACAGCGTACTTTGCGGAAAGCCAAGAGGAGGAAACTACCACTGGATAGACAATCACCTGGTAAGAGCTACCCGATACAAAGGAAGGTTTACAGATTTGGTAGAAAAGCAGGTGACTATTGAAGTATTCAAAGAAGATGGCGAATAAAAAATATAAATCAAAGATTTAAAGATTAAATAACAAGGGGAACCCAGAAATGTTTTTAATTTTTAAATCTTTTCAATTTTAAATATACTTGTATTTATGAAAGTTTTAGCAAACGACGGCCTGGATCAATCAGGGATTGATGCATTAGCAGAAAAAGGCTTTGAGGTGATCACTACAAAAGTTCCACAGGAGTTTTTGGTAGATTATATTAACGAGCATAAAATCCGAACTTTATTGGTGAGGAGTGCTACCCAGGTAAGAAAAGATATTATTGACGGATGCCCATCCATTGAAATTATTGGAAGAGGAGGAGTAGGAATGGATAATATTGATGTAGACTATGCCAGAGAAAAAGGTATTCATGTAATCAATACTCCTTCAGCTTCATCAGAATCGGTGGCGGAACTTGTTTTTGCTCATCTGTTTTCAGGAGCCAGATTCCTTCAGGATTCCAATAGAAAAATGCCAGTGGTAGGAGATACGGAGTTTGCAGGACTTAAAAAAGCATATGCTGCTGGAATAGAGCTGAGAGGAAAAACCATCGGAATTGTTGGGATGGGAAGAATTGGGCAGGAGGTTGCCAGAATAGCTTTAGGCCTTGGGATGAGAGTGGTTGCTGCGGATAATAACGTAGGGAAAGCCAGCATCAAAGTGAAATTCTACAACAATCAGTTCATCAATGTAGATATAGAAACTGAGCCGTTACAGGAAGTTTTGAAGCATTCAGACTTTATTACACTACACGTTCCCGCTCAGAAAGACGGATATATGATTGGTAAAAATGAATTTGAGATCATGAAAGATGGAGTAGCCATTGTGAACTGCTCTAGAGGAGGAGTTATAGATGAAGCTGCTTTGGTTGAAGCATTGGATTCCGGTAAAGTAAGATTTGCAGGATTAGATGTTTTCATCAACGAACCTACACCATCTAAGGAGATTCTTACGCATTCAAAAATCTCTTTGACACCCCATACAGGAGCTTCCACTCTTGAAGCACAGGACAGAATCGGGCTTTCTCTTGCAGAACAGATCTCAAGTATTTTGCAGATCCACTAAGTGAAAGTTAGAATATATGATAAAAGCACCTCGATTGAGGTGCTTTTTATTGTTATATAGTGGAAACAGATTATAAACCGTTTTTATTTTTTAACAAATCTCTGATCTCTGTTAATAGTTTTTGATCTTCTGTAGGTCCTGCCGGAGCCGGAGCCTCTTTCTTATTAACCTTATTCGCTATTTTAATGATCCAGAAAAGAACCATAGCGATACACAGAAAGCTGATTACCGCAGAAAGGAAGTTTCCATAAGCCACTCCGTTCCAGGATAGCTTGGCAATATTTTCTGCCCCTGCAGCTTTTAACGCCGGATTCAAAATCAGCGGAGTAATTACATCTTCTACTAAAGACGAAACAATTTTACCAAATGCTGCACCAATGATCACACCGACAGCAAGATCGAGAACATTGCCCTTGAAAGCAAACTCTTTAAATTCTTTTACAAATCCCATAATTTATATTTTTTTAATTAGTATATACACAAAAATATAATTTAAAATGTAAAAAACATTACTTTCTGTAGTTTTTATTCCCAAATGTTAGAATTTTATTTTGTATATATAATACTTTATTTGATGAAAATCCGAATTTCAAGAAAACTGTTATTCTATGAATAATAAGTAGCTTTTTTTATCATTATTGTGCCATTCTAATAGAAAATGTTTTGTAATTTGCTTAAAACTTGATGAGGTATTATGAAAATTTTCACCGCCGAACAAATACGAAATTGGGATCAGTTTACCATTTCACACGAGCCTGTTTCTTCCATTCAGTTGATGGAGAGAGCTTCAGTCGCCATTGCCAATTGGATCTCTGAACATTGTAAAAACCATAAGAGAGCAGCTGTATTTTGCGGAAACGGAAATAATGGCGGGGATGGATTAGCGATTTCGAGAATGCTCTACATGAAAGGATTTGATGTGGATATTTTTGTAAGCGACCCCAAAAGTAAATTTTCTGAAGATGCAGCCGTGAATCTGAAAAGACTCAGGGATATCTCGGGGATAACCATTCGGAAGTTCAGTCAGATAGAACAACACAGCTTTGATGATAAAACGATTATCATTGATGCACTTTTCGGAACAGGATTATCCAGACCCTTGGAAGGAGATCTCCAACGTCTTGTTGAGCTACTCAATACAAAGGATAATCTTACCCTATCTGTTGATGTTCCTTCAGGGTTATCTGTCGACAGTTTATTTGAAGATGAAGCTGTTATTCTGAAAGCAGATTACACGCTGAGTTTTCAATGTTGGAAACGCAGCTTTCTTCATCCGGAGACCGGAAAATATACCGGAAAAGTAGTGATTCTTGATATTGATTTAAGTAAAGAGTATTCAGAAAAGACCGAAACGAAGTACTTTGTGACAGATGATTTATTGATAGAAAGAATTTTTAAACCAAGACAGGATTTTTCTCATAAAGGAAATTATGGAAAAGCAGTGATTGCAGGGGGAAGTTATGGAAAGATCGGAGCTGTCGTATTAGCAACAAAGTCGGCGTTAAAAACCGGGGCAGGGCTTACTTTTACGCTTTCTCCTAATTGTGGTTATGATGTACTTCAGAGTACCTGTCCAGAGGCCATGTTTATAGAAGGTGGCGAAAAATATATGACAGCTTTTGAAAATAATCCAGATTTTACGTACGGAATTGGGCCGGGTTTGGGAATTCATCCAGACACAGAGAAAGGTTTGTTCAACTTTCTTGAAAACTATCATCAACCCTTAGTACTGGACGCAGATGCTTTGAATATCCTGTCAAAAACGTCGGAAAATCTTAAACTGATTCCTCAAAAATCTATTATTACGCCACATCCAAAAGAATTTGAACGCTTGTTCGGAAATACAGAAAACTCCTTTAAACGACTTGAGCTTGCTATAGAAAAATCAAGAGAGTTGAATATTTATATCGTACTGAAAGACCATCATACACAAATTATTACCCCTCAGGGAAAAGTGTATTACAATATTACAGGAAATGCGGGGCTTGCAAAAGGAGGAAGTGGTGATGTCCTTACCGGAATTCTTACCTCACTTCTGGCTCAGGGATATTCTGGTGAAAATGCAGCGATTTTTGGAGTGTGGTTACATGGAAGAGCAGCGGACTTTGCTGCTGAAAAGTATTCTCAGGAAGCTGTATTGCCCACAGATGTGGTAAATGAGTTGGGAAATGTATTTAAGCTTTTACAATATAAACTGTAACATTTTTCATTGTTTTGTATCTAAAGAATAAAGCAACTTAAAATTGACGAGATGAGTACAATGATAAAAAGAGGACAAAAGATCATGGCAGTTGGAATTTTGCTGGTGATACTTCCTTTATTCTTAAGAAACTGGTTGGTCATTCCGGACCTTTACAATGGCCTTCTTGCAGGTATTGGTATTGGATTGGAGCTTCTGGCCATCATTACAATAGTGCGAGGAAAAAAAATAGGGTTCTAATATCATTTTGCATTTAGAATTTACAGACATCTTCCCAATGGATTTTGATGAAATTTATCGCATGTATTCTCCCAGGATTTTTCGGGTGTGTCTTGGCTATTTCAATGATTATGATATGGCCAGAGATATGACGCAGGAAACCTTTGTTTCTGTGTGGGAAAACATTCGAAAATTTGAAGAACGTTCAGAAATCAGTACCTGGATCTATAGAATTGCGACCAACAAATGCTTGAGACAAATTCAAAAAGATAAGAGCCATCTGAAAACCGACTTTCCTGAAAATATAAAACAGGAAGAATATAACTTTGAAAAAGATGAAAGACTGTCTCTTCTTCAGCAGTACATTTCAGAGCTGCCGGAAATTGAAAGAATTATGATAGCTCTGTCGTTAAACGGACTTTCACAGGAAGAAATTGCTGAAATTACCGGTACTTCACATGCTAATTGTCGCGTTAAGCTTCATCGGATTAAAAAGAAATTAATGAAAAAAATTGAAGAGGATGGACGATTTTGAAAAAATAAAGGAAATATGGCTTTCCGAAAGAAACGTACTTTTACCCGATTCAGAAGAAATAAAATCAAGTGTCAAACGATACAAGTCTTCAAAAAAGAGGAATATGTATTTGTTGGCTGCGGCGGCAGTTCTTATATGGGTAATCATCATTTGCGTTATTGTATTTGGTAAAGCGGATCATTACACAAGAATCATAGGAGAAGTCTTTATTTTTTTAGGAATCAGTATCATGGTGTTCATTAAAATTCGATCTTTAAATAAAGTCAATACGACTGAGTTCGCTACTAATCAGGATTTTTTAAATCACCTTAAAAAAAGTACTTTAAAAGAATCGAAAGTAAATGGTTTTCAAATGTCAGCTTTCGTTTTAATGGGAGGGGGGTATGCATTTTATATATATAAAGATGTTTCAGATAATGATCTTTTAATGATCTTTTCCTATTCTGCTCTTATTATATTTCTTCTTTTGATGTATTTTGTTTTCCGACCCTTTGCAGAAAGAGCCTCAAAGAAAAAAATTAAAAGGCTTCTTGATAATATTGATATGATCAATTCTCAGATATAATCATTAAAAAAGCTTTTCAGAATTCTGAAAAGCTTTTTTAATTTATTTATATGTTTATTTATTCCGGTTTTGCGTTCTCTTCTTCAGTGATTTTGAACTTCTTGGAAACAATCATAATAACAACTCCTGCGATCATAAAAGGAATAGATAAAACCTGTCCTGTGTTCAAACTTCCAATTTGGATAAATTCGTCTCCCTGTGGTTCTTTCAGGAATTCAACAAAGAATCTAATCGCCCAGAGAATGATGAAGAAAAGACCAAATAGCCATCCTTGCTGATACTTTTTATCCGTTTTTCTATATAAAACCCATAGCAAAATGAAAAGAGTAACGTAACCTATTGCCTCAAAAAGCTGGCTTGGATAACGAGGTACGGTAAGACCATACTCACTGCTCTGTTGAGGGAAAAGTAAAGCAAAAGGAGAATTAGCGTCTGCAGGTTTTCCTAAAATCTCAGAATTGAAAAAGTTCCCCATCCTTACAAATGCACCTCCTAAAGCCACTACAATACCCAATCTGTCATATACCCAGAAAGGATTTTTCTTAATGATTTTAAAAGAATAATAAAGGGTAGTAAAGATCAAAGCGATAGTAGCTCCGTGACTGGCTAATCCAGAGAATCCTGTAAACTTAAATCCGTTTTTAGTACTGATCGGTAAGAAAACACTCCAGAAATCCTGTTTGAACAACTCCGGCTGGTAAAAAATAACGTGGCCTAATCTTGCTCCAAGAATGGTTCCTATCAAAGTCCATGTGAAAAGAGGTTCCAGGTATTTTTGGTTTACATTATCAATCTTGAAAATTTTCGTCATCAGAATATATCCGAATCCGAAGGCAAACACAAACATCAAGCTATAAAAGTGCAGTGTAAAACCACCTATTTGGATTCCTTTAGAAGGATCCCATATTTTAAAAGGAGTTTTAAGTTCTACTTTATCAGAATCTGTGATCGGTTTTGCCGATTTTACAGCGTATTTAAATGTGGTGATGTTATCTTTATTAGCAGCAGTTTCAATCAATTTGAAATTTTTATCAAAAAACTGATATTTTGCATCTTTGAATTTCGCCAACGTTGAAATCCCGTAATTGTAATAAGCTATCTCAAAATTAGCCTCATTCAGGATGACAACAACATTATTATTGATGGCTCTGTCGGGAAAAGCAGTAAGATCTCCAAACTCTGTAGTAGAAAAGATCTTTACAGGAATATTGTTTCCGTTGACATCCAAAGTTCCATCAGATAAACCTCCGGGGTATTCCTGTGCTACAAGACACTGCGTAATCAATGCAAATAGTACCAGATAAATTCTGAAAAAAATAGTATTCATTTTTCTATTGATTTAATCGTTTGATTTTTAATGATGATGTTTCGGCGGAACAGGATCGTACCCGCTTCCTCCCCAGGGATGGCAGCTCAAAATCCTTTTAAATCCCAGCCAGAAGCCTTTAAATAACCCATGCACCTTAAGCGCTTCCAGCATGTAATGTGAGCAGGTAGGTTCGTAACGGCAGTTTTTGGGAAGTATAGGCGAGATAAACCATTGGTAAAATTTTATCAAAATTACCAAAGGAAATGTAATGATTTTATTGAATGTAAGTTTCAAAACAATGCAAAAATAGCGTAAAAAAATGAAAATTAGTTTAATTTTGTTAGAAGTTTCAGCGTTCGAAAATCTGAAATATTGATCTTAAAAATAAAATTACTTTGAACCAAAATATTCCATTAGCCGAAAAATTAAGACCCAAAAATCTGACTGAAGTACTGGGGCAGGAGCATCTTACCGGAGAAAAAGGAACCATCAGAAAAATGATTGAAAACGATACCCTGAATTCCTTAATCTTTTGGGGGCCTCCCGGAACAGGAAAAACAACACTGGCAGAAATAATTTCTGAACAGTCAGGGAGAAAATTCTATAAGCTTTCGGCTGTTTCTTCCGGGGTGAAGGATGTACGCGACGTGATTGATGATGCTAAAAAACAGAACTTATTTTCCGGCAAACCTCCGATTTTATTTATAGATGAAATTCACCGTTTTAATAAATCCCAGCAGGATTCCCTGCTTCATGCGGTTGAAAAAGGGTGGATTGTTCTGATAGGGGCTACTACAGAGAACCCAAGTTTTGAAGTGGTTTCCGCATTGCTTTCCAGAAGTCAGGTTTATATTTTAAAGGCATTAAGCTATGAAAAGCTGGAAGAACTTGTTGATATTGCTTCCGCGAGATATAATAAAGAGGAGGGAACCGATTTTAAAATTCTTGAAAAAGAAGCTTTGATCCAATATTCTGGAGGCGATGCCCGAAAACTGATCAATTCTGTGGAACTAGTTCTGAATCAGTATAAGAATTCTAAGGTAAAGGAAATTATCAATTCTGATGTTCTTGAAGTTCTTCAGGAAGCCATGGCTCTTTATGATAAGAATGGAGAGCAGCATTATGATATTATTTCAGCTTTTATCAAATCTATGAGAGGAAGTGATCCCAACGGAGCGGTTTATTGGTTGGCGAGAATGATTGCTGGTGGAGAAGATATCAAATTTATCGCAAGACGAATGCTTATCCTGGCTGCTGAAGATATCGGATTGGCTAATCCTAATGCTTTGGTGATTGCCAACAACTGTTTCCAGGCGGTAAACGTTATCGGAAATCCTGAGGCAAGAATTATTCTAAGTGAAACTGCGGTCTATCTTGCGGTATCTCCTAAAAGCAATTCTGCTTACATGGCAATTAATGATGCTTTAGCGCTGGTAAAACAAACCGGGAATCTTCCCGTTCCGCTTCATTTGAGAAATGCTCCAACCAAACTGATGAAAGATCTTGATTATGGAAAAGAATACAAATATGCCCATTCTTATGAAGGTAACTTTGTAGATCAGGATTTTCTTCCTGAGGAAATTAAAAACATCAAATTATACGAACCGGGAAACAACTCTACGGAAAAGAAAATCTATGAAGAGTTGAAGAAGAAATGGAATAATAAATATTAAAAATAAAAAAGGATACTGTTGTAATAGTATCCTTTTCTGTTATATCTTGATTGGAAATTACTCAGTCGTGGAAATGAATAATGTCTTTTTACCATTATGCATTTTTTCCTCAGTTTTTTTCTTGATTTGTGGGTAAATTAAGGTTGTTGTATCATTGAACTCCACACCGTCAATAAAAACAGAAGTATCCTGCGAAATTCCATGTTGGGTATTGATTTCAGCCAAAGACATGGTGTCAAATATATTTTTTCCGTCCTTAAATTTATATTCAGTCACTCCTTTTGTAAATAATTTACTGTATTTCTTCAGATTTTGAGGAAGACTTGCCAGGGTTCCGTATACTTTCAAAACCTGTACTGAGGATTTTTTTGCATTGAACATATCCACTGTTCCGATAGCATGATCGGCAATAGCAAACTTTGGAGAAGCTTTTTGCTGTGCTACTAAAGCCGCAGACGATAGTAGTAAAAAAGAATAGAGTAATTTTTTCATAATCAGAATAGGTAAATATTAAAAACGAGATAAATATAGTTATTTTTTATAAAATGTGAACGGAATGTTCCATTGTTTTAAGTTTTGTTTAGTAATAAACTTATTTTCTATTGATTATGAGTCTTTATGCTCTTCAGATTCATTCTTTTTATCAACCATATTTTTGATGATATTTTTAAGACGCTGAAAAGCAAAAGAACTGAGCAGTAAAATAACTCCAAGAGCAATAAATGCACTGATTCTTGAAATATTATCCATCTGCCACACGTCATAAGCATAAAGTTTTAAGATCATTAATCCTAATAATGCAAAACCAATTTTGTTGTATTCCTGAATATTCTTTTTCAAACCTATATAAATAAAAATGCTGGCAAGAACGGCCCATATTATTGGCAGATAAAGCATATTAAAATGTTCTTTGGCAGTATAAGAACGAAGAATATCCTGAGAAACGGTTAAAACATAGGAATGATGAAGCTCACAACTTACAGAAATGATGATTGCCAGAGAAAGAATCCAATAAGAAACGGTACGTTTATGAAATTCCGAGGAAGGAATAATACGGAAACATACATATATAAGAGGAATCCATTGAAGCAAATGCAGCAGATAAAAACCGGTAGATAATTTTCCAGATAGAATAGTGTCCACAACAGACGATGTGGCTATTGATATATTAATTGCAGAAAGAATTAGCAAAACATAGATTAAAGCCGTCTGAATTTCACTTCGGATCCCCAATCGTTTTTTGAAGGCTAATAATGCGAAAATATAATAAATGCTATATAATAATCCTGAAGTTAGAACTGTAGACCATGGCATTTCGGAAAGATGGCATATGATTTCCAAAAGGAAGGTTGTGTAGATGATTCCGTAGCTGGCTACTGTAATAAGCTCTTCAAAGAAGTTGTTCTCTTTTTCTTTTGTGCTGTTTTTGAGTAAATATAAATTAATAATGCTTGAAGCAATAGTAAAAGAACTTGTAATGAAGACAGGATTAAAGATAATAGTATAATTTTTTACCCCAAGATAATCTGTCCATGTAATAGTTTGAGCGATCAATACCAGAGGAAAAAGAATATAAAAGCAGATTTTGAAAATCTGATGTCCGGTTTTTTTCCAGAGGAAAAGAAGTAGAGTAGCTTCTATCGCCCAAATACTGGTGATGAGGTGTGTTTCGAACTGAATGGCAACAGCTACAGTGATCAGACTGGTTGTGATTCCTGCAAATACAGCATAAGGTATCGCAAAACTTTTCCGCCCGTATTCTCTAAAAATAAGAATGGAATTGATTACAGCAAAAATAAGAGGGAAGATAATCGCTGGTTCATAGTGTAATTCATTAAAAATATAAATCGGACCTAAAATACTTGAAAAATTAACAAAAGCAAGCATTAAAATATCAGACGTTGAAAGCTTACCTTTTTTAATATAATCCTGCAAAGCAAAAACATAAAAGATCACATAACTGATCATATAGAAGATAATTGCTAAAATCTCAGGATCGTCTGTCGTCCAGTAAAGAAGATAACAGGTTGTAAAAATATAAGCGGTCCATCCAATGCTTTTCCAATGCTTAAGGAAAGATATGATAAGCATTCCTATATTTAAAAGACTAAGATAAATAAACAGGAAAGGATAATTACTGTCTCCTGTACTGATCATCAAAGGGGCGGTAAACCCACCAATCAACGAAAAAATAATAAGAACTTCACTTTTATAATAATAAGATAGAATGATGGACGCAGCTGTAATCAAACTTGTGATGACAAAAGCCGTGTTCTGAGAAAAAAGATGATATTCCCGGAATGCGATGGTTACTGTGAAATAGAGAACAGCAATTCCACCTCCCGTAATAATAGAAGCGAAAGTAGTATAATTTTTCCTGAGGAAATGCCCAATAAGGATGATGGCTGCTCCGGTGAAGAATCCAATTCCGGCTCTTGCCGTTTCTCCGATCCAGTTTTTGTCTATCGCGTATTTTACAAAATAACCAATTCCCAGAACAAGAGTGAAAATACCAATAATGGTAAGTGCATTTTGTTTTAAAAAATCAAATAGGGGAGTAATCCAGTCTTTTTGAGGAACAGTTTGAGGTAGATCATTTTCAGGAAATCTTATATTTTCTCTTTCGGTTTCATGAGGTTGTAGCTGTTCAGGAGAAATAATATTATCTGGCGGAATATTTTCTTTGACCGTTTTAGTTGTTGATAGAGGTATGTTGATTTTAGACCTAAGATCAGATATTTCCTTCTCAAGCCTTCTGATTTTTGAATTCAGATTATTAAAAATGATGATAATAACTATGACTAATGCAGCTGCAAAAAATTCATTCATGTTATAGTTTTTATCAAATATAAAGAAATGTGTTCAAAAACACTGTTAAAAAATTAACCCATCACTGTATAGCGATGGGTTAACGGTATAGATAACTAACAATATGTTTTTTTAATTAGATACTTTGTAGATGTAGAAAGATGCAACACTGGTGGATAATAGTGTTAAAGTGATTCCTGGGTCTATGAAACCAAAGGTAACTCTGTCACCTGCCTGAAATGAATATAATGAATTGATCGTAGAGTCTGATATGGTTAAATTGGCTACTACAAGGTTCACACCGTTGAAAGTACGTGAGTCTATTAACGTAGTAACCCCCGCTCCGGCTCCTCTTGTTCTTGTAATTCCAATACCTGTACCACTGCTTAATAAAGAAGCCTGTATTCCTGTTCCGAATCTGAACGAGTAAGAAACAGCATAAACCCCTGTAGATGGTATGGTGTACGTTGAATTGGTGTCATTAAATAAAGCTGCACTTCCTATACTTCTTTCGGCTGCTAGGAAATTAACAGGCTTGAAGTCTCCAAGAACTCCTACGGAAAGAAGGCTGATACCGGTGTTTTTTTTTGCAGCATAAACGGAAGTGTTTGTACCGGATGCGGCAATTAATAATTGTGGGTCCAGTGCGAAAACTTCTGTAGTAGCTGCGTCTTGAGCTAAAACCTGATATCCAGTTACAGTAGCCGCAGGTGGAGTAACCCTAACTCTTAATGTTCCATTAACGTCCAAAGTGGCTGTAGGGGTGTCTGTATTAATACCAACTTGTGAAAATAATGGTAATGAAGCACACGCAAATATTAGGCTGTAAATTTTAGTTTTCATGATCAAGATTTTTAATTAGTTGTTAACAAATATACAATAAAAATTATACTCTGCATTGTGAATTTTATATTTTTAATATTAATATGATGTAATATATCTAAACATTTGTTTGTTTTTTAGCGATAAATATTACATAATTAATTTACGAGTTATTATTGAGTTTTGTTGATTAATTGGGTGTTTGTGAGAGGTTTAAAAAAAAATAATTCTCCCTTTTGTATGGGTTATTTTTATACAATATAAACCCTTGTAATTTAGATGATTATTTGTGCGTTTTTTCTTGATTTTAAGCATAAAAAAAGCGCTGTTTTCTCATGACAGCACTCTTTTTTATAGATTTTAGCAGATTTTTTTAGCTTTCCAGAAGGAATTCTTTATAGTTTCCAAGAAAATCGACATCGGCATTGATGGATTCCAGCTCTTTCAGAGAGTTTCCATGTAAAACTTCCTCCCAGTGTCCTTCCACATTTATAAAGAAGAAATAATTACCCAGACCCGTTTTCAATGTTCTGGATTCAATTTTGCTGAGGTTCATTTTTCTCCAGGCAAAAACAGATAAA
Source organism: Chryseobacterium sp. Mn2064 (assembly GCF_049319685.1). Lineage (NCBI taxonomy): Bacteria > Pseudomonadati > Bacteroidota > Flavobacteriia > Flavobacteriales > Weeksellaceae > Chryseobacterium > Chryseobacterium sp. Mn2064. The sequence continues at coordinate 403,233 of NZ_JBMOUE010000001.1, forward strand.
ACCTGATGAAGTCCTCCGGGGTGATCTTCAGGAAGAGTAATCAACATTCCTGATTTTTCTCCAAGAATTTCCAGATTTGGATTTTCATATTTTTCCTGATGCTTAGAGATCACAATAAATCGGGTGTGATTCTGTTCAAAATCCTGAATATTGCGGTCTACGATTTTAAGACCATATAGATTAGCGGCAAACTGATTGGCGACGGCAGCAATTTTAGTCTCAGGATTTTCCGAAATAAATTTAGCGGCTGCAGCTGTAGAAGAAAAATCCTGCTTAGGAATACCTTTATAATGAGTATCCAGGAAATGGAAACTCTGTGCCAATGCCTGAGGGTGCGAATATATTCTTTCAATATCCTCTATCGCATTTTCAGGATGAATCATCAGGTGATGGGCAATAGGCATTACTGCTTCCGCTTCAATTTTGATGGACGGGGTCTTATATAAATAATCCAGCGTCATAGAAACAGTTCCTTCAATAGAATTTTCCAAAGGAACAACGGCCTTCAGTGCTTCTCCGTTTTCCACTGCATGGAAACAATCCAGAATACTGGCTTGTGGTAAAAGCTCTTCATTAGGGAAAAGCTGTGCAGCGGCAAGTTGGGTGAAGCTGGCATGAGGCCCCAAAAATGCAATCTTCATAAATAATATATATATAAGGTATGATAAACAAATGCAAAGGTGCGAATTAATTCACAAATAGAGTGGGTGTTTCGGGTTTGTTTTGTTGTTGAGAGGTGTCAGTTGCGGATTTATTTTGAAGTAGGGTATGAATTGCTCGTTGTTTCAGTTACTGTTTATCCAGAACGTTAACCTCAGAATTTTAAGCCTCCCATTCTCAAACCCTCTATACCTATTCATTTTCATTCCAGTTCTTCTCAATAAGTTTCATTAAAAAGTCCGGACATTTGATAACTTTATTCGTTTTAGAATCTAAAAAGAAGAGCGTAGTGGAAGCTTCTGTAATTTTAATATGCTCCTCATTATAAATTTCATATTCAAATTCAATCCTAACTCCCGGGATTTTTTTTACATACGTATGAATTTCTAAATTTTGATCATACAAAGCTGGTCGTAAATACTTAATTTTGTAGTCCGAAACCGGAAGCCAAATTCCTTGGTTTTCAATTTCATCGTATGAAATTCCGATGCTTCTGAAGAGCTCAACCCGGGCAACTTCGAAGTACTGAGCATAGTTGCCATAGTATACATATTTCATAGGGTCTGTTTCGGCGTAACGTACTCGTATTGAGTGTGTTGTGTGTATCATTTTAGGTCTTAAATTATACATACAAATATATTTTTAAATAATCAATAGGTGCAATATTTTTTTTTGAAAAGAAAAAATTGGACCTTTGTCTTCCTTCTAAAAACAGTACAAACAAAGAATAATCGGGGCATAAAAAATGGATGATAATTTAATGATGTTATGGCAGAAATGCCTTCAGTTTATGCGTGATAACTTAAACGCGGCTGAAGACAATTCTGACCTGAAAAAACTTGAAAAATCTTTCGATATGTTATTTGATAAGGTTGAGCCACTTTCATTAGTTGCAAACAACCTTACACTTATCGTACCGAGTGATTTTTACAAGGAATATATTGAGGATAATTATCTGTCCTTACTTTCTGCTGCCCTGAAGAAAAATATAGGAAAAGGAGTAAAATTATGGTATTCTGTAATGGAAAACAGACCAAAAGGTCTTGAAAAACCCGTTACTATGAACATGAAGGGACAAAGCGTTCCTACTCCAAAAACACAGGAAACAATGCCACAAGGATTTTCAGCTAATATTGTAAACCCATTTGTGGTCCCTGGAATAAGAAAAGTAAACATCGATTCTAACCTTAAACCTGACTATTCTTTTGATAGTTATGTAGAAGGAGAAAGCAATAAATTTGCTGCAACAGTAGCAAGATCTATCGCTAAAAGACCTGGAGCTACCGCATTCAACCCATTATTCCTATATGGAGGATATGGAGTTGGAAAAACGCATTTGGGCCAGGCCGTTGGTCTTGAAGTAAAAAACCAGTTTCCGGACAAAGTGGTTCTTTATCTGTCATCTGAAAAATTCATTCAGCAGTTTATTTCAGCTGCCAAAGCACATAAGCAGACGGAATTTGCGAATTTCTACCAAATGGTGGATGTTCTTATTATTGATGATATTCAGTTCTTATCAGGAAAGTCGGCTACACAGGACAGCTTCTTCCATATTTTTGATCATTTGCATCAGAATGGAAAGCAGATTATCCTTACTTCCGATAAAGCTCCGGCAGATATTATGGATATTCAGGACAGAATTGTTTCCCGTTTCAAGTGGGGGCTTTCTGCAGAAATCAAATCTCCCGATTTATCTACAAGAAGACAGATCATCGAAGACAAATTAAGCAGAGACGGAATTGCTCTTCCTGATGATATGTTAGATTTCCTTGCTGCAGAAGCAAAAACCAATGTAAGAGAACTTATCGGAGTGATCAACTCGGTGATCGCTTACTCTACAGTATATAAGAGAGACTTAAGTCTTGAACTGTTAAAAGAAACAATCAATAGAATTGCTGCTAACCAGAAAAAGGTAATCAACATTCCTTATATTCAGGATGTGGTGTGCGACTATTTCGGAATCAAAAAAGAACAGCTTCTATCGAAAACAAGAAAAAGAGAAATTGCATTACCAAGACAGCTTGCCATGTATTTCTCAAAAGCATTTACCAACTCTACATTTACTAAAATTGGTGAAGAAATGGGAGGGAAAGACCACTCAACGGTAATGTATGCTTGCGATACCATCAAAGACGTATCGAAAATTGATAAAGAAATCAAAAAGTACGTTAAAGATCTTACCGAAAGAATCAAACAGTAGAGATCATACTGAGTTAAAATATTTGAAATGAAGAATCGTTGTATTCTTCATTTTTTATTTAGTTTTGTCAGCACACATCAACCTGATTATTTTAAATAATATCCTATGAAAATATTAATGGTCTGTTTAGGAAACATATGTAGAAGTCCGTTAGCAGAAGGAATAATGAAAACAAAACTTACGGGTGATTTTCTTGTTGACTCTGCAGGAACCATTTCGATGCATGAAGGAGAACATCCTGACAGAAGAGCGGTGAAAACGGCAGCTAACCATACTATTGATATTTCCCAACAAAGATCAAGACCCATTACAAAAGATGATTTTAAAACTTTTGATAAAATCTACTGTATGGATGCTTCAGTATATAAAGAGGTGCTGTCTAGGGCAGAAACTGAGGAAGAACGTCAAAAGGTTTTGCTGTTTTTAGAAGCTGCAGGAACTCATGGAAATACAGATGTTCCAGATCCTTATTGGGGTGGAATGGAAGATTTCGAAAAGGTTTACCAGCTATTGGATAAAGGATGTGATGCTATTGTGTCGCAGATTTTAGTCTGATCTGACAGCGAAATTCTTACCTTTGTAAAATAAACAATGAGTAAAGTTTCATAGGTCATCTTTTCCATGAAGTTTGCTCATCATTTCAAACAACCTTCTTTACAAGAAAGAACAAAATAATAACACAATGCTTTTTTTACTTCCAGCTTATCTCTCAGAAAATACGTCTATCACTCATTTTTCACCTGTGATCAAAGAATATATCATGCAGACCGACTACTTTTTCGTGGAAAATGAAAAAACAGCCAGAAAAGTAGTGAAGTTTTTCGCTCCTGAAAAGAAACAATCCGATCTGAAACTATTTCTTTTAGATAAATATACTGAAAATGCGGATATTAAAGAAGCTCAGGAGCTGATGTTGAAAGGTCAGGATTTTGGACTGCTTTCAGAAGCTGGCTTGCCTTGTATTGCGGATCCGGGAAACCTTATCGTAAAATGGTGCCATGAGAAAAATATCAGAGTAATCCCAATTTCTGGTCCGTCTTCTATTATTTTGGCTCTGATCTCAAGCGGATTCAATGGTCAGGAGTTTACTTTCCATGGGTATCTTCCAATTGATAAAGGTGAAAAAAAGAAACAGATCACCAATCTGGAAGCGATGATGCAAAAAACAGGGTATTCACAAATTTTTATGGAGACTCCTTACAGAAATAATCAGCTTTTTGAAGATTTGTGTAAATTTTTGTCACCCAATACCAAGCTTTGTATTGCTGCCAACATCAACGATCCTGAACACGAATTTATTAAAACCAAGACTGTAAAAGACTGGCAGAAACAGAAGCCGGAATTGCATAAGATTCCTGCAGTATTTGTATTAGGAAAGTAGTTTTTTGAACCGTATTAATATCTGATCCCTGTCTTTTTTAGAATAAATCCCAACAGCCATATCGGACCTATGAGTAGAAACTGCAGATCTTTTAGAAAGGTAGGCTTTTTCCCTTCAATTTTATGTCCGATAAACTGGAAAACCCATGTGATGACAAAAACCAAAAGGTAGAGGATCCAGGATTGTTTTCCCAAAGCGATATTGGTAAGATAGATAAAATGTTCTGCCAAAAACATCATCAAGATCATGATAAGACTGATTCTGAATGAAAGTCTTATGTAAAATAAGGTAATCAGAATAACGGTGATGATGCTCACAATACTGATGCATCCGAAATACGAAATGCAAAGATGAGGAGCGGGGACAAGAGATACAAATCCAAGTATAGTCCAGAAAATTAAGGGTACACAGATCCAGTGAATCATTTTATTGATGGCATTTCTGTGACTTTTGCTGTATTCTGCAAATAATAAATCGACCTTTCTCATCGTAGCTGAAGTTGATAATTGCTAAAATAATAAAATTTTGTAATCACTGATAAGATTGCTTACATTTGTGCTATGTCTGCCTTAGAAAAGTATGGAGTTGAGATTTTTACAGAACGTAATATCTTTGAAAGAATCGCTGTTGATAAGCCTTTCCGGCCGGACAATCCTGCATTTATTTTTATTAAATCCGGGACCATAAAGCTTCGCCAGCATTTCAGTGATCTGGAAGTTTCTGCCAATATGTTTATGGTGACCGATCCGCAGACGATCTATGAAGTAGTTTCTGTGACCGACGATTTTCAGTCCAGAATGGTTTCTTATAAAAGAGAATTTATCTCAGCTTTATCACTAAAGTTCAATCGTCTCATTACTTACCGCTATTTCAGACAGCAGATGAACAAAGGGGTTCCTTTTCCCGAAAATGAAATGGAAGTGGTATGGAAAAGCGTCAATTTCCTTAAATATATCCTGGATTCTGACACAGAAATGTTGTATAAAAAAGAAATGGTAGAACATCTTTTCTCTGTTTTCTGTTATCAGATGGCGGGAATTATTTCTAAAGAAGACAATAATTCTATGAACCAGATGTCCAGGCAGGAAGAAATCGTATTTGTATTTCTTACAGACCTTGCGGAACATCATCTTACCGAGAGAACCGTTGAGTTTTATGCCGAACGACAGTCAATTACAACCAGACATCTTTCTTCAGTAGTGAAGTCGATTACAGGGAAGTCTGCCAGTCATATCATTGCCCTTATTGTTATTAATGAGGCAAAAGTGCTTTTAAACTCTTCCAATAAACCTGTTTCAGAGATTTCTTCTATACTTGGTTTCAGCGATCAATACTCATTTTCTCACTTTTTTAAAAAGCATATTGAAGTGAGTCCTACTCAATACCGACATCAGTTCGAAATTTAAAATCTTACATTTGAACATCTTTTTCCAAAAATCAAACATTTGATTGATTTTGTTGTTGACCTAACTTTGCATCTGTAAAACAAGGTAAAATGACAAAGAAAATAAAAACAGCACTATCTCTTTTGATAGCAGCTTTTCCTGCGCTGTTTTTTTCGCAACAGATCAAACAGATGACTGCAAATGAGGTAGCTGAACTGGCTGTACAAAATCATCAGCAGTTAAAAGTTTCTGCTCAGAATATTGATATTGCAAAACAGAGCATTGCTATTACAAAGCTTCAGAAATTACCCACTATAACGGCATCTACAAGTCAATTCTATTTAGGTGATGCGGTTGCTATTGATAAAGACTTTTCAAACTCTACAAAAGTTCCGATGCCTCATTACGGAAGTTCTTATGCCGTACAGGCTACCCAACTTATCTTCAAAGGAGGTTTGGTGAACAAATCTATTGAGATGGCAGGACTTCGTGAACAGCTTTCTGAACTGGATCTGGAGAAAAACAAACAGGATGTGAAATTTTTAGTGATTTCAAACTATCTGGATGTTTATAAAATCATCAATCAGGAAGAAGTTTTTCAGAATAACAAAAAACTGGCTCAGGAACGTCTTAAAAATGTTCAGAAATTCTACCAGCAGGGTATGGTGACCAGAAATGAAGTGATTCGTGGGGAATTGGCGATCAAAAACCTTGATCAGGGTATTCTTACTCTTTTCAACAACAGAAAAATCTTATCCTATAATTTAGATATCGCATTGGGATTACCTACCGATACAGAAATTATTCCTACCGAAAGTTTAGGAAATAAAGACGCCGGTATTGGAATGGAGTATTACACAGATCTTGCCCACGAAAAAAATCCTCTGCTGAAATCTGCCAGAAAGAATATGGATGTAGCGGATAAGAATATCGAAATCATTAAAACAGATAATATGCCGACTGTTGCAGGCTTTGGAGGATATACCTTACAAAGACCTATTACGACAAGAAACCCTGTTTTGGATATGTATTCAGGAGGATGGCAGACCGGTGTTTCTCTCAGTTACAATATCGATAATCTGTACAGAACAAAAGAAAAAGTGAAATTAGGTGAGCTGCAAAAGAATCAGGCGAATGATGCAATGACTTTGACACAGCAAAACATAGATATGGGAGTAAATGCTGCCTATACCAAATATCAGGAAGCCATTCAACAGGCAGGTATCCTGAATGATTCTAAAAAACTGGCGGAAGAGAACTACAAGATTACAGAAGCCAAATATCTGAATCAATTGGCAGTACAGGCGGAAATGATAGATGCTCAGAACCAGAAGCTGCAATCGGAGCTGGATTATGCCAATGCGGAGATCAATGTTTTGTATCAATACTATAACCTTTTGAAATCTACCGGAACGCTTTAATTTTTAAAACTGAAAATCAACACAATGGAAAACAAGGAACAAACTACTCAAAATACAACATCTGCAAATTCTGCTGCAGATCACAAAAAAAAGAAAAATAAAACCAATAAGATCAGAGCCATTATTTCTAATATTATCGTCTTTTTGGTGATTGGTTTCGGATTATTCTGGCTGGTCCGTGAATACTTTCACATCGGAAATAAAACCTATACGGAAGCTGCTCAGGTGGAAGAATTTATCAATCCGATCAATACAAGAGTTTCTGCTTATATCAAAGAAATTAAATTTATAGAGCATCAGAATGTGAAAAAAGGAGATACTTTGGTGATTCTGGATGATCGTGAAATTCTGACACAGCTTGGCCAGGCAGAAGCAGCTTATCAGAATGCAATTGCTCAAAAGACAGCAACGGGTTCTTCGGTAAACACGGTTTCCAATAATATCAATGTAATGGAATCCAATATTGCAGGGGCAAAAGCAAGGCTTTGGAATGCTGAACAGAATTTAAACCGGTACAAAAACCTTTTATCTGCAGAAGCAGTAACGAGACAACAGTACGATCAGGTAAAGACAGAGTATGATGCTCAAAAAGCAGCTTATGAAACCTTAGTCAATCAAAAACAGTCGGCTAACCTTTCTACCACGGAAGTGAAAAGCAGACTAGGAATCAACGATGCAGAGATCAAAAGAACAAAATCTGCATTGGATATGGCAAGAATCAATCTTTCTTATACCGTGATTACAGCTCCTTATGATTGTGTAATGGGAAGAAGAACCATTTCTGAAGGACAATTGATACAACCGGGACAACAAGTTGCCACCATTGTTTTGAATGGACAGAAGTGGGTGACTGCTAATTTTCTTGAGAGCCAAATGCCGAACATTAAAATAGGAGAGAAAATAATGATGACCGCTGATGCTTTGGGTGGGAAAAAATTCGAAGGAGTGGTAACCGCCGTTTCTGCAGCTACCGGATCAAGATACTCAAGTGTACCGACAGATAATTCTACCGGAAACTTCATCAAAGTACAACAAAGAATACCTGTAAGAATAGAGTTTACAGAATCTAATAATAAAGAAGATCTGAATAAACTGAGTGCAGGGATGAATATGAATGTAAATATTAATAAAAACTAAAAGACGAAAGATATCAGATGTCAGAAACTATAAATAAGGACAGCTAAGGCTGAATGTTGAAAATCTGTCATCTGATATCTATTACCTAAAAAACATGTACAACAAAGGACTATACAACGATTGGGTACCCAAACCTGTACAGCTATTGCTGATTGTGCTGCTGCTTGCCGTAGTAATGCCGATTGGGGGAGTGTATACAGGAAATATAAGCCATTTGGTAAGCGGTACCGGAGCGATGACGGAATATTTTATGTGGGCAAACTATGCGACTACCATAGGGATGGGAGCCTGTATGCCTGTTGTTCTCAGAATTAAGATGAGATTTAAGGTAAGAAACAAAATGGTACTGCTGCTGGTGCTTTTAGGGTTGCTGAGCTATGTGAACGCAACGACATTACAGCCGATGATCTTCGTGTTCACTTCTTTATTGATTGGGTTTATGAAAATGATGGTAACCATAGAACTGTTTCTTCCATTGATGGCAATGATCGGAAACAGAGGAATGTTTTATGGCTTATTCTATACTTTTGTATTGGCGATGAATCAGGTGGCGGCTTATTATGCTGCAGATTTTTCATTGCTTTACAACTGGCAGCAGTTTTATATCTTTACTTCGGTTCTGTGTTTTATTTTGGCATTGATTCATTGGATTTTTATGCATGATAAATACTTTGCATTAAAAGTTCCACTGCATTATATTGACTGGCTGAGCATTTTACTTTTTATATCAACATTTATGTTTTCAGCGTATGTATATTCATTTGGAAGACAACAGGACTGGCTGAATTCTAAAAATATCATCAATGCAAGTATTGCTGCTTTCGTGAGTTTTGCCCTGCTTGCAATTCGCCAGCTCACCTTGAAAAGACCTTATCTTTCTTTCAAAATATTTACCAAAAACAATGTGCAGCATGGGTTATTTATGTTGTTTTGGCTGGGAATGTTTTTAGGAACGGCTTCCATTCAGACTTCTTTTGCGGTAGGTGTACTGGGATATGATCAGGTTACAAATGCCGGACTTAATATCCTCATGATTCCAGGGATTATTGTGGCCGGAATTATTGCGGTATTCTGGTTTAAAAAAGAAAAACCATTGAAGATGTATATTTTTTCAGGGTTTGCCGGAATGATTGGATATGCAATTATCATGTATTTCTCTATGGTATTGGAATTCAGTTATGACAACTGGTACCTGCCCATGTTCTTAAAAGGATATGGAATGTGTTCCCTGTTTATTTCCGTATGGTTTTATACGCTGGATAAACTTGAAATGGATGAAATGCTGGCCGCGATAGGATTGGTATTGGTTTGGAGAACATTTCTCTCTGTAGGTATTTTTTCAACCCTATATTCATGGTTTCAATATCGTTTCCAGGTTACTGCGGTAGGAGATCTTGCGGTGTATATGGATGGAATGACGGTTACCCCTCAGAATGTAGCTGCGAACATGAAAGCCATCCAACTGAATGCTATCATTATCGCCACGAAAAAGATTTTCGGATTTATCATTATTGCTGGGTTGGGAGTTTTATTCTATGTAATCACCCATCATTTTGGAGCAAAAAGATTTCAGTATTTCAGATTTGTACGGGTATTGGGCGGTAAATCTGTGATTGCGAGAAGAAGACTTCGCGAAAGAAAAAAATTATTAGAAGAAATTAAAGACGCAGCTGGGCCTGTCGTATAAAAAATAACCTTGTTTTTACCAGTAAAATCCTGAACCTTACATGAAAGGTCGGGATTTTACGTTTTTTAAAAATGAACGTTCTGGTCGTTCTTAAGATCATGCAGATAATTAGGTATATTTTATTCCTTTTCTCTTTTTAACACCTGCTTCATCAAATGAACTTGTTGATTCCTTTCTTTGCTCTCCTTATATAAGACAATGGATATATTCCTTTGAGTCAAAAAAGCGGTTATTTTCTTCCAAATTTATCAAATCATGAAAGATTTCATATTTCACTATTTTTATTTAGAAATAATAAAAATTAAATTTGTAGAATTATAAAACTTTGATTAGAAATAATGAAAAAGCAGTATGTATTCATAGGTCTTTTGGCATCGGGAGTACTATTTTCCCAGACCGCTAAAGATTCTATAGTCTCCAAAGGTATTGATGATGTGGTGATTGTCGCTTCCAGAAAACCTACCAAGATTTCCGAAATTCCAGGAACCGTTTGGGTTGTTCAGAAAGAAAAAATCCAGGAACAGGCTAAAAGTGGAGTTCCTATTAAGGAAATGCTTTCCATTTTGATTCCAAGTATGGATATCGGCCCTCAGGGAAGAACCAATTACGGACAGAACATGAGAGGACGTTCGGCTTTGGTGATGATTGATGGGGTTTCATTGAACAGTATTCGTGCAATCAGCCGTCAGCTGGATGCTATCGATCCTTTTAATATAGAAAGAATTGAAGTCCTTTCCGGAGCCAGTTCCATCTATGGTGGAAACGCTACCGGAGGTATTATCAATATTATCACCAAATCTCCTTCCAAAAAAGGAATCAGTGGAGAAACTGAATTGGGAGTACGTACAGGTTTTATGGGTAAAGATGACCATGATTTCCGTGCAGCTCAATCCATTGCAGGAAAAGGCGAGAAGTTTTTCGGAAGATTAGGAATTGCTTATCAGCAGAACGGTGGAGTATATGGAGCAGATCAAAAACAGCTTTTTACCGATATTACTCAAACCGACCTTCAGTACAACCAGTCGATTGACATTTTGGCTACAGGAGGATATCAGTTTAACAATAAACATAAAATAACAGCTTCCCTTCAATATTACAACTCTAAATTTAACGGTGATAAAAGTTTATTTTTGGGTGAAAATCTAAGTGCTTTTACCAAGAAAGATGCTTCATTGCTACAAATGAAAGATGGTTTCTCGTCCGATAAAAACGTAGGAACAGAACGTTATATGGGAACTGTGGCTTATACCGGAAATGGAATTCTTGGCGGCCAGGATCTGTATGTACAGTTTGCTACCCGTGCAGAAAAATTAGGATTCTATCCATTCCCAGGAAATGTAACCTTAAAAAGTGGAAAAATTCCTTATATGTCTTCTTCCCAACAGGATACCTATTACTCAGGAATCAAAGCGTTATTGTCAAAATCATGGAGAGGTCTGAATGTGACGTATGGAGTAGACGTTGACTTTGAAAAATTTGAAGGAACCCAATCGGTTTATGATATCGCTAAGACAATGTCAAGCGGTGGGCTGATCAATGAAACAAAATACAGCTTAGGAAGATATCCTACCAATCATTCTCAGAGTTATGCTGGATATGTTCAGGCAAAATATAACATCCTTCCCAAACTGCAACTTAACGCGGGAGTTCGTTATCAGAATATCACCGTTACAATGGATGATTTTGTAGGTTCTGAACAACAGACGCAGGTAGCTATGGGATACGGAAATTCAGCATCTGCAATACCTGGAGGTAAAAGCTCTTACAATATGACTTTAGCCAATGCAGGATTGTTGTACAAATTAAACGAACAACAGCAGATTTGGGGAACTTTTTCTCAAGGAGTAAGTCTGGCTGACCCGGCTAAATTTTATGGAATTGGGTCTTATACTCTTAACGGAACCAATTGGGATGTCGTTTCAAGTATCAACGTAAAAGAACAGCCTTTGCAGGCTATTAAAACCAATCAGTTCGAGGTAGGATACCGTATCAATAGAGGAGGATTCAGAGCTCAGGCTGCCGGATTCTTGAGTAAGTCTGATAAAACGGTGACTGTAGATAAGAAAACTTTCCAGATCCTGGTGAACGATTTGAAACTGAGAAATATGGGAATTGAAGCTGAGGTTTCCTATTCTTTAAACAACGGAGTTTATTTCGGAGCAAGCGGATTATTGATCAAATCTGAAGTAGATAATAAAGGAGAATGGCAGAAACAGGAGATTTATAACGCTTCACCTTCCAAATTGGTAACTTATATTGGATATAACATCCAAAACTGGTCATTCAGATTCCAGTCTCTGCAAAACTTCAAGCAGAAAGATGAGCTGAATAATGTGATTGAAGGATACAATACTTCAGATTTAATGATTGGCTACCGTTTCAATTGGGGTAAATTCAATTTGGGAATTCAAAACCTGTTCAATACAGATTATCAGACAATCTGGAGCAAGCGTTCTCAGGTGTTGTATTCTACGTATGGCCTTCCGGAATTGTTTAACTATAAAGGAAGAGGAAGAACATTCAACCTTTCTTATACTTTTGATTTTTAAAAATTTAAAGTATTAAAAATTAAAAATTGAGAGTTGGGAATGAAAAAATCAGGAAATGAATCACAGATCTGTTTATGGCCTTTTTCCCGTTTTCAGCTCTCAATTTACATGTTCAGGAAAGTAGGGAACTGATAATTTTACTTGTTCCACTTTCAATTTTCCACTTCTAAACCCGTATCTTTGTCCTTATGAAAGATTTAATGGGCAGAGCGATCTGGGATTATTATCACAATGACAATCCTGAAGATCTGCAGACGGAAACGTCGATTTCTGAGCTGGATGAACTTCCGGTAGAATATTTATTCAGAGATTTTGAAGAAATGAATGACATAGAGCAGAAAGCATTGCAGTTATCCGAAGGAAAAATTCTGGATATCGGAGCGGGCGCAGGTTCTCATTCTTTATACCTTCAACACGAAAGAAATCTTGAGGTGACTGCACTGGATATTTCTCCCCAATCTATTGAAGTCTGCAAGCTAAGAGGAATTAAAAAAGCAGTTTGTGAGAATATGCTTGATTTCTCTGAAGAAACATTTGATACCATCTTATTATTGATGAACGGTACCGGAGTTTTTGAAAAGCTGGCTAAAATAGATACCTATCTTCAGAAATTACACACCTTATTGAACGATAATGGACAAATCCTAATCGACAGTACAGATATCCTTTATATGTTTGACCGTGATAAAGACGGCGGAGTATACATTCCGGCCGGAGGATATTACGGAGAATTGGGGTATATTGTTCACTATAAAGGAGAATCTGAAGAACCCATCACCTGGCTGTACCTTGATTTCAATACTTTAAAAAATGCTGCCGAAAACAACGGATTCAAAATTGAAAGAGTATTGAAAGATGAAGACTCTTATTTGGCGAAGCTCACTAAAAAATAACCTGAAAACCATCCTTGATCATTGGTAACCATCAAAACCAACATAACTAAGGAAATAAGAATAGGAAAAATATACGAAGCTGCTCTGTAGGGCAGCTTTTTTGGGGTAAATAATACCCAGAATACAAAAAAAATTACAGCACCAGTTGCTCCCATTAGAAGTTCCGGGCTTTTTCTGTAAGTAAAAAAGTGTTGAGAATTGTGTTCATACATAAAAGGAACTGCGAAATTCTGAACAGGGACAAAAATAAATCCAAAAACCAAAGCCAGAACAGCTGCTCCGTATTTTTTGAGATTAAGAAAGTTCAAATTTAGTAGCAGGGAACCAGGAATGGTACCTAAAAGTAAACTGATAATCAATATAAGCTCTCGTGGAAATAATTTGACAGCACTAGGGTCTTCCGTGATATAATCCTGCCATATTTCTCTTTCTGCATTGAGTTTTGCCTCTTCTGCTTCTTTTTTACGCTGAATCAGTTGTTGAACGGTTGCTTTTTTCTGGTCATTGAAAATGCGTCCTCTTTCTTCCAGAATTTCAAAAGCAATCTGAACAGCTTCTGGAACAAAGCGATTGCCTTCTTTTAAATAAGCCTCCAATTCCTGATTAGAGAGTTTTCTTAAAACACTTTTATTAACCATACGCTGTATACAAAATAAAGGCTGCTTCTAGTGAAACAGCCTGTTATCTTTATTATGATGTTGATTATCCAATCTCAATACCGTTTTCAACATTGCTGTCATCCGGTGTTACGAAAGATAATTTTCCGTCTGGTTTTGTTGTTAATAATAACATTCCCTGAGATTCAATTCCTCTGATTTTTCTTGGAGCAAGGTTTAGAAGGATCATTACCTGCTTCCCAATTACGTCCTCAGGAGAGAAACTTTCTGCAATACCAGAAACAACAGTTCTTACATCAACTCCTGTATCTACAGTAAGTTTTAATAGTTTGTCTGCTTTTTCTACTTTTTCAGCTTCTATAATAGTAGCTGTTCTAAGATCTATTTTAGTAAAGTCATCAAAAGTGATTTCTTCTTTCATAGGGTTTGCGTTAGGGTTTGTTTTTTTATTGTTTTGTTTAGTGTCTTCCAGTTTCTGGATCTGAGCTTCTATTACGTTATCTTCAATTTTTGAGAAAAGAAGAGATGATTCATTGATTTTATGCCCCGTTTCAATTAATACGGATTGATTTTCAATAGTATTCCAATCTTTCTTCTCAACATTAAACATATTCAATAGTTTTTCTGAGCTGAAAGGCATGAAAGGTTCACATAACTGAGCTAATGCTACCGCTATTTGTGCTCCAACGAATAAAGATTGAGCTGCTTTTTCAGGGTTGTCTTTAATCGTTTTCCAAGGTTCTTCTGTCTGAAGGTACTGGTTTCCGAAACGGGCAAGATTCATTAATGCAGTTAATGAATTTCTGAATTCATAATTTTCAAGGAATCCGGAAATTTCTTTTGCTGATTTACTTATTTCCTGCAATTCCGGGCTGTTTACATCTCCTTGAGGAACAACACCATCGTAATATTTATGGATAAGAACAGCTACTCTGTTGATGAAGTTTCCAAAAATACCTACCAATTCAGAATTATTCTTCGTCTGGAAATCCTTCCATGTGAAGTTATTGTCTTTTGTTTCCGGAGCTGAAGAAAGAAGAGCATATCTTAAAACATCCTGCTGCCCAGGGAAATCTTCTACATATTCATGAGCCCAAACTGCCCAGTTTCTTGATGTTGAGATTTTATCATTTTCAAGATTCAGGAACTCAAAAGCAGGCACATTGGCTGGCATGATGTAATCTCCATGTGCTTTCATCATTGATGGGAAAATAATACAGTGGAATACGATATTATCCTTTCCGATAAAGTGTACCAAATCACTGTTTTCACTTTGCCAGTAATCTTTCCAGTCTTTTCCGTTTTTCTCAGCCCATTCTTTCGTGAAAGAAATATAACCGATAGGAGCATCAAACCATACATATAATACTTTTCCTTCTGCATTCGGAAGAGGAACCGGAACACCCCAGTTCAAATCTCTGGTCATGGCACGAGGCTTAAGCCCGTCATTTAACCAAGATTTTACCTGTCCGTATACATTTGGTTTCCAATCATCTTTATGACCTTCAATGATCCATTCATTTAAAAAGTCTTCATATTCGTTTAATGGAAGGTACCAATTTTTTGTTTCTTTAAGAATAGGAACATTTCCGCTAAGCATTGACTTCGGATTAATCAGTTCAGAAGGAGAAAGGGTAGAACCACATTTCTCACACTGGTCTCCGTAAGCATTTTCGTTACCACAATTAGGACAAGTTCCTACAATATAACGGTCAGCAAGGAATTCTCCAGCCTGTTCATCAAAATACTGCTCAGAAATTTCTTCTGTGAATTTTCCTTTCTCGTATAAAACCTTGAAGAAATCCTGGCTGGTTTCGTAATGATTTTTAGACGTTGTTCTTGAATATTCATCAAATGAAATCCCAAGGTCAGAAAAAGATTTTTTAATGATTCCGTGATACTTGTCCACGATATCCTGAGGAGTTACTCCTTCTTTTTTAGCTCTTATGGTAATAGGAATCCCGTGCTCATCCGAACCACAGATAAACGCTACATCTTTTCCTAATCTTCTCTGAAATCTTGCGTAAACATCCGCAGGAATATAAACACCTGCCAAATGTCCTATATGAACCGGACCGTTTGCATAAGGCAAAGCTGCCGTAATCATCTTTCTGTTTGACATTTATAGTAAAGTTTTAACTGCAAAGATAAGGATTATCTGCCGAATACTACTATCAGTAGATTTTTTATACTCCCAAAGGGTAATTGAGCGACTTGAAGATGAAATAAAGTTAAACATATGTTTAACAAATTATTAAAACATAATACAATATTATGCATTGCATACTATCGAATAAATTATTGTACTTTAAAGAACTAACTTTTTTTCGTTTCGTAATATACAGAATTTTAACTTAAATTATATTAAAATTATGATAATTCTATTTTTTTTTTAAATTGCACGCATGGCTAGGAGCCAAATTATGACTGTAAACGAAACTATAAAAATAAGATTGTGAAGAATTTTACAACAGTATTAAAAATTGCGCCCGCCTTTTTACTGGCCACTACAGTAATGCATGCGCAGAAGAAGGACTCTCTCCCTCAGGAAAAAAAAATTGAGGAAGTTGTACTGATTGGGTATGGTAAACAGAAGAAGACAGACCTTACAGGGTCAATATCTTCGGTTAGTTCCAAAGATTTTAATGGTGGAGCAGCCACTGCAGACCAATTAATAGTAGGAAAGACACCAGGGGTGCAGATAACTGGAAATAGTGGTGCCCCAGGAGCAGGTTCTACCATCAGGGTCCGAGGAGGCTCTTCTTTTATAAATAATGACCCCTTAATTGTTATTGATGGTGTACCCATTGATTTTAACAGTTTAAGTGGTGCCACAAATCCACTATCATTAATTAACCCTAATGATATTGAAACTTTTGATATCCTAAAAGATGCTTCTTCAGCAGCTATTTATGGTAACAGAGCTTCAAACGGGGTAATTTTGATTACAACAAAGAAAGGAACTGCGGGCAAGTTTAAAGTAAATTTTAATACCAATTTTTCCGTTTCTACCAAAATGAACAATGTTGATGTTTTGAATGGAGATCAGTTTAGGCAGTTTGTAAATACTTTTGGAACTTCATTACAAAAAAGCTATTTAGGAACTTCCAATACAAACTGGCAGGATCTAATTTATCAGCAGGCATGGGGAACAGATAACAATGTTTCTTTTTCCGGAGGTGTTAAAGGACTGCCATATAGAGTATCCTTAGGATATAATGAGCAAAATGGAATTGTAAGAACGAATGATTTTAAAAGAACATCTTTAGGATTAAACTTCTCTCCTAAATTTTTTGATAATCATTTAACTGTTAATGGTAATTTCAAAGGAACTTTTACGGAAAATAGATTTCCTGATAAGGGCGCTATTGGAGCAGCTACATATTTCGATCCAACCCAACCTGTATATTCTGGAAACTCTAATTATGGGGGATATTATGAATGGCTGGATCCTCAAAATCATGCAACAGGTCTGAATGTAAATGGTACTAGAAACCCGCTAGGTTTGTTATATGGCAAAAGAGATCTTTCTTCTGTTTTTAGAGTTATCCCAAGTTTACAATTGGATTATAAATTCCACTTTTTACCTGATTTAAGATTAAATGTTACAGGATCTTACGATTATGCTAAAAGTGATGGCTCAGTAAATGTATCTAAGGATTATGCTCAAGGAATCGGGAGTTTAGGCTCTTATCGTTCTTATTCTCAGGAAATCAAAAGTAAATTATTTGAATCCTATTTAAATTACGTAAAAAAGATTGAAGCTATTAATACTAATGTAGATGTTATTGCTGGGTATTCTTATCAAGATACTCATTCAATAACACCGGAAGCTCCAACGTATTATGGTAATCAGAAAACAGATTTTTCTACACCAGGTGATACCCAAAGAACATTGGTGTCATTCTATGCCAGAGGTATTTTTACGATTGCTAATAGATACGTTATTAATGGATCGATAAGAAGGGATGGATCTTCTACATTCTGGAACGGAACAGACAGAAATAACCTTTGGGGGAATTTCCCGGCAGTTTCAGTTGCCTGGAAGATTAACGAAGAGAGTTTCCTTAAAAATATTTCAAGTATCAACTCCTTAAAAATAAGAGCAGGATGGGGGAAAACTGGACAGCAGGAAACGGGTAATTTTTATCCGGCTTTTGGTTCCTATTCATATAGTAACAGCAGTACTGCTCAGTATCAGCTTGGAAATAGTTTTTATACTTTGCTTCGTCCTGATGTTTATAATCCAAACCTGGTTTGGGAAACAACAACAACCAAAAATTTGGGATTAGATTTTGAAATTCTTAACAGTAGAATTAGTGGATCTATAGATTATTTTGACAAAAAGTCGGAGAACTTGATTGCAAAAGTTCCAACCTGGGCTGGAGATTTAAATAACTTTAATATTAAAAATGTTGGAATTATATCAAACAGAGGTTTTGAAGCGAATTTGAATATTATTCCGATTAAAAGTCAAAATCTAACTTGGGATGTTAATTTTAATGCAACCAAATTTAATCCTAAAGTTACAAGTCTTTCACAATATGTAGATTCTGCCTATAAAATTCCTGCTGGAAGTATTTCTGGAATTAATAATTATATTCAGGCAATTACAGTAGGTCAACCACTGAATGCATTCTACGTTTATCAACAAGTTTATGATGCCAATGGAAAACCATTAGATGGCGCTTACATTGATAGAAATGGAGATGGGAAGATAACTGAAGATGATAAATACTTTTACAAGTCACCTACACCCGATATTATTTTAGGATTTTCTACAAAGGTGAAATTTAAGAACTGGGAGATTGGGACGGCTCTTAGAGCAGTTTTGGGTAATTATGTATACAATAACTCTGCTTCTAACAGTTCAATAGCTAATATTCAGGCCAATAACTTCTTAAGCAATACCAATTCAAGTGTTTTGAATACTCAATTTGCTACTACACAACTATTTTCGGATATGTTTATTGAAGATGCATCATTCCTGAGGATGGATAATCTTACAGTGGGTTACAATGCTGGTGAGTTAATAGGTAAGGGAACTAATTTAAGAATCAATGCAATGGCTCAGAACGTATTTGTAATTACAAAGTACAAAGGTGTAGATCCTGAAGTTTTTGGTGGAATTGATAATGGATTTTATCAAAGACCTAAAGTGTATTCAGTAGGGTTTAACTTCCAATTTTAATCTATTATGAAAAATAAATATTTATATAAAAAACTAATTATTGGGTCAATTACATTGTCCACTTTAATTTCAATAGGATCTTGTACTCGAGATCTTGAAAGAGAGCCAACTTTAGGGTTAACCTCTACCGTATTATACAAGGACTTTAATAATTATAAACCTGCGTTAGCAAAAATTTATGCCGGATTGGCAATTGGTGGACAGGGAGATGAGAATAATGGTGATGGAAATACGGACATCGGCGGTATTGATGGTGGGTTTTCTAATTATCTTCGTCAAATGTACAGCATGCAGGTTTTAACAACTGATGAGGCTGTTATTGCTTGGAGCGATGCAGGTCTTCCGGAAATGCATAATATGACCTGGAACTCTTCAAATCCATTTGTTGCTGCTATTTATTATAGGATATATAATGTTATTGCAGTAAGTAATGAGTTTATCAAAAATACAACCGATGAAAAATTAGCAACCAATGGAATTTCAGGAAGTAATCTTACTGAAGCGAAATATATGAATGCAGAAGCTAGATTTTTGAGAGCTCAGTCTTACTATCATGCTTTAGACCTATTTGGAAATGTTCCTTTTGTATTGGAAACTACTGATGTCATTAATAATCCACCACCAAGAATTACAAGAACTGAACTATTCAAATTTGTAGAAACAGAATTGTTAGCATGCGCTAATAACTTAAAGGATGCTAGAACTAATGAATATGGTAGAGCGGATAAAGCGGCAGCATGGGCTTTATTAGCAAGATTATATCTCAATGCAAAAGTTTATACAGGTACAGAAAGAAATACAGACTGTATTACGTATTGTAATAAAATAATTAATACAGGATATACTCTGAAGCCAAATTACGGTTCATTGTTTATGGCTGATAATAATTTGAGTAATCCAGAGGTGATTTTATCTGTGAATTATGATGGTATGCGTACAAAAACTTATGGCGGTTCAACTTTTATGGTACATGCTGCTATTGGTGGTTCTATGCCAGCCGCACAATTTGGAGTCAACGGGGGCTGGGGCGGAATAAGAACAACAAAATCTTTTGTTAACTTATTCAATGGAAATCCAAATGATCAGAGAGGTAACTTTTATACAAATGGGCAAAATCTGGAGATTAATGATATAACTGCATTTACTGATGGATATGCTTTTGTTAAATATAAGAATATAAAATATGCAGATAATACTCAGGGCTCAGACCCTACGGGTACTTTTGTAGATGCAGATATACCACTTTACCGTTTAGCAGACATTTATTTAATGTATGGAGAAGCAGTGACCAGAGGTGGTTCAGGAGGTAATGCTGGAACGGCTTTAGGATATGTAAATGCTTTAAGAACGAGAGCTGGAGGAAATCAGGTAACATCAGTGAATACTGACTTTTTCTTAGATGAAAGAGCTAGAGAAATGTCTTGGGAAGCAACCAGAAGGACGGATCTTATTCGCTATGGAAAGTTCACTTCAAGCTCTTATGTATGGCCATGGAAAGGAGGCGTAAAAGAAGGTAAAGGTGTAGATGAATATAGAAACCTTTTCCCTATACCAGCTAATGATATTGTAGCTAACCCTAATTTAGTTCAAAATCCTGGATACTAATTTTTAAACAGAATCAAAAATGAAACATTTCTTTAAAATATTAGCAATAGCATTCATTGGAATTTTTATCATTTCATGTGAAAAAGATGAGGACCAGGCTGTTATTACTGAAACGATAAAAAGCAAGGTTACACCAGATAAAACAACTGTGGTTTTAGATAAGGCGAATCCTGATAATGTAGCTCTGAATATCACTTGGAATAAATCAACCTTTAACATACCTGTAGTTTATACACAACAAATACAGTTTGCAATCAAAGGCAAAAATTTTAAGGATGCCTCTACTACGGAAGTAACAACTTCACCATTAGCCTATACCAATAAACAGCTTAATAATATAGCGTTGAGTTTAGGGGCAGCTACCAATGTAGCAGCTGAGATTGAAGTTAGAATAAGAACTTTGGTTGGGGCGGCGCCTTTTTATTCTGATGTTACAACTTTAGTCGTAACTCCATATCTTTTAGGACCTATTTATAAATATACAGATCTTTACTTAATAGGTGATGCTACATCAGCCGGTTGGGATAATAGTGAAAATAATACGAAGTTCCTTCCTTTACAGAAAACAGCCGCAACGGGATTATATTCTTATGTAGGGTATTTTGCACAAGGCGGGTTTAAATTGATTGGAACTCCAGGTTCTTGGGATATTCAATATGGTTTGGGTGGTTCTGCCGGAACTTTAAGTACAAGTGGTACTTCTGGAAATATTTCTGTATCGGCAGCAGGATATTATAAATTAACGGTTGATACCAATGCTTTAACATATACTTTTAATGCGATACCGGCTCCAACAGTTACTTATACTACAATTTCAATGATCGGAACAGCATCTGGAGATTGGAGTACTGACGTAGATCTTCAAAAGTCCACTTTTGACCCTCATATTTGGGTGAAGAAAAATGCGACAATGAATTCTGGCGAATTCAAGTTCAGAGCAAATCACGACTGGGGAACAAACTGGGGGAAAGCTCAGGAGTTTTTTGGAGTGGCAGAGCTTGGTGGAGGAAATATTCCAGTAAGTGAAACCTTCAAGTATGATGTGTATTTCAATGATATTACCGCAGAATATTCTTTAATTCCAATATTTAAATAATAATAAAAATCAAATTTAAAATAAATCAAAGTGCTGCTTTACTGTGGCACTTTGATATTTTAAGTTAATAAATAGTCATTATGAAGAAAATTACAGTTGGAGCGTTATTGCTCTCAATGATGTTTGTAGGTGTGAAAGCACAATCTTTAAAATCTCCGGACGGGAAGTTTGAAATGAATTTCCAGCTGAAAGAAGGAGTACCTTACTATAACCTGAAATATAACGGGGGAGTAGTGGTTGAAGATTCTAAATTGGGATTGAGATTATTTAAAGACACAGCCATAAAATTCGCGTCCGAAATAGCCAAACCGGAAGATGCAAAATATGACCTTAACAACGGTTTTGCAAAGGTAGATGAAAAAAGAGACTCTAAAAACGAAACCTGGCAACCGGTTCTTGGAGAGAAGAAAAATTATATCAACAATTACAATGAATTGGCGGTTACGCTGAACCAGGCTTCTACAGACAGAAGCATTGTGGTGAAATTCAGACTGTTCAATGACGGTCTTGGGTTTAGATATGAATTTCCACAACAAAAGAACCTTAATTATTTCGTAATCAGAGAAGAAGATTCTGAAATTGATTTTCCAACCGATATGAAAGCTTGGTGGATGGTTGCAGATTATGACTCTCAGGAATATCAGTATCAGGAAACAAAAGTTTCTGAAATTCCTTCACAGTGGGACAAGGCATATGATGCCAATGCCTCTCAGACATTGATTAAAAATGCAGTGCAGTCTCCATTGATGTTGAAGAAAGAAGGGAAATCACCTTTATATATTAACGTAGCGGAAGCAGCTGTGCTAGATTATCCTGCTTCACATCTGGAAGTAGATGCAGCGAACTTTAAGTTCAAAACACATCTCACAGCAGACAGACAGGGAGCGAAAGGATATATTCAGACTCCGTCAGTAACCCCTTGGAGAACCATTATTGTTGCGCCAAAAGCAGAAGAAGTGATGGATTCTAAAATGATTTTCAACCTGAACGAACCTACAAAGTATACAGATACGTCTTACATTCACCCAACAAAATACATGGGAGTTTGGTGGGAAATGATCATCGGTAAATCTCAGTGGGCCTATTCTACAGCAGAAAACGTTCATTTAGGAAAAACCGATTTTAGTAAGCTGACTCCAAACGGAAAACATGCTGCTAACAATACAAAAGTTAAAGAATATATCGACTTCGCATCAGAAAACGGATTTCAGGGATTGCTGATTGAAGGTTGGAACATCGGTTGGGAAGACTGGTTCGGTCATTCCAAAGAATTTGTTTTTGATTTCGTTACCCCTTATCCGGATTTTGATATCAAAATGTTGAACGACTATGCTCATTCAAAAGGAATCAAGCTGATTATGCACCATGAAACCTCAGGTTCTGCAACAAACTACGAAAGATGGGCAGACAAAGCTTTCCAAACGATGAATAAATACGGATATGATGCCGTAAAAACCGGATATGTAGGAGACATCATTCCGAGAG
Organism: Chryseobacterium sp. Mn2064; assembly: GCF_049319685.1. NCBI lineage: Bacteria > Pseudomonadati > Bacteroidota > Flavobacteriia > Flavobacteriales > Weeksellaceae > Chryseobacterium > Chryseobacterium sp. Mn2064. Next base: position 426,540 of record NZ_JBMOUE010000001.1, read on the forward strand.
GAGAACATCACTATTCCCAATGGACGATCAACCACTTTTACAGAATTGCTGAAAAAGCCAACGATTATAAGATCATGGTCAACTCTCACGAATCTGTACGTCCTACAGGAGAAAGCCGTACATATCCAAACTACATTTCTGCAGAAGCAGCCCGTGGAACGGAATATGAAGCATTTGGAGGAAACAAGCCAGATCATCAGACGGTTCTTCCGTTTACAAGATGGATGGGAGGTTCTATGGATTATACTCCGGGAATTTTCCAGACAAAACTGGATTATTATTTCCCTGGAGATACCCGTTTCGTGAAAACTACTTTGGCGAAGCAGCTTGCTCTATATGTAACGATGTACATGCCGCTTCAGATGGCAGCAGACCTTCCTGAAAACTACAAAAAGCATATGGATGCATTCCAGTTTATCAAAGATGTAGCGGCAGATTGGGATGATACTAAAATTTTATCTGCAGAACCAGGAGATTATGTGATTACAGCAAGAAAAGCAAAAGGAACGGAAAACTGGTTTGTAGGAGGTATTACCGATGAAAACAAACGTGAGTATACGGTAGATTTCTCATTCCTGGATAAAGGAAAGAAATATGAGGCAACGATTTATGAAGATGGAAAAGATGCAGATTACATCAACAATCCTCAAAGCTATAATATCTACAAGAAAGAGATTACAAGCAAATCGAAAATTAATTTTAAAATGGTAAGAAGTGGCGGTTTTGCAGTCTCTATCAAACCAGTAAAATAATTTGAAGATACACTAAGGTGCCCCGGCTCATTGGATTTTTCCATGACCGGGGTATTTTTTTATAATAAAGTTAAAAGTAAAGAGATCGGAGCCCTGAAAAAAGGTAATGATCCAAATTATGATTGCTGTAAGCTGTTTTGTAGAATAAAATTAGCCTTTTAAGAAAATAAAAAAACAAGAGACGGAAAGCTGTTCTTTATGAATAAAGTAACTTTCCGCCTCTTGTTTTATAATATAAACATCATCTGAATGATGTATTTACTTATCCTCTGTTTGTTGGCTGAGTTGTGAGTACTGATACTCCGGTTCTTGTACCTGCTTCTTTATTTTCGGAGCAGTGCCATTTTTGATCTTTTCTTTATATTCCTTTTGGAACTGCTTTACCGTTTTTCCGGTACCATCATGTCTCCATCCCGGAGAGTAGAAAAGATATTTTAATCGGGTTTTAAAAGAAATTCCCGGCTGCCTGATATCTTTGCCTATTCTTCGCCATTCATAGAATAGAGTAGTTGCCGGATCTTTAGACTCCATTTTAGGATAGATACCATATTTCACAGGAACTTCAGGGTCTTCTTTTTCAAACGTACCGAAAATTTTATCCCAGATAATCAATCCCATACCCATATTACGGTCCAGGTATTTGATATTGCAGGCATGATGTACTCTGTGATGAGACGGCGTAACCAGAATATATTCCAGAAAGCCCATGCTTTTAATCGACTGAGTATGGACAAACGTTCCGTAGATCTGTATAGAAGAATACGCTACCAGAATATGCCATGGATGAAAGCCCATGAACGCTAGTGGAGAGAAAAACAGATATCGGTACAGCGGTTGAAATACAGGACTTCGGAACCCTGTACTGATATTGAAATAATCAGAATTATGATGCGTGATATGGACTGCCCAGAAAACTCTGGAGTGATGATCTACATAATGATGAACATAATAAGCAAAGTCCTGTGCAAGAAATACAGCGATCCAATACCATATACCTTCCTGCCAGTCGAAAAGACGATGCTCATAAAAAAACATCATAACAAACAGGGAAAATCCCTTCATGATAATGTCTAATCCATAATTGAGCAAGGCGAAAAGGACATTGGTTGCGACATCTTTAGTTTCATAAATTTTTTCTTTATTAAAATGACTGTACGCCATTTCTATAAAAATGATAGCCGCAAATACAGGAATGGTCCATGTGTAAACAACATCTGGCCCCTCTGTTTTGAACATACTGCTGAAATCAAACATTTTTTCTGTAAAGCTAAAAATAAAACCTATAAAAAACTGCTTTTTCGCATGAATTATTTGTAAAAAGGCATATAATCTTTAGAAAAATAAAAACAGGAATGAAAAATGTTAAAATTTTAGAGGAAATGTGACAAAAAAACAGAAGTTTCAATACTCCATTTGAAAATTTAATGCTAAATTGAACACTAATATGAAGACAATATATGCCGCATTAGCCCTTTCTATAGCTTCTGCCGCTTTTTCCCAAAAAACGTTGGAAAGAGTAGAGCCTGCTTTCTGGTGGAAAGGAATGAAAAACCCTGAACTTCAGATTCTTGTTTACGGAAAAGGAATCGCAAATAATGAGGTTACCCTTTCAGATGGTATCCAGATTAAAGATATCCAAAAGGTTGAAAATCCTAACTATCTTTTTATTACCGTCAATACCAACGAAATAAATGTTCCGAAATTTACCATCAATGTTAAAAAAGAGAAAAAGAATCTTGGATCATATACTTACGAACTGAAACAGCGTAACTCCGGATCTGCAGAGCGGGAATCCTATACATCAAAGGATGTGATGTATCTCATTATGCCGGATCGCTTTGCCAACGGTGATGAAAAAAATGATTCCAGACCAGAACTGACAGAGAAAGCTGACCGTAGTTTACCTAATGGCAGGCATGGCGGTGATTTGAAAGGAATCATCAACAATATTGATTATATACAGAAATTGGGAGCTACCGCTGTTTGGCTGACTCCAGTAAATGAAGATAATGAGAAAGTATACTCCTATCATGGGTATGCACAAACCGATCTTTACAAAATTGATAGCCGCTACGGAACCAACGAAGAATACAGAACCCTTTCTCAGGAATTGAATAAGAGAAATATGAAACTGGTGATGGATTATGTGACCAATCACTGGGGAATTTCTCATTGGATGATGAAAGATCTCCCTACAAAAGACTGGATCCACTGGTTTAATGAAGGAGAGAAAGGTTTCAAAAGATCCAATTACAAAATAACCTCTCAGTTCGATACCAACGCCTCTGGCATAGATAAAAAATATGCTTTGGACGGATGGTTTGATACTACAATGCCGGATATCAATCAGAAAAATCCTTTGGTGCTGAAATATTTAACCCAAAATGCAATCTGGTGGATAGAATATGCGGAATTAGGAGGTTTCCGTGTAGATACTTATCCTTACAATGATAAAGAAGCGATGGCTAAATGGGCCAAAGCTATTACGGATGAATATCCCAAATTCAATATTGTTGGAGAAACATGGCTTTCTACTGCCGGACATATTTCAGCATGGCAAAAAAACTCCAAAACAGGAGAAGCGGCAGGATACAACTCCAATTTACCGTCGGTGATGGATTTCGTATTGTTCAGTGAAATGCCTAAAGCCTTTAACGAAAAAGAAAGTTGGAATACGGGAATCAATAGAATTTATGATTCATTTACCAGCGATTTCCTTTATCCTGATGTCAACAATCTGTTGGTTTTCTTCGAAAATCACGATACTGAAAGATGGAATGAAATCTTTAAGGCAGATCCCAAAGCCTACAAATTAGGACTTACCCTTATTTCCACCGTTCGCGGAATACCTCAAATCTATTACGGTTCAGAAATAGGAATGCGGGGAGATAAACAGAAAGGTGGGGACGCAGATATTCGTAGAGATTTTCCGGGAGGCTGGAAATCTGATCCGCAAAATGCATTCAATACATCTTCTCAAACTGCTGAACAAAAAGAATTTTTCCAGTTCACTCAAAAATTATTGAATTGGAGAAAAGGGAAAGAAGTTATTCATACTGGGAAAACAAAGAATTTTGTTCCTCAGAATGGCGTTTTTACCTACTTCAGATACAATGATAAAGAAAGCGTAATGGTGATGATCAACAATAATGAAAAAGATCAGACGTTAGATCTTAAATACTTTGCAGAATCGATTAAAGATTTTAAGAAAGGAAAAGATGTGATTTCAGGAAAAGAACTTCTATTCCAAAATACAATAACGATACCTGCTAAAACCTCATTGATTCTTGAACTAGAAAAATAGCAATCATTATGAAAAAATTAATAACAGCTCATACAATCATTCTTTTATTCTTTGGCTTCTCTCTGCTTTCGGCACAGTCGAACAAAGGATTTCAAAAAGAGAAAACGGAAATCAGTACAATGCTTGATGCCTTCAATGTAGCCGCTGCAAAAGCCGACTATAATACGTACTTTGATTTCTTTGCCGATCAGTCAACGTTTATTGGTACAGATGCCACCGAAGTCTGGAATAAAAAAGAATTTATGGTTTGGGCAAAACCTCATTTTGATAAAAAGAAAACCTGGAATTTTAAAGCTTTAAAAAGGAATATCTATTTCAGCAATGATGGAAAACTGGCTTGGTTTGATGAATTACTGGATACTCAAATGAAAATATGCAGAGGTTCCGGAGTGGTAGAAAAGATTAACGGAACATGGAAGGTAAAACAATATGTACTTTCTATGACAATTCCGAATGATGTTGTAGACAAAGTAGTAGCTGAAAAAACTGCACTGGAGGATATCCTTATTCAGGAATTAAAAACAAAATAACAGCATACAACAGCAATGGCTAAAAAAATAAAACCGGAACTTTCACTTACTCAGATTATTAATATGAGTATGGGATTCTTAGGAATTCAGATGGCTTTTGGGCTCCAAAACGGAAATGCGAGCCGTATCCTTGGAAACTTGGGAGCTGACGTCCATGAGCTCTCCTGGTTCTGGCTCGTAGCACCTGTTACAGGGCTTATCGTTCAACCGATCATCGGACATATGGGAGATAATACATGGAGTCCGTTGGGAAGAAGAAAACCGTACTTTCTGATTGGCGCTGTTTTGTGTGCCATAGGTTTGGTGCTGCTTCCAAATGCTGCTTCGGTTACTCAGATGTTTGCTGCAAATGCTTTATTGCTGGCGGTAATATTCCTTGCGATGATGGATGCGTCTGTTAATATCGCGATGGAACCATTCAGGGCTTTAGTTGGAGATATGCTTCCCAAACACCAGGGAACAATAGGATTTTCTGTACAGACTATCCTTATCGGAATCGGCGCGGTGCTTGGCTCTTATCTTCCGGATTGGTTAACCCAACTGGGTATTTCCAACGAGGCACCCAAAGGATTTGTAGCAGATAATGTGATTTTTTCGTTTTATATCGGAGCAGGATTGCTCATCCTTTCTATTCTTTACACCATCATAACAACAAGAGAGTATTCTCCACAAGAGTTTGAAGAATTTGAAGAAGATAAAAAAGAAAGTGAAGAACCTTCCAGATTCTCAGATATATTTAAAGACTTTGGGAATATTCCTACTCAAATGAAAAAATTAGGAATAGTACAGTTCTTTTCATGGTTTGCATTATTTACCATGTGGGTATTTACGACCAGTGCATTAGCGACTCATCATTTGGGACTGTCTCCAGAAGATACCCATTCTAAAGAGTTCAATAATGCCGGAGATTTAACAGGTAACCTGTTCGGAATGTACAATCTTTGGGCAATTCCATTTGCTTTTTTACTGACACCTATTGCAAAATGGATCGGTAAAAAACAGACGCATGCTTTAGCTTTATTCTGCGGAGGACTAGGGCTGATTTCTATGTATTTTATTAAAGGAACAGACAATCTGTGGATCTCCATGATTGGATTAGGATTTGCCTGGGCAAGTATTCTGGCAATGCCTTATGCCATGCTGATTGAAGTGATTCCTCAGAAGAAAATGGGGGTTTATATGGGAATATTCAATTTCTTTATCGTGATCCCGCAAATTATCAACGGATTATTTGGTGGTCCGATTGTAAGTGGCGTTTTTGGAAAGCAAGCGATGGATTATATTGTAGTAGGAGGTGTTTGTATGCTGATAGGTGCATTGGTGACTATGATTTTCGTTAACTCTGAAGATGAAACTCCTAAGGAAATTGAAGAAGAAATCAAGCAGGTACATTTTTAATGAAAAACTAGAGAGTAAAAATTAGAAAAGAAATGTGTTTTTAAATTTAGTTTGAAATAGCATCATAAAATTCAATAGGGACGGGCTTTAGCCCGTCTTCTCTTTATATATTCATCAATTGGCTTTAGCCAAAACTTAAAATCTATCCTTTATATTCGGAATATGATACTCTTTCATAGATAACCGAAATGTCGCGCTTATTTATTCTGCTAAATCTTCAGAAGAAAAGATATCTAGCATGAAATTTTATCGCAGATAATATCGTTGCGCTTTAAAAACGGATTGTAATTTTAAAATTATTTATTCCTTTGCGTGATTAAACCTCTTTGTGATCATAATTTACAAGTCGTATAGGCCTTTTTTACTTCCTATTTCCTTTCTTAACCTACATCAACAATTCCCACAGCCATATGCTGTACATTTGTACCATAAATAATCACAAAAATGAAAACAGTATATCATAAAGCAGATTCAAGAGGCCACGCCAATCATGGCTGGTTAAATTCTTACCATACATTCAGTTTTGCCAACTATCAAAACGGAGACAGAACGAATTTTGGAGTATTAAGAGTATTAAATGATGATACCGTTTCCCAGGGAATGGGCTTCGGAACACACCCTCACAGAGATATGGAAATTATTTCAATTCCTTTGGAAGGAGATTTGGAACATAAAGATTCAATGGGAACTACTGCGGTGATCAAAAAAGGAGAAATCCAGGTGATGAGTGCCGGAACCGGAGTAATGCACAGCGAATACAATAAGAATAAAGATGAAGAGGTAAAGTTCTTACAGATCTGGGTTTTCCCAAGAGAATTGAATGTAGAGCCTAGATACGACCAGAAAAGTATTAAAGAAGGAGAAAAGATCAATGGATTTCAACAGATATTATCTCCCAATAAAAATGATGACGGGGTTTGGATTCATCAGGATGCATGGTTCAATCTGGCCAATTTTACAAAAGGAAATGGTAAAAACTATATGCTGAACAAAAAAGGAAACGGAGTGTATGCTTTTGTTTTAAAAGGAAGCGCAAAAGTGGGAGACCGCGTGCTGAACGAAAGAGACGGATTGGGCATCTGGGATACTCAAAGTTTTAATATCGAAGCTGTAGAAGACACTGAAATACTATTAATGGAAGTCCCAATGGAATTACCATCTTATCTTAAATAAAAAACTAAATTTGTAATCTTAAAAATAAGTATCATATATGAAAATTTTAGCAATAGCAGGAAGCAACTCAGAAGTTTCAATGAACAAGCAGTTGGTAGCTTATGCATCAACATTATTCGAAAATGCAGAAGTTGAGGTGATTGACTTGAACCCTTTCGAAATGCCAATCTATAAACATGAAAGAGAATTAGCAAACGGTGTTCCTCAGGAAGCGCACGATTTCGCAGCAAAAATTGATAATGCAGAGGTATTATTAGTGGCTTTGGGAGAGCACAACGGAACTTACTCTACAGCATTCAAAAATGTATTCGACTGGGTATCCAGAATCAAAGACAGAACCGTTTGGAATGAGGTGCCAATGTTATTGATGTCTACATCCCCAGGTGGTAGAGGTGGAGCAGGAGTTTTGGAAGCAGCATCGAAGCGTTTCCCTTTCCACGGTGGAAATGTGGTGGAAACTTTTTCACTTCCGTTCTTTAATGATAACTTTGATAAAGCTGAACAGAAAATTTCTAATGAAGAGAAAAACAGCGAATTAAAAGAAAAAATCAAGAAGATTGCAGCCATCGAAACCATCCTTGAAAAATAGAATTTGAATATTCATTTAAAATTACTATTTTTGCAAAAAGAAAAGAGATGAAAATTCAGACCTCCTATAAACAATGTTTTTCTCATAAAGGGAAAATTGTGGGCTCTGAAATTCTGAGATAAAATAACGGCCGATAATCTGAAAAGATTGTCGGCTTTTTTGTTTTCTAAAATCGAGTATAAAAAGTAATTGAAATATTAAAAGATAAGAAGACGTAAGACATCAGATGCCAACAATAAATCATCTGAAATCTGAATCCAATATCTAAAAATCTAAGCAGACATGAGCAACACTTACAAATCAGCAGGAGTAGACAAAGAAGAAGGATACAAAACGGTTGACAAGATCAAAAAAGCGGTCGGTGAAACCCACAATTCCAATGTATTGAATCATTTGGGGAGCTTTGGTGCATTCTATGAAATCGGAGGATATAAAAATCCGGTCCTTGTTTCAGGAACAGATGGAGTAGGAACCAAGCTGAAAGTGGCTTTAGATACTAAAAAATATGGCTCTATCGGAATAGACTGTTTCGCAATGTGTGCCAACGATATCCTTTGTCACGGAGCAAAACCTTTATTCTTCCTGGATTATTTAGCTTGTGGAAAACTTGATTCTGAAATCGCAGCTGAAATCGTTTTAGGAATGGTGGAAGCATGTAAAGATAATAACTGTGCTTTAATTGGTGGAGAAACTGCTGAAATGCCAGGTATGTATCAACCGGGAGATTATGATGTTGCAGGATTCTGCGTTGGAATCGTAGAAAAAGATCAGATCATTGACGGGTCAAAAATCAAAGCAGGTAATAAGATCATTGCATTACCAAGCTCAGGATTCCACTCCAACGGATTCTCTTTAGTAAGAAAAGTATTCCCGAACTTCGAAGAAGAATTTGAAGGAAAACCTTTATATGAAACCCTTTTAGTTCCAACAAGACTATACTATAAAGATATTCATAAAGTATTGGAAGAAGTAAAAGTAGAAGGAATTGCTCACATCACAGGAGGTGGCCTTTACGAAAACGTTCCAAGAATTATTCCTGAAGGTCTTTGTGCTTCTATCGACGAAACAAAAATCAGAATTCCTAGCGTAATGCTTGAGCTTGAAAAAAGAGGTGGAGTAAAACGTGAAGAAATGCACGGAACATTCAATATGGGTGTAGGAATGGTAATCGTTGTAGACGCTGAACATGCTGAAAAAGTGTTACACCTTTTAGATGATGCTTACGAAATCGGAGAAATCACTGAAGGAGCAGAGAAAATTGATTTGAAATTTTAAATGACATCAGATTTCAGATCCTAGACATCAGACGGTAAGTCTATAATCTTAAATCTGACATCTAACATCTAAATAATGAAGAATATCGTTGTACTCGTATCCGGTTCAGGAACCAATCTGCAGAGAATCATTGATACTATTGAAGCAGGAGAAATTCAAAATGCAAAAGTAACATTGGTAGTCGCAGACAGAGAATGTTTCGGACTGGAAAGAGCAAAGAATCACAATATAGAAAATATACTCATTCCGAGAGGAAAGAACTTAAGCAGCGAGTTGGTTAAAGTAATCCCAGAAAATACAGATTTGATTGTTTTGGCAGGCTTTTTATCCATCTTAAAATCGGAATTCTGTGACAACTGGAATGGTAAAATAATCAATATTCATCCGGCATTGCTTCCGAAATTTGGAGGAAAAGGAATGTGGGGAATGAACGTTCATAATGCCGTTATTGAAGCCGGAGAAAAAGAAAGTGGAGCTACCATACATTTTGTAACACCGGGTATTGATGAAGGAGAAGCTATTCTTCAGAAGTCTTTTGAAGTAACAGCTGACGATACGCCTGAGACACTGGCGCAGAAAGTTCATGAGATTGAATATGAAATATTTCCAATAGCGATCAATAAGGTCCTAGGAAATTAAAAATATAACAGTGTATCCTTAAAATAGGAATGCATTGCTGCATTAGCAAAAAATCTAAGTAAAATAAAAGTAAGTTCGGAGGTGAAAGACCCGAGCACAGTTTGAAATAGCTGTAAAAAGTAAAAAATTGAAAGTAAAATGAGTAAAAAGAGAGTTTTAATCAGTGTTTCTGACAAAAGTGGATTAATAGAATTCGCGCAGTTTTTGGAAGCTCAGAATTATGAGTTGATCTCTACAGGAGGAACGTTCAAACATTTGAAAGACGCTGGTTTAAATCCTATTCAAATTGATGAGGTAACCAATTTCCCTGAAATGCTGGACGGAAGGGTGAAAACATTACACCCAAAAGTACACGGAGGATTGTTGGCTGTTCGTAGCAATGAAGAGCACATGAAAACAGTTCAGGAACACGGAATTGGTCTGATAGACATGGTGATCGTAAACCTTTACCCTTTCTTTGAAAATGTGAATAAAAACATTTCTTTACACGAGAAAGTGGAATTTATCGATATCGGTGGTCCGTCAATGCTTCGTTCTGCAGCCAAAAACTTTGATTCTGTTACTGTAATTACCGACGTAGAAGATTACACGACTGTAAAAATTGAAATGGAACAAAACGGGGATACTTACATCGAAACCCGTAAAAAGCTTGCAGGAAAAGTATTTAACCTTACTTCTGCTTATGACGCTGCTATCTCAAGAATGCTTTTAGATGAAGAATATCCTACATATCTAAACGCTTCTTACAAAAAAGTATCTGACCTAAGATATGGAGAAAACCCACATCAGACTGCAGCGTACTACGTTTCAACTTTCGAAAACGGAGCCATGAAAGACTTCGAACAGCTTGGAGGTAAAGAGCTTTCTTTCAATAATCTTCGTGATATGGACCTTTGCTGGAAAGTAGTGACTGAGTTCAAAGAAGAAATGGCTTGTTGCGCAGTGAAGCACTCTACTCCTTGTGGAGTGGCCATCGGAACTTCTGCATTGGAAACTTACCAGAAAACTTTCGAATGTGATCCGGTTTCCATCTTTGGCGGAATTGTTGCTATGAACTATAAGATCGATGCAGCAACAGCTGAGGAGCTCAACAAAACTTTCCTTGAGATTGTAATGGCTCCTGACTTTGACGAAGAAGCGCTGGAAGTTTTAAGAAAAAAGAAAAATCTGAGAATCATCAAAATCGTAAACCCGGTTTCAGACAAACAGACTTGGGTAAAAGTAGACGGTGGTATTTTGGTTCAGGATAATGACCTTCATTTCTCTGATGATATTAAAGTAGTTACTGAAACTCAACCTACGGAAGAGCAGAAAAAAGCATTGCTTTTCTCTCAGAGAGTGGTAAAATATGTAAAATCAAATGCGATCGTGGTTTCCAACGGAATCCAGGCATTCGGTATCGGTGGCGGACAGGTTAACAGAATCTGGGCAACACAACAGGCTATCGAAAGAGCAAAAGAAAAATTCTCAGGAGATTTAGTATTAGCTTCAGATGCATTTTTCCCTTTCCGTGATGTGGTAGATTTCTGCGCTCAGGAAGGTATCAAAGCGATCATTCAGCCAGGTGGAAGTGTAAAAGATCAGGACAGTATAGAAGCGGCAAACGAGCACAATATACCCATGATGTTTACAGGTGTTAGACACTTTTTCCACTAATTAAAATAGAATTAAAAAATAATTAGGGATTGTATTTATAGCATTCAAAATTATATATTTGTAAATTAAGACTAGATAATAAATAAAGTATGAGAATATTAATCATAGGTGAAGGCGGTAGAGAATCTGCTTTAGCGGCAAAGCTACAGAATGACTCAAGAATTTCTAAAATGTTTTTTGCTAACGGGAATGCGACTACCGATGTAATAGGGAAAAATGTTCATTTATCAGAAATCAAAGAACTTAGAGATTTCGCTATTAAAGAAAAGATTGATCTTACGATCGTAGGTCCTGAGGCTCCTCTTGTAGCAGGTTTAAAGGACGAATTTAAAAAGCACGATCTTAAAGTTTTCGGTCCTACTCAGAAAGTAGCAAGCCTTGAAGGAAGTAAAGCTTTCTCTAAGAAATTTATGCAGACCTATGATATCAAAACAGCAAAAGCTGTTGTATTTGATTCCTACAACGAAGCTAAAGAATATGTGCAGACACAGCAATATCCTTTAGTGATCAAGGCAAGTGGTTTAGCAGGTGGAAAAGGAGTTGTTATTTGTGACACTCTTGAAGAAGCTGAAGCTACCATCCACGATTTCATGATCAGAAGAATCTATGGAGATGCCGGGATCCGTTTAGTTATTGAAGAATATTTACAAGGTTTTGAAGCTTCTATCATTGCTTTCTCTAACGGTGAAAAATTATTCCCTTGCGTAGCAGCAAAAGATTATAAAAAAGCCGGAAACGGAGATACAGGGCCTAATACAGGAGGTATGGGTTCAATAGCACCAAGCCCGGAATTTACTCAGGAGCACTATGCAGATTTCGAGAAAAATATCCTGGAGCCTACCATCAAAGGTCTTAAGGCAGAAGGTTTCGGATTTAAAGGAATCATCTTCTTCGGATTGATGGTTACGAAAAACGGAACGTACCTTCTTGAATACAATATGAGATTCGGAGATCCTGAAACTCAGGTATTGATGGCTCTTATGGAAAACAATCTTTTAGATGTGATCCAGGACTGTATGGAAGGAAAAGACATTCAGCTTAAATTTAAAGACGAAAAAGCAGTGTGTCTGGTAATGTGCTCAGGAGGTTATCCGAGAAACATCGAAACAGGTTTCGAAATCACAGGAGAAGATAAAGTAAAACACAGTAAACTTTTATACGCCGGAGCAATCAGCAAAGGAGATAAAGTGGTTTCCAATGGAGGTAGAGTTCTGAATATTGTGGCTACAGGTGCTACTTTCGAAGACGCTCGCAAGAAAGTTTATGAAGACGCAAGTCATGTACATTTCGATTACGGCTTCTACAGAGAAGACATCGGAAAGTTTTAATAAAAATCACGAAAAAAGATTTGGAGCTATTCCAAGTCTTTTTTTGTAAAACAGTAAAGTAAGCAATAAGCTTTATGCTACAGGCATTATGCTTATTGCAGTATAGAAAGCTTATAGTCTGAAGCCTATAGCTTAAAGCTTTTAAATTAATCATCATTTATCAATTATCAAAAATGAACAACGGTATTATTATTTTAGATTTCGGATCCCAGTACAACCAGCTTATCGGAAGAAGAATCCGTGAGATGGGTGTATACTCTGAAATCTTACCTTACAATACACCATTACAAGATATTTTAGCAAAACAGCCAAAAGGAATTATCCTTTCCGGTGGACCAAGTTCTGTAAATGCAGAAAATGCTCACCTGGTTGAAAAAGCATTATACGAACAAGGCATTCCTGTATTGGGAATTTGCTACGGAATGCAGATGACGGCTCACCTTTTAGGAGGAAAAGTAAACAAAGGAGAAAAAGGAGAATACGGAAAAGCTAATCTTGAAATCGTTAAAGAAAGTTCTTTATTGAAAGGGGTAACTCAGAACTCTGTAGTTTGGATGAGCCACTTTGACGAAGTAGGAGAACTGCCTTCAGGTTTTGAATTAAATGCGAAATCAGGCGTAATTGCTTCTATCTCTAATGAAGAAAGTAAAATCTACTGTGTTCAGTTCCACCCGGAAGTTTCTCATACAGAAGAAGGAGCAAAAATGCTTGAAAATTTCGTATTTGGAATCTGTAATTCAGAGAAAAACTGGAAACTGACCAACTATATTGAAAAAACAGTTGAAGAAATTCGTGAGAAAGTAGGAGACAATAAAGTAATCCTTGGACTTTCAGGAGGTGTTGACTCTTCTGTAGCTGCTGTTTTGATCCACAAAGCAATTGGTGATCAGTTGACTTGTATCTTCGTAGATACGGGATTATTAAGAAAGGATGAAGGGAAAAAAGTAATGGATCAGTATGGAGAACATTTCCATATGAACATTAAAATGGTAGATGCTCAGGATAGATTCCTTTCCAAATTAGCAGGAGTAGATGATCCTGAAGCGAAAAGAAAAATCATCGGAAATGAGTTTATCCATGTTTTTGATGAAGAATCTCATAAAATTGAAGGTGCCAAATTCTTAGCTCAGGGAACAATTTATCCTGACGTTATCGAAAGCCAGTCTGTCAACGGACCATCTGCAGTGATTAAGTCTCACCACAACGTTGGAGGACTTCCTGAAGATATGGAATTCGAATTATTAGAGCCATTAAGAGAACTTTTCAAAGATGAAGTAAGAAGAGTAGGAGAAGAATTAGGTATTCCTCATCATATGGTATACAGACACCCTTTCCCAGGTCCTGGATTAGGAATCAGAGTATTGGGAGCGGTAGATGCTGAGAAAGTAAGAATCCTTCAGGAAGCTGACGATATCTTTATCGAAGAATTATACAAAAACGATCTTTACGAAAAAGTATCTCAGGCTTTCGTAGTTCTTCTTCCTGTAAAATCTGTAGGAGTAATGGGAGACGAAAGAACATATGAATATACAGCTGTAGTTCGTTCTGCCAATACCATCGACTTCATGACAGCAACTTGGAGCAGACTTCCTTACGAATTCCTTGATACTGTTTCAAGCAGAATCATCAACGAAGTAAGAGGAATCAACAGAGTAGCTTACGATATTTCAAGCAAACCACCTGCAACAATTGAGTGGGAATAATTTTGACTTGAATTTAAATATAAATCCTGCCCGTTTTGGGTGGGATTTTTTTGTTAAAATTGATGATCTGAGAAGATTATATAGAATGTGAATTTTTTTGGATGCTATCTTTTTCTAAAATTTTACCTACCAGATTTTTATTAATCCGGTATGTTTGTGCCGCCCTTCGATAATCAACGTTAAAGTATCTTTTAAGTATGGAGTTTTTGAATATCCCCAGACAGCATCTGAACTGTCTAATTTTTTTACACTGTCTTCAGTAAAACGTAGAGTAATAGATTCATTTAAATTCCTTTCATAGCAGATATTGTATGGATAAGCAGAGTTATGAATGATTCTGGTGTCTTCTGAAGAATGTTTACCATATTTAAAGCCTTTTTCAAAATAAGGAGTAAAATGGAAATTTTTATAACCTGCAGAATCTACGATTTTATAATTCAATTGTTTTACAAAAACATATCTGTTTTTGGACTCTTGTATGTTATCTGTTGCTGTTCTGTATTTCCATTTACTATAGCCATACCAGCCCGCATAATTAGAAACAAATGGTAGGAATAAATAAACAAAAAATAATACACTTATAGTACCTATGATTAAGTATTTGAAGACTCTCTTTATCATTTAAAATGGACTGATTTGTCTTTTTTTTCCTAAATTTAAGTAAAATTACATCAAATGCAAATAGAAACAAGACCTCTGACCGTTCAGGATTATGAAGAGCTGGCCCAAACCATGAAGAGAGCATATCCTCAAATGTCAGAATCTATATGGTCTAAAAAAAGTATTGAAAAACTGACAAGAATATTTCCAAACGGGCAGATATGCATTACTGTTGACGGGAAATTAGCCGCTGTTGCCCTTTCTATCATCGTCAATTATGAAGAATTTGGAGATGACCATACTTACAGCGATATTACAGGAAATTATACCTTCAACACCCATTCTTCTACAGGAAACGTTCTCTATGGAATTGAGGTTTTTGTTGACCCGGAATTTCGTGAACTGCGACTGGGAAGAAGATTATATGATGCCCGAAAAGAGCTTTGTGAATTGTTAAACCTGAAATCAATTGTCTTGGGTGGCAGAATCCCGAATTACCATAAATACAGCCACGAACTTTCTCCAAGAGAGTATATTCGAAGAGTAAGAGATAAAGAAATTTACGATCCGGTTTTGTCTTTCCAGCTTTCGAATAATTTTCTACCCATCAGAGTCTTGAGAAAATATCTTCCTGAGGATGAAGCTTCCAGAGAAAATGCCGTTCTTCTGCAATGGAACAATATTTACTACAGCAAACGGCCCAATACCATGCAGGACAGTATCATCCGTCTGGGATTGGTACAATGGCAGATGAGACATTTCAAAGATATTGAGGCTTTTTATGAACAGGTAGAATTTTTTGTGAATGTAATGGGTGACTACAAATCAGACTTTGTGCTTTTCCCGGAATTGTTCAATACGCCTTTGCTTGCTCCTTTCAACAACCTTTCGGAAAGAGACAGTATGATAGAGCTGGCTAAACTTACCGAACAGATCAAAGAAAAAATTTCAGAGTTGGCCATCAGTTATAATGTAAATATTATTTCCGGAAGTATGCCCGTTTTTGAAAATAATGAACTGTATAACGTAAGTTATCTCCTTCATCGTGACGGCCGGAGAGATGAATACCGAAAGATCCACATCACCCCAAATGAGAAAAGATATTACGGTATGAAAGGCGGAAACGAAATTAAAGTTTTTGATACCGACTGCGGAAAAATAGGTCTCGTCATCTGCTATGACGTAGAATTCCCTGAATTACCAAGAATATTGGCCGATCAGGGGATGAAAATTCTGTTTGTGCCTTACCTTACAGATACACAGAATGCCTATATGAGAGTCCGCCACTGTGCCGCAGCAAGAGCCATAGAAAATGAATGCTATGTCGCTATTGCAGGTTGTGTAGGGAATCTTCCGAAAGTAAATAACATGGATATCCAGTTTGGGCAGGCTGCCGTATTTACCCCTTCAGACTTTGCTTTTCCATCCAATGCAGTGAAAGGAGAAGCGACACCCAATACGGAAATGACCTTAATTGTAGACGTCGATTTGAATTTACTGAAAGATCTTCATCACAATGGCTCCGTTCAGGTGATGAAAGACCGTCGAAGAGATCTTTATGATACCTATCTTAAATAACAAAACAGAATGCATTAGCATTCTGTTTTTATTTTACCTAAAATTTTTTTAAAACAAATTAATCGTTGTGAGGGCATACTACTGCCGGACAGATCAGTCTTGGACATCTTGGTCTTCCGTCAGTTGGGCAGCACTGGTTGGAGCAGTTCGGGATATTGATATCAATAAGACCGCTTCCTGAAATACTTTTTAGCTGCTCTCTTGAAAGTTTGCTACGTAAATTTTTCATGTTGTAATACTTTTATTGGTTTGTTTTAATTTGTAAGACGTAAATATATAAAATTTTATGAGAAATGATTGTTTTTATTATTATGGTTGATTTTTATTCTTTAAAATGTTGATTATGTGTTATTGTTTTTAATTATTACTCTCTGTGCATTTAGCTTTAGAAATAACATCATCAATCTCTTTATTCCCTAATTGTTTACTTTTCAACAGACTTTTGCACGCTTTTTCTTTCTGTCCTGAAGATAATAATACTTCTCCCTGATAATAAAGAACCAGAGGATTATTTGGATTGTATTCCAGAGCCTTTTCAAAATCCTGTAATGCAGCATCATATTTTCTTAATAAAGCATAAGCGGTACCTCTGTGTTCATATCCTTTTTCTGATTTTTTTATTGATAATGAAGTGGTAAGATCTTCTAGTGCATCAGCATATTTGTCGATACGCATTTTGACATATCCACGGTTCAGATACCCACGGTAATTGTTAGGGAGCTTTTGTACAGAGAGATCGGTGTCTTCAAGTGCTTCAGCATATTGGCCCACTTCAGCTTTTGCAGCCCCTCTTTCTCCATATAATCTATAATCATCGGGCATTCTTTCCAATGCAATCGTATAACTTTCTATAGCTTTATCAAACTGATTGGTTAATGCATAATATTTTCCGTAAAAAGAATATACCATAGAATTTTTTGGATCTAATGCGAGAACTTTGTCGAAATCTTCTTTAGCTTTTTTGGCATCATATAAGTAGAAATAGGACATTCCTCTATACAGATAAGCATCAAAAATATTTTGTTTTTTACTAATTGCTTTGTCAAAATAAGAGATGGCTTTTTGAAAGTTTTCCTTGTCATATTCTTTATAACCTAAATCATAATTGGATTGAGCGAAAAGGAAGTGGAAATTGATCAGACAAAATAATAGAAATAGAGTTTTTCTCATGGGTAAGGTTTATTAGTTCTAAGTTTCCGAATTTAATGAAAAATAGGAATAGTTTTTGGAGTAAATTGCACCACTATTAATATATTATGTTCGACAAGCAGCAAAGAAAACTGAAAAGGTCCGCCAGATTGATTTCCGTATTGAGTAAATATGGTTTTAAAGATCTTTTGGCAAGAATGAATGGAGGAAATAAGCAGGAAGATGCTTCAGGAAATTCTGATGAAATTATTTCAAAAGGAACCGTTTATGAAAGAATCAGATTGGCTTTGGAAGAATTGGGGCCTACTTTTGTGAAGCTTGGACAGTCATTCAGTAATCGGGAAGATCTTTTACCTCCCGAGCTTATTCAAGAGCTTCAAAAGCTTCAGGATAAGGTAGAAATGATAGAAATGGATGTTGAAGAAGCGTTGGAAAACGAATTCAATATTTCTGTTAAAGATTACTTTAGAGAAATTCAAAAGAAACCTTTGGCTACAGCTTCCATTGCGCAAGTGTACAAAGCTTTTCTGTTGGATGGTTCACCTGTTATTCTGAAACTCAAAAAACCGGATGTACAGTCAGTTATTGAAGACGATTTGCTGCTGATTAAAGATATCGAAAAACTGATCTCCACGTATTCGGAAATAGGAGAGAAACTCAATCTGAAACAGGCAATTTCTACCTTTGAAAAATCATTACTGGAAGAAGTTTCCCTGATCAACGAGAGAAATAATATTCAGCAGTTCCGTCTCAATTTTAAAAATAACAAAGAAACATACGTTCCTAAGGTTTACGAAGAATTTTCCAACAACAATATTCTTTGTATGGAATTCATTGACGGTGTGAAGGTGACGGATAAAACCGCTCTTCTGGAGAATGGAATTGATCCTGTGAAAGTTTCAGAAGTAGGATTAAGACTTTTCGTTTCCCAGATTTTAGATTACGGATTCTTCCATGCTGATCCGCACGCCGGAAATATTCTCGTTAAAAAAGACGGAAAAGTAGTTTTTATTGATTTTGGAGCCGTAGGGAAAATTCAACCGAACGATAAAGAAATTCTTGAAAATCTCATTGTAAGCTTTGTCGCCAAAAATCCGCATAAAATTGTCCGTTACCTTAAAAAAATGGCCATAAGCTATGAAATACCTGATGAAAGAAGATTTGAAGGTGATGTGGAAGACATTCTGAACTTTGTTCATAGCTCTTCTTTACAGGATATCAACGTTCAAGTGATCATTAATAAGATGAAGGATATCCTGAAGGACAACAGTCTGTATATGCCGGATTATTTTTACCTTCTTTTCAAAGGAATAAGCCTGATAGAAGGAGTGGGAAGAACTATCAATCCGGATTTGGATATTGTAAAGAGCCTTCATCCTTATACCAAAAAGATCTTCACAAAAAAAATAAGTCCTAAAAACCTTTTAAAGACAGGAATGGACCGGATGATGAATTTCACAGACAATGTAGATGAAATTCCCAAAGAGCTCCGTTCTGTTCTTCAAAAGCTGGATGAAAATAAATTTACGGTATCCGGTGAGATCAAGAATCTTGAAAAGACCAATCAGCTCATCAAATCCAGTGTTGTTAACTTAATCCTGGCCATGATTTTAGGAGCAAATATCATTGCAACGGCTATTGTTTTTGCTTCAGAATCGGGACCTAGAATAGGAGAGTTGTCTCTGGTTGCAGTGCTTGGTTTTATTTTTTCAATGGTTCTGGTTTTGATCCTTTTGCTGAGAGTCACAAGAAAATAACAAAGAGTCAGAAAAAAGCCTAATAAATTTTTAAACAAAAACTCTAATATTTTTCAATAAAATAACAATGAAAACCCTTATTATAACATCTGCAGTTCTATTGGCTTCCTTTTGTAATGCCCAAGAAGGAAGTTCAGAAAAGATTTCCGGTGATTTTGACGGAAACGGGACAAAAGAATATGTTTCTGCAAAAGTGACCGATTGTAGTGATGAATGTGATGGGAAGTGTGATACCACGATTTCTTTCAGCGACAAAAAAATACCTTCTTTTACTATTTCCCCAGCAAAATCGGGGACGATTTATAACCTTGGAGATCTTAATGGAGATGGAAAAGATGAAATTGGCTTTTATCCCGACTGGTGTACAAGCTGCTGGCATCCTTTCTATGTTTATACCTTGACCAAAGGAGTTTGGAAACCCCTCGTTTCTCCTATATCTACACACTGCAACCAGTGGGAGGAAGATAAGTTTCCCATCAAAAAAGATCCCAAAAAGAAAGGAAATGTTATTATTACAACCAGCAAATGGAAAGATGATGATATCAAAATAAAAAGCTACAGCGTTAAAGTGAATTAGACGTAATAAATAGAAGTTTTACCCTGTTACTGCTAGAAAAATGGCCGTGTAAAGAGTAAGCAGAAATTTCAATTCACCAATTCCTTACCTGTAATTTTCAACTTTTAATTAAATACGTATCTTTGCAAAATGGAAAAACTCACTTTTGCAGATTTTGACCTGCCGGTTAAAATTCTTGATGTTTTGGCGGATTTGGAATTATTTGAGCCTACTCCTATTCAGGAGAAGAGCTTGAAACCTATTCTTTCCGGAAGAGATGTAATGGGAATTGCACAAACCGGAACCGGAAAAACATTAGCTTACCTTTTGCCCGTTCTTAAAACCTGGAAATACAGCAAATCAGGAAACCCAACGGTTTTGATACTTGTTCCTACAAGAGAATTGGTGGTACAGGTAACGGAAATTGTTGAGAAACTGACAGAAAATATTACTGCAAGAGTTATTGGTATCTATGGAGGAAAGAATATTAATACCCAGAAATTGTTGTTCAATGATGGTTGTGATATTCTGGTAGGAACTCCGGGGAGAGTAATGGATCTTGCTATAGATAATGCAATCTCTCTGAAAGAAGTACAGAAACTGATCATAGATGAGTTTGACGAGATGCTTAACCTTGGTTTCAGACCACAGCTTAGTCATATTTTTGAAATGATGAAAGAGAAAAGACAGAATATCCTTTTCTCAGCAACCATGACAGAAGCGGTAGATGAAATGCTGGATGTATATTTCGCCAGTCCGGTAGAAATTTCATTGGCAAAATCTGGAACTCCACTTGAAAAAATTGAACAGACAGGATATAAAGTTGAAAACTTCAATACAAAAATCAACCTTCTTGAACATTTGTTGAAGAATGATACAGATATGTCTAAGGTTTTGATTTTCAATAATAATAAAAGACACGCTGATTTACTTTTTACTAAAATTGATGAACTTTTCCCGGAACAGTTTGATGTGATCCATTCCAACAAGTCTCAGAATTACCGACTTAAGGCAATGAAGAGATTTGAAAATGAAGAGATCCGCGGACTTATTACCACTGATGTAATGGCAAGAGGTCTGGATATTTCAAACATTACCCATGTCATCAACTTTGAAACTCCGGATATTCCTGAGCAGTATATTCACAGAATCGGTAGAACCGGTAGAGCAGATAAAGAAGGTAAGGCTGTTACGTTTGTAACTAAAAAAGAAGAAGCTTTAATTCTGGACATCGAATTGTTGATGGACAAAGATTTGAAGTTTATCGACTTCCCTGAAGGGGTGAAAATTAATCCTAAAAAGATCGCTGCAGAGGAAGATCAGGTGGTTATGAAAAACCCTGCTCAGGTAAAACTGAATGAAGGAGGAGGTGCTTTCCATGAAAAGAAAGCGAAAAATACAAAAGAAAACTGGGGTGGTCCTTCGAAGAGAAAAGCACCTAAGAAATTTGGGGCTAACAGAGCTCAACAGAAAGCAATCTCTAAATCGAAGAGAAAGAAATAAAACAAAAACTCCCAGATTAAACTGGGAGTTTTATTTTTAATCAAATTTAATATTATTGCTCTTTAAAATTTCTCTGAACTTCTCTGTCTTGTTTTCCTCTTTCATACTCTTGTAGATGCGGCTTATTACAGCTTCTGCATCAGAACGGTAAGGAGATTTCTGATCATTGTAAATTCTGTATGCTTTACAGGTATAATCAAGCGCTTTTTCATGATCTTTCAGATTCGCGAAGTAGATTTGTCCTATTCCATAATAAACCTCCGGATCATTGGGATATATTTTATCAAAATCATTATAGGCATCAATAGCTTTCTGATATTCTTTTTTGTATATATAGGCTATCGGTATGTTCTGTAAAGGCATTTTACCTTTTGGATCTACGGCTAATGACTGTTTATAGGCATTCAGTGCTTTATCATATTCTCCAACTCTTCTGTAACAGATTCCCAGATTATCCCATGCATAAATAAATTTTGGATCAGCCTTTACAGCTTGCTCATAATTCTGAATGGCATCTTTCCAGTTCTCCTTTTTAGAGGCATCTATCGCTTTCTGAT
Source organism: Chryseobacterium sp. Mn2064 (assembly GCF_049319685.1). Classification (NCBI taxonomy): domain Bacteria; kingdom Pseudomonadati; phylum Bacteroidota; class Flavobacteriia; order Flavobacteriales; family Weeksellaceae; genus Chryseobacterium; species Chryseobacterium sp. Mn2064. Next base: position 448,587 of record NZ_JBMOUE010000001.1, read on the forward strand.
AGAAATCAATCGCTGTATCATTCTTTGAGAACTTATCGTAGCTGGTTTCTGAAGTCATGGTAGCCCTTTTTACACTTTCGCAATTTTGCATCAGATAGCGCTCAATTCTGTTATAACTCTCTTTGTACTGTTTCGAGTCTTTATTTGTATTGAACGTTAAATTAATCTGCTTTTTCCCGTTCACCTCAGGGGCTTTTTGGGATAATTCTTCCGCTCCTAGCAAAAGGGTAGAAACCTGTAGAGCTCCTGTACGTTTATCAATACAGTCGTGCACATCTTTCAGGATATCTTCTTTCTTTCTGTTAGCTAATTTAATAGAATCTGTACATTTGCAGGCTCCATCTGAAATTTCTTTTAACACAGCTTCATTGTCTGGTTTGTCATTTTTTTTCTGAGCAAACAGTAAAGATGAAAGTAAAATAAAAGTTAAAATGGTTATTTGTTTTTTTATCATGGTTGGGGGTTATTTTAAATAGGGAGTAAGAATCTTTGCCCAGATTTTGTATCCTTCAGGTTTGAAGTGAAGCATGTCTTCCACAAAAATATCTTTCCTTACTTTTCCGTTTGAGTCTTCCATGGCCTTGGTGACATCAATGAATTTAGCGTTGCGCTGTTTTTTCATAAAAGCGGCAATTTTTTTATTACTTTCCTTCATTTGAGGCCAAAGTTCTTCTCTGCTCGGAGAGTACTTCATTGAGATATAATCTACTTCAATAGTAGGAAATTTCTCACGTATTTTTTGGTAGAAGTCTTTGTATCTGTTGACAACTTCATCAGCTTTTAGATTATGATTGTCTGCAAAATCATTTTCACCACAGTAGATAATGATTTGTTTAGGCTGATAAGGTGACAGAAGATCATTCGCAAAATAGTTAAGATCCATCAGTCGGGAGCCACCAAATCCTCTGTTGATAATGGTTTTTCCCGGGAAGTAATCTGCTACATCTGTCCATTTTGTAAAAGATGAACTTCCTATAAAAAGAATGGCATCTTTTGCCGGAGGATTTTGTTGATCAAGTTTTTTGAATTCCTGAATGTCCTGCCAGAACATAGGTTTCGTTTCCTGTGAAAACGCAATGGTAAAATACAGCAATAGAAATGCTGATAGAATCTTCTTCATTATTTTCAAATTTAAATTTCAGATAAAAGTAATAAAAAACTCCCGATCAGCGGGAGTTTATCATTTATCTTTTGTAAGTAACATAAGGAATATCCGGAATTTTATCTCCGTTGATATCTATGTTTCCGAATTGTTGAGCCATTCTCAGGTCTTTGTTTGTTAGAACTTCAATTTTATAATTTGAAGGAGCTTCTTTATCAAATTTAATCCCTAAAATTTTTGAGTCAGCACTATAAGTATAAGTTCCTTCGGTTTTGTCGGAAGGGTGACAGTCTGCTCCGGTTCCGGTATAAGCGGTGTAACTTACATAATAATCTGTTCTTAGGAAGAGTGTATTTTTTGTTTCACACCCTGTTAAAACTTCACTGTAAAGCACTGTTTTATTATCTTTTCCGGAAATTATTTCTCTTTTTACTTCCTTCCAATCCCCTTTCATGATGTCCATTTCGTATGCATCGAGATTATCATCTTTACAAGAAGTAAGTGCCAGGGCTGAAAAGGCAAATAAAAGTAGCTGTTTTTTCATTTTCACAAATTTAAGAATATGCTAAAATATAAATAAATTTGAAATATCCGTAATGAAATCATGATTTTCTAAACAAATGTTTATAAATAAGTGCATTATTGAAAATGTACCCCGGACTTTAGAATGTTAAATATGAAAAAAAGAATAATTATTGATGATGAATTGTTTCAATAGGAATACCAAAAACTATTCAAAAGAAGCGGGCTTTAGCCCGCTTCTGATATAAATTGAGATCCGGTTCAGATTAACTAAACCAGACAATGTGATAATTAAAAATCTTGAACAGAGCTTATTTTAATAGCTCATTTCAACAATTTTCAAAGCATCTTTTGGAGTCAGTTTTTTATATTCTCCAAGTCCAAGCCAGTTTCTGTCTGTGAAAGCTTTTTCAACTCTTTCAGCTGTTCCTTTATAATCTTCTGTATATTCAGATAGTTTGGTTTTGATGTGAAGGCTGTGGAAGAATTCCTCAAGCTTTTTGATTCCCAGCTCAGCTTTTTCTTCTACTGTTCCGTCTTTAATTCCCCAAACTCTTTCTGCATACTGAGCCAGTTTTCCTTTTTTATCTTCAAAATTGTAACGGTAGTGAGAAGGAGCGATAATGGCAAGCGTTCTTGCATGGTCTATACCAAAATAAGCTGTAAGTTCGTGCCCCATAGCGTGTACAGCCCAATCTGTGATCACTCCCTTCTGAATCAATCCGTTGAGAGCCATTGTACAACACCACATAAAGTTTCCTGCAGCATCGTAGTTGAAATCATCTGCCAATACTTTAGGTGCTGTTTCCTGTAGACTGATCAGAATACTTTCTGCAATTCTTTCCTGTAGATCAGCGGAAGAAGGGGCTGTCATATACTGTTCCAATACGTGGGTATAAGCGTCAGTAATTCCGTTGACAATCTGGTTCTTAGGGATAGATTTGATTACTTCCGGATCTAACACTGAAAACTGAGGGAAAAGTCCCGGACCCCCAGAAGCCAGTTTCTCATTAGTTTCTCTCCTTGAGATCACATATCCGGAATTCATTTCAGATCCGGTAGCAGGCAGCGTTAAAATACTTCCGAAAGGCATTCCTTCTCCTTCAAAAGTTCTTACCGGTTTTTTTAGAATTTCCCAAGGTTCTCCATTATAATGGGCTGCGGCAGAAATGAATTTGGTTCCGTCAATTACAGATCCACCTCCTACAGCAAGAAGGAAAGTAATATTTTTCTCCTTGATAAAGCTTAAAGCATTAACCAGTACTTCATATTCAGGGTTGGCAGGAACTCCTCCAAATTCATAGAGTTCATGATCTTTAAGCGCTTCTTTTACCTGATCATACACTCCATTATTTTTAATGCTTCCACCACCGTAGATCATTAATATTTTAGCATCTTTTGGAATTTCACTGGAAATCTTAGCAATTTCACCTTTTCCAAAAAGTATTTTAGTCGGATTTTTAAATTCGAAATTAAGCATTGTCTAAATTTATTTTAACCCAAATTTACGGAATGAAAAAGGAAAATTGAGTTAAGGAAATTTTAAAATTACTATGATTCATTTTCATGAAAGCTATTGCGTCATAATTGCTTTTCCGAATTTATTGATTAATTGCTTAGAAGATAAGCCTTAGCCCGTTTTACAAAGTCTTCTTTATCTTTTTTAATATCTTCCAGAAGTTTTTTTCTGTCATCAGGAATTGTCAGATATTTATCCCCCCAAAGATTGATCTCTACAATCACAGGGATTAGATCTGTTCCTTTTTCAGTAAGATGATAGAGTATCTTTAACTTGCTGTCCGGATGATCTTTTTTATCAATAATTCCGTTATCCAGCAAATTCTGAAGTCTTGAAGCCAGAATATTAGTGGCAATTTTCTCATCTGCTTTCAAAAAATCTCCATAGGTACATTCTTTCTTTATCATCAGGTCTCGGATGATGAGAAGTGACCATTTATCACCCCATATCTCCAATGAACAGCTGATGGGGCAGTCTGATCTTTTCTTATTCATTTTGTTAATTTTTTATATAATACTTGCAAATTGAAAGTGTTTGATTTAAATTTGCTTTTATTTTGCAAGTAAAATTAATCATAAAAAATGAATAAATAGAATGGAACAATATGATATTGCCGTTATCGGCTCAGGACCTGGAGGTTATGTAGCCGCTATAAGAAGTGCACAGCTTGGTTATAAAACTGTAATTATAGAAAAATATGATAGCTTGGGAGGAACTTGTACAAACGTAGGATGTATTCCGACAAAAGCTTTATTGGACAGTACTCATCATTATGCAGAAGCTCATCATAAATTTCAGGAACATGGCATTAAGCTGGATCAAATAGAACTTGATTTTTCTCAGATGTATAAAAGAAAGGCTGAAGTAGTTTCAAAAAACACCGGAGGACTCGATTTTCTGATGAACAAAAACAAAATTACCCGCCTGAAAGGAACCGCTTCTTTTGTCAATAATACTACGTTGAAAATTACAAATGAAGCTGAATCCATTCATATCACAGCTCAAAACTATATCGTGGCAACAGGATCAAAACCTTCAACAATTCCAGGAGTGGAAATCGACAAAAAAAGAATCATTACCTCTACAGAGGCTTTATCTTTGAATGAAAAACCAAAATCTATGGTCATCATTGGCGGTGGAGTGATTGGGGTAGAAATGGCTTCTATTTTTAACCGTATAGGAACACAGGTGACGATTCTTGAATATGCTGATCATCTGATTGCTGCAATGGACCATGACCTAGGGAAAAATCTACAGAAAATTCTGAAAAAAGAAGGTATAGACATCCGTTTGAACCACGCTGTATATAAAACCGAAAGTTCAGACAGTGAGGCTAAAGTCTTTTTCAAAGATAAGAATGGAGCTGAAGATCAACTTGAAGCTGAACATATCTTAGTTGCTGTAGGAAGAAGTCCTTATACAAAAGGTCTTGGACTTGAAAATACAGAGGTTCAGACGGACGAGCGTGGATTTATCAAAGTTAATGAAAATAATCAGACTTCTGTTTCCCATATTTATGCAATTGGTGATGTGATTGGTGGGGCAATGTTGGCTCATAAGGCCGAAGAAGAAGGAGTTTTGGTCGCAGAAACAATCAATGGACAAAAACGTCATATTCATTACAGTCGTATTCCATCTGTAGTGTATACATGGCCTGAAGTAGCTTCTGTAGGGTATTCCGAAGAATATTTAAAGAAAAATAACATTCCGTATAATGTAGGGAAATTTCCGTTTTCTGCTAGTGCAAGAGCCAGGGCTTCCATGGATATGGACGGGTTTGCCAAAGTATTGGTAGATCCTAAATATGGAGAGGTTCTGGGAGTGCATATTATTGGAGCAAGAGCTGCTGACCTTATTGCACAGGGAGTTATTGCACAGGAATATGAAGTGACGGCTGAAGATATGTTCCGTATTTCTTATGCCCATCCAACCTATTCAGAAACATTGAAGGAAGCCTATCTGATAGCATCTGGACAAGGGGCGGTGAATATATAAGAACTATCTGGGAAAATACACAAACCATTAAGATCAATAGGAAAGGAAGAAGAGTAATGAAGCTTTTTTAATAAAAGAATGAGGTCTATAACTGAATAAAAAGTAATATTTTCATTATTCATTTAAAACCCCTAAAGGTCTTGATGGTTTTATTGGTTGTAGTGTCTGCTCAGATCTAAAAAGAAGTGCAGTCTTCACTTTTAGCATAAATACCATTACTTTTTGATTCCAGTTTTCCGGTTTTTCTGCTAATTTTCACCCAAAAGGATTCTTTAACCACAGGACAACCTCTGGATTGTAAGACGTACATCGAGATATGGCGGTCGTCAATTTTATAGGCTCCTGTAAAAAGGTTTTTAGTATCGATGGTAAACCCATACGTTTTGGCAATCAGTAATGCTTCAGGAAGATTATCTACCGTTCCGATAAAATCTCTGAGTTGCTGTTCGTTGGAAAAATAAGAAGCTCGGTCTTTTTTGCAGGCCAGAATATAGGAAAAACAGTTATTTCCAACACATTTTTGGAAAAATCCTCTTTCAGGAACCGGTTCATTGATCGTCATAAAATCCGGAGCCTGGCTTTCATAGATAACGGCTTTGTCAGGATCTGTGTCATTGCTGAGAACCCTCCAATATTCATACCCTTTGTCCGGAACAATAAAAGGGTAGAGGTAATCTGTAGTATCCAGAATATCAGGAATTTTTTTATAATCATCAGGAACCTTCATCTGGCTGTACATCAGATTGGAGAAGATAAGGGAAAATACGATGATTACTTTCATAGAAAATGTGTTTACAGTGCAAAGGTAAAGAGAATTATTTCAGTACAATTCTATAATGTCCTTTTTCATCTGTTACATCAATATTGATGCCTGTAAATGTTAATTTATTAATTTGGTAGCCATCACAACCTCCTTTAAATTCGGATGACTGTATTGAAAAATCAAAAGGCTTAACATTAGAAGAGAAAGAGTACTTTTTCACCCCATTATAAGCTCCCACGTTTTCCAAAATAATCATATCATCAGTGGTTTTTGTTAATGATATGCTGACGTTATTTTCGTCTTTAATGGAATAAGATGTCAATGTTCCGTTGGTAATAAGGTTTTCATTATTGGAATTTACAAATTCAAAAACGATGGGTTGAGGAGCGTTATAGCATTCTTTTTCACAAGAAATGAAGAGAAGTGCTATGAGAAAGAAAGTGTATATTTTTTTCATGGATTATGGATGAGGTGAAGAACAAAAGTAATTATTAATACTTTTATAATCAAATGGGTAAGCCCGAATTATTAAAACGAGCCCTGAATATTTTCAAAACCTGTGCAAGCTGATAATCTGTAATATCAAAATCATCAATGTTGATTTCTATTTTTTCGTCGTTATGAAAAAAGTATAAGTAATTTATTTCAGGCTTGTAATCATTTTTAGGTTCACGGCTTACTAGACGTTTTGCAATAATCTTTTCAAGTTGAATTTCATTCCACAAATATCTTGGATTGTTTTTGATCTGAATTCCTTTTCCATTGATGGAGATGATAATTTGTGACATATTTTTGACCTCTGAAATTATTTTAAAAATAAAATAACCCGTAAGTCCAAGAAGTATAAATAATACAAACATTGCCGTTCCATTGAATTTAAACTTAAGACCCAAAAGAAAAAATAGCCCCAGAGTTACAAATATACTGTAAGTAGCAATCGCAATAATTCTCCCTGAACGCGAATATTTGACTATAATCTCCTCAGGAATAGAATGCTCAGTATATTCAATTTTATCACTTTTATGAAGAGAATATTCTTTATGAATGAAAACGATATTGATAAATACACCAATGAAGAAAATAATAGATAAAGGAATGAAATATTGTAATAAATAAACAACTAAAAAGAAGGCTAATATTGCAAAAATCGCATAAAAAATAATTCCGAATTTCATTTTTAATTAAAGTTTTTGCGAAGATACATTTTAAACTTAATGTAGGATGAATTCGTTGAAATATTCCTTTGATAAAGCTGTTCGTATTAATTTTTGTTTCGATGTTAAGGCTTTAAATATTGATTAGAGAATATTCAAAAAAATATTTCAGAACTTCATAGGATATCCCGTTGTGATGTTTCCGGAAGCAATCTTTTTCAGTTTAGATTCCATCATCTTTTTGGTAAGAGGTTTGAGGCGGTCTGTATATAAAATACCTTGAGTATGGTCGTATTCATGCTGAATGATTCTTGCAGTAAGTCCGGAGAAAGTTCTAGTCTGTTTGATAAAATCCTGATTCAGATACTCGATCGTAATTTCCCAAGGTCGCGTTACCTTTTGAGAAAGACCGGGAATACTTAAACATCCTTCATAATCGTCCCACGTCTCTTCTGAGCGGTGAATGATCTTTCCATTGATAAAAGTTTCTCTCATTCCTTTATCATCTTTTTTAAAATAAAGAATCTGGTCTTCTGAATCCAGGTTTTCAAAGGCAATTTGGCTGTCGGCAACAAATAGCTGTAACGGTTTTCCGATTTGAGAGGAAGAAAGTCCACATCCATTAGCATTTTCCATCGTTTCCCACATATCAGTAATGAGAGTTTGGATCTCAGGAGTATTTTTGTTGATCTCAGTACATTTTTGTCTTAAAACAGAGCTGCCATATGCGGAGATAGGTAATTTCATTATCTTATTTTCCTGCAAAGTTCTGTAGAATTGGAAAAATGTACAATGAACCTATGTTAATTAATCTGTCTGCGGATTCTGCTCAAAGCCTGAGGAGTAATTCCAATATAAGAAGCTATATATTTCAGAGGAACACGTCTAATCATTTCGGGCTGTTCGGTGAATAGTTTCAAATATCTCTCTTTAGCCGTAAGTTTCAATAAAGAAAGTTCTCTTTTACTTTTTGCCAGAAATAGTTTTTCAGAAGCAAATCGCCCCAAATGGTTTCCTACATTCGTCTGACTGTATATTTTCTGAAGATCATCATAAGAAATCTGCCATACTACTGTTTCCGTTAAAGCCTGCATTTCGTATTCTGAAGGCGTTTGTGTAAGAAAAGAATCATAGGCACAGGTAAATTCTTTCTCAAAGCTGAAACTGAATGTATAGCCGTGCTCATCATCAGGAATATAGAATCTTACCAACCCTGATTCTATGAAAGACAAAAAATTTTCAGTATCTCCATGTTGGGTAATGATCTCGTTCTTGGCAAAAACTTTCCGATGAAAATGTCCTGCAATAAAAGCCCATTCTGATTCCTGCAGCTTGACAATCTGTTCGTAATATTCTTTAATGTAGCCCATAGGATAGAATTATATTACAAAGGTAGTGAAATTCAATTCAAATAGAGAGATGATTAATTTATTGATAATGATGAGATTGTACTTTTTTGAACTAATAAAGCTGTTTAAAATTTTTTACTTTTAAAACACTTGAGTACACTTTAGAAAGCGCAAAGAAATACTACACAATCAAGTTCACACAAGACTAAAATCTTTGTTTTTCAAAATAACTTTAGTGTACTTCTTATGCATCAAGTATATAGCTTAAATAACTTAAGTGTTAAAAAAATCTTTTGTGACTTTTGCGGTTAAGCTTAAAACAGACTTAATAAAAAATGACATGCTCTACAAACGGAACAATTCGGTTACCTTCAATCTTACCTTTTATATAAAGAGAATCTCCGTTTTTAAAAACATATTCATTCACCAAAATATTGTTAGGCCCGCTGGATTCCCCAAAAGAATTGACTAATGGATGTTTTCCTTTAAGCGTGGCTACCTTTTCATTTTCTACAGGCTTATAGTTGTTCAGAAGGTAGGATGCTTTATAGGTTTTTCCATAAATTCCTTTTGTAAGATGATATTTTCCATCTCCAAGGCTGTCCATAATACACATTTTAAAATCTATATCATACAGCTTGCCATTGACAGAAAGTTTTGTTCCTTCCGGGTAATCTGCCGCCATACTGTAATCAAAATTCTCGTATATGCGATAAGAGTTTTTGGAGTATATTTTGGCTTTTCCGAAACTTAACAGACATAAAGCAGCTTTCTGCCCGGACAAAGGTGCGGAAATTGTTTTATCACTATGAATAACACATTTTAAAACAGGAAGTGATAGAACATATTCCCTTTGTCTGCTATGTTCTTCAGACTGTTTCTCCATAGAAGTAATGGTACCCGTTATAAAAGAAGTTACTCCTATGACGGATGCTACGCAAATAAAAATAAATACACCAAATACAATCAGGATGATTTTAATCCCTTTCTTATCAATGGACGATCTTTTATTTTGAATATTTACATTCGCGTTGAAATTGAATTTAATCATAGAATTTTACATGGATGCCAAAACTAGTCAAATTTTAAACAAAAATTAATACAATTTTTTGCTTTTTGACCCGAAATTTTGTCATTTGTCAATTCAACTCATTCCAAAATCTCCTACATTTGTTATTATGAGACACGACCAACGCACAGAAAAGTTCAGGCAGATCGTGGAAAACAAATTCCAGATCTACAACTCATTATTTATGAGCCTGCCCTATGATAAAATGACGAATATCGGAATGCTGCTTCCGTTTCTTTATGAAGAAAGCAGAACCGGTTATGATGCAGGAAAAACCCCTGAAGAAATCGTCGAAGAATTTTTTAAAAACCATACAGATCTTCAAACGGAAGACCAGAAACTGGAACTTCTTTTCAAGATCATCCAGTATATAGAAAGGCAGGTGGTATTATTCGACAGTATTGAAGATGCCGCATTTCCGAGCCTACACTCCGAAAGTGATAGTGGAACAGTAACCAATTTATTTGAACGCTCTTTTCAGGATCATAAGATTGAAAAAGTGCGTGAAAAACTAAAGGATTTTAGTGTAAAAGTAGTCTTTACGGCACACCCTACACAGTTCTATCCAAGTTCCGTGCAGAGGATTATTCAGGATTTGAGAGGAGCCATTACCAGCGATTCTGTTACCCAGATCGATATGCTGTTGCAGCAATTGGGGAAAACCCCTTTCGTGAATAAAGAAAAGCCCACTCCAATAGACGAGGCGCTGAGCATTATTTCATACCTGAGATATGTATACTACGATACCATTGGAGAACTGTTTACGAAGATTAAAAAGACCTTTGGAAACGGAAATTTCCACCTGCACGAAGATATCATTCAGTTAGGATTCTGGCCGGGAGGTGATAGAGATGGAAACCCTTTTGTAACAGCAGAAGTTACGAAAAGAGTAGCCGAAGAATTACGCTCAGCTATTTTAAAATCATATTACAGCCATTTGAAATTTATCAGAAGAAGATTAAGTTTCAGAGGCGTTTCTGAAGTATTGACTCAATTGAGTGAGGAATTATACACGGCAATTTTTGAAGGAAAAAATATTACAGCAGAAGATATTCTGAAAAAAACAGATGAAGCAGAACACATATTGATCAATGAGCATAATGCTTTATTTCTTGATTTGCTGCTTAACTTCAGAGATCGTGTGAAGATTTTTGGAACCCACTTTGCCACGCTGGATATTCGCCAGGACAGCAGAATTCATCAGAAAGTAATCGATGAGGTTTTTGCCAAAGTATTTGGAAATGATGAAGCCGATTATGAGCAGAAATTCACCAGACTTATTCAGGTATCAGACAAAGTGAGTCCGGAAGTTTTTGAGGATATTGTAAAAGATACATTGCTGACGGTTTCTCAGGTTTCAGAAATCCAGAAACTGAACGGTCTGCGAGGAATGAACCGATACATTATCTCCAATTCTGACGCTGTAAAAGATGTGATGAATGTATTCGCATTTTTCAAAGTGTGCGGCTATCAGGATGAAGAGATCAAGATGGATATTGTTCCCCTTTTTGAGACCATGGAAGGACTTGCCAATGCTGAAAGCGTAATGAATGAGCTCTATCAGCATCCGGTTTATAAAAAACATCTTGAGAGAAGAGGAAATCAGCAGACCATTATGCTTGGTTTCTCAGACGGAACCAAAGACGGTGGATATTTAAAAGCGAACTGGGAGATCTACAAAGCAAAAGAAGTATTGACGAAATTATCCGAACAGAATAATATTAAAGTAGTATTCTTTGATGGACGTGGAGGACCACCGGCAAGAGGAGGCGGAAAAACCCACGATTTCTACGCTTCACAGGGAAAAACAATTGCCAATAATAAAATTGAACTTACCATTCAGGGACAAACCATTACCAGCATCTTTGGAAATAAAGAACAAGCTCAGTATAATTTTGAACAGCTTTTGACGGCCGGTGTTGAAAATGATGTATTTAAAAATGCCAAAAAAGACCTTACCGAAAAGGAAAGAACCTTAATTATTGAACTCGCAGATATCAGTTATCAGAAATATTCTGACCTAAAGGCTCACCCGATGTTTGTTCCTTATTTGCAGGAAATGAGTACGTTGGAATATTATGGAAAAACCAATATCGGAAGCCGCCCTTCCAAAAGAGGAAATGGAAGCGAACTGAAATTTGAGGATTTAAGAGCAATTCCATTTGTAGGATCATGGTCGCAACTGAAACAGAACGTACCCGGATTTTTTGGTTTTGGATATGCCATGGCCCAAATGAAGGAACAGGGAAGATTTGAAGAAGTAAAAGAATTGTACAAAGGTTCCGATTTCTTCAAAACACTGGTCTTAAACTCTATGATGAGTATGAACAAATCTTATTTCCCTTTGACTTATTACATTAAGAACAATCCGAAGTTTGGTGCTTTTTGGAATGTTTTGTTCGAAGAATATGAGCTTTCGAGAGATATTATGTTGGAACTTACAGGATTCAAAATGTTGCAAGAGGAAGACCCGCTGTCGAGAAAATCGGTAAAGATTCGTGAGAAAATTGTACTTCCGCTGTTGAGTATTCAACAATATGCTTTGATGAAAATTCAGAAAGGAGAAGGCAATAAAGAAGCTTATGAAAAGCTTGTGACCCGTTCTTTATTTGGAAATATCAACGCAAGCAGGAACTCTGCTTAAATGATTTTGCAGAAAATTGTTACATAATAGATCATAAAAAAACGGGCTTTTGCCCGTTTTTTTATTCCTTTATAAATTTCTCATAGTATAACTTATCCTGAGTCTGAATCTTCAGATAATAGGTTCCTTTTGCAAAATCTTCAACTTTTACCGATTTCTGATTGGAACTTTTTCGGATCAGTCTTCCCAGATTATCATAGATCTCTACAGAATGAATGTTGCCTTCATAAGCTATATTCAACATATTTTTAACCGGGTTTGGATATATACCCAGTTTTTCTTTTTTTCCGACCTCAGAAGTGTTTAAAACCAAATTATACAAACTTCCGAAATTAAGAATACCGTATCCTGTCTGATTATTATGGTTAGGATAAAGAGATGCCGTCTGTCTTAGTCTTGTCTTAATTTGCTCTCTGTTCATGGTTGGAAAAGCCTGTATAAGACAAGCGACACCACCTGCTGCAATAGGGGTAGAAATTGAAGTTCCACTTACCGTAACTGTTGCATTGTCATAAACGGTGGTCGTATTGGAACCCTGAGCACTTCCATCAGGCTTGATGATGCCCAGAGAATTGGGTCCGAAAGAAGAAAAATCAGAAGCATTGCCTGCAGCATCTACAGACCCTATAGAAAATACTTTAGCATTATCAGAAGGGGTCAAAAGATAATGCCACGGGGCTGCCCCGGAGTTTCCTGCAGCAGCAAGAACAAAAATTCCTTTTTCTGCAGCAATCTGTGCAGCTCTTGCAATGAAAGAAGTCGTTCCGTTCATATCTGCATAGGTATAATTGTATCGGGTATCATCAAATTCACCGTATCCCAGTGATGAGGTGATAATTTCAACTCCTTTTCTGTCTGCTTCTTCGGCAGCTTCAATCCAATACAACTCTTCCTCGGGAATTTCTACCGTTGCATTTTCACTTCGGTAAAGATAAAAATCAGCGTCAGGAGCGGAACCTACAAAGGTGTCTTCCAAAAATCCTCCGATAGCCCCCAAAACTACAGATCCGTGTGGACTTAGCGTTGTAGTATAAACGTTATTGCTTTTCGTTACAAAATCATAAGTTGCTTTGATATGATTACCAGTCCATAATCTTGAAAAAGCAGATCCTGTATTCACCATAGGAAATCCGGCATCAATCACAGCAATAGAAATACCCGTTCCTGTGTATCCTGCCAAATGGAGCGGGCGGATGTTAACCTGGTCAATCTGTGTAGTTCCCTGTCCATAATTAAAGCTGGTAAGAGTTTTATTAGTAATTGTCTGATCTTTCCCTTTTTTCAGAGTTGTTTTTACTCCTGTTGAACTATTTCTGGCAAAACTTTCTACAGATAAAACGAAAGGCTGGGCCTGAAGAAGTACTTTCTGTGCCGGTGTTGCATTTACAGCAGCTCCGTTGAGCCATTTGGAATAATCTGTAACCGTAAAACCCAGATTCTGGAGATTCTGGAGATAAGACTGTTCAATAGGCGCATCCTGATCATTCAGTGAAATTCCCAGTGTGGTACGTCTGTTGAGCGACTTTTGAGACAGCTCAGAGAGCGGATTTGCATAGAACGCAGCTTTATTAGGCTTATCTGTAAAATAAACAAAAACAAGTTCTGTTTGTGCAGAGAGGGTAATATAACCAGTTAGGAAACAAATGAGTAAAAGTTTTTTCATAAGATTATTTTGTATAAAGATAAAAACAAAATCAATAAAATTTTTGATAGGATTTTAAATTCCTTATTTTTACAGAAATATTTATCTATATGAAAAAAATTCAGATGGTTGACTTGCAAAGTCAGTATTACAAAATAAAGAATGATGTAGACAATGCAGTGTTGAATGTAATGGATTCTGCGGCATTTATTAACGGTCCTGAAGTAAAGTCTTTCCAGAATGAATTGGAGTCTTATTTAGACGTAAAACATGTGATCCCATGTGCCAATGGTACAGATGCATTGCAGATTGCCCTGATGGCGTTAGATCTGAAAGAAGGAGATGAGATTATTACCGCTGATTTTACTTTTGCTGCTACAGTAGAAGTGATTCATCTGTTGAAACTGAAATCTGTATTGGTAGATGTTGATTATGATACTTTCACCATTTCTACGGAGCAGATTAAAAAAGCGATTACACCTAAAACAAAAGCGATTATTCCGGTACACATTTTCGGACAGTGTGCCAATATGGAAGAGATTCTGAAAATTGCTGAAGAGCACAATCTATATGTTATTGAAGACAACGCTCAGGCAATCGGTTCAGAATATACATTCTCTGATGGAACTGTAAAGCAGGCAGGAACAATGTCTACGGTAGGAACTACTTCTTTCTTCCCTTCAAAAAACCTGGGATGCTATGGAGATGGAGGGGCTATTTTCACCAATAATGATGAACTGGCACACCGTTTAAGAGGAATTGTAAACCATGGAATGTACGAAAGATACTATCATGATGAAGTAGGAGTAAACTCTCGTTTAGACAGTATTCAGGCTGCTGTTCTAAGAAAGAAACTTCCTCATCTTGATTCTTACAACGAAGCAAGAAGAAAAGCAGCAGATTATTATGATGAGGCATTTGAAGGAAATCCTAATATCCTTACTCCAAAGAGAGCTGAAAATTCTACACACGTATTCCACCAGTATACATTAAGAATTCTGAACGGAAAACGTAATGAACTTCAGAAATTCCTTACAGAAAAAGAAATCCCTGCGATGATCTACTATCCGGTAGCACTTAGAAAGCAGAAAGCATACTATCAGGAAAGCAATGCTGCAGATTTCGTGAATACAGATAAACTTCTGGATCAGGTAATTTCTTTACCGATGCATACAGAATTAGACGAAGAGCAGCTGAAGTATATTACAGATGCTGTACTTGAGTTTATGGGATAATGAAGAATACAGTATTTAAATATAGAATAATTGGAATAGTCATATTTTTATTCCAATTGTTTTTATTCTTCTTTTTTTGCTTTGGTACTTATAGATCAGCTTTGGAGATCAATGCAGAGATAATATTTTCTATGGAAAATTTTATCTTTCTTTTTACTTCAATAATATTTTTGAGTTCATTGTTAAGTGCCATTACTTTTTTATTGAAGAGCAAAAAAGCAATACTATATTTAAATGTAAACTATATTTTAGTTTTATTATTTTTTATTTTTGAATATATAAAGTTGAGGATGGAAACCTCTTTTGAGGGAGTTGATGTTTTGATATTCTTTATCGTTTTTTTTATAACATCAGCATTTCTTTTGATGACGAATATTTTTAAAAATAAAAAAGTGCGATTTCTAGAATTAGATGATATAGGAAAACACATAGAGTAAGAAAAATACAAAGAAAAAATAGAAATGGCAATACTTGTTACCGGAGGGCTTGGATATATTGGTTCTCATACCGTAGTAGAACTTCTGAATAACGGCTTTGAAGTGGTTATTGTAGATGATTTATCCAATACAGAAAGGTTTATTTTAAATAATATAGAAGAAATTACAGGTAAAAAACCCGCTTTTTATCCTTTTGACTTAAGACGTAAAGAACTTCTTACCCAGGTTTTTGATGCACACCCGATTGATGGATGTATCAATTTTGCGGCTTCTAAAGCTGTAGGAGAAAGCCAGATAAAACCTGTAGATTATTACGAAAATAATTTGTTCTCACTGATCAATATTCTTCAGGAATTTAAAGAAAGAAAGATCTCCAATTTCATTTTCAGTTCTTCCTGTACAGTATACGGGCAGGCAGATGTAATGCCAATTGATGAAAATACGCCTTTAAAACTTCCTGAAAGTGTATATGGAAAAACAAAGCAGATGGGAGAGCAGATCCTTATCGATTTTGCAAACGCTTACCAGCGTAAAATATCTTTATTGCGATACTTTAATCCTATAGGTGCGCATCCATCCGCTAAGATTGGAGAATTGCCTATTGGTGTTCCTAATAACTTGGTTCCTTACGTTATGCAGACCGCCGCAGGTGTTCGCGAAAAACTGAATGTTTGGGGAGACGATTATGCTACGGAGGATGGAACAGCGGTTAGAGATTATATCTACGTGGTTGATCTTGCAAAAGCTCACGTTGCTGCACTGAAAAAGCTAATGGAAGATTCAGAAGAGCATACAGTAATTGATACTTACAATCTGGGTGCCGGGAAAGGTTCCTCTGTATTGGAAGTGGTGAAAGCTTTCGAAAAAGCCAATAACGTAGAAGTTCCTTATCAGATCTGTGCGAGAAGGGAAGGGGATATTACCATTGCCTATGCCGATCCGCAAAAAGCTCAGAAAGAACTTCACTGGAAAGCGGAGACTTCTTTGGAAGAATCTTTAAAAACAGTCTGGGAATGGCAAAAATATTTAAACACCAGAAATTCATAGAGAATTGGAAAACTTTCCTTATCATTATGAAATAATAACTAAAAACGACTATAAAAACGAATTACAAAAACACCTTTGCTGAGAATAGAACCTTTTATCTGTTTAAAAGACTTTTTCAGTAAAGTTTTAATTTAAAATTAATATGAAGACACAAAGAATAGGTATTACATTTTCCTCATTTGATTTATTACACGCAGGGCACATCAAAATGCTTGAAGAAGCTAAAACCGTATGTGATTATTTAATCGTAGGACTTCAGATTGACCCGTCCCACGACCGTCCCAACAAAAATAAACCAAGTCAGACTATTGTAGAGCGATACATTCAGCTGAAGGCGGTAAACGCCGTAGACGAAATTGTTCCTTACTATACGGAAGAAGATCTGTTGGATATTTTAAAGTCGTTTGTAATTGATGTAAGAATCATCGGAGACGATTACATGGACAGAGATTTTACCGGTAAACAGTACTGTGAAGAAAAAGGAATTGAACTTTTTTTTAATAAAAGAGATCACAGGTTTTCCACCAGTGATTTGAGAAGAAGAATCTACGAAGCAGAAAAAGAAAAAGATGCACGCGCAGAATCTGTAAAATAAAACATAAAAAAATCCCGAAAAGTAATTTTCGGGATTTTTTTGTATTACATCGGGCTACCTTGTTGGTCGTCACCAGCTGCATTAGAATTAATATCTTTTTTCTTTTTAGGCTGATCAACTTTCTCTCCTTGTTTGAATCTATATGTAAGGGATAGCGCGAATTGTCTCGGTTGCCACTGCATGTAGTTGTCTCTTACGTAGTTCGGTCCATAGGCTGTAGATCTCATAGCTCTTGTATTGAATATGTCCTGAATGTTGAAGCTTATTGTACCATTTCCGCTCCATATTGTTTTGGAGGCACCAAGGCTTAATGCATACATATCTTTTCTGTCAATACTTTGAGTTTTCTGAGCTCCTCTGTAGAACCCTTGAAGCTGGAAGCTGAATGTTTTGTCAACCTTAAAGGTAGAAGTCAGTCTTGCTCTTGAAGAAAAGCCTTTACCTTCAAAAGAGGTTGGTTCTTTCATAATCTCCGGGTCAAAATAAACACCATCTGTTTTATATCTGAACACATCAACATTTCCTAAGAATTTTAACCATTTCGTAGCGTCCCAGCTGAAGTTAAGATCCATACCGATACGATCATCCGTTCCAAGGTTGATAGGCTTTGTATGGAAAGTCGTTAAAGTCTGGTTAACCCCATTTATAGTAGTAGTTGCTTCCTGATCATATACCAACATTTTTACATCATCAGTAGTGTGTCTGTAATATAATGTAGGATTGATATTGAAAGTCTTTTTGGAAAAGTTATATCCTATCTCATAAGAATCAACATAAGAAGGGTTTAAATCAATATTCCCGTCAAAGATGTTCTGGTTGTCGCTATAATTCGGATTAGGAATTAGGAAAAAAGAACGCGGACGGTCAATTCTTCTTGAGTAGTTAACTAAGAATTGGTTATCTTTTGCAATGTCATAGCTTAAAAACACACTTGGGAAAAGATTATTGTAATTTTTAGACTTGATGATTGCATCACCATCACGGTTCACATAATTGATGTCCACATTGGAAACCTCGTCTCTAAGACCAAGCTGATAGCCCAATTTCCCTATCTTGCTTTTAAACTGGAGATAGAAAGCATTGAACATTTCTTTATAAGTAGCATCATATGTATACTTTTTAAGATAATCCAGACCAGGTGCTGACGGATTATTAGTAGTGCTTTGTTGTACTTGATTGCTGTAATCATTATTATTGGTATCTAACCTATAACCTGCTTCCAGTTTGGAATTTTCCCCAAGAGGAAGCTCATAATCAGCCTTGGCAATAACAGACTTATTGATTGTATTCTGATCTATAAGATTTAAAAGCTGAAATTCACCATTTTTAGTATCGTTGATATTGCTGTCTGTATTGGATCGGTTTCTCTGTAAACTTAATGAAAGAGATAAGTTTTGTCCTTTATCATCAAACTTGTGATCTAAACCGAAATCTCCCTGAAAAGCAAGATTATTTCCATTTCCTAAACTTGCTCTCTGTCTGAAAATAGTTCCTCCCGCAAAAGGACTATCAAAATAATTGATATTTCCTGTATTATCGCTGTCGAAAGTTCTTACCGTTCCCGAAGCATTTACTGATGTTTTCTCAGAGATATCATAGGTAATTCCTCCGGTAGCATTATAATTGTCGTTTTTGCTTTTGCTGATGGATTCGTTATGAGTCTCTCTGTTGATACCACTGCTGAATAACGCATCAGTTCTATTGGTGTTCTTAGACTCTCTATAGCCACCGCCTCCATTCAGGAACCACGTGAATTTACCTTTTCTCCAGCTTAAGTTGGTGTTAAGTGCAGTCTGTGGAAGATAACCTAATGTTCCGGTTACACTTCCGTTGAATCCTGTCTTTTTATTTTTCTTTAAAATAATATTCAGGATACCTGCTGTTCCACTGGCTTCAAATTTGGATGAAGGGTTGGTGATAACTTCAATTCTGTCGATCTGATCCGCAGGAATACTCTGTAAAGCATTGGCTCCGTCATCAATCCCCAATAATGCTGAAGGTTTACCATTAATAAGGAACTTCACATTAGAACTTCCTCTCATAGAAACCGTTCCGTCTGTATCTACAGAAACTGATGGAACATTGGTAAGGACATCCTGTAAATTTCCTCCTTTGCTGACAATATCCTGTGATGGGTCATAGGTTTTTTTATCAAGCTCTACTTTATAAGGCTTAGTAGAAGCAGCAGTGATTACGATTCCTTGGATTTCATTAGTCTTGCCGTCAAGGGTTGTCGTCGCTTCAGGCTCTATAGATAATGCTCCAATATTACCGGATGCTGCGATGCTTTTATTAACGATGCTTTTTTTGTAGTCGATAGCTTCTACCGCAATGTCATAATCGCCGGGAGTTAACTGAATTTTGTACTGTCCTTTTTCATCGGTAAGTACAGCGTCACTTAAAGATTTGTTAGCTTTGTTGCTGAATGTTACAGAGGCATAAGGAACCGGCTGATTTTTCTTGTTGACAATAGTTCCCGAAACCCCTGCCTTTTCCTGAGCAAAAGCTAGCGCGGCTGCCGAAAGTACGAAGGTAAGTCCTAAAGTTTTTCTTGTGAAAATATTGACAATTTCTGTCTTATTCTTCATAGGTTATTTTTTTGTATAAAATCGTGAAAGGATAACCCTTAATATTTTGAATTTCAGTATTTATTTGATTTTCAAAATATTATGATCTTTTTATTTTTTCTAGCTGTTAAATTTTTTAGGTGCTTTTTAAGCTTATTTTATATTCTTTGAATTGAGCCAGTCCTGATACGCTTTAGCATTAATTGCGTGTTCCTCAGCACTTGCTGTAAACTTATGATATCCCAGTCTTGCAGGGTCAGCACACATGAATATATAATTGTTGTTTTCCGCATCCAAAACAGCATCCACCGAATTTTTATCTACAACACAGATAGGTCCCGGAGGAATTCCTGCATTAGCATAGGTATTATAAGGTGATGGTGTAGACAAATGCTTATAAAATACTCTTTTAATAGATTCTTTAAAATTAGTTTGTTTATTGATCGCATAGATTACCGTAGGATCAGACTGAAGCTTCATGCCTTTTCTGTAACGGTTTAAATATAATCCTGCAATTGTTCTCATTTCGTCTTTTTTTCCGCCGGATTCTTTGTATACAATAGAAGCCAGAGCATAAATCTGGTCTCTTGAAAGTCCCGACTGTTTTTCTTTACTTTCTCTTTCGCTGGTCCAGAAATCATT
Organism: Chryseobacterium sp. Mn2064; assembly: GCF_049319685.1. Classification (NCBI taxonomy): domain Bacteria; kingdom Pseudomonadati; phylum Bacteroidota; class Flavobacteriia; order Flavobacteriales; family Weeksellaceae; genus Chryseobacterium; species Chryseobacterium sp. Mn2064. The sequence goes on from NZ_JBMOUE010000001.1 coordinate 468,869, forward strand.
ATACTGATTTTCAAATTTTGCGAAAAATTCTCTCGGACTTACGGTCCAGAAGAAGTTATAGGTATCAATGAAAAAATATTTTTTCAAATCCTCCACATCTTTATAGCCTTTCTCTTTTGCTACAGCATCAAGATCCTTTACAAAATGCAAAGAGTCAAGTTCTGTTTTTTTGCTCACTTTGCCAATCATCTGGTACATATCTCCAAAATCTCCGATTCTGAAAGAATTAGCCGTCTGATTTCCAGCTTTAATCATATTCACAAGGTCTTTGTTTCCTGTTCCGCTCTGAATATGATAACGCCCAGCCTTAAAATTGGCATCAAGACCTTTCTCTTTCGCTACTGCTTCAAAAGATTCCCTGTCTTTGATGTAAGGAGCAATAGAATCCAGAATCTGTTTGAAACCTGCTTTATGAGGGATCAGAACATAGCCTTCTTTTTCTACGTTGCTTCCTAAATATTTATTATAAAATCTCAAACCAAAAAATCCTGCCACTACAAATACAAGCAGAATGATAATGAGAATTGCTTTTTTCATTCTTAAATATGTTGATTAAAAGTTTTCTGTTTTTAAAGAAGATCTGCCTTACCTCTAAAAACTTGCTTTGCCGGACCTTCCAACCATATTTTCTGGAAAGAATCTCCGTTTTTTTCAGCATATACCTTAAGGTTTCCACCCAGGGTTTTAACTTTTACAGAGGTTAGATTATGTTTTTCAAGAAAAGTTAAAGCAGAAGCTGTAACTCCTGTTCCGCAACTGTAAGTTTCGTCCTCAACGCCTCGTTCATAGGTTCTTACAAATATTTCCTGATCAGAAATTTTTTCCACAAAGTTGACATTGATGCCTTTTTCTTTATAATTTTCAGAATTTCTGATAGCATATCCTTCATCATAGACGTGATAATCTTTAAGATCCTGTACATATTTTACATAATGAGGAGATCCGGTATTCAGAACAAAGTCATTTCCGTCATGAGATACAGTATCTACGTCGATCATTTTGAGTTTGATGATTCCGTTATGAATTTCAGCTTCATGTTCTCCGTCTATGGCGATAAACTTGCATTTATCTTCAAAAATATCAAGAAAGAAGGCAAAAGCCACAAGACATCTTCCTCCGTTACCACACATGGTACTTTCGCCACCATCAGAATTGTAATACACCATTTTGAAATCGTACTGAGGATCGTTTTCAAGAAGGATAAGTCCATCGGCACCTATTCCGAAACGTCTGTCACAAAGCTTTTCTATTGTATTTTTATCTTTAGGGAATTGAAGATCACGGTTGTCTACCATTACAAAATCATTCCCGGTTCCCTGATATTTATAAAATTCCATATTTTTTTGTCTAAAATGAAGAAGCAAAATTAGTATATTTAAAATGAAAAACGAACAGTGTTAGCTGTTCGTTTTGTTATTTATAATCGTTTTATCTAAAGCCTCGTCCGCCGCTCTGTTGTCTGTTTGATTCAGTGCTTTGGGTGCTTGTGTTATTCCTGAAACTTCCGGAAGATTCTGATCTTGTGCTTTCAGTACTTCTGAATCCGCCACTGTTCTGAGTTCCCTGGTTGTTCTGGAAACCACTGCTTTGGTTTCTGAAGCTGCCGTTGTTTTGAGAACCCTGGTTGTTCTGATAGCCGCTGTTCGAATTTCTGAATCCGCCGCTGTTCGTACTTCCGCTGTTTTGGTTTCTGAAACTTCCAGTGTTTTGATTGCCCTGGTTGTTCTGATATCCGCTGTTTGAATTTCGGAACCCGCCACTGTTGTTGGGTCTGTTACCATTATTGTTATAAGAATTTCCACTATTTCGGAAGCCATTATTTTCTCTCTGTGTAGTAATGGTGTTGGATCTTCTTTCTACATATACTTTTCTTCTGGTGTTATTATAGTTGTAGTAATAATAAGGGATGCCGTTGTCATAGTAATAATTCACATTATTTCTGTAATAATAGCCGTCATTACCCCAATATCCACCACTTCCGTAATATCCGGAAGGTGCGTAGTAGTATCCGTTATTGTAATAAGGATCTCCATAGCCACCATTGCTTCCATATCCGTCGCTGTATGCTAAACAAGATGTTAAACTGGTAATAGCAAAAATACTGAGTGCTATTTTTAATAAATTTTTCATGACTTTATGTACTTTTTTTCTTTAAAACTTTTTTTCCAATTGAGATATCCTACGATAGCCATTATAGTAAATACCAAATATTGAACCGAAGTGATTCCAAGTCCCTTAAAAATCATCATTGGGATACAAATAAGATCACCTATAATCCAGAAAATCCAGTTCTCAATGCGCTGTTTGGCCATAAACCACATTCCGACTAAAAATATGGAAGTTGTGAAGACATCCATCCAATTGGCCCAATCCAAATGATATAATCCTAGGCTGGTTCCTTCCATTGAAAATTGATTATCTATATAAGGTTTATAATAATAAATAAGAGTAACGAGCGCCAAACTCAGAATGAAAAGGATCACCGCAAAGAACAATTCTCTTTTGCTCGCCCAGGTGACATCCACATGTACATGATCTTCGGAGTTTTTTGCCCAAAGAACCCATCCATAAATACTCATCACAGAATAATAAACATTGATGAGACAGTCACCCAATAACCCAAAGTTGAACAGAATATAAACATAAATCAGCGTAGAAATGATTCCGGTAGGGTATACCCAGATATTTTTTCTGATAGAGAAATAAACACTCAGCGTTCCGAAGATTGCTCCCGAAGCTTCCAGTATAATCTGTAAAGCATTGTAGTCTTCATAGGGCTTTACAAAAAGATCATATACATTCATGCGATCAAAATTAAACAAAAATTAAGACTCTGAGAAATACTTTTCAACCAAGTGTTAGTCAGGTTTTTGAACCTTTAATGTAAAATAAATGAGTAAAATTTGCCGATAAACGTGAGAGTTTCTAAAATTTTTATATTTTCGTAAATCCTTAATAAATAAAAAAACATGTCGAAAATTTGGGTTAAAAAGCCACTAAGTGCCTATGAGGCAGATATGAAGAAAAGTGAGCTGAAAAAAGTCCTTGGAAAATGGAGTTTAACAGCAATTGGAGTGGGCGCTATCATTGGTGGTGGAATCTTTGTTCTTACGGGAACAGGAGCCTATTATCACGCAGGTCCTGCACTTGCAATTTCCTTTATCATTGCAGGGATCGCCTGCGTTTTTGCGGCATTATGCTATGCTGAGTTTGCATCTATTATTCCTGTAGAAGGTTCTGCCTATGCTTATGCGTATGGAACAGTAGGGGAAATTTTTGCCTGGGCCATGGGCTGGTGTCTCATTCTGGAATATGCCATGGCGAGTATGGCCGTTTCGGTGAGTTGGTCCGGCTATTTTAACAAATTTCTGAAAATTTTCAATGTTCATTTGCCGGCTTATCTTACTTCTGACCCGGCAAGTTATACGGGAGACGGTTTCTCTATGAACCTGCCTGCCTTTATTCTTGTTCTTTTGATTACCGCATTATTGGTAAAAGGAACTAAAGAAGCTGCAGGAGCCAATAACCTGATTGTTTTAATGAAAACTTCTGCTGTAATCTTCGTGATTATTGCCGGAGTATATATTATTTTCTCTAATACAGATCTTTATAACGCTGTTGACGGAGTGAAAAACTGGAAACCTTTTATTCCGGATCAGATAAAAATTAAGAATTCTGAAGGAGATTTGGTATCGGCTTATGGTATTAAAGGAATTATTTCCGGAGCAGCGGCTATTTTCTTTGCTTATATCGGTTTTGATGCTGTTTCTACACAAGCAGGAGAGGCCATCAATCCTAAGAAAGATGTACCTTTCGCGATTATTGCTTCATTATTGGTATGTACTGCGCTTTATATCTGTGTATCTCTAGTATTAACAGGGATGATGCATTATACAGACTTTAATCCTGAAGGAAAATATCCTGACGCTATTAAAGCTCCTGTAGCCTATGCATTTGAAATCGCAGGAAAACACTGGGCGAGTAATGTTGTAACGATTGCTGCTACTGTTGGATTGATTTCCGTAGTAATGGTAATGATGATGGGACAGTCAAGAATCTTCATCGGAATGTCTAAAGACGGTCTGATCCCGAAATTCTTCGGACAGCTTCACCCAAAGACAAAAACACCTTACAAAGGAATTATTTTATTAGGAGTTGTAGTGGCATTTATTGCGGCTTTCACGCCTATTTCAACATTAGCTGACATGACAAGTTTCGGAACCCTGTTTGCATTTACACTGGTTTGTATTGCCGTTTGGGTAATGAGAAAAAAAGAACCTAATTTGATCAGACCTTTCAAAGTTCCTGCTTATAAAGTTGTTGTGGCATTAGGTGTTGTAATCAACCTATATTTAATATTGAACCTAAGTGCTCATGCATTGGAATTGTCTGCAGTATGGCTATTCTTAGGAGGATTGGTTTATTTCCTTTATGGAAAATCAAACAGTAAATTGAACAACCCTGAAAAATATCAGGACGCAGAATAATAACACAAACCGCTTCGGCGGTTTTTTTATTGAATCACTATGAAAAAAATAATCACCATTTTACTTTTATCGCTAGGATGCAACGCTTTTTCACAACAAGTAGAAAGTATTGAAACCATTTTAAATGATAAGATAAGCATCAGAGCCCTTGAACTGTATGATCATAAAGTATGGTACAGCGGTACAGATTCCAAGTTTGGGTTTGTGGATCTTAAAGATTATAAAAAGAAGAAACAACTGAGGCTTTTTGAAGATAAACTTGAGTTTAGAACACTAGCTCAGGACAAAGATTCAATGTATGCTGCGAATATTGCTAGTCCTGCGTATTTTTTTAAGATTGATAAGAAGAGTTTAAAGTCCAGAATAGTATTTACGGATGTAAGTAAAGCCGCGTTTTATGATGCTTTTCATTTTGTTGATGAAAAACTGGCTTTCGCTTTTAGTGATACTGATGATAATAGATTAAAGCTGACGATGTACAAAAATGGAGAGTGGAGCTTCTTTGAGAACAATATAAAACTAAACCAAGGTGAAGCTGCTTTTGCTGCCAGTAATACCAATATTTCATCCTCTAAAAAATATCTTTGGGTTGCAACAGGAGGGAAAGCTTCGAGAATCTTAAGAATGAATCTAAAAGATGAAAAGTTTGAGATTTTCAATACTCCTTTTATTCAGGGAGAATCTTCTCAGGGAATGTATTCTATCGATTTTTATGACGATCGTTTTGGAATAGCCGTAGGAGGAGATTATACCAAACAGGAGGCCAATATCAACAATATTGCAACAACCTACGATGCTGGAGAAACCTGGCAGATTCAGGCTTCAGGACAGAATGCAGGATATACGACCTGTGTTAAAATAAAACCCGGTTCAAAAGGGAAGGAGATTATTGCGGTAGGTGATCAGCATGTCAGCTATTCTTCAGATTTCGGAAAGACCTGGAAGAAAATTTCGGATGAAAAAGGTTTTTTTGTTTGTCAATGGATCGATGGCAATCATGTCGTTTTTGCAGGAAAAGATAGAATAGCGGTCATGACATTAAAATTTTAAATATCAGGAATAGAATTTATCACTATTTTGCAAAAGGCTGATCATACGTATTTAGACTCATTATAAAATAGAACCTAATATAATTCATAGGCTAAAATTCATAACTAATGGTTAATTTTGTAGGATGGAATTTAATACAGTTACATTCCACACCCTAAAATTTTAATTTTCAAAATGAACTCTTTAATAGATAAGTATAATATTCCCGGGCCACGTTACACCTCTTATCCTACCGTTCCTTATTGGGATGAAACAACATTTTCACCGGAAGGATGGAAGGAAAGTGTAATCAGGTCTTTTCATGAAAGTAATGCAGAGGAGGGAATTTCTATTTACATCCATTTGCCTTTCTGCGAGGCGTTGTGTACATTCTGTGCCTGCCATAAGCGTATTACCAAACAGCATAGTGTTGAAGTACCTTATCTGGAAAGTGTTTTAAAAGAGTGGAAACTTTATCTAGAGCTTTTCAATGAAAAACCGAAATTAAAAGAATTACATCTTGGAGGCGGTACTCCTACGTTTTTCTCGCCTGAAAATTTAAGAACATTGCTGGAGGGGATTTTTTCATCCGTAGATATTGCAGAACATCCTGAGTTTTCTTTCGAAGGCCATCCCAATAATACGACAAGAGAGCATCTTCAGACTTTATATGATCTTGGTTTCAGAAGAGTAAGCTTTGGGGTTCAGGATTACGATCCGAAAGTACAGAAAGCCATCAACAGAATCCAGCCGTTCGAAAACGTTAAAAATGTGACAGAATGGGCAAAGGAAATTGGATATAGAGGAATCAGCCATGATCTTGTTTTTGGACTTCCTCATCAGACTTGGGAAGCGATGGAGCATACGATCCGAAAAACAATGGAGCTGAAGCCGGATCGATTAGCTTTTTATTCTTACGCACACGTTCCATGGGTGAAAGGAGTAGGACAGAGAGGGTTTGATGAAAATGATTTGCCAAGTGGAGAAGAAAAACGCCGTCTGTACGAAGATGGTAAAAAACTGCTTCAGGATTTAGGATATATCGAGGTGGGAATGGATCATTTCTCTTTAGAACATGATGATCTGTACCAATCTTTGATTCATAAAAAACTGCACAGAAATTTCATGGGATATACTTCAAGCAATACCCAACTGATGGTAGGACTTGGAATGTCTGCTATTTCAGATTCATGGTATGCTTTTGCACAGAATGTGAAAACGGTGGAAGAATATCAAAAGATGGTGGAAGAAGGTCAGATTCCTGTAGTAAAAGGACATATTCTGAATGAAGAAGACTTAACGGTGAGAAGACATATTCTGAACCTGATGTGCCAGCTTGAAACCAAATTCGATGTAAACAATTCTTTCCCTGAACTTGAAAACGCATTGGATATGCTGAAAGAAATGGAAAATGACGGATTGGTGGAGATCAATGGAACGGAAGTGAAAATTACCGAAGCCGGAAGAGCATTCACCAGAAATGTTGCCATGGTTTTTGACTTGAGAATGATGAGAAATAAACCGGAAACGAGGATTTTCTCAATGACAATATAAAATAAAAGCGGTTCAGTTTTGAACCGCTTTTTTATTGAGTTCTTTTTACAGAATTTTAAAAAACTTAGCGCTCCGTTTACACCGGTTTTATTTGATGATTAATTTTTGACTATAGGATTTCAGTTCCCCGGATTTTAAATTAATATAATAAACTCCTGCTGGAATTCCGGAAATATTAATTCCTTTTCCATTAATAATCTGATCTGTTTCCAGTACTTTTCTTCCTTCTGCACTAATGATTTCCAGTGTTGCTTTTTTATCTTTAATTCCATCAATAAAAATCTCTTTTGAGGCAGGATTAGGGTAAACTTTAATACTCGTTAATGTATTTTCCTGAGTGCTTAAAGTGCCTGTTGATATTTTAAAGATTTTTCCGCTGTTTACGGCTGCTACATATAATTCTTTCTGATAATCCTGCCCAAAGGTTGAAAAATTATTCCCACTGTAAGCAGAAGTCCATGTGATAGCATTATTAGAATCCAGTATCCCGATTTGGGTAGAGCAGTAATCTGCAAAGAAATATTTTCCCTGAAGTGCCGGATATTGTGTTCCCCGGTAAACATATCCTCCTGTAATGGAACATTTTCCCCCTGAATGATCATATACCGCAACAGGAAATGTCATCGTAGACTGTGCCGCACAACCGCCAGTAATGTTGGGGGTATTTCCTTCATAGCAGCGCCAGCCATAGTTTAAACCGGCCTGTGTAATAGGCATTTTATTGATTTCTTCTATAGCGCCCTGTCCCACATCTGCAATCATGGCATTTCCGGTAGTAAGATCAAAGGAAAATTTCCATGCATTTCGTAAGCCGTATGCCCATATCTCGTCCAAACCATCTACACCTGCTCCTGCAAAAGGATTGTCTGGAGGAATATTGTAAGGACCTGTAGCGTCCACATCTATTCTTAACATTTTTCCGAGGAAAGAATTTTTGTTTTGGGCATTATTGTTCGGGTCATTTCCGCTTCCTCCATCTCCGGTAATGATCCATAATTTTCCGTCAGGAGCAAAATGAATGCTTCCTCCATTGTGATTATCGAATGGCTTGGGGATGTTCAGAAGTATTTTTTCGGAGGCAGGATCAGCTACGTTAGGATCGGTGGAGCTTACACTGTATCTGGCAACAGTAATGTTTCCTGAAGGGTTGTTGTAATACACAAAAAAATACCCGTTGGTAGAGTATTGTGGATGAAACGCAAGTCCCAAAAGACCTCTTTCGCCGCCAAAAACAATTTTCGAACCAATATTCAGAAAATTAGTCGTGTTAATTGTCCCGTTGGGTTGAATAATTTTAATGATACCGTTCTGCTGGACAACAAAAAGCCTGCTGTCATTAGCGTTCGTAATCTCTACAGGACTGGTAAGCCCCGTAACAAATTCTTCCAAATTAATGCTTTGAGAATTAACAATTAAGGAAGAAAAAATACTAATGGTAAAAAGTAGTTTTTTCATAATATCTTGATGATTAGTGTGTTGAATTATGTATGAAAATTTTATACCAATCGGATTTTGAAAACTTCATTATGATATTATAGAAAAATTGTTGAATCTTAAATCGAAATCAGAATACCAATATATCTGAAAATAAACCATTTCTGTTGCCAAAAATTCATAAAATACAAGAAAATCATTATATTTGCCGACTTAATTTAACGTAGTTATAACAAAATGCAAGGAAAAGGACTTATTACAATTGTCGCTATTGTACTAGGGTTGATTTGCTTAAACGAGCTATTACCAACATGGTACGCCAGCAAAATTGAAAAGCAGGCAACTGCTATTGCAGGAGACAATCCGGAGAAGTATCAGAAAGAAATTGCAAAACTTTCTAAGGATACTTTGAATCTAGGATTCACAAAACTTTATTACACTAAAGCCAAAGACAAGGAAATGAAACTTGGTCTTGACTTGAAAGGAGGGATCAACGTTCTTTTGGAAATCAACCAAAGAGATCTTGTGAATGATTTAACCAATTATTCTACAAACCCTGTTCTTATCGAGGCTTTAAACAAAACTGATGAAGCACAGAAGAATTCTACAAAAGCTTACATTGATAATTTCTTTGAGCAATTCGATGTAGTAAACAAAGCTAAAGGTACCAACCTGAAGTTGGCAGATCCGGAAATCTTCGGAAATACCACTCTTACTGAGGTAAAGTACAACACGCCTGATGAGCAGGTAAAAAGCATTGTTAAAAGAAAAATTGATGCATCTGTAGGAACAGCTTTTGAGGTAATCAGAACGAGAATTGATAAAATGGGTGCTGTGCAGCCAAACGTTCAGAGAGTTCCTGGTACTGCTAGAATTTCTGTGGAAATGCCTGGTATGAAGGACATCGATAAAGTGAAGAAAATGCTTCAGACTTCTGCAAAACTTCAGTTCTGGGAAGTACAGCAGGTTCCTGAAATTGCGCCTTATTTCCAGACTTTGACAACTATGGTTGCTGCAAAGGGAGATTCTATGGGAGTAGCAAAGAATGTGAACTTCATGAATCTTTTACATCTTGACAAATTAAGAACAAATGGTGTTGCTAACGTAAAACTATCTGATACTGCAGCTGTAAACAAAATCTTAAACAGCAAAGTAGGTCAGTCTTTACGTCCGGCTAACATTAAATATACACAGTTTATGTGGGGTTACAAGCCTGAAGCTACTGATACTGAAAGTTTAGTATTGTACGCTATCAGAGGTAACATCAACCAAAAAGCTCCGGTAGATGGTGCTGTTGAAACCGCAAACATCAGCTATGATGAGTTGAGCAGAGTGGTAGTAGATATGCAGATGGACTCTAAAGGAGCAAAAGAATGGAAAACATTAACTGAGAAGAATGTAGGGAAGCCAGTTGCTGTAACACTTGACGGTAGAGTATACACAGCGCCGAATGTTGTAGGTGCTATTCCTAACGGTAGAACACAGATCTCCGGTAACTTCTCTCAGGAAGAAGCTAAAGAATTGGTAGACGTATTAGGAGCAGGTAAATTACCAGCAGGTGCAAAAGTAGTTCAGGCTACAGTTGTAGGTCCTTCATTAGGACAAGAGTCTATTGATGCTGGTGTTCTTTCATTTGGTATCGCATTCTTATTAATTATTGGGTATATCATTTTCTACTACGGTGGAGCAGGTGTTTATGCAGTAATTGCAATGATCATCAACTTGTTCTACATTTTCGGAATTATGGATTCCGTAGACGCTACACTTACGCTTCCTGGTATCGCAGGTATTGTACTTACAATGGCCATGGCGGTAGATACGAACGTAATTATCTATGAAAGAACCAAAGAAGAACTTTTCGCAGGAAAAAGTATTCTTGAAGCATACAAAGACGGTTTCAAACACGCATTAAATGCAATTGTTGATGGTCACTTAACGACATTGTTAACAGCAGGTGTGTTATTCCTTTTCGGAACAGGGCCTATCAAAGGTTTCGCATTAACATTAGGAATCGGTATCTTGATGACATTCTTTACTTCGGTATTGATTTCAAGAGTAATGATCTTCTCAAGATTAAACAAAGGAAAACACCTTTCTGTTTGGACAGGAGCTACAAAAAATCTTTTCAGAAACACTTGGATCGATTTCATTGGAAAAAGAAAATATGCTTATATCGTTTCTGGTATCTTAACAATTGTATGTGTTGCCTCTATTGCAATCCACGGATTTAAATACGGGATCGACTTTACAGGAGGAAGAAACTATGTGGTAAGATTTGATAAGGCTGTAAACGCTGAAGATGTTGAAGCTAAGTTGATAAAAGTATTCCAGACTGAAGATGGTAAAAACTCTTCTGTAGAAGCTAAAACTTTCGGAAACGACAAGCAGTTGAAAATCTCTACAGATTACCTTATCGAAGACGAATCCTTGAAAGCTGACCAAACTGTTGAGCAGAAACTATACGAAGGATTAAAATCCAGCTTACCTGGAAATATGACGATAGCTGAGTTTAAATCTGCAGATAAAGATCACGCAGGAATCATTTCTTCTGAGAAAGTGGGACCTACTGTTGCAGACGATATCAAAACTCACGGTATTCTTGCTGTAGTGGCAGCATTAGCGGGTATTTTCATCTATATCTTGGTGAGATTTAGAAAATGGCAGTTCTCTTTAGGAGCGGTTGCTGCTCTATTCCACGATGCGGTTATTATCTTAGGAGCATATTCATTGCTTCATAAATTTATGCCGTTCAACATGGAGATCAATCAGGATTTCATCGCTGCGATTCTTACAGTACTAGGTTATTCAATCAACGATACGGTAATTATCTTCGACAGAATTAGAGAATATCTGAAAGAGAAAAAATCATTAACATTGGCAGGTTTATTTGATGACTCTATTTCAAGTACATTGGGTAGAACATTCAACACCTCATTTACTACGATCCTGGTAATCTTGGCAATCTTCATTTTCGGTGGAGACAACCTGAGAGGATTTATGTTTGCGATGTTAATCGGTATTGGATTCGGTACTTATTCGTCCATCTTTATTGCATCAGCAATTGCTTATGACTTCCTGAAAACAGGAAAAGAAGATGAAGTACACGGAAAAACTACTTCTGATAAAGAAGTACTTGCTTCAAAGTAATACGAACTACAATAAATTAGGAAAGGCCGTTTCGAAAGAAACGGCCTTTTTTATGACCTTTGAAAAGAAAAACAGTCTATTCACTTCAGATTCTTCTTTTCAGATTTACATTAACTCTTCATAATTTAGAATCATTATTTTTCAGATTTGATTAATTTTGCACCATCATGGAAAATTCAAAGAAAAAAGCGGCTATTGGCTTTATATTTATTACTTTACTGATTGATATTACAGGATGGGGAATCATCATTCCCGTAGTTCCTAAACTTATTGAGGAACTTATTCATGCAGACATCAGCGAAGCCGCAAAATATGGAGGCTGGTTAGGATTTGCTTACGCATTTACACAATTTATATTTTCACCGCTGGTAGGAAATCTAAGTGATAAATATGGGCGACGACCTATCATTCTGATCTCACTTTTCGGATTCGCTGTAGATTATATTTTCCTGGCATTAGCTCCCACAATTTGGTGGCTGTTTTTAGGACGAATTATTGCAGGAATTACTGGGGCAAGTGTCACCACAGCCAGTGCCTATATCGCCGATATCTCTACTGATGAAGACCGTGCCAAAAACTTTGGCCTGATTGGGGCTGCATTCGGCCTTGGATTCATCATTGGGCCAGTTGTGGGTGGTGTCTTGGGACATTATGGGGCCCGAGTACCCTTTTATGCTGCAGCAGGACTTTGTCTGCTTAATTTCCTTTATGGATACTTTATTCTACCCGAAAGTTTAGATAAAGGTAAAAGAAGAGAATTTGACTGGAAACGAGCCAATCCTATTGGTTCATTCAAGTTTTTAGGGAAGCACCCGGAAATTTCAGGATTGATTGTTTCATTAATACTGATCTATATTGCAGGCCATGCCGTACAAAGTAACTGGAGTTTCTTTACCATGTACAAGTTCAATTGGACAGAAAGAATGGTGGGAATCTCCTTAGGTGTTGTAGGATTATTAGTAGGGCTTGTACAAGGAGGACTTATCCGATGGACAACTCCCAGACTTGGAGAGCAGAAAAGCATCTATTACGGACTTGCTTTCTATGCCGTAGGAATGCTGTTGTTTGCGTTTGCTTCAGAGGGATGGATGATGTTTGTATTTTTAGTTCCTTATTGCTTAGGAGGAATCTGTGGGCCGGCATTACAGTCCGTTATTACGAAAAGTGTTCCTTCCAATGAACAGGGTGAACTTCAGGGAGCATTAACGAGTTTAATGAGTGCGACCTCTATTATCGGACCTCCGATGATGACGAACCTGTTTTACTTTTTCACTCATGATGAAGCGCCGTTTAAGTTTTCAGGAGCACCGTTCTTTTTGGCATTCATCTTAATGGCAATCAGTGTGGTGGTGACTTACTCTGCTTTTCAGAAAAAAAGAAAGTTGTAATAAGATCCATTAAGGATTAAAATAGATAAGGTTAAGGTGAATATAAATCTTAACCTTATTTTTTGCTTTCCTGTGGTAATTTTATGTAAATTGTAATGAAGTTATCTTCTTAAAATTGATCGTATGGATGAGCTGAAATTAAAACAATACCTGAACCGTATCCATTATTCAGGTGAAGCTAAAGCTGATTGGGAAACATTATCTAAAATACATCAGCTACATCCCCAATACATTCCCTTTGAAAATATTGATTCCTATACAGGTGTTGTCCCTTCCTTAGATCCGGAAAATGTTTTTAAAAAATTGGTTACTGATGGCAGAGGAGGATATTGCTATGAGCAAAACCTTCTTTTAAGCGAAGTGTTACAATATCTGGGATTCAAAGTTAAATTACAGCTGGGAAGGGTAGTCTGGAAAAGAGACGAAAACAGCAGTGCTGCACAGACACATTTATTACTCATTGTAGATTATAATGGAGAAAAATATATTACAGACTGCGGTTTTGGTACAGCAACTCTCACTGCTCCAATTTTACTGAATGAAGAAAACCAGCAACAAACTCCCAACGGTTTATTTAAAGTTTCCAGAAATGAAGAAGTCTATATCCTTTGGACATGGAAAGAAAAATGGCTTCCTATTTATCGTTTTAGGCTGGAATTTGTAGAGCCTCTCGATCTGGAAATTGCCAATTGGTATTTGTCTACCCATCCGGAGTCCAATTTCAGGAAAAATCTAGTTCTTTCAAAAGTAGATCCCAATGCTCGTTATACGTATGCAGATCACACCCTGAACATACGTTCCAACGATGGAATAAAAGAATCGGTTTCTATAAAAAATGAGACCCAATTGTTTGAAATTCTCACCAATACTTTCGGACTCAAAGAAAATGCAATTGAAGCTCTGAAAAAAGAGCAGAAAATTAATCCTCTATAAAATTAAGGATATAATTACCGGTGGGCATTGTTTACTTCACGGAATAAAATTCTTAAAATTTGTTTAAATTTTTACTTTATCTCAAATAAATGTATAATCTTTCGTAATTTTACAGAATGGAATTAAGCATTGGAGAAATGGCACTCATTGCCATTGCAATCGTTGTATTATTCGGACCGGATAAACTTCCTCAGATCGCACGTGACCTAGGGGCAGGTGTTAGAAAAATGCGTGGGGCTGTAGAAGATATCAAAACGGAGATTATGAAAGAAACAGATAACCCTGTATCTGAAATCAAACGTGAAATTGAAAAGGTAAAAGATGCTGCCAAGGATTTTAATCCTATGAACGATATCCAAAAAGATATTCTGACAGAGCCGGCTGCAACCAATGAACCTCCAAAACTAAAACCTTCAGAAGACGACACTCACGAAGGACCTGTAAGCAGATAATAGGGTATGGAGGAACTCATTCAGGAAGATAAAAAGGTATTTCTTTACCTTAATAATTTGGGAGACTCTTCTTTTGATCAGTTCTGGATGTTGATTTCCAGTACATGGATCTGGGTTCCCCTGTATATTATATTCCTTTATTTTTTATACAAAAATTACAAACTAAGATCTTTAGTTTTTATTCTTATATTTTTGGCACTTGGGGCAACGGTTTCAGATCAGTTGGCTAGTGTCTTCAAATATGGTGTGGCAAGGCTAAGACCCTGTCACGATCCTACACTGGAGCATCATATGAGGATTGTAAAATGTGGTGGGCAGTACGGTTTTTATTCCGCACATGCTTCCAACACTTTCTTTTTGGCTTCTTTTTTAAGTATTTTGCTGAAAAATAAGCTAAAATGGTTTCCTTATGCTATATTTGTGTGGGCTATAGTAGTATCCTACAGCCGAATATATTTAGGAGTGCATTTTCCAATTGATATTTTGGTGGGAGCGTTTGTTGGATCTTTATTGGGAGTGGTATTTGGTGCACTCGCCAAGAAAGTGATCAACAAGCAAACTATAAACTCATGAAAAAATCTTTATTACTTGCAGCATTTATTTGTTTCCTATCCAACGCTAAAGCTCAAGACAAAAAACTGGCAGAAGAATGTTTCAATAAGGCCGATTATAAATGCGCCGAAGAGCAATATCTTAAACTGGCAGAAAAAGAACAAATCCAGAAATTTCAATCTGAATATTACGATTACCTGGGAACTTCTCAAAGGAGGCTGGGAAAAACGGCTCTTGCTTTTAAATCTTACGAATCAGCTTTAAAGGCAAACCCAATGTCGGTGTCCGTATATGCAAATCTTGCTTCTCTGTACAGCCAGAAAGGAAATAAGGCCAAAGCATTGGAATACGTAGAAAAAGGGCTTAAAGTGAATGCAGAAAACCCTGATTTGTATCTTACGCGTTCCAAGATTTATGACAGCCAGGGAAAAACAGATCTTGCTATGAAAGATCTTAATCAGATTCTTACATTTGCACCAGATAATATTTTCGCCAAAACAGGACTTGCCAATCTAAAGAAAAATAGCGGAGATCTTGATGGAGCCTTAAAAGACTACAACAAGCTTATTGCTGAGAAACCGGAATCATTGTTGTACAACGGTCGCGGAGATGTTTATTTTAAAATGAAAAAATATAAAGAAGCTCTTACGGACATTAATAAAGCAATATCTATTGATACTAAATTTGCACCATCATATGTAAGTAAAGCCTTGATCCTGTTCGAAACGGCTAAATCTAAAGAAGCTTGTGAAAACCTGGATAAAGCCGTCGCGTTAGGCTATGAGAAAGCTGTTTTGATAGAATATTACGCCAAATGCATAAAGAAATAATTGATAGTTTTTAAATAATATGTTTTGCTGATGAAGTGAAACGTTTTATGGAAAAATGCTCTGATCATCAATACCCATGCTAAGTAACAACTTAGTATAAATGTTTTAAAACTCATAAAAATGTTGAATGTTGTTCTTGTAGAACCCGAAATACCCAATAATACAGGAAATATCGGAAGATTATGTGTCGGTACAGAATGTAAGCTGCACTTGATTCATCCCTTTGGATTTATCATTAACGATAAAAACCTGAAGCGCTCCGGTTTAGATTACTGGGTTCATCTTGATGTTACCGAATATGCCAACGTTGAAGAGTGGATTGAAAAGATTCCTGATATGTCACGGGTTTTTTTAATGAGCTCACATGCTGAAAAATCGTACCTGGAGACAGATTTTCAGGATGGAGACTGGCTGGTATTCGGAAAGGAGAGTGTAGGGTTGAGCAAAGAGGTTTTAGACCGTTTTGAAAACCATTTGACCATTCCGATGTCAAAACTCATCCGAAGCTTTAATATTGCTAATTCTGTGGCTTTTGTGGTAGGAGAGGCGAAAAGACAGATCGGTTTGAAAATATAAAATATTGATTTACCGCTATACTCAAAATAATAAACGTATACAATAAAAAAGAAACCTTCTGGAAGCAGAAGGTTTCTTTAGTCATTATGATAAGGTTTTCCCTGTAGAATCTGATCAGCCCGATACAGTTGCTCAACGATAAACAAACGGATCATCTGATGGGTAAATGTCATTTTAGATAAAGACATCTTTTCGTTGGCTCTGCTGTACATTTCTTCTGAAAAACCATAAGCTCCTCCAATAAGGATATGTACTTTTTTAACAGAAGAATTCATCCACGTGTCAATTTTTTGAGAAAACTCACGGCTCGTAAACTGTTTTCCTTTTTCATCAAGAATCACAACGAGATCATTTTTGTCAATATGATTCAGAAATAACTTAGATTCTTCCTTTTTAAGGAGATCTGAAGACAGGTTTTTAGCATTCTTAACATCAGGAATTTCTGTAATTTCAAAATTCCAGTGTTTAGGTAACCTGTTGAGATAATAATTGATTAAAGAAGTGATTTCCTTGTCGTCTGTTTTTCCGATACAAAGTAAACTGATGCGCATTTATAAGAAGTTTCAGAATACAAAGATAGGATTTCAAAGGGTAAAGGTCAAGTTTTGAGTGTGGATTTCGGGATGTGGGGTATTAGTGGCTGGTTGCTAGTTGTAGAGCATGGGGTGGGAACTGTTTTTGCCCCCCTCAAGCGCACTCATATTCAAACTCCCTAACATCTCCCACCTATCTTTTCCCTATTTAATTTAATTCCCCTACATTTGTATTAAACAAACAAATAGATGGGTGTAAAGGTTCCTAATTTTATTTTGAAGATTCAAGATTTTTTTGATAGCATTCATATTCCTGTTTTGGGAATATCGCTTTGGCAGATGTTTCAGATCTATATCTCGGGGATTTTCAAAGGGAAAATAGGACGTAAAGCCGCTGCTATTTCCTGGAGCTTTACCATCAGTTTATTTCCATTTATTTTGTTTTTGCTTTCGGTACTTCCTTATATGCCGCATTATGATAAATTGCAGTTCTATATTTTTGATGTACTAATGCATAATGTTTTTCCTTCGAATATGGAAGGTGATGTAAGAGGATATATTGAAAACAATATTATTCCCAATATGAAAGGGATCAGTAATCTTACGATTGTTCTGGCTCTTGTTTTTGCTACTAACGGTACTTTTTCCCTGATCAATGGATTTAATGAAAATACAGCAGAAAAGCTAAGTGATGTGAAGGAGTTTATCCTTTCATTCTTTATTACAATAGGATTTATTACCATTGTCTTTTTAACGCTTTTCGGGGTGTATTATGTGGAAGTTGTTATGAAACTTTTTACCCCTGCCTACGACATTACCTGGCTGGTAGACAACCTTTCCAGTATCATTGGTTTTGTGTCGTTTCCGTTGTTTTATTTTATTCTTCTGACTTTATTTTATTGGTTGGGAACGGTAAAGATTACCAGATTCAGACAGGCGGTGCCCGGAGCAATTTTAACGACTGTCCTGTTTTTGGTTACGACTTATATCTTCGCTATTTATGTAAAAGATATCGCCCGTTATAACGTTCTTTACGGCTCCATCGGAAGTATGATTTTACTGATGGTCTGGGTAAATGTGAACGTATATCTTCTTCTATTCGGAAATGAATTGAATATGGCTATCCGAAAACTCAGAATAGAAAAACTTCTTTCAGACGAAATAGAGAAAGAAACTACTCAATATCATCAGATTGCGGAACCGGATTTTGACAACAATGAAGAACACCGCAGAAAATTGAGTGACCTGAAGAAAGATTAATCCTCCTCCGGTTCACTATTTCCTTTGGAACTTATACTTAAAATCATATATCCCAAAATAGCGGCGATAAAGGAAGCAATAAGAATAGCAAACTTAGCTTCGTCCTGAATAAGAACTTCTTCTTTAAATGACAATAGCGCAATAAAGATAGACATGGTAAACCCAATTCCGGCCAGTAGACCTACGCCAATCATTTGGGTCCAGTTGCTGTTTTGAGGCAGAGAACTGAGCTTTAATTTAATAGCGATTAAAGAAAATAGATTAATTCCAATCAGCTTACCTAATATCAAACCGCAGATAATTCCTAGCCCCAACGTACTGGTAACTCCCGCTACCATATCATTGGAAAAAGTAATATTGGTATTGGTAAGAGCAAAGATAGGCATGATCATAAAACTTACAGGAATATGAAGCCTATGTTCCAGCTTTTCTAAAGGAGAAATTTCTACATTGGATGCATTGGTTGGAATAGAAAACGCCAGCAAAACACCAGCTATTGTGGCATGAATCCCGGAATGATGAAGGAAATACCATAAAAATAGCCCCGGAATAAGGTAAAATATGATTTTTGTGACTTTTAAAAAATTCAAAAGAAACAATAGCGCCGTAACTCCAAATGACAGTAAAAGATAAGTCCAATGAATCTGTTCCGTATAGAAGATCGCAATCACAAGTATAGCTCCCAGGTCATCTACAATTGCCAAAGCCGCCAAAAATATTTTAATAGAGTTCGGAATTTTCTTCCCCAGCATAGAGATGATGGCGAGTGAAAAGGCAATGTCGGTAGCCATAGGAATTCCCCATCCGTTGCCGTATTCTGTACCAGCGTTAAAAAGGGTGTAAATTACAGCCGGTACAAGCATTCCTCCCACTGCTGCAAAGATAGGCAGGGAGGCATTTTTGAACGAAGACAGTTCTCCTTCTACAAGTTCTCTCTTTATTTCAAGTCCTACCAACAGGAAAAACACAGCCATTAATCCGTCATTGATCCATATGCTGACAGGATATTCCAACCCGAAAAGGTGAGTGCCAACCTGCTGATCTAAAAACCGTTGAAAACTTTCAGCAACAGATGAATTGGCAATGAATAATGAAACGAGCACACAGAAAATAAGGATAATTCCTGAAGACTGGCTGTTGTTGAAAAATTTTTTAAAATAAAGAGATAAATTCATGTTTAAGATTGTAATCGCCTCACTCTTGAAACGCCATTAATACTTTTAAGTTTTTTGAAGGTCTCTTCAAGCTGACCTTTATTTTTTACTTCCAAGTTGATGTTTCCGGTGAAAACGCCGTTGTTGGATTCAATAGACATGCTTTTCATATCCATTCCCATACTTCCACTGATGACGGTGGTAATATCGTTGATCATACCCATTCTGTCTAATCCTTCAATCTCGATTTTGACTCTATTTTTGAAGCTTTCAGCATTTACCCATTTGGCAGGAATGACACGATAGTCATACTGTGCTCTAAGGTTAATGGCATTAGGACAGTTGTCGCTGTGTACTTTGATTCCATCTGAAATCGTAATAAATCCGAAGATTTTGTCTCCAGGAATTACTGTACAGCATTTTGCATAGGTATAATTCAGTTTTTCCTCATCTTTTCCGAAGACGATCATGTCGAGATTTTGCTCTTTAGGCTCTTCGAAATGCGTATTCTTCGTTGGGGATTTTCTGAATCTGGAAAGTAAATTATTGAAAACGTTTTTACTTTCTATGTATTTTCTCAGACTGCTTGCATCCAGCTCATTGCTCTGGAATTTTAGGAACAGCTCCTGAGATGATTTTAAATTGAAAAACTTCTGAAGTTTATTCACTTCTTCATCATTGAAATTAATTTTCGCATGACGGAGTTTTCTCTGTAAAGTTTCTTTCCCTTCTTCTACCAATTGGTTTTTCTGAGAGTTTAGATAACTTTTGATCTTTGACTTTGCCTTTGAGGTCACCACAAATTCCAGCCAGTCAGATTTAGGCTTCTGATTCTGAGAGGAAAGAATATCAACCTGATCTCCATTTTGAAGAACGTAGGAAATAGGCACCAGTTTTCCATTGATTTTTGCGCCCAGACATTTCATACCTAAATCGGAGTGAACCGAAAACGCAAAATCTAAAGCAGTTGCATTGGTAGGGAGAATTTTAATTTCCCCTTTCGGAGTAAAGACAAATACTTCCTTCGAATACAAATTGAGCTTAATATTATCTAACAATTCAGACGTGGAAAGGTTCTGTTGCTGCTCAAGAACTTCACGGATTTCTGTTACCCATTTTTCGAAATTCCTGTCATCAGAACTTTGCTTGTAGCCTTCTTTGTATTTGTAGTGTGCTGCCACCCCTTTTTCGGCAATTTCGTCCATCCTTTCGGAACGAATCTGTACTTCGATCCATTTTTTATCAGGGCCCAGAACGGTTAAGTGGAGACTTTCGTAACCTGTAGAACGGGGCTGAGTGATCCAGTCACGCATTCTTGACGGGTTACTGTGGTAAACATCTGTAACAATGGAATAGATTTTCCAGGCGAGAAATTTTTCATTTTTAGCATCGGATTTATAAATAATTCTGATCGCATAATTATCAAAAACTTCTTCAAAGGAAACTCCTTGTTTCAGCATTTTTCTGTAGATAGAAGAAATCGCCTTTGCACGTCCCTTGATCTTAAAATTCAATCCTTCTTCACGAAGTTTTTCAGATACTTCGGTCTTAAATTCTTCAATATATCTTTCACGGCTTTCTTTGGCAAGCTCCAATTTTTCCGTGATTTCGTTGTATACTTCAGGACTGTTGTATTTCAATGATAGATCTTCCAGCTCAGATTTGATGTTGTACAAACCAAGACGGTGTGCCATTGGAGCGTAGATATAAACTGTTTCTGAAGCGATCTTTTTCTGTTTGTCAGGAGCCATGCTTTCCAGCGTCCTCATATTATGAAGACGGTCTGCAATCTTGATCAGGATAACTCTGAAATCCTCAGATAAGGTCAGCAGAAGTTTTCTGTAGTTTTCAGACTGTACAGAAATATTCTGATGATTCATGATAGAAATCTTGGTGAGCCCATTCACGATGTTGGCAATCTTCTGTCCGAAGATTTTCTTGAGATCTTCGTAGGTATAATCTGAATCTTCGATGACGTCATGCAACAGGGCGCAGGCAATAGACGTTGCCCCCAAACCAATCTCCGTCGCTACAATTTTGG
This sequence comes from Chryseobacterium sp. Mn2064, assembly GCF_049319685.1. Taxonomy (NCBI): domain Bacteria; kingdom Pseudomonadati; phylum Bacteroidota; class Flavobacteriia; order Flavobacteriales; family Weeksellaceae; genus Chryseobacterium; species Chryseobacterium sp. Mn2064. The sequence continues at coordinate 490,239 of NZ_JBMOUE010000001.1, forward strand.
CAACCGCAATAGGGTGGTAGATGTAGGGTTCTCCAGATTTTCTCCTTTGATCTTTATGGGCATCTAAAGCAATATCAAATGCCTTTCGGATAAGTTTGTTATTTTCCTCATCCAAAGTTCTGTATGTATTCGAAATCAGATCCTTATATCTTGCAAGGATCTCCTTGTTCTCTTGTTCTAAGTCGTAACTCATTTGTGCTAATGCCTATAATTAGACGAAAATACGAAAATTTTTGCTTTTTTCAAACATAAAAAATCCGCAGAACGTTCTACGGATTTTTGAGTATAAGTTTTAGTGCGGTTAGAATTTTACTTCTGAATTCATACCATCACTGGATGTTTTGATTTTTACATCAGGACTGTTGTGTATTTCTGCCCTGTTTCTTGCGTCTATGTACTTTTTAATGGTATCATAGTTGGTTTCTTTCACATTCATTCCTTCAAATAAGTATGCTTTTAAAGCAGCATTTTGATGGAAGATACTTCTGGCATTTTCAACCTGATCGTTATCTTTTACCGTAACACTGGCCAAGTATTGAGAAGTACCGTTGTCACAAAGGTATATCACATAATCTGAATTGGCAAAACCTGAGTTTTCCAGATCACTTTCAAGCTTTTTGTAATCGCTGTGGTGCTCGAATAGCCCCGCTAGTATATTTGACATAGTTAATTGGTTTAAAGTTATGACTAAAGGTAGTCATTATTTTCCTATTTTATTGTGTTTTCTGTCGGTAAAGTTTGTTAATTAACATTTCATTTGTATAATAACGGGTGATTGTTTGATAATATTTATTGAACGCGTGTTTAATTTTGTCAATTTGGTAAAATTGAAATAAGAGCAATTGATGTATTCCAATCTTCTGAATAGCTCTTCTATAAAAGAATGATCTATGATGAAATGTATTTAACTCTAATTTTCTGTAGATAAATTGTTGTGGGACTTTCCTGCCTGATTATTACGGGGATCTTACGGAAAAAAGTGGAATTTTAGTTAATAATTATAAAAAAAGAGAGACAGAACTCGTGGGAACTGCCTCTCTTTTTAGGGTTAATTAAAAATAGCTTAAATTTTTTCGTTCTTAATTTCCTCAACAATTTCCGGATTCAATAACGTGCTGATATCTCCGAAGTTACTGAAGTCACCTTCTGCAATTTTTCTCAATATTCTACGCATGATTTTTCCTGAACGTGTTTTCGGAAGTCCGGATACAAACTGAATTTTATCCAGTTTTGCAATAGGGCCTATCTGATCTGCAATAAGCTGGTTGATTTCCTTTTTAAGGTTGTCTTTATCACGGCCTTCCCCAATTTCTTTAAGCATGACATATCCATAAAGAGCATTTCCTTTAATGTCATGAGGATAACCAACAATAGCCGATTCTGCTACAGCAGGATGCTGGTTGATACTGTCTTCAATAGGAGCAGTTCCCAGATTGTGCCCGGAAACAATGATAACATCATCTACACGCCCTGTAATTCTATAATAGCCTACTTCGTCTCTCAAAGCACCATCTCCCGTGAAATATTTCCCAGGGAATGCCGTGAAGTAAGTCTCTTTATATCGCTGGTGATCTCCCCAGATGGTTCTCGCAATGCCTGGCCATGGAAAACGGATACAAAGATTACCCGTTACCTGATTACCTGTAATTTCGTTACGCTTATCATCCATCAAAACAGGCTGTATCCCTGGTAGAGGCAAAGTAGCGTAAGTAGGTTTGGTTGGTGTAACAAAAGGTAGTGGCGAAATCATGATACCTCCTGTTTCTGTCTGCCACCAGGTGTCCACGATCGGACATTTCTTTTTTCCCACATGATCGTTGAACCAATGCCATGCTTCATCGTTGATAGGCTCTCCTACGGAACCAATTACTTTTAAGCTACTCAAATCATGTTTATCTACCCATTCTGCACTTTCTTTTGCTAAGGAACGGATGGCTGTTGGTGCTGTATAGAATTGAGTAATTTTATGTTTTTCAATAACTTCCCAAAAACGGTCCGGTTCCGGATAAGTAGGAACGCCTTCGAAAATAACAGTGGTAGCTCCATTTAATAACGGACCATACAGAATATAGGAATGTCCTGTGATCCATCCGATATCAGCGGTGCACCAGTAAATATCATTCTCTTTATAGTTGAATACATTTTTGAATGTATAGGCTGTATACACCATATAACCGGCACAGGTGTGAAGCATTCCTTTTGGTTTTCCGGTAGAGCCGGAAGTATAAAGGATAAAAAGGGGGTCTTCAGAATCCATGATCATTGTGACAAAGTCGGGAGACGCTTTTTCATAGAGATCAGCCAGCCAGAAATCTCTTCCTTCTTTCATTTTGATCTCGTTATGCGTTCTTTTTACCACCAATACTTTTTCAATAGTCGGTGTTTTTTCCAAAGCTTCATCTACGATGGTTTTCAGGTCTAAAACTTTGTTTCCACGATAGCTTCCGTCTGAGGTGATAACCATTTTAGCTTCACAGTCATTCACTCTTGAGGCGACTGCAGAGGCGGAAAATCCAGCAAAAATAACAGAGTGAACGGCTCCCAGTTTAGCACAGGCAAGCATGGTAATAGCCAGTTCAGGAATCATAGGGAGATAGATGCATACTCTGTCTCCTTTTTCAATTCCCATCTCTCTTAAAACATTGGCTGTTTTGTTGACTCTTGTATATAATTCGTTGTAGGAAATATGCTGAGCCTCTTCTTTCGGGTCGTTGGGCTCCCAAATGATGGCTGTTTTGTCACCTCTTACGGCAAGGTGTCTGTCTATACAGTTTTTGGTAATATTGAGTTTGGCATTTTTGAACCAGGTGATCTTGGCTTCATTCATATCGTACTTAACAACCTTGCTCCATCTTTGATACCACACAAAGTTTTGATCTGCAACCTTATCCCAGAATTTTTTAGGATTCTTGATGGATTTTTTATAGTCTTCGAAATACTGTGGTAAATCTTCTATTAAGTAATTTCTCATATCCCTTTCGTTTTTTGAAATTTGAATTTATTATATTTTAAATTTATGTTTAATTTCCCGTTTAAGCCCTATATTCATTGATTTTTTGCTGAATTTCTTCGATGATTTTTTCGTCATCAATAGTGGAAGGAATCTGAAAATCTTTCCCATCTAATAGGGTTCTGATGAGTTTTCTTAAAATTTTTCCTGATCTTGTTTTGGGTAAGCGTTTCACAACCATTGCATTTTTCAGAAAAGCTACCGCCCCGATTTTGTTGCGAACCATCTGAATAATATCTTTTTCAACGTCTTCTTCAGAAATCGCAGAACCATTTTTCAAAACAACGGTGGCGAAAGGAACCTGTCCTTTTAAATCATCATCTACTCCTACCACAGCACATTCTGCAACATCAGGGTGAGAAGAAACAATTTCTTCCATTTCAGAAGTGGAAAGCCTGTGGCCTGCAACATTGATCACGTCATCAACTCTTCCGGTAATGAAAATATAACCGTCTTCATCCTGTATCGCTCCGTCTCCTGAAAAATAATAACCATTGTACTGGGACAGATAACTGTTTTGAAAACGCTCATGGTCTTTCCAGATTCCTAGCATCGCTCCTGGAGGAAGCGGTAATTTGATAACGAGATAGCCTTCATGGTGTGGATCGAGTTCCAATCCATTTTCGTCGAAGATTTTAATATCATATCCGGGGATGGGTTTCCCTGCTGAAGCTCTTTTGATGGTATACTCATCGTTAAAGGTCATAAGCCCAAGCATTGGCCAGCCGGATTCTGTCTGCCACCAATGATCAATTGCAGGAACTCCAATATGTTCTGCAAACCAGTCCAAGGTGGCTACGTCGCATCGTTCACCTGCCAGAAACTGTTTTCTGAAATGAGACAAATCGTATTTTTTAACCAGTTCACCGTTAGGATCTTCTTTTTTTATGGCTCTGATGGCAGTAGGAGCAGTGAACATCACTGAAACTTTATATTCTGAAATAATTCTCCAAAACGTTCCCGCATCTGGAGTCATAATGGGTTTTCCTTCAAAAATGATGGTGGTATTTCTGTTGATCAACGGTCCGTAAACGGAAAAGCTGTGTCCTACAGCCCATCCGAAATCTGATGCTGCCCAGTAGGTTTCTCCGGGTTCCACTCCGTAGATGTATTTCATAGAAAACTTCAGCGCTGTGGCGTATCCTCCGGTGTCTCGAACAATTCCTTTTGGCTTTCCGGTAGTTCCTGATGTGTATAACAAATAGAGTGGGTGGGTAGATGGTATAGAAACACAGTCAACAGGTTTAGATTTTTCAACTAATTCTTCATAGTCAATTAATCCTTCAAACATTTCGTGTTGATTGTCAACAAGCTTTCTGTTATAAACAACAATATGATCTACTTTATCCTGCGCAAGTTCAATCGCTTTTTCTACTAAAGGAAGATAGGGGATTCTTTTGGCGATTTCTATTCCTGCAGTCGCGGTGATGAGTACTTTGGGCTTGCAGTCGTCAATTCTTACGACCAACTCATGAGGTGCAAAACCTCCGAAAACAACATTATGTATTACTCCAATTCTTGCACAGGCCAGCATCGCAAACAGTGTCTGGGGAATCATAGGCATATAAATAACAGCGGTGTCTCCTTTTTGCAGTCCCAACGATTGTAATCCGCCCGCGAATTTTGAAATTTCTTCTTTTGCCTGACTGAAAGTATACGTTTTCTTCTGTTGCGTTACAGGAGAATCATAAACAATAGCAATCTGATCTCCAAAACCGTCTTCAATGTGTTTGTCAATACATAAATAGCACATATTGAGCTGTCCGTCGGCAAACCATTGAGGGTAGTCATTTTCATCTGTAGAAAGAATTTTTTCCGGAAACTCAAACCATTGTATTTGTCCGGCTTGTTCTTTCCAGAAATCTTCTTTGTTTTCTATGCTTTGTTTAAATAAAATTTCGGTATTCATATCAATAGTCGTGTGTTTGATTTTTTTACCTTGACAAGGGTAAATTGCGAAGCTTCGCTTTAAAACATCTCTTCAATCTGCTGCATCAGTTTTTTGATGGAATAAGGTTTGGTGACATAAGCATCAGCTCCCATTTCCAACCCTTTTTCAATATCCCGTGGATTGTTTTTGGCACTCAAAAAGATAACTTTGGTGTCCTTCAGTTTTTCGTCCTGTCTTATAATGTCCAAAGTGCTATATCCATCAAGATTGGGCATCATAATATCGAGGAGGATTATATCGGGAACCATGGTCTTCAGAAACTCAAGAACTTCCGTCCCGTCTCTTGCAATATAGACATCGTAGCCGTTTTTCTTAAAGCTGTATTCCAGTGACATTAATATTTTGTGTTCGTCATCCGCAATAATTATCTTTTTCATAGTTCGTTTTTAATGATGTTCAACTTCATTCTTGGTTTCTTGTATAATTTTTTTAGGAATGCTGATCGTGAAGGTAACACCCAGCCCGCTGTTTTCGGCTTTTATGCTTCCTCCATGGGCTTGTACAATTTTCTTGGAAATTGCCAGTCCCAGTCCGCTTCCTGTAGGTTTTAAAATATTCTGATTTCGGGATTGATAAAATTTGTCAAAGATCATTTCAAGATCTTCATCCGGAATATGTTTCCCGGTATTGAAAATGGTAATGATCAGATGTTTATCTTTTTCAAATAATTTCGTTTGTATAGTTCCCTGTTCGTCTGTAAATTTCAGCGCATTTCCCCAAATATTCTGGAATAATTGGATCATTCTTGCTTCATCATAATCAAAAACGAATTGATTCAACAGATCAACTTCGCTTAAATGAATGTTTTTCTGCTGTATGAGATGAAGAATGGGGCTTAATGCCTTTTTATAAGTTTCAATAATATTGTAGGGCTGAATATTTAATGAAATTTCACCATGTTGAAGCTTGTCAAGGTAAAGAATATCATTAATAATCTCGCTCAATCTGTCGGACTCCGTGATAATGTTATTTAAAAATTCCTGTTTTATTTCGAAAGGAATGTCATCATCATCTGCTAAAATTTCCCCGGCAGAACGAATGGCAGTGATTGGGGTTCTCAATTCATGCGCTACCGAATCCAGGAAATCATCCTTTTGGCGATCTTTAATAATAAGACTCTCGTTGGCGGTTCGCAGGTCATCGGAAAGCTTTTGCAGTTCTTCGGACTGTTCTGTGAGCTTTTTATTAAGAGTGATGTTTTCTTTTGATTCTTCAAGAATATTTAAAACTTCTTTTAATGAAATTTTATCCTCTTTTGTTACGCCTTCAATTAAGATTTTAGCAGAAGCGGTTCCTATTCTGCCTGCTAGAAGGTTTTCTGAAAATTTGATAAACCTTGAATCGGCAGTTTCGGTTTTAGAATCGATATTGTATTTTAAATTGAATATCCTTAGGGCCTGTTCGGTCTTATTTTTTCCTAAAAATCTTTCCAAAATATTCTGAATGTCGGAAATATAAGCTGTTCCGCGCCAGATAAAAGCATTTTCATGATTTTGAATGTATTTATCGATATCTACATACAGTTCGGCGAAGTTTCTTTCACGATAATTTCCTTTGATACTTACTGAAACAATCGTGAATAAACTGGTGTTCACTAGAATAGACCAGAAAAAGATCTGTGGAATCCTATCCAGATAAGATATTGAAAAGAATCCGAAGGCATTGTACATTTCTCTAAGAGCGCCCTTCAATTCCTGATTATACGAGAAATAATACTGTGGAATAATCAATCCGAAATAACAGATGGCAAGTCCGGCAGCAAGTCCTGTAAGAGCACCTTTGTAGCTTCCCCGTCTCCAGAATATTGCTCCAAAAAAAGCAGGAGCTAATTGGGCAATTACTACAAAAGAAATTAAACCAACAGAATCCAGAGAGGTTTTCAGGATAAAATATTTGTAAAAAGCAAAAGCCATGATAATCAGAGCAAAAATGCTGAACTTTCTGATATTGGTAATGCTTCTGGTGTTTTGTTCTTCATTTTCAGATTTGAGCTTCCCAAGCAATCCGTAAGGAATGATGAGGTTATTGGAAAGCATGATGGATAGGGTGATGGCAGAGATAATGATCATCGAAATGCATGAGCTTAATCCACCAAGAAATACCAATACAGTAATCAGGGTGTTGCCAAAATGTTGTGGAATGAGAATTGAGTAGAACTCCGGATTTACTTTTTGTCCGTCAAAAATCAATCTTCCTCCCCAGGCAATCGGAAATATAAATAGAGTGAAAATTAAAAGATAAAGGGGGAAAAACCAAACGGCAGTTTTGATATGTTTTTCCTGTCTGTTTTCAATAATGGCAGTGTGAAATTGTCTGGGAAGAATGCAGATTGCCGTGGCTGAAATCATACAAAGTACCATCCAGTTCATAGCGCCTTCAATTCCGTTGAAGGTGTTTTTAGCTTTGAAATCCTTAAAATGACTGGCTTTTTGGTAAATGTCGGAAAAGCCGTCAAATACATAATATATCACAAAAAGACCTAAAATAATGATAAAGAAAAGTTTCAAAAAGCTTTCTAAGGCAATGGCGGAAATAATTCCTAAACGTTTTTCTGAAGCATCAACATATCTGGTTCCGTAATACGAAGAAAATAAGGCAATCAGAATAACCACGAATGTTGCATTATCTGTGAGGATGTCCTGCGACATCGGGGTTTCTGTTACCAGGTGAAAAGTTTCGGAGATCGCTTTTATCTGAAGTCCAATATAGGGAACAATAGCTAAAAGGCAGACTATCGTTATGATGGCGCTCAGGCTTCTGCTGTTTCCGTATCGTAAAGAAATAAAATCGGCCAGACTACTGATTTTATTAACTCTCGAAATTCTTACAATTCTCGTATTGATGTAGATCCACGCAGGAATAATCATGATGGGACCAATGTATATCGTCAGATAATCTAATCCGCTGGTGGCAGCCACTCCAATACTTCCGTAATACGTCCAGGCTGTACAGTATACAGCAAGAGAGAGTGCGTAAATGTAGGGATTGTTGATCCAAATTTTACTTCTTTTCTTCTCTGCCAGATGGGCAACTAAGAACAGAAGAGCCAGATAGAACAAGACTACAAAAAATAATGAAACACTACTCATCGTATCTTTTTACAATTACTAATGAAACCACAATAGAGAACATCCATACAGCGAACAGGTAAACCAGGATCATAGGATAGCCCAAAACTTCTTTGTCACTGTTGAAAAGAAGAGATATAGGAATGCTGAAAGCAATCATGAGCCCGATGCTTAAGATGATCAGTTTTTGTTCGTGTCTTTTTTTCATAAATGATGATCAGTAAAAGATAATTGATGAACGAGAGCTATGATGTCATCCGTTCATCAATCATCAATTTTTTTAAATTATATTTTGTCGTCAGAATATTCTCCTGTTAAGGCATAATATCCGAAAATAGCCATTCCACCAGAGATAATGGGCATCAGTACAAACAAAATGATGATGCCGAAAACCAGATCTTCCTGTTTTCCTGAAGTAATCTTTGGAATTCCCAAAACCGTAGTTCCGAAATATCCTACAATCACCGCTACGGCGATCCAGAGTATACCTAATATTTTTTTTAGTCCGTTCATTTTAGTTGTTTTAAAATTAATAAAAAATTAAGTGATTGAATGCTTAATCGTGAAGATTATTGTTCTTATTTTTAAGATAAATCAATCCAATGATTAAACACACTGCAGCAACTCCAATAGGATACCAAAGTCCTTCAAGATACCATGTCGCATGGCCGGCTTCTTTTCCTGTGGTAACTAGATAGGTGGCCACAGCAGGTAATAATCCTCCAAATACCCCATTTCCAATGTGATAAGGTAAAGACATAGAGGTGTAACGTATTCTCACCGGGAACATTTCAACCAGGAACGCGGCAATAGGTCCATACACCATTGTTACAAATATAACCTGAATAAATACTAGGAATACAAGATACCATTTCGTATTGTCGCTGAGGGTAACACTTTGGGAAACTTTTGCTTCTTCGGGCTTTCCGTCTTTCATAGCAGGTTCTGTAGGAGACCAGTGAACAATGCTGTCTTTTTTGATTAACGTTCCGTCTGTATAGAGAGCTTCATGATGAAAAGTAACAAGGCTGTCTGTTGTAATGCTATTATGAATCTTAGCTGTTCTTTTCTCTGAAATTCCATTGGCGGCAATTGTTTTATTTTCCAGATTTACACTTTTAAACATGCTGTCATAAATAGGGCGGTAGGCTAAAATTGCAACCAGCATTCCTGTCATCATTACAGCTTTTCGTCCAATTTTGTCCGAAAGCCATCCAAAGAATACAAAGAAAGGTGTTCCCAGGAAAAGAGCGGTTGCCATCAGAGAATCTACCTGTGCTGATTCTACATTCATTACTTTTTGCAGGAAGCTCATTGCGTAGAATTGACCGGTATACCAGATGACCCCTTGTCCCATGGCAGCTCCAAACAAGGCAAGAAGAACAAATTTGAAATTGTATTTGTTTCCAAAACTTTCTTTTAAAGGATTTTTAGACGTTTTTCCTTCACTTTTAGCTTTTGCAAAGAGAGGAGATTCCTTCATATTTTTTCTGATGATGTAAGAAACTCCCACCATTAAAATAGAAATCCAGAAAGGAACTCTCCATCCCCAGTTATCAAATTCGTCATGAGAAAGAGAATTTTTGGTGACCAGAATGACAATCAGGGAGATAAAAAGTCCTGCAGTTGCCGTTGTCTGGATCCAGGAAGTCCAGTAACCTCTTCTGTGAGGTTGTGCGTATTCTGCGACATAAGTGGCTGCACCTCCGTATTCACCTCCAAGAGCTAATCCCTGCAATAGTCTTAAAATTAAAACTAAAACAGGAGCCATAAAACCAATCGTTTCATAGCTGGGAATACATCCAATAAGAAACGTAGAGAAGCCCATGATTAATAAAGTGACAAGGAAGGTGTATTTTCTCCCGATAATATCTCCCAATCTTCCGAAAAATAACGCTCCGAAAGGTCTTACAACAAATCCGGCAGCAAAAGTAGCCAGCGTAGACAAAAATGCAGCAGTAGGATTATCTGCAGGAAAGAATTTGGTGGCCAATACGATGGCTAAACTTCCAAAAATATAGAAGTCGTACCATTCTATCAGAGTTCCGAGTGATGAAGCAGTAATAACGCTCCAAATTGTGCGGTTTTTCTGCTTATCGGTCATATTTTCGTAGCTTTCGTGATGATTTTCGCTCATATTGATTAGTTTTGATGTTTGTGGAATAGTAGTTAATTCATTCGCTGAAATGTTATGCTTTTTTATAGATAAATTTGAAACTGTACAATAAATTCCCCTTTTGAAGATGGACTTTCTGTAGGACTTGTATAAACCGGTCTTGTTGAATATTGAGTCGTTATTTTTGCATGATGGCCATCTATAAACCAGTTTGCGCCAATATCAAACTGTGATGATGATTTGTCAAATGCTTCAAAGTTTTTATGAGTGTAAGCGGCAAAAGGCTGTATTCTTATTTTCGGCTTTTCGGCCTGGCTGGGTAATAGCAATCCTGCCTGGGCGTAGATAATATTACCTGTTCCGATGGTAGGCTGTAGATTTCCTGGGCCTGCGATTGCTTTATTGCCGATAAAATTAGGGTCGGATGCTGCAATGTTCATGGTTCCCAGATTTCTTACATAGTTCGGGCCGAAATTGTAGTTATAATATCCTGCATACGCCGAAACGGCCATTTTATTTTTTGCTTCTCCCAGCGGAATGTCTGCAAATGCATCTACAGCAAAAAGACTGATGTCGTGCTTTTCAATATTGGAATTAACAGACGTTCTGGTGCCATCTGCCTGATGATAGAAGCCTGCTCCGATGTTGAATACTTTTTTAGTCCCCAGATAAGAACCTACTTTAAAAGGAAGTGTATTGGATTCTTCATCAAGGAATTGATATTCAACATAACCGGCTTTTGAAAAGCTAGGATTTCCGTTATTGTCTACAGCAACTGCTTTTGAAGGATCGGTAACGTTTACCGGTGTTAAATCTGTTGCGAAAGGTTTGTTGAGACTGAAACGGTATTCAAGTTTACCATATTTTCCTTTGGCAAACATTCCAAGCTGTCTGGCAAATTGGTCGGAGTGGTCAATCAAAGGCCATGAAAAAACTGGTGAATCTATCGTAAGAAAATTGAGAGTAGAGGCCATTGTCATTCGGGATAATCCCATATAATAATGAAGCCCTGCCCCTAAAGATAAACTGAATTTTCCCGCTTCTCCAGGTAAAATCACTGCATATTCATTCCAGGCATCATGAAAAAACAATTGTGTTTTCTTTCCGTTTCCGTAACCGCCTGTTCCCGATGTTCCTGTAGCACCCCCATTGATGAAGGTTTGATTGTTGATTCCAAAATGAAGAAGAATCATATATCTTTTAGAGATCTGAGCATAGGTGAGGGCCCGCAATCTCCTGTTTCCTATGCTCCAGGAGTTGTCGGTGGGTTCTCCGCCAACCATACTTCCCGGATTCATGGAAGTGTTTCTCAACCACAGCTGGTCCCATAAAATAAATCTGATGAATTTGTCTCCCTCAGGGTTGAGGTTTACTTTTAATCCACTGCCATAATCAGGAGAACCTTGAGAGTATAGAGAACTGCTGATTAAGGCAACTCCAATGAATGTAAGTAATTTCTTCATAAATTATCAATTTTTGGCGTTGTTTTTTGTGAATGCCAAATTGTAATTAATAATTTATTTATGAAAATTTAATATATATTATTGCTAATGATATAGTTATAATTTATTTGTAAATTTAATGTATTGATAATTAGTTGATTGTATTTGTTTTTTTTGCTTTCGGGAATTAATTATTTTTTAAATCTTTCCCATTTGATCAGCATATACTTATCTGCAAATTGAGTGATGATAATCCCTGAGTTTTTAATATTTTCTTCTTGAGCAATGTATTCAATGAGCTCACTTTGTTTTAGTATTTTATAAACCGGATGGAATTCCGAATGGGGAGGTCTTGTGATGTTGTATTTTTTGATCCATGAGCTGATTGTAACATGAGAAACACCTATAATACGCTCTATTTCACGATAGCTTAATCCTTCAAGGTAGAGTTGTAGTGCCTTTGTTACGTAATAGTCGTCAATTTGTTTTCCCAGTTTTTTTACGGTAAAATAATAGTTGCAGCTTTTACAGTGAAAGCGTTGTTTCTCATTTACAATGCCGCTTTTTACTACTTTATTGCTGTGACATTTTGGGCATGTATTTTCCATAACTATAGTATTTTAGCAAATATATAATAAATTAGCAAATATACATTTTTGATTAAAGATAATTTTACCTGTGTAATTTTTTTAAACAAAAAAAATATCTTTTTTATTTGGTTTTAAAAGAAATTATATTTTAAATTTGCCAAAAAATTTAGATAAATAAATGGAAATAGAAATTTCCTCATGCGAACATCTAATGTATGTGAGTGAAATACAGCAGGAAATGTATGATTCTGCACAGCGTAGAGGAACGGGAATCGCAAAACGTTCCATCGAATATTTGAGTAAGAAGATTTCAGAGGGCAATGCTGTGGTGGCCACTGAAAATGGAGAATGGGTAGGCTTCTGTTATATAGAAACCTGGTCACATGGGAAGTTTGTAGCTAATTCGGGACTGATTGTGTCTCCGAAATTCAGGAACGGGGGAGTAGCGACTCAAATTAAGCATAAGGTTTTCCAGTTATCTAGAGATAAATATCCGGATGCGAAAGTATTTGGGCTTACAACAGGTCTTGCGGTTATGAAAATTAATAGCGATTTGGGATATAAACCGGTCATTTATTCTGAATTGACTCAGGATGAAGAATTCTGGAATGGCTGTAAGAACTGTGTGAATTATGAAATTCTAATGATGAAGGAACGTAAAAACTGTCTTTGTACAGCAATGCTTTTCGTTCCGGAGAATAATAAAGTAAATGGTGCTGTTAATAAGCAGCCGGAAATTAAATATAACAATGAACAAGAAAGTCATCTTAGCGTTTAGCGGAGGTTTAGATACTTCCTACTGTGCTAAATATCTTAGTGAAACACTAGGGTATGATGTGTACGCCGTTACTGTAAATACAGGAGGTTTTTCAAAAGAAGAAGAAAAAGAATTAGAAAGAAAAGCTTTAAATCTTGGAGTAAAAGAGTACAGGTGCGTAGATGCTCAGGAGGACTACTATAATTCTTGTGTGAAGTATTTGATCTTCGGAAATGTGCTGAAAAACAACACCTATCCTCTTTCTGTAAGTGCAGAACGTACGATCCAGGCGCAGGAAATTGCAAAATATGCCATAGAAGTAAATGCAGATGCTATTGCTCACGGAAGTACAGGCGCAGGAAACGACCAGGTTCGTTTTGACCTGATCTTTCAGGTAATGTGCCCAAGTGTAGAAATCATTACACCGATCAGAGATATGGCGTTATCCCGTGAAGAAGAAATTAGATTTTTGAAGAACCACGGATATGAAATGGAGTTCCATAAAGCTCAATATTCTGTCAATAAAGGTCTTTGGGGGACTTCTGTAGGAGGAAAAGAAACGTTGACATCAAGAAATTATTTACCTGAAGAAGCATTTCCTTCACAATTGAAAGAAACTCAGCCTTCAGAATTGGAGATTGAATTTAAAAACGGAGAAGTGATTTCTGTGAACGGAGAAAGTTTTGAACACTCTGTATATGCCATTCAGAAAATAGAAGAATTGGCTTCTGCTTACGGTATTGGACGTGATATTCACGTAGGAGATACGATTGTGGGAATTAAAGGAAGAGTAGGATTTGAAGCTGCAGCAGCTTCAGTAATCATTAAAGCTCACCACTTATTAGAAAAGCATACGTTGTCAAAATACCAGCAGATGATGAAATCTCAGTTATCCGACTGGTATGGAAACTGGCTTCATGAAGCACTTTTCTTAGATCCTGTAATGAGAAATATTGAGTCTTTCTTAGTGGATTCTCAGAAAACAGTAAGCGGAAAAGTCTTTGTAACCCTTCATCCGTACAGATTTATCTTAAACGGAATTGAATCCGATCATGATTTGATGTCTGATAAATTCGGAAGCTATGGAGAAGCGAACAGAGCATGGACAGGAGATGATGTAAAAGGATATACAAAAATTGTAAGCAATTCTTTAAATATATATCACCAGATCAATCAAAATATCAACTAGTTCCAAAGGAGCGATTTAACAAAAGATAGAACATGGTTCTATTCATTACAATATGAAGAAAACAGTAGGAATTGTAGGAGCAAACGGTTATACAGGAAGTGAGTTGATACGCTTGCTGGCTTTTCATCCCCATGTGACATTGAGTTTTTTATATAGTCGTTCGAATTCGGGTATAAAAATATCAGACTTGTACCCGGATTTAGCGACAGTTTGTGATAATGTTTTAACAGATCAGCCGGAAGAAGTGGATGTTCTTTTTCTGTGTCTTCCTCACAAAGAAAGCCAGAATTGGTTAACGCAAAATCCTGTTAAAGAAGAAACGCTGGTTATAGATCTGGGAAATGATTTCCGTTTGGATGGAAATTTTGGAAACAGAGAATTTATCTACGGATTACCTGAAATCAATAAAAAACAACTGGAAGGATCAAAAAGTATTGCCAATCCTGGATGCTTTGCAACAGCTATTCAGCTTGCACTTTTACCATTAGCGGAAAAAGGATTGCTGGATGAGGTTTTTACTACAGGAATTACAGGATCTACAGGTGCAGGGCAGTCTTTGCAGGCTACTACACATTTTACGTGGAGGAATGATAATATATCAGCCTATAAAACTTTGACCCATCAGCATGTAGATGAGATTTTGAAACATATAGTTTTGTTTAATCATAAAGAGGTCAGCCTGAATTTTGTACCATGGAGAGGAGATTTTGCGAGAGGGATTTTTACAAGTTCTACAGTGAAAACAGATTTAGGAATTTCTGACATCTATCAATTGTATCAGGATTTTTATGCAGATGAACCTTTTGTAAAGGTAAGTGAAAAAGCAATTGATTTAAAGCAGGTTGTCAATACCAATCGCTGTGTGATTCAGATTGAAAAAAGTGGAAATGTAGCGGTTATTCACTCAGCGATTGACAATTTGTTAAAAGGAGCTTCAGGTCAGGCAGTACAGAACATGAATATTGCCATGGGTTGGGAAGAAAATGCAGGATTAAACCTAAAGCCGATAGCATTTTAAATTATTAATAAGGTAGAAGGTTGTAGATGATAGGTTGCAGTAGTGTGAAGAATAAATTTACAGCTGCAGACTTTGAACCATCAGCTAACCAACTAACAACTAGCAACAAAAATGAATTTATTCAACGTATATCCATTATTCAACATAAATCCGGTAAAAGCTCAGGGATCATTTCTTTGGGATGATAAAGGAGAACAATATCTAGATTTCTACGGAGGACACGCAGTGATTTCTATCGGGCACAATCATCCGCACTATCAAAATAAATTAAAAGACCAGCTGGAAAGGATCTCTTTCTATTCCAATTCCGTTCAGAATGAATTACAGACTGAGCTGGCAGAAAAACTGGGGAAGCTTTCAGGTCATGAAGATTATAATCTTTTCCTGTGCAATTCAGGAGCTGAGGCCAATGAGAATGCTTTAAAACTGGCTTCTTTTCATAACGGAAAAAGTAAGGTTCTTTACTTTTCGGGATCTTTCCACGGAAGAACATCAGCAGCTGTTGCTGTAACGGATAATCCGAAAATCGTTGCTCCGGTTAACTTTTCAGAAAGATTTATCAAATCAGAATGGAATGATGTAAAGCAACTTGAAGAAACCTTTGCTATTCATGGAAACGAGATATCTTCAGTAATTATCGAAGGAATTCAGGGAGTAGGAGGAATTATGATTCCAACCGCTGAGTTTTTGTCTAAAATCAAAGAACTCTGCGAAAAATACAACACGGTCCTTATTTTAGATGAAGTACAGTCCGGATATGGAAGAAGCGGATATTTCTTTGCACATCAGGAGTTTGGGATTGAAGCAGACATCATTACAACAGCAAAAGGAATGGGGAACGGATTTCCAATCGGAGGAGTTCTTATCCATCCTAAATTCGAAGCAAGTAACGGTTTATTAGGAACCACATTCGGAGGAAACCATCTTGCTTGTGCTGCTGCCATTGCCGTTTTGGACGTAATGAAAGATGAAAATCTTGTTGAAAATGCTCAGCAAATGGGCGAGTATATAGAAAATGAAATTAAAGATTTACCACATATCAAATCTATCCGAAGGAAAGGTTTGATGATCGGAATAGAACTCGATAGAGACTGTTCAGAAGTAAGGAAAGAACTACTTTTTGATCATCATATTTTCACGGGAAACTCAAATGATAAGACTGTGTTGAGGATTCTTCCTGCACTGAATATCAAAAAAGAGGAAACAGATCTTTTCATCAATGCTTTGAAAGCCGTGCTTGGAAAAATTTAAACCACAAAAGTCACAAAAGAATTTAAACACTTAAGTGATTTAAGAAAATAATAAAGGCTTAAGAAGTGCACTTAAGTTTTCGAAAATCTTTGATTTTCTTCTTATGTGAGCTTATATATTTTCAAAATAATCAACTTTTAAAACTTAAGTGTTATAAAGTGTTTTAGTAAAAACTTTTGTGCTTAGATCAACAATCAATGTGTAGAAAAATCTTTAAAATCAATTTAAAATGAAAAAATTCACCTCTGTAAGTGATGTAGAAAACTTACAGGACATCATAAAAAAAGCTTTACAGATCAAAGCTGACCCTCTTTCAGAAACTGAAAAAGGAAAAGGAAAAACAATAGGACTTGTATTTTTAAACTCCAGTCTGAGAACCCGTTTAAGCAGCCAGATTGCTGCACAAAATCTTGGATTAAATGTTCTAACCCTTAATGCTGCTCAGGAAGCCTGGAATCTGGAATTCGCTGATGGAGCCATAATGAACGGAGATACGGTAGAGCACATCAAAGACGCGATAGAAGTATTAAATCAATATTGCGATATCATTGCGGTACGTTGTTTCGCAGGAATGAAAAACAAAGAAGACGATATTAACGAAAGTATTTTAAGTCAGTTTGAGCAACATGCTAAAGTGCCGGTTATCTCTTTGGAATCTGCAACCCGTCACCCTTTACAAAGTTTGGCAGACTGTATTACTATTACAGAAAACTGGAAAAAAGATCATAAGCCGAAAGTTGTATTAACTTGGGCTCCTCACATCAAGCCTATCGCTCAGGCCGTAGGAAATTCTTTTGCAGAATGGATGCAGGAAATGGATGTAGATTTCGTTATTGCTAATCCTGAAGGCTATGATCTTGATAAAAACTTTACCAAAGATGTACAGGTGATCCATGATCAAGATGAAGCATTAAAAGATGCAGATTTTATCTATGTGAAAAACTGGTCGTCTTTTGATGATTATGCACAAATGCCGGAGGTAAAAGAGAATTGGATGCTTACCAATGAGAAATTGAAAAATACCAATAACGGAAAGGTAATGCACTGTTTACCCGTTCGTCGTAATGTGGAATTGAGTGATGAGGTAATGGATGGAGGAAACTCTATCATTTACCAGCAGGCAAAGAATCGTATCTTCTCAGCGCAGGCTGTGTTCAGCGAAATTTTAGATGAATTAAAAGCCTAGAATGTTTCTTGTTAAGGTTTTTAAACTTTAACAAGGATAAAAAGAGGTAAATATCTCAAAAGTTTACAATGAAAGAAAAGTTATACATCATAAAAATTGGCGGAGCTTTAATTGATGATGAAGAATTATTAAACCAATTCTTAGAACAGTTTTCTGAAATCCAGGAAAAGAAAATTCTTGTACACGGAGGAGGGAAATTGGCTACAACGCTTGCTGATAAACTGGGGATTGAACAGAAAATGATCAATGGAAGGAGGATTACCGATAAAGATACGCTGGATATTGTAACAATGGTATACGCCGGAGGAATCAATAAGAATATTGTTGAAAAGCTGCAGCAGAAGAAATGTAATGCCATAGGGTTCTCCGGAGCAGACGGAAATCTGATTAAAGCTAAAAAAAGAGAGCATCCTGAAATAGATTTCGGATTTGTAGGTGATATCAGTAAGAAAAGTGTTAATAAAAAACTGCTTTCAAAACTGATAAAACTCGATCTCATTCCGGTATTTTCGGCGATAACGCACGACAAAAAGGGAAATCTCTTCAATACCAATGCTGATACCATTGCTTCTGTGATGGCGCAGGCTTTATCAGAGAAATATGAAGTGGAACTACTGTATTGTTTCGATAAAGAAGGTGTTTTAGAAGATATTAATGATCCGGATTCTGTGATAAAAAGTGTTTCTGAAGAAGAGTTTTCAGCACTGAAAGAACAGGGAAAACTTCACAAAGGGATATTGCCCAAACTGGAAAATGCTCTTGGAGCAGTAAAAAATAATGTAAATAAAGTGTTTCTGATCAAAGAAACCGAACTTAAAAACCATATAGAAAATCATCATGCAGGAACAGAAATCTGTTTATAATAAAGAAGAATTGCTAGACAATGCCGTGCAGTTGCTTAAAAATCTGATTGAAATTCCTTCATTCAGCAAAGATGAATTCAATACATCGGTAGAAATTGAAAATTTCTTCAACAAACACCAGATTCCGACCAAACGTTTCAAAAACAACATTTGGGCAGTCAATAAAAACTTTGATGTATTCAAACCATCCGTTTTGCTGAATACGCATCATGACACTGTGAAGCCGAACAAAGCTTACACCCTTGATCCGTTTGTTCCTGTTGAAAAAGACGGTAAATTGTACGGGTTGGGAAGTAATGATGCGGGAGCATCGTTGGTTTCTATGGCACAGGTGTTTTTACATTTCTATGAAAAAGAAGATTTAAAATATAATTTAGTTATTGCTTTGACGGCAGAGGAGGAGATTTCAGGTTTTGACGGAATTGAAGCCCTGTTTCCACAGCTTCCCAATATTGAACTCGCCATTGTAGGAGAACCCACGCAGATGAATCTGGCGATTGCAGAAAAAGGGCTGCTGGTGATAGATGGGGAAATGAAGGGAACTCCTTCTCATGCTGCTCATCCTAATGACGATAATTCGATTGTAAAATGTATGCAGGATCTGCAGCATATTTTAGACTTTAAATTTCCAAAAGTATCGGAATATCTGGGAGATGTTAAAATTACCCTTTCAGGAATTCATGCCGGAGTACAGCATAACGTAGTGCCCGAATCATGCAACTTCACACTGGATGTAAGAGTAACAGATGAATATTCCAACAAAGAAGCCTTCGAAATGATTCAGTCTCAAATGAAATCCACCCTTACGGCGAGATCTTTCAGGTTGAATTCTTCAAAAATTGAAATGGATCATCCATTTGTGAAAGCAGGCTTGGAAATAGGAAGGACCACTTATGGTTCCCCAACTTCTTCAGATCAGGCAATCATTCCATGCACCTCTGTGAAAATGGGACCTGGAGACAGTAGGCGCTCTCACACTGCGGATGAATTCATCTATATCAATGAAATAGAAGAAGGGATTGATATCTATATCCGAATTTTGGAAAAAGTGTTATAAAAATGGAAGACGAAGATGGAATCAGGGAGTTTTATCGTTTGTAATTTGCTTTCTGCTTTCAATCTTAAACTTCCAGCTCAATATATGTTTTGACTCCGCTCAGCAGGCGAAAAGTTGACATTTTTAATAAAGATTTATGCAAAAAAGAATATTAAAAAGAAAAACTTTTAATGAGGAGATGTTTTTTTATAGTTAAAAATTAAGGAATGCCTTGCTGGGCAAGTCAAAACCAATCAAATATTTTAAATCGAATCAATATGAAAAAGATATGGCAGAAGGACGACCTTGCCACCAATATATTAGTGAATACATTCACCGTCGGGAAAGATCTCGACTTTGATGAACGTCTGGCAAAATATGATGTCAAAGGTTCAATGGCACACTGCAAAATGCTGGCAGAAACCGGTATTATTTCTCACGAAGAATCAGAGCAGATGTTAGCTGTTTTAAATACTGTTTTACATGAAATTGAAAATGGCAGTTTTGAAATTGATAAAGAAGCTGAGGATATCCATTCTCAGGTAGAAGCCATCTTAATTGAAAAATTAGGAGATACAGGAAAGAAAATTCATACCGCAAGATCAAGAAATGATCAGGTTTTGCTGGATATCAAGTTATATTTATTGGATGAGATCCGTGAAATTACAGTACTTACAGACGAGTTTTTCCAGATCTTGATTCGGTTGGCAGATCAGCATAAAAATGTTTTACTTCCGGGGTATACCCATCTTCAGATCGCAATGCCTTCTTCTTTCGGATTGTGGTTTGGAGCCTATGCCGAAGCTCTTTTAGATGATGTTGAAATGCTATTTTCCACAAAAAATATCATCAACAAAAACCCATTGGGGTCTGCAGCAGGATATGGTTCCTCATTCCCGATTAACCGTGAAAGCACTACTTATAATCTGGGCTTTCAGTCGATGAACTATAACTCTGTGTATGCACAGATGACCCGCGGAAAGTCGGAAAAAATGCTGTCAATGGCAATGGCTACACTGGCGGGAACACTTGGGAAGTTTGCTTATGATGTTTGCCTGTATTTGAGTCAGAATTTTGATTTCATTAGTTTTCCAAAGGAATTTACAACCGGAAGCAGCATTATGCCACACAAAAAGAATCCGGATATTTTTGAACTGGTTCGCGCACGATGCAACAGAATCCAGTCACTTCCGAATGAACTGATTCTTCTCACCAATAACCTGCCTTCAGGATACCACAGAGACGTACAGCTCACTAAAGAAATCCTTTTCCCGGCGATAGATTCTTTAAAAGAATGTCTTGAAATTCTGAGTTATACTTTACCTAATATCCAGGTAAAAGACGGGATTCTTGAAGATGAAAAGTACAAATATCTGTTCAGCGTAGAAAAGATCAATGAAGAAGTGAAAAACGGAAGTTCTTTCCGTGATGCTTATGTGAAAGTAGGGCAGGAAATTGAAAACAATGCATTCGATTTTGAACCAGGAAATCTAAATCATACTCACCAGGGAAGTATTGGAAATCTTTGTTTGGACAAAATAGAATATCAGTTCAATAAACTGAAAAACAAATTATTGGGTTAGAATCTAAGCCATTAAGATTGAGTAACTAAAGCAGAATCAGTAGAACCTAAAATTATTTTAGCTTTCTGCCTTGCATTCGTTTGTGAACCCCTTAATCTTAATAAATCTTACCTGCTTAAACAATCTTAATGGCTGGATTCTATTTTGTTCTTTGAATTTGATGATTGATAAATTGAACCATTAAGGTCGATAATACTTTAAGGTTACTTTATGAAAATCTACTGCCTACCATTTTATCGGAGATAAAATCTTAACGCCTTAAAGCAAAACGATAATAATGTATATTATTCTAGTACGCAAGAAAATCAAGGATTTTCAGCAAGTGAAACCTGGATAATAATGTGGTTAAAAGTAAAAGGGTCTATTCCAGGTCAATTTTAAACTTGGTTGATTTTTTCACCTCGTGCAATACTATAGAACTGTGATATTGCCCAATGTTGGGAAGATTTGAAATCACATTTACCGCAAATTCATTATAAGAATTGATGTCTTTTGCAATAATTTTCAACATATAGTCATATTCCCCGGAAAGGCTGGTGATCTCCTGAACTTCATCATAGTTTCCAATGTTTTCCTCAAAGGTTTCCAATACTTTCTTGGATTGTTCTTTAAGACGGACATTACAATACACGATGATATTCAGGCCCAGTTTTTCACGGTTTAAAAGACCTACATATTTTTCAATGATCCCTTGTTTCTCCAGTTGTTTGATGCGTTCATACGTTGGAGTAAAGGTAAGACCTATCTTTTCTGAAATTTCTTTAACAGATAATGTGGAGTCTTCCTGAATAATACTGAGAATCATTTTGTCTTTTAAATCCATAAACTAATTTGAGTTGTAACAAAAATATTAATTTTAAATGAGAATAAGGAAATACTAAAGTTTTTAATTTATTTCAAACTTAATTTTTGTAGGTTCATAAAATTGTTGTATCTTTGCACCTAATGAATAAAAAAGCATTTATATCATTAGATTTACCGGGCGAAAGCGCCCTTTACGATATTTATTGTTATTAAGCGAAGATTGTTGTCTTCGCTTTTTTTATGCTCAAAAATTAAGAATTATGTTTACGATTACAGAACTAAGCACCGAGAGAATCAACAGTATACTGACAGAAGCACTTGCTTTTGCAAATGGTAAAACTGCCAAAATTGAAGGAGAAGTTTTTTGCTCAAACCTTTTCTTCGAAGACAGTACAAGAACAAAGACAAGCTTTGATCTTGCAGAACGAAAACTAGGATTACAGGTTGTTCCTTTTGATGCATCACACAGTTCGGTAAACAAAGGCGAGAGTCTTTATGATACAGTGAGAACTATCGAAAGCCTTGGGGTAAACCTGGTGGTGATTCGAGATAAAAAAGACAGATATTTTGAAGAATTAAAAAATATTGAAATACCGGTAATCAACGGCGGAGACGGAACAGGAAATCATCCTTCTCAATGTATGCTGGATCTGATGACCATCTATCAGGAGTTTGGAAAATTCGAAGGATTAAAAGTAGGGATCGTAGGAGATGTAAAACACAGCCGTGTTGCCAACTCAAACGCAGAAGCATTAAGAAGACTGGGCGCAAAAGTATACTTCTCCGGACCAGAGCAATGGTTTGACGAAGGAGCTTTGATCAACGGAACATATATGTCAGTTGACGAACTGATCGCAGAAGTAGATGTTCTGATGTTATTAAGGATTCAACATGAAAGACACGATGCAGCCATGAGTTTTACCGCTTCAGAGTACCATAAAAGATATGGGTTGACAAAAGAAAGAGAGCAGGGAATGAAAAAAGAAGCGATCATTATGCACCCGGCACCCATCAACAGAGATGTAGAAATTGATTCAGACCTGGTGGAATGCAAAAGATCAAGAGTCTTCAAACAAATGCAGAACGGTGTTTTTGCGAGAATGGCGATTTTAAAAGAAGCGCTGGAAGAAAAAGGGTTTACCTTTAAATAAGTTGTAAAAAAGTAAAATGTAAAAAGTATTTACGAATACATTGTACAAAAAAGAAAATAATAGAAAATCTAATTTTTAAAAATGAAGAAAAAATTAATACTGGAGTCCGGTGAAGTGTTTCATGGAGAAGGTTTCGGAGCAGAATTGGAAACTGCAGGGGAAGTAGTTTTCAATACCGGAATGACAGGGTATCAGGAATTGATCTCTGACCCGTCTTACTGCGGTCAGATAGTTTGTATGACCTATCCGCTTATCGGGAATTATGGTATTAACCGTGATGATTATGAAAGTATCGAACCGGCAATTAAAGGACTTATCGTAAAAGAACTTTGCGATTTACCTTCCAATTTCCGTACTCAGATTACTTTAGATGAATTATTTAAAAAGAAAAACCTTTCAGGAATTTCAGGAATTGACACAAGAAGATTAACAAGGATTCTTCGTAATTCCGGAGTGGTAAAAGGAAAAATCGTAAATGCAGATGCTGACGATGCTGCAGTTGCTACAGAGCTGAAAACAACGACTTTCCCAACCAATCAGGTAGAAGAAGTTTCTACTAAAACACCTTATGCCAACCCAAACAGAGGTTTCAAGGTAGTATTGGTAGATTTCGGGGCAAAATTGGGAATCATCAGAGAGTTGTCTCAAAGAAACTGTGATATCATCGTAGTATCTCAGGATACAACAGCAGAAGATATCCTGTTGATGAACCCGGACGGAATCATGCTTTCCAACGGTCCTGGTGACCCGGAAGATGTACCGCACGCTTTAGACATGATCAGAGGATTATTAGGAAAAGTTCCCATCTTCGGAATTTGTTTAGGACATCAGTTAATAGGTCTTGCTTGTGGAGCAAAAACGTTCAAACTGAAATTCGGACACAGAGGAGGAAACCATCCTGTATTAGATCTGGAGAAAAACACAGTAGCAATCACTTCTCAAAATCACGGATACGCTGTAGATCAGGAAAGTTTAAAAGGAACAGACCTTATCGAAACGCACATCGCTCTGAATGACAGAACAAACGAAGGATTAAAACACAAAATCCACCCTTGTTTCTCAGTTCAGTATCACCCTGAAGCGAGCCCTGGTCCAGAAGATGCAAACTACCTGTTTGATGAGTTCATTCAAATGATGGAGGACTTTAAAAAGTAAGGAAGATTTCAGATATTAGACATCAGATAACAGACTCTATCATGCACAATTTTGAAAAATTAGTTTTTTGGCAAAAATCAATTGAACTTGCAAAACAGGTTTACATCATTTGCTCAGAATTACCTAAAGATGAAAAGTTTGGTTTAATTTCTCAAATTAAAAGATCTGCAGTCTCTATTCCTTCAAATATAGCAGAAGGGGCAGGAAGAAATAATGATAGAGAATTTTATCATTTTCTTGGTATTGCAAACGCTTCCTCTTTTGAGTTGCAGACACAGTTAATTTTAACTAGAGAATTAAATTTACTTGATGTAGAAAAAGTTAATAGTTTAATATCAAATCTGAATGAAATTCAAAGAATGATTTATACATTCAAATCTAATTTAAAAAAGTAAAACACCATGTTAGAAGTCTGAAATCTGACATCTAGCATCTTGTATCTAAAAAAAGAAAAATGGCAAAACGTACAGATATAAAAACAATTTTAGTAATCGGTTCAGGACCTATCATCATCGGTCAGGCAGCTGAATTTGATTACGCAGGAACGCAGGCTTGTCTGTCTTTGAAAGAAGAAGGCTACAAGGTTATTCTGATCAACTCAAACCCTGCAACGATCATGACGGATGTGGAAATCGCTGATAAAGTATATATCGAGCCGATTTCATTACAGTTTGTAAGCCACATCATCAGAAAAGAACGTCCGGATGCATTATTACCAACTTTGGGAGGGCAAACAGGTCTTAACATGGCGGTGGAATTGGAAAAATCAGGAATTCTTGAAGAGTGCAAAGTGGAAGTATTGGGAACAAAGCTTTCTGCGATCAACAGAGCAGAAGACAGAGACCTTTTCCGTGAGTTGATGAGAGAACTGAATGAGCCGGTACCGGAATCTGATATCGTAAATACGGTAGAAGGAGCACTTGCTTTTGCTGATAATATCGGATACCCTGTCATTGTTCGCCCTGCCTTTACAATGGGAGGAACCGGAGGAGGTATCGCTTCCAACGAAGTAGAATTGAAAGAGATTGCTGAATTGGGACTGAAGCACAGCCCGGTTACCCAGTGTCTTATCGAAAAATCAATCGCAGGTTTCAAAGAAATTGAATACGAAGTAATGCGTGATGCAAACGACAATGCCATTGTAGTTTGTAACATGGAAAATATTGACCCGGTAGGAGTTCACACAGGAGACTCTATCGTAGTGGCACCTTCTCAGACGCTTTCAGACAGAGAGTATCAGTTACTGAGAAATGCTTCGCTGAAAATCATCAGAGCGTTAGGAATTGAAGGGGGATGTAACGTACAGTTAGCCTTAGATCCACATTCATTCGAATACTATATCATCGAGGTAAACCCTAGAGTTTCCCGTTCATCAGCATTAGCGAGTAAGGCAACAGGGTACCCGATTGCAAAAATCGCTGCAAAAATTGCGGTAGGATTAACGCTGGATGAAATCATGAATCCTGTAACAGGAAAAACATATGCATGTTTCGAGCCGGCTCTTGACTATGTAGTAACGAAATTCCCAAGATTCCCATTCGATAAATTCGAAACGGCAGACAGAAGACTTTCCACTCAGATGAAAGCAACTGGTGAAGTAATGGCAATCGGTAGAAACCTTGAAGAGTCTTTACAGAAAGCAATCCGTTCATTAGAAACAGGAATCAAGCATTTAGGATTAAAAACTAAACAAGCTCAGGCCCTTACTGCTGAAGAAATCGAAAGAAGAATCAGAGTGTGTGATGATGAGAGATTATTCATCATCGGAGATGCTTTAAGAAGAGGTTACGACTGGGAGCAGATTGTAGAATGGAGTAAAATCGACAAATTCTTTATCTGGAAACTTAAAAAACTAGTTGACTTCGAAAAAGTAATCGCTGAAAACAAATTTGACAAAGAAACTCTAATTGAAGCTAAAAGATTAGGTTTTGCAGACATCAACATCGCAGTTCTTTGGGATGTGAAAGAGCGTGAGGTTTTCAACTTCAGAAAAGAAAACGGAATCATGCCGGTTTACAAAATGGTAGACACTTGCGCCGCTGAATTTGAATCTGAAACCCCTTATTTCTACGGAACTTACGAAGAAGAAAACGAAAGTGTTGTTTCAGACAAAGAAAAAATCATCGTACTGGGTTCAGGACCTATCAGAATCGGACAGGGAGTTGAATTTGACTACGCAACCGTTCACTCAGTATGGGCGATCAAAGAAATGGGTTACGAAGCGATTATCATCAACAACAACCCTGAAACAGTTTCCACAGACTTCTCTATCTCAGACAAACTATACTTCGAGCCACTTACAGAAGAAGATGTAATGAACATCATCGAGCTTGAAAAACCAAAAGGAGTTGTAGTACAGTTCGGAGGACAGACTGCCATTAACCTTGCCGATAAATTAGCTTCTCACGGAGTACAGATCTTAGGAACATCATTAGAGGATCTTGACAGAGCTGAAAACAGAGATAAATTTGAAAAAGCACTTCAGGAATTAGGAATTCCTCAGCCAAAAGGAAGAACTTCAACTTCGAAAGAAGAAGCAATAAAAATCGCTAACGAAATCGGATATCCGGTATTGGTACGTCCAAGCTACGTTCTTGGAGGTAGAGCGATGGAAATTGTATACGCAGAAGCAGAACTGGCTCACTACATGGAAAATGCAGTAGAAGCAAGCCCTGAGCACCCTGTATTGGTAGACAAATACATGGTAGGAAAGGAGATTGAAGTAGATGCCATCTGTGATGGTGAAACTGTAGTGATTCCAGGGATTATGGAGCACATCGAGAGAGCAGGAGTTCACTCCGGAGACTCAATTGCAGTATATCCTCCACAAAATATCTCTCAGAGCGAGATTGATACTTTGGTAGACTATACACAAAGACTGGCAAAAGGATTAAAAGTTATCGGATTAATGAATATCCAGTACGTTCTTTTTGAAGGAAATGTATATGTGATCGAAGTAAACCCTCGTTCTTCAAGAACAGTTCCTTTCTTATCCAAAATCACAGAAGTTCCAATGGCAAACCTTGCAACAAAGGCAATCCTTGGACAAAAACTGAAAGATTTAGGGTACGAAAACGGATTGGTTCCAAACAAAGAAGGAGTATTTGTAAAAGTTCCTGTATTCTCTTTCTCTAAACTAACGAAAGTTGATATCTCTTTAGGCCCGGAAATGAAGTCTACAGGAGAGGTAATGGGGAAAGATACCACTCTTGAAAAAGCACTTTACAAAGGATTGGTTGCAGCAGGAAGAAAAGTTCCTATGCACGGTTCTATCCTGTTCACGGTAGCAGATAAGCATAAAGATGAGGCAGCCGCTCTTGCCGCAAGATTCCATGAAGTAGGATTCAGGATTTGGGCTACAGAAGGAACAGCGAAATTCTTCGAAGAAAAAGGAATTCCTTGCAAAATCGGATACAAAATCGGAGAAGAAAGTGTAAACCTTATCGATCTGATCCAGAAAGGAAAAGTACAGTATGTTGTGAATACCACTACAAAAGGAAAACAGGCTGAAAGAGACGGATTCCAGATCAGAAGGATGAGTGTAGAGAACGGTGTTCCTTGTTTAACTTCAATGGATACGGTAGAAGCAATTCTAAAAGTAATCGAAAGCATGAGCTTCAAAATGGAGACGATGTAATTTCGACTAAGAATATATATATCAGCCCTCATAGATTTTCAAAATCTATGAGGGTTTTTTAATGACATTTTTTTTAGAAATAAGTACCTTTGAAACTTAATGAACAGATAGACTGTTGTCACAAAACAGGTATCTGGATTTAAACTAAACTAATGCCATGAAAATATGTTAACCGAAGTCATTGATAAGTCTTACAACGTTTTTGCGAAATACAATCCAACAAGACCTTTGGATATATGTACTGACTGTTGTATGACGGCAGAGGATGAACAAAGATTAGCAGAATTTCAGGTCAGAATGATTCCCAAAGATTTGCTAGCTGAATACAATGATGGGGCAAAAACAGACAAACCCAGAATTGAGGAAGTGAAACATTTTTTGCCAAGATATCTGGATTTGGTTGGCCAATTTGAGTTTCCATCACATTCCGCGGAGCTCTCATTTTCACGTCTGATTCACTTAGATAAACTCCAATGGACTACAGAAGAATTTGAACTGTTGGATCAGTTTTCAACAGAATATTTCAAACATTGTCTCTCGATATACCCTTTGCCATCTTCTGATC
Organism: Chryseobacterium sp. Mn2064; assembly: GCF_049319685.1. Classification (NCBI taxonomy): domain Bacteria; kingdom Pseudomonadati; phylum Bacteroidota; class Flavobacteriia; order Flavobacteriales; family Weeksellaceae; genus Chryseobacterium; species Chryseobacterium sp. Mn2064. The sequence continues at coordinate 518,611 of NZ_JBMOUE010000001.1, forward strand.
TTCATATTGATACCATTATAATTATGCTCTGGAAAGCTGGTTTTAACATAGAGAAATTACTTGAAAACTGGAAAAATATAAAAACGAGAGAGAGTATTTTACATTTTCGTGATTTGTATTTTTATAGTTTTAAAAATCACAATTTTTCCAGGCTTATTAATGTTTTTGGTGATCATGTATTGGCAGGAATTTTAGGAAGCTGGCTGGAAATGTTTGAAATCAGACAAAATTTTGCCCTTATCCTTGAAAAGGTAATTATTCTTGAAAATGATTTGGATGATAAAGATGCAAATGACCTGAATGTTTTATATGAATGTATTAAGAATTAAATGAAAGATAAACTACAAATTATTTATAAATCATTTCTGTTAATAGCAATAGGTTTTATCCTAGCATATACCTTCCTTAATTGGTTGCTTGTTATAAAAATGGGTATTTCTTTAAAAAAAGATATTATAGAATTCCGAATTCCTTTCGGAGTCTCTTTTATACCTATTTTAATTTGGTTCTGGTCAAGGATAAAATTATTAAAATTCAAAAAAGATGATGCTTCTTTTTTTATCAGTTCTTAGCATGCCTTGCTATTACTATCCCTACTATAATTGCTCAATAATATCTATCAACCCTTACAGGACAGCTGACAAAGGTCAATACCATTTCAGAAGTGTCCGAAAAGGAACACACAACATACTATTCGCTTAAACATTTTATTTTGATGAAGAAAATTGCCAATTTTACTGTTATTTCTACTCCCGATAAAGTGATTGTTAACCGCGGAAAAACTTTTAAGCATTGGTTTGATATCCTTACTGCAGCTGCTTTGGGGCTGTTTTTTTCCTCTGTTACTTACTTTTTCTTAATGGAAACCTTTGAGATTAAAAGTTTCAAATCAATAGCCTCGACATTCGTTATGACATTGTTGACTTTATATCAGTTGACAATGAGCATCTCGTTACTTATTCAGCCGGCAAAGAACATTTTGATCATTGATAAGAAGGCCAACAGGCTTTTGTTAAAACGGACGGTTTTTTCAACCAAGTCATTTCCCATGGATGGTATCAGGAATTTCGAAATCAATAAACATAAAGAAAAAGTTTATTCCGGAGGAAGTGCTTGGAGATCATTGGTTTATTGTACTATTGGAACTACCATCGACAGAAAAGATGAAGTATTGTTAACTGTTAGTTCGAGCCGTATTTTTACGGTTTCCGATCAAAAACTTGAAAAAGAATTGTATGAGCTATCCAAAATGATTTCAGATGAAATATATAAACGTTGGAAATCAAAAAGGTAAGAAAAAGGAGTTATCAATAGCAAAGTTGGATAGATTATAAGGAGTTCCCCTAAAATTATCTTATTTTTTGCGGAAATATTTATAAATTAGAGCGTTACAAATAAAAGCTATAATAACAAAAACAGCCATGTCGGAATATTACGCAAAATCCAGTAATTCTTTATCTTTTGAAGTAACCAAAGATGATCAGTTAATAGGGAAACTTACCTATAGAAGCTGGTTTACATTTAATGCTGAGTTAGAAACCTTAGGTCACACGTTTCAAATTGAGCCCAAAGGTTTTTGGGGAACGACCATAGAATTGAAAGATCAGGAGAGAGTATTTTTGAAATTCCGTATGAACTGGAATGGTGAAATTGTTATTCAGACTTATTTTGATGGGCTCAAAGAAGGGTATCTTTTTAAGCACAGAGGAATATTCAAAGAAGCATTTGTACTTACAGACCAACAGGGTGTAGAACTTTTTGTCATGAAGCCTCATATGAAATGGAGTTCCATGAATTATGAATATCAAATTACCACAACAGATCACTTTGAAACCATTCTCAATAAAGAAATAGTACTCATCAATGCGTTACATTGTGCCAACTACTATATGTCGATGATGGTAGCTGCGATTGTGTAAAGAACTTTACCTCTACAAAATTAACATAGGTTTTTATCTCCAAATAAAGGTATACTATTTTATTGGATACTCATGTTTTTTCGGACTGTAAAATGGCCTTGAAATATTGTTTTCTAACCTCAGAATGAATGATAAAAATAAGTTTTCATTAATAATACAATAAATTCTTTAAAATTAATTTAATACTTAAAAAATAGTCTAATAGTAGATATATCAGGGTTTTCGATCTTCGGGAACCCTTTATTTATGGACTTTTAGAAGATAAATCTTTCATGATTTTCATCATATTTTTATTTAGAATTAATAAAAATAATGTAGTTTTGCATCATCAAACTTTATTATACAAATGGAAAAATGATTTCCACAAGATAAAAAAGATTTAAAAAAAAATAATTAATTGCTGGACAACGCAAGGTCACTAAAAGGATTAAAACGTTTTCTAAGAGGTAGGAAAATCGAATACTTTTAACAAAGTAAATATATTTAGTAATTAGATTTTAACACGCATCCATAAATTTGATCAATTTCAAATTCTTACTTCTTAAGACTCAAAAACCCAATACCACTTTTTGCGATTTTGCGTATATCCAGCGTCAATCTTTACTTAGCGAAAATCAATCATCGAAAAAAGTAAATATAAAAATGTCCACATCGAAAAGAAAGATATAATGAATAGCGGGTTTAAATTTTTCTCATGTATTCTGTTATTATTTTTTACCTCAGGAAGAGCCCAGGAAAAAATAGTAATAGGAGAGAAGCATGCTTTGTTTTCTAAGATTTTGAATGAAAACAGAGAAATATGGATTCATCTTCCCAAAACCTACAATGATCATACAATAAGCCCGGCAAAATATCCCGTTATCTACGTTTTAGATGGTGAAATCAATTTTGAGTATTATACAGGAATGAGCGATTTTCTCGCAAGAACTCCTTATGCTGATATCCCGGAATGCATTGTGATCGGAATTAAAAATACGGAAAGAACAAGAGATCTTACTCCTACAAAATCTCAGAAGAAAAGTCCCGTAAATCCAAATATTATGCTTTTCTCGGAGAGCGGTGAAAGTGAGAATTTTGTGAGATTTCTTCAGGAAGAAGTAAAACCGTTCATCAACAAAAACTATAGAATCCAGGAGTATACGGTTCTGGTGGGACACTCTTTCGGTGGTTTGTTTGCGATCAATACGCTTCTTACCCATCCGGAATACTTCAATGCTTATGTAGCCAATGATCCAAGTTTGTGGTGGGACAATAAAATAATGATTTCCAAAACGAAAGAATATCTGGAGAAAAATAAAGAATTTCCGAAAAAGAAAGTCTTGTATGTTTCTCAGGCTGATAATGAAGAACAGCAGAAAAACTGGAATTCTGATATGACTCAGGCTATCGAGGATTTTAAAAAAATTATTGAACAAAACGGTTCATTATATTACCAACATCGCTTTTTTGTAGGTGAAGTTCATGGTACTGTTTCTTACCCGGCAAATTATGAAGCATTGAAATTCGTATTTAAAGGATTTAGAACCGATATTAAACAGCTTGCCAAAAAACCAGGACAGCTTGAAGCAGATTACCGGAAACTGTCTGACAGAGCAGGAACAGAATTCCTTCCTTCAGAAACTTACCTGAATACAGTGGTGAAGTTTATGAAAAACAACGACTTTAAAGAAACAGAAACCTACTTTATAAATTTTAAAAATAAGCTTTATCCTAAAGTGAAATAGTAGACTTTGATTATTAATTATTGGGGGATAGGGCGGATTGTAGACATACAGTTCGTCCTATTTTGATGAAGAAGAAAAAAGTTTTCAGAATTCTTGTCCATGAAAAAAACATATCGTAATATTGCGATATATAAATATGAAAAATGGGACTTACTAAAACCGAAATATTTACAGAAGAACAAAACAGATTATCTGCATTATTTAAAGTATTGGGACATCCTGCAAGAATTGCCATTCTTCAGCATATCATTAATCAGAAAGCTTGTATCTGTAATGATTTGGTGGAAGAGCTGGGATTGGCCCAGGCAACGATTTCACAACATCTGAAAGAACTTAAGAATACCGGAATTATCAAAGGTTCCATTGAAGGGAAATCTGTGTGTTATTGCATAGATGAGAAAATCTGGAAGACCATACAATCTCAATTCAACCTTTTCTTTGATCAGGAAATCAGTACCAATCAATGCTGTTAAAGCATTTTTTTTATACTTTTTAATATCGTTATATTGCAATATGTAAATAATAAATACAATGAATCCAAACCTATCCAAAACAATTGAACAGGTCTTACTTTCAAAACCTGTAAGCGAAAACAGAAAAGAAATTCTGAAACCTCTGATTGATTTTATTCAGAAAAAAAGAGATCAGCAACAAGAAATTTCCATCAATTTTATCTGTACTCACAATTCTCGTCGTAGCCATTTTGCTCAGATTTGGGCGCAGACCGCAGCGGCTCATTTCGGGATTGATCTGGTTTCCTGCTACTCGGGAGGAACTGAAGAAACCGCTTTATTTCCAAAAGTTGCCGATACACTCACCAGCCAAGGTTTTTCAATCTTTAAAATCTCTGAAAACGACAACCCGGTGTATGCGGTAAAATATGACGATAATGCTCCTGCTATTGTGGGGTTTTCTAAAAAATATGACAGCCTGTTCAACCCAGTTTCAGAATTTGCCGCGGTAATGACTTGCTCACAGGCTGATGGCGGATGTCCTTTTATACCCGGTGCAGAAGTAAGAATTCCCATCACATTTGAAGATCCGAAGTCATCGGACAACCTACCGGAACAAGATGAGGTATATTATCAGCGAAGTATTGAGATCGCTTCAGAAATGTTGTATGTTTTTTCAATGATTAAAAGATAAAAAAATGAATCCCCGATTAAAACTTCTCGACAGATATTTAACTCTTTGGATTTTTCTGGCGATGCTTGCCGGAATTGGCCTCGGTGCAATATTTCCTGGAATTTTCGATGTCACCAATACGTTCAGTATAGGAACCACCAATATTCCCCTGGCTGTAGGGTTGATCCTCATGATGTATCCTCCATTGGCAAAAGTGGATTATTCTTTACTGCCCATCGCTTTTAAAGATAAAAAAGTGATCAGTATTTCATTATTTCTCAATTGGATTATAGGACCGGTTTTGATGTTTATTCTAGCTATTATATTTCTGAAAAATGAACCGGATTATATGGTGGGCTTAATTTTAATAGGCCTGGCAAGATGCATTGCCATGGTAATTGTTTGGAATGACCTGGCCAGAGGAAACCGTGAATATGCTGCTTTATTGGTCGCTCTGAATTCTGTTTTTCAGGTGATAAGCTACAGCTTTTTTGTATGGATTTTTATTAATGTGCTGCCGGAAAAACTGGGCTTGGCAAGTTTTAATGTAAAAGTATCCGTACAAGAAGTCACCCAAAGTGTTATGATTTATCTGGGAATTCCCTTTCTGAGTGGGTTTCTGAGTAGATATTTCCTGATTAAAAGAAAAGGAGAGGCATGGTACAACAGAGTATTTATTCCGGCCATATCTCCTGTTACACTTTATGCATTGCTGTTTACCATTATTTTAATGTTCAGCCTGAAAGGGAGTCAGATTCTGGAATTACCCATGGATGTATTGAAAGTGGCCATTCCTCTGACCATTTATTTTGTTCTGATGTTTTTTATAAGTTTTCTGATCAATACAACATTAAAAGTTCCCTATGATAAAAATATCTCAATAGCCTTTACCGCTACAGGAAACAATTTCGAACTGGCCATTGCTGTTTCCATCGCTGTTTTTGGGCTTCATTCTCCACAGGCTTTTGTTGGGGTTATCGGTCCTTTGATTGAGGTTCCTGTTTTAATCCTGTTGGTGAAAGCAAGTTTGTGGCTCAGGAAAAAGTATGATCAATAATGACATTTCAATTCAAAAGGTGAAGGCAATCTTCACCTTTTATGTTTTTTAAAAGAGAAGGATTAATAATAAGATGTTAATGTATTTTATAATAAGGTTCCGAATAGTACTTGCTGGGCTTTATGTATGCCATTTCCCTGTCTGCATCGAAAATCCAGATAAATCTACGCAGCATATCGGCTCCTAGATAACTTACATTCTGTGTTTTAAGGTCTCCTGCAAAAAAGCCTATGGAAGCATCTTTAAACACAAAATTGCCGAGCTTAAAAAAAGGAAGAATTGCCTGTTTGGTAATTACACTTTTTCCTTCAGAGTTCTTCAGCGTTTTCTCACCGGTTATTTTCAGTTTTTTGTCTAATTCCTGTTGATCTGCAAAATCATTACTATATAAAACTCCGCCCGAATAGCCGGATTGAAGCGCAAAATAAGATTCCTTTTGATGGCTCTCAACAACATTGTCTGCAGCAATATAAAGAGCTTCATGATCCAGAATCGTTTTCACAGGAAGAAATCCTTTCAGATCAGGCTTTTGTTTTTCATCATAAATAACAAATCTGTTGTTGTCATAATCAATCATAAATGTTTTTCCTTCAAAAATGGCTGTTCCCACTTTTCCATCTGCTTCATGACCCGTTAGCTGATTATCTATAAAACGAATATCTTTCCATGACATTTTGCCGATATTCAGTGTATTATGGTCGCTTACTTTTTCTTTGTTAAAAATAATATGATCTGCTTTTCGTTTACGGTCAGGAGATATAGCGCAGTCTTTCATCGCAATCTGGAACATCAGATCCAGAGAATCTTTTTGGTTGATCAGTGCTTTTACAATAATATTATTGTGTTGGGTAATTCTGAATGGGATTGTTTGCTGTGCTTTTACAAGGGAAGAACTTATGAAAACAAGAAATAGAAAAATTATTTTTTTTAACATGGGTGCTTGGGATATCGGTTGATGATTTGAGATAAGTAAATTACCTTTTATTTTTGACATAATAAGATAGAAAAATACTTGTCCATTTTTCGGTTGTTCACCAATGGCCTAAAAGATTAATTTTATCAAAAAAATAGAATGAAAAATATTCAAATATTTAAAGAACTACATCAAAATAGCGAACCACTATTATTGGGGAATGTCTGGAATCCGCAGAGTGCTAAACTTTATGAAAAACAAGGGTATAAAGCGTTGGCTACTTCAAGTTCAGCCGTTGCCAACAGTTTAGGGTATGAAGATGGAGAAAATATGAGTTTTGATGAATATCTTTATATTGTTGAAAGAATTTTACAATCAGTATCAATACCATTAACAGTAGATCTAGAAGGTGGCTATGGAAAAACTTCTGATGAAATTGTATCCAATATTTCCAAACTTGCTGAGATGGGAGTGGTTGGTATTAATATAGAGGATAGTGTTATCACCAGTGGAACCAGAAAGATTTTAGATAAAGAAGTGTTTTTTAAAAAGCTGAAATCTATTGTTTCAAAGCTAAAAGAGAATAAAGTTGACATTTTCATTAACTTAAGAACAGATGCTTTTTTATTAGGACTGGAAAACCCTGTCGAAGAAGCATTACAAAGAATTAAACTTTTTGAAGAAGCTGGAGTTGATGGTATTTTTGTTCCCTGCATTACTTCTGAAGATGATATCGAAGTCATTGTAAATTCAACAAAACTTCCTGTAAATGTCATGTGTATGCCCGGGTTGCCCGATTTTAAAACTCTTCAGAACCTAGGCGTAAAAAGAATATCATCAGGTAATTTTCTAAATGGATATATTTATCGGAATTTAGAAGAAAAAAGCAGTGAAATTATAAAAAAACAAAGTTTTTTACCCATTTTTGAATCATAATGAAACTTACAGCAGAAAGAATGTATCAGGCATCGCTAGATAAAGATTCTTCGTTTGAAGGAACTTATTGGATGGCTGTAAAAACTACCGGAATATTCTGTCGGCCGACCTGTACTGCAAGAAAGCCTAAGAAAGAAAATGTAGAATTCTTTCTAAATGCAGAAGAGGCCATTGAAAAAGGGTACAGAGCATGTAAAATATGCAAACCTCTTGAAAAACTAAATGAAACACCTCAATACATTCAGGAATTACTGGCTGAATTGACGCAAAATGAATCTGTGAAGATCAAAGATGCAGATCTCCTGAGAAGAAATATTGAACCGGTAACGATCCGTCGTTGGTTTTTGAAAAATCACGGAATGACGTTTCATGCTTTTCAGAGAGAATTCAGGATGAATACGGCTTTCAAAAAAATAAAAAATGGTGAAAGTATTATGGAGACCGCTTTAGATTCAGGATATGAAAGTTTAAGTGGTTTTAATGAAAGTTTTAAAAATATTCTCGGAATTTCACCCAAAAAGAGCAAAATACAAATGATTATTGATGTTAAAAGAATTGAAACTCCCCTGGGAACCATGTTTGCATGCGCTGTAGATAAAGGAATCTGTTTACTTGAATTTACCGACCGAAAGGATATCGAAAAGCAATTCAGTTCATTATCTAAAGCTCTTAATGCAGAAATCGTACAGGGTGAAAACAAATATTTCAAGCAACTGGAAGAGGAACTGAAAGAATATTTTGAAGGAAAAAGACAGAAATTTGACGTTCCATTATTTATAACCGGAACAGAATTTCAGAAAAATGTTTGGCAGCTTTTACTCGAAATTCCGGTAGGAGAGACCAGAAGCTATAAACAACAGTCAGAATTTCTAGGAAATCCTAAAGCGATCCGAGCAGTAGGAACTGCTAATGGAATTAATAAAATTGCTATTTTGATCCCTTGTCACAGAGTGATTGGTTCAAATGGTAAATTGGTGGGATATGCAGGAGGAATCTGGAGAAAACAAAAACTATTGGAACTGGAAAAAGCAATTTTGTTGTAAATCATGCCGTCAAGCCTGGAAAACGGAAAACAATCAAAAAAATAATCTCTTTAACCGTTGAAAATCTATATTGGATGATCATTTTACTATGAATCAGATCGAAAAAAATCGAAAAAATATTAAAACCGGAGAAAGATATTTTATTTTGATTTTCGTAATTTTAAGCAAAAATTTACACGTGAAAAATTTAATAGCAGCAGTTTGCATTTCAATTTCAGCATTCAGTTTTGCACAGGACTATTCTGTACCTGCAGTAAGTCCGCGTCAGAAGGTGGAACAGCAGTTTTCTATGTCTAAAATTTCAATAGACTATGGAAGACCAGGAGTGAAAGGGCGTAAGATTTTCGGAGATTTGGTTCCTTATGGCCAAGTTTGGAGAGCAGGAGCTAACTCTTCTACAAAAATTACATTCGGACAGACCATTAATTTTGGAGGGAAAAGTGTTCCGGCAGGAACTTACGGATTATTCATTGTTCCTACAGAAAAAGAATGGAAAATAATTTTGAATAAAGATTTCCAGCAATGGGGTGCCTATACTTATGATCCTAAACAGGACGTAGTAGATGTTACAGTACCGGTGAATAAATTGACCGACAAGCAGGAATGGTTTGAAATTACCCTGAATCCAACAGATGAAAACTCTGGAAACCTTGTGATCAAATGGGATACCAATCAGGCTGAAATTCCATTGAAACCAGCAAAATTAGATACTGTAATCAAGATTTCTGATAAGTTGAAAGAAATCCAGAGAATAGAATCAGACTCTAACAAAAAAGGATAAGTATGAATTTTTCTGTTCAGCCCGTTTTAGAGAATGAAGAATATCAATTAATCCCCTTACAGCAAGGGGATTTTGAATCTTTGTACGAAGTGGCTTCCGATCCTAAAGTTTGGGAACAGCATCCGAATAAAGACCGCTATCAAAGAGAGGTTTTTGAAAATTTCTTTAAAGGAGCAATGGAAAGTAAAGGAGCTTTTAAAATTATTGAAAAAACGACAGGAGATGTATTGGGAAGCAGCCGTTATTATAATTTTGATGAAGAGGACAACCATATTTTCATAGGATATACTTTTTATGGGACAAAATCCTGGGGAAAAGGAATTAATCCACAGGTGAAAAAGCTGATGTTGGATTATATTTTCCAGTATGTAGATAAAGTACATTTTCATGTTGGCAAAGAAAACTTCCGTTCTCAAACAGCTTTGGGAAGAATCGGAGGTAAGAAAATTGCCGAAGAAGAGGTGGCTTATTTTGGAGAACCTACACGAACAAATTTTGTATACGAAATCAGGAAAGAAGATTGGGTATGAAAAAATATAGAATTCAGCAATCGCCATTTGTAGTTCCTACTACTGATGGAAAACTTATAGAAGAGCATTGGGGAAACTCTACAGGAAATTCTAATATTTCTATTGCTCATATGATTGCTCCTCCAGATTGGAGTGAGCCCCATCAGACGCCAGAGTTTGATGAATTTACCTATATTATTTCAGGAAAAAAGCAATTTGAAATTGATGGAGAAATTGTTGTATTAGAAAAAGGACAGAGCATTCTTATTGAAAAAGGAGCAAGAATCCGTTACAGCAATCCGTTTTCAGAGCCTTGCGAATACATGGCGATCTGTCTGCCGGCCTTCTCTATGGAGTTGGTGAACAGGGAAGAAGAAGGAACAAATTAATAAAATAAAAGGCAAATCTGTAGATTTGCCTTTTATTTTATTTCAAAATTTCTTTTAGAAACATGAGTGTATGATTCCAGGCTCTTTTGGCCATTACTTCATTATAATCCGGTGATTTAGGATCGGTAAATGTGTGTTTTGAATGCGCATAGGTAATAATCTGCCAGTCTGCATTACCTTCATTCATTTCTTTGATGAGGTTGTCATAATCCTGTTGGCTTACGCTTTTATCGTCTGCAGGGTTTTCAACCAAAATCTTAGCGGTCAGTGTTTCATTTTTTCTGCTTTGATCTTTAGTCAGACTTCCATGAATAGAAACAGCACCTACTACAGGAAGACCACCTCTTGCGGACTCTAAAGCGCCCGTACCTCCAAAACAATAACCAATGACAGCTGTTTTGTCAGACAGAGCTCCATTTTTCTTCAATTGTTCCAGCGCTAAAGAAATTCTTTTTTGATATTCTTTATAATTCTGTTTGTAATAGCCGGAACTTTTCGCAGCAGATTCATTATCTGCTGGAATTTTTCCTTCGCCGTAAATATCGGCAATGAAAGCAATGTAGCCTTGCTTTTCAAGTTCAAGAGCAGTGTTCTTTGCTTCTTCATCAATTCCCTTCCAGGCTGGAAGGATGAGAACTCCCGGAAGTTTTTTTCCTGCATTGGAGGTAACCAAACCATTCAGTTTTTGAGCCCCGTCCTGATAGGAAACTGTTTTAAGTTTTTGACTGAATAGAGATCCTGAAGTCATTATAAATGCGGTGAATAAGATTGAGCGTATCATATTTTTATTTTATAAAGTAATCCTCATCTAAATTAATAAAAATAACTCATCATAAGGATGGGGAGTATATATTTAATCAACTTGTACTCCTAAGCGGAGTAATTCATCCTCCAGATCTGTTTCAGGAGTTACCTGAACCGTAATGAAACCTAAAGACTTTACCATTTCAATATTTTTAGGGTTGTCATCAATAAAAACTGATTCATCAGCCTGTATATTATAACAGTTCATAAGAATATGGCAGGTTTCTTACTTTGTCCTGTTCCTCGTCCCATTCAGAATAGGCAATGTTTTTCAGAAAATATTCCATTTTTTCATCATCATTGAAATAGATCTTAAAGAAATATCTTGGGTCCCAATCCATCAGTACACCTCCGAAATCGAATATAATGTTATTAATCTTCATATTATAAATGGAGTTAATTTTTGTTTGTATTTTCTTTGTGAAGCAAACTTTACTATTGATCATAAAAAAACCGGAAGATGTCTTCCGGCTCAAATTATTGTTCTATCGGTGATGTCCATCATGATGACCATCGTGGCGGTCATTGAATCCTCTGTCGTGAGGTATTGGTCTGCCACGGTATTTTCTGTAATCATTATCATATTTCAATCTTGGATTTTGCCCCTCGTAATACCTTGCATAAAATCTTCTGTATTGCTCAGGGGTCATTATTTTTTCCATGGCATAATAACGGTCTGCATACCATCTGTTGGGCTCTCTGCCATAGATGCGGTTCCAGGAATTATAGTCAGGATAACGGTTGTTCAGTAGAGTCAGCTGATTGATCTGTACTTTATTCAGTCCAAGGTAGATGGCTACCTGTCCCCAATTGATGGAAGCGATGCTTCCTCTGTAATCATTGTAATAATTTTGTGAAAAGCCTAATGTGAATATACCTAAGGCGGTCACAATTAATAACTTTTTCATGACTAAAACTGTATTTTAAAACTAAGTAGGAAATACCCAAAAGTATACCATTTCAAATGTTTTTTAGTACAATTTCAATAGGTGTTTATGCATTTTATTCAGGTCGGTAAAATCTGTACTGCCCATCTTCATAATAAGCATTGATATGCTGTAAACCATTGGTCAGTATGATCTCTTTAGCTCCAATAATAGAATTGTATCTTGCGGTTTGCTCAAATGTTTTTTCCGTTAATTTTACTTGTGGTGCTTTGCATTCAATCAGCACAACAGGTTCTGTTTTTTCTGTAACCAGCAGATCCACTCTTTTGGTCAAACCGTTCAGAACAATCTTTTTTTCTGTGATTAATGCCGATGTAGAATAAGATTTTACAGTAAGGTAATAATGAATCCAGTGTTGTCTTACCCATTCCTCGGGAGTGAGCAGAAGATAAGTTTTGCGAACCAAATCATAAATAAAAAACTTATCTTTGTCTTTCTTGAATTTAAAATCAAAAGTTTCCTGAAAATTCAGTTTTGGAAGTTCCATTAATAAGATGAAAGAATTAGATTTAATCCTCAAAAATATTAAAAATAAAGAAGTTTTACCTATTTATTTTTTCCACGGAGAAGAAGCCTACTTTATTGATGTTGCTGTGAAAGCCCTTGAACACAACTTTTTGGAAGAAGATGAAAAAGCTTTCAACCAAACTGTTACCTATGGAAAAGATACATCTTATCAGGAGGTTTTATCTTTAGCCAGACAGTTTCCGATGATGGGGGATAAGCAGCTGATTATTGTGAAAGAAGCTCAGGATCTAAAATTCAATGAGGAAGAAAACAGAGTTTTGGAAGCATATGTAGAAAATCCTGTACCTTCCACGGTATTGGTTTTTGCTCATAAACATAAAAAGCTGGACAGCCGAAAAAAGGCTGCAAAAGCTTTGGATAAGGCAAAAGCTCTTTTCCTGAGTGAATCTGTAAAGGAGAGCAATCTTCCCAAATGGATCGCGGATGAATGTGTAAGCCTTAAGATTAAAACCGCACCCAATATTTCTCACCTTTTAGCCGAATACTTAGGAAACGATCTTTCGAGAATCGCCAATGAGCTGAACAAATTAAAAATGATTCTTAAAGAAGGAGAAATCCTGGACGGAACGATCATTGAAAATCATATTGGCATCAGTAAAGAATATAATGTTTTTGAGCTTCAGAAAGCTTTAGGAACTAAAAATGCCAATACTGCTTTTAAAATTGCTCATTTTATGGGTAAAAACCCTAAAAATAATCCTTTTGTAATGATGCTGGCAAGTCTTTACAACTATTTTTCCAACGTTATCATTTATCAGACGATGGCTGGGCAGCCTCCACAAACTATTGCTTCCCAAATGGGCGTAAATCCTTATTTTATTAAAGACTATGCAGAAAGTGCAAGACTTTATCCATTGAAGCACGCTACAAGAGTCATTTCTATTTTAAGAGAATTTGATATGAAAGGAAAAGGTTTAGGGGCTGTAAACATGAGTGAAGCTGAACTGATTAAAGAGTTGGTGTATAAGATCATCAATGTTGATAAAATTAAAATGAAAGTATAATAAGCTTGGAAAATGTAGAAGGACAAATGAAGAATTAAGCTTGGTTTAAAAGATTTTTTGATGCTAAAAAGAATTTTTCTGATTGTTATTTCTGTATTTTTTCTGAGCTGTACGGCAAAAAAATCAGAGTCTAATGTTGCTAAGGGAAAACATTATGAATTGAATAGATCCGAAGATCAAAAGGCTGTTCTGATTTTGTTTCCCTGTTTTCCTTGTGATATCGAAAATACAAAAACGGAAGCCGGTTTTCTGAAAGATTTGGAAAAAGAGGGAATCACAACTTTACTTTTAGACTATAATCAAAGACTTTTTTTATCAGAAAGTGAAAAACAAGAGTACTCAAAGACGATAAATTCTATATTGGATCAAAACCTTATTGATAAAAAGAATGTTTTTATCGGAGGTTTTTCAAGCGGTGGAAATGTCGCATTTTTATTATCAAGTTATTTGATGAAAAGTGGAAATTCTATTCAACCCAAAGGTCTGTTTGTCGTAGATTCTCCTCTAGATTTGGAACAGTTGTATCTAAATGCACAAAAAGATGTTACCGCTAATGCTGATCCCGAGGCAGTAGAAGAAGGAAAATTTCTGATACAGCTTTTTGAAAAAGAATTAGGAAAACCGTCTGAGAATGGTCAAAAGTATCAAAGCGCTTCACCTTTTCTCATGTCTTCGAATTCCATTGAAAATCTTCAGTATTTAAAAGAAATCAAAACACGGTTTTATTGTGAACCCGATCTTCAATGGCAGCAGCAAAATAGAAACAGAAAATTTGAAGACCTGAATGCCTTTTTCCTTAAAAAAGTCCATCAATCATTATACAACCTGGGCAGTCGGAATACAGAATATATAGAAACCCAAAACAGAGGAATAAGAGCCAATGGTCAAAAACATCCGCATTCCTGGAATATTGTGGAAAGAGAAAGTCTTATAAGATGGATATTGAGTTCAGAAAAATGATGACAATAGAAAGTGTAGCTAAGCATTCTATTTAAAAGCTAAAGTAAATTCTACTCAGATAACATTATTCCCAATTGAAAACTCACATATCTCTTATTGACAAGTATCATTAAAATTACTTTAAAAAGCCGGTAAAAATTCCGAAATTAGCAGTCTTAATTTAATTAAATCTTTTCGAACAAAGTAAATTATGGAGCAAAACATTTTAGATTGTGTGATCGTTGGATCTGGGCCTTCTGGCTTTACCGCTGCTATCTATGCAGCAAGAGCAGACTTGAAACCTGAATTGTATACAGGTTTGGAGCCGGGCGGGCAATTAACAACCACTACTGAAGTTGATAACTTTCCAGGGTATCCAGCCGGGATTACAGGTCCTGAAATGATGATGGATCTGCAAAAACAGGCAGAAAGATTTGAAACTAAAGTACATTACGAAATGATCACAAAAGCCGAATTCTCTAAGGAAGTTGGTGGTGTTCACAAATTATATGCAGGAAATAAAGAAATTCTTGCAAAAACAGTAATTATTTCTACAGGAGCTACCGCTAAGTATTTAGGTCTTGAGGACGAGAAAAAATACGCAGGAGGAGGTGTTTCTGCATGTGCTACTTGTGATGGGTTCTTCTATAGAGGAAAAGACGTTGTGGTAGTAGGAGCAGGAGATACCGCTGCTGAAGAAGCAACTTATCTTGCTAAATTATGTAAGAAAGTGACTTTATTGGTAAGAAAAGACGTTTTCAGAGCTTCCAAGGCGATGGTTCACAGAGTAGAAAGCACTCCAAATATCGAAGTGAAATTCCACCACGAGCTTATTGGGATTGAAGGAGAAAACAGCTTGGTAGAAAGAGCGGTGATTATCAACAACCAGACTCAGGAGAAATCTACTGTAGATGTTGAAGGAATTTTCATTGCTATTGGTCACAAGCCTAATACAGATATTTTTGTAGGTCAGGTAGATCTTGATGAGAATGGATATATCGTTACTGAAAAAGGTTCTTCCAGAACAAATCTTCCGGGTGTATTTGCTGCAGGAGATGTTCAGGATCATATCTACAGACAGGCTATTACAGCGGCAGGAAGCGGGTGTATGGCTGCGATGGATGCAGAGAAATACTTAGCTGAGTTACACTAAGAATACTCAGTTTTACAATATACTAGAGCGTACCCAATGGGTGCGCTTTTTTATTTTCCAGTTCTATTAAAATCGTTGGTTCAGATAATAACTTGTCAGAAAAATCAAACAAAATAATGAATTGTATAACGAAAACATTGATATATTTGTGAAATTGCAATATGCATATAAAGAAACGATAAACTGAATAAAAACGAATAAAAAATGAAAAGAGTAACAGCTATTGGAGGAATCTTTTTTAAGTGTGAAAATCCGGAACAGGTAAATGAATGGTACAAAACCCACCTTGGAATAAAAACAAGTCCATACGGAGCAAAATTCGACTGGAAAGATGCTGAAACCAATAAAGAAGGATATACTTTATGGAGTCCTTTCAAAGAATCTACAGAGTATTTTGAGCCTTCAAAAAAAGAATTTATGATCAATTATCACGTTGAGAATATTGAGAATTTGGTAGAAGAACTGAAAAAAGAAGGAGTAACTGTTTTGGGTGAAGTAACCACTTACGAATATGGAAAGTTTGCCCATATCCTGGATCCGGAAGGAAATAAAATTGAATTGTTTGAACCCGCAGGGGAGTAGTTTATTCGGATATAATTTGTTATAAATTAGAATTTTCCTGTCATATTAGGATATACAAAATCGGCCGTATCAAAAGCTTCGTGATCTGACTTTTGGTACGGCCGATTTTTCGTATTATTTTTTAATCTAAAATGTAGATTTTTTTTTCTTTAAGATTGAATCCGAGTCTTTTTCCAAGCCAGTTAATACTTGTTTTACCCTCATAAATAAGACCTTCTACAAAAGAAACTTTAGGCTTTTCAACGGTTGCAAAAGGCGTAGCAATAGAGCCAATCTCTCCTGTATAGAATGTATTAGTCACTTCGGGATTAAATTCACTTTTCTTTTTCATCACTTGCAGATCCTCTTTTTTGCTGCCCAGAATAGTCATAAGACGATCGCTCAGCCAGAAAGAATTATTACCTGCTCCGGAATCCAGAAGTACATTGATTTTATATTGATTATTAAGAAGAACATACGTTGTAATATCTAAAGACTGATCAGTATTTGTTGACAGCTGAATATCCATTACCTTTTTACCGTTCAGCTTTTCTTTTGGAAAAATCAGTTCTTTAGTGGTATAATCAATAATAAACTCTGTGTCATAAAGCATGGGCAGAGAAATGAGCCCGTCTATACCTTTAATTTCCATTTCGTGGGTAGAATACCAGATATCCTTGAACTTTTTGCCATTAAAAACAATTTCCTTGGATTTGAATAAAGGGATCGTCATTTTTTCACCCGTTGCGCGGTATGCTGTAAGGAAATTATAAGACTCTTTTTGGCTGAGGTTTTTCGGAAAACTTCCCAAAAAAAGATTAATACCTCCACCGGTATCCAAAATAAAGTTTCCTTTTTTGCCTTCTATTTCAGCTTCTACGATCAAATGACCGGATGGAATTATGGTGAGAGGAGTTTTCTGTGCCAAAACAACAGATGAATAAAGAAAAACAGAGGTAGCCACAGCTGCTTTTTTTAGAAAAGATGCGATAATCATGAAAATAGAGTTATAGTTTTTAGTCGGTTGTATTCATTAATGAATCTTACAAAGATAATGTATTCTTTTACATAGGTTGATTATTATTTAGGATGCTTTACAGACATAAGAGAAAATGCGACTGTGTTTAGGTAAGAATACAATAGTTATCGGAAGTTTTCAGTAAAATAATTCTCTTGATTTCTAGTCTATTATTAAGTTTTGTTAAAATTTGTTTTGAAAAAGTTTTGCAGAAATTAAAAATCGTTCTATATTTGCACCACTGAAAACAACGGTATAGCCGGAGTTTAAGGAGAGTTGGCAGAGTGGTCGATTGCGGCAGTCTTGAAAACTGTTGACTGTAACAGGTCCGGGGGTTCGAATCCCTCACTCTCCGCAGAATATTAAATGTAAGTCTACTGATTATCAGTAGACTTTGTTTTTTTTACATTTCTTTTGCAATAATTACTTATTCTGGTTCCTCATTTGGTCAATTTTCAAGAGTAGAACTGGCTGTTATATTTCTCGACCCCAAAAAACTACAAATATTTTTTCCAGATAGATAAAGGAGTAGTTGTTATTCAGATAGGTTACCAAACTACATATCAAAAGTTAGTTCAGTTGTTAATATAGACTTCAAATTCTGAGTGAAATCGAGTTCTCAAAATAGAATTCTAAAAATTAATTAAAATAGAAATTGAGTTGAAGAAAGGTTGCTTAAAATGTACAGGCAGACATACAAGTAGTAGTAAATGAGTTTGTTAATATGATGAAATTTTTCAGCTTATAAGGTCAGGATCTTTTCGATACTATAATAGCATAATGCTTCTTTTTATCAATGCAGATGTTTTAATGATAGGGAACGTTTAAAAAAATGCACCAACTATTTTAATGAAAATAGGATCATGTAGAACTTAGAAATAAGGTAAGTTCAGAAAGAACTTCTTATTTTTGTTGAAATAACTAAACCCAACCAATGAACAAATTCCATCGAGCGATCGTTTTCGTCTTTCTGATTATTGCTACAGGTGAAAGTATATCTGCTCAGCAGTTTGCCGGAAAGAAACCTGCAACCGATAAGGTTACTTCTCAGCTTGAAAATATTGATGCGATCCGAGCCGAATATAAAAAGATCAATTCGCTAAAGCTTACAATTCAACACTTCAAATATCAGGATTTGCCTTGCGTAGATGAAGGGGTGACCAACTATTTTATGGAAGGGAGTAACGTACGGAAAATCACTGAAAAATTTATTAAAGGGGATGGTTACAGCGCTACGGAATTCTATTTTAAAGACGGGAAATTTATTTTTGCCCTGGAGGTAATCGTTGGTGGTCCTGCGATGGGTCCCGAAACCAAGACAGAATATCGCTATTATGCAAAAGATGATAAAGCATTACGTCAGCTGGAGGGTGATAAGATTGTTGCTGCGGACAGTAAATTTACAGATGCGCTTACACGTGGTTATCAGCTGATCAAAGCAAGAACGGCAAAAGATTTTAAAAAAGCGATCTGTATATTTTGAGGGAGCGTTGCACAAATGATTTTTAATTAAAGAAGTTAGAAAAATCTGATCTTCCAGATCTATCGGTATCAAGGTTTTGATCAGGGTGATTTGCCTCAGTTTATAAGAAATCTAAGGAAAGATTGGTATCAAAAGGAGAGAATCTGTTACGTTTTTTGTACTTCAACACGACTCTTCGCCAAGCTGAGATTGAATCTCTTTCTCCGTAAGAATAAAAAACTACTGATTACCAGTAGTTTTTCTATTATTCAATTTCAAAAAAGGCATTACCAAGCTATGCCCAAGGTAAGGATTTGTTATTTATACAAGTGGTCGGTCTCCATATATAAAGCGGGTTCAATTGTTCTTCAAATTCTTGATAAAATTAAAGTTCTCAAAATAGAATTCTAAAAGGAATTAAAATAGAAATTTAGCATAAAAAGGCTGCTTAAAAATGCACAAATAGGCATGTAAACAGTAGTGAGTGAGTTTGTTAACATAATAAAAATTTTCTCTTTCACTTGATTTATGTGCTTATTTTCGCCATTCAAATTTTAAATATTTTAATACAATGAAGAAATTAAAAAAATTATCTCGTGAAAATCTTAAAACAGTAAATGGGGGCAAGTTTGGTATGCCGAAACTAAATGTGGTATAACTGCCACAACTACTCAGGATTGGACCCCGCAACAAGCCAGTGAATGGCGTGATAGGGTTGAAGCTATTAATTGTGGAGCGCCAACTCATATCGGTTCTAGCGATAGCTTAGCTTAAATACTCTAAATTCATGCACTTATGGTGGATAATTTTCACTATAAGTGCTATCTTATAATGAAAATATCTATGTATTGCTCTAAAAATGTACTTCAACTATTCATTTTATTTTATAGTGCTTTATCCTTTGCTCAATCATATAAACAGGATACTTTGCATGGTGAGTTCGCTTATCGGTTAAAAGCTAAATTTAATTCACATAGTAATTATAAACATGAAGAACTTTTTACCTTATTGATAGGAGAAGACCGTGCATTTTTTGCAAGTCAGAATTCTCTTAAAAAAGATTCTATATTAGATCATTCAAGAGTAACTACAAATAATCCGGACGGAAGCATAACTCTTAGTATTAAAAATGGAACATCAACTCCAGAAACGAATTTTCACTTTACCATCATACAATCCAATGAAACTGTACAGTATTTTGCACCTGCTGTCATGTCATTACTTACCTATAAAGAGCCCGTAATAAGGAATTGGAAACTTATTGATGAAACAAAAGTCATCAATACCATTCATTGTAAAAAAGCAGAAGTTACTTTTAAAGGAAGAAATTGGATTGCTTGGTATTCTCCTGATATTCCGTTGCTCTATGGTCCGTATAAATTTAGTGGATTACCAGGTTTAATTATTAAAATAACAGATGACAAAGAAGATTATGATTTTGAACTTGTCAAATCCATATCTGATGTTCAATTGAAAGGAAAGCTACTTAGTATCAGGAAAAGCAGATATACTGAAGCAATAGAAACAACACAGCCGAAGCTTAAACAGGCACTAATAAATGCTAATGTCAACGCTGCTGCTGTGCTTGCAAGTTATGGAACTACAATCATAAAAGGGCAGGAGATGGTAAGACAAAGAGAAAAAGAAAGACAAGAAAATCGGACTCATGAAAATCCATTAGAATTGTCTGAGTAATGGGTTACTAATTTCAAATCCAAATAAACAAATAAGTTCGGTGCAGTTTGAAAACAAATCAAAACCTACAACGATTATCCTTTTTATATAATTTGAAGGGATATACTCCCAAAGTGCAGAACTGCTTTCATTAGAAATTAAAGGTTTATTTCCATGCTTTATCTCATTTACTCATTAGAAATTATCTACCGGAGATGTTGTGATTCCTCCGGAATTGATTTTTAATAATGTTCTTGGTCCTTTATATAATATTTACATTTCTACCCAGACTGTTCCGTTGAAATAATAATATCCCATTTTGGTTACATTCACAGTTTTGGCAGTCGTAGGACTGGCTGCTGCCGTGACAAAAACAATAGCTCCCGTTTGGTTAATTTCGTAGAGACCATCTTTCGCTTTCAGTTCGTTTCCGGTAAGTTTTGGACCAATTAAACCATCAGCTCTTGTAAGATCGGCAGGTGAAGAAGCCAATTCAAAAGTTGCTTTAGGATCATAAGTGTTGAGTCCGAAATATCCTGTATCATAAGCAAATCTTCCCCATTCTGTAAAAGAGGTCGCATTGGTATATTTACCAAACGAAATATGCCCTCCCACTCCGTTTCTTCCTGAGGTGTAAATTCGGGTTCCGGGAGAACTTCCATCAACGCCTATTGCAGGAAAATATCCGGGCTGCGTCAATCCGTATTTTTCTCCTAAATTATCATTAATTACTCTGCCTACCCCATAATGCGAATCGACAGGACCAAACTGAATAAATCCGTTTACATTCAGTTTTGCAAGAGTACTTACTCCACCAATTCCCACATTTCCAGTGCCTGAAAAATTGAGAGAATTACCGTTTAAACTAACCGTTCGCGGTCCTGTAAGAGTTCCATTTGAGTTATAAATATTGGGTGCGGTTGCAGATGCACCTGCTTTCATCCATTTTGTACCGTCGTAATAATAAAACCCTGCTGCATCTACGTTAATTACCTGTCCCGTTAAAGAAGAGGCGGCAGATGTGGTATACAAAATGGCTCCTGTTTGTTCCGCAGTATATATTTTTGCGGCAAGCTGGTCTCCCGAAATTTTGGGAACGATGACGCCGTCTAATTTTGAAGTGTCTGCAGGATATCCTGTTACATCCAGTGTGGCTTTTGGTGTAGCTGTATTAATTCCTACCTGGGAAAATAAAAGGCCAGACACAGCTAAATTCAGTGTTAATAAATACTTTTTCATTTTTTTTAAAGATTAATGTGTTGTTTTTTTGTTGTTAAAATTTCAATCTTGAAGGTGGGATTTCCTGTCAGATTTTGAAAACAGATATCCTATAACAGATTGTCATAAGCTGTTTATAAGATATATTCCGTTAAAATTGATTGTTTTTTTGCTTTTAAATCCGGATAAGATTTAAAAAGGTCAAGGTAATTTCCATCTTTTTCTATTGTGTTTTTAGTTCATTTTTTCCTCTCCAAAATGAGGGGGCAAAGAAAATAGTAATTCAGTTCAAAGGTGAAAATTTTGATACTCTACTAATACTCTTTTAATTTTATTGCCTGATAATCATATTGTTGTTCTCGTTGGGTATTTTACATTTGATTCAGTATTCTAATAAAATTCGGCCATCCAGATTTAGTTTTTTATGAGTGATGTATTTTTTTGTTTTGGCTATCAGGAACTTGGGTTTCTGAATTGTTTTGGCGTACAGCCTACATTTTTTTTAAAGAAATTCACAAAATGGGCAGGTTCATTAAATTCTAACCGGAATGATATTTCTTTTACCGATAAATTCGTTTGCTTCAACATAGATTTTGCATCATGAATCATCAGATGGTGAAGATGCTCTTTGATGGTTTTTCCGGTTTCCTGTTTCAGTTTTCGGCTCAGATAATTGGCGTTTACGTTCAACGCATCTGCATAATAGCCTACCGATTTTGAGTATGCCAAATCATTCTTTCTCTTCTCCTTGTTGATTAAATTTAAAAATGATAATACCAAATTCTCTTCAACATGAATAGAACTTCCAGAAAACTGTTCATAATAATATTTGTCATATAAATCATTCACTTTCATTAAAATAATATATAAACAGGCTGCTAAAACAGGTCTGTTTCTCAGGCTGTAATTTTTATAATCTTTATTAAAAAATTCAAAAAGTGTAGCCAAATCTGCGATCTCTTCGGGCAAAATCTTAATCGGAATCGATTTATCCGCCTGAAAATAAGGGTAATGTATCAATAATTCTTTTAAGAAAGGATATTCTTCCACAAAGTTTTCTGAGAAATAGATGCCGTATTTCACCAATCTGGTCTCTGTTAACTCACAGGAAACCGCTTGTCTGGGAGGAACCATATAAATACTCGGAAATTCCATTTGTTTTTCCCAATGGGCTACTTTTATGGTCCCGCCGCCCTCTATAAAAAGATTTATAACATACAGTTCAGACTTCAGCGGTATATTATTAAGGTTGGGATTAACCCAATCCTTCTCCAGTTTATCTAGCCAAATATCTGCGCAGTTAGGGGGCTCAAGACTCAAAAAGCTGCAAACTTCGTAGATGTTCTTAAAATAGATGACTTCCTGATTCGATTTCATAATAATTGATTTTCAATGAATAGTCATTTTATATTACAAATTTACATACAAGTTTTTCATAAAAATTGCAAAAAATAAAACATATGTTGCAAAAAATACAAGGGAAGAAAAGTTATACTGATATTATTGTATTTTCATCCTTCAGCAGAGAGATAAGTTCATCCAAAATGGCAGGTATTTTCATAGAAATACCTGCCATTTTGAAAACTTAAATAGGTTACTTTTTTATAGGGCTGATTGGTTTACGAATTTGGTTATGTTTATTACCAAGAGATAATTTATCATCCAATGTCTTACTTTGATTGATTCATTTTTAAAAGGAAACAGAGGATGATCGCAATAAGGGGAGCGACTGCAAAAGAACCATACAGATATACAGAAGCTTGCGCTGTACCAATAATTCCGCCCGGATGGGTAATTCCTCCAAAATTAGTAACAAGTCCTGCAATGGCAGCCCCGAATGATGTCGCTATGAGTTGTACGGTGGTTACCGATGATGAAGCAAGATCCTCTTCGCCTGATGGTGATAGCGAAAATACTTTGGTTAGTAAGTGGGGCCATCCCATTCCTATACCGATACCAATGAGTAACAGAAAAATACATGTTAAGATGAGTTTGATGGTGAATGTCTGCGAAGCCATAACGGAAAAATAACAAAGCCCTATCAAACCAAGCAGCATAATAAATGCCCCAATAGGGATGACTTTGTTGACTCGATTTTCCTTTAATCCGGAAAATAATAGAGAAGATAACGTCCATCCAATGGCGATGAGTACAGTAAGATACCCCGATTGCAAGGGAGATAGTCCATCAATAATTTGTGCAAAGTAAGGAACATAAATTTCAATTGAAGTCGCAATGGTGAGCAATGCCATGATACTATAAGTTGTTCCAAGCGGGGTGGATATTGTATAGGCACCCGTCGGGAGCAGACGGTTTTTTGACTTTTTCTCAGAAATAACTAAAAGAACGAGCAGGAAAAATGCAGTACAAATACCTATTAGACTTCCGGTGATGTCTTTTTGAATACTGCTTATGGAGACCGTTAAAGCTGCCAATCCCAGTAATGCTAATTTAAGATAAGGTATTGGGGAAACCCTTTCTTGATTTTTTATTTTGGGTAAGGTTCTGGAAGATATGATCAGCAGAAAAATACAAAATATCAGCAGTACGCCAAAAGCCATTCTCCAATGTCCATTCTCCGCAAAGATTCCTCCAATAAAAGGGCCTGAAAATGCAGCGATTCCCCACATCCCGGAAACTAAAGCCATTGCTCTAGACCATAATTCTTCGGAAAAAATCAATCTTATCATGGCATAAGATAATGCAAACAGCAACCCGCCTCCAAACCCCTGAATAAAACGTCCGGCCAGTAAAACATACATTGTCGGAGCGGAACTACACACTAATACGCCGATTGAGAATAATAAAATGCCTATTTGGTAAGCTTTTCGAGGACCTGATTTTCCCATTTGATTGGCCGAAACTACAGAGCCGATTACAGAGGCCACAATAAATATCGTTGTATTCCAGGCATAGTATTCCAAACCTCCGATTTCCTTAATTATTGATGGCATTATAGTGGTTGCCAAATACACATTTGTGGCATGCAGCATCACTCCCAAAGCCAATGTTATCGTCTTTAATCCATTTCCATTTGAAAAGAGATGTTTCCATGTTGTATCATTTTTGTTCATATCAATCGCATTAAAATAATACTACAAAATTCGGTAGAGTAGGAAGGTGATGCAATATCGTATGTTCGGTAAAAGATTCAAATTTTACGGATTAGATCATTTCGGAGAGTAGAGATATGGGAAAATGAAATGAAAAGCGATCAGTCTGATAATGATAAACACTTATTTAAAGTCTATTTTAACCCTATAATAATCAGCTGTCTTATGGACTTTTTCTGTAATCATTTGGAGAAATCATCAAATAGCGTTTAAAAAAACGTGAAAAATAAGACGCTGTTTCAAATCCTAATTGATGGGCACATTCTTTAATGGAGCAGGTTGTATGTTTTAAAAGATATTGACTCTCCAGTAGTATTCTTTCATGGATAATTTGCAAAGCTGTATTTCCGGTTTCTTCTTTAATGACCTCTGTTAAGTGCTTAGCCGAAATTCCAAGATGTGAAGCATATTGACCTATAGAATTCCATGTTGAAAAATGTTCATCTACCAGTTTTTTAAATTCGTAGGTAAGCTGATAGTTTCGGTTCATCGTTTTTTCAAATCCTAGTAAGCAATATTCGCAAGCCCTATTGTATTCATACAGGATTTCGATGATGATTAAGCGGATAATATCTAAATGATAGGCGTATGTTGAATGTAATTCTCCTTTTATCTGTACAAACTTTTCTTTTACCGAATTAAATCGTTGGTTGAGTTCATACACATACATTGGGGGATATTTGTTATTAAGTAAAAGTAATTCGTCAATAATACCTTCTTTGAGAATTATTTTCTGCAAAAACACCTTTGTAAAAAACACTTGTTTTACGTTTAGGTTATCAGATACATTTTGAGTAGAAATGAGGACTTCAGGAGGCAATATAGTAATTGTTCCGGAAACAATTTCAAAATGATGAAAGCCGATTTTTATCATGGCACTCCCTTCAGAACAGATTAAAACGGTATAATGAGTGTTTTTTATGGGGCTAATCCATCGTAAGTTATCTGTTTTTTCTGAATATTTTATCATAATCCGTATCTCAATATTGAACAAAATTAAAAATATTTATAAGGGATAGAGATAGTGTATGTTAAAAAAACTTGTTTAAAATAATCGACAATCCTTTTTTATTAAATGATTCCCGTATTTATCAATAAAGGCTCTGAGACTTTGAAACCAACTCTTTCTGAATTTGTAAAGTATTTACAATGAGCTTGTTATAAAATAAATTCTTACTATTAATGATTATATAGATTTTTATTTCAAGATATTGATTTTGATAGAAAAAAATGAATATTAAAAATTTAGATTGAAAGTCACTTTGTTCATTGATAAAATATTGATAATATTTATTTTTACAATAAACGAAAGCTTTTATGATCTTTTTATATTGATTTTATAAATTAATGTAAAAACATAAATTTTCAATAAAGTTTAATATAATTTGATTTTGTTTTATTAATTGTCTTTGTTTGCTATGTGATTCATTATTGAATAATTGATTTGTAATAAAAGTAATAACATTTTAAAATTTATTTGATGGAAACAAAATCATTACAAAAATTAGGAAGCTTTAGACTTCAAAATGAAAAATTGACAACCGTTGTAGAGGGACAAGGAGGTCCTGCAAAACCAAGTTTTGGAATAGCGCCAACAGTTACTGGAGGAGGGGAAGTAGAACTGCCTTCAGGACCAGGTGGTGCTTGTGTATGTACTGGTTATACAAGTGATTTGGACTTTCATAACGGGGGCATGGGATATAATGGAACATATTCAATAAATAAACCTTGTAACCCTTAAAGTAAAAGATAAGTAACTATGCTTCTCTCTTTACAATTATATAATGTTAATGAAGAAAATATTTTTATTTCTACTTATAGTAGGAAATTGGGCAGCTAAAGCTCAGGATTTTGAATTGACTAATCGGCATCTCATTAAATATTACGAATTAATAAATAAAGCCGAAGAAAAAATTGTTAATATTGATTTATCAAGTGCTAATAATCTCTACAAAGAAGCTTTTAAGGAGTTTAAATATCCTCATGCAAAAGATTTGCAAAATAGTATGAATGTAGCTTTAAAAATAGAAGACCTTGATGAAGCTTTTTCTAACTATCAGTCATTGAAATGCTTGGGGAGAGATTTTAATGATGATTTTTTTTCTGAAAATTTCAAAAATGATAAGCAATATAAAATAAAACCTTGTGTAAATACTATTGATTTAAGTTATAAAAAAGCTTTGGATTCCTTATATGAAATTGACCAATATTACAGGAAATTATCTGGAGGAAACTATGAAGCGTATAAAAACGAGCTTACAAAAAGTGATAGTATTACATCTACAAAATTAATTGAGTTGATTCAGAAAAAAGGATTTCCTAACGAGTATAATATAGGACTAACTTCAGCAGATAACATGTTTTATCAGAAGTTTTATTATATTATATGGCATCAATTAGCAAATAATCATTATAGCAGTCAAAAAGTTAATTTTTCTGAAGAAATAATGAAAGCTCTTAATGAAGGCAAAATAAGGCCTGATATAGCAGGGCATTTATTTGATCTGAATAATGGAACACAGAACTATTCATTTTTTAGGATTCATCAATTTATTCTGAGTAAGGAAAAATTAGATTGTTGTTATATATCTGAAGCAATTTTACCTGAAAAAAGAACAGCAGAAGTAGGTGTTAAAATAAATGAGATTAGCAGAAAAAGGAAATTAATAGGTTTGTCAACAACTGAAGAAGAAGTTCATAAAAATATCTTTTTTCTAAGTGATAAGACATATCCTTTTTCAAATATCGTGATAGAAGGTTTTCAGTTTAATAATAATAAGGATGCTGAACTATTTAAAAAGTATTTAATCAAGTTGGATGATACTTTTCATTAGTGTTTTCAATGATACTTTAAGTAAACAAATATTTGATTTAAAAATAAAGCATTTACAAATCAGATTTTCAAAAGAAATCTTATTGGAAGAGATATTAGAAGTACTTCAAAGTATTAAGTATTTTAATGATTCCAGTATCAATGAAATCTCAATCGTTTTTAAATATTATAGTGAAGTATTTAAATTTATAAAAGAGAATTGGTTATAATCCTTATACAGGCGAATGGGAAGAATGGAGTACAAATCTTCTGAAGCAAAAAGCAATTGATTATTATGGAATGAAAGATGAAGTCGGAAAATAAAATCTGCTGTTTTTTGAAGGATAATTGTAAGTTACTTTACAAAAAATATAAAATATTGAATAAACTGACATGGAGTCCGGCTGATTTTAAAAAATCTCATGAATTTATTTTTTTAGAATACAGTGAGTTGGCTTTAAAAATAGCAAATTGGTCTTAAAAATTTTGTAGAAATTAAAAATCACACTATATTTGCACCACTGAAAACAATGATCGGATCGGGGTTTAAGGAGAGTTGGCAGAGTGGTCGATTGCGGCAGTCTTGAAAACTGTTGACTGTAACAGGTCCGGGGGTTCGAATCCCTCACTCTCCGCAAAATTCTCTGTAAATAATCATTTACAGAGAATTTTAGTTTGATAAACTAACTAATATAGGTGCTTAACTTACTTCTCAATTGTATTTAAAGATATCCCCAGATTATGCACATTTCTTACCTTTGAAGATAACTCATATAAAAAGAGAAAAATCTTTTCAAAATTTTCAAAGATAATCTTGTATAGAATCAATAATGATATCACTTAATTTTTATATTTTTAGGTATTGTATTTCAAAGTATAGAAAACTAATAGGCTTATTATAGCCGTTTAAAATTTTTATATTATCTTTTAAATATACTCCTAAATTGATAAAGTAATCTTTCTATTAAACGTAAATCATCTGTAACTATATCTGCTCTACCATTCATTTCTTGCTGAAATGTAATTCTTTTTTTATAAGAAGTTTGTAGTCCTTTGGGTAAAGAGACATCAAGTAGTAAATTGCCATCTTTGTCAGGAGTTAGAGAAATATTGTTGATAACGCCATCTAAGACTCCAAATTCTTGATCAGGATAATTGGCTAATTTAATATTAACAGTTTGACCTACCTTAACCTTTCCAAAATTTTGTGCAGGAGCCTTTACTTTTCCTATATACTGATTACCTCCGATAGGAATAATTGAAAATACATTATCACCAATATTTATACTTTGATTAACTGACCATAATTGTAAAAAGTTAACCCTACCATTTATTGCTGAGCGAAGAACATAGTTTAATTCCCAATCTTTTATAGATTTTTTTAATTGATAAAAAGATTGAAGCACATTTCTTTCTAAGTTTATATTTTCCTTATTTTCATTTATAACTGTGACTTTATTATTTTTATTAAGCTCGTTTATGGATGATCGTAATTGTGATATATTACTTAATATATTTTTATAGTTTTTTTGATCTTGAAGAAATAAAACCCTTTGTTTCTCAATTTCTTGCGTTGAAATCACTCCTTCTTTATATAATAATTCACTTCTGGTAAGATCACTATGCTTTAATTTCAATTCTGATTCATTAATACTTTTCTGAGATTCCAATAAACTTAACCTTTCTTTGAGTTGAATAGCTTCATAGCTTTGTGCATTATTTTCTACTTTATAAGGTTTAAAATTAATATTGAGCTGATTAGCAATGTATTCTTTTTGAAATGATGAAAATGCACTTTCAACATCTCCAAGCTGTGAAGATTTTAACTTTTCAAAAGGAAAATTTGATTGATCTAAATTAATTGTATCTACAATACTTTTCAATAAAAAAACATCTTTATAATGAGCAGAATTTTCAATAACAGCCAAAGGAGTATTTTTTGAAATAATTTCTTTATCCCTTACAAGTATAGCATCTATTTTCCCTGAATTTTTAGCAACTAATTTTTGGGGTGGAGTTTCTGTTGTTATTATAATTTGGGAAGTTATAATATCTGGATATTTAACAAACCAAGAGATAAGAAGTAAAATACTTATAAAACTTAATAATATTGTATTCCCCCACTTCAAAATAGTTTTTGGAGGATCTGTCAAAATATCTCTGACTTCCTCACTATAAATTTTTAGACCATCATTTATTTCGTCCATATTAATTGCCTAATTCTAATTGGTTTTTTACTAACTGATAATATTTACCACGTATCGAGACTAAATCTTCATGATTTCCCTGTTCTACAATTTCTCCTTTTTCAAGAACAATAATCTGATCTGCATTTTTAACTGTACTCAGTCTATGAGCGACTATAATTGATGTTCTTCCTTTAATGAATTGATTGAGATTTTCCATTATCACTTTTTCATTATTGGCATCTAAAGCAGATGTTGCCTCATCAAAAAAAACATAAGACGGGTTTTTATATACAGCTCTTGCAATCATCATTCTTTGTTCCTGCCCTCCACTCAACCGAATACCCGATGTTCCTAATTCTGTATTATACTTATTGGGTAAATTTTGTATAAACTCATCAATATTAGCAACAAAAGCAGAATGATATAGTTTTTCTCTATCAATAATTTCATTTTGTTCGGATTCAGATATATTACCAGCAATAGTATCATTAAACATAAAAGTGTCTTGCATTACCGCACCACAATTCATTCTCCAAAAATCATTATTTATCCCCTTTAAATCAACACTTCCTATATCAATACTTCCTTGTGTAATATCATAAAACTTTAACAAAAGCTTCATTAAAGTTGTCTTTCCACTTCCACTAGCACCTACAATTGCTGTAGTTTTTCCTTCAGGAATTACACAATTAATATTTTTTAACACAAATGGTGTAGATTTACCACCATATCTATAAGATACATCTCGAAGAATAATACTTTTATCTTTAGGTAATTCCTTTAGCTTATTTTCAGATACTACATCTTCATCTTCCTTGGTATGTACTTGAGAAAGTCTTTCTAGACTAATTTTAGCATCTTGCCAGTTCTGGATGAAAGTTATAGAGTTAGTAAGTGGAACATTCAGTTGTCCTACTATATATTGTATCGAAGTCATCATCCCTAATGTAAGATCTCCATCTATTACTGCTTTTGCAGAAAGAAAAGTGATGAAAATATTTTTAAATTCATTAATCGTACTTGCTCCAACACTTTGATATTGTGATAATTTTAAAGAACTTAAGGAGGTTTTAAATAATGTAATTTGTGTAAATTCCCATTTCCATCGATTTTTACGTTGTGAATTATTTAGCTTAATTTCCTTTATACCACTAATTATTTGCAATAAATTGTTTTGGCTTTGTGAAGTTTGGTCAAAACGCTTAAAATCTAATTCCGCCCTTTTCTTTAAGAAAAAGAAAGTCCAACCTGTATATAAAATAGCAGAAGCTAGAAAAACTAAAAATATTTTAAGACTATAATATGCTAAGATGCCATTGAAAACAATAAAAGTCACTATCGAAAACAACATATTGAGCGTTGAAGAAGAAACAAAGTTTTGAATACGAGTATGATCACTGATTCTTTGTAAATGTTCTCCTGCATTTCTGGTGTCAAAATAATTAACCGGAAGTTTAAGCATTTTATACAAAAAATCAGAAATCATTTTGATATTAAACCTACTTGTAATATGTATAAGTACCCATTCTCTAAAAATACTGACCAACGTTTGAGTTGATATAAGAATGAATTGTGATGCTAAAATCAAATATATAAATGGAATATCCTTGTTATTTACCCCAACATCCACAACCGTCTGCATTAGAAAAGGTAAAATAAATTGAATAACAGTAGCCACTAGCAAACCGATAAATAGTTGATTGATCAGTTTTTTATAAGGTTTAAAATAAGGATATAAAAATGAAAAACCTTTAGGTTGTATTTTATTGTCCTCTTGACTATCGAATTTTGTATTAGGTTCTAGTAAAAGACAAAATCCAGTTTCATCTGCTGCATTCGTCCAGGCTAATCTAAAATCCTCATGAGAATAGCTTAGCAAACCCTGCGCTGGGTCTGCTACAGAAATTTTATTTCCATCGGTTTTGTATACTACTACAAAGTGCTTTTGCCTCCAGGGCACGATAAAGGGAGTTGGCGCTTCACTAACTAGGCTTTCCATTGAAACTCGTACCCCTAAAGCCCTCATTTCAATAGCCTCCGCAGCTTCTGCTATACCTGCCATTGTCACACCTGTTGTTGTAATACTGGCTTTTTCTCGTAAAAATTCTCTAGAAAATGTTTTGCCGTAAAATTTAGCAATCATTCGTAAACAAGTAGGGCCACAATCCCTGCTGTCTAGTTGTTTATAAAATGGGAACTTATTTTTTATCGCCATATTACCTGATAAGGATATTTTTCATAAATAGCATTACTTTCACTAATTGTATTACCTTCTTCTGCATCTTTTTTACCTTCAGCTAAAAGAATATTAGCTTTAATATTATCATTCAAATATTTTAGGCATATAGCTTTATAGAATTTAGCATCTGAAAATCTAGGATATAGTTTTAGAGCTCTATCAAATTCTACAATTGCTTCTTTCCATTTTTGTTGTTCATATTTTGTAATACCGTAATAAAATAAAGTAACTGGATTTACCCAATCTTCACCGTTTTTATTGACCATTGTTTTAATATCATCCGATAATAATTTTTCTGCTTTATCAAACTGATTCAACTGAAGATAACACAAAGCAATGTAAAAGTTATAAGTATGATCCATTTCATATTGATTTCCATACTTTTTTACACATTCTTTAAAATCATCTATAGCCTTAGAATAATTTTTGACAAAAATACACAGGATAAAAGCTCGATATGCCTGATAACTTTCTGCGTCATATTGCACGGCTTTATTTATAAAGGGCATGCCTAGTTCATATTTTCTTTGCTTAAACAGAGGCATTGCTTTTTGCTGCCATAGGTAAGCGATTGTACTGTCTTTTTTCAGACCAGCATCAATATTATCTTGCCACTCTTTAGAAAAAAGCATATGGTTCCATGCACCATTTTCTAAATGTTCTTTTATAATTTCCTGTTGTGAAATTTTTCTTGCATCTTTTTCTTGGGATGAAAATAAAGAAAAGACGAAAAAACTAAATAAAAATGCTACCTTCATTAAGTCCTTTTTATTTATGTTAATGGATTTAGCTCTATAAACTTGGAGTAGGTAAAATTATAGGGCTGATTGCTTAAATCATAGACTTTAACTTCATCAAACCATTTTTTTGACATTTCTAACCAAGTATTTTTAATTTCTTTGTATATACTTAAACCATTTTCAGTAAAATATTTTAATGCATTTTCTTCTGCTTTAAATGGGTCATGATCAATTAAAATTAAATCATTATAACATTTATTAATATAGAATGCAATTCTTCCTTTTGCTTCGTGAGTTTGTCTTTTATTAAAATCTCCAGCATCAAGACAAGCATTTAAACATATAAAGCTCGTATAATAGGTATAAAGAGCATGGAATAATATATAGAAGTCTCTATTTTCAATAAAAGTTCCATCTGACAATTCAAGAGTTTCTAAAACTGTTTCTTTAGGAATTTTGAAAAAATCTTCAATATTGGACAGCAAGGTATAAAAGATAATATGACCTGTTTGATGTGCAATATCATCTATAAAAAAAACTTCATCATAATCTTCTTGATATGCATTATAAAAACCTATACCAACAGCTTTCTGAGTTGCAAAAGAATTCCTTTCGTAAGTATCCACATTGAAAATCATGCATTTATTAGCATATTTTTCAATTAACTGAAATTGTGTCGGTATATTCTTCTTAATGAGTTGATAAGCTGTAGTAAGATGCTCCAAATGCTCTTTCGTTACTTTTTCTATTTCTACCTCTATTAATTTTTTATCCACATTAAAAAAGCATTGTTCCAAAAGAGGAATAGGATACTTTAAT
Source organism: Chryseobacterium sp. Mn2064 (assembly GCF_049319685.1). Taxonomy (NCBI): domain Bacteria; kingdom Pseudomonadati; phylum Bacteroidota; class Flavobacteriia; order Flavobacteriales; family Weeksellaceae; genus Chryseobacterium; species Chryseobacterium sp. Mn2064. The sequence goes on from NZ_JBMOUE010000001.1 coordinate 552,227, forward strand.
ACTTCTATTGAAGTGTTTTCTATTAAAGAAATAGTATCTAATGTGAAGTCTACTTTTATACCGTTCTCTTCTAAAAGCATTTCATTCTTATAAAATACAAGGTTTGTATCACTTTTATCAGTAATAAACCAGCCTATATTGGGTATATAAAATCTCCCAAAGTTATCAGTTTGTATTTGAAATTTATTTCCACTAGAAAATCCGGCCAGTATTTGTTCTAATTGTACAATACTACTGTCACTATTATTAAAATAAGCAAAAAACAAAGGTTCCTGATAAATTGTTTCACTTTCAAAATCTAAAGAATTAAAAATATCTGCATCTTTTTTGTAAAGTAAAAGCTTAATGTTTTGATTCTGTGTTTCCAATCCCTGCTCGAGAAAAGGTAGCAATATAGGTTGTAAAGGATTATTCATATTATTTAGAAAGAATTAACGGGATAAAATTATTTAAAGAGTGAATTGCAAGGCAAGTAAGAAAACCCATTCTAACTCTCGCATAGCATAGAATAAATCCAGCAAAGATTTGAGGCGCGAATGTTATCAGGTAGTAAAGTATAGAATTATCAGTATTCGTGTAGTTATCAAAATGAATAGCACCAAATAAAATGCTGGATATAATAATAAACTTTTTTTGATTATTCAACCAAAAGTTGATTAGTTTTTCATTTTCATATTTTTTTAAAAGAAAAAATAAAAGAAAAAATATTGAGCAAAATATCACAGTAAAAAAAATATAAATATCTGACTCTTAAACCATTCAATGTTAAATATTAAGGAAACCATCCAAACTAGCAAATATGTAATTGAAATACTAACATTAATTTTACTATATACAATCCATAATCTAAATATAATTTCTTCTAGCAAGGGACCTAGCAATACTGAAAGAAATATAGAGTTTGTTATAGACCTCATTTCTTCATCATTCTTAAGTGGCTCAAGAATACCTTTGGTTTGTAGAAAATATCTTATACTTATAAATAAAAAAAGTATCAAATAATTTAATACCAGTAGTACAGTTGAAGAAATTATTTTTGATCTAATTGTAAGTGAAAATACTATTTCTTTATATGGCTTAAAATAAAAGTATACGAAGTTCTTTATATAAATCATCAAATCATTAAAATAAATTCAATTAAAAAGAAGGGCTTATAAGCCCTTCCTATTAAAGATTAATACCTTGAGACCTAAGAATAGCCTTAGATATTTCTCTAGCAACTTTTCTAGCCTGTCCAGCAAAACCATGGCATTCAGCGGCATCTCCTCCTTCAATCTTTTGCATTACTTCTTCTGTTTGTACTTTTTCCGCCATTGCTTTGAAAGCATCAAGGCTTAATTTTTTGTTTTCCATCTTTTGATTTTTTATGATGATTAATATTACTTTGTCATATAACCCTGACATGGGCTTCAACATGAACACCTCATATTATATTTTGTACTGCGCACATACAAAACAAACATTTGTGTTTTTATCTGGAGCAAAGATGCAGTAGCTTTTTTGTTAATAAAAGAAAAGTATATCGGAATTGATCAAATTTAATACTCTTATAATGCGTAATTGATCAAATTCGACAAAATAAATATGATTAAAATGTTGATTATAAGTTGCTTAAAAAGCAATGATTTCTCATTAGAGAATAAGTATTAGAATTTGTATTTTTGTGGCAGAAAACACACAATGCAAAAAAAAACTTTATTATTTATTTTTTTCCTTTGGAAAAATTTATTCTTTTCACAGGGTATGGATGGTTTTCGTATACCGGACTCTTTAAGAAAAAAAAGCTTTGAACAATTGATCCATGACTACAATAAAGTCCTCAGAATAGATAATGAGAAGGCAGAATTGTACGCAAATATTATTCTTAGTAAAGCAAAAAAAGAAAAAAATGATGATCAGATATATGATGGTTATTATAAATTAGCTCATGCAAAAGGATTGAATTCCAAAAATGGACTTACTTATGCAGACTCTTTAATAAAAATAACACAAAAAGTCAATACAAAAGAATACCCTGCAAAAGCATATATTATCAAAGGAATTTTACTGAATAATGAATTTAAATATAAAGATGCATTAAATCAATACATAAAAGCACAAAGTTTATCTAAAAATAAAAATTCAGACCAGTTTTACTATATAAAAAAATTAGTTGGAATTTTAAAGACTGCTACCGATGAAAATGATGAAGCACTTCCTCTTTTTTTAGAATATTACCAATATCAAAAGGGGAAAATGCAAACCAATGATAAAGACATTAAAAGTTATATAGGTTCAATTTTTTCTGTATCAAATTCTTATAGTAAAAATAAAAAATATAAGGAAAGCAAACTTTATAATAAAATAGGTATTGCCGAATGTGAAAAATATAATGATTATAGCCAATATGTTTATTTTATTATGTCTGAAGGTATTGCAGAATACTATCTGAAAAATTATGCTATTGCGTATGCAGACTTAAAAGGAATAGAGAAAGATCTTCTAAAAAATAAAGACTATGCTAATTTATCAATTTTATATTACTATTTAGGAAAAATTAATTACGAACTTAATAAAGAAAATGTAGCAATACAATATTTTATAAAATCTGACTCATTGTCATTCAAATCTAATGATTTTGTACCCATAGTAAGAGACCAATATGGAATTTTAATTGATTATTATAAAAAGACTGGAGATGAAAAAAAGCAATTAAAGTTCATTAATAAACTTTTTTATGCAGACAGCATTATTAATAATAGCAAGCAATATTTATCCAAGGAAATTTATAAAAAATACGATACTCCTATTCTTCTAGAGGATAAAGAAAGAATAATATCTGATTTGAATAATAAAAATTCAATATTATATTGGTTTTTAGGAAGTGGCATTTTAGTTATTTTTTCTTTAATATATGTATATAAAAAAAGAATTAAAGAATACCAAAAGCAGGCAGATCTATTAATTAAGAAGTCAACATCTTCTATAATTTCATCTGTTCCATCTTCTGAAACCAAAAAACTAAAGATTTCTTTAGAAGAAAAAACTAAAGGTTTATTGCCAGATGATAAATTACAGGATCTCAAAACAAAATTAGAGCAGTTTGAAAAAAGTAAGAAATTTTTGCGAAAAAATATTACTATAGATAGTTTAGCAAAAGATTTAGGAACAAATCGTGACTACCTATCAAAATCAGTAAATGAATTGAAAGGAAAGAATTTTTCACAATATTTGAACGAAGTGAGAATTAATTATATAATACAAGAATTAAAGGATAACGAAAAATTAAGAAAACACACTATTTTATCGATTGCTAATGATATAGGATATAATAATTCTGAGTCTTTTGCAAATGCTGTTAAGAAGATCACGGGTACTTTACCTTCTTATTATATTAAGTTATTACAAGAACAAGTAGAAAAACAAAATGAATGATAATGAGCATCTTGTAAAATTTTGTATAAGAAATTGACCAATTTCGATATCATTATTTTTGACAAACGAAACGAAGGAATTTAATTTGCAACTTTAATTATTAATTTTTACACAAATGAAAAAACAACAAAAAACAGAAAAAAAATTATCATTAAAAAAATTACAGTTAGTTAAAATTACAAATGGTTTGAATTCTATTAAAGGGGGACGTGCTGCTTATGTAGGAGATGACAATCAAACAATTGTAGAGCAGACTATTCTTGGTAATAATAACGGATAATCTTTTTGAATGAAAAAATTCTTCTTTATATATTTTGTCTTTTGCTTACAATTTGTTTGGTGCCAAAAAATAAGCTTAAAACAAATTGATATTAAAAATGTATCAAATACAGAAAATATTGTAAAATATTTAGCCAATCAACTTAAAGATAGATATATCGAAAAAAAAGATAAGGGTATTTATTATGATGATCTTTTCAGAATAAATATTATTAATGAAAATTATAATTTATCTCTTTCACAGCTAGATTCTCTTAGAAATATTACAATGAAAAATAATTCTATGATAGCTAGCGCAATGGGAAGTCAATTTGAAATTTATATTAATACCGTTAAACGGGCACCTAATAAAGACAATTTTGATAAAATATATGAAGAAGAATTCAAAAAAAAGTATGAAAAGTTACCTTTAAAATCACAAATTATTCTATCCCAATATTTTACTTATGATCCAATATCTTTAAAAAAAGATATTAATGGAATCGTTACAAATAATATAAAGCAGGATAGTATTGATATTTCGGATGCTATAAAATTATGTAGAAAATACAATATATATGATGTAGGAAATAAAACATTCAAATTAGGGGCATATTTAATTAAAAAATCTGAAAAAGAGGTATTTACAATATATGATAGTATAAAAATTACCACAAAAGATAATGGAATTCTTACATTAAGCGTTGTATTAAATAATAAAGCTCCAAAATCTCAAAGCACAATACTTATAAATACCATATATTCAGATCCAAAAAATATTAATGATGCTAAGAAGTTAGCTTCAGATAATTATATTGGAGTTATTCTAAATACAAGAGGGAAATATTTAAGCAATAATAGTATAGAGCCTTTTGAACATGAAGTTGAAGATATTAATGAAGCGATCAATTGGATTATAAAGCAGCCCTGGAGTAACGGAAAAGTGGGAATGATTGGTGGGAGCTACTTGGGATTCAGCCAATGGGCAGCTACAAAAAAACTCCATCCCGCATTAAAAACGATAATACCACAGGCTGCTGTAGGAATAGGTACAGAAGATTTTCCCATGAATAATAATATCTTTACATCTTATGCTATACGATGGTTAAATTATGTAGTGAATTCAAAAATGACTGATTATGCAGACTTTAGTGATGTAAAAAAATGGAACTCCACATACAAGCAATGGTATATAACTGGGAAGCCATTTAGGCAACTAGATTCTATAAGTGGAAAATCTAGTATCATTTTCCAAAGATGGCTTAATCATCCAAGCTTTGACAGTTACTGGAAAAATATGATTCCTTATAAAAAAGATTTTTCTAAAATTAATATTCCAATATTAACTATTACAGGATATTTTGATGCTGACCAATTGGGAGCATTATATTATCTCAAAAATCATTATAAATACAATACAAGTGCTGATCACTATCTAATAATAGGCCCTTATGACCATTCTGGTGCACAAGGATACATAAAGAGCGAACTAAAAGGATATACAATTGATTCTGTTGCAAATATAGATTTTAGTAAGATTTGGATTGATTGGTTTGATTATATTTTAAAAGATGGTAAAAAACCTTCTTTTTTGAAGAATAAGATTAATTACCAGGTTATGGGTACTAATCAATGGAAAAATGTAAATTCTGTTGAGAATTTTAATAAAAATAAATTAAAATTTTATTTAGAAAATAACGGTTTATTATCAGATGTAAAAATAAATGATGAAAGTTTCTCATCCCTAAAAGTAGATCTCAAAGATAGATCTGATGCCGATGAATTATTAAATCTAAAGAATGATATAGTTGAAAATAAAATATACACTAAGAACAGTTTAATATTCACAAGTAATACATTTGAGAAGTCTTTTGAATTCTCAGGTAATTTTTCTGGAAAATTTAGATTTTCAATTAATAAAAAGGATATAGATATCTATATTTATTTATATGAGCTAATGCCCAATGGAAGATATTTTTTATTATCAAATTATTTAGAAAGAGCTAGTTATAATAAAAATAACGAAAAAAGAAATTTACTTACCCCTAATAAAAAAGAAACAATATCAATATCAAATAATAAATTTATAAGTAAAAAAATAGAAAAAGGAAGTAAACTCGTTGCGATGGTAGGGCTTGTGAAAACCCCATATTATCAAATAAATTATGGTACAGGAAAAGACGTAAGTGATGAAACTATTCTTGATGCAAAAGAACCACTGGAAGTTAAATTATATAATGATAGCTATATAGATGTTCCTATTATTCAGGAATAGCCATCTAAAAAATTGCAATTAATCAAAAACTACCAATTCTAAATTCAACTAAAGGAGGCCGTACAAATAATTTCAACAGAGAATAACCTCCATATTACCAGTCCAAAGAAAATAAATGTCACGCTTTCCTTACCAGTTTTTTAATGAGTATGTAGTGCGTACTCCTTTATTTTCACGCAAAAACTTTCAACAGGCAATAAGTAGTAAAGATGAAATTACGGATTTAGAATTGAAAAAAATCATCTCTAATCCAATATTTCAGGAAGCTATTTATTTAGCTTCACCAAATTTACATGATGAGCTCGTTAAATGGGTTAATTCAGAAAAAGAGTTTTCCAAAAAAGAACTTCAAAAACTAAAACAGACCATATTAAAATACTATAGTCGAATAAGTACACGCTGTACTCCATTCGGCTTATTTTCATCTGTTGGGTTGGGAAACTTCAGTTTGGACATTCAAAACATTTTCAGTAACAAAACTAAAAATCATCAATTCTCAACTGATGATCTCTTGCGCGATACAAAATTGGACATGTACTTTCTTGTTTCTTTAGCCCAACATTTTACACAGCAACCAGAGATAAGAAACAGGCTTTTATTTTATCCTAATAACAGTATTTATAAAATAGGTAATAAAATTCGATATATAGAATATCAGTACACCGGAGGAAAAAGGGAGTATATTATTTCTTTAGTACCAATTTCTGAGGAACTCCAGCAAATATTGAATTTTTCAAAAGAAGGAAAAACTATACAACAAATTGCAGAAATTTTGATTGATGAAGAAATCACACAAGAAGAAGCCATAGAATTTGTGGAGGAACTCATCAATAATCAAATACTTGTAAGCGAGTTGGAGCCTAATGTTTCAGGAAATGATTTCTTGGATACTATTATTACTATTTTAGGAAGAAGAGAAATTAAAAACGAAGCCGAAATTTTAATTTTGATAAAAAATAAACTGGATGAAATAGACCAAAATATTAGTAATCCAATCTCTAAGTATGCTGAAATCGAAGGGTTAATAAAATCCTTCGAAATAGAATATGATCCAAAGTATCTTTTCCAAACCGATCTTTATAAAAAAACTTTGTTTCATTTGTCATTTGAATGGAAAAAACAATTAAAAAAAGGAGTAAGCTTTTTGAATAAGATTACTTTGAGCCAAAGAGAAAATGAGTTTTCAAAATTTAAAAAGGCATTTACCGAAAGATTCGAAACACAGGAATTACCATTACTATATGTCCTAGATAAAGAAGTAGGTATTGGGTATAGACAAAATGTTTCTACAAAAGGTATTCATCCATATTTAGAAGACCTGATACTTCCGGTTTCACAAAAAAGCCAAGATAAGAATATTGAGCTTACTTCGGTTCATCAAATCCTTAATGAAAAGGTACAGGAAGCCTTATTAGATAATCAATACAGTATTGAATTATCAGACGAAGATTTTAAAGATTTTGACGAGAAATGGGATGATTTACCCGATACAATTTCCATAATGACAGAACTCATTTCAGATAATAATCAGAAAAAGTTATTTTTAAACGGAACTACGAGAAGTAGCGCAGCCATTCTTCTAGGGAGATTTTGTTCTGAAAAATTGGGAGTTCAGAATTTAGCAAAGACCATTGCTGATAAAGAGAAAGAGCTGAATCCTGATTGGATTTTGGCGGAAATTATCCATTTACCAGAAGCAAGAATAGGGAATGTAATAAGAAGACCAACTTTACGACAATATGAAATTCCTTATCTGGCTCAATCGATTTTACCAGCAGAAAACCAAATACCAGTGGATGATTTGTATATTTCTTTGAGAAACGATGAGATTATTTTACGTTCAAAGAAATTGAAGAAGAAGATTATTCCTTATTTAACAAATGCCCATAATTACTCTATAAATACTCTTCCTGTTTATCATTTTCTATCTGATTTATATTCTCAGAATATAAGATCTGGACTTCATTTCAGTTGGGGTGGATTAGAACATATCTATAAATTCTTACCAAGGGTAGAATGTCAGGGTATTATTCTTTCAAAGGCGCGATGGAAGGTTTTAGAAAAAGATATTTCTTCTTTAAGTTTATTAATTTCGGAAAAGAAAGATTTTTTACTGGAACTAAAAAACTGGAGAAATAAAAGAAAAATTCCTGTATGGATTCAATGGATAAAGTTCGACAATACTTTAACTATGAATTTGGAAAATTATGATATGGCCAAGCTCTTTATCCAAACAGTAAAAAGTGAAAAATCAATTCTTATTGAAGAGTTTTTATCTAATAAAAACGATGATTTTAAACATGAATTTATTTTTCCTATGTATAAACATAAATAGCTGCTATGATGAAAAGAAAGTTTATTCCTGGAAGTGAATGGCTGTATCTGAAAATTTATACGGGTGTGAAAACTTGTGATATTATTTTAGAAGAAGCATTACAGCCTTTGATAGAATATTTCCAAGAAAATAAATATATTTCAAAATGGTTTTTTATTCGTTATAATGATCCCAAACCGCATCTGAGGATAAGGTTTAAATTGGATAATATTGATGATTACAGCAAAATTCTTAAAAGAACCAAGGAAGTTTTACAAAATTATATAGAAAGTGGTGAAGTTTCAAATATCGTAATTGATACTTATAATAGAGAAATTGAACGTTATGGTGAGAATACGATACAACATGCTGAGACATTATTCTACATAAATAGTGAATATGCTTTACAATGTTTATGTTATGATGATGAAGAAAAAATCATCGTTTCTATTTTTTATATTGATGAACTTTTAAACAAACTCAATTTTTCTGTTCAGGAAAAACTAGATTGGATCAAAGATTTTAATATCACTTTTAAAAAGGAATTTAACACGGATAAAAAACTTAGTTCCCAATTGGATAAAAAATACAGAGATTTTAAACCAAAATTAATAGATTTTCTTACATCTGAAGAATTTTTAGAAGAGAGAAATACTATTCTTTTTAATATTGAAAAAAGTAATCCTGTAATACAGAATATTATTTTTCATTGCGAAGGCCAAACTTTACAAAGTTTCTTTCAAAGTATATTTCATATGAATATCAATAGAATTTTTGTCTCTTACCAGCGTTTATTTGAGATGCTCATTTATGATTATCTAGTAAGGTATTATAAAATGAAATTGTACATTCCTTGATAAATTTCTGGTGACCAATAATATAGCTTCTTTTATTATCTCACGGAGTTAAAAATACAGTATATTATGAGCCTTTATATTAAAAAAGAGGCTATCTCATCCAAAATATCTCATATCAATCAAAACTAAAATAAAAGCCTGGACAACAAAGCTGCCCAGGTATAATTTGTATCAATTCATTGAATACAAATTTAAAAAAAATATAAAATAAATGTTGGATGATGGAGGCTGCAATTATTCTTGCAGTTATTCCATATCTTAATTAGAAAACTATCTTGGCATATGTTTTTGTAATTCGTTCATATTGATCCCCAATCCTCGGGCAACGCCCATTCCTAATTGTACGCTGGCTCTGAACCAGTGGCACAACTGTCTCAATATAATCTCATCCCTTTTAGGTCCTTCTATTCCGTTCATGGCTTCAACAATATTATGGATTGTATTTGCTCTATTCGTATCGTTCATTACCTGATCAAACAGAATTCCGGGTTGTGTGTAATGGTCGTCATCATTTTCGTTTCTGTCAAAATACCCGGCAACATTACTTTGGAGCACCTGTGGTCTTGTTTTGTATGATGGATCTTCAAAATTTCCATCAAAGCTGTTCGGGAAATAATTCGGAGAATCTCCTCCGTTATCAGTAAATTTCATGGCACCGTCTCTATGATAATTGTTGACCATAAATGGGCAAGCATTTACAGGTAAATCCTGATAATTAGTTCCTATTCTGTAGCGTTGGGCATCAGGATATGCCAAAATTCTTCCCTGTAACATTCTATCGGGAGAAAAGCCAATCCCGTCAACTATATTTGCTGGGGCAAAGGCAGCCTGTTCAACATCTCTGAAATAATTGGGAGGAATCTGATTCAATTCAAAGTAGCCTACTTCAATTAAAGGATATTCTTTTTGTGACCAGGTTTTTGTCACATCAAATGGATTCCATTGAAATTTTTCGGCTTGTTCTTCTGTCATAACCTGGATGAACATATTATATCTCGGAAAATCGCCCTGTTTGATAGCATTGACGAGATCTCTTTGCGCATGATCAGGATCTTCCCCCTTGATTTTTACAGCCTCGGAATTTGTAAAATTTTGTATCCCTTGAGCAGATCTGTAATGGAATTTTACATAGACAAGATCATTGTCCGCATTGATCATCGTAAAGGTGTGGCTGCCATATCCGTGCATATGACGATAAGAACGAGGAGTACCTCTATCAGACATCACGATCAGTACCTGGTGTAATGATTCGGGGTTTAGAGACCAGAAATCCCAAGTCATGGTAGCACTTTTATAATTGGTATGAGGATCTCTTTTTTGAGTATGGATGAAATCTGGAAATTTCTTCGGGTCTTTGATAAAAAATACGGGGGTATTATTACCAACAATATCCCAATTGCCATCTTCAGTGTAAAATTTCACTGCAAAACCACGGGGATCTCTTTCTGCATCTGCTGAACCTTTTTCGCCACCTACAGTTGAAAATCTCACAAACATTTTTGTTTCTTTTCCTACTTCTGAGAATACTTTTGCTCTGGTATATTTCGTAATGTCATGGGTTACTACGAATTTTCCGAATGCTCCGGTACCTTTTGCATGAACAATACGTTCCGGAATTCTTTCTCGGCTGAATTGAGCCATTTTCTCATGAAGGAAATAGTCTTCCAATAATACGGGGCCTCTAGGGCCCACTGTTTTTGAGTCTTGGTATCCTTCAACTGCAGCACCGGCATTGGTTGTTATTTTTGAATTGCTTTTCATTACGTTTATCTTTTTTGTTAAAACTTTTGTCAAAAGTATTTAGAAATTATAATTGATAAAAACGAATATTTCAATACCTTTATTGATGGAATAGATAATTGTTGTTTTTATGAATTTTCATCAGTTAGGATATGTGATGGCAGTGTGTGAAGAGAAAAACTTTATGGAGGCTGCCGAGAAGTGTAATGTGACACAATCGACCTTGAGTACAATGATTTTGAAACTGGAAGAAGAAATCGGAATCTCAATTTTTGACCGAAAGACAAAACCTGTGCAGCTGACAAAAGAGGGAAGTCTTCTCGTAGAGAAAATGAAATTGATTATCAGGGAGGTAGATGATTTTAAGGAAGTAGTTAAAGAATTAAAAGGAGAACTTTCGGGAGAACTTAAGATTGGAGTGATTCCTACTGTTGCTCCCTTTGTTTTTCCGTTATTTCTGTATGAATTTTCGAGGAAATTTCCGATGATAACTCTGACAATTCGTGAAGATGTCACCGAGAACATAAAACGAGATCTTCTGAACAGAACGTTGGATATTGGCTTTTTATCTCTACCCATCGATAGTAACGACCTTGTACAGACGCCATTGTATGACGAACATTATAAACTGTATAGTTATGTGGAAAATGAAGTGATAGAAAAGGAAAAGATAGACCTTAGAGATATTAACAAAGAAAAGCTTTGGTTATTGGCCGAAGGACATTGCATGCGTACTCAAATTGAAGAACTGTGCTCAATGAACCGGGAAGTAAAGGAGTGGGAAAACTTAAATTATGAAGCTGGAAGTATAGATACCCTGATAAGACTTGTAAAGCAGACCAAAGGCCTTACTCTCTTACCCTATTTGTCTACGATTGATTTTACGGAAGAAGAGAAAAAATATTTATTTTCATTCATGGATCCTGTGCCTGCCAGAAAAATCGGTTTGTTGACGCATAAACATTTTGTGAAGCAAAAACTCCTGAAAATCATTAAGGAAGAGATCCTAGATGCAGTTCGCAAGCATATAGATATTAATAATTGATATAGCGTACAAATAATCTTCCTGTCATAAAGTATTTTTCCCTAATCCCTAATCCCTAATCCCTAATCCCTAATCCCTAATGTGATAATGGTGTTTCTACGAAGATTATTCCTCATAGAAGCACCTTATAGTTTGTCATTTAGAGAGAATTTTTACTTGAAAGATAAACGACCAGTAAAGCGGCTCCGCTCCAGCATAACATTTGGATCAACGCAAGATTCCAGCCTCCCAATGACCAGCTGAGAAGTCCAAAGAAAGTTCCTATTCCTGCGCCAATGAAATAGGTAGTCATATAAACGGTATTGAGCCTGCTGTGAGCTTCTTCATCCAGAGAATAGATCCGTGTAAAATTGGTGATCTGTGTAGCCTGCACACCGATATCCAGAAATAAAATAGCACCGATAAGCACATACAGAGAGCTGGGAAATATACGCATCGCTAAAATGCTTAAAAACACCATACCCACTGTTAAAAAAAGGTTTTTGAAGACTTGTCCTTTATCTGCTAATTTTCCAAAATAAGGAGCAACCAAAGCACCTCCAATCGCAATAATGCCAAACAAACCTATTTTCGAGGCAGTATAATGGAAAGGCTCACTACTCAGACGGAAAGTTAGAGTTGTCCAGAAAGAGCAGAATACCCCAAAAGTCAGAGAGCCTAAAATAGATGCCTGTCTCAGTGTTTTGTACTTTCCGATTAAGGAAACTGTAGATTTCAAAAGACCAGCATAGTTTCCCTTGAACTTAACGGGAACTTCAGGTAATATAAAATATAACAGTACGCTGCTGATGAATACCAGAATGGCTGAGAAAATAAAAACACTATGCCATCCCCAAAGATCAGTAAGCCATCCGCTGATGAGTCGGGAACCTAGTATGCCACATAGAATTCCGCTGAAAACAATTCCGACATTTTTACCTCTGTTTTCCTTTCCTAAAGTAGCTGCCATAGGAAGAATTATTTGTGCCGGAGTTGAACATACCCCAATGATAAAACTTAATGGGAGAAGCACAGAAAGTTGAGTCGAGTTTGCTAATATCAAAAGCATAACCACTAACAGTGCACATATAGACAAAATTAGTTTCTTTCGGTTGACTTTATCCCCGAGAGGAAGAAGGAAAAACATTCCAAGTCCGTAACCCAGTTGTGAAAGCATGGCAATTTTTCCAACCGCATTTTCGGAGCTTCCCAAACTGTCTGCAATATCTTTCAGGATGGGCTGGCTATAATAAACATTGGCAACAATAGCCCCTGCAGAGAAAGCCATTACAGGAATAACAAGTCCACTTTTTTGAATTGTTTTCATTACATTTTTTATCTGCAAACTTACATTCCGTAAAAAATCAAAAATTGTATGTTTCGATATATTTTTTGTAATTTTAGATAAAATATAACAATGAAGCTCATTCAGTTTGAAGCGTTATTTATAAGAGATTTTAGTACAGAACTTTGGCCATTTCCTTTACATAGTCATAATCATTTTGAACTGATGTATATAAGGAAGGGTAGAGGAGTCCATATTTTAAATGGTAAAAAATCAAACTACTTTTCCGATTCGGTATTTTTTCTGCTTCCTGAAGATGAACACGATTTTCAGATTGAAGAAGAAACCCATTTTAGTGTGATAAAATTTCTTCCCGGTATTTTAAAAGGAGGAATAAATACCAACAATACAGATTTTTGGGATAATTTTTTGCACGGCCTGGCGAGAAAATTAAAGTTGAATTATGAAACCCCTATTCCGGCATTTCAGTTGGAAAAGCTTAGATCTGTTATTGAAGTTCTTATTTTAGACTGGAGACAGCGCGGCGAAAAAACAGGCGAATTACATACTCATCTTTTGCGCAGTATTTTATTGATTCTGAATAATTCTTTTGAAGATAACAAAGAAAAAGATATCCTGAGATTAGGAGATTCATTCATAGACAGGATACAGAATTATATCCACGCGTACATCTGTTATCCTGATAAACTTTCTGTAAAAGAGTTGAGCGAAGTTTTTAAAATGTCAGAATCAGGGCTAAGAATCACTTTTAGAAAGAAAATGGGCATTCCGTTGCGGGAATATATTCATTCTTTGAAGACACAGCTTATTAAAGAACGCATCGTTAACAGCAGTTCTACCTTTTCCGAGATAGCCCGTGATTTCGGGTTTACAGATCCAAGTCATTTCCACCGTTTTTTTGTTCATCATACGGGATATACTCCTATGTTTTACCGTAAAGAGAACCTTATTAGTAACCTTTGATTGTAAAAGAATAAAAAATATGCTATCCGGCTGTCTGTTGATAATTTTTTCTAAAGGCTTGTGGAGAAACACCTATATTTTTCTTGAAAAACTGGGTGAAATTGGGCTGATCAGCAAAACCTATACTATATCCAATCTCCTGCAGCGTTAGATCGGTTTGTATGAGCATAGCCTTTGTTTCCTCCAGAAGCCGTATTTTAATATGGGTACTCACATTCTGGCCTGTATGTCTTTTTAAAAGCGTATTCAGTTGATTAGGATGTATAGACAGGGAGTTAGCAAATTCTTTTGCTGTTTTAATTTTAATAGGATTGTTGACATTGATCTGGGAAGTTTCATCTTCCAGCAATTGAAAAAAATCATGAACGTGTCTGTACTCTTGAGATACCATACTTGGAGCAGGAAAATTACCGACTTTAACACCTTCAATCATCACCATTTGTATATAAGTTTGAAGCCTGTCTTCAGTAAAAGAGTCATTTGTTTTCATTTCGCTCATCATCTCCTCAAGCCAGCGATCGAATAATGGAATATGCTCATTTTTCAGCTGAATAACATTTTTTTCAGATTTTGTGAATAGTTCATATTGTTCCATTGCCAGTTTCAGTATCGGTTTTGATTCGATAAATTTCTTTTTGAAGAGAACGAAATAACCCTCAGCTTCTTCTCCTAGATTTTTCCATGACACGATCTCGTTAGGATGCAAAAAAACAATGGCCGGTTGGTCCAGATAATAGGTATTCATACCAATGGTAAGGACACTTAATCCTTTTGAAAAATAAAGAATCTTATAGAAATCTCTACGGTTAGGAGAAAGGTAATTTTTGCAGGGATCGTCTCTTCGGCTTACGACCTGTATATTACTGCTGTTAAAAGATTCATGAAATACGGGTAAAATATCACTCATATTTTTTAGCAGATCTATTTTTTTATTTTCAGAAGATTGCGCCATGATCTATTATTTTAATAATTACAAAGATAAAAAACTGCCGGCTGTAGTTTTTTATGAATAATGTTGTATAATTTATGAAAATCAAATTGATTTTATATAACTGTTTCAAGATGAGACGAAAATATATTCGTGCATTCAGATTAAAATACTACAGTTTGATTTTCATAAATGATCTCATGTTTTTAATAAGGTCTAGAAATCTTAAACTGCCTAATTTTGACCTGTCAAGTTGAGGATATATGATGATCCTAAAACACAATAATAATTTAAATACAATAAAAATATGAAAAATCAAAAAACATGGCTTATTACAGGAGCCTCACAAGGATTGGGATTGCTAACCGTGAAATATCTCTTAGAAAAAGATCAGATTGTGATTGCAACGACAAGGGACCGAAATACATTTGATTCATCTCTATTAGAACATCATAATCTAACAGTAATCAGTCTCGATATTACCAAAGAAAATGATGTAGAAGTCGCAGTGAATACCATTATTAAGGAATACGGAAAAATTGATGTTCTGATCAACAATGCCGGTTATGGCTTCCTTGGGGCTGTTGAAGAAGCTTCTTCATCAGAAATAGAAAAGGTTTTTGCCGTGAATGTAATGGGAACGCTTAATCTCTTGCGTTATGTTCTTCCTTTTATGCGCAAGGAGAGAAACGGGCATATCATCAATTTTTCATCTGCTTCAGGCTTGGTAAGTTCTTCAGGATTTGGAATCTATAATGCAAGTAAATATGCTATTGAAGGATTAACAGAGGCTTTAAAGCTTGACGTAGAAGGACTGGGAATAAAGGTTACATTAATAGAGCCTGGTGCATTTCGTACCAATTTTTTAGGGAGCTCCCTGGGTATCGCAGAAAATGAAATCTCAGATTATGCAGACACTGCAGGGAAGTATAAAAATATTTTCTTGGGAAATAATGGAAAACAACCCGGAAACCCGGAAAAAGCAGTGGAAGCAATCGTAAAGATTACAGAAATGGAAGAACCTCCATTGCGCTTACTTTTAGGAACTGATGCTTATAACAGGGTTCAAACTAAGATTCAACATCTCAATGAAGAGTTTGAACGATATAAGGAAATTACATTTTCAACAGATTTTATAAATTAAAATGAATAAAACAATTTATGCACTCTCACTTGGTGTATTTGGCGTAGCCACAAGTGAATTTTGTGTCATAGGAATATTACCTGTTTTGGCCAAAACGTTTAATGTTTCTATTGATACGGCAGGTTGGCTGATGAGTGGTTTTGCACTTACAGTAGCACTCTGCGGTCCTTTTATTACTGCACTGACAAAGAATATCAACAGAAAAACAATATTGCTTCTCGTTCTTGCAACTTTTGTGATTTCTAATATTATGTCCGCGTTATCAACCAATTTTACAGTTTTATTAATCTCCAGAATCATACCAGCCATATTTTACCCTGCTTTTTGGGCTATTGCACTTACGTTGGGAATGAAACAAGTCGCTCCAAAAGATGCTCCGAAGGCTATATCTGTGGTCATGATGGGGCTTAGTATTTCCACGGTGATAGGAGTACCGCTGACGACTTATTTTGCTGACTTGTTCAATTGGAAGGCATCATTTATCATCTCCGGAATTGTCAATATTATTGCTTTTTTGAGCTTGCTTTTAGCTGTACCGTCTACTCCGGTTGAAAAAAAGAAGAGCAATACCCAAAACCTGGCCATATTGAAAGAGCCCTTTGTGTGGATCAATTATCTATATATACTGCTGAAAATAGCAGGAATGTTTGCCACCTATAGCTACCTTGCCGATTACTTTACCAAAATAACACACATGAATGGTGCACAAGTAAGCTTAATGTTATTGCTGTTTGGAATTGCCGGTATTCTGGGAAATTGGATTGTAGGTAAAATCGTAAGTAGAAATGTACATTTAGGATTTCGCTATTTTCCTGTGGCTCTTATTCTTGTAGAAGTTTTAGCGTATTTCTTTGGAACCTGGTTTATCCCAATGACGGTTATTATTTTTATTTGGGGATTTGTTCATACCTCAGGATTTCTGATTGGTAATACTCGAGGCGCATATAAAATACCCAGAGAAACATTGGAGTTTACGAATAGTTTTGTACCGTCTTTTTTTAATTTAGGTGTAACCTTTGGAACCATTGCCGGTGGGTGGGTTATTAAATCTACCGGAGTTCACAACATCATCTGGATTAGCGCAGCATTTTTGCTGTCTGCATTTGCTTTAACGTTTATTCATCCCAGAGTAAGAGGGAAGTATCAGGAAAATAATTTATCAGAAAATGAAGAATCTTATTTAAGTCCAGAACAGTTGGCACACTAAATAATAATGTAACGGCTAGGTCGCCTTATTTAGATGATTAGAATACCCCATAAAATTTACAAAGAATTTTATGGGGTATTTTAGTTTGTAGGTTCATAAAATTTGACAGGAATAATAAATTTTTTCACGCATCATGATCCTATAAATTTTTATATAAAATTTCAATTTACCCCAAATAGCTCCTTGTTTTGTGAATTGACCTCTCAGCATTTTTAAGAAAAAGAAGGAGGCTATATTAATAAAGATTAAAAATCAAAATGTACCTTTTTTATTAGATTTATGATTTTCCATGGGAAATTTTCGAAGAGTTTTTTTTCGTTTTATTTTATTAAACACTAGTGCTTTACAAAGGGTGTGAAATTCACGTTTATGTGATTATTATTATGTTTAGAATAGCATCAATGTAAAAGCTTTATAATGAATAAAATAAGTGATATTTCTTGATTTGTTATGGGTAATTTAATTAAACATCCTAATAAATTAATATTATTTTAATGATGTTTATATTAATAAAAGACTTACATTAGCATATCACCAAATTGAGACATAGATAACGAAAAACTATTAAAACCCCCTAACCATAGGGGATTCGTATATTAAAACTAAATGAACAAAATTAAACTTCTATGAAAAATGTGCCTACCCACAAAAATCTTAAACACCTGTTCAGGATGGATGAGATTTTTAATCCCAACCTAATCAAAATTTCCTTTACTTACCAAATCGGCTCTTCCCAACTATTAAGTATAAAAAGGCATTGATCATTTATTCCTAAACAAACAATAGAATTCACCTAGGGTGAGACTATTTTTTCACCATACCCAATGATTGTATAATCACTTGGGCAGGATAGCTCATTTCTATTTTAAAAATATAAAAACATGGAAGATAATAATTCAAAAACTCATCTTCAGCTGGACGATCAGCTTAAGAATAATGATATAGCTGTTATTGGAATGTCATGCAGATTTCCCGGGGCGGATAATTACCATGATTTTTGGGAAAACCTCATGAATGGAACCTTTAGCGTAACAGAAATTCCTGAGTCTCGCTGGGATTGGCGCGATTACTATGGTGATCCCGCTTCAGATATACCTAAAACCAATAGCAAATGGGGCGGATTTATCAATGATATGGATAAATTCGATCCTTTGTTTTTTAATATATCGCCTAAGGAAGCCAAATATATTGATCCCCAGCACAGGGTGTTTCTAGAAGCGGCGTGGCATGCAGTAGAGGATGCAGGATATAGCACAGAAAGTTTATCAGGCAGAAAAGTAGGAGTATATGTGGGCGTTTCCAAAAATGATTATGCAGAAATGCTCCAGTCTACCCATCAGGAGATCAGTTCGTTTGTTTCTACAGGTACGGTGCATTCTATTTTGGCGAACAGGGTTTCTTTCTTTCTTGATATCAGGGGGAAAAGTGAAGTAGTAGATACAGCATGCTCAAGTTCTCTTGTGGCATTGCATAACGCTATTCGTGATATCCGTTCAGGAAATTGCGAATCGGCACTGGTTGGAGGAGTGAATGCATTGATCACCCCTACCATGTATTTGTCTCACGGAAAATCCGGAATGCTTTCTTCCGAGGGAAAATGTAAAACATTCGATGAAAGCTCAGACGGATATGTACGGGGAGAGGGTGTAGGCTGTATTTTTATAAAACCTTTAACGGCGGCCATAGCAGATAATGATCATATTATCGGAGTGATTAAAGGAACTGCAGTTAATCATAACGGGAGATCCAACTCATTGACATCTCCAAGTGTACGCGCACAGGCTGAAGTGGTAAATGCAGCTTTGGAAGATGCTGCACTGGAAGCCGGAAATGTAAGCTATATTGAAGCCCACGGTACTGCTACTCCTTTGGGAGATCCCATCGAGATCAGTGCTTTGAAAAAAGTATTCAGCCAATACGGAACAGAAGAAAACATCCATTGTACTCTGGGCGCATTAAAAACCAATATCGGCCACCTTGAAAGTGCTGCCGGTATTGCCGGACTTATTAAAGTTTTACTGTGTATGCAGCATGGGAAAACACCGGGAATCTTACATCATAAAAAGCTAAACCCTTATATCGATTTAAAAGGAAGTCCGTTTATCATTTCCACTGAAGCAACAGAATGGAAACCCTCTGAAGCCGGAATTCAAAGCGGAGCATTAACAGCCGGGGTGAGTTCTTTCGGAATGGGTGGAGTAAACGCACACGTTATTTTGCAGGCTTATCAAGGAGAGCAAATCAGAAATACAAATGAGAAAGTAAAAAATTATATCATCCCATTATCAGCAAGAACAGAAAAACAATTAAAAGCATATGCTGAAAGAATTACAGACTTTATAAGAAAAAATAATACAACATTACACATTCAGGATATTGCATTTACCTTACAAAATGGTAGAGACGCAATGGCTGCTAAAGCTGTTTTTGTTGCTTCTGATATAGAAAATCTTATTGGCCAGTTGGAAGAATATATTTCCACAGAAAAAATTGAAAAGAAAGAGATCAATAGTGAAGATCAATCAGCGGTTGGAGTGAGAATTTCTTTACCGGGATATCCTTTTGAAAGAAGAAGATGCTGGATGGATGCGACTTCTGTGTCTGCAGTAGCTGCAAATTCAATTGTAGTTCAGGAGGTTGAGGTTCCTTTGATGCCGTTTTCAAATAAAGACCAACAGCAATGGGAATATGAAACACTTTTAAAACCTGCAGATTATTTCATCCATGACCATGTCGTACAGGGAGAATGCATGATGCCTGGAGTTGCGTATCTCGAAATCGCAAGATTTGTTGCAGAGAAGGCAAGTGGCCGCACGGTTCATGAATTGAATGATGTTTGCTGGATGCATTCAGTAAAAGTATATGAGGAAAATGTTCCTTTACAGATCAAACTTACACCGGTAAATACAGGATTTTCATTTGAAATCACCACAAAAGAAGGCGTTCATTCCAATGGAAATATCTCGCTGAAAAGTAAAACCAATGTTGCTGGAGCTATTGATTTACAAAAAATAAAACAACGTTGCTCCATTGAAAAGACAGCAGAAGAAATCTATCAGGAGTTCAAAAAAGAAGGCTTATCTTACAGAGAGACCTTCCAGACGATAACGCATGGTTTCTTTACAGATGACGAAGCAATATGCGTAATAAAACCCACTACAAAAGAAAATCTGCTCTCCTCAAAAGTCTGGGAACCGTCTTTATTTGATGGGGTTTTTCAAACAGTGGTAGGATTATGCATTTGGGGAAATGTCGACAATCAGCATCAATTACTGCCATTCTATTTAAAGGCAGTTCGTTGTTATGGTAATCTGGCAGACGCTCATTACGCCTATGTCAGAAAATCAGATACCTATCAGAGCGGAAACCGATTTTCTTTTGATATGTTTCTTTGTGATGAGCAGGGAAATATCATTCTGGAATTTAATGAATTTGTAAAAAGATCCTACAAGTCGGGAACAGCAACCATCGAGGAAACAGCTGTACCTGTTGTAGAAAGTCTGCATTATACAGCAGACTGGCTGGAGAGACCATTGGGAATTCGTGCAGAAAGACCTGCTTCCATTATTATTTTTGATACGAACGAATCCTTATATAAAAGTATAAAAGAAAAACAGCCTTACACAATACCGGTTTTAGTTCTGCCGGGAAGTTTTTATGAGAAAAAAGATCAATATACTTACCAGCTTGATGTTACAGACGCCACTTCTTTCAAAAGTCTGACTAAAGATCTTGCTGAAGACGGAATCGTTACAGATACCTGGATCTACAGATGGAGCATGAGCCGTAGCGAACAGGTAGCCGAAAATATGCAGGACATCTATGCATTATTATATCTCTCACAAGCTTTAATTACCGCTGAATATTCAGGAAGAATTAAGTTGCTGTTTGCCTACAACCATACCGATACAAAATCTGCAGCGATACAACAAATGGCCGGAGGGTTTGCCAGAACACTAGCGTATGAAAACCCAAGAATTTCCATTCTAACACTGGGGATCAGCGAAGAGGATAAATCTTCTTATCAGGAAATTATAATTCAGGAGATGACTCATTATATTATGGCTCCTCTTCTTGAAGTCATTTACCGTAATGGAAGAAGGCAGGAGAGAACCATTGTTCCGGTAAAACAATTTAACAACACCTCATCAGAGCTGTTGTTAAAGGAAAAAGGATGCTACATCATTACTGGAGGTACTGGAGGCTTAGGAATGGTATTCGCCGCTTATCTGGCAGAACATTATAAAGCAAATATCGTATTAATCGGTCGAAGCGCGAAGAACGAAATCATTGATGAAAAACTTCATAAACTGCAACAGCTTGGTGGAAATGCAGCATATTACAGAGCGGATGTGGCGGATAAGAGAGCACTTTCGGCAGCGCTTTCCAGAGTCAAAAAGAAATGGAAAGCCATCAATGGAGTTATTCACGCAGCGGGCCTGATTGAAGATTCTTTTATCATCAACAAAAAAGCAGATTCGTTTGAAAGAGTAATCACTCCAAAAGTATATGGAACCATTCATCTGGACGAATGCCTTCAGAAAGAAAAACTAGATTTCTTTATCGTATTTTCTTCCATTGCTTCATTAATGCCTAATCAGGGACAATGTGACTATGCTTCCGCTAATAATTTCCTCGATCATATGATGGAAATCAGAAACAGAAGAGAAACAGCAAAAGGAAATCAGGGAATCAGCCTGGCCATCAACTGGCCATTGTGGGAAAGTGGAGGAATTACCGTCTCCGATGAAGAACGAGAACATTTATGGCAGGTTTTCGGGATGAAACCAATGCTTAACGAAGATGCATTAAAAGGGTTCCTGAAATTATTAAGTGCAGACAATACCTCAAAATCCGGTCAGGCCGTTTTGATTGAAGGAATTGCTGCCAAAATAGAGTCCCACCTTAGCGTAGAACATGTATTAAATAATGTTCAAAGTGAAAACAAAGATGCTGAAAAAGGAGATTTTTCATCCGTATTGAGGAATATGGTTGCTGATATTTTGCCTAAAAATTCAGTCATAACAGATACAGACAGTTTCAATAAACTAGGATTGGATTCTGCAGGATTGGTAAAGCTCTCTGCAAAATTGACAGAACATGTTGGAGCGACAATCAATCCGGTTCTACTGATCGAGTATAATACCATTAAAGATCTTGCAGCTAATATTGCCGCTGAGGTTCCTTCTTTCGATCCTGAAAAAATAACGGAATCTTTAGCCAACAACGCTACAATAAGTTATTTAGCAACAACTTCACTGGTAGATGCAGAAAAATCAGACCTGAACAACTTACTGTTTAGAAAACGCTACAGCAACGAAGAATTCTTCATGCAGGATCATGTGGTGGATGGAAAATACAATGTTCCGGGAGCCTGCTATATTGAAATGGGCAGACAGGCCGCCACATTGCTTGGGAAAAGAATATGTAGCTTATCCAATAATTACTGGCCAGAGGTATTATCTTCTTCTGGGCCTGCCATCAATGCCTTTATTCAGATGGTACCGAAAGGAGACCAATATGCTTACGAAATATTCAGTGAGGATATGAATGGCCGAAAAACGGTACATGCAATGGGGGATGTTAACATGGAAACCGTTATTGAACCTGGTGAGCTGGGAACTTTCGATATTCAGGCTGCCAAAGAAAAATTAAACCTACCCATAAGCAGGGAAACCGTTTATGAACAAATCATCGCAGAAGGCTTGCATGTAGGACCTTCTTTTATGCCGATGAAGGAACTATGGACCAACAAAGAAGAGGCATTAGGACATCTGATCCTTCCTTTACACGTGGCAGAAACGTTACCGGATTATATTTTACATCCAAGTATGCTGACAGGAGTATTCCAGACTGCAATTATTAACAATAAGCCTAATGGTTTGGAAAACTCCAAATATATTCCGGTTGCCATAGATGAGATTGTTTTTACAGGCCAGATTCCTGGTGAGTGTTACGTACATACCGTAGCGCACGAAGCCAATAAAACCAGAAGCGGCATCAGAAAATTTGATGCGCAGGTGATGGATGTTGAAGGTAATATTATAGCCAGGCTTAATGGATTTTCCATTAAAGAAACAACCAATGCTGCCAATGTCAATACATCAGCGCAATCAGGAACTCCGAAAGTGAAAACTGCCGAAAGTGGTGAGCTGGCAATAGAAAAGATTGAGAACCTTTTAAAAAAACTTCTACATGAAGGTGTTGGGTTGGAAGAAGATGAGATGGATGCTGAAACTTCCTTTGAAGAACTGGGAATCAACTCAAGGATGATCATCGATCTGAACAGATTATTAGCCAAAACTTTCGGAAACTTATCCAAAACCCTGTTTTTCGAATACCGTAATATCAATGAATTAGCAGGATATTTCCAGAAAAAACATTCCGCAGTCTTAAAAGATCTGCTGGGAGAACCTGAGGAAATAAACTCAACACAGGAAAGAATAGAAGAGATTGTTTCCGTTGATAATTCCGCAGAAAAAAGCAACAACAGAGACATTGCAATTGTTGGAGTGAGCGGAAAATATCCAAAATCGAATACCCTTTCCGATTTCTGGGATTTGATGAAAAAAGGAGACGACTGCATTGAAGAAATTCCGCAGGATCGTTTTGAATATAAAGATCATTTTGATGAAGACAGAGAGAATGGATTGTTATATGCCCGTTGGGGAGGCTTTATCAATGATGTTGATAAATTTGATCCGCTATTTTTTAATATTTCTCCAAGAGAAGCTGAGAAAATCGATCCTCAGGAAAGGTTATTCTTGGAAGTCATTTGGTCAACATTGGAAGATGCCGGAATTACCCGCGAAAAATTGACGGAACAATCTAAAAAAGTAGGTGTTTTCGTAGGTGCATTATGGCAGCCTTACGTTAATCTTGGGGTTGAAGAAACAGCCAAGGGAAATCCTGTCGCACCAAGCGGACTTTTATACAGTATTCCTAACAGAGTATCTTATTTCTTTAACTGGACAGGACCTAGTATGGCGATAGATACGGCTTGTTCAGCTTCGTTAACAGCCATACATTACGCTTGTGAAAGTATCAGAAGTGGAGAATCCGACAGCTGTATTGCAGGAGGAGTGAACCTATCTCTTTCATTGAGTAAATATTTATTCCTGAGTCAGAATAATTTCTTAGCCAGTGACGGACGCTGCAGAAGCTTTGGAATTGGAGATGGCTATGTGCCTGGTGAGGGAATCGGAGCCGTTTTACTTAAACCTCTGGAAAAAGCAATTGCTGATGGTGACCAGATTTATGGCGTTATTAAAGGATCTACCGTGAATCATAACGGAAGAACCAATGGATATACCGTGCCAAGTCCTAATTTACAGGGAGAGCTGATCCAAACCGCTCTGCAGAAAACAGGAATCGATCCGCGCACCATCTCTTATGTAGAAGCCCACGGAACAGGAACTTCTTTAGGAGATCCTATTGAAATGACAGGTCTTTGTAAAGCTTTTGATGAATATACCGAAGACAAACAATTCTGTGCCATCGGTTCTGTGAAATCCAATATCGGACATTTGGAAGCTGCAGCAGGTATTGCCGGATTGACAAAAATACTGTTACAGTTTAAGCATAATCTTCTTGTACCTTCCATTCACTCAGCAACACTGAATCCTAATATCAGCTTTGAGGATACGCCTTTCTATGTTCCTCAAAATCTGGCTCCATGGAAAAGACCTGTGATCACTAGTCATAACGGACAACAGGAAGAATTACCGTTAAGAGCAATGCTAAGCTCTTTTGGTGCCGGAGGAAGCAATGCTCACCTGATTATTGAAGAATTCAGAACATCAGAGCAGATGGCTGAAAATGAATTGACATTAGATCCTGCTATCATCGTGTTGTCAGCGAAAAATGAAGAACGACTTCAGGAACAGGTCTATAACTTAAAATATAGCTTAGAAAAGGATAGCAGCCTGTCGTTGTTGGATACCGCTTATACCTTACAGACAGGTAGAGAAGCTATGGAAAGCAGAGTTGCTTTTGTGGTAAAGGATATTCCATCATTAATAAATGCTTTGAATGAGTTTTTAAAAGATAATGCTGCTCAAAAAGAAATAAGTACAATATATACAACAGGAACCTGTAAAATAGGAACTAAAGCAGATGAAAAATCCGTAGAAGTTCAGAATAAAATCAACACTGGAGATTGGGCCGGAATTGCCGGTCTTTGGATACAGGGATCTACCTTCAACTGGAATCTGCTTTACGCTGGAAAACAACCTCGTAAGATCAGCCTGCCTACTTATCCTTTTGCAAGAGAACGCTATTGGATTCCTGCAGCAGAGGAAAAACTGATCCCTACAGAAAAAATCATCAACAGAACGTTACATCCGCTGGTGCACCAGAATACTTCGGATCTGGATCAACAAAAATTCAGCAGTATTTTTAGCGGGGAAGAATCATTTTTGGCAGATCATCAGGTACGCTATCAGAAGATCCTACCGGGAGTAGCTTATTTGGAACTGGCAAGAGCAGCAGGAGAATTCAGTACCCATCAGCAGGTTACGCAGCTTAAAGAGGTGAGCTGGATCAATCCTTTCTGGGTGAATCAATCAGAAACACTTCATGTCGGATTATATCGTGATCAGGGAGAAGTAGCCTATGAAATATACAGCGGAAGTGAAGATACTCTTATTACTCATAATAATGGTAGAATTTCCCAGATTTTAGCGGAAGCTCCTGCAAGAATGAAAATTCAGCAGCTTAAAAAAGACTGTGTGAATGAAATTGCAGGCGCAGAGCTATACAAAGCTTTTGATTCAGCAGGATTGAATCTGAAGAGAAGTTTCCAACAGGTAGAGACCTTATATATTGCAAAAGAATATGCCTTATCGAAAATAAATCGTGTTCATAATGAAGGTTGTGCTTATCCGCCTTGCATCATGGATAGTCTTCTTCATGCTGTATATGGATTAATGGATCCTTACACATTGGTATTGCCTTTCTATGCCGGAGAAGTTAATTTCTATAAAGGAATTGAAGAAGCTCAGGAACTTTGGGGCTATGCTGTAAGAAAAGATGGTAAGGATAATAATCGAACAGTAACCGCTGATTTTTATCTGCTAAATGAAAACGGAGAAGTGCTATTATCTTTTAAAGACTTTATATTTCTGCCTTTAGGAAGTAAAGACTCTAATCAATCAGGAGAGAAGATTGCTTTCAATGAAAAAGCAAAAGTTGTTTATTATCAACAGGAATGGAAAGAAGAAGCTTTAAGTTCAGATCAGCTTGAAACCATCAACCAAACAATCCTTATTGCAGGTGGCGCTATTGATCTATGCGATAAACTGCAGGAAGAATTGGGGCAGGAGGTTATAGCCATAAACCAGGAAAAGCAGTCAGCTTTTTTCAATTCTGTTCTATCTATCATCAAAGAGAAAATAAAGGAAAAAGGCCGTAATCAAATCACGATTATCTGTCAGAATAACGATTATCCGGAATATGGTTTTATAGCCGGATTGCTTAAAACAGCACATCTTGAACATCCTGAGATGACAGGAAAAGTAATTGCTGTAGATCAGTTATCAGTGAAAAACCTTGAAGAACTGACCACAATTATTGAAGCCGAACAAAATAATAAAGACATTGAGGTTGCCTATACTGAAGGTAAAAGAACCGTGAAAAAATCAGTTCCGGTAAATTTCGATGCACAAAATACAGAAAATATTACCTTTAAAAAGGGAGGAGTTTATCTTTTAACTGGTGGTGCGGGAAGATTAGGTGTAAAGATTGCAGAACATATCTGTACCCAGAACAATATTACTTTTGTATTGACTGGCAGAAGCCCTTGGTCTGAAACCATAAAAAATTCATTGTCTCCAATCCCGGGTGCTGTTTATCATCATTGTGATCTTGGTAATTTTGAAGAAACCCAGAAGCTGATACACCTTATCAATCAGGAATACGGACCGGTAAATGGAGTCATTCATGGTGCAGGGGTTCTCAGAGACAGTTATATTATTAACAAAACTCCTTTACAGGTAGACGAAGTTTTTGCCGCAAAAGTTGAAGGAACCCGAAATATTGATGAAGCCACCAAAGATCAGCCTTTAGATTTTATGGTATTCTTCTCATCCATCACAAGTAGTAAAGGAAATGCCGGACAATCTGATTACGCAGCCGCCAATACTTATATGAATACCTATGCGGCCTACAGAAATGCCGAAAGATCAGGTAAAAAGACAAACGGTAAAACGATCAGCATCTGCTGGCCTCTGTGGCAGGAAGGAGGAATGAAGGTAAATGAAGAAGACGTACAGGATCTGGAGAAGCAATTGGGCTCTCTATCACTTCCATCTTCAGAAGGTCTTAAAGCTTTTGACACGCTACTCAAACATGGAAAAGGAGAAATTCTGGTGACTTATGAAAATATTCATGAAGAGATACCGGTTTCTATAGTTAAGAGAGAATCTCCTTCAAAGGCTCAAATAGGGATTGATCAATCTGAAATAGCTGAAAAAGTCTCCGCCAAAATTATTGAAACAGTAGCAGCATTGCTGAAATTAAATCCGGGAGCCATTAAAAAAGATAAAGCATTTGGTGATTACGGTTTTGAATCTGTGTCATTAACCAGATTTGCCCGTCAGTTAAATACATTTTATGAGCTTAAAGTATTGCCTACTGTTTTTTACAATTATCCAACCATCAATGAGCTGAGAGATTTCTTAGTGGAAGAACATTATACGTCAGTAGCTCAGAAGCATGGTACATCAGTACAGGTAAAATCAGAAGA
This sequence comes from Chryseobacterium sp. Mn2064, assembly GCF_049319685.1. Lineage (NCBI taxonomy): Bacteria > Pseudomonadati > Bacteroidota > Flavobacteriia > Flavobacteriales > Weeksellaceae > Chryseobacterium > Chryseobacterium sp. Mn2064. The sequence goes on from NZ_JBMOUE010000001.1 coordinate 580,401, forward strand.
GACTCAACCCGTAAGAATGGCTCATAAAAGAACGGCATTCAATAATGAAGAACGTTCTGTTGTACCAAAAATAGGTGTTAATTCTACTAGCAACAGTATCAATACAAAGCAAAAGGCAGTTGCTATTATTGGAATCAGCGGACGTTTCCCTGGATCTGAAAACCTAGATGCCTTCTGGAAAAACATCAGCCAGAATAAAGACCTGATTACCGAAATTACTCCAGATCGATGGGATTGGAAAGCCTATTATGGGGATCCGTTAAAAGAGAAAAATAAAACCAAAGCCAAATGGGGTGGTTTGATATCTGATATTGATAAATTCGATCCTTTATTCTTTAATATTTCTCCTCGTGAAGCAGAATTGATGGATCCACAGCAAAGGATCACCTTGGAAGCTGTCTACCAGGCTTTGGAAGATGCCGCCATTGCACCGGATAAGATCAAAGGAACAGATACCAGCATCTTTATCGGGGTTTCCACTTCTGACTATTCTATGTTGGTGAATAATTATTCCGATTTAACAGGACAAGGACATTATGCCACAGGATCAGTACATTCTATTCTAGTTAACAGAATATCTTATTTGCTGGATATTCGTGGCGCAAGTGAACCGGTAGATACAGCTTGTTCAAGCTCACTGATTGCCATTCACCGAGCAGTAGCGCATATCAGAAACGGAGACAGTACCATGGCCATTGCCGGAGGGGTAAATGCCCTTCTTTCTCCGGAATTGACTCTTTCATTCAGCGAATCAGGAATGCTGAGTACGGACGGACGCTGTAAAACATTTGATGAGAGTGCGAACGGCTATGTTCGTGGTGAAGGAGTAGGAGTGGTTATTTTAAAATCATTGGAACAGGCAGAAGCAGACGGGGATCATATTTACGGAATTATCCGTGGAAGCGCAGAAAATCATGGTGGAAAAGCCAATACACTGACTTCTCCCAATCCGAATGCCCAAAAAGAGCTTTTGGTGAAAGCGTATACTTCAGCAGGAATCAACCCCGAAGATGTAAGCTATATAGAAGCCCACGGAACAGGAACACCGCTGGGAGATCCTATTGAAATAGAAGGATTAAAACTTGCCTTCAATACTTTATACAAACAAAGAAATCAAACCTTTGCAGAAGCTGCCTATTGCAGTATAGGAAGTGTTAAAACAAATATCGGTCACTTGGAAGCCGCTGCAGGAATTGCAGGAGTGATGAAGGTGATTCTGGCGATGAAGCATAAAACATTGCCGGGAAATCCTCACCTGATTCAGACCAATCCATACTTAAAGCTGGAAGGAAGTCCATTCAGATTACAGCAAAATACAACCGACTGGAAAGTCTCTGACAATAAACCAAGAATTGCTGGAATCAGCAGCTTTGGTTTTGGAGGAGCCAATGCCCACTTAATTATAGAAGAATATATTCCTACCACTAGAAATGAAATTGTAGAAGGACAGCCTGCCGTTATTTTATTATCTGCAAAAAATGGAGATCGCTTAAAAGCCAAAGCATCACAGCTGAAAATATTCCTGCAAGAACACCCTGAAACCGACTTACATGAACTTGCCTATACATTACAGTCAGGACGTGAAGCCATGGAAGAGCGTCTTGCCTGGATTGCAGAAACTAAGGAAGATTTATTGGTTCAATTGGAAAATTATACCAACGGTGACAGTTTTGGATTCTATCAGGGAAATACCAATCAGGAGCAAATTGGCTTCCTTCTTGAGGGGGCAGCAGGAAAAGCCTATGTAGAAACAGCATTCAAAAATAATGAAATCAAAAGCCTTGCTCAGCTATGGGTAAAAGGAATTGATGTCGATTGGAAACTATTATACACCGATATTTTACCAAAACGAATCAGCCTTCCTGTTTATCCATTCGCAAGACAACGTTACTGGATTCCAGATTCTCAGAAAAGAATGATTTATACACAAGCAGCAGACAAACATCTGCATCCTCTGTTACATACCAACGAATCCAATGGTCAGCGACAGCAATACGCTGCAATATATAACGGAAGTGAATCTTTCCTTGACGATCACATCGTAAGAGGTGAGAAAATATTGCCAGGAGTAGCCTATCTGGAAATAGCAAGAGTCGCAGGCGCTTTGAGTTCTCAAAAGCAAGTGGTAAAATTGAGAAATGTAAGTTGGCTGAACCCATTAAAACTGGAAAATGGAACCGTTTCTATTGCCGTTGCATTGGAACCAGAACCGACAGGAATTCATTATAAAATATATAACAAGAACAATAACCAGCTTCTGTATGGAAACGGTGTAATCATTACCGGTGATGTAGAACCTCTGGGAAGATACGATCTGGAGCTAATGAAAAAAGCCTGTACAAAAGTAATCCCGGGAGCAGAAATCTATCAGAACTTCAAAGAAACCGGATTGAATCTCGGGAAAAGCTTCAGAGGGGTTACTCAGATTCACGTAGGAGAGGGTATTGCTTTATCAGCAATCAGTCTTGAAGAGCTTGAAGGTTGTATGTATACACCCGGAATCATGGATAGTCTCTTACATACAATTTACGGGTTGGTTATTTCCAGAGGAGAAGCCTATTCACTGGAGCTCCCTTATTTTGTAAGAGAAGTCAATTTCTATCAGCCTATAACAAATCCTGCAGCATTATGGGGGTATGCAAGAAAAAGCGAAAACTATAAAGAAGGTGATCAGGTCATTACATACGACCTGGATCTATTGAATGATGAGGGAGATGTACTGATCGGGTTTAGAGATTTTGTAGCACTTCCACTGGACGGGCCTGAAACAATTTCTAAGGAAAATACGATCGAAGAAGTTGCTGAAGAATCTTTTGTAGAAAAAATAGCAGCACCTCTTGAAGCTAACCTGTTGAAAGGAAAAGTGACTGATAAAATAGTCAGCATCGTTGCTGAATTAGTCAGAATGGAACCATCCGAAATTGAAAACGATAAAAAATTCGGAGACTATGGATTTGATTCTATCTTGTTAACACGATTCAACAATGAATTGAACGGTTACTACGATCTGGATTTGATGCCAACCGTATTCTATAATTATGCAACAGTTAATAAGTTGGTTGCGTTTATGACAGAAGAATATGCGAAATCCCTTAGTGCATTGCATGGGGAGGTAGCAGCTACACCAGAACCTGAACCCGTTGCCACTGAAAAAGTAACTGCAAAAAAGACTGCTTTTTCAACAATTGTGGCAACACCGGTAAAGAAGATCAATCCTTACACTCCAAAATTACACTCTGCAAGCGAACCTATTGCCATCGTTGGGATGAGTGGTCGTTTTCCGGGATCTCCGGATCTGGATACTTTCTGGAAAAATATCAGCGAAAATAAAGATCTGATCACAGAAGTTCCCGCAGACCGATGGGACTGGAAAAAATACGATGGAGATCCTTTAACAGAAAAAAATAAGACCCGTTCCAGATGGGGAGGTTTCCTTACAGATATCGATAAGTTTGATCCTGCGTTTTTCAGCATCTCTCCAATGGAAGCCGAACTGATGGATCCGCAGCAGCGTATTCTCATGGAAGCAGTATACGAAGCGTTGGAAGATGGTGGAATTGCCACAGAAACCATCAAAGGAACCAATACCGGAATATTCATAGGAGTATCTGCTTCCGACTACCTGATACGTCTTCGTCATGAAACAGATTTAGCAGGACAAATGCATACCACTACAGGCTCCGTACATTCCATGATGGTGAATAGAATATCCTATTTACTGGATATCAATGGACCCAGTGAACCGGTAGATACTGCTTGTTCAAGTTCATTGATTGCCATTCACAGAGCCGTTGAAAATATCAGAAACGGAATGTGTAATATGGCCATTGCTGGAGGGGTAAATGCATTACTTTCTCCCGAACTGACCCTTTCTTTCAGCCAGTCAGGAATGTTGAGCAAAGATGGACGATGTAAAACCTTCGATCAAAGTGCCAATGGATATGTGAGAGGAGAAGGAGTTGGAATTATCATCCTAAAATCCTTGAAACAGGCCATTGCAGATGGAGACCCTATTCATGCGGTGATCAGAAGCACGGCAGAAAACCACGGGGGAAGAGCGAATACGTTAACCTCACCGAATCCGATTGCACAGAGAGATCTTTTATTACATGCCTACCGCAGCGCAGGAATCGATCCGCGTGATGTGAGCTATATTGAAGCTCACGGTACCGGAACGCCTCTCGGAGATCCAATAGAAGCAGAAGGACTTAAGCTTGCTTTTAAAGATTTATATAAGGATAAAGGACTTCAACAGCCTGCAACACCTCATTGCAGTATTGGAAGCGTAAAAACCAATATTGGGCACCTGGAATCTGCGGCAGGTATTGCAAGTACAATCAAAGTATTGCTATGCATGAAGCACAATACATTACCAGGAAATCCACATTTGAAAACCCCTAATGAATACCTGAAGTTAAACGGAAGCATCTTCCAGTTACGAACAGAAACCGGTCCGTGGATCACATCCGATGACCGTCCGAAAATTGCCGGAATCAGTAGTTTTGGATTTGGAGGAGCCAATTCGCATATTGTCATCGAAGAATACCGACCGGAACATAACAACGTTTATCAGGAAAACTCACAGGCGATCATTGCTCTTTCAGCAAAAACAAAAGATAATCTTAAGCAACAGGTACATAATCTTTTAGATTTTATTCAGAAAAAACCGGAAACGAATCTCTTTGATATCGCTTATACCCTTCAGGTAGGAAGAGATGAAATGGAAGAAAGGCTGGCTATGGTGGTTCCTGATAGATTTGAATTGATAAATAAACTGACCGACTATATTTCAGGGAACTCAGAACATACATTTACAGGAAATATAAAACAGGATAAAACAGGCTCAGGAAATACCTACATCAGTCATGCTATTGAAAATAAAGATATCACTTCACTGGCTGCTTTATGGGTAAAAGGAGCGTCTGTAAATTGGAACCTGTTATATACTAACGGACATCCTTCAAAAATCAACTTGCCAGTTTATCCGTTTACCAAAAACAGATATTGGATCCCTGCGAGTTCATTCCTGCTAAAAACGATGACCAATACCAGGATTCATCCATTATTGCATAGCAATGAATCAAATTTAAACGAACAGAAATATACCAGTATTTTCTCAGGTGAAGAAGTTTTTCTGAGCGACCATAAAGTAAGAAATGAAAAAGTGCTTCCGGGAGTTGCTTATCTAGAACTGGCAAGAATTGCCGGAACATTGAGTACCGGACAAAAAGTAACACAGCTAAGAAATATCAGCTGGGTGAATCCTATTACAGTGGTAGGAGATTATGCCAGTATTTCAACCGAAATTTATAGAGAAGATGATCTGCTTTATTATGAAGTCTACAGCGGTGAAGAAACAGTTCATGGTAACGGCCAGATATTGACAGATCAACTGATTCAGCCGGAAAATATAGATATCAATACTTTGAAGGCTAAAGCTAATAAAGTACTGGACGGAAAAGGAATGTATACCGAATTCTTGGCAGCAGGCCTTGATCTGGGTACCACTTACCAGGGTGTTCAGAAGATGTATGCAGATGCCCATGGCTGCCTGGCTAAAATAAATCTTGACAGTCTTGATGGCTTTATGTATACGCCAGGAATTCTCGATAGTATGCTCCATACCATTTATGGTTTCCAGCAACTCGCAGACGAATCATATGCATTGGCGCTTCCTTATTTTATGGGAGAAATGAGCTGTTACAAAACGCTTGAAGAACAGTCGTTATGGGCATATGCACGTAAAAATGAACAAACCAAAGCGGATGATAAATTAGCAGCATATGATATTGACTTGATCAACGATAATGGTGTTGTTTTGTTGAGTTTCCGAAACTTCGTAGCCCTTCCGTTAGATGGTTTTAAGCCAACTAAATCTGTTAAAAAAGATACAGATACATTTATTTACCAGCCCGTTTGGGAAGAAATGACTGTAGAAAGTACTCAGGTAAGAGAGACTGAAAAACAATTCATTTGGCTTGCAGGAGGTACAGATTCATTGGCAGAAGCATTAAAAGAAAGATTAGGATTCCAGGTACAGGCTATTACAATCGATCAGCCAGTGGAATATTTTACTACGATACTTGAACAACTTAAAAGTTATTTGAAGAAAAACACTTCAATGCATATCACAGTGGTATACCCAAATCATCAGTATCCACAGGCAGGATTTATTACCGGTCTGTTGAAAACAGTAGTTCAGGAAAACCCAGGAATCACTGGGCAGACCATCGGTGTGAATAACTTAGACTTAGATTTCCTGACAGGATTCCTGAAAAATGGATTGGGAAAAAATGCAGAAATCCGCTTTGATCAGAATGTTTTCAAAACAAAACAGTTCAGGCCGGTTGTGAAAGAAAATATAACGGTAGATCAAATGGCAATCCGTGAAAATGGAGTATACCTTATTACAGGTGGATCCGGTGGCTTGGGACGTATTTTTGCCAAGTATTTAAGCCAAACTAAAAATGTCAAAATTATCCTGACAGGCAGAAGAAATGCAGATCAGGAGATCGAGAAATTGCTGTCTGAAATTCCGGGAACAACGTATTATCCATGCGATATTACAGATTATCAGGATACAGAGCGATTGCTTACAGCTATTAAAGAGAACCATCAGAAGCTGAACGGAATTATTCACAGTGCAGGAACACTTAGAGATAGTTTTATTCAGAATAAGACTCAGGAACATATTCAGCAGGTACTGAACCCTAAAATTTTAGGAGCTCAGGTATTGGATGAGGTAACCAAAAATGAAGCTCTTGACTTTATGATGTTCTTTTCATCCGTTGCGGCAGTGACAGGAAATGCCGGACAGGCAGACTATGCATCAGCCAACACTTATCTGGATCATTATGTTGAATATCGAAATGATGCAGTTACCAGAGGACAGAGATCAGGAAAAACGATTAGTCTGAACTGGCCATTATGGAAATCCGGTGGAATGCAGGTAAGCGCGGCAGGAGAAAAATATCTTGAAAGTCAGTTTGGAATGGTCCCAATGGCTACAGAAACAGGCCTTGAAATGTTTGACCTGATTCTAAAAGCCAAAGCAGGACAGTATGCTGTTTATTTCGGTAAAGAAGAAGGAATTTCCAGAACAACAGGAAATACATTCACTGCAGGTGCTGCTCAAAAAGCTATTTCAGTATCTTCTGCAGAAAAGACTGGTGATTCAAAAGCGGCTCAAGATAAGATCATCAGGGAGGTGAGTAAAATTGTAGCACAACTGCTCAAAATGGATGTTGCTACCGTTGATCAGGAAACAGAATTTGGCGAATATGGCTTTGATTCTCTTTTAATGACTCAGTTTACCAGTGCTTTGAATAATTTCTACAATCTGAAATTAATGCCGACAGTATTCTACAACTATCCAGCTATTGGATTGTTCGCAGAATTCCTGATCAAAGAATATCCGAATCTGGCAATAGAAAGCGAGAGTGTTTCAAAAGTTGTTATTTCAGCCCAAGATTCAACTCAATCTGAACAGTTTATCGGGCGTAAAAGCAGACAACATGCTTTACAAAACAACAGTTCACCAGTAACAGCCTCGCAGAAATCATCTGAAGAAGGAATTGCTATTATAGGAATCAGCGGGCGTTTTCCGGGATCACCAGACATCAATACTTTCTGGGAAAGAATTAAAAACAATGAGGATTTGATTACCGAAATTCCCTCAGACCGTTGGAATTGGCAGGAATATTACGGAGATCCTCAAAAAGAAAGCCGTAAAACCAAAGCAAAATGGGGCGGATTTATCAGTGATATCGATAAATTTGATCCTTTATTTTTCAATATTTCACCTAAAGAAGCTGCTTTAATGGATCCTCAACAAAGGATTACCCTTGAAGCCGTATACCACGCACTAGAAGATGCAGGAATTGCTACTTCAGCATTGAGAGGAACCAATACCGGAACATTTATAGGAGTATCTGCGGTGGATTATTCTCTGCTTTTGAATAACGGAACCGATTTGACAAGCCTGGCACAGTTTTCTACCGGAGCAGCTCATTCTATACTGGTGAACAGAATTTCTTATCTGTTGGATATTCACGGGCCAAGTGAGCCTGTGGACACCGCATGTTCAAGTGCATTAATTGCCATTCACCGCGGAGTAGAGCAGATTAGAAACGGAAATTGTGATATGGCCATTGCAGGAGGAGTGAACGCTATACTATCTCCTGAACTGACACTTTCCTTCAGCAGTGCAGGAATGTTGAGTGAAGATGGAAGGTGCAAAACCTTCGATCAGCGTGCTAATGGCTACGTTCGTGGAGAAGGAGTAGGAATTGTGATTCTGAAATCTTTAAGCAAAGCCGAAGCAGATGGTGATCACATTTACGGAGTCATTCGCGGAACAGCTGAAAACCATGGTGGAAGAGCCAATACATTAACTTCCCCGAATCCCAATGCACAAAGAGATCTGCTGGTAAAAGCATACCGAAATTCAGATATAGACCCACGGGATATCAGTTATATAGAAGCCCATGGAACAGGAACAGCATTGGGAGATCCCATAGAAATTGAAGGATTGAAGCTAACATTCAATACATTATACGAAGACAAAGGGCTTCAGCCGACGCAAAAAGCGTATTGCAGCATTGGAAGTGTTAAAACAAATGCAGGACATCTTGAATCTGCAGCCGGAATGGCCGGACTCGCAAAAGTACTGATGGCCATGAAACATAAAATGTTACCGGGTAATCCACACCTGCAAAATCCAAATGCGTATTTGCAGATGGAAAATACTCCATTCCGTTTGCAAAAAGAAACTACAGAATGGATTACAGAAGGAAATAAACTAAGAATTGCCGGAATCAGCAGCTTTGGATTTGGAGGTGCCAATGCACACATCATTATTGAAGAATATCAGTCATCAAAATTGGTTCATAACATAGAAGGAAGTGCTATTATTCCATTGTCCGCAAAAACGAAGGAGCAGCTTCAACAGCAGATCGTTAATCTTAAGAACTATCTGGAGTTGAATCCTCAGCTTAATGTACATGATGTTGCTTATACTTTGCAAAACGGACGCGAAAAGATGAAGGAAAAAGCGGTATTTATAGCAGCTGATATCAAGAATCTTATCCATCTTCTTTCCGAAAATAGAGACTTGAATGTCCCTGTTTACAAATCGGAAGAAAATAATACAGGTTTAATTTCAATGGCAGAAAGCTGGTTAAGTGGCACATTAAAAGATTGGACCGCTTTTTATTCAGGGCAAAAACCAGCGAAAATAAGTTTACCGGTTTATCCGTTTGCGCGCAACCGTTACTGGATTCCGGAAGGGAAAAAGACTGTTACTGTCTCTGTTAAAGCATCTGATTATGAATTATTGGAAAATGTTTCAGAAAACAACGTAATAACCGTTGAAGAAAAGGTTAGTACTACTAATGTAAATAAAGAAACAGTTCAGGATAACAGTTGGCTGACTGCAAAATTAATTCAGATCGCAGCAGCAACCATTGCCTTGCCAGAAGAAGATTTTGATGTCACCATTCAGTTTAAAGACTATGGTTTTGATTCAATTATGGCCGTAGAACTGGTAAATAATATCAATTCTGAATTAAATATTACCATCAAAGCCACTGATTTATACAGTTATCCTAACATCACTTTAATGGCCGATTATCTGGTAAAGAATTTTTCTGAAGAATTGCAGCCTTCGGTGAAGATTAATGAATATTCTGTTACAGATAAAATCCTATTTACTGAAAAGAAAAGTCAAACAGTAGAAAGTAAAGTTTCAGCTTATACGAATACTTCTGCAGAAATTGCCATTATAGGAATAAGCGGACAATTTGGAACAGCCAATGACCTGGATGCCTACTGGAAAGTATTGGCGGAAGGGCAATGTCTTGTCAATGAAGTAAAGCAGGAGAAATGGACAGAAGATCAGGGAAGCTTTGAAGGACAGAAAAGATGGGCCAGTTGTCTAGAAAATCCAGACTATTTTGATCCTTTATTCTTTAAGCTTTCAGGATCTGAAGCAGAAATGATGGATCCTATGCAGCGTTTATTCCTTGAACATAGCTGGAAAGCAATTGAAGATGCAGGAATCAACCCGGATTCCCTTTCATCCCTAAAATGTGGAGTATATGCAGGGGCCGGACACAGCGATTATATTGCCGGAACAGAAGGAACATTGCCTTCAGCGCTTTGGGGAAATTCAAGTGCCATCTTAGCATCAAGAATTTCTTATTTCCTTAATTTAAAAGGCCCTGCAATAGCAGTGAATACGGCATGTTCAAGTTCATTGGTAGCTATGGATCTTGGGTTTAACAGTCTTCAGAGAGGAGATACCGATCTTGTGTTAGCAGGAGGAGTCAATATCATCAATTCTGCCCACGCTCATGATATGGCGGTACGGGCAGGGATGTTATCTGAAGACGGACGATGCTATACCTTTGATAGCAGAGCCAATGGTTTTGTAATGGGAGAAGGCGTTGGCGTTGTTGTATTGAAAAGATTGGCAGATGCTGAACGTGATAACGACCGTATTTATGGAGTGATCAAAGGAAGTTTGACCAACCAGGATGGTACAACCAACGGAATTACCGCACCAAGCGTCTTATCTCAGCAAGAACTTGAGAAAGAGGTGTATGAAAAATTCAATATTAATCCTGAAACCATCACCTATGTGGAAGCTCACGGTACAGGAACCGGGTTGGGTGATCCTATAGAATTTGAAGCTTTAAACGCTTCATTCAGAGCCTATACCCACCAACAGAATTTCTGCAGTCTGGGAAGTGTAAAAACCAATATCGGGCATGCATTGGAAGCTGCCGGAGTGGCGAGTGTATTAAAAGTGCTTTTGGCCATGAAACATAAACAACTGCCTCCAAGCATTAATTATGAAAACCCTAATCCATTAATCAATTTTAAAGGAAGCCCATTTAAGATACAGGATACATTAACTGCCTGGAATACCCCGGCCCATACAAAAAGAAGAGCAGCCATCAGCAATTTTGGCTTTAGTGGAACCAATGCCCATATGGTGATTGAAGAATATATTCCTCAGGAAAAGGAAAATTTTAAGAGTGGAGAAGTACTAATCGTATTGTCTGCCAAGAGCAGAGAACAATTGATCATGCAGGCTGTACAGCTTGTGGAGCATCTCAAAAACGAACCGTTGATTAGCTTACATGATGTTGCCTATACGCTTCAGATCGGAAGATCAGAAATGGAAGAAAGACTGGCTATTCCTGCAAAAACGATGGAAGATTTAATCAATCGTCTTACGGATTTTACAGCGGGAAAAGGAGGATTTTATTTTACAGGAAACATCAGACAGCATAAAAAAGATGTCAACAGATCTTCTGAAGCATCTGCAATTCAGAATGCCCTGGCCAATGAATCCTGGACCACCTTAGGAGAATATTGGGTAAAAGGATTCCCGGTAAAATGGGAACTATTGTATGAGGAAAACAGGTATACCAAAATTTCTTTACCACATTATCCTTTTGCCAGAGAAAGGTATTGGCTGAAATCTGAACAGAAGATCAGCAGTGATTCTGCAATCGCACATCCTTTATTACACCAGAATAATTCAAATCTGAATAATTGTTTGTTTACGAGTGTATTGAATGGAAATGAATCTTTTTTAAGAGATCATAAAGTATATGGAGAACAGGTTCTGCCAGGCGTTACTTATCTTGAAATGGCTCGTGTAGCAGGCGAGTTAGGTACCGAGGTTTCAATAGCTCAGTTGAGAGAAGTGAACTGGTTACAACCTGTAAAGAGTAATGGTGAACAGCTGAGGCTTAACGTTGCGATTGAAGCATTACACAATGAGTGGACGTATAAAATCTACTCAGGTCAGGGCGAAAAACAATTGCACGGACAGGGAATAATGGGAACCTCTCATAGTGAAGTTCCTCATCCTAAAGATATTCATAGATTACAAAGCAGCTTTATCAAAAAAATGAATAAAGAAGGCTATTATGAAGTGTTTAGATCCATTGGATTGGATTATGGTACAACCTTCCAGGGCGTTCAGGAAGTCTGGTATAATGAAGACTCTGCATTATCAAGAATTGCGCTTACTCCTGAAACCGGATTTATCCTGTCCCCGGGAATGATGGATGGAGCATTACAAACCTGTATGGCAATCAGTCTTTTCGACCAGACTCAGCAGCTGATGTTGCCATTCAGTGTACGAGAAATTAATATCTATAAAGTTTTACCAGAAGAAATATGGTGCTATGTAAGAAAAAATAGCTCAGGTAAGCAATCCAGCAGCTATGAAATTGAAATGCTGAACCAGCATGGAGAAGTTCTGATCAGTTTTATGGAGTTGGTGATGCTAACCTTGGAAAACGGCCATCATCCATCTTCTGAAAATAAATCTCAGAATACAGAAACTTTAGGAAACGGGATTGGGTTACATATATACACTCATGAATGGCAGGAAACTGTTGTAAATGAATTAAACCCAAAAAGAACGAATACAACAGCTGATCCTTTGGTTTTTCTTGCGGGCGGTTCTGCAATATTAGCAGAAAAGTTGGAAGAAAACCTGGAATGTGAAGTAAAGATCATTCACGAAAATGCTCCTGAAGAAATATGTATTCAGATTCTGGAGGAAATACAGCAAAGAAAACCTGTCGGGAAGATGATTCAATTGGTTTATCCTGGTGCAGAAAGAATGGAGTATAGCTTTATTTCAGGAATATTGAAAACAGCTGTACAGGAAAGCTTAATATCAGCAGCAAAATTGATTGAAGTAGACAGTCTGTCCATTAACGGGCTGGATGAATTAGTGAGAATCTTACAGACTGAACAGGAAAATACAGATGCCGAAGTCCGCTATCACCTTGGAAAAAGAGAAATAAAGACGCTAAAAGCTTTAAACATAACCAAAAATCAGGAAGTAAAAGCAACCATTAAAGAAAATGGAGTTTACCTTATTACCGGAGGAGCGGGAGGATTAGGGTTATTATTTGCAGAATACTTCAATCAGAATACAGCAACAAAAGTAATATTGGTAGGCAGAAGCGAGCTTAATGTTTCACAAAAAGGAAGATTAAAACAACTATCCAACACAGCTTACGAACAATGCGATATTACTGATTTGGAGAGCGTAATTGCGTTAATGGGTAATATCAAAAATCAATACGGCCAGATTAATGGAATCATTCATAGCGCAGGGGTGACCAGAGATAGTCTGATGATCCATAAAACAGCTGCTGAGGTTAAGGAAGTTTTCTCTGCCAAAGTAAAAGGAGCTAAAAACATTGATCAGGCTACCAAAAATGAGAGTCTTGATTTCACCGTATATTTTTCATCATTAGCTGGAATATTTGGGAATACAGGACAGGCGGATTATGCATCAGCTAACGTATGGCTGGATCATTTTGCTGACCATCGTGAAACGGAACGTCTTCGCGGAAAAAGAACAGGAAAAACAATTAGCATCAACTGGCCATTATGGAAAGAAGGAGGAATGCAGATCACCGCAGAACAGGAGAAATATATGGCGCATCATTTTGGCTTGTGCTCTATGCCAACAGCCGAAGGAATCCATGCCTTTGAAACTTTATTGAATAGTAATATCAACCAGGGAATTGTCATTTATGGTGATCCTGAAAAACTTGGGCTAGAAAAAGAAAATTCATTACCTCAAAAAGAAATGGTAAAGGAAACTCCAATTTCCCAGTCAGATGACGATCTGTATGAAGCCTCTGTTGAATATATCGGAAAATTAATAGCCGGAACTTTAAAAATTCCTGTAGCTAAATTACAGCAGGATATTCCGTTTGAAGAGTTCGGAATCGATTCTACCATTGTAGTAAGATTAACCAATCTCCTGGAAGAGAAGCTGGGGAAAGTATCAAGAACAGTATTCTTTGAATGCCAGACGTTGGGGGAATTGGTTTCTTATTTCCTGAAAACCCATCGCAATGAACTTCTGAAGCTGACAGGATCATTAATAACTGTCGAGCATAAGCAGGTAGCGTTCGCAGATCAGGTGAAAAATATACACCCTGCAGTAGCAGATACTTCTTTAGATCAACAGAAACAAAATAGAGAAAAGCAAAATGCTGCATCAACTGTATTATCAGAAGATATAGCCATTATCGGACTGAGTGGAAAATATCCCGATGCTAAGAATCTGGATGAATTTTGGGAGAATCTCAAAGCAGGAAAAGACAGCATACGGGAAATCCCTGTAGATCGATGGAAGATCAGCGATTTTTATGATCCTGTAAAAGGAAAAGAAGGTAAAACCTATAGCAAATGGGGCGGATTTATGGAAGATATTGATCTTTTTGATCCTTTATTCTTTAATATCTCTCCAAGAGAAGCAGAAATCATGGATCCTCAGGAAAGACTTTTTCTGCAAACAGTATGGGAAACCATGGAAGATGCAGGGTATACAAAAACCAAACTTCAGGGAAAAGTGAATGAAGTAAGTGGTATGTCAGGACAGGTTGGAGTGTACGTGGGAGTCATGTACGAAGAATATCAGTTATTTGGAGCAGAAGAAACCGCAAAAGGAAATCCTACCGCTTTATTGGGGAATCCAAGTGGTATTGCCAACCGCGTTTCCTATTTCTTCAATTTCCATGGACCTAGTATGGCGGTAGATACCATGTGTTCTTCTTCTTTAACAGCGATTCACATGGCTTGTAAAGATTTACAGTCAGGAGAAATAGAGATGGCAGTAGCCGGAGGAGTCAATCTGAGTCTTCATCAGAACAAATTTTTAATTTTAAGTGAAGGCGGATTTGCCTCCAGTAAAGGGCGATGCGAAAGTTTTGGTGAAGGCGGAGAAGGCTATGTACCTGGCGAAGGAGTAGGAGCGGTATTATTAAAACCTCTCAGCCGTGCCATTGCAGATGGTGATCGTATCTATGGAGTCATTAAAGGTACAGCAGTAAACCATGGCGGTAAAACCAATGGCTATACCGTACCGAATCCAAAAGCTCAAACAGCAGTCATTACAGCAGCCATGAAGAAAGCAGGAGTAAAACCTGAAGATTTCAGCTATATTGAAGCACACGGAACAGGAACAAGTTTAGGAGACCCTATTGAACTGACTGGGCTAAACAATGCATTCGATTCTGAAACAAAACAATTTTGCAGTGTAGGTTCCGTAAAATCAAATATCGGACACTGTGAATCAGCAGCAGGAATATCTGGGTTAACAAAAGTCTTGCTCCAAATGCAGCACAAGCAGTTGGTTCCTTCCCTGCATTCTGAAGTGCTTAATCCGAATATCGATTTTGAAAACAGCCCATTCAGAGTACAACAGTCTCTGGAAGAATGGCAGACCCAGGATAACAAACCAAGAATAGCCGGAATCAGCAGTTTCGGCGCGGGAGGAAGTAATGCCCACATCATTATTCAGGAATATATGAGCCCTCAGTCAGAAACTCAAAGCATTTCCGAACCGGCGATCATTCTCCTGTCCGCTAAAAATTCTCACAGATTGAGAGAGAAAGTGGCAGAACTGAAAGATTTTGTTGAAAAACAGTCAGAAATTAACCTTTATGATCTTGCTTATACTTTGCAGACAGGAAGAGAGGCTATGGAAGAGCGTTTAGCATTTTTAGCAGGAAGTACAACAGATCTGATCACACAGCTGAATAACTATCTCAAACACCATCGTGAAGAATTGCTTACAGGAAATGTGCGTAAAGATGATGCCGGAATCATGCTGGAAGGAAAAGCAGGAAAAGCTTATCTGGAAAGTGCACTTCAGGAAAAAGAAAGCTACTCTCTGATTCAATTATGGATAAAAGGAGCCGTTATCGATTGGAATCTGTTGTATCCGGATACTCAACCATCCATTATTGGTTTACCATCTTATCCTTTTGCAAGGGAAAGTTACTGGTTTGCCAAAAAGGAGGAAAGTTCTGTACATCAGACTATTCATGTACAACCTGTGATACAAGTTCGGGAAGAGCAAAAGCTGCATCCTCTTTTACACACCTATAAAAAAGAACCTACATTTTAAAAGATATTATGAAACACCCATACCACAAATTCTTTACAACACAAGGAAACAAGTATGGATGTTCCATCAGACCACCAAAAAATTAATATAAACAGATGAAACAACACCAATTCAACAGTGTATATAACGGAAAAGAATTTTTTTTAACGGACCATAAAGTTCTCGGGATAAAAGTGCTGCCCGGGGTTACCTATCTTGAAATGGCCCGCGCGGCAGGCGAATATGTTGCCGGAAAAAGTATCACTCAACTCAGAGAAATCAATTGGTTGCAGCCTGTCACAATCGGTGATTCACCCGTTCAGCTTCATATGAATGTTACAGAAATGGAAGATGGATTTGCCTATGAAATTTTTACCAGTGAGGCAGATATACAGGTACAATTGCATGCCGATGGAATTTTGAGTACAGCTGAGCAGCAAATTCCTGAAATAAAAAATATCGGCAGTCTTATTGATCTTTTTAAAGATTCAGGAGACTATAAAAAAGGATCGGATTATTACCAGATCATGAATTCCATAGGGCTTGAATATGGGAAAACCTTTCAGGGAATTCAGGAAATTTACTATGATGAAAAAGCCGCTTTATCAAGAATAGTTTTACCAGCGACAGAAGGCTTTGTATGGTCTCCCGGGACGATGGATAGTGCATTACAGACGTGCCTGGGAATAAGCCTCGCAGATCAGAATCAACAGCTTATGCTTCCTTTCAGTGTTCGGGAAATGAATATCTATCAGCCACTTCCTGAAGAAATATGGTGCTATGTGACCCAAAACAGATCAGGTAAGCTCGCTAATAGCTATGATATCGAATTAGTAAACAATGCCGGAGAAATCATCATCCGCTTTACTGAATTTGTTGTGGTTCCTCTGGAAAAAAATACCATCAATGATTCAGATAATAATAATTCAAACGGAATTCCTCAACTCCATCTCTATCATTACAGTTGGAAATCTGAGGATTTAGATAAGGCTGGAGAATTATCGAAGAATGAAACAAATGATGCTCCGTTGGTTTTATTGGCTGGCGGATCTGCTGTACTGGCAGAGAAATTAAGTGAAAGATTGGAATGTGAAGTAAAAACAATTGCCGAAGGAACCCCGGAATCTGTTTTTATCCAGGTTTTAGAAGAAATACAAAATAAGAAAACAGTTCAGCTGAAAATTCACTTTGTTTATCCTGTAGCAGACGAACTTGAGTATGGTTTCATTTCAGCGATGCTAAAAACAGCGGTGCAGGAAAAACAGCTTTTGAAAGGAAAAACAATAGGAGTAGAAAGCTTTTCAATCAATGAATTGGAAGCATTGTCAGAAACTTTACTGGAAGAGCAAAGAAGCCAGGAACCAGAAGTGCGGTATCATTCAGGGAGAAGAGAAATTCGAAGCTTAACAGGAATTTCTGATGAAAATCCAGGATTAAAAACGGAAATCAAAGAAAATGGAGTGTATCTGATCACAGGCGGTGCAGGCGGCTTGGGACTGATTTTCGCAGATTATCTGAATACAATTTCCGGAACAAAAGTAATTCTTACAGGACGAAGTGAGCTGAATACAGTACAACAGGAAAAAATCAAAAGATTTACCCATACAAGCTATGAACGTTGTGATGTAACGGATTTAAAGTCTGTGACAGATTTAATTCAAAAAATAAAAAACAATTATGGCCCTCTGAATGGAATCATCCACAGTGCAGGAATTACCCGCGACAGCTTAATCATCAATAAAAAAGCAGGAGAAATTCATGAGGTTTTTTCGGCTAAAATTATCGGCGCTCAGAACATAGACTTGGCTACAAAAGATGAAGAACTTGATTTTCTCATGTTCTGCTCATCAGTAGCAGGAGTATTTGGAAATACAGGACAGGCAGATTATGCCGCAGCCAACGCATGGCTGGATCATTTTGCAGACCATCGTGAGAAAGAGCGCAAGCAGGGAAAAAGAACCGGAAAAACATTGAGCATCAATTGGCCTTTATGGAAAGATGGCGGAATGCACATCGATGCTGAACAAGAAAAATATATGGCCAATCATTTTGGATTGTGGCCTATGCCCACTTCTGATGGGATTTCCGCGTTTGAGATGCTGTTGAACAATATCTCATCACAAGGCGTTGTGATATATGGCGAAGAAAATCAATTAAATACCTGGATGAATGGATCTTCATCTCCTAAAACCAGCCAAAAGAAAACGGTTGTGAATGATAAGGCGTTGTATGCTGCGTCTATGATTTATTTGGGGGATGTAATGACAAAAGAACTCAAAATGAAGAATCATAAATTGGATCCTGATACTCCTTTTGAGCAGTACGGAATTGATTCTATCATGATCACGAAACTCACCAATCGCCTGGAAAGCATTTTCAATAACATACCGAGGACTTTATTTTTTGAATGTCAGACATTGGCTGAAGTAACCGCATTTTTTGTGGATGGTTATTCTGAAAAGTTAATCGAGCTTACAGGAGTAAAAAAATCATTACCTGAAGAACCGTCTTTTACTTCTAAACCCGTTGTTCAAAGCTTTAAAAATGATGTAAAATCTGTTTCTCAGTCGGTAGAAAAGCCTATAACAATAAAAAGCTCACAGGCTGGCGAACCTATCGCTATTATTGGTCTTTCAGGAAGATATCCTCAGGCTAAAAACATTGCAGAATTTTGGGAGAATCTCAAATCCGGAAAAGACAGCATCACAGAAATTCCGGCAGATCGTTGGGACCTTACCGATTTTTACGATGAAGAAAAAGGAAAAGCAGGAAAAAGCTACAGCAAATGGGGCGGATTTATGGATCAGATCGACCATTTTGACCCATTGTTTTTTAATATATCCGCTCGCGAAGCCGAATTGATGGATCCACAGGCCCGTCTTTTTCTTCAGACCGCCTGGGAAACATTCGAAGATGCAGGATATACCAGAAAGAAGCTGGAAGGCGGAAGAGATAAGAACGAAACCCAGCCACAGATAGGGGTTTATGTAGGCGTAATGTATGAAGAATACCCCCTGTTTGGAGCCGAAGAAAATGCAAAAGGAAATTTTGTAAACCCAGGAGGAAGCATCAGCAGTATTGCGAACCGGGTTTCTTACTTCTTCAATCTGAACGGACCAAGTATGGCTGTAGATACCATGTGTTCATCCTCTCTCACGGCAATACACCTTGCCTGTGAAAGTATTCAGAATGGAAGCTGCACAATGGCACTGGCCGGAGGCGTAAATGTAAGTGTACATCCCAATAAATACCTGATGTTGAGCCAGGGAATGTTCGTTTCAAGTAAGGGTAAATGTGAAAGTTTTGGAGAAGGAGGAGAAGGCTATGTTCCTGGAGAAGGAGTAGGAGCTGTATTGCTGAAATCTTACAGCCAGGCATTAGCTGATGGAGACCGTATTTATGGTTTAATTAAAGGAACTGCACTGAACCATGGAGGAAAAACCAACGGATATACCGTTCCCAATCCGAAAGCACAGGCTTCCGTCATCAAAGCAGCCATGAAAAAAGCAGGAGTAAAGGCTGAGGATTTTAGTTACATCGAAGCTCACGGTACCGGAACAAGCCTTGGAGATCCTATTGAAATCGCAGGTTTAAATAAAGCTTTTGAATCTAAAAATAAACAGTTCTGCAGCATTGGTTCCGTAAAATCCAATATCGGACATTGCGAATCGGCAGCGGGAATATCAGGATTAACCAAGGTTTTACTGCAAATGCAGCATCGTCAATTGGTACCTTCTCTGCATTCAGCAATACTGAATCCTAATATAAAATTTGAAAATACGCCCTTCAAAGTTCAGCAGGAACTTGAAGAATGGACGGTGGCAAACAATAAACCTAGAATTGCCGGCATCAGTGGATTTGGAGCAGGAGGAAGCAATGCCCACCTGATTATAGAAGAATATGTAGGGGGAAGCACTTATTACAGCCAGCACATGCCTTTGGTGATTGTAGTATCAGCTAAGGAGGAAGAAAGACTCAGAATCGTTGTTGATAATCTCAGAACACATCTTGAGAATCATCTGGAAATCAATCTTAATGATCTTGCATACACCCTTCAAACCGGAAGAGAAGCAATGGAAGAAAGGTTGGCTTTTATTGCTGAAGATAGAGAAGATTTGCTTTCACAATTGTCTTCTTATCTGGAAAAGAATACACAGAATTTATACCTTGGAAATATTCACAACGACCATCTGGGAATCTCTCTTGAAGGAAAATCAGGGATGGCTTATCTGGAAAGCATCATCAGGGAAAAAGAAAGTCATTCCTTAGCTCAGTTGTGGGTGAAAGGTGTGAATATCGACTGGAATCTGATCTATAATGATGAAAAACCCTCGCTGATTAGCCTGCCATCTTACCCTTTCGCAAATGAACGATATTGGTTTCCACAGGCAGAAGGAGAATTATCATTAAAAACCGGATCAAAACTTCATCCTTTACTGCATAGCAATACTTCCAGCCTTAAAGAACAGCAGTTCACCAGTATTTTCACCGGTAAAGAATCTTTTTTAACCGATCATCAGGTACATAATGTGAAAACATTGCCGGGAGTCGCTTATCTTGAATTGGCAAGAGAAGCTGGTGAACAGTCTGTACAGGAAAAAATTACAAAATTGAAAGAAGTAAGCTGGCTACATCCAATTCAGATAAAAGATAAAGACCAGGCTGTTTTTACCAGTCTTTTTACTTCAGACAATGAAATAGAATTTGAAATTTATACCCATGAAAATGAAGAGCAAATCCATTGCAGAGGTATTGTATCAGTTGAAGAACTCATCGCTCCGGAACAGAAAGATATCAAAACGATTAAAGCAAGACTGGCTCATACAGTAAGTGGAGAAAACTGTTATACGTTATTCAGTGAAGCAGGATTGGAGTATGGCAACAGCTTCCGTGGCATCCGCGAAATGTATTACAGTGAAAATGAAGTGCTATCCAAAATTTCTTTACCTGCAGATTATACTTTCGGTTTAACACCCGGAGTTCTGGACAGTGCATTGCAGACCTGTATAGGAACACAACTGGCAAAAAGCAACAAGGAAATATTATTACCATTTAGTGTAACTGAAATAGAGCTCCATCAGAATTTAACCGCTGAATTATGGTGCCATGTAACGAAAAACAAAGCTGGAAAGAGAATCAGCAGCTATGATATTGATCTTTTGAATAATGAAGGAAAAATTGTTCTTCGTTTCAAAGAGTTGGTACTATTGCCTGTAAACGGCTTTGTAAGTGATAATACTGTTACGTTTAATGATACTGAAATGGCTCCAAAAGGTCTTAGCCTGTTGGTGGATCAGTGGAAATCGGAACCGGAATTTACACAGTCTCTTAGAGAAACAACTCCTATCATCATATTGGCAGGGGGATCCGGAACCATGGCGGATGATCTTTACAATCATTTTTCATTAACGGCTACAGCCATTAATACGGCTAAAGAAGAAGATTTCTTTATGGAAATACTTTCGCTGGCCAAAACGGTAATGCCTCATAAAAAAGCAACCCATATTATCGTTGCTTGTAGCAGAGATCAGTATTATCAGTATGGATTTATCACAGGATTGCTGAAAACATTAACTCAGGAAAATCCGAGAATTACAGGGAAATTGATCAGTATTGAAGAGGACGCATTTCAGGATCTTGAAGAGCTCGGCAATATTCTGATCAAGGAACAGCATAATAAAGATCATGAAATACGATATTCAGCAGGAAAACGTGAGGTAAGAACAATGGAAAGCCTTGTAGTGGATGCTTCCTCAACTCCTGTACAGATCAAATCAGACGGAGTTTATCTTATTACTGGCGGTGCTGGCGGATTAGGGTTAATTTTTGCACAATATCTTAACCGGACAGCCGGAGCTACTATCATTCTGACAGGCAGAAGTTCACAGTTGAATTCTTCTCAACAAAGTACTGTAGATCAACTGAATAATGTTTCGTACTATCCTTGTGATATCAGTGATGGATCAGCAGTTAATGATCTTATTCAACATATTATTGAAAAATATGCAAAACTTGATGGTATCATTCACAGTGCAGGAGTGATCCGTGATAGTATAGTCCTTCAAAAGACCAAAAAAGAGGTAAAAGAAGTTTTTGCTGCTAAAATAAAAGGAACCAGAAATCTGGATATGGCAACGAAAGATCTTCCTTTAGAATTCATGGTCACTTGCTCTTCAGTAGCAGGAGTTTACGGAAATGTAGGGCAGTCTGATTATGCTTCAGCCAATGTCTGGATGGATAATTATACACATTACAGAGAAAGCGAACGCGTAAACGGCAGACGTCAAGGAAAATCCTTAAGCATCAACTGGCCACTTTGGGAAGATGGAGGAATGCATATCAGTGCTGAAGCTGAAATCTTTATGAAACAACATTTTGGTTGGGCTCCGATGCCAACGGATGCAGGAATTGAAGCATTTGAAAACTTAATGAACTGTGGAATTACTCAGGGAATGGTATTGTTTGGAGTTACTAATGAAGATAGAGCCATATCACAGCAATCAGAAGAAGGGTATAATATATCATCAGTAGAAACTTCTGCTAGCAAAGAAACTCTGTATGACGCATCTATGATCTATCTGCGTAATCTTCTCGCAAAAGAACTGAGAATGCCGGAAGAAAAATTGAAGGCTGAGGTTCCTTTTGAACAGTACGGAATTGATTCTGTATTGGTCATCAGGCTTTCTAACTGTCTGCAGGATGTGTTTGGTAAATTACCCCGTACATTATTCTTCGAATATCTGACCTTACAAGAACTTTGCGGATACTTTATGGAAAGCCATCGCCCATTACTGTTAGAATTGACAGGATTGGCGGCGGTTAAAACTTCAACTCCTGTAGAAAAGGAAATGATACAGGCTGAAAGACCAGCTGCTGATCTTCCAAACAGACGTCAGCGTTTTTCAATGGTGCAGCATCAACCGAACAATCAAAATACCAACGAAGATATTGCGATTATCGGGATCAGCGGACGCTATCCGAATGCTGATAATCTCGAAGAATTCTGGGAGAATCTTAAAACAGGAAAAGACTGCATTACACAGGTGCCGAAAGACCGTTGGAACGCGGAAGAAATGTATCATGAAGAAAAAGGACATCCGGGAAAAAGCTATAGCAAATGGGGTGGATTTATGAATGATATTGATAAGTTTGACCCTTTATTCTTCAGCATCTCACCAAGAGAAGCAGAACTGATGGATCCTCAGGAACGTCTTTTTCTGCAAACTGTTTGGGAGACCATCGAAGATGCAGGATATACCCGTGAAAGCATCTGTTCAGAAGATGCTGAAACAGGAACAGCTAGAAAAATAGGCGTATACGCAGGGGTAATGTATGAAGAATATCAATTATTCGGGGCTGAAGAAAGAATGAAAGGGAATTTTGTGACACCGGCTGGTATTGCCAGCAGTATTGCGAACAGGGTTTCTTACTTCTTTAATTTCAATGGCCCAAGTATGGCTGTTGATACCATGTGTTCTTCTTCATTAACGGCTATTCACTTAGCATGCAATGATCTGATTGTAGGAAACACCGATATGGCCATTGCCGGAGGAGTAAATATCAGCGTTCACCCTAACAAATATCTGATGCTAAGCCAGGGACGTTTTGTTTCCGGAGCAGGCCGTTGTGAGAGTTTTGGTCAGGGAGGTGATGGATATGTGCCTGGAGAAGGTGTGGGAGCCGTATTACTGAAGCGTGTAAGTGAAGCCATCAAAGATGGTGATCATATCTATGGGTTGATCAAAGGAACCGCGTTGAATCACGGAGGTAAAACCAATGGATACACAGTTCCAAATCCGAAAGCTCAGGCAGCAGTCATTAAAAATGCCATCGAAAAAAGTGGAGTTAAGGCAACCGATATAAGCTACGTGGAAGCCCACGGGACAGGAACCAGTCTTGGAGATCCGATTGAAATAGCAGGCTTGAACAGAGCGTTTGAAACCACTCATAAACAGTTTTGCAGTATCGGATCTGTCAAGTCAAATATTGGACACTGTGAATCAGCAGCAGGAATTTCAGGATTAACGAAAGTGATTTTACAGCTTAAGCATCAGCAGTTGGTTCCTTCTTTACACTCAGCAGTTTTAAATCCGGATATTGATTTCGAAAACAGCCCTTTCAAAGTACAGCAGCAACTTGAAATATGGCCAACCGTTGAAGGAAAACCTCGCATCGCAGGAATCAGTGGATTTGGTGCCGGAGGAAGTAACGCTCACATCATCATTGAGGAATATCTGACTCAGCCATCCCGAAAATTAAGGTATGAAATGCCGGTAATCATTGCATTATCAGCAAAGAACACAAGTAGGATCGCCATTCAGGTAGAGAATCTTAAAAAGTTCTTAGAAAAAAATAACCAGGCTGATCTGTATGACCTTGCCTATACTTTGCAGACTGGTAGAGAAGAAATGGAGGAAAGGCTGGCATTCATCGCTGCGGATAAGGAAGATTTAATGATTCAGTTGAACGATTATCTGGA
This sequence comes from Chryseobacterium sp. Mn2064, assembly GCF_049319685.1. Classification (NCBI taxonomy): domain Bacteria; kingdom Pseudomonadati; phylum Bacteroidota; class Flavobacteriia; order Flavobacteriales; family Weeksellaceae; genus Chryseobacterium; species Chryseobacterium sp. Mn2064. Next base: position 604,820 of record NZ_JBMOUE010000001.1, read on the forward strand.
ACATAAAATCATAAATCCAATCAGAGGAAATATCCGCAAGAAGGATGAAAATTATATTCAGCATAAAAATGACCTGCTTTCTATAGCAATGGCTTGGGTAAATGGAGTGGTAACAAACTGGGAATCCCTTTATACGAAAGGATTACCTTCAAGAATCAGTTTGCCGTCCTATCCATTTATGAAAGACCGCTACTGGATCCCGATAAAAGACAGTGAGATCATTCAAAATGGACAGAGCAATCTTCATCCGCTATTGCACAGCAACGATTCTGACCTGAATGAGCAGAAATTTATCAGTACCTACACGGGAAAAGAGGATTTCTTAACGAAATGTGAGATCACCAATTATAAAGAATTACCTGCATCTGCCTTACTGGAGCTTGCAAGAGAAGCTGGAGAAAGAAGTTTACGCCAACGCATTACCCAACTGAAAAATGTATCATGGGTAGATCCGATCAGAGTAAACGGAGTTCCTGCGAACGTTCAGATCAGTCTTTTTAATGCTGGAAATGAAATCGCTTATGAGATTTACACAAAACATAAAGAAAATAAACCACAGCTAAACGGTCAGGGAGTACTGAATACAGAATTTCAGCAACCGCATGATCGGAAAAATATTGAAAATCTGATTCAGCAATATCAGTATTCCCTTGAAAAAGAAACACTTTACAGTCTGTTTGCCAAAGCAGGGAAATGCTATGAGGTTGATTTTCAGGGAGTGGAACAACTGTATTTTGATAAAAATGGCGCACTGGCTAGAATTGTACTGCCGGTTACTGATGAGTTTATCCTTTCCCCGGGCGTATTGGACAATATTGTACAAACCGGTACAGGCTGGCTGCTGACCCAAGGAGAAAAATCCCTTTATCAGCCTTCAGATGCCTCGGAAATAACCATTTTTGGAACATTACCTTCAATGATCTGGTGCCGGGCAACGTTCGATAAAAAGCAGAACGGAACTTTCTGCTGCCAGATGGATATTATGGATGATGAAGGAATTGTTTTACTGCATTTCAGAGATTTGATTTTGTCTCCTCAGGTGACACCTCATAATACTTCAGGTAACACTTCATCCATTGCTCATAAACCAATATGGGAGAGAGTGATTACTCAATCGGAAACATCAGCTGCAATTCAGGGAAAACACATTCTTGTTACTGGAGATTCAGAACTTTTATTCAGTGAAGAACTTGGAAAATGGCTGATGAACCATGGAGCAGAAGTAGATATCACAAAAACTTTAGATATCATTCCAGACGGTACGGAAGCTGTTTATCTGCTGCAAGGGTTAGCTAAAGAAGATGATAATCCATTAAAAGATAATCATTCTTCAAGAGAATTAGCCGTATTTGCAAGCATAAAACAATTATTAGAAACCGAATCCCAGGATCTGAAACTTACAGTCTTCACTTCCAATACGCAAAAGGTTTTATCCAACCATAAAGTAACCTCAGCAGGAAGTGGCATTATAGGGATGACAGGAGCTTTGGTAAAAGAACAACCTCAATGGTCGGTTAATAGGATTGATCTGGATCTATCTTCTGTAGAAAATCCTACCGGAATTAAATGGGAAGATCTATTCGCAGTAAGTCTCGATAATAAAGAAAATGCAGTTACGGCTTTGAGAAATGGCCATTACTACAGACAATACTTATACCCTGTTGCATTACCTGAGGTAAAAACTTCAACATTTAGAAAAGGAGGTACTTATGTATTATTAGGAGGAGCCGGTGGATTAGGAAAAGCAACTACAGAATACCTGGTGAAGAATTATCAGGCGCAGATCATCTGGTTGGGAAGAAGAGCCGTAGATGAAGTAATTGTACTGGCACAGGAAGAAATTGCAAAATTCGGACAAAAACCTGAATACTACCAATGTGATGCTACAGATTCAGACCAGGTTGAGAAAATCTACAGAGCAATTAAAGAAAATCACGGCGAGATCAATGGTATTTTCCATTCCGCAATTGTACTGCATGATATGTTGCTTAAAAACATGACCGAGGATGATTTTAAAAAAGCATTCATGCCTAAGTCTCTGTCTAGTCAGAATTTGGTACAGGCATTCAGAAATGAGCCTCTAGATTTTATCTGCTTCTATTCTTCAGCACAATCGTTGGTTCATGCTCCGGGACAGGCTAATTATGCGGCAGGATGTTCTTTTAAAGATAGTTACGCCCTTAGTGTAAACCATTTGTTGAACATTCCTGTTAAAATCATTAATTGGGGATATTGGGGAGAGATCGGTATTGTGTCAGCAGATGGTTATAAAGAAAAAATGAAGCAGGCGGGTATCGAAAGTATTGAGACCGAAGAAGGGATGCTCCTGCTGGAAAATGCATTAAACAGTGATGAACAACAGATAGTGGCTTTGAAGCTCTCTGTAGCAACAGCCGCAGCGATGCCTACTATGCGCCATGACAAGGAGAGTTCACAAGTTGAATTCAGTTCAGTATTGCAATGGGAAAGCGCAGATGCACTTATGTATCCCAATGCAGAAGAAGAGGAACAGATATTTGAAATGCTTTGCTGTAAAGGAATATTAAAAGTATTACTTCAACTGGGGCTTGAAGACAAGCAGACTACTGGACAAACGATCAGAAGTTTAAGATCTCAGCTTTCCATTAACGATAAGTACGAACAGCTATTTTTTGTTCTGATTGATATATTGGAATCACAAGGATATATAAGTATAAAAGACGCTCAGATTCTGGTAACTGCTGAAATGAAAGAAGAACTTTCTAAGTTTGATTTTGAACAGCAAATGAGTGAACTTGTGATTCAGCAACAGGAATACCGCCCTCATGGAACACTGCTTCAGATCTGCCTGGAATCTTTTACAGAAATCATTACAGGAAAACTGCAGGCCACTTCAGTGATGTTTCCGGGAGGAAGTATGGATTATGTAAGCGGAATTTACAAAGGAAATGCCCAATCAGATTACTTTAATGACCTGTTGACCGGGGTTATCAAAAATAGTGTCATTGCCAGTATTCCTTCTCTGAAACCGGGTGAAAAGATCAGAATATTAGAAGTAGGTGCAGGAACCGGAGGAACCAGTCAGTTTGTCTTTAAAGCACTCGAGCCTTATAAAGAACACCTTTTCTATCTGTACACAGACCTGTCACACAGCTTCCTTCATTATGCAGAGCAGCAATATAAAACAATGGCACCCTATCTGGAAACCGCAATTTTGAATATAGAAACAGACCCTTCCGGCCAACAGATAGAAACAGGAACGTATGATATTGTGATTGGTGCCAATGTAGTGCATGCCACTAAAAACATGGCGGTAACCCTTACTAATATCAAAGCTCTATTAAAGAAGGATGGATTGCTGATCATGAATGAAATAGCACGCACAGAAATATTTACCACATTAACCTTCGGATTATTAGACGGATGGTGGCTTTACGAAGACGGCGGAATTCGATTAAAAGGAAGTCCGGGACTGTCATCAGAAAGCTGGCAGCATGTTCTGAAAGAGACAGGATATCAGAAGCCTGTAAGTTATCCTGAAGGAGAATATCTGTCACAACAGATCATATGTGCTACCAGCAATGGAAAGATTATTTCCGGATTAAAACAATCAGAAAAACAAACCGAAATCAAGACCATTTCACCAGTTAATCAACAAAATACAACGGCACCCAAACAGAAAATGCCTGTTATGAAAAAAACAATAGATAATAATAGCCTGATCAGCCAGCTTACCAAAATAGCTGCAGATTTAATTAAACTTCCACCAGGCGACTTTGATATAGAATGCCAGTTTATGGATTACGGCTTTGATTCCATTCTCAGCATGGAGCTCATCAAAAACATCAATGAAAAACTGAAAGTAGATTTGAAATCCACCGATATTTTCAGCTATGGAACGGTTCAGCAACTCGCAGAACATTTGATGCAGAACCACAGCGAAGCATTACAGGTTGAAGTCTCTGCAGAAGCTCCTGTATTGGATGATTTTCCTGAAACGGCAACTTCTCCTGTGAAAACAAGATTTACCCCTGCAGCTAAAGCTCCGGAGCCGGAATACCGCTATGAAAATGATATTGCCATCATCGGAATGAGTGGGCAGTTTGGAGCAGCTAACAATCTGGATGCATTCTGGGAAGTACTGAAAGACGGAAAAAGCCTGATTGGGGATGTTCCGGCAGACAGATGGAAAGGATACACGAACAATGATAATGCAAAATGGACGGGTAGTTTCCTGTTGGATATCGATAAATTTGATCCCGTATTCTTTAAAATATCAGGGAACGAGGCCGAAATGATGGATCCACAACAGCGTCTGTTCCTTGAGCACTGCTGGAAAGCCATTGAAGATGCAGCCATCAATCCGAAAAATTTAAAAGGAAGCAAATGTGGCGTTTATGCCGGAGTTGCTCCAAGTGACTATAACATCAGAGAATGTGAAGAAGCTTCAGTAATGTGGGGAAATTCCAGTGCGATATTAGCCGCAAGAATTTCCTACTTCTTAGATCTTAAAGGACCTGCCGTTTCTGTAGATACAGCATGCTCAAGTTCTCTTCTGGCGATGGATATGGGATGCAGCAGCTTACAAAAAGGAGAAACTGACCTTATTATTGCGGGAGGAATCAATATCATGACCACACCTGGCTTTTATTCTTTGGCCAGTAGAGCAGGGATGATGTCTTCCACTGGGCAGTGTCATACCTTTGATAAAAAAGCAGACGGATTCGTGCCAGGTGAAGGGGTTGGAGTCGTGATCATGAAACGTCTTGCCGATGCAGAACGCGATGGGGACCAGATTTATGGAGTGATTAAAGGAAGCTTAACCAATCAAGATGGAGCATCCAACGGGATTACAGCACCAAGTGTTCTTGCACAGCAGGAGCTTGAAAAAGAAGTCTATCAAAAATTCAATATCAATCCTGAAACCATCAGCTACGTAGAAGCACACGGTACAGGAACCAGTCTGGGTGACCCTATTGAAATGGATGCCCTTACCAATGCATTCAGAAAATATACAGAGAAAACACAGTATTGCAGAATCGGGAGCGTTAAAACTAATATTGGACACACACTGGTTGCCGCAGGAATAGCAGGCGTTTTGAAGATTATGCTTTCTTTAAAACATAAGCAATTGGTACCTACTTTGAACTTCGAGGAATGCAACCCTTTAATTGATCTCGCCAACAGCCCTTTCCATGTAGGAAGTACTTTAAGTGACTGGAAGACGGAAAATAATGCACCAAGAAGAGCCGCTATCAGCAGTTTTGGCTTTAGTGGAACAAATGTACACATGGTGATTGAAGAATATCAGGAAAACAATGTAAAAATACTTTCCACAGAACCTGTACTGATCGTTATTTCTGCAAAAAATACAGAAAGATTAAAAAGTCAGGTTGAGAATCTGGTATCATGGTTAGAAAGAAATCCGGGAGCCAATATGCGTGATGTTGCCTATACATTACAAATCGGAAGAGAGCCTATGGAAGAACGTCTTGCCATACTTCCAACAGATCAGAATGATCTTATGCTTCAGCTGAACGATTTCCTGAAAGGGAATACAGAACATCTGATGACCGGAAATATCAAAAAGAATAAAGCCGACTTTTTACTGGAAGGAGGAGCTGGAAAAGCTTATATCGACTATGCCATTGCTCATGGTGAAATAAAATCTTTAGCCATGTTATGGACCAAAGGGGTAGCTATCAGCTGGGATTTGTTATATCCAAAGCAACGTCCGAATAAAATAAGCCTTCCTTCTTATGCTTTTGCTCGTCAGAGTTATTGGATTCCGGAGGTAAAAACGGTTGCTGCCCGCAAACAAACGAGCTTTTTGCATTCGCTGATCCATCGCAATACCTCAACGGTTAAATCGTTCCAGTTCTCCAGTACTTTTACCGGAAATGAAGAATTTTTAAAAGATCATACAATCCAAAACCAGATTATATTACCGGGAGTAGCTTATCTTGAAATGGCTAGATTGGCTGGTGAAGAACTTCTGTCTGAGCAGGTAACTACTCTTAAAAATATAGCCTGGATGAGTCCGGTAAGGATCAATGGAAAATCTGAAGAAGTGCATATCCGTCTAAAAAGAATCCATGATGATCTTAGCTATGAGATTTATTCAATAAATGGACAAGAACAGATTCACAGTCAGGGACGTATCTCAACGCAATCATTACCGGTGAATAATTCATTTGAACTGAAAATGATTCAAAACAATCTATCAGAAAATGTGGATCGAACGACCTGTTATGATATTTTCAGACAGATGGGACTGGACTACGGAGACAGCTTCATGGGAATTGAGCAAATGTATTACTCATCTTCAGAAGCATTATCGAAGATCACATTACCAAAGTTGGAAGGATTCAGCGTTTCTCCTGGACTTTTGGACAGCGCATTACAAACCTGTATGGGAATGGGCTTTATCGATAAAAAACCGGTTACTCAGCTTCCTTTCAGCGTTAAAGAAGTAGTATTCTATGAAGAATTACCTTTAAGCATCTGGAGCTATGCCCGAAAAAGCAAAACCAACCAGGGAAATGGAACTGTGATTACCTATGATGTGGATATTCTGGATGATCATGGGAAAGTATTGATGAGTTTTCATGATTTTGTTACCCTTCCGGTAGATGGAACTGAGAAAACAGAATCGTCAGATACTGCAACGGATGCCTGCATATTTACCACAAACTGGGAAGAATGTGAAGCAGAAAACCTTGCAGGACAGGAAAATGAAGCGATTCCAATTGTCTTATTGGTAGACAGTCCGGCACAATTAGCGGAGAATCTTAAAACCGAGTTGGGAATTGAAACCACAACAATTGACGGGCAGATTGCCGAAGATTATCTGATTGATGTAATGTCGGTGATTAAAAAAAGAATGGCAGAGAAGAATGCCTCTCATATATTGATCGTTTGCTGTATCGCAGATTATCTTGATTATGGTCTTATCTCAGGACTACTGAAAACAGCCAGTCTTGAAAATCAGGGAATCACAGGGAAGATCATTAGCGTAGATCGACTTTCTGTAAAAGATGCACCAGAACTTACTTCAATCTTACAGAGAGAAATTTCCACCGTAGATACAGAGGTTCGCTACGAATCCGGGCTTAGAAAAGTGAAAAAGCTGAACGAGATCACCATCTCCGATAATGACGGGTTAAAAATTAAAGAAGGCGGAGTATATCTCATCGTAGGCGGAGCCGGAGGAGTAGGAAGATTATTCGCTACCCACATCAACAAAGTGCCACAAACGAAAGTGATTTTAACAGGTCGTGGAAAATTGGATCAGGAAAAAGAAACTTTCATTAAAAGTCTTACGCACGGAGCGTATTTCAGTTGTGATGTAAACAGCAAAGAAGAAGTGATTCATTTGGTGGATCAGATCAAAGAAAAGCACGATAGAATAGATGGAATTATCCATAGTGCAGGAGTTACTCAAGACAGTTTGATCATCAATAAAATTCCTGAAGAAGTAGAGTCTGTTTTTGCATCTAAAGTAAATGGCGTTAAGAATATTGATGAAGCTACCAAAGATGAAGCCCTTGATTTTATGGTTCTGTTTTCAGGACTGGCAGCGATCACAGGAAATGCGGGTCAGGCAGACTATTCATCAGCCAACGTATATTTAGATAATTACGCGGTTTATAGAGAAACTGAACGCAGTAAAGGAAAACGACAGGGAAAAACCATCAGCATCAATTGGCCATTCTGGAAAGAAGGCGGAATGGTAATGGATAAGACAAGTCAGGAATATTTAGACAAACAATACGGATTGTCTCCTTTACCGAATGCAGTGGGAATCAATATTTTCGATCAGCTATTGGGAAGCAGCTATACACAGGGAATTGTAACCTACGGAAAGGTAGATAAAATACGATCTCAATTCCTGAACAGGTTGGTCCTGAAACAAAAACCTGTACAGGAACTCTCTATACCTAAAAATGCTGAATTACAGGATAAAGTGGCTTCAAAATTATTGGAAATCACAGCACAGCTGTTGAAATTATCAGAAAGTGACATCGAAAGAGACGAAAAACTGAGCGATTATGGTTTTGACTCTATTTTACTGATCAAGTACTCCAATGAACTGAATGATTTCTACGATACAGATCTTACACCAGCCGTTTTCTATAATTATCCTACCATCAATGATCTTGCAGATTTCCTTCTTGAAGAATATCCTTCGAAAATTGCAGCAGTTCACCTGACGGTAGTAGTATCGGATATCCATACCAATAAGTTGGAAGAAATTCAGGAAGAAACATCTCCGAGATATCCGCTTTCAGAAGGCCAAAAAGGACTTTGGTTCATACAGCAGCTGGAACCTGAAAATGTGAATTACAATGTTCCGGTATCATTTATCATTCCGGGAACGATTGATCATGATATCGTTAAGCAGGCATTTCAGCTGACGCTTGATGAATATCCGGTTCTTAAATCCAGTTTTCATACCGATGAAATAACAGGGGAAGTTTATAATCAGATCAATACTACAGTTCAGATTCAAATAGATGATCAGGAACTTGCTGAAAATCAAATTATCAATGATGTTTCCTGGAGTCTGGTAAGAATACCGTTTAACCTGGAAACCGAATTGCCCGTAAGATTATATATCAGAAGAGATATTAGTGCCGGTAAAAATTATATTCTGTTGGTATTTCATCATATTATTTTTGATGGAATGTCGAGTTCCGTGTTTATAACCTCTCTGTTTGAAAAATACCACAGGCTTTCCAACGGAGAAAAAGTATCCGCTAAAGAAGCAGATTTGGCCTATTTCAGCTATGTAGAATGGGAAAAGAATTATATTTTCAGCAAACAGGGCGAAAAAAGTCTGGCTTACTGGAAAAATAATCTTTCCGGAACCTTACCAATCCTGAATTTACCCTATGATCTTTACAAACAGAACAGTACCAAAACAACCACGATTGGTATTGAAAGAATAAAAATCGGTCAGGAGAAAGTAGAGCAGTTAAAAGAGTTAGGCCGAAAACTGAAAGTAAATCTTTCTGTATTATTCTCAGGAATGTATGCAATGTTGCTTCATAAGCTGACCACAGAAGAAGATCTTTTAATTTTGATGCCAACCGCAGGCCGTCCTAAAAAAGAATACGAAAACAGTATCGGTTACTATGTCAATATGATGATATTACGAAGCAGAGTGTCAGGAGATCAGAGCTTTGCAGAGTTGGTAAAACATATTCAGGAAGGAATGATCAATGGGATGTCTCATGCAGCATATCCTTTGCCTAAATTATTATCAGATCTGAACCTAGACCGTTCCGGAAACAGAGAAACACCATTCAAAGTATCATTTATTTATCAGAATATTTTTGATGAAATATTAGCAGGAGGTGGATCGGGAGCTGAGATCTATGATGAAGTATATCAGGAAACGGCTCATGTTTATTCATTGGAAATCCAGGATCTCAGAAAAGAAATCATTGTAAGCCTGAAATATGATCAGGACGTATTCAGTCCCGGGATCATTCGCCAGCATATGGGATATTTGATGGAATTAATGAATGGCGTTATGGAAGATACAGCAAAGAAGATAAGCGCTTATGAAGTATTATCTAAAGAAGAAATCAACTATTTCCTGCACGAAAGAAATGATACGGCTGTTGAATATCCGCAACATAAAACATTAGCCGACCTTTTCGAAGAACAGGTTCTTAAAACCCCTGATCAGATTGCAGTAGTACACGACGGAAGACGAATTACCTATGCAGAACTGAATGAAATGGCCAATCGTTTGGCAGGAGCTCTTGTACAATCTGGTCTTCAGGCAAATGCTCCTATAGCAATGGTTTCCCATAAAAGTCTGGAGCAGGTTTGGGGAGTTCTGGGAATTCTAAAAGCAGGAGGACACTATATTCCTGTTAAAGGCAGCTTGCCAGAAAACAGGATGAATGAGTTGATTAAACAAACCGAATCCACGATCGTTCTGGTACAGCCGGATTATACCGAAAAAGTAAACTGTTCTGAAGATGTTAAAATTATCCTTTTGGAAGAAAGCACATTTGCAGACAAACCAATAGAATTCGAAACCGTAAAAGTTCCGGATACAGAATTGGCATATATTATTTTTACTTCAGGTTCCACCGGAAAGCCAAAAGGAGTAATGATTGATCACCGAGGGGCTGTTAATACCCTGTATGATATGAATTCGAGATTCGGCATTACCTCAGATGATAAAGTATTTGGAATATCCGACCTCAATTTCGACCTTTCCGTTTACGATATTTTTGGAACATTTGCTTGTGGAGCAACACTTATTTTACCTCTTGAAACAGAAGGGTTGAATCCGGATATCTGGCTTCGCTACGTTAAAGAAGAGCAGGTGACTGTCTGGAACTCAGTACCTCAGATTGTCAATCTGTTGATAGAAAGACAGGAAGAAACTTCAGAAATGCATCTTGCCAGCTTAAGAATGTACTGGATGAGCGGAGACTGGATTCCTTTGGATGTACCGGAAAGAATCAAAAAGATAAACCCTGACAGCAGCGTAATCAGTCTTGGAGGTGCAACAGAAGGATCTATATGGTCCATTCATTATCCAATCGGTGAAATAGATCCTTCATGGAAGAGCATTCCTTATGGATATCCTTTAGGCAATCAGGAAATGTATGTCTTGGATGCCCATCTTTCTCCTTGCCCTGTAAATGTTCCCGGAGACATCTACATTGGAGGAATTGGCGTGGCTAAAGGGTACCATCAGGACCCTGAAAAAACCGCTGCCAGTTTCATCAAACATCCCGGAATGCAGAAACAGTTGTATCGTACCGGAGACATCGGCTCCCAGCATCCTGACGGATTTATCGTATTTCTTGGAAGACAGGACGGGCAGGTGAAGATCAATGGGTTCAGAGTAGAATTGGGAGAAGTGGAAACTATTTTGCAGTTATCTCCACTCGTAAAACAGGGACTTGTACTGACTGTAGAAGATGATAACAGAAATAAAAGACTGGTTGCCTACGTGGTAGCTAATGATGTGTTTGATAAAGAAGAACTTCAGAAGCACCTCAGAGTACATTTACCAGAATATATGGTCCCTTCCATATTCATTGAGATTGATAAAATTCCATTGTCTTCCAATGGTAAAGTTGATCGAAAAGCACTGCCAGGTGTAGATCCCAATGATATGATTGAAAGAGAATTTACAGCACCATCCGATGAAACAGAACACAGCCTTGCAGAAATATGGATTCAACTGTTAAAACTGAATAGAGTAGGAATCTATGATGATTTCTTTGAGGTGGGCGGAAACTCTCTGACGATGATTCAGCTGGCCCATAAGATCAATACCGTATTTAATAAAGATATCCAATTGATTCATATCATGAAAAATCCCACCATTGCAGGCATCAAAACGCTGATCAGCGGTAATGAGGAATCCGGTGAAGAATCTGTTTTAACCTTGAGAGAAGGCAGTTTGGAAGACGCTACTTTTATCATTCCTGGAGCATTGGGATCTACAGAAGGCTACTTTACTCTGGCTGGTAACGTGCCGGGAGAAGGAGCCGTATACGGATTGCAGATGAAAGGAATTGCTGCAGACGAAGCTCCGAATACCAGTATCGAAGATATGGCAGCCTATAACCTGAAACAGATCACAGAAACAGGAGCCATAGGGGGAATCACCTTACTGGCACACAGTTATGGGGGAATCGTAATCTATGAAATGATAAAACAGGCAAAAGAATCAGCTGTGGAGATCGAAAAAGTGATTTTCCTTGATTGCTTCACAGATCCGCTTTCGTCTTTCAATTCTTTAGGAGAAACTGAAAAGCTGAGCACTTATTTCAGATCACTGATCCAATTCAGCCAGCCATGGCTGAATGACGACGCAGTGGAAAATCTTGTTCAGCAGCTTCCGGAAGAGCACTATATGCAGTTTATCTGCGATACTGTTAATACACTTCCTGCTAAAACAGTCGCCAGAATGTGGGAAGTATTCCGTGCTTCAGTTTCGGCAGAATACCGTATGAAAGAAAAGCTGGATCATACCCTGATTTTTGTAGAAGCAGACAATACGCAGCTTTCAGGAGAAAACTGGGGCGATGCAGGGTCCGCAGCAGGTTGGGATCAATACTTCAGCGAAGTACAGATCATTCCTACAGAGGCCAATCACTTTACCATTGTCAATACCCCTTATTGTACAGAATGGTTAACCCAAATGAATACAGAGGAAAATATAGAACAAACCCTTTAATACAAACTAAACACACTATAAACAATATGAAAGCAGTAATGTTCCCAGGCCAGGGATCCCAATATAAAGGAATGGGAAAAGGACTTTTCGATCAGTTCAGAAAAGAAACAATCTTAGCATCAGAAATTTTAGGGTACGACCTTGAAGAATTATGCATCAAAGATCCGGAACGCCAGTTAGGCAAAACACAATTCACACAGCCTGCGCTGTATACGGTAAATGCATTTACCCATTATGTAAACCACTCAGGAGACAAACCGGATTTCTTCATCGGCCACAGCTTAGGTGAATATAATGCCTTGCTTGCAGCAGAAGCATTCAGTTTTGAAACGGGATTAAGACTGGTTCAGAAGAGAGGTGCATTAATGGCGGCGGCATCCGGAGGAGGAATGGCTGCTGTATTGGGGCTTAAAGTGGAGGCCATACAAAAATTGTTGTCAGAAGGAGGATACGGAGATATAGATATTGCCAACATCAATACGCCAACGCAGATTGTCATTGCCGGGCCTCAACATTCGATTGATAAAATTGTACAGGAATTTGAAGAACGTAAAATCAAAATATTCCCGCTTTTTGTAAGCGCTCCTTTCCATTCAAGATATATGAAACCGGCTGCGACAGAATTTAAGGATTTTCTTCAAAACTTCAGCTTCTCAGCCTTACAGACTCCTGTGATTGCAAATGTGACTGCAAAGCCCTATCCTGAAGGACAAATCATCGATCTTTTGGCCAGGCAGATAGAAAGTTCTGTACAATGGACAGACACGATCAGAACGCTTATGGGGAAAGGTGTTACCGAATATGAAGAAACAGGAAGCGTTATTTTGACTAAAATGGTGAATGAAATTAAAGATACCTGCACTCCGCTGATCCACGAAGAACCGATAATAACCGAAACCGCAAAACCTCATGTTAACGGTTCTGTGAATGGTAAAGTAAACGGGGAAGCTTCAAAAAAAGAATGTCTTTCTACCAAACTGGGAAGCCACGAATTCCGCAAAGATTATGGCCTTAAATATGCATATGCCGCAGGATCTATGTACAGAGGAATCGCCTCACCACAGCTGGTAGTACGTTTGGCAAAAGCAGGATTCATGGGCTTTTTGGGAACCGGAGGAATGCCGTTAGCAGACATTGAAAAGAATATTATCAAAATTCAGGAAGAACTAACGAATGGAGAGCCTTACGGAGTCAATTTCCTGCATAATTTAAATGATCCGGCTTCGGAAATGAAAGCTGTTGAACTTTTACTTCTTTACGGAGTAACAAATATTGAAGCGTCAGCCTATATGCAGATGATGCCCGCTTTGGTATATTACAGATTAAAAGGTTTGCAGAAAGGCCCCAACGGTGAAGTAATATGCAGGCATAATATTATTGCTAAAGTTTCCAGACCGGAAGTGGCGGAAGTTTTTATGCGTCCTGCTCCCGATAAAATCGTAAGAAATTTATTAGAAGAAAACCTTATCACAGCAGAACAGGCAGCCCTTTCCAAAAAAGTGCCAATGAGCTACGATATCTGTGTGGAAGCAGATTCAGGCGGACATACCGATCGTGGGATTGCCATGGTTCTATTGCCTTCTATTCAGCGTTTAAGAACCGATATTATGGCAGAATATGCTTATGAGAAAGAAATCCGTGTTGGATTGGCAGGCGGAATTGGAACCCCTCAGGCGGCAACATGCGCCTATATCATGGGTGCTGACTTTATCGTGACGGGATCAGTTAATCAGTGTACAGTAGAGGCAGGAACCAGCGATGCAGTAAAAGATCTTTTACAGGATATTAATGTACAGGATACCGATTATGCGCCTGCAGGAGATATGTTTGAGATAGGAGCTAAGGTACAGGTACTCAGAAGAGGGGTTTTATTTGCCGCAAGAGCCAATAAACTGTATGCTTTATACAATCAATACAACAGTCTAGAAGAAATTCCTGAAAAAACAATCATACAACTGGAGAAAACCTATTTCGAAAAAAGCATTGCCGAAATTTGGAACGAAGTCAGAGAGTATTGCAAAAATGTAGGAGCAGAAGCTGAGATTACCAAAGCAGAACAGAATCCCAAAACTAAAATGGCATTGGTCTTCCGCTGGTATTTTGGTTACACCAATAAGCTGGCTTTTGAAGGTAATATTGAGAACAAAGCCAATTTCCAGATCCATACAGGTTCTGCATTGGGAGCGTTCAATCAATGGGTGAAAGGAACTCCGATGGAAAGCTGGAAAAATCGCCATGTGGATGAAATTGGACTCAATATCATGGTAGGTGCCGCAAAATTATTAGAAAACACAGCATTAATGGTAAATAATTAAATGACAGAAAGCAAATCTAAAAATATTGTATTCTTATTTTCCGGTCAGGGAAGTCATTATCGTGGAATGGGACGGGATTTGTATGAGCAGCATCCAACATTTAAAAGCTGTCTCGAAACGTTGTCTCAAATGATAAAAAAGCAACTGAACTATTCTTTGATTGATGAGTTGTATAGCAGCGAAGAAGAATTTTTTGATGAATTGCTCATCACCCATCCTGCGATTGTTGCCGTTGAGATTGCTCTGTATGAAACGGTTTTGGAGATGGGAATTCGGCCACACTTTATATCGGGGAACAGCCTGGGAGAATTTGCTGCCGGGGTGGCCGGTGGAGTATGGGATGCTGCTACAGCAGTGGAAGCAGCCATAGAACAAGCTAAATCAATATCTCGTGCTGATATTGAAGGGGGAATGCTAGTCGTATTTGCCGAAGAACAAAAGTTGAAAAGTCTTTATGGGAAACATCAGTTATTTCTCGCGTCACATAATTTTAACGGACACTTTACTTTGTCAGGAATAACTTCTCATTTAGAAGCATTTGAAAATGAATTGACAGGGCAAGGAATTAATTTCTTTCGCTTACCCGTCAACGTTCCTTTTCATACTCCCTTAATGAAGGCCGCAAAAGCAGATTTTGATCAGTACATCAGCTCCTCAACCGCTTTGAAAGCTCCTGTTGATGGATTGATATCAGGTTTTGAAGCAAAAGAAATCAATGATCTTGCCGATGATTATTTCTGGCAGGCAGTAAGCCGATACACTAATTTTACGAAAATAATTGATCTTCTGGAAGCCAAAGGTCCCTGTCTTTATATAGATATGGGACCTTCGGGAACCAGTTCAGCATTTGTCAAATACAATCTGAAGCCTGATAGTCACTCTGAAACATTTACGATTATGAGCCCTTACAGAAGAGAAATGAGCCAGTTAGAAAAATTACAGGACAGAATAAAAAACACAGTAGTATGAAACACCTATGTCAAAAATTTTTTGACGCACAAGGAAGTGATTATGGAGGTTCCATTTGACTGTTAAAAAAAAAAAATATAAACAGATGAAAGTAGAAGTTTTCCGTGTTTCAGGGCAGAGCATTAAAAATCAATGTTACCTGATTCATGATGACCATTCCGGAATATTGATTGATCCGGCTTGGGATTATGAGCTCATCAGCCATTTTTTAAAAAACAACCATATTGTATTAACAGGGGTTTTATTGACGCATTCCCACCACGATCATACAGACCTTGCCGAAACTTTTGCAGAATATTACGGAGTTCCGGTGTATATGTCAGCCATCGAGATCCGGCACTATGATTTTAAATGTCCAAATCTTATTGCAATTCAACATCTGCAGGAGGTGAGGGTAGGAAATGTTAGCGTAACAGCTTTACTGACACCAGGGCATACCAAAGGAAGCGTCTGTTATCTGATTGATGGACATTGCTTTACCGGAGATACCATTTTTATCGAAGGAGTAGGAATCTGTGATCAAAGTGGAATCAATTCCCTTTATGACTCTGTACAGTTTATCAAGCAGTATTTGCCTCAGCAGACTTTAATTTGGCCAGGGCATTCTTTTGGAGAAACACCGGGGAAAGAATTAGGCTTTTTATTGCATAACAATATCTATTTTCTGTTGAACAGAAGAGATGCTTTTACCGATTTCAGAATGCGGAAGAATAAGCCAGATCCCTTTTCTTTCAAATAATATTATTACTTTTATATCTTCATTGATGATGACCTTAATGCTATGAATTTATCCTTACAAAATACAATTGTGGTTGAAAAATTATTCTTGCAGAGAGCTGATGGTTTACATCCTGCGGCTATAGCAGCAGTACGGAATTCTCTGGATCAATTAAGAGAAATCAGACAGTCATTTCTTCACGAAAAAGAATTGGAATTTTTTGATACATTGAAATTTCCAAAAGTGCAGCACAGTTATTTGTTGGGTAGATATGCCGCTAAAATGGCATTAAAAACATTTATGAATGATATCGTGGTAACAGAAGCAAGAGTAGGTGCTGGAGTATTTCAGCAGCCTGTTCTTTATTTGGCCGGAGCCGGAAATATACAATTGAGCATTTCCCATACCACAGAAATGGCCATCGCGGTTGTATTTCAGGAAGGGCACCCAATGGGAGTAGACGTTGAAGCAGTGAATACAGAACAGGCGGAAACCATCAAAGGAATTATTACAGATGGTGAAAAAAATAAGCTTTCCAGGATTTGTTCCGATGGACATACAAGCCTTACTATTTTATGGACTATTAAAGAAGCTTTATCAAAAGTCCTCAAAACGGGTCTTATGACACCTTTTCACCTGTATGAAATTGAAGATATAGAACATCAGGAAGGCGCTATTATTTGCAGTTTTATCAACTTTCCTCAGTATCAATCCATATCCTGGATCTCGAACGGACATGCATGGTCTCTGGTTCTCCCTAAGAAAAGTATCTTAGATCCTAAAATAATCAAATCGTTATATTTATAAAAGTTATAATTTCTTTAAATCCTTTTTTTTGAAGAGCATTAAGATAGTTTTTAGTGTCAAATTGTTTATAATCAATAAGATGTATTTATTTTTATGATTGCTCTTTTATACCGTCTAATATTTTTTGTAGTTTATACAAATTGGGACTTTTAAAAGCATAATTTGTAAACGAGAATTTGGACTTTGTTACCATTTTTTCATCCGAAATAAAATCCCAATGAGGCGGTGGCGTTTTAGAAGCGTCTAATGTTTCGTTTAAAGAAATAATCATTTCATCACGCTCATAGATAAAAATAAATAGTTCTACCTGCCTGATTCTGGGCTTAACATTTTGTCGGTAAGTCCAGTAATATTCATATTTGAAAGGATAATTAACGGTAATTTGATTGTCCTTCATCTGTATGGTCAGATCAATGTCGAGATTGTTTTTTCTCACCAGTCTAAGAGAAGATTTTGTAGATTTTTGCCCCTTGATTCCAACAATCAATAATAGAGATAAAAGTAGGGATGGAATGGCCCAGAATAATATCAGATCGCTTTCGTATTCCCGAGTGATTAAAAACATGAAAAAGCTTATCGCTGCAAGCATTCCTATAACTATGGCAATTCTACTGAGAACAAATCTTTTCTGTATAACAGAAAAATCTGCGCTAAAATATTCACCTTTGTTTAAACTATTTTGGGCAAACTCAATATTTGAAAAATATTTTCCAAACAGATTCCTTTCAAAATCCTGAATAGTTTCCTGTTCTAATTCTTCCTGCTCAATATATTCTGATTCTTCTTCCTCTATAGCTTGCTCATACAGATTTCTGTTTTTCAATATCTCAATTAATGCTTCTTGGGCTTCTTGAACATATCGGTTTCGATCTCTATAAATTTCTAAAACCTTTTCGTCAGACTTAAGGTTTAAAGTATCATAGTACTCATTTTTCATGGTTAGATTAAATACTGAATGTATTTTTATATAGGTTATTATCAGGGATTAAAATTAAAAAAACAGATTAATACGCGCAACCTAAATGAAGAGAAGGAGGATACATATAGCAATTAATCTTCAAAGAAAAGCCTTAAAATCAAAGATCTTAAGGCTTTTTTGTTTTCTAATATATCAGGTTTTCATACTATCTTCAATAGAGTATCAATGAATACTCATCTTAACTTGTTACAGGACAGGCTATAATACAGATTACCCATGGGCATCTTTTTATTCCCGGAGGAGGGCAGCAGGCTTCTGAGCAACCTATTGCTCCACCGTTGATTGTCTTCAGTTGGTCTCTTGAAATTTTTGTAGAATTTTTCATAATAAAATATTTGGATTAAAATTAAAACTTAAGGTTGGTTTCCGCCACCGCATCCGTCGTAGGGCATGCATACCCATTTTCCACTGATTAGACATAATTGACCTCCTGTACAGTTGATGCCGCCATTAATGGCCTTCATCTCCTGTCTTTCGATTTTCTTTAAATTTTTCATAATAAATTTACGTTTAGTTTTATCCGAAATTAGTAATTTTTTATCAATCAAATTGGAATTATTTTAAAAATATTTTTAATTAATATCTTTATGTTTGATAAGTCTTGTTTTTTAAGCTTGCCTTCTATACTTTTTTTATTGATGAAAAATCAGAGAATATCTATTAACAGCAAATATTCTCTTGAGAATCTGATCTATTTTAGCCATAATTGAATACTACTTTGATATTATGGGATTTTTCCTGTATTCATTTTTAGAATATTTTATTATAATTGCTTTTTGTAATTTAAATTTCAAAAATATATTGAAAAACTAAACCTGAATTCATCAATTAAAAATATGGCAAAAAGAACATCGCTTTATGTAGTATTATCTTTATGTATTGCTACCATGGCTTACCTTTTATATAGACAGCAATATTCAATGGTGAGTAAATCTGCCGGAACTTTTGCTAATGATACAAGTGAGGGAAAATTTGTACCAGAAAAGGAAACTGACTTTATTTTTGTAACTACAAATTCAGAATATTCCTTAAACCTTCCTGTCGTTGTGATCCTTATATTATTTTTGGCAATTCTCTTTTTAATTGTAAAGAAGATGATAAAGTTTAAAAAATCTTAAAATTTGCCACAATAATTGTTTCCATAAATATGAAAAAAAGAATATTTACTACGATTTTATTTTCGCTGATGGCAATAAGCTTATTTGGTCAGAACAAGAAGAATCCCAGAAAAGTAAACACGAAAACTCAAAAATCTAAAACTGCAATATCAATGATTTCAACAAAAGATTTTAGCAAATTACCAGATAGAAAAAGATTACAGACTATTTGTAAATCGGTTTCAGTATTGGATGCCATTCTCTCTCAGGAATGGGAATACCGTTATTATTCTTATGACAGAAAATGGGCAGATCATGAAGAGGTTTTTGAGATGAGAAACGGTTCCGGAGATCAGATGTTGATTCTTTTCAGAGACGAAGGTTGTGCAATCAATGGTTTTGCCCGTGAGTATAAACAGCAAGACAAACAGAAGCTTACCAGAGATTTGCCACCCATATTCCATGAATTTATGTTTGGTGAACCAGTACAGTCAATAGGAACAACTTTTTGCCTTTGGAGCACGGAAGCTGGAAATTGGAAAGTAGGAGAAATTGGAAGTTTTGATGACAATTCCGGAGAAATGCTGAATATTTTTGACGGAAATCCACAAACCTACGTTAATTGGGCCACAGAATATTTTGAAGAAAGTTACAAAGAAAGTGGTATACCTTTGAAGACTGTCACTGAGATTTATAATGGACAGATTTTAACCAAACAAATGGTACTGTCAATGGTAGAAGACATTGAAGACTGGAAAAAGCTTGAAGCCGATCTGGATGAAATCGGCTATCCTTACCATTTTAACTGATCAGAAAACAATTATAAAGAAGTTTTTATTTCTTTAACACTTTAGTACACTTTAGAAAGTATAATAAGCTACTGCACAATTAAGTTCAGATAAGATCAAAGTCTTTAATTTTCAACGCAGCTTCAGTGTTTAAAAATCTTTTGTAACTAAGTTTAAACAGATTCAATACATCAATATGAATGCACAAAAATTTTCAGACCTCCTTTTATTTTGCCATTATGAAGACGTTGAAAATGCTTTAAAAGAAGGATTTGATCCTAATACGCCTTTAGAGCAGGGTAAAACTGCGATGGAGTGGTGTTCCTATTCTAATGACTACAGAATGATGGAAATCTTATGGAGATATGGAGGGCAGGCCATTACTCCTATGACAGAAGAAATCATCAGTAAGTTTGAAAACGGTGAAAGTTATACAGGTGTAGCGAATTTTTATTCAAATGATCAGGATGAGGAAATCAACTTATCTGACTTAATAGATTTAACGGAAGATTTCTCAGTAGAAAAGCTTGAATTCCAGAAGGGAAGTTTGTGGTTGCAGGAAGAAAGCTCGTATACGATAGATATTCCTGTATCGAGTTTTATCTTGGATGGCGAGGTTGTAAAGACATCTGTTCGACTGGATTTTATTCATTTGGCAGAGCCCCCGATAAGTTATGTAGGAAAAACGGTTGAATTTCCTGTAAATCCCGAGGAAGGCTACGTTGATGGTTCTATTTACCTGAGAAGCTGCCACAATCCTGCAGATCTTACCCGGTTAAAGTTTTTACAGTTGGATAACGAAACGTTAACCGTAGAGATTTCGTTAACATTTGATTTTGAATATGAAGACATAGGCTTTCATAATGAGGAATTAGTTAAAACGATTGAACTCGAGTGGAAATAGAGCAATCCCTATAAAAAGAGTCAGCTTCAAAATGAAGCTGACTCTTTTATTTTTTACTACAAATCCTTTTTAATTGCGCAAAAACTGTCCGATTCCTGCAGAATCAAAAGTGAATGCAGACTGATTTTCAGACTTATCGATTTTACTGCTTATTGTCAGTGCCCACAATACGAGTTCTTTACAGAAATTTTTGTCTTCAGTGCTCAGATCTGAAGCATTTTCTTCTACAACTGTTACCAAAGGTGTTATCTTGTTGAGTTTTGCATAAAATTCCTCATCCGAATCATTATAATTAAGTTCAAGATGATTTTTATTAAACCATCTGATAAGATCGGTATATGGTGTTTTGATATCTTCTTTTTCCAGTTTGGGAATGCGTGGGAAAAGACTTTCAAACTGTCTCATCACAGCTTTGTCGATCAGTATTTTGGCTACATAATCGGCTCCTTCCTGCTCCCCTTCATATACCAGTTCAATTTTCCCTGTGATAGATGGAATAATAGACATAAAATCCAGCAAACGTACTGTCGTTTTCTCAACACCGGATTCTATTAATCTTAGTTTTGCCGCAGCTACCAGGTTTTCCATCGCACTGATGGTTAAACGGGCACTTACTCCGCTTTTAGCATCTACATACTCACTGTCGCGGGCTGCAAAGGCAACTTCTTCCAAAAGATTTCTTGCCAAATCAGAAATTTGTATCTGTGACTTATCTTCTGCAGAGATGATTGCTTCCTGTTCCGTAATTTGGCGGGCCAGGGCAATGGTTTTTGGATAATGGGTGAAAATCTGAGAGCCAATTCTGTCTTTTAGTGGCGTTACGATGCTTCCTCTGTTGGTATAGTCTTCCGGATTGGCTGTAAATACAAATTGAATATCCAGCGGCATTCTCAATTGAAATCCACGGATCTGAACATCACCTTCCTGCAAAATATTAAACAGGGAAACCTGAATTCTAGCCTGTAAATCAGGGAGTTCATTCAAAACAAAAATAGATCGGTTGGCGCGGGGAATCATTCCGTAATGAAGGACGCGCTCGTCAGAATAAGGAAGTTTTAAAGTTGCAGCTTTGATAGGGTCTATATCTCCGATAAGATCGGCAACGTTTACATCTGGAGTCGCCAGTTTCTCAAAAAATCGGCTGGAACGGTGTACCCATGAAATAGGAGTGTTGTCGCCCAATTCTTCAATAAGATCTTTAGCATATTTTGAAATAGGGTGGAAGGGACTGTCGTTGATTTCGGAGCCTTTTACAATAGGCATATATTCATCAAGAAGATCTACCATGCTTCGGGCGATTCTGGTTTTGGCCTGACCTCTTAAACCAAGAAGGTTGATATGGTGTCCGGCGAGTATTGCTTTTTTCAGCTGCGGAATTACAGTGTCTTCATATCCCCAAAGTCCTTCGAATACAGGCTTTTTATCTTTAATTCTTGAGATTAAATTGGCCTGGATTTCTTCATTGATCGTTTTATGGGTATAACCGGAGTCTTTTAATTCTTTGAATGTAATATCGTTTTTCATTTTCTTCTAAGTAAAAATAATTATTTGGTGAGATGTTTTAAAAGTAACGTCTGTAAGATCGATCTTATTTCAGATGTTGTATTAAATTCTCTTTATTCTGTTTTTTTCATAATCTTCAAAAATCATCTGTCCTAAGCCTGATAAGCCGGTCAGGAAAGCTTTTCCTTTATTTTGAGCGGTAAATGCTTCCACAAACTGACGCAGATAAGGATCCTGTGCAATCATGAAGGTTGTAATAGGAATTTTCAGTTTTCGGGCCTGGGCTGCTCTGTTGAGACATTGGTTGACAATCATTTCATCCAGTCCGTAACTATTGGTATAAAATTCTCCCGTAGGAAGCTGAATACAGCTAGGTTTACCATCAGTGATCATAAAGATCTGTTTGTTGGTATTTCTTTTTCTGCGCAGAATATCCATAGCAAGCTCCAATCCCGCCACCGTATTGGTATGATAAGGACCTACCTTTAAATAGGGAAGATCTTTTATTTTGATGGGCCATGCCTCGTTTCCAAAGACAATAATATCGATGGAATCTTTAGGATATTTCCTTTTAATAAGCTCTACGAGGGCCATTGCTACTTTTTTGGCAGGAGTGATACGGTCTTCGCCATATAAGATCATGGAATGGCTGATGTCAATCATCAATACGGTACTCATCTGAGCCTTATGTTTGGTTTCTTCTACAATAAGGTCATCTTCTGTAAGGTGCAGGTTTGAAATTCCGTTGTTGATCTGTGCATTTTTTAGACTTTCAGTCATATTGACGGCAGAAAGATCGTCGCCATATTGATAAGATCGGTTTTCTCCGTCCCGTTCGTCACCAATTCCTGTTTTTGTTGTACGGTGACTTCCTGTGCCACTTTTTTTAAGGTTTCCGAAAATCTGGTCTAAAGCATATTCCCGTAAGGCTGCTTCCAGTTTAGGCGTTAATATATTTTTACCTTTTCCCGGCCCTGAATTGCCATCTTCCGGTTCTTCTTCTTTGATGTAGCCCCGTTTTTTTAAGTCTTCCTCAAAATCCTGAAGCGTATATTCATCGGTGAAAATTTCATATTCCTTGTCTAGCATATCGAGCCATTCGAAGGCTTCTTCAATATCACCGGACGTATGGGTGAGCAGATCTTTGAAGATATCAAAGACCCTGTCAAAATTCGATAATTCTTCCGGGATATGTTTACTGAATGTAAAACCTCGCTGAGAATTAAAATCTTTATTGGTCATAAGATGATGAAGCTGTTTTGCTGTTAAACCTTTTTAGAATAATATCCCGACTGTTTTGAATGTCTATTTTTCAATTCAATCGGTTGATCTGTACAAGGTTTTGTTTCTTCTTTTTTAAAGAGACAAGTTAGCAAAATATAATGGCAAGACTTCTTACGAAAAATAGAAAATACTAATGATGGCGATATGAAAAGAGAATATTATGGTAATTACAATAAATGCACAGATCTTTTAATGAACCCAAAATATGAACAAAGGTGATACGCTTTATTCCTTTATATTGAATGGGTGTACAAAACAAAAAACTCCGGATAGCTCCGGAGTAAGGGTAAACACTTTTTTATGATATACTTACCATCCTAAATAATAATCTGGACTTAGCCAGTCAGGGCGGTGTAGGTCAAAATGTTCCTGCAGCATTTTTTCGGCTTCACAGAAGGCTCCTTCTACCCAGCCTTGCTGATCGGAATACGCCTCTCCAATGATGTGTATTTTTTCGTCAGCAACCGGTTTTCTCATGTAAGGCATTATATCTTTCACAGAAAATCCTGCCTTCCAGGCGTGATATCCTGCGCCGTAAGGATCGTCTGTCCAGTCTTTAAAGTAAGTAACATAAGGTTCCGGAATTTTTACATCCTTGCCATGAAGCTCATGAAGTTGATTCATAAGTTCACCAACCATCAGTTGTGTTGCCTGTACGTCATCCAGCTGATGAAGTTCTTTCAATGAGGCCGATTTAGCGGCTTTTACTTTGAACAGAACTTTGTCGTCGGAAAGTGCTTTCCAGAACGTTTCCGTTTCCATATCACCGTAACTTCCCAAAAGCATCGAGTTGTTGGTCTTAGGATCAGTCCCGAAATAGTAACATTGTCTCATGGGAAGATCCGTAATCGAATGTCCTGACTTTATATCAAGATCATGCCACCAAGGACGTTCAAAACCCATCAGGATTTTAAAAGCAGGCTCCATAATGATAGAACGGATGTTTTCATTCAATTTGGCATGTTTATTCACATTGAAAAAGAAGTTGTTCTGATCCAGCAGTTCCAAAGATTTTCTAGGCATTGCCAGCACAAGAGAATTGGCGTAGACTTTCCATTCTTTATTCGTTTTCAGGTTCAGAAAAACCAGTTCATATCGATGGGTTTGTTTAAACGGATGCTCTTTGCTAAAGGTAAGCAGCTTGTTTTCGGACCATATTTTTGCGCCCTTATTGGCCATATATGTATTGGCTACTGCATAGGCGATGCTGTCATAACCTTCTTCAATGGTTTTATAGGTCGTATTTGCCGAAAAATCGCCTACCATATAAGGAAATGCTTCAGCAGAATTCCAGTTGATGGTGTTGGAATAATATCCGCCTGCGTTGGCAAGAAATTCATATCCTTCCTGTGAAACCTGATCTTTTATGAGGTTCCAGAAACCGATATCATTTACTTTACGCTGGTCGTAAGGAGATCCCGGAAAGTGGTAAACAAGCCTTGGCTTTATGGCATCCCAGTCTCTGCTGTCCAGCTTAAATTTAAAATCATAAGCATGATGTCCTGCAATGATCTTTTTCTTATAGGTTTTAGCAACCCATGGATCTGCCATTAATACATTGTAAATAATTTTGTTGAATAACTGATCAGAACTGAATCCTTCATCATCATGATTCAGATAGTAGCGTGTTTTCAGTTTTTTGTTTTGTTTCTGTTCTACCTCCCAGGCATTCTGTTTGAAGCGTTCCTTTCTGATATACATCAACAATTTATCTTCCTTACCCATATGAAACGGAATAGGAGTCATTTTACCTTTCAGAACCGGTGTTCTTTTGCTGAGATCTTTTTCAGATAATGGATAGCCTTCTATTAATGTCGTAACAATTTCCTGAGAAGTAAGATAGCGCATTCCTCCAAGTTCTCCCCAGAAATTCATTCCCGGCATGATCACAGATTCCAGTCTACCACCCAGTTTATTGCTCATATCAAAAATTTGAACTTCATGAGCTTTAAACTTTTTATCTGCTACCAGACGGTAAGCGGAGTATAATCCGGAAGTTCCGGCTCCGATAATGGCTACTTCTACTTTTAGATCAGGATGCATTCCCGAATCCAGAGGTGTATTTTTATTCATGGTTTTAAATTTTTTATAGTGCTAAGAAATATTTGTGTCCTAATTTGAAAGGGCTGATGTCAAAGTCTGTTTTTCCGTCTAATACGAGGTCAGACATTATTTTTCCTAAAAAAGGAGTGAATTTGGCGGCCCATCCGGTGGCATATACCACAATGTTTTTATGGTTGGGAACATATGGAGGTGCAAAATCAATTAACAGCTCTTTATCCTGAATGGTGCTCAGGGCAATCAGACATGTGGATGTATATTCCGGTTGAGTATTCAGGCCTGTCATATGATCATTTATCCAGTCTGAAGTATACTGCAGTTCCTGCGGATTGGGAATAAAGGTTCTGTCGTTGGGTTCTTCCAAAGGAGTAATGACGAAATCCGGAGCCACACGAATATATTCAGGATGATCCCAATCTACAGAAGGGAATCCGTAAAACTGATTTCCGTTCTGCTCTATACGGTTCTGGAATACGAACCATGTAGGATATTGTATATTGGGATCTGTTTTTCTGAAATAAGCCGAAGCCATATTCCAGTAAGTAGCTTCAATTTTGAAATCGAGTAAGTTGATCACACTATTGATGTAAGGTCCCGGGATAATAGCCAGTTTCTTTGTAATATAAGTTCCGTGAGGGGTTGTAATTTCGAAGAGTTTGCCTTTTGGGGTGATCTTAAGTACGGGCGAATTTTCTTCCAGCTGTATGGTATCATCTTTCTGACAAAGATTTAAAAGAGTTTCTATCGTTGCTTTAAAATTGATACTGGCTCCACCTGGCTGAAATAATCCCGTATAATTATCCGGTAAATTTCTGAAATGAAACTGTTCTTCAATTTCTTTTGAAGTAAGTGTAGAGTAGGGAATACCTAGTGCTTTCAGAGATTTTTCAGCATCCGCAATATTGCCTTCGGTAGATCGTACTTCGGGATCTCCGAACCAAAGAGTTCCTACTTTATCCAGAAGCTGAACATCGGTCTCTTTTTGCAGTTCATCCCAATAGGGTATTGCTTCCAAAGCCATTTTCACCATGTACTCATCAGGATAAGGAATCCTGAATTGTCGGGATACGCCTGCGGAACTTCCAGATTGGTTCAGGAAGGTAAACTGCTCCAATACCAGAGTTTTTGCATTTTTTTTACCCAGATGGTAGGCTGTAGCCAGGCCTATTGCCCCTCCGCCAATGACAATTACGTCGTAGTTTTCTGTAATCATGTGTTATGTAGTATTAGTTTTCATGGTTATATCGGAACCGGATTTTGGGTTGGTCATTAGGTTCTTTTATATCCGATAGATTTCTGACGGTACGTATAGATCGTATTACAGCAGAATGGTAAAGTCTGCTTACTCAGCATTTCAAAGTAACAAAGAAGGCGGGAGGTATTGTATAGTGTAAATTACCAATTGTTGTTTTGAGTATAAATACTGAATATGGTTGATAAATTCTTAAAATTAAAAGTGATTGGTTTATTATTTAAATTAAAATATGCTGTTGAAAGCAATTTTTGTAGATATTGATTGGTAGTTATCTTAGCCCCGATAGAAACGGTTACCCCGCAACATAGGCTGGAAACAGCAGGGCTTTCGCGGTGGAAACAACTGGCGTGAGGAGTATGAGTGGATAGCGGGATAAAGCTTCTGATAATGAATATTAAAGAAAGTCTCAAGTATTTTGTTGAACCCCGATTTTTGCATTCAATCCTGAAGATTTACATAGACAGGAAGGAATTTGTAAACGGTAAAAGCATTTTGATATAAAGTAGTCTTGAATTTCTTTGATTTTACCTGATAATTAGTATTATAAAGAAGCAAAAATTTACTTTAACTTTGTAAATTGTATAATATATACGTGTTGTTATATTTTTGATAATAACAATATATTATTGAAAACTAATAACAGGTAAAGCTAAGATTATCAGGAAATTAAATTAGATGACGAATAAATATGAAAAATAAATTCTTAAATTTTAGATTGAGGAAGGTTGTCCATTACTCACTCATCATATGTATTTTATTGATACAGGTAATTATTGCCATCTTTTTTTATAACGAATTTGTCAACGGGAAGAAGCTTCAGTTTATCAAAAACCAACTGGAAGACAGCCGTGCGCTTGGAAAGCTGACCGATAACTCGAGAAAAGATTTTCTGGATGCACAGGAACATCTTCAGAAGTATATGGTAAGCCAGGATGATAAAGATCTTCAGGCATATTTTCAGTCTCTTACGAAGCTCAAGATTAATTTTGATAAGATCAATGATTATGAGAATACAAGCCCAAGACTGAAAAAGAACCTTTCTCAACACGTAAAAGATACAGAACAGACAACAAAACTGAAGAAACTGATAGATTCAGTGTACCAGTCTTCCCTGAACCCGCCGACAAAAGAACAGGACAAAGAATACGAGCCAGCAAAATATAAAAATGATTTTGATGATATCAAGATAGAAACTCATAAGTATGCAGATACGGTGAAGAAAAAAGGGTTTTTCGGTCGATTGAAAGATGCCGTTACAGGAAAAGTGGATGTTCAGAAAGAAAGTACGGTGATTACCTTAACGAATAATAAGACCATAGATATTTCCCAGGTGAAAACTAAAATGGATAACACCATCAAATCTATGGATAAACATTATGCAGCAGAAGTAAAGAAAGTACAGATGTACGCGGCTCAGAAACAAAAAGATAATCTTCAGTTTTATAGTAATTTCAGTAAACTTCTGGTATACAGTAATAGTTTGATAGAAGTGTATGAAAGCGCCATCAAAGACTTTAAATCTGAGCTTGAAAAAGAATACAACCAGCAAAGTTCAGACAATAATAAAATCCGAACGTATCTTGTACTGGGATTAATGGTTCTAATGTTCATTGTCTCTATTCTGATTATGTATTTTACCAGAATGGCCTTTATTTATGAACATAAACTGAATGAAGCGAATGGAGAGATCAAAAAGAATCTCAACTTCAAAAACAGAATTTTAGGAATGCTGAGCCATGATCTGAGATCGCCGCTTAAGATCATCAATATCTTTATTGACAAGATCTACAGATCTACAGAGGATGAAACCATAAAAGATTATCTTAAATCAATAAAATTTACTAACAGCACATTATTGCTTCAGTCTAACCAGATTCTGGAATATACTAAGAATCAGGATGCTGAAAAGAAATTGATACAAAGTGAGTTCAATCTTAAAAATGAAATTGGCTCCATTGTAAAAGTAATCACTCCTTATCTGGAGACGAGAAATAATAAGTTTGTGATTACAGACAGGATTCCTGAAGAGATGAACGTGTTTTCGGATAATATCAGAATCAATCAGATCTTTATGAATATCCTTGGAAATGCCAATAAGTTTACAGAAAACGGACAAATTGATCTCACGCTGGTAACAGAATCTATTGATAAAAATACCATATCACTTATTACGACCGTAGCCGATACCGGGGTAGGAATCTCAGAATCTGACCTTGCTAAAATCTTTGACCCTTACTATCAGGGGATTGTATCTGATGAAGTGGATAATCTGGGAGCAGGGCTGGGATTGAATCTGGTGAAAGAAATCGTAGAACTTTTCAATGGAGAAATATCGATTGAAAGTAAACTTCACAAAGGAACCAAAATAACATTCAGGATCAATTTAAATATTAATAATAATGGAAATACCAATTGAAAATAAAGAAATTATATTTCTTTTAGCGGATGATCACAGTATTGTGCGACAGGGAATGGAGATCGTCATCAATGATATTGCTCCAAATGCTAAAATTTATCAAACTTCCTCACTGCAGCAGGCTATAGAACTGGTGGAGTCTAAAGGAATAGAAATGGCCGTGATGGATGCTCACTTTCCGGAAGGGAACAGTCTGCATATTCTGCCACAAATGAAAGCTATCAATCCCAATATAAAAATCTTAATTTTTACAGGTCTTGAGGAAGATCTTCACGCTCTTAAATTTATTAAAGCAGGAGCAAACGGATATCTGAGCAAATTAAGTGAAGAAGATGAAATAAGAGAAGCACTTACTGCCTTTATTCAGAAAGGGGAGTACTTTTCTGATCTTTCCAGAGATCTGCTCGTACAGTTTGTTTATAATCCCAATTTGATAAGTCCGCTCACCAGCCTTACAAAAAGAGAAATGGAAATTGCCGAGCTCTATGCCGAAGGATACGGAAATCTGGAAATTGCCAATAGTCTGGACATAAAACAAAATACCGTAAGTACAATCAAAAAAAATATCTTCGAGAAATTGAAAATAGAAAACCTGGTTGAACTGGTAGATCTTGTTAAAACTCATCATAAAATATAACGTACCAAGGGCTATTCTACATCTCTTTCATCAAACAGATATTGTGTATCGATAAATATCTATAAACACTTCGATATGTATCGATGCCTTTTATAGAAGACTTTATTCAGCAATGTCGTTACTTTGCACTATAAGATTTACGGAAAGAAAGAAACTTAAAACACTTTTTCAGAAGTATATTTTATCGAGAAAAATTAATAATTATAGCAGTACAAATAATAAACTATAATTATATAAAAAACGCAAATGATGAAACAATTATAAAATGTATGAATAGCTTTTAAATCGTTCTTCTTGATAAAAAGACCAAATGATAATAAGAATATAAAAAAACACAAATACACATAGAGAAGTTCAATTGGTAGGTTATTAGTACTAAAAAGGAAGAGGCATATTGCCTCTTTCTTGCTTTTGAGTATATAGCTTTTTAAATACTATTTTGCATAAGGATTT
Source organism: Chryseobacterium sp. Mn2064 (assembly GCF_049319685.1). Classification (NCBI taxonomy): domain Bacteria; kingdom Pseudomonadati; phylum Bacteroidota; class Flavobacteriia; order Flavobacteriales; family Weeksellaceae; genus Chryseobacterium; species Chryseobacterium sp. Mn2064. The sequence continues at coordinate 635,205 of NZ_JBMOUE010000001.1, forward strand.
CCTTTCCCAGTTTCCAGAAACATTTTCAGGCTTCCTATAAACTGCTTCCAGCCGCCAATACAGATTTCATAGCATTCAATTGAAGGATTTAAGCCAATGTGTGTAAGATCAAGCAATGCTGTATTTTTTTCTTCTTTCATTTCCCAAACGATCGTAGTTCCTATCCATTCGGACTGATTTTTCAGCGAAGAAATGGCAATCAGCGCATCTTCAACCTCCCAAATCACTCTTGAATGGGGTACACATTCTTTTACGCGCATTGTTTTGTGCACCTGATCTCCAAATCTTATAGTAAACCTATCACCCGTTTTTAGCGAAGAACCTTCATAAGTTTCTGTCCACCAAAGAGGAATTTGTTCCGTCAGGGCTTTATATATCATATCTGTAGAAGATTTTATTTCAATAGTATGGTTGTAATTATTCATAAACTTTACTTTTTAAGAGTTTAACGAAAATGAAGAACGGTCCTGATTGTAAAAATGTTCCTGTAAATTTATTTAAAAGCTTTATAAATGGCTAATTATTAGTGAGATGTGTTAATTACGTCATAACAATGCAATATTACCTAATCTATTTCTCAGTGATCTTTGCATAAGGCAAGAAATACTGTTGAAACAACTTTATCGGATGATCTTTATTTTTTATCAAATGATAAATAAATCCAGAAATCTATACTTTAGTTTTGTATAAAAAAGATGTCAGGAGAAAAAGATTTAGCGGTTCTGCTTCAGAATATGGAACCCGTATTGAATACCGGAGAATATGTGTTTTGTACTGTTGAAACACTGAGCCAGATCCCGGATATAGAGAAAATTCTGTTTTTCTTTAAAGAAGCGGAAGCATTTACTGTAGTGTTAGACAGAACAATTGCAGACGAATGGCATTTGAAATACACTTATATTGCTTCGTGGATTACTCTTACGATCCATTCCTCACTGGAAGCCGTAGGCCTTACAGCTGCTTTTGCCAACGCTCTCAAAAAAGAGAACATCAGCTGTAATGTTGTTGCAGCCTATTTTCATGACCATATCTTTGTTGCAAAACATGATGCCGATAAAGCAATGAAGGCACTCCATGCTTTAAAAAATAGTAAAGAAATACAGTAAGCGCTTTTTACAATTGATATTGTCTTTCTGAATTTCTATATTCGCAAAAACAGTAATTCATGAAAATCTTTTTAACCCTTGTATGGATGGGATTGTGCCAGATTTGTTTGGGGCAGTCATTAATCGAACATATCAAATTTGATGACCTGAAGGCCGAAGAACAGCTGCAGATTGAAAAAATCAATCAACTCTTACCGCAGGCTGAAAAGATCCGCCAAGAAAAATGCAATGAATATGTGACAAAATATTATGGCTGTATCATGGAGTATAAAATGGTGTATGTTTACAACAATCAGCCGATCATGATGGATGAAAGTAATTTTAACCGAATTACCAATATGTATTCGGATGGAAGTGAAGGAACCAATAATTTTATGAGCAATACAAGAACCTATATTCTCAATTGGAATGAAAAGAAATACATCTCAAAACGGGCAACACTCAGCCGGGACGGAATTTCTGTTGATAGAACATACTTTCTGAATCAGTATGAAATACAGCGTTTGATGGATAAAAAATAAAAAAGGTTTTCAATTTCCCCACTAAAATTGTCTAATTAGGTCGGTAAAAAGTCCTGTTGAACAACCTTTTGGATGTTTCGCTTTTTGTTGTGTTTTAAGTTTGCAGCATAATCAAAACAAAAAAATAAACAACAATGAAAGCAATCAGAAAAATCTCAGCAGTAAGTTTACTATGTTTAACTTTATTTACAGTAGCAACGGTGTCTTGCTCCGAGGAAAACGAACCTCCCACGGTACAGGAGATACAGAATAACAACCACCAAAACGCCAAAACCCAATTTGTAAATGTAAAGGGAAATACGATTGCCTATCGTACACTGGGAAATGAAAATGGTATTCCTTTAGTATTATTACCGGGGCTGGGAGGCTCAATGGATGATTGGGATCCCGCAATAACAGATGGTTTATCTAAAAAATATAAAGTAATCATTTTTGATAATAAAGGAGTTGCCTCCTCAGAAGGAACTACTCCCAATACAGTTCAGGCCATGGCAGATGATGCTGTAGATTTCATCAAAGCATTGAATTTGAATAAAGTAAATATCATGGGATTCTCCATGGGTGGATTTGTGGCTCAGAGAATTGTTTTAACTGAACCTTCACTCATCAATAAAGTGATTTTAACAGGAACAGGACCACAGGGAGCCATCGGATTGTCTAATCTACCCAATATTATTGCCGGAACAGCTGGATTGAGCGCTGAAGCCTCTTTTCTGAAATTTGGATTTACAGAATCCAGCCAAAGTATTGCTGCAGGAAAAGCTTCTTATGCCAGAATTCAGCTTCGTACGACAGATCGGGATCTTCCATTGAGCGATAATACTTCAAATGCTCAGTTTACAGCCGTATTAAGTTGGGCGCAACCTGATGCAGATGCCCTTATCACGCTGAAAAAGATCAAAAATCCAGTACTAATTGTTCATGGTGAAAATGATCTTCCGGTTTCAGTGCAGAATGCCAAGAATATGGCACAGGTATTAGAACATGCCGAGCTTTTAATCTTCCCGGATTCTGGCCACGCTTCTTTCTTCCAAAACCATGAAACATTTGTCAATAAGGCAATTGATTTCTTAGGTAAATAAAAATAATAAAGACCAGTCTGTTGCTTATTTCAGGCTGGTTTTTCATTAGAAAGCATGGGGAAATGAGTTTAGGGTATTGTTACAATTTTTTCAATTTCCGATTCAATGTCCTCTTTCTTTATTATTGCTTCAAAATAGGAGGTTTCAGTTTGGTTTTTTTTCCAAAAAGGGTAGAATAAAATTCCGGTAACTCCTAGGTTTTCTATTATAGAATCAGAAATTTTAATTTCTGTAACTGCTTTATAAAGGGTTTTACCTTTGATGTATTTTGTAACTCGTATTTCATGGGTCAACAGTTTAAAGGCTTCTTCAATGCCTTTTTTTAAATTGTCATATTCTTCACTGAAATGTTTGTGATTGAGTCCAAATCCTACTGTAAATTCAGAATGATCAACGGAAAGCCAATATTCAGAATCTTCAATTTGAAGAAATGTGGTTCCATTTTCTTCGTCAATAACAATTTTTTCGCCCAATTTTGAGATCAATAATTCTTTTATCTCGTTGAATTTCTTTTGATGAAGTTTTATATCTTTCATTCGGATAGGTTATATACGATTGTCTTTTCCATATAGAATAGCATTTCCTGACCCTTTATGCGAAATTCGTGATAAAGCTTTTCGGAACTCATCAATGGCGCTAGGTTCTACAATAATCTCAAATTGTATTTTACATTGATCTTCATCCCGAAAATGAGCATCTGTTACCATTGTGATCTGAACCCCAATGTGAGAAAGAGATTGCGTTGGATAAAGGCTTATTGAGAAATAAGAAAATCGAGAATCTTTATGTCCCATTTCAAAAAACAGCTTCTTTTCATATTTAGGAAAATCAATAAGGCTGTTGGCAAAATCAGCAAGAGATCGGCTGTCTTCGTGAATATATATTGTTCCGGAAAATTGAATGTTTGAGCCGGTAATGGTAAATGCTGACAAATATTCCTGATCATCTACTTTTAATTCCAGATACGATTTTAAATTCATCATAAAGTATTGGTGTTTTTCAAAGCCAAATATAAAAAATAAGTGGCGTGTTGGAGTGGTATTTTTTGGAAATTTAAAAATTGTGGTCATTAAAGTTTCAGTGATGGTATAAAATAAAAATACCGTTCTGAAAAAACGGTATTTTGTATTCAAAAAATTTTAATCAAACTTCTGGATCGCTTCTGCACTTACAGGGGTAAAAAAGTTGATCATATTCCCGTCCGGATCACAGAATAAAAGAGATCTGTTCCCCCACGGCATTGTTGTAGGTTCCTGAATTATATCTGAAGTAATCAGTTTGATTCTTTCATATTCTGTGTCTACATCTTTAACCATAAATTCAATAATGGTAGATTTTGTACCGGAAAACGCTGTAAGCCCTTCGGAAAACATTTTCATAGTTCGAGTACTTCCAATCGCTATTGTAATGGTACTTGTAGAAAGTTCTGCAAAATCTTCAGTATACCAATGTCCGGTTGCATTCATTGCTTTTTCATAGAATCCGACAGATTTTTTGATGTCTTGGGTGATGATTCTTAAGGATGTTAATTTCATATTGTTTTAAATTGTATTGTTGAATAACTTTAAAACAAAGGTAAAATAGAGTGGTGACAACAGTATGTCAGTAAGTAAAGCATTATAGTACAAAAAAATATAATGGTCCAGAATGTATCATTAAAAAGGAGCTATGATAGTGAGGAAACCTGTTTATTCTAAGAACCAGAGTTCAAAGGTACTTCCTTCTTCCAGCGTTTTATAATTAAGATAACCTCCATGAGCTTCCATAATACTTTTGGCAAGGGTAAGTCCTATACCGGAACCATGTGATCTTGTCGTAAAGAACGGTAGGAAAATTTTATCTTTAATTTCAGGAGTAACCCCCGAACCATTATCTGTAATGCTTACAATGATACGGTTGCTATAAGATTTTACCGTAGTAGAAATTTGTTTATATTCTTTTTCTGAAACAGCATGAATGGCATTAAGATAAAGATTGATCAGGCTTCGTTCAATCATTTTTTCATCGGCAGATATTATATAATCTTCAATATTCTGAAGGATCTGAATATGATTTTTTTCAAACTCAGATTTCAGGAATCCAAGGGCCGACTCAATCACTTTTTTCAAAGAAACAGGAGCCAGGTGGGGTTTGGGTAATTCGGCAACCTGACGGTAATGATCCACAAAATTTAAAAGCTGTTTAGATTTGGAATTGATGATCATCAGGCTTTCCTTCATTTCCTCCTGATCTTCCTGATCAATGGTTTCCTGATTACTGATATATTCCAGATTCTGAATCAGGCTGTTCACAGGCGTCAGTGTATTCAAAAGTTCATGAGAAATGACTTTCATAAGATTGTTCCAGGCCAGCTTTTCTTTCTGCTCAATAATTTTCTGAACAGATTCCAGCGTAATGATATAGAAAAGATGCTGTCTGTTTTTTACCTGTTTGGTTCTGAGAGAAAAAGACTGTTTAGAATCACTGTTTACAGAAATATCAAAAAACTCCTGTGAGCTTTGATAATTTGTTTCTTTGATAATGTTATAAAATTCAGGAACTTTCGTAGCGTAAAGATCCCACTGCTTGTATTTTGGAACCTGCAAAATATTGAGAAAAGCATTGTTTACATAAAAAACTTCCCAGTTGCCGTCTTTTTCAGATAAGATGATAAGCCCCGTTTCCATATGATCCAGAATACTTTCGTAAAGCAACTTATAAGACGATAAAGAAAATTGTTCCTCCTTGCTCTGATAATATAAACGAATACTGTTGTCCAACAAAGAATCGCCCTCTTCCTGAGGAAATAATGAAAAATCTTTTTTCCTTACAGAAGTGATGATCTTTTCAACTTTTGATGTCTTTGCTGATAATGAAAAATAGATCAAAACGGTAAAAACAATCGTAAGCAGAACGAAGAGAACGGCATTAAACCATTGCTCCTCCATAAAAAAATGATAGGCCATAATTCCACTGGCAACTGAAAGCAGATTGTATGGCAGCCACAGATTGTAGTTCGTATTCATGAAGTTTACAGTACTTTTTATTTAAAAAGAAAAGTTGTTATTTAAAGATACTTTTTTACGGTTAATATTTAGATTGAAAAGATGAAATTTGACCGTCAATTTTAAATTATAGTCCAAATTTCTCCATTCTTCTGTACAAAGCAGCCCGCGATAATCCCAGATCTTCTGCCGCTAAAGAGATATTTCCCGTATGTTTTTTTAACGCTTTTTTGATGAGAAGTTCTTCCATTTCTTCAATATTCAAATTGATAATGGCATTTTCCTGTTCCTCTAATTGCGGGATCAATAGCTGAAGTGTACTGTCATTAGACAGGATAACGCTTCTTTCCAGGCAATGATCGAGCTCCCGGATATTTCCCGGCCACGGAAAATGAGTAAGGCTTGTCAGAATATCGTCCGTAAGTTCCAGATTGGGTTTATGATATTTCTGTTTATAGCGATCCAGAAAATAACGCGCCAGTAATCCAATATCCTCCTGCCTGTCGCGCAAAGCCGGAATCTGAATTTCTACCGTATTGATCCTGTAGTACAAATCCTGACGGAAACGATTCTCTGCAACCGCTTTTTTCAAATTCTCATTAGTTGCAAAAATAAAACGTACATCCAGTAAACGTTCTTTAGATTCTCCTAATCTGGATAATTTTCTGTTTTGGATCAGGCTTAGCAATTTGGTCTGAAGCTGTAACGGTAGATTTCCAATTTCATCGAGAAAAACAGTTCCGTTCTGTGCATTTTCAATTTTTCCTGCATAATCCTGATGGGCATCAGTAAAAGCCCCTTTTTTATATCCAAACAGCTCCGACTCAAAAAGACTTTCGGAGATACTTCCAAGATCAATATGTACAAAAGGCTGGCTGCTTCTTTCGGATTGTTGATGAATAGATTCTGCCAATACATATTTTCCGGTTCCGTTTTCACCCAATAAAAGGACGTTGGCATCTGTAGGAGCTACTTTTTCAATCTGTTTCAGAACTTCCTGCATTTTGGGAGAATGACTTTCCAGTTGGTACTGATTGCTCTTTTGGTTCACGTTTTCCCATTGGCTGAGTTTTCTGTTCTTTCTTGAAAGATCGACCGCCAAATTAACAGAAGCATATAACTTTTCATTGTTCCATGGTTTCAGAATAAAATCGGAAGCTCCGTTTTTGAGCGCTTCCACAGCAAGTTCTACTTCACCGTAGGCCGTCATCAGAATAATAGGAAGTTGAGGCTCGAGACTTCTGATCTCATTCATCCAATAAAGACCGTCCTGTCCGTTTTCAAATCCTTTTCTAAAGTTCATGTCTAATACCACAGCATTTACCTGGTTTTCAGTCATGAATTTTAAAATTTCACCCGGTTTGCTAAGGCAGCTTACTTCCGTGAAAAACTTTTTTAGCCAGACTCTCGCAGAGAACAGGATATCTTCATCATCATCTACAATCAGAATATGGGCTTCTTTTTTACGCATGGTATGGTTTCTACTTTTAAAAATAAGGTTTTAATACTAAAACTGTTCATTTTCGCACAAAAAGTGTCCGATAATGAACAGTCCTTTCTGTGTTGATTACAAAAGAATGGCAGATTTTCAATGACTTACAGAATCATAATTTTCTGGCATCTACATTGTGTAATCTATTGTAATAAAATGAGTTATCTTTAATATGGATACGAAAATAGTAAAAAAGAAATCGAAATTAAAATTTGTTTTAAGTGGATTGGCAATATTGGTGTTTCTGACACTTTCCAGTTTGTATTTTGTACAACAGAAAAAAACGTATAATGTCTCTGTAGAAAATATTCAGACCGATGAGGTAACCCAGGGAAAGTTTGAAGACATGTTGATGGTTACAGCACAGACTCAATCTCTCAATTCATCTTTAATCAATGTTTTGGAAGGCGGAGCAGTAAAAGAAATTTTTACTGAGGATGGGCAGATGCTTACCAAAGACCAGCCCATAGCAAGAGTGTATAATCCCAATACCGAATTTAATTATATGAACCAGGAAACGGGGATTATGCAGCAGATCAGCCAGATGAGAAATACACTTCTTGAACTGAAAAATCAGGAGCTGGCGCAGGACAAAGAACTTCTGCAGGCACAGAATGATTATAATACGGCGCTTCAGACTTTTAATCTGCAAAAAAGGCTCTATGATGCAGAAATTGGTAAAAAGACAGATTATGACATCAGTGTACAGAATCTTACGTATCAAAAACAAAGAAAATCTATTGTTGAAAAAGGATTTTCCACGGAAAAAGGCTCAAGAAACGCTCAAATGTCTGCTATTACAAATTCTATGGGACAAATGGATAAGAGTCTTCAGATTTTAAGGTCCAATAAAAATAATTTTCTTATTGTGGCTCCAGCTTCCGGAAGGCTTTCTTCATTCGTTATTTCGATGGGAGAGAATCTTACCACAGGTCAGAGTATAGGGAAAATTGACCTGATGGACGGCTATAAGCTGGTTGCCAAAGTAGATGAATATTATATCAATAAACTTCAGAATGGGATCAAAGGAATGCTGGACAACAATGATAAATCGTATGAAGTAATGATCTCAAAAATTCTACCGGAAGTAAAAGACGGGCAGTTTCTTGTAGAGCTGAGCTTTACAGACAAAAAACCTGACAACCTGAAAATAGGAATGACATTCGGAGTAAAACTGAAACTTTCAGCCGATACCCAAAGTATTATGATACCCAAAGGAAATTTCTCAAAAGACACCAATGGAAAATGGATCTTTGTCGTTAAAGGGAATAAAGCAGAAAAGAGAACCATCAGCCTGGGAAGAGAAAATCCTCTTTATTATGAAGTATTGTCTGGCCTAAAAGTAGGAGAGACAGTTATTACCTCTGATTATTCAGATTTGAAAAAATATGAAATTCTCGATATTAAAAAGTAAAAAGATGAATATTTTTAACCTTTCATTGCCACTAGCTATCAACGAACTTAATCAATTAAATTAATAAAAAACGTTATCATGATCAATATACATAACCTTTCAAAAATCTATAGAGCAGAAGATGTACAGACCAACGCTCTGAATGAGGTAAGTCTAAGTATTAAAGAGGGAGAATTTCTCGCTATAATGGGCCCTTCAGGATGTGGGAAATCTACTTTTCTAAATATTATTGGACTTCTGGACAGTGCTTCTTCAGGTTCATACCAATTTGAAACAACAGAGATGATGGGCTTGAGCGAAAGAAAAAAATCAGACGTTCGTAAAAAAAATATAGGATTTATCTTCCAGAATTTTAACCTGATCGACGAGCTGACGGTTTATGAAAACATTGAACTTCCATTAATATACAACGGTTTCTCCTCTTCAGAAAGAAAAAGAAAAGTAGAAGAAATTATGGAAAAGATCAATATTGCTCACCGTGCCAAGCATTATCCACAGCAGCTTTCCGGAGGACAGCAGCAGAGAGCAGCCGTTGCAAGAGCTTTGGTGACAAAGCCCAAACTAATCCTTGCCGATGAACCTACAGGAAACCTCGACAGCTCTAATGGAAACGAAGTAATGAACCTCCTGGCAGAACTCCACAGAGAAGGATCTACCATTGTGATGGTAACGCACTCTTCCTATGATGCAGGATTTGCTTCCCGAATCATTAATATGAAAGATGGTGAAATTTTTAGTGAAGAACATGCTTCCCAGAGAAAAGATGTCTTTGCAAAAGCAGATGCAGGAATATTTGAATAACTCTTCCGTATTCTGTCGATTATCATTAATTATAATACTATTATTATGCTTACCAACTGGATCAAAATTGCTCTGATCAATTATAAAAAAAACTGGCTGTCCACGTTCATCAATTTATTTGGACTTACTATAGGATTAACAGGCTTTATGCTTATTCTTATGCATTGGAATGACGAAGAATCCTATGAAAAATGGAATCCCAAAAAAGAAAGTATTTATTTCTTTCAGTCTTACTCCAAGAAAAATAAATCTTACGGAAACAACATCTCAATTCCCATGGCGAAACGTGCCAAGGAAGTAGTTCCGGGGGTTCAGGATTATGTTTTATTGAGTGGCTCGGGAATAGGATTGAAGATGATTGCAAAAAATAAAACTTTTTATCAGCAGGAGGGGATGGAAGTTTCTGAAAATTTCTTCAATTTTTTCCCTTTCAAACTGGTTGCCGGCAGTTACAAAGATGCCTTGAAATCAGAAAACTCCATTGCACTGTCCACAACCGCTGCCAACAATCTTTTTGGGAGAACCAATGTGGCAGGAGAAAGCATCAAATTTGATAATAAAAACTATATTGTAACAGCTGTATATGAACTGCCGGAAGGGAATTCACAGATCAAACCCGAATTTCTTTTCAACCCTGTTCGTCAGATGAAAGATAACGAAAACAGCTGGGGAAACTTCAGCTACGGTTGCTTTTTCATGCTGAAAAAAGGAACAGATCCTCTCACGGTACAACATAAATTCATTAAAGATATTTTTGAATATCGTGCAGCGCTGGACGGAAAATCTTCCGGATTGTCGGTAAAGCAATATATGGATTTGTATGGCCCTACAGACAGTTTGCTGACTCCTTTGGATCGGCTGAAACTTCACGCAGAAGCTTCCTGGTTTGGAAATCCTGATTTCAAAACTTTGTTGATTCTTTTCACCCTTTCTGTTCTGATCGTTGTTTTATCAGCCATCAATTTTATTAATCTGAAAACCGCACAGGCATCACAGAGAGCTAAAGAAATAGGGGTGAGAAAAGCGATTGGAAGTACAAAGTCTAATCTTATTCTACAGTTTTTGCTGGAAACCTTTGTGATCTGTATAGCCTCTTATCTGCTTTCATTAGCCCTTACAGAATTACTTTTGCCGAGTCTGAACAAGTTTTATGATAAAGACATAAAAATGAATGACTGGCACATTTACGCATATTCTCTTGGAATGGTTACTTTGGTAACAATTATATCAGGACTGATTCCTGCAATATATCTTTCCAATTTCAAAGCTATTGAAACGCTGAAAGGAAATTTTGCCAGAAGCAAACACGGCGTTTGGCTGAGAAACGGTATTTTAACATTACAGCTGGTGATTTCCTCATTTTTCATTATCGGTGGATTGATTGTTCATCAACAGGTAAAATATATGATGAACAAAGATCTCGGATATAGTGGAAGGCAAATCTTGATGATTAATTTCGGTGAAAATAGCGATAAACCTTGGCTGAAATATGAACGTCTGAGAACTGAAATGAAGAAAATTCAGGGAGTAAGTGATGTTTCTTACGGTGAAGCTGTTCCGGGAGTGGGAAGATATGGAAGCTCAAATATGGATTTTATGGGTAAAAGTATTCAGGCTCAGCATGGTTCTATGGATTATAATTATCTGAAATTCATCAATGTAAAACTTAAAAAAGGACGTTGGCTGGATCCTAATCTTTCATCGGATACGATCAATAATATTATGGTGAACGAAGCTTTTATAAGAAAATTCGGATGGAACGAAGAAGATGCTTTTAAAAATGAAATTCAACCTGGGTTTGATGACAAAAAGTATAAAATTGTAGGAATTGTAAAAGATTTCAACGTAAGAAGCTTAAAAACAGAGATAGAACCGGTTGTATTTTTCCATTACATGCAGACAAAATGGAAGAGGTTTAATGTTTATAATATTCAATTGAAAATAGAGCCTAATGATATTGACGGAACAGTAAAAAGACTTAAAACCTACTGGCAGAGCAATGTGGAACCTGGTTACCCATTTGATTATTATTTCCTTGATCAGAAATTTGCCAAAACTTTTGAAATGTATCAAAAACAACAAACCTTATTTACCATTCTCAATGCTATGGTTTTAATGGTTGCTTTGCTGGGCCTTTTTGCACTTTCTTCATTGATGATTGAGCAAAAGCTCAAAGACGTTGCTATCAGAAAAACATTAGGAGCTTCTGATCATACATTGGTATTCGGATTAACCCGTCAGTTCCTTTGGATTGCTACCATTGCTGTTCTGATAAGCATTCCGATCTGTTATTTCCTGATGAACGAATGGCTGAAAGATTTCGCTTACAGAATTGATATGCCGGTATGGCCGTTTATCCTGAGTTTTCTTGTCTTATTGGGACTTACTTTTGCGGTCGTAAGCATCAAAGCGTATAAAGCAACAAAAGTGGATCTTATAAAATACCTGAAATATGAGTAACAGGGCACATTGCTCACTTTATTTTTAATTTTTTCAAACCAGAAAGTACTCATGAAAAATTTCATTTTCCTATTTTTTGTTGGCCTTTTTCCGGCTCAGCAAACATGGAACCTGCAGGAATGTCTCAACTATGCAGTAGCTCATCATCCTTTGGTGAAGCAGGCTACAGTGAATGTTGCAAAAAATGATCAATTGATAACAGGGTCAAAAGGAATGTTGCTGCCTTCCGTGGAAGCGGGGGTGAGACATACTTATAGTTTTGGTTCTTCCATTAACCAGTCGAGTAACCAGAGAGAAGCGCTCAATACACAATATGATCAGTTTACAGCTCAGGCAGACTGGAGTCTTTTCAACTGGACTAATATTCTCAATATATCTCTGTCTAAACTGAATAAAGAAACCAGTGCTTATAAACTTAAATTGGCTCAGAATAAGGTAAAACTGAATGTGATTCAAATGTTTTTTACCTATCAAAACAGCAAAAGCTGGCTTGAAGTTCTGGAAACTCAGATCACAGGAATGCAGGATCAGATCAAAAGAACTGAAAAAGAAGTAGAAATTGGAAACAGGCCCAAAAGTGATGTGTATGATATCAAAGCCAACTTTGGTACGTTACAGGAGCAATGGGTTTCTGCAAAAAATCAGCGGGATCAGGCGAAGATCAATCTGCTTAATGCATTGTCTTTTACTCAGGATTCAGTAGATTTTGTAATGACAGAGGGTAATCTTGCTGCTGAAGAAGAGTTTCACGATCCGGATTTTACCCAAAAACTGTTGGAAAAAAATCCTGCTTATCAATCTGCCATCGCGGAAATTAAGGCCCAGGAAAAGAGAGAAGATATTGCCAAATCTGCCTATCTGCCAACTTTGAACGGAAGTTACAGCTGGTCTACCTTCTATAACAAAGTGTTGGGAAAAGATGATGGTTTCAATACCCGTTTTTCGGATCAGTTTTCTCAGAATAAAAATCAGACGGTATTTTTTGGACTCAATATTCCAATCTTTAATAAGTTACAGGTTAAAACGAATGTAGAAATAGCAAAACTTAATATTATTAACTCCAATTATGATAAAGAATTGGTAATCAATGATCTTACACAGAATATCAATTCCATTAAGGCACAGTTTTTAAATGCCCAGGAAAAATATAATCTGTTGAATACCAATTTTGAAAACCAGAAACTGTCATTCCAGAAATCTGAAGAAAAGTATAAAGAAGGGCTAATGGATGCGTATACATTTTTTGTAGTCCGTAACGGATGGCTTCAGGCTAATTATAACCTGATCAGCAGCAAAAACGATGTTGTTCAGCAGACCGAGCTTTTAAAGATTTTGGAATCAGGATATTAAATTCAGAACATTCATACATTTCCAGAAAGCGGTCTTCATTTTCATGAAGGCTGCTTTTATTGAGTGCCTTCAGATATTGCTACAATAAATTAAAGCGTAATAAAAAAGGATATTCCAAAATGCTGGAATATCCTTTTTCAATTTATGGGGTAGTTAGTTGCTGGATCACAAAACTATCCTTGTCAACGGTATGGGCTGAAAAATACCCCAAAGCTCCGTTACTGATATTGCTTGGTGGGTTGGTGGGTGTTACTCCTCCGCCATTACCATCGGAAATTTGAAGAAGGGCACTGTAATACGTAAATATATTGGTACTGATGCACTGCATTTCTACATGAATTGTATCTCCTGGCACTACTTCATGGTCTCGTCCTTTATTATCATCGTTCGGAAGGATCAAAGGCTGCTGATTGGGTAATCCGTTGTTGACATTGTCAGACATCACCGTCATGTATTTCTTCGTAAGATTGTTGATGGTAAAAGTGAAAAGATAACGGTTGCCTAGCGGAGCCGGATCTGTAAAAATTGGTAAAAGAGTATAAGTACTTTTATCACCAAATTTGAATGAACTCTGCTGTAATCCAGTAAGAAGCACAGGTTCAGGCATTGTACTTTGAGCAGTATATTCTTTTCCTTCAGCCTGCACTTTCAGCGTGTAGGTTCTGCCTGGGTCACCATAAAAAGTTGTGGTTTGGTACATTCCGTTGCCTACATAATGAAGTGTTTCGGTTTGCCCTGTATTGTCACTTAAAATAACCTGAGCTCCGGTAACAGCAGGATATTGATTAGGTTCCGAAAAACCAACAGATTTTGTGATCTTCACAGTATAAGGGCCTACTTTATCAGTTACATTTCCTTCAATAACAATATTACCGCTTTGGTCGTTGAGATCAAGGTCGATTTCTTTTTCACAAGAAGTTAAGGCAAATAAAGATAATATGATAAAAAATGATTTTTTCATGATTTAGAATTTGAAGTTATAAGTGATGTTAGGTACCCAACGGAATAAAGAAACCTGTGTAGCGCGGGTGGTTCCCATACGGTCAGGATTATCTTCGAAGTTGATGATATAAGCGTTCTCACGGCCATACAGGTTGTATATACCGAAAGTCCATGAACCACGGAAACGTTTATTGGTGCTTGGCTCATAAGTGGCACTTACATCCATTCTGTGGTAGGCCGGCATTCTGTCAGCATTTCTGTTGCTGTATTGGAATACGGTCTGTCCATTCAGTTCGTACTTTCCGGTAGGGAAGGTAACGGCATTTCCTGTACTGTAAACAAACAATCCGGAGAAGGTCCATTTTGGATTCAGCTGATACGTTGCTACAATAGAGAGATCATGGGTTTTATCCATTCTCGCATTATACCATTCGTTGTTGTTGATTCCGTTGATTTTTCTTTCCGTTTTAGATAACGTATAAGAAATCCATCCTGTAAGCTTTCCGCTTTTCTTTTTGGCAATAAGTTCCAAACCATAGGCTCTTCCTTTTCCGAAAAGCAGTTCACTTTCTACATCAGCTCCGGTGTCAAATCCAATCTGGGCTCCATTTTTGAAATCGATCTGATTCTGCATAGATTTATAATATACCTCAGCATTCAACTCATAATTGTTATTGTTGAAGTTTCTGCTATATCCTAAGCTTATCTGGTCTGCAATTTCCGGTTTTACTGTGTAGCTGCTTCCAATCCACTGGTCGGTAGGATTTCCACTGTTACTGTTGCTTAAAAGGTGAAGATTCTGAGTATTGCGGGAATAACCTCCTTTCACACTGCTTACTTCATTGATTCGGTAGTTGGCTGAAACTCTCGGTTCAATATTCACATACGTTTTTCCGAATTTTCCTTTCTCTAAAAACTCACTGTCTGTAAGAACTCCTTCGTTATATGTGTTGAAAGTATCTCCACCTAATACACTGAACATCGAAAGCCTTGCTCCATAATTAATGGTTAGCTTCTCTGTAGCCTTAAAGTCGTCGTTTATATACAATGCGTTTTCCCATGAATATCTTGGATTTCTTGGATAGCTGCTCACACTCGTTCCGGAAGCGCTGCTTGGGATAATGGTATGATAGATAGACTGAAGACCAAAACGTACAGAATGCTTATTGCCTGCAAACCACGTAAAATCCTGCTTCAGGTTCCAGTCTTTTATTTTTGAATTAAGATCAAACACATTATCATCATTTTTCAGACTGATTTTATAATCATAATCACTGTAGATAAATGATGTGTTGGAGAATAATTTACTGCTGATGATGCTGTTCCATCTCAATGTTGCTGTTGTATTTCCCCAATCTGTATTGAAGGTGTCACCAAGTCCCAATACATCCCTTCCAAAATATCCGGAAAGATAAATACGGTTGTTTTCATTGATCTGATAGTTCGCTTTCAGGTTAAGATCATAGAAATACAGCTTGTTGTCTTTATAATCTTTGGTTGTTTTAAGGAAAAGGTCTGCATACGTTCTTCTTCCTGAAACAATGAATGATGATTTTTCCTTTTGAATAGGACCTTCTACGCTCAATCGGCTGCTGATAAGACCAACCCCTCCATTTACGTTGTAGTCTTTATTGTTTCCGTCTTTCATTTTCACATCCAGTACAGAAGATAGTCGACCGCCGTATTGGGCCGGGCTGTTTCCTTTAATGATACTTGCATCTTTCAAAGCATCACTGTTAAATGTACTGAAAAAACCAAGAAGGTGAGAAGCATTGTAGACAGGAGCTTCGTCCAATAAGATTAGGTTTTGGTCTGTGGCACCCCCTCTTACACTGAATCCGCTGCTTCCTTCTCCGCTGCTTTTGATTCCCGGTAACAGCTGAATGGTTTTCATCACGTCTTTTTCTCCGAACAGAACAGGAAGTTTTTCTATACTTTTAATGCTTAATGTCTCCGTTCCCATTTGAGCGGAGGTGAGATTTTTATCCTTTTTAATCCCTGTAATCACTACTTCATCGATGGCTTTTGCCGTTTCCTCCTGTGGAAGAAGAGGAAGATCCAATTTGATGTTTTGATCTACTGTTATCTGTTGTTCAAAATCTTTATATCCTGGATTGGAAATAATGATAGTGTAATTGCCTTCTGGTAGCGAAAGGGAGTAAAATCCATATTCATTGGCAACGACATTGATGGCTGGGTTTTCACTTACTTTGATGGTGACTCCAATCAGTAATTCACCATTTTTTTTGTCTTTTACAGTTCCGCTTACAGAGTAGGTTTGTTGGGCAATGGCCAGGGTACTGAAACAGAGAGCAGCGGTGGCTGCTGTAATTTTGAAAAAGGATATTTGCATTAGTTTATTTTAAAGTAGTAGATCTTTTTTATAGGAATAGATGTTTTTATTTGACGTAAGATTAGTTGAATAATTGAGGGATTAGTTACAGCTAAAGCCTTAATTATGAAATAAATCCATGAAAATAAGAGCTTTTATAGTGTTTTTCCAATGTATGTGAAATAATAATAAAACAAAATTGTTGCATAAAAAATAATATTATGCTTGGAATATTATTTAATTCATTTATTGGTTTAATTATGGGAATGAATAAATTATTTTAATTTACTGAATGAATTTTCTTCCAAATAAATATAAAAAATGACATTCCTGATCAGAAAATCTTATCATAGAGCGATGAGAAGGAGATCATCCGAGAACAAAAAGAAGAGGAAATTGTCGTGATTTTGTGATTTTTCATAGTTATTTTTTTTAATGGTGGGATCATCACCATTGACGTAAACAGGCAAAACATGATGACCATACATCAGATATTTCTGATTGATAGTAAAACTCTGAAACGTCTGAAATATTGCCTGGCGTTTATATTAAATCAAAAATTAGAATGATTTGCTTCCCACTTTGCTGGGTAATACATTGTATTTCTTTTTAAAGGCCGCCGAAAAATGTCGTGGATTTTTATATCCGATCATATCAGAAATTTCACTGATATTCAAATCGCTGTCGAGGAGCATTTTTTTCGCAAGTTCCATTTTGGTGTCATTCCAGAAACCAAAAACGGTAGTACCGAAAAGCTCTTTAAAGCCTTTCTTCAAAGTAAATTCATTCGTGCCTACCTGATGAGCCAGTTCATTGAGAGAACAACTGGCATCTAGATTATTGGCAATATAATCTCTTACTGCATAGATCTTTTCTTCGTCTTTTTTAGGCAGGGTGGAGGTTGAGGAATCATTGTGAAGGATTTGCTCCATTTGTAGAAGAAGAAGTTCACTTACTTTAGCTTCAAGGTAGATTCTTTTGAAAATCCCTTTTCTGTCACAGTTCATAAGATCATTCAGAATCTGATACATTTCCAGGCTTATTCGGCTGTGGTGAGGATTAATGAGCGATGACTGCTGTTTTTCAATAGCATTTCTGAAGGTTTCAAAGAGCCCTGAATAATCCGGCAGGAATTTTTTAAAGAAAGAAGGCGCAAGATTAATTTCCAGAATATGAAGATCCGGACCATAAAAATCCATCTTTCCCTGCATTTGATGGGCATAGATAATATTGTGCTGGTAGCTGTCAAACTGTACCGTTTTTCCAAAATTATCAGAATTGGCCGCACTTTTTCCTTTTAAGGCAAAATGCATTTCCACGGTATCGAAATCACTTTCAAAATACAGCTGAAGTTTATTGTCCAATGCAATATTTCCAAAACTGATATGCACATTTTCGAAACATATTTCATGGTAAAACCCATTACCATATGGAGGTTTCAGCTGTATAATACACTCCTGGATATCTCCGTCTTTTGCGTAATAGGTATCAGGATAATTTCGCTCCATGAGCATTTTTCCGATACTTTCATCATATAAGCGTAATGTCATTGTCTTTCCTATGGTTAGATTTTCCTTTTTGCGGACTTTTTATTCCGTTATGCATACCCAAACTCTTGGCTGTACACTCTACTTTTGCACAAAGGTAATGATTATTTAGAATCATTCTTAATAACTAAGTCTGTTTTTCATGAAAGAATCTAAGAAAAGAAAGAACGGTATTGCAAGACTGCTGGAAATCGCGGGAAGAAGAAAAATGTTGTTGTTTCTGTCCGGTTTATTGGCCATAATCCATGCATTTTTGAGTTTGGTTCCCTATATATTGGTATTTTATATTATCCGTGAACTGACCAAAGAAAAGGTAGATTTTGGTCTGGCCCAAGAATATATCATCTATGCTGTGGTTGCAGCTGTAGTCAGTATGTCGGTATTCTTTCTGTCCGGAATTTTATCACATATCGCAGCGTATAATGTTTTGTTCGAATTAAGAAGATTCATTGTAGATAAAGTAGGAAAACTTCCTATGGGATATTTCAACAACAGAAACTCAGGAGCACTGAAAAAGATTCTGTCTGATGATGTGGAGAGAATAGAAAACTTTATCGCTCACCAGATTCCGGATTTTGTAAAAGGTGTGGCTTTGCCTGTGGTTACTATTATTTTTCTCTTTTCACAGGATTGGAGACTGGCAGCTATCAGCTTTGTTCCTTTAATCATTTTGGGAATTTGGATTCCGCTTATGTTTGGAGGTAAAAAATCAAAAGCTCTGATGAAAAACTATCATCAGTCACTAGAAGACATGAATTCCGGGATTGTGGAATATGTACGGGCTATGCCTGTGATGAAAATTTTTGGTCAGTCCGCAGAAACCTTTGATAAATATGGAAATACCGTAAAACAGTTTAACGGTTTTGTCAATGACTGGGTAAAATCCAGCACTCCGGCATTTGCTGTATTTATGAGCTTTATCAGCAATGCAATGCTTCCTGTCCTGGCTCTTGGGTTGTATTTATACTTTAGAAACGGAGTTACGCTGTCTACCTTATTACTTTTCCTGATTTTAGGAACCGGATATATCAAACCACTTTTTGTACTCAGTAATATGGGAATACAGATTTCGGTGATCAACCGTGGAGTAGAGCAGATAGATAACCTTTTGTATCACGAAAATTTAAAAAAAAACCATGAAAATCGTCAGTCCAAAGATCTCAGTATTGTCTTTGAAGAAGTGAGTTTTGCCTATGATGAGAATAATCTTGTATTGGAAAATGTAGATTTTATGATTAGAGAGAAATCCATTACAGCGCTGGTAGGTCCTTCAGGAGCAGGTAAAAGTACAGTAGGGCAGCTTTTAGCCCGCTTCTGGGATACCAGTAAAGGAAATATTAAAATTGGTGGGATCAATATTAAAGATTATCCTCAGGAACAGCTGATGAAGATGGTTTCCTTTGTATTTCAGGATAGTTTTATGTTTCAGCAGACCATGTTTGAAAACATAAAAATGGGAATGGATAAAACCTATGAAGAAGTAATAGAAGCGGCTAAAGCGGCACAAATTCATGATTTGATCTTATCACTTCCTCATGGCTACGAAACGCTATTCGGGCAATCAGGAGTACATTTGAGTGGCGGAGAGCAGCAAAGATTCCAGCTGGCGAGAGCAATCCTTAAAAATGCTCCGATCCTTATCCTCGATGAAGCTACGGCTTTTGCAGATCCCGAAAACGAATACAAAATCCAACAGGCTTTCAGTCGTTTGATTAAAGATAAAACCGTATTGATCATTGCCCATAGACTAAGCACCATTACCGATGCAGATGCCATTCTGGTTTTTGACAAAGGAAAGCTTATTTCGGAAGGAAAACATGAAGATCTTCTCGAAGAAAGCAAAATATATCAGAGAATGTGGAATGCTCATATCAGAGCGAAAGAATTTGTAATGTAACAGAAAAATACCCTTAATAAACGTATTATGAGAAATTTTAAAGCAATACAGGCAGAATTTACAGTAAGCAGAAAAGAATACATCACACCACACTATATCAGGATTTTTTTAACGGGAGAACAGGTTCCATTAATAGAGAACACCACGATAGGGGTAAACAATAAAATACTTATTCCACCAAAAGGAGTGAGGCAGATTCATTTTCCTGAATTTGATTATGATACAATGCAGTGGAAACCTCAGCCTGAAGAAACCCGTCCCAGCATAAGAACCTATACCCATCGGGGAATTGATCTCGAAAAGAACGAAATATGGATCGATTTTGTCGCTCACGGAGACGAAGGTCCGGCCTCAGCATGGGCCATTGAATCCAAACCGGGCGATTTGTTGGGTGTGTTGATGAAAGATGGAAAAATAGAACTCTATGGCAAAGCCGATCATTATTTTTTGGTTGCAGATGCCACAGGAATTCCGGTTTTGGCTGCAATTCTTGAAGATCTTCCTACAGAAGCTAAGGGAATATGTATTATTGAGGTTCATGGCAAAGAAGATGAGCAGAATCTGCAAACCAACGCTGATATTCAGTTTATCTGGATTCATAATGAGCACCCTCAGCAGGGTAGTAAACTGGCAGAAGTAGTAAAAGAACAGGTGCTGCCCGAAGGTTCTCGCTCCGGTTATGTAGCCGCAGAATTTTCTTCTGTTAAAGAAATCCGCAGATATCTCAGAAAAGAAAAACAGTGGAAACAGGAAGAACTTTATGCCTATTCCTACTGGAAATCCGGAGTTACAGAAGATAAATCGGCAGCAGAAAGACACGAAGAAAATGCAGATGCTAACACTCAATAATGATTTAGCTATTTATCTACAGAAAAGTTTATGAATTATTCAAATAAAATAAAATGGTCTTTTGTTGCCGCAATTGTTGTATCTATTTGCTGGCTTATTGGAGATATTTTTGTAGCAGGATTTGATCCTAACCCCGCAGATTATCCATTATTCTCAAAAAACTATGCAAATCAGGTCAATATTGAATTTGCTACATTAATGCTAGAAGGTTCAACGGCCCGACTGATGTTTGGTGCTTTAATTGGCGCACTCACAGGCCCGCTGCTTATTCCGGCAAGTTGGTTGGTGTATCAGTTTTTTAAAGATACTCAGAAATGGTATGCTATATTGGTGTATTGGGTTCTGTTGGCTGGTGCGGTTTTGTCTCCGCTAGGCCATGCGGGATTCTTTTACGTTGGGGAAATTTATAAAGTAATTTATCATACAGATCCCGCTTCACACCCTTATCTTTTAGAGACAGGAAGAGGATTTATGAAAATGCTGAATATCGCCTGGGGAGCAGCCATTGGAGTTTTGGCAGTCGGCTGGATTTCCTTTGCTGTGAGTATTCTTTTAAACAAAACACTTCTTCCGAGATGGATGGCTTTGCTGACTCCATTTGTTTTGACATTGCTTATTATTCCTGTTAAAAGTATGCTGCCATTACCTTATTCAGGATGGGTTGGAGGAGCGATATTCAATATTGCGTATTTGGTGTTTTTCAGTTCACTGCTGTTCCTGTTCAGAAGAAAATTATTGACACAATATGAAACTTCTAAAAAAGTTTGATCATGATGAAAAATTTAAAATATGTCACTTCTTTTAACCCGAAAGACACCCGGAAAGTAGCTTTCACGGAAGTGATACACAGTATGTTTATTGCGGCTCCTTCAGGGATTCTGTTGGTTGTGGTCTGGGAGCTTTTCTCAGAACAGCCAGATCTGACAAGAATTTGGACGGTAGTGGCTTTGATGGCCGTGATGCTCCTTATTCAGTTTTTTGTGGCATCCCGTTCTATGGTGCAATCCAATATTCTGGTTTATGATCTTTCCACAAAACTGCGCATTAAACTGGGGAATCATATTCAGAAGTTTTCTTTGGGGTTCTTTAAGCAGAGAGATCCGGGCGAGATTGCATCCATTGTTTTGCAGGATGTTGCCAATTTTGAAGGAATATTTGGCCACAGTATCGGAAACTTGGCTTCAGCAGCATTTGGAACTGCTTTATTATCCGTATTTCTGTTCGTGTATGACTGGAGGCTGGCTTTTTGCCTATTGTTAGCGCTGCCACTAATCTATCCTTTTTTAAGGATTGCAAATTATTTTGTAAGCAGTTTAGGGAAAAAACAAATTGCAGCCAGAAATACAGTTGGAGCAAAATTTTTAGAATATGTACAGGGAATCCGTCATTTGAAATCTTATGGATTAACAGGACAGAGACATAAAGGGCTTGAAGATTCTTTTGATGATCTTCGTCGTAAAAGCATTCAGATGGAAGCCATTCCAGGGCCGTTTATTGTAACAGCCGGAATTGTATTTGAGATTGGTTTTATAAGTATGGTCGCACTTGGGTTATATTTTCTTCTCCATCAGTCCATCACAGTTCCTGTGCTCATAACTTTTCTGATTATGGGATATAACCTCTATAATCCATTGAAAGTGGTGATGGTAGACTATCTTGTTCTTCGATATATGAACGAAAGTTTGAGCCGTATCATCGGAGTTTTAGAAGAACCTACCATGGAAACTGAAAAAAATGAAATTCCTCAAAACTACCAGATCTGTTTTCATAATGTAAGCTTTGGATATCAGGAAAAAATGACTCTACAGAATATCAATTTTACCGTTCCTGAAAACTCCATGCTTGCTTTGGTAGGGCATTCAGGCTCAGGAAAAACGACTATTGCTTCTTTAATTGCCAGATTTTGGGATGTGAATGAAGGAAGTATAACCATTGGAGGAACAGATATCAGAAATATCAATCAGGATGTTTTTTATAAACAGATCAGCGAAGTATTTCAGGAGGTTTATCTTTTTGATGATACGATTTATAATAATGTTAAAATAGGAAACCCCGAAGCCGTAGATCACGAAATAGAAAAGGCTTTGGAAAAAGCACAATGTCTTGAATTTATCAACGATTTGCCGGAAGGTATACATACCAAAGTAGGAGAGGGAGGAAGCAAGCTGTCCGGAGGCCAAAAACAAAGAATCAGCATTGCAAGAGCTTTACTGAAAGATGCTCCCATCGTATTACTGGACGAAGCTACAGCCAGCCTGGATCCTGAAAATGAAATCTATATTCAGCGCGCTATACAGGAGCTGGTAAGATCCAAAACGGTTGTGGTTATTGCTCATAAATTGTCTACCATCCAAAATGCCAATCAGATTCTGGTTTTGAATGAAGGTGAAATTTCAGAAAAAGGAAATCATACAGAACTTTTAGAAAAAAACGGAATATACCGCAAGATGTGGGATATTCAAAAACAGTCAAACGGATGGAAGGTAAAGTACACAAATGAAATTCTTGATGTATGCTAAAGATGGAGATGTGTTTTTTTCTCGGTAAGAAAGAACACCATGCAGAGGCGGCCTTTAAATCCTAGGATTTAAAGGCCTTTTTTATACAGAAACCCGTTCAATGATACCCCTGATCCGAATATAAATCCTATATTGCTGTAAAGAATTACCAGAAAAAAGAATATGGAAAAACTGAAATTATGGTTGATGAAAAACTGGTCTACAGCAATTTTGGCCCTTCTCTTCATTATATTGCTCGTAAATCCGGATGCCAAAGCATGGCTTATGAGGCAGATCGCTTCTACCGGAATCCTCAATTCAAGGATATCGGATGTAAAAAAAGAAACCAGTAAAGACGCTTCTGTTTCATATACAGGATTTACATTGAGAAAAGAAGACGGAACCATTATTGATGCTGCTTCTTTACAAAATAAAGTGGTTTTTATCAACTTCTGGGCATCATGGTGTCCTCCCTGCAGAGCAGAATTTCCTTCTGTTCAAAAACTCTATGAAAAATATAAAACGAACCCCAATATGGTATTTCTTACCATTAACATGGATGATAATATGCAGCTCGGTAAAAATTACTTACAGGAAAAAGGTTTCACAGTCCCATTTCTCGTTCCGGTAGGGACTATTCCCGTAGCTCTCTATGAAGGCTCATTACCGACAACCGTTGTTCTTGACAAAAAAGGAGAAATTCGTCTTCATCATACAGGAGTAGCCGATTACAGTAAAGATTCTTTCTATGAACAGATTGATGAACTATTGAAATAAAAATTTGATAAGTAGAGTTTGCTTACTGTCAATTAAAAGGTCAATTTAGACTCAACCACAAAAGTCACAAAAGATAAGCATAAGTTCTAACCTTTCTGTAAACCAAGCACACTACAGTTGTCTTGAAAATCAAAGATTTTCATCTTATGTGTACTAAAATGTCGAAAAATAAAAACTTTTATGATTTTAAAAAAAAATGAATATAAGTAGGAAAAGACGATAATATAAGTTTTTTTCGATGGCTTAAGATTAACCGATTCGGATTGATAATGCAAAAAACTATAGCTTTTTTCGTACATTTAGTATACTTAAATAACAATTACTACAATCCCTATGAATATTCAACTTTTTTCAAAAAATGCTTTAGTAGGAGCAGCCACACAGGGTATTGGGGCAGGAATCGCTTTAGAATTGGCAAAATGTGGAGCCAATGTTACAGTAATGGCCCGCAATGAATCCAAATTGAAAGATATCGTTTCGTTATTACCCATAATCAACACAGAACAGAAACATCAGTATCTGGTAGCCGATTTTTCAGATTTTGAAAACTATAGAAAAATTATTGCAGAATATTTCCAAAGGAACGCTGTAGATATTTTGGTCAACAATACCAACGGACCGGAGCCTGGCCTTGCACAGGACAAAAGTGTTGATGATTATCAGAAAGCATTTGATTTGTTATTTAAAACCGTTTGTGAGACTACATTGCTTGCCTTACCCAATATGATCAAACAGGGCACAGGTCGTATTATCAACGTTTCCTCCCTCTCAGTAAAGGAACCGATCGGAAATTTGGCGCTTTCCAATTCTATTCGTTCCGCAGTAATTGCCTGGGCAAAAACTCTTTCCAATGAAATTGCTCAACATAATATCACCGTGAACAATGTTTTAACAGGGTATTTTGACACGGAAAGAATCCAAAATCTTATCCGTCATGAATCCCAACAAACCGGAGTTTCTCAGGAAGAAATTAAAAAAGCCAGAGAAAATAAAATTCCGATGAAAAGATTAGGAAAAACAGAAGAATATGGTCACCTCGTAGCTTTTTTAGCTTCAGAATATGCATCTTACCTTACCGGAACAAGCATTCCTTTGGATGGTGGACTCAATAATACATACTAAGAAGGTATTATTCAACAAAACTATAGAAAAAGATTACTTTATGTAAAGCTAAAGTTCTGATAAAGATTTGAATTGTCCTAATTATAACAGATAAATGTAAATTATCTTTTTTGCATAAATGTATGCCTTCAGATGCATTATCTGAAGGTTCTTTTATTGAAACGCACGAAATATTCAATATTCATGTAATAAAACATTTCTTTCAATTGTCTTATAGATTATTGGAAAATATTATATGAAAAATTGGTCTTTTAAAAAACGGAACACCGCATTGGGATGGTTCCTTTTCGCTATTGCACTTATTACTTACCTTTCAACCATGGAGCATTCCTTAAGTTTTTGGGACTGTGGAGAATATATATCCTCTGCCGCAAAACTTGAGGTGACACACGCTCCCGGAGCTGCTTTGTTTCAGATTATGGGAGCAGTGGCAAGCATTTTTGCGTTAGGGAACGCTGAGAATTATTCTATTGTCATCAATGCGATGTCTGCCTTATTCAGTGCGTTTACTATTGTGTTTCTGTTTTGGACAATTACTCATTTTTTAAGACGTCTTTTACATAAAGATTTCAACGAAATAACAAAATATCAGGAATTTTCTATCCTTTTTGCAGGAGTCATCGGTGCTTTATGTTTTACATTTTCAGATACGTTTTGGTTTTCGGCTGTAGAGGGAGAAGTATATTCTATGGCTTCCATGTTTATTGCATTATTGATGTGGTTGGTTACCAAATGGGAAAATGAATATAAAACGGTAGACAGTGAAAGATGGATTATTCTTATCTTCTTTATCATAGGACTTTCTGTAGGGGTACATATGATGTGTATGCTTGCTATTCCGGCAATATGTCTTATATATTATGCAAGAAACTATACGTTTTCATGGAAAACCTTCATCTGTGCAAACCTCATTACATTAGCAATTCTTGCATTTGTCTTTAAAATTATTTTCCCCCTTATCATGACTTTGTTTGGGAAGCTGGAGATTTTTTTTGTTAATGGATTGGGATTACCATTCCATTCCGGAACTATTGCTGCATTTGTTCTCATGGTCGTAATCAGCTATCTTTTAATTCAATATACAAGAAAAACAAAAAGGAAATTATACCAAACTGCTGTTTTATCCCTTGTTTATATGATTATCGGGTTTTCCTGCTGGCTGGTGATTCCCATAAGAGCCAATGCTAATCCTCCCATGAATCTCAACGACCCGGATACCGCAATCGGGATGAAAGATTACTACAATAGAGAGCAATATGGAGACTGGCCAACTATTTACGGACAGAATTATACAGCCTTCCTTGATAAAAGCGGAATCGAAAAAAATGAAGACGGCAGTTATAAAAGACAGATAACAGGAGATATTTACGAAAAAGACGAAAAAACGGGAACCTACAGAAAAACAGGAGAACGTTTCAATTACGTTTTTAATAAATCTCACATAAGCTTCATGCCAAGAATGTTCAGTAGTGATGACGATGTAATGGCCAATTATATTGCATTATATGGCGCTCCTGACTTTACATTCAATGATGATAATGAAGATGTGGCAGATAATCCTCAAGCCAAACAAATCTTCGAAGAGCTGAAAGCTAAATACGAAAATGATTCCATTACGGCCTCAGATTATCTTAAGGTAAAGCCCTACGACCTGATCAAAGTTCAGCGTCCTTCATTGGCCCAGAATATGGATTATTTTATTTCCTTTCAGAACGGATATTACTTTGTAAGATACCTGATGTGGAACTTTGTTGGAAGACAGAATGACCTTCAGGGGCATCTGGAAAATACCCAGGGAAACTGGATTTCAGGATTCTCTTTTATAGACAATGCTTTATTGGGAAATCAGGATCATATGCCTGCAAAATTTAAAAATGAAAGTACCGTTAAATTCTTCTTTTTACCTCTTATTTTAGGGCTTATTGGCTTCTTTTTTCAGTTAAACAGAGATTTTGGTAGATTCTATGCCCTTCTTTCACTTTTCATTCTTACCAGTATGGGAATTGTTTTTTACACAGGGGTGAAACCTTTTGAAGTAAGAGAAAGAGACTATGCAATGGTAGGATCATTTTACGCCTTTGCCGTTTGGATCGGTTTGGGGGCCGGAGCTATCCTTTGGTTCCTTCAGTCTAAAATAAAATCTAACATAGTGAACGTTGTTCTGGGATTGATATTATTGGGAATTCCTTTTATGATGGGCTTTCAGAATTATACTTCTCATGACAGAAGTAAGAAAACAGCGGCCCGTGACTATGCTTATTCATTTCTCAAGTCTTTACCAAAAGATGATATCATCTTTATATATGGTGATAACGATACCTTTCCGGTTTGGGCAATTCAGGAAACGGAAAGGTTCAGAGATGACGTAAAAACAGTAAATTTTACTCTTTTAGCCACTCCATGGAATATTGATCAGGTAAAAAGAAGAACTTACAATGCAAAAGGAATTCCTGGTGAATTAACCCATGATGAATACCGGGATGGAGTAAACGATCAGGTTTATTTGATGAAAAAAGAAGACTGGGAAGGTTTCTTTGGAATGCTTAAAGATCAGGGTGCTCCGGAAACCGAGTTTCAGGAATTTAGAAAATATTTGACGGAGGATTCGATGACAATGAAAGAAGCCATTCAATTCCTGAAAGTAAAATCTCCGGCAAAAGATGAACTTTTGAAGATGTATTTTGGTGAAAAGGAATATGAAAAATACAACATCATCCCGGTAAACAAATTTATTCTGCCTGTGAATAAGCAAAATGCTGTACAGTCGGGAATCATAAATCCAAAAGATCTTCCGAATGCGGTAGATCAGATAACCATTAAGTACGAAGCCAATACCTTATACAAAAGCAATCTGATGATGCTTGATATGCTGGCTAACTTTGACTGGAAACGTCCAATTAATTTCTCTTCAGGAGGAATGTATGACAGTGAAAATATATTCTATCTTGATGATTATTTACAGTTTGATGGTTTTAGCTACAGATTGGTTCCTATTTATACTCCTCAACTTCAGGATGGAGATAAAGGAAGGGTAGATGCCAACTCGCTGTACCAGGTTGTGAAAAACTTCAGATGGGGGAACTTCAAAGATCTTAGTATTTATTATGATGAAACTGCTACTTCTAATATTTTGGGCTATCGAATGTCTGTAAGCAGAGCCGTGTCAGCATTGGTCGTGAGTGGTCAGAAAGCTAAAGCCCTAGAACTTCTGGATCTAGCGGCCAGAGAAATTCCTGTAGAAAAATATAATGATCCCCGTTCATTAAGCTCGATGGTTACAGGATATATTGTTGCCGGACAGGAGCAGAAAGGTTTAAAACTGGCAGAAACCCTTAAAAAAGGAATTTTTGAAGAATATGATTACTACCATAGCCTTTCCCCTAAATTTCAGGCTGCATCCAGAAAACAGATGCGTTCCAAACCTATGGAATATGCACTTGTAGTTTCCGCAGTTACAGAAGCTTATAAAACAATAGGGCAGAATGAAAAAGCCCGTGCTTATGTATTACAATCTGTGGAACCAATTGACAAAAAATTCAACATTTTTATAAAAGATCTTCAACAAATGAATAAAGAAAAAGCGATGAAAGAATCTGAAAAAGTTCAGCAGATTGCTCCGTTTTATCAATATTTATTCAACGTAATGGAACCTTTCGATTCTACCTATTCAACAAAAAAAGAGAGCCAGATTACTTCAGCACTAATGAAAGCGACACAATAAAAAAATTAATACATGATGAGAAACAGATGCAATGCCAAATCAATTGCAACCTGAGTTTAGAATAAAACAATCTTCTCATGTACAAACATAAAAGCGGAAAATGATTAAGACATCGATCTAACAATAATTTTCCGCTTCTCTCTTCCATTCAATAAAGACTTACTTACACGCACATCTAGCACTCACACACTTCAATCTATACGCAATCATTTGCGAAAATCCGTGTCATCTGCGGTAAAAATAAAACCCAATCAGCATTTAACTTCTCGACATCCCAGAATTTCTTGAAGTCTTGCTACTTTTTCTTAAATCCGAAGGTCGCGATTGCGTAAATTCATGAAACGTATCACTGAATGCACTGATAGAGCTGTATCCCACATCATCCGCTATTTCATTAATGGGCTTATCAGTATTCAAAAGCAGTTCTATCGCTTTGATGATCCTTAATGTTTTCAGATATTGAAGAAAAGAAATATCCATATCAGATTTGAATAAACGGGACATAGATCGTTCACTCAGCCCAAACCTGGCACTTACATTGGCAAGAGTATGTTTCTCTCCAATGTTCCATTCAAGATAAGAAGTTATCCTTTGCATCTGCTTATTATGCGTTGCAGGAAGAATAATAGGTAAAGGTTGTTTGTGAGTTTTGGGTAGAATTTTTTTTAAAGCAATCAGAAACTCAAAATTTTCATCTTTTTCGGTAACGTGTTTTTCGTCCCAAATTTCAGTATATCGGATCATTTGAATTAAAAGCTCTGACGCAGGATAAATTCCCAACCTTCCATAAAAAAGATCAGAATCATCATCATAGGCATAAAAATATAAAGAATGCAGAACGGTAGCACTGTGTCCGATTTCCAGAATATGTTCCATTCCCTGTGGAATCCAGAAGAAATGCCGGGCGGGAACTACATAGGTTCGGTTATCAATTGTGATATAGGCAATTCCGCCTTCCACATAACTCAGTTGTCCTTTTGTATGTTTGTGAAAAGGGATTAGTTTTTCAGACTTTTCGTGCATTACAAACACACTTCTGTCGTGTTCGTCTATATGTGGAAGTGTTGCGATGAGTCCCATTGCCGTTCTAAAATCATTATCAGTAAGCAAATATAATCATTTGGCCGGAATCATGTAAAACTTGACTATTTTAGGTAAAAATAATCTCCAGATTGCCAATAAATTTGCAGTGCAATAATTCGAAAAATTCAGATGAAAATTTATCTCACCGGACTGCTGATACTGGGAACATCCTACACTATTTCAGCCCAGGCAGGCAGTTCCAGAATTGATACCATCCATCTATCCCTAAAAGATGCGTGGCACAGAGCTGAAGAAAACAGCCGTCATATTAAAATCAATACCATAAGTACAGACATTGCCGAAGCAGAAGTAAAAGATGCCAAAAGAGAACGCCTTCCGGAAATTGGGGTCAAAGGATCCATTGAAAAAGCTTCCAATATTCCTATCTATGAAAACGGAATTTTTTCAAAACCTATACAACACGAAGTGATCCATACTTTGTACAGAGCCGGAGCCGATTTTTATCTGAATATTTATGAAGGAAATAAATTAAACCTTAAAATTAAAGAAAACCAGACCCTTCAGAAAATTAAAACTATTCAAAAAGAGCAGGCTGTTTCTGATATTCACTATAAAACAGCATCACTATATCTTGATCTCCAGAAAACATTAATTTTCAGAAATCTTATTAAAAAAGATATTGCGGATCAGAAAGTTCAGCTTAAAGAAATTCAAACTCTCTATAAAAATGGAGTAGTCCTGAAAAGTGATGTCTTGAGAATAGACCTTGAACTTTCCAAAAGAAAAATGGCGTTGGTTACCATTGAAAATGATATTCTCATCGCGATGCAGAAACTCAATATTATCCTTGGAATTCCTGATGATCAGATCGTTATTCCCGACGCTCCTTTTAGCGAGTGGGATGAAAAAATGCCATATAATGAATACCTGAAACAAGCTCTGGATCATTCTTTCGACTATCATGTTTCAGAACAGCAGACAGAACTGAGCAAAATTAAACTGAAACAGGTAAAAGCCAATGTAAGTCCTAAAGTAGGGCTATACGGAGAATTTTATTACGCCAATCCTCAGATTTTCCTGTACCCTTACAATCCTTATTGGTATTCCCTCGGTATTGTAGGTTTAAAAGCATCATTTTCTATCTCGTCACTCTATCACAATACTCAGAAAGTGAAAGCAGCCGCTCTGGAATTTGAAAAAGAAGAAGAAGTACATAAAGATACGGAAGACAAAATAAGACAGCAGGTAAAAGAAGCCTACTTACGGTATCAGGAAGCTCTTGAGCAGATAAAGGTGGCAGAAACCAATGTCGCCCAGGCCAAAGAAAATGCAAGGATCATGAAGAATACGTATTTCAGTCAGACTTCCCTTATTACGGATCTCTTAGATGCAGATATACAGCTTTTACAAACCAAATTTGAGTTGGAAGCAGCAAGAATTATGGCACAAAACAATTACTATTTATTACAAAATATCACAGGCACTTTATAATACAATGAAAAAAAAATATACTCCCACCGACCGACTGATTACAAAAATTACAGGATGGATTTCAGTTTTAATCGTTGCAGCACTTATTGCGTGGGGCGGTTTTACCCTTAAAAATTATTATCGATACGAGCAAACCAACGATGCTCAAGTTCAGGAATACGTTAATCCGGTTATTTCAAGAGCAGGCGGATTCATTGTAGAAGTGAAATTTGAAGAAAATCAGGAAGTAAAAAAAGGGGACACTCTTTTGGTGATTGATAACCGTGAGTATGTTCTTCAGCAAAAACAGACTCAAGCTGCCCTTCAGAAAGCATATGCAGAATTGAAGGTTTTGGAAAGCAATACCGGAACCACATCCAAAGAAGCTGCCGCAGCACAGGCTCAGGTGGAAGCCAGTAAAGCAAAAGTCTGGAAACAGGAGCTCGATTATAAAAGATATGAGAAACTTTACAACGAAGAATCCGCGACCAAGCAAAGACTCGAAGATGCAAAAGCCGCCCTGGATGTGAATGAAAGTGATTACAGATCATCACAGGACAATTATGCTGCTTCTGTTTCCAAAATCAAAGATATTCAGGCAGAAAAAACGGTTGTTCAGGCAGAAATTGCAAGGCTGGAAGCTTTATTGGACCGTCATAAACTTGATGTAAGCTACACGGCTGTTACGGCTCCGTATGATGGAAGAATGGGAAGAAGAACCGTAGAAGCCGGGCAGATGATCGATGCCGGAGAAACGCTTGCATTTATCGTTAATAACGAAACAGACAAATGGGTCGTAGCCAATTATAAAGAAACTCAGATTAAAGATATGCATATTGGTGATCATGTGAAAATTGTGGCCGATTCTTATCCGGATCAGGAGTTTCAGGGAACTATTATTTCGCTTTCACCGGCAACAGGATCGAGTTTTTCATTGCTTCCCCCTGATAATTCTACCGGAAACTATGTGAAGATTGTACAGCGTATCCCTGTGAGAATAAGGGTAGATGGTAAAAGGAACGAAATCAACGTCCTTAAAGTAGGAATGAATGTGAATGTATACGCCAATAAAAAACATTCCAATGGTTAAAAGAAAAATGCCCTTTTTCAAAAGATGGGCTCCGGAATGGTTGGTAAAAATCATTCTTTTTTCCATGACGTTACCGGGGATCATTATCTTTTTTCTTCCATTATCCAATATCAATGCAGCTGCAGGATATTATGGATGCGAACCTGCTGATATTCAGTTTTCTGTAGCTCTGTTCTATGCCGGATACGTTGGCTTTTACAGCCTTGAAAGACGGTTTTTTAGTTTTCTTGCTGCGAAAGAGTATTTTCTTTTATTCACCACTTTACAGATTCTGGCATGCCTGATCTGTTATTGTACCCGGGAAATTTATATTCTCTTTCCGATCCGTTTTCTACAGGGAATACTGTTTGCTGGGAATGTTAACCTTTCTCTTACACAAATATTTACCAGACTAAGCAGTGAAAGAGGCCGCGAGATAAGCTTCTCCGTATTTTTTGGAATTCTACTTTGTGCCATGCCTTTCAATAATCTGATTACCGCAGATCTTATTGATTCTTATAATTTTAATATCGTTTATAAAACGGCAATTTTTTCTTATCTGCCGGGACTTGTCTTTCTGACTCTTGCGATGAGCAACTACAGAAGTCATGCAAGATTTCCACTCTATAAGCTGGATTGGCAGAGTTTTGTACTTTTCAGTATTCTGCTTGTGTTGATTGGTTATATCACTATTTTCGGACAGGAATATTATTGGCTGGAAGACAACCGAATTGCAGGAAGCGTTATCGGAATTGTAGTAGTGGGGTGGATCTCTGTTGTTCGCCAACACACAATTAAAAGACCTTATATTGATTTGAGAATCTTCAGATACAGGAATTTTAAAATAGGTTTACTGGTTCTTTTCGTAATGTATATTTGCCGTTTTGCTTCCGGAATTACCAACAATTATTTTGCTGCAGAGCTGCATTTGGATCCTTTTCATATCTCATACATCAATATTTTTAATCTTTCAGGGCTTGTTGCAGGTGTAATTATCGCCTGTTGTATGGTGTTGCAGAAGAAGAGAATTCAGTATATCTGGGGGCCTGGTTTTCTGCTGCTGTTACTGTTTCATGTGCTGATGTACTATTCTTTTGATGTGCAGGCAGACGAATACAATTATTACATTCCTTTATTCATTCAGGGACTGGGAGTTGGGCTCATTATGGTTCCTACTATTATCTATATCATATCCTCAGTTCCGGCTACTATTGGCCCTTCGGCTGCTGCGACGGCTTTAGCTATCAGATATTTTGGATTTTGTATGAGTATTGCATTGATCAATTTCTTTGAACTTTTTGAAAAAAGTCGTCATTATAACGCTTTTCAGGATCACCTGAGCGCTGTAGACCCTGATGTTAAAAATTTTCTTCATCGTCAGACCGCTAAACTGATTGCTAGAGGAATGCCTGAAGATCGTGCTGTAAAAGCAGCCAATAAATTATTGGTGGGAAGAATGAATGTTCAGGATCATGTTCGCTTTGCAATGGATTATTATGAAATGATGGTGTGGCTGCTGGCTGGTTTTCTATTGTTGATTTTTCTTTTCCCATATCTGAACCGTACAGCTCTTTATTTAAAATCCCGCAGATTATCACCTGCGTAAATGAGAAGTTGAAATTCTAATAAAATTAAAAGAGTATAGCTGTTTGAAGCTTGTTTTTATAGTTGAGTGGTGAGAGGCTGTCTTTTTATAAAGGCAGTCTCTTTTTGTTTTTAAAATGATGATAGCTTTGTCCGAAAATGTCCTTTTTTTGTCATTGCAGCCAGGCTTCATTCTCTGTACATTTGTATCATACAAGTCAGTATGGAAAATGCAGAAAAAGATATAAGAGTGAAAAATATTGTCCTTTTAATTTTACCACAGGTACAATTGTTGGATGTCGCAGGACCTTGTGATGTATTTACATCTACCAATATGTGTTTATGCAAAGAAAAGCCTGACCAGGGGTATAAAATTTATCTGGTATCAGGAACTGCAGATCATGTGGTATATTCAAGTTCGGGAATTCCTTTAACCTGTAGCCATACTATTTATGATATTGATTTTCCAATAGATACTTTACTGATTGCCGGGACTACACATTTAATTCTTGATGAAATAAACCCTTACCTTTATGAGTATCTGAGAAATGCAATAACGGAGGTAAGACGTCTTGGCGCTGTTTGTGTTGGAGCATTTGTTTTGGCAAAAGCAGGACTTTTAAAAGGAAAACAGGTGACTACCCACTGGAAATATGCTGATATTCTGCAGAAAGCATATCCTGAGCTGGAAGTCAATATTAATCCGTTTTTCATCCGGGATGGACAGATCTATACTTCAGGAGGAGTGTCATCAGGAATTGATCTTGCTTTAGCGCTTTTGGAAGAAGATTTTGGAAAACCTCTGGCCTCTGAAGTAGCAAAACATCTGGTGCTCTATTTAAAAAGACCCGGATTGCAGTCACAATTTGGAAATGCCCTACCAGATTATGATATGATGTCTTCCTTTACAAAAAAAGTAAGGGATTTGCTTAAAGATAAATTGGGACAATCCTTAAATATCGATTCTATTGCAGAAACTTTAAATATGAGTACCCGTAATTTTTCCAGAGTATTTTTAAAAGAATCTGGAATGACGCCCGGCCGGTTTCTGGAGAAAATGAGATTGGATCAGGCAAAAAATATGCTCGAATATACCAATCTGAGTATTGATATAATTGCAGAAAAATCAGGATTTGGAAGCCCTGTTTCCCTCCGCCGTTTATTTTTAAAATACCTTTCAGTTTCCCCGGCAAAATACCGTAAAATGGGTAAGGGTACAGAATAACCCTTTTTTGAATTCTGGTTCATTCACGCGATTTTATCGATTCAATAAAATTAATCCTTGAACTTCTTACATAAACCAATATAAGGTTGATAATGAATTGTCAGCATACAAAAACCGTGTCTTTACACGAAAATATAAATCTTAATCACACCATTATGAAACCATTAAAAAACAATGAAACAATGAATGTCGCATTTTTAGTGTATGACCAGGTAGAAGTCCTGGATTTGAACGGTCCGCTGGATGTTTTTGTTAAAGCAAATGTAATTCTTCCAGGAAGCTATCACTGCTATACTGTCGGTAAAACCAATGAACCTATTCATACGGAAGCCAATACCATGGCTATTATCCCAACTTATACCATCCATAATGCTCCTAAGGCGGATATTATTGTTATTCCTGGGGCTAATCCAGATCATGTGATCAGGCATTTGCAGGATATTGACTTTCAGGATACTGTGATGAATTGGGTCAAAGACGGGTATCAAAACGGGGCCGTTATTTTTACTGTATGTACGGGATGTCTGTTGTTATCCAAAACGGGTATTCTGGAGAATCATGAAATTACAACCCATGCTATGGCTTTGGACGCTTTAGAGCAATATAATCCTAAGAGCTGTGTTAAAAGAGAAGTCAGATATGTAGATCAGGAGAAGCTGATTACAACGGCAGGAATTACAGCAGGAATAGACGCAGCTCTCTATCTGATCGGGAAACACCATGGCCAAAAGATAGTTGATACAATTGTAGAGATTTTTGAATATCAGCAAGGAATAGCAGGATAAGGCTACAAACAAGCTAGGATATGCCTCATACTTTTCAAGAGAAAAAATTCTTTTTCATAAGCTAAAAGATAGATGTTTAAAAAAAATGAAAACGACTATACTTACAATGTATTGATGAATGCAGTAAACCATTTGCCCTTTTCGACCAGGAAAAGATATTGTCGGAATTTTTTATGAAAAAATATGATAACGTAATTTATTTATAAACAGATGTTTGCTGATAATGGCAAAGAAAATTCAATAAAAACCTTCAGAAAAGCTTGGATTTAAAAAGGAAATTTCTATCTTTGCAGTCCCTTAAACAAAGGGTTTTACTTGAAAAAGTAAGTGGCCGACTCGGTAGCTCAGCTGGTAGAGCAATACACTTTTAATGTATGGGTCCTGGGTTCGAATCCCAGCCGGGTCACTAACAGTAAAAATCATTTGATTTGTGATTTTTTGCCTGCTGAATAATTTTTTATTAGTAGGAACTGTAAACGAAAATCGTAATTGAAATAAAGTACTCTAAG
This sequence comes from Chryseobacterium sp. Mn2064, assembly GCF_049319685.1. NCBI lineage: Bacteria > Pseudomonadati > Bacteroidota > Flavobacteriia > Flavobacteriales > Weeksellaceae > Chryseobacterium > Chryseobacterium sp. Mn2064. Next base: position 671,786 of record NZ_JBMOUE010000001.1, read on the forward strand.
TATTTATTTCAATTGAAAACGTGGCCGACTCGGTAGCTCAGCTGGTAGAGCAATACACTTTTAATGTATGGGGCCTGGGTTCGAATCCCAGCCGGGTCACAAGAATAAGCTTCAACCATTGTTGAAGCTTTTTTTATTCATGGAACTCAACAGAAATTATTCCTGAAAATCTAACCTTTGTCATCATTTCCTAGTGTGATATAACTGTATATTTGTATGGAAATTGTGCGGTATATGAAATTCATTCACCAAATTGATCCATTGAAATTTATTTTTTTTGAGTTTTCTCATTTTCCTGTTCATTACTTGCAAAATACCGACCGGCCTCATTTTTTTGAAATGATTTGGGTCAAAGAACATGAAAATAAAGATAACAATAACAATAACAATAACAATAACAATAACAAAGAAGGAAGTAATTACTTGTATCTTGTTCCACCATACCGGATGACAACGTTGGATCTGGAAGATAAAAAAGGCTGTATAATTGCCTTTAAAAGAGAATATCTGGAAGAGGATGACAAAGAATATGCCCTGGATGTTTTCAACCTTTTCAATATGCATGGGCAGTACAGCCATTTTTCTATAGACAATGATACAGCTGAAATTCTGAACTATCTCATCATATTGATAAAGAAAGAATATAACAACGCTATGGGAACCTATCTGATTGTAAAATCACTGTTGAAAGTTTTCCTATTACATCTTATCCGCATCAATCAACATTATTTTTTGCATCAGGATGTCAATCAGAAAAGGGTTTATCAGTTTATTATGCTGATGGATGAGCATTATAAAACTGAGCGAAGAGCTGACTTTTATTCTTCCAAAATGGGAATCAGTGAAAAAAGAATCAACCAGATTCTGAAAGAGAAAATGGACAGAACCCTTACACAATTGCTGCATGAGAGACTTATTGTAGAGGTAAATAGAATGTTAGTTTCCAGTGAATTGACTATAAAAGAAATCGCGTACCATTTGAATTTTGATGATCCTGCTTATTTTTCCAGATTTTATAAAAAAATGACTGGGCAGACACCTGAAGATTTTAGAAACCAAATGACAGGAGTTGTGTAAAACGAGTCCATTATTTCAAGATTTTCTTAACATAGATTTTTAAAAGTATATCTTATTCTTAGAGGTTCCTCATATTTCCAAATTATCCCATTGGATTAGAAAATAATGCAAACGAATTTATAAAGCACTGATTTAATTTTGTGTGAGGATTTACAGCATTATAAGCTGATACATCAATATATAAATCTAAAAATATTTGAATTATGGAACTTACGAAAGAGATGGAAAACATCATTTTTAAGGATATCAATCAACTTTTATCACCCGGCCCTGTAGCTTTGGAAGCCGGTATTAAGAGACTGGAAAACGGTATGCTGCACATCGCAATGAGAAATGTGATGTACAACTGTAAAGGAAAAATGCTGGATTGGTGGTTTACCTATTTTGAAACAACAGCGCATCTGAAATTGTGGCATCCACACGATCATGTGGTCCATAGTGGGTGGGATAGTAAATGGATTAAGAATGAGAATTATATCGGTGCTACAATTCACGCTACGGAATCCTTAGGAAATATTCCTCCCGTAGAGGCTTCGATTAAATTTCATGATCCTGCAGAAATTTTTAATCCCGACGATTTAGCAAAGGCATATGCTCACCGTGACATCAGTGCAGCAATCTATGGCAGAATAGGATTTGGGAAAGATACTCCCAAAGATCATAATGGAGATCCTTTGGATGGATATATGATACATGTTACCAGAGATACACCTCAGGGATGTGTGTTGAGAAGTCATTTTTTTCTTGGCGCATTAGCCGCAGATAGTGATCATCCATTGCCGGATGAAATTGGTTTTGGATTGATGGAGCATTGTTACACCGAATTTACTTATCTATCCCACGTTCTTCCTTCTCTGTATTATGCAGAAAATACAAAAGGAGAGAAGGCTCCCTTTCTTTGGTAATTGGTATTTTGGTGGAACCTGGCAAAAAAAAGAATACTTATAAATTTAATTTTTGAATGTCGTGTAAAAGCTGTCATATAGAGCTTTTAAAAGCAATATGTTTCATAGACAGATATTTATAAATAGAAGAGAAAGAATTTAGACTTCTAAAAATTCATGAAGCCTTCCGCTATCTTAGTTGAATGCTGAATTTTTTAAGTAAAATGAAGAGAAAAAGTTTGGAATTATAGAAAAACTTTCTATCTTTGCAGTCCCTTAAACAAAGGGTTTTACTTGAAAAAGTAAGTGGCCGACTCGGTAGCTCAGCTGGTAGAGCAATACACTTTTAATGTATGGGTCCTGGGTTCGAATCCCAGCCGGGTCACAAGATGTAGATCAAAACGCACAAAACTGCTGTTAATTATGTGATTAACAGCAGTTTTATTTTTAAGAGAACAGCAGTTATGCAAGTTTTTGTAGGAAATATGAGTTATTCATTGATTAACCGTAAAGTTTGTACTAGTCATCAAACGAGAGTTAAAAAATAGATATTTTTATCTTGTTGATAATCAGTCGTTTTTTTGAATGATTTCGTTTGTTTTTCCATTTTAATAAATTCGATGGGAATTGCTTACCTTATCACACGTAAAAAAAGAGGCTCAGAATGGGCCAACTATTTTATCATAATGTATTTCCACATTCAAAAATAAATGCTTTTAATTAAAGATTGTCTACAAATGTTTGCCCCAATATCTGATGAAGACTGGGCAATATTTTCCCCTAAATTTGAAAAACAGATATTTAAAAAAAACAGCCTTATAATAAAGTCAGGAGAAGTAGAAAATTACCTTTCTTTTATCGAAACAGGAATTGTTCGTTTCTGGATAGAAGCAGGAGATAATGAAGCCACCTTTGACTTTGCCTTTGAGAAAAGTTTTTTCAGCGCCTATCCGTCATTTTTAACTCAAGAATCAACAAATTGGAATATACAAACGTTAACTCCCACTGTTTTATGGAGAATTTCCTATACAGATTTACAACTTATTTATGAACGGACGCAGGTTGGAGAAAAAATAGGCAGACTTGCTACAGAACATTTATTTGTTATGGCCGCCAAAAGAAAAATTGCTCTTTTAACCAATACTCCAGAAGAGCTTTATTTAATGCTATTTCAAGAACATATACATCTTATAAAGCATATTCCTTTAAAATATTTAGCATCGTATATAGGAATTACTCCTCAAGCTCTAAGTCGTATCCGCAAACGAATTTCTTAACCCAAGTTCATTTTTTTATGATTCATTGAATAATACTTTTGCATCATATTAATTAATAATCAAGAAATGAGTAAAGAATTTGACAGAACAAGTCCGGAAGGATGTGTTAAGTATTTTCGTAATTGTATTTATCATGGTGACTTAAAAGGTGCTTTAAGTTGTTTTGATTCAGAAGCAACATATATCGAAAGAGATGGCCAGGAGATTAAAGGCCTAGAGAATATTGGGAAAGCTCTGGAAAACATTTGTTCATGGAAACCTGAAATTAAAAGCCTCAGGCAAAGAGTGACCATTGTTGGTGATCTTGCTATATGGATCGATAAATATGCTGTAAAAGCTAAAATGCCCAATGGAGATCCAATGGAAATGGAAGGAGCTACAGCCTGTATACTGAAGCGCAATCATGATGGCATATGGTTGTGGTTGGTTGACAATCCTTTTGCAGCAAACGATATATACAATTGAGCAACGATATGAACAAAAAATCTAAATGTCTGGTAACTGGGGCGAATGGTCATCTTGGTAATAATTTAGTAAGGGCACTAATACATCATCATTACGATGTAAGAGCAAGTGTGAGAGATCTAAACAACAAGAAAGCATTTGTGGGATTGAACTGTGAATTGGTTTACGCTGACTTACTAGATAAATCTTCCCTGGAAGCTGCAATGAAAGACGTTCATACAGTATTTCACGTTGCCTCCGTTTTTAAGCATTGGTCACCTGATCCTCAAAAGGATATTATTGAACCTAACATTATTGGAACTAAAAATATTATTGAAGCAGCATCGAAATGCGGCATCAGTAAGGTGATATTAGTAAGCTCTATTGCTGCACTTGATCACTCCTCGGTTCCAATGAAAGAAAATACATGGAATACATATTTCCCGAATGCATATTACCAGTCAAAGCAGGAAGCGGAGCAATTGGCCTGGGATTTATCCAAAAAATTAAATGTGAACTTGATTTCCGTACTTCCTTCTTCAATAATTGGAGGAGAAGTAGTAGGAAATTTAACACCAACGATGACATTTTTTGATATGGTGCTTAAAAATCAATTACCTGTAGACCCTAATTTTGCATTTAATTTTATCGATGTTAAAGACGTTGTCAACGGGATGATGTTAGCAGATAAATATGGAAGAATAGGTGAACGTTATATCTTAGCAACAGAACCATCTATTACGACGTATGACGTTTTTTATATAGCGAAAGAAATGTTTCCTGAAGTGCTAATACCTCCCAAAATATTAAAATCAGAGCTTATTAAAATAACGAAGAAAATGGAAGATGAGAGTATTATCACCAAAGCACCACCTCTTCTTATGACAAATAGCATTGAGGCCTATTATAATGCAGATTCCCGGGTTGATATTTCAAAAGCAATGACTGAGCTTGGGTTTACCCCTATTTCACCTATAGAAGCAATTAAAAGCACTCTTCTATATTTATCGCTAAGGAAGCTATAGTACATGATAAAAATCTCTGCAACATAGAAATCTAAAAAGCTACTTTTGTAAATATTTTCATACATTGTTATATTCAAACACGTTAAACTGCTATGCAAAATCAATTAATCAATTACTTAGAATCTTTTACGCCTATTGATGAAAAAGATAAACTGTATATAGAAGAGGTGTTTGAAAGAAGGTTTTTTAAGGAAGGTGACTATCTTTTATATCCCAATCATATTTGTAGAGAGCTTTTTTTCGTTTGTAAAGGAGTGTCTAGAATCACAGTTTTAAAAGAGAAAGGCAATACAGTAACTAATTTCTTCTTCAAGGAAAACCAGTTTTGTACAATTTTAAAAAGTTTTACCCATCAAACGGAAGCCATAGAAGGCATTCAGGCCGCATGCGATCTTGAAGTACTATCTATAAGCAGAGAAAAATTGTTGCTGTTACATAAAACCTTGCCTTACATAGGAAAGATCATTGATCAGATTATACAACAGGCCGTTCTTGACAAAGTAGAATTAAGAAACAGTTATCTGGGCCTAGATTCCACTTCACGATATCAATTATTTCTTAAGCAGCAGCCAGAAGTCGCTAAACTTGTTTCACTGAACAGTATTGCTTCCTATCTTGGGATTACACAACAATCATTGAGTAGAATACGGAAGAATATTCATTAAGTAAAGCTACTGGCAACAACTCATTTATTTTTTTCTATTGATTTATTGTTGGAAGTTCGTTTTTACCAAATGGTAAACAGAGTTTTTTCAGTACCAGGTAATTTTGTAGAGTAATTTTTAACAGAATATATCATGGAAAATGAACCAAAAACAAATGGAGTACTAACCCATAAAAGAATTGTCATTTTAGGAGGAAGCTCAGGAATTGGATTGGCAACAGCCAAAGCAGCAGTAGGGGAAGGAGCAAATGTGATTATAGTATCCAGTAATCAGCAAAGAATATCTGCAGCATTAGAGTTGTTACCTGCTGAAAGTAGCGGTTTCTCTGTCGATTTGAGTAAAGAAGAAAATATTAAAACATTTTTTGAACAGGTAGGAAACTTCGATCACCTGATATATACAGCAGGGGAAAATATCAGCATGAATATGATGGAAGATATGGACATTGAACAGGCCAAAAGCTTCCTCAACATTCGTTTTTGGGGTGCTCTTTCAGCCATTAAATACGGAAAAGCACATCTTAACGAAGGAGGATCAATAACCCTTATGAGTGGCAGTTTTGGGCATCGTCCCAGCAAAGGATACAGTCTTGGTGCCAGTATTTGTGGTGCAATGGATGCTTTTACAAGAGCTATGGCCGTTGAACTTGCTCCTATAAGAGTCAATAATATTGCAGCCGGAGTCATCAGAACGAATTTATGGGATGGTTTAAGCGAGGAAGACCGGAATGGATTCTACAAATATATGGAGGATGCCTCATTATTGAAAAGAATTGGAGAGCCCGAAGATATTGCACAAGCCTTTATTTACCTTATGAAGCAACCTCATACAACAGGACAATCACTTCTTATTGATGGTGGATCCGTATTGGTATAATTTAAAATAAGTCCTATTGAAACAAGAAACCGTGAAATTTTTCACGGTTTTTTTTATTGATGAAAAGCGGAATTGTTTCTAAAGATTATTTTTTGGAATAAAGAATGTAACAATTCTATGAGAAGGCCGTCTTATTGAAAAGGGAAAAAATACGTTGAAAATTCAAAAAACGATAAACACGAAAAAGATTTGTTTTGAGGGAAAGAGCCTTTAAAATAGAAAAAAACACACATTTTTAAGAATAAAAAGAAAGTTTTTTAACAAAAAAGATATTTCATTGTACTTAATAAATTATGTATATTTATATCATAGATTGTGAAAAACGACACCTTTGAAGCTCATATTTTGGGGTTTATTTTTTGATAATGTATAGGTAGGAATGTGAAAAAATACCTGTACCGCGATGATGAATAAAATATAATGATTATTAACAACACGGAAACATATTCAATTTTCATAAAGAGGTTGATCTGTATATTTTGTATAGGTTTGCTATTGTTTACAATGTCCTGTAGACAAGATTCTCAAAATAAACAAAGAGAAGATTTTGATGTTTCATTGAGTAAGAAAAATACAGAGCTACAACTTTCCGGGCAATATGAGGCACTTATCAGACTCAATATAGAATATCTGAAGAAAGCTGCCAAAATAAAATACAAAGAAGGAAAAGGTCTTTGCTACCTCAATATCGCAGGAGTGAATGTATCAGCCGGAAACTACGAAAAAGCACTGTTTTTCTTTAACAAAGCCTCAAAAGAGCTTCAGGACTCTGAAAATACCTACCATCAGGCAACATTTTATGACGATTACAGTCAGTATTACTCTCACCTCAAGCAGTATGATAAAGCTATAGATTGCAATAACAAAGCATTTATGTACTTAAGCAAAGCCAAAAAATCAAGTTTGAGTGCTAAGCTTCTTCCAAGACTGTACGTGAATAAAGGAATTTATTTTGCTTGGAAAGGGTGGTTGGGAACATCCTTAAAATCATTCATAAAAGGAAACAAACTTGAAAATTCAGCATATACGAATTGTATGGTGGGGCAATATTATTTGTTTACGCATCAGGCAAAAGCAGCAGAACCTTATATTGTAAAAGCCGATGAACTGATGCTGAGCTATAAAACAAGTGATGTGGAATCTCTCTGGGTATATTATACGATGGGTTACTATTACAGTGAGATCAATGATAATGAAAATGCAGAGAAAGCCCTTAAAAAAGCTCTGGAAATCAATATCAAAACCAGACGTACCTATTCTTCCCACATCAATGGCGTGTATAAATCTTTGGCAGAACTTTACAAGAAAAAGAATGATGGGGGCAAAGCCTACTATTACCTGAAAAAATACATGGAAGAAGAAAACCGTCTGGATGCTGCCAGGGTAGCGACGATGAATAAAGCCACAGAAGATTTTATTTCCGAAATTAAAAAAGATTCAGACTGGCATAAAAATGAACTTCCTTTATTTATTGCTTTGTCTACGGCAGCAATCACCATATCAGGGATTTACATTCAGAAAGTAATACAAAAGCAGAAAAATAAAAAAACAACCCTGAAACAGGAAACAGAACAACTAAAAGACCATGTTCAGAACAAGATACTACAGGAAGTGATAGAATTAGTCAGGAAAAATGATTCTTCATTCTTAATGAAATTCAAGGAATTAGACCCGGAATTTATCAATGCTCTTTTGAAAATCAATCCTGATCTTGAAAACTCAGAACTGGCATTTTGCGCAATGCTGAAACTGCATTTTTCTTCCAAGGAAATTGCGGAATATACTTTTGTACAACATAAATCTGTACAACAAAAAAAATATAGGATAAGAAAAAGACTGAATATCCCGGGAGAAGAAGATATTTATGAGTTTTTCGATCATTTGAAACGATGAATTGCTTCAAAAATTTTAAAAAAACATAATACCATTTAATACCGAAAACTAATTTTAAACCATAATTTATACCAACTAAGTCGAAATGGAGAAAGCATTATGACACGTATCTTTTTTTATGTTTTATTAATTATTTCAATTTCATGTAATCCGGATTCCAAGGACTATGAGAAAAGTTTTGATGTTACTTTGATGAAAAGTAACGAAGAGTTTAGGCTCGCTGGTGATTATGATTCTCTTGTCAGTCTTAACAAAAAATACTATAAAAAAGCAGACCAGCTTGGCTATGAAGATGGAAAAGCACTTTGCTATATCAACCTGGCAGAAGTCAATATCTCACTGGAAAATTACCAAAAAGCCCAGACGTTTTTTGAAGATGCAGAAAAGATATTGAGGCATTCGAAAAATAATGTTCATCAGGCTATATTCTATAATGTTTACGGTCGATTCAATATGGAACTGAAGAGACTGGACAAAGCCTTCCTGTATAATAAACAATCGCTGGATTATATAGAAAAAGAACAGAACCACGCTCTTAAAAATAATATCCTTTTTAATATTTATCTCAGACAGGCTACTTATCTCATCCAGAAAAAGCAGAAGAAAAAAGCCCTGGAGTTTTTCCAGAAGGCCAGAAAGCTAGATAATTCCGGGTTGGCAGATTGTGCGATAAGCGATTATATTTATATGTATAAAAATAAAGATTCTGCCTATAAATATATTACAAATGCTTACAGCAAAGCCAATGAGAGAGGCAAAGAAGATGGTATTGCACTCTACACCAATACCATTATGGGAGAATATTATATTGCGGATCAGCAATATGAAAAAGCAGAAGGATATCTTCATAAAGCATTGAAAATAAATGAGAAAACAAAACGTATTTATGCCTATTACGGTAAATATATTTATAACGATCTCAGAACCGTATACGATCATTTGGGTGACAAAGAAAAAGCCTATTATTATCTGAACGCTTATACCGAAGCCAAAAATAAGACCAATACCGCTTTATTGGCAACCATCAATCAGGATATGGAATCTTTCATTTCGGAAACCAAAAAAGATTCAGAAAAGCATAAAAACAATATCCAATGGGCTCTTATTTTTTTATTAGCAGGCTTTTCGATGCTGGGAATATATGCATGGAGAATTATCAGTTCATTAAAGAAAAGAAAAGCAGTCCTTAGAACAGAGGCTGAGAGTCTGAAAATCCAGATTAATGATAACACTCAAGATGAGATTATGGAGCTGGCAAAAAACAATGATCCACAATTTTTGATCCGTTTCAGAGAAGCTTATCCTAATTTTGTAGAGCAGCTTCTTAACATTAATCCAAGCCTTGAAAGTTCAGAACTCGCTTTTTGCGCCATGCTCAAACTTCATTTTACTTCTAAAGAAATTGCAAGCTATACTTTGGTTCAGCATAGAACCGTTCAGCAGAAGAAATACAGGATCAGAAAAAAACTGAATATTCCTACAGAAGTAGATATTTACCAATTTTTTGATGAATTGAATTAATTCAAAAAAAAAACTGTCCGATCATCACATCAGACAGTATTCGAAATATTCTCCTTTCACCACTCGTCATTTTGTAGTGGTCTTATATTCAAATTTGAAAATTTTTTGACAAAGTAGAAAAAATACGACTACTACACGGGTACTACATCTGAAATTTAATGGCTCAATATATTGATAATTAATTGATTATTGTTTGTGTTGAAAATTCTTAATTTCTTCAAGAGGAGAACCCAATTTTATTAATAAAATATATTCTGAGTTCAACTTAATTCAAATTATCAGCGTTGGAAATCTGGGAAAAAAGAAACGGAGAGTAGTTATTGAGTAGGCGATTTTTTTTAGATATTACCCAAAAGTGGCATGAATCATTTTAAGATAGCTGCTTAATGAACTTATGATGAGATTGAACAAATTTCACAGCCAAATATTTTTCATTCACTATTTTATAGAGTATAATTTTTACTATCGGATTTTATAGTTTTTTTATTATTGATATACAGTGTTTTATAAAAGTGCTGTATGAGTGTAGTAGGTGCTTTTTCATATTTTTAAAAATTTTAATCTACATTTAGACTGTATTAATTACGAAAATAAAATGAGCTCTCGTAGCAAATTAAAATTTTAAAAGTTGTGCTAAATATAATCAGAAACTAACACAATTTCTTCCGGGATCACGTTGAATGGGAGACATTTTTTAAGAGGGAAAAAGGCTGTTTCAAAAATTGAAACAGCCTTTTATGATGAATATATTGAAGTCTGTACATTTATTTTTCTTCCTGTTCTGCAGAATGTCCGTTGAAGAATTCCAGCATAGTTTCCAAAGCTTTTTCAGAATGCATGCGTTCTCCATTTTCAAGAGATTCCTGTGTTGCAATGGCTGCTCTTTTACGCATTTTTATCTCATAGGCGGTAATCGCTTCTTTCAACGTAGGATAATAAGTATCTGTTAAATATTCGCTGAGCTCAAGGGCATCGAGCATCGCCATATTAGCTCCTTCTCCTGCAAATGGTGGCATAACATGCGCGGCATCTCCCATCAGCGTTACATTCGGCATCGTTTCCCAGGTTTGATCCAAGGGCATATAATAAATAAGACGTGGGATAAAAGGAGTGGTTGCATTTTCAAAGAGTTCAGTCCAGATTTCGCTCCAGTCAGAATACTTTTCTTTAAACCATTCTAGAAGCTGTCTGGTATCTGAGAAATCTAGCCCACTGTCGGTAGGCCAATTTTCATCAGCTTTAAAACTGGCATAGAAACCCAGATCTCCATTGCCTTTCTGCCCAAGCAGTATATTCTTTGTATTTCCAAAAGCCATTATTTTACCCCCTTGAATCAAAGCATCAATATGGGGCGCGTTTTCTTTGGAAATATTTCCTTCCAGCATAATAACACCGGAATAAACAGGTTTATTATTCGTGAGATAAGGACGGACTTTAGAATTGGCCCCATCCGAAGCAATCACAAGATCTGCATAGGCTGATGTTCCGTTTTTAAAATGGAGAAGCCAACCTTCATCTTGGGGTTCCATAGATATAAAATGACTGTCCCATACCACCGTTTCAGGCTGTAGAGATCCCAGAAGCATATTTCTTAAAGGCCCACGGTCTATTTCGGGGCGAAAATGTTCGGCACCAAAATCTTCTTCAGGCTTTGTCTCGTGGTCACTGTAGAGAATTTCTCCCTTGTTATTCATAATCAGTGTTTTATCTGCTCCAGGACGAAAAGTATTTTTGAATTCATCCAGAAGTTCAGCTTTTCGTATAGCAGCCAATCCAGAATCTTCGTGCATATCAAGCGGAGAACCCTGTACACGTGCAAATTGATTACGATCTCTTTCATATACTTTTACAGTTGCGTTTTTCAATTGTAAAAGTCTTGCTAATGTAAGTCCGGCAGGACCTCCACCAACAATGGCTATTGATTTATTGTTTATCAACATTTTTAATTTAAATTTTACAGGACAAAATTACTTTCCCTTCAACACTGATAATAGTACAAATCGGTCGTTTTGATTTTTTGATAATTCTTTCGGTGCCACTCCCGAAAATTTTTTCACTTCTTTAATGAAATGATTCTGATCGGTATAATTAAGCTCAGGAAAAAGTTTACCCTGTGCAATGTGTTCCAATGAAGCTCTGAATCGTAAGATCGTTGAATAAGCCTTTAACGACAATCCCAGATGTTTGGTAAAATAACGGTTAATTTGTCGGCTACTCCAGCCAATATTCTCTGACAGTTCCTTTACACTCATCTCGCCTTTTGATGAATAGATCAATTCAAAAAGTCTGCGTTTTCTTTCGTCCAGGTTCGAAGGAAGGAGTTCTTTTATTTTCCCGGTAGCTTTTGTGCAGAATATTTCAAAATTTTGAATATCAGATAATTCAAAGCCCCAGAAGCCTTCCGGGAGATCTTTTCCTGTATTGAGGAGATCGGCAATAGATGTTTTTAAAATATATTCAACAGCAAGAGGTTTAAAACTGATAATAAAAGCATGAGCATGGGCTGGAATATATCTTTGCTCAGGATAAGTTTCCAGCCCGATAAGAGTAGCATGAAATGGCTCAGAGGGAGATTGCGAAAAGAAAAGATCAACCCTTCCATCAGGAATAATAACCACTTCTTTAGGTTCGTCCGACTGATTATAAAATGTTCCCAGATTTTCTACAAAATCAGCAATTATCTCATCTGGTTCTATAAAATTGAAGGTGAAATCATTGTGCATAATTATTGAGATTTATACCGTCTTACAAAAATAGTCAAACCACAGCAATCGGATTACTATGATCTGGAAAGATATATTTTTCATGAGCCTTTGCTTTGTATCAATATCAGATGGTGGAGGAAAAGTTTTCTTCCCATAAAGAGCAGATTACCAATCTCGAAAAAGCGGTATACTTCACTAAAAAACTTTGAAATATACCAGCGCAACCAATTATACAGACGTTTTAACTTCAGAACAAAGCCTTCCGAGTGCCAGACAGAATGCTGTTACAGATAAGCTCCAGCAGTTGCAGGCGATGGTTAATCTGTATGCGGCATTAGGAGGAGGCTGGAAGTAAATATTCTGTTGTGAAGTTAAATAAGAGATTAATTACATAGTTTTTATCATCATGGTATCAATTATTAGAACAATTAAGAATACAAAAAACCCGGACTGTTATCAAACGGTCCAGGTCTTAACAAGAGTAAAAAAAATAAATTAAAAAGAATATCCTACAGAAGCCATTACATTCCTTGGAGCTCCGGGGAAGGCGCGGGTATAATCAAACCCACCCAGGAAATAGTACTTGTCAAAAACGTTATTGACGTTTACTGACATTTTCATTTTTCCAATATGGTAATAAACGGCTGCATTAACGGTCGTATAGGAAGGCCATTCGCCCCAAAGTGCATTTCCGGCACTGTCTTTTCCAATGCTGTTGTCCATACGTCTTGTATCTACATAATAGACACCGGCCCCAAAACCAAGACCTTTTAAAGCGTGCGCTGAAAAGACATACTTCAACCACATACTTGCCATATTTTTAGGCGCCCCAGGTAAAGCCTGCCCTACTTCAGAAGCGATAGAAGAAGCTTTTACCTCTGTATCGTTATAGGTATAATTTGCCATCACCTGAAACTCCTTGGTAAGCTGACCGCGGATATCAAGTTCAACACCTTTTGAAACTGCATTTCCCGATTGTCTATACACTGGAAACCCAGTTGGGCTTATTTCTCCTGTAGCAATCAGCATATTTTTTCTTTCAATCTGGAAAAGAGAAAGATCCATCTGAAGCTGATTTTTGAAGAATCCGGTTTTAAGACCTGTTTCGATCTGAAAACTATGCTCGGCAGTGAAAGGCTTGTCGGCGCCATAATCCTGATAATTCTGGATGAAATTGGCCCCTACAGGAGCAAACCCTTGTGAATAACTTGCAAAATAATTGATCTTGTCATTGATCTGATACGTTAATCCAATTCGGGGTAACCATGCATTTTGGGTACCGCTGTAACGGGTGGTAGCGCTGCTTATTGTTTCAGAATAATAATGTTCGTGGCGAAGTCCCAGAATCAGTTTCAGCCTGTCAAAAGAGATCTGGTCCTGAACATAAATTCCGGTTGTTTTATAAGGACTTAAGAAAGGATAACTACCTTGTGGCAGCCATACATAATTGCTTAGATCATGAATTGTATAAGTAGGATTATTAAGATCAAATGTCAGCGGAACAATCTTTCCGTCGATCTTTTGTTGTCTTGCTTCACGCTGCTGATTGTTGCTGTCTCCTTCATACTGTGCATAATCTACTCCCGCAATGATATGATTTTCAATTGCCTTTCCGGTAAGGTCCCACTTAAAGTAAACTACCGAATTATCCGTATAATCCTTTCCATGACGATCGAAGAAACGCATATTCATAATCGTATTGTTAGGAGCATCTGCGTAACTGTTGAGAGTACGGTGCTCATTCACATCTTCCTGATAAATAGATTTCATGTAACTGGCATTCAACGACAGGTTATGAGTCAATCTCTGACTGAGTCTGGCACTGAATGACAATGTTTTGGTATTATAAAAATCTGATGGCTGGCTTAGGGTGAAAGAGCGGGGAAGAGCATAGAAATCATTATTTCTTAAACCCATTCCACGATCCAGATAGCCATGAAACTGATCATATACCAAATCGATATCCACTTGTGTTCCGTCGAAAGGTTTAAAAGTAAATGATGGCGCAATCATAAAGTTTTTCTGCTGATTGACATTTCTGAAGGTTTTGGTGTCTTCATATCCTGCATTCAAACGGTAAAGTACTTTCTTTTCCTTATCTAAAGGGCCCGTCAGATCAATGCTTGTACGGACTGTCTGAAAACTTCCAACAGAAAAATTAACAGATCCTTTTTGCTGATCCAAAGGTTTTTTAGTAACCATATTGATGGTTCCTCCAGGAGTAATGTCTCCAAATAATGAAGCTCCGGGGCCTTTTAAAACAGAAACACTCTCCAGGTTGATGGTTAAGGGAGAACGGTAATAACTGTTCCCGTAGCTATATCCTGAACGCAAGCCATTGACAAGACGGATTCCGGTCTCATAACCACTTTTAAAACCACGGATAATAAGATCATCATAAGAGGAAGCTGTAGTTACTCCCGCAAGATCCTGTGCTACTTCACGGGTGGTATATGCTTGCTTATCTTCCATAAATTCGCTGCTTACAATAGAAACCGATTGAGGCAGATCCTTCAGATTTCCCGAAAATTTACCTCCTAATTCTAAATTATTGGTGAGATAAGAATTATTTCTGCGCGCTGTGATCAGAACTTCCTGAATATTGGTGTGATTTTCTGCCAGTCGTATGGTTATTCCATTTTTATCATCATAGGAAAGAGAATCCAGGGTAATATTCGATTCTGAATATCCTTTGGCATTAATCATAAGTTGGGCCGGATATTGAATAGGAGTGTCAAACTGAAATTTCCCATCTTTACTCGTTATTGTTGAACTTCCCTGTTGGAGAGAAACGGTAGCGTTGGAGATTATTTTCCCCTCCTGATTCAGAACTTTTCCGAAAATAGAATGGGTTTCCTGTGCGGATAAGGCCAATGGAAGGAGGAGCATTATACCATTGATGCATAATGCTTTTTTAGTTGTGTTCATGTATTTTTCTGTGTATTATTTATTGTTGTGCTGGAATCATAAGTTCCATATGAAATGTAGGATAGGTTCCCTCATAACAGGATTTCATAAGTTCGAAACCCTGTTGTAACCAGTAATTATAAGCTCCCGGAAGGAATGGATGGGTATGAAGGTATAAACGCTTTATATTTTTTTGTTTGGCAATATTGGCAAGCTCCTGGAATAAACGGGTGGCAATACCGGTTCTTCTGTACTCCGGGTTCACGAATAGTCTGGCCACTTCTACAGTGGTTTCTTTATCAATATCAAGGTGGGGAAAACGGTAGTCATAAGGCATCATACCGATCGAACCAATCAGTTTTCCGTCTTTTGTTCGGGCCTGTAGGAATGCTCCCGTCAAAGACTGCAGATAGTTCTGCTCGAAATTAACCAGATCTTTAGGAATGATTAAAGGATCAAGTAAAGGAAACAGCTGCCGTCTGAATTCCATAACGTAAGGCAATACTTCGAAAACATGGTAATCTTCTACTAACGAAATCATTATTTCTTCACGATTTTTCATATATTTTACTTTAATAAAGGTGTAAATATTGGAGTTCCCTGGTTGTCCAGTCCCAGTAAAGGCAATTCATAAGTGTCTTCCAGAAGTTGATGTAATTCCTCTTTTTCCAAAGATTGAACGGCCACAAGATTGTGATTCTGCATGACGAAGAACTCGTCTCCAAAAAGAAAAGCCAGATTCGGGTCATGCATCACGCATAAAACCGTAGTACCTTCCTTTACCAATTGGCGTATTGCTTCCAAAACAGCGACCTGATAATGCAGATCCAAATGATTGGTTGGCTCATCCAACAGCAAGATGTCAGGTTTCTGAACCATTACCCTACACAGAAGAACCAATTGCCGTTCTCCGCCGGAAAGAGAAGTGTAAGGTTTATCTTTAAGGTGGTTTAAATTAAATTTCAACAGGATATTTTCCACTTCATTATAGTCCGATTTTTTAGGGGAAAATCTTGAAAATGAAGCTCTTCCCGTTAATATTACATCCAATACCGAAAAGGGAAAAGTCGTTTGATGAATTTGATTTAAAAAACCAAGACGAACAGGGGAAGAAGTTCCTATTTTAATTTTTCGTCGTTCTTTATCTCCAATCCACACATTTCCCTGGTAGTTTTTTTCAAGACCGGCAATGATTTTAAATAGGGTAGATTTACCGCTTCCGTTCCTTCCCAGGATGACAGACAGTTTTCCTTTGGGAAACTGAGCTCTTATATTCTGCAGCACCTCATGGTTTCCATAGCCGAAAGAAAGCTGTTCGATTGAAATAATTGAATTCATGAGTTCCAGTTTATAGCATTTCGACGCATTAAATAGATGAAAACCGGCGCTCCGATAATCATGGTAAAGACTCCGATCGGAATTTCAAAAGGCAATACGGTACGGGAAAAATCATCAATCAGGAGCAAAAAAGTTCCGCCGATACTGATGTTGGCCCATACTGTAATCTTATTATTAGGGCCAAAAATCATTCTGCTGATGTGAGGTACAATCAATCCGAACAGACTGATTACTCCTACCGCAGCCACCGCTGAAGCTGTGATCATTGTTGCTACTGCCATGAAGACCAGTTTTAATACAAAAGGGTTTACTCCCACAGCCATGGCTTCATGATCTCCTAATGCCAGAAGGTTTAGCTTCCAGCGGAATATAATGATGATCAATAATCCCGCAAGGATCGGGAACAATGCCGTATACACTTTCTGCCACGAAGCGGTATGAAGGTTTCCCATTGTCCATTGTACAATCGCCTGCAACTTATAAGGGTCGCTGAGGTATTGTAGTACAGTCAGTAAAGCAGTGAACACTCCTGAAACAATCATCCCTGCAAGAACCATGCTTACAATAGAGGTTTTGGCACCTGCATATGAAACCAGATAAGTGATTCCCACGGCTGCTACTCCAAAAATAAAGGCAGAAACATTTACGGCCATTACAGGAAACAACATAGCCAATGCTGCTCCGAAAGCAGAACCTGAAGAAATTCCTAATGTAAAAGGATCTACAATCGGATTTCTGAAAACAGCCTGTAGTACACCTCCCGCAGAAGCTAGTGAGGCACCTACCAGAAAAGTGAGGATAATTCGTGGCAAGCGGACCTGCCATAAAATAGTATGTAAACTTCCCTGTAATAAAGCCTGGTCTGTAGACAGACCTGTTTCCAGCGCAATATGATGAAAGAGTTCCCCCAGGCTGATATTCTGACTCGAACCTATAATGAGCGAAACGATGATCAGCAGTAGAGGAACTATAATCAGTAAAGATCCTTTTTTGATGGTATTTATCATCAGATCAGTCCTTTTTTACCATAGATGATCTCAAATGCCTTCGCTACATCCTGGTCCAGTTGTTCCTGGGTATATTCTGGCATGCACCAGTGACGAAGCTGTTTGGCAAACAGCATAAATTTTACCGTATGCGGGTCATAAGGAAAAGAAGGAGACATTACAAACACCTGTTTGTTTTTTACTGCAGGAAGTGCAGCCAATTCTTTAAGGCTGTATACATCAGATAATTTTGAGTTCCATAATACGATCAGATCAGGGTTCCATTTGTACATCGTTTCGGCACTGATATTGGGTGCTTCCACTGGAACCGGACAGGCATTTTGAGCTCCTGACAGGGTTATTGCCATATCAATAAGGCTTCCTTTTCCTGAAGTAGACATAATGCGTCCTTTAGACCATGCATAGTAGATCTTCTTAGGAGAACTGCTATGAGAAGATTTCATTTTGTTTACTTCCTGAGTAACATATTGAGTGATTTCTTCAGCTCGTTTTTGCTTTCCCAGAAGTTTCCCTACATTTTTAAGTTCATCCAGAATTTTTTCATCGTTTAAAGACGAGAAAGTAAAGACAGGAATTCCCAGGTTTTCAATTTGTGTGATATTATCTTCATCGGTACTGAATGTAAGGACCAGATCAGGTTTTAGCCCTACAATACTTTCTGCATTGCTGGACTGCCCTCCAAAAGTAGGGGTTGCGATGCTTTTATTTTTAATCCTGCTATCCAGTTTGGAAAGAAAACGGTAAGTGTCTTCCGTTTCATAAACCTGCTGTGGAATGCCGACAATTTTTTCTCCTGCCTGCAGCATATAAACATCATCTACAAGTGCATTATAGAGAATAACAATCCGCATAGCTTCATGAGGCAGCGTAATTTTTTTACCTCTGCTGTCTGTTGCTGTTACTTCTGTAGAAGCTGAAGTTTCTGTTGAAGGCGAATTCTTTGGTTTATTACAACTTTGTAAAACCAGTAGAATGGCAGAAAAAGTTGTAATGAATAGGGTTTTAATTTTCATGTGTTCTTTTTTGGACGAGATAACGTAATGATTGGGCAGATAAAAGTTGTGCATCCTTAAGCTCTAGACGGGGCCCATATTTCACCGATAGCTGCTCGTACAGCCGGCCGTCATAAGGGACCGCGAAATGTTGGTCTGAAATAACAAATACAGGAAGGTGTTGATTTCCTATGAAATAACAGAAATCTGCGGCTTCGGTATCATTTTGAGGAACAAAACATATGGTAAGGCAGGTTTTAAAATAGATCGTTGCAACTTGCTGTTCATGACTGTATAGCCGGTCTCCCTGCTGCCATTCTTTAAGATTTCCCAATCTGAGTTCTAAAACTGTCCCAGATCTGGTAACCCGGGTCAGTTTTTGTTTTTTATTTTCAAACCATTCGAGTTCCAGAATGTCAGGATGAGAATCATTCAGGTTTTCTCTTGGCTTTACTTCATCTATTACGATTGGCTGTAGTATTTCCATACATTACGCCTCTTGAGCAGCACTTTCTTTTTTCAGTTTTACCTTTTCTTTCAGCCAGTTGCACCATTCTTCAATACCGTCTCCGTTTAAGGTGCTGATGGTCATTACTTCAAGGTTAGGGTTTACTTCATGGGCATCTTTTGTTACCGCTTCTACAGAGAAAGGAACATAAGGAAGAAGATCTGCTTTGGAGACAAGCATCAATTCGCTGGTCAAGAACATGCGTGGATATTTTTTCGGTTTATCATCTCCTTCCGTAGAAGCCAGAAGAGTAACACGGTAATCTTCTCCAAGATCAAAAGCTGAAGGGCACAGAAGGTTTCCTACATTCTCGATGAATAAAAGGTCAATCCCTTCCAGATCGATATGATCCAAAGCCTGCAAAATCATCTGAGCCTCAATGTGGCACATTCCTCCGGTTACAATCTGAAGTGCATTGATTCCCACTTCGCGCATTCTGATGGCATCACGTTCGGTTTCCGGATCACCGACAAGAATCGAAATATTAAGATCCTGAGACAGACGCTTTCCTGTTTCCTGCATCAGGGTTGTTTTTCCTGATCCCGGAGAGGAGCATACATTGATGACACAAATGCCTTTTAAACGGTCTCTGATAGCTTTGGCTACAAAATCGTTGGCCTTTAATAAATGAAGAGTCGTGTTATCACATTGAACGGATCCTACACGGTTACCTAAACTTTTTGGGTTTGCTGTTGACATATTTTAATGATTTTTTTGTTTAAAAATTACTTTTGAAATAAAGAGTTCGTTACCCTGAACAATATTCGAAGAAGCCGTTCCGCAGTCGTCACAGACAAAGCGGTGGTACCTGACATTGAAGTCTTTCCTACACCGTTCACAGTGGGCAATAATATCATTTACCAGAACTTCAAGTTCCATTTCCTGATAATGGGGATGATCGGTAATAAATGCATCAAATGCATTCTGGATAAGGACAGGCTGTACATTGGAGAGGAGTCCTGCCGTTACCTGAACCTGTTGGATATCTTCAACTTTAGCATCATAATGCTCTTCCAAAGTGTCAAAAATATCCTTCACTATACTCAATTCATGCATAGCTTATATTTTTATAGGTGAAAACTGATTATCCGGTGTTTTTCAGATAACCTTTATGAGAAATTGGCTGCAACTTGTTTAAGAATACTATTTGCTGCCTGAATTATTATGGGAAAGGATCAGATTGTGATCTTTAAATTATGAAATAAAAGATACCGGGGAAGATGATAATCGTGTACAGACTCTGAAACACAATGTACTGTCGGTTTAGAATGGAATGATGTTCCCCAGAAAAATGTATTTTTTCCAAAAATAATAAAAGGGACATCCCAGAAAGTCTTATCGATATCAAAGTCGTTTTCTGTAAGAGAAGCAACAAATGAAACGTCATGCTGCTGAAGAGATTCAGAAACACTTACACCCACTTTATTTGGTGAAGAATATACATTGCCGATACTTTTTTTGCTGCTGACAAGTCCCAGTATTACAGTGAAAAACGGGATAAGCAGAAAAATAAGTGATATGTGGAAGGACTTCTTCATCGATACAGCAAATGTAGAACTTTTATCTGTTCATGTTCTAACCAAAAACCTCTTAAAAATGTTCAAAATCAGGATGAAATTTAAAATTTTTCGATAGAAATTAAATGATATTTATTAGAGGTAATTTGAAATTATGTATTTGAATATCATTGTTTTGTGTTCTTTTGTTTTTGTTCGTGCAATGGGATGCACTATTTCTATAATGTTAAAAATAATGACTTTACGATGCTGGAAAAGTAAAGGTTTTATCGAAAGTGAAAAAATCAGTTGTTCATGTTGAATACCGTTACGGTTTCCCATAACTGATAAAATGATTTTGTACTTAATGTTGATAAGTATATCGAAAAAATTTAAGTCTTTACATATTCATAGGGTAAAGACTTAACTTTTTTCACACATACCCATTCTGAGAGTAAGATGCATTCTCTTTCTTCAGACTTCCTACTCAATATTCTTATCTTTTCCCGGTTGTCATCTTTTTCAAAGAATTATCACTATTTTAGATCATTTAAACAGATTTATTATTCTATTATTAATGGATAAATCATTACTTAATACCTATTTTCACTCGTTATTCAGCATTAAAGATGAGGTGGTTGAAAAGATAACGGAAACATTCGGACATTTTGAGTTGAAAGCCAACGCCGTGCTGCTGGACAAAGACGTTATCAGTACCAAAACATTCTTTTTGGAGAAAGGATATGTAAGATCTTATATCATCAACGAAGATAATGAGGAAATTACCACTCATATTTATGCGGCGCCGTGTTTTGTGAATGATTTTTTATCCTTTTTCAGACAGCAGCCTGCCAAGGAAGTGTATCAAACCGTTACCGACTGTGTTTTCTGGGAAACAGGTCTGGAAAATGTTCAGCATAATTTTCATAATATCCCTGAATTCAGAGAATTCAGCAGACTTCTTTTTGTTCTCAATTATTATAATATTCACGACCGGCTGATTGAAATGGCCAGTCAAAAAGCTTCCACAAGATATGCCAATCTGATGAAGAAAGACCCGGATATATTCCGCCACGTTCCTCTGAAAATCATTGCGTCCTATCTGGGAATTAAAGACAGCTCTCTGAGCCGGATAAGACGGGAGATCCATAAAATATAATTTCTTTTCATTTGTCAAGTGATCATTTGATATTTCTCATTCATCTTTGTCAAAAATAATTTCATGAACAAAAAACATATTGTCGTTGTAGGATTAGGGGGAGTAGGAGGATATTTTGGATTTAAAATAAATCAGACCAATGAAGTTTCCGAAAAATATACAATCTCTTTCGTAGCCAGAGGAGAAACTTATAATAAAGTAAAAGAAAACGGCCTCATTCTTCTGTCTCCGGAGCATCCTAATGACAGAACTTATCCCAATGTTATAGCAGAACACATCGCAGAGATCAAAAATCCTGACCTGGTTCTCATCTGTGTAAAAGAATATGATTTGGAAAATGTATGCAGACAGCTTTCAGAAGTGATTGATACGGATACTGTTTTGCTTCCGATGATGAATGGAGCTGATATTTATGACAGAATTCGAAAAGTAATACCAAAAAATACCATATTACCTACCTGTATCTATGTTGCTTCCCACATTAAGAACAGAGGAACGGTAGAACATAAAGGAAAAGCCGGAAAAATGATTGTCGGGAGAGATCCTCAGAATTTTTCGGTAGATGTAAACTGGATTACAGATATGCTTGCTGAAAGTAAAATTGATTTTGATTTTAAAGAGAATTCACTGTCGGATATCTGGACCAAATTTTTCTTTATTGCAAGTTTCGGATTGGTAACTGCAAAGCACAATTCTTCCATAGGAACCGTTTGTGCAGATCAAGAACAGAAGCATCAAGCCACAGAAATTATGAAAGAAATGAAGGTCATTGCAGACAGAAAAGGAATTAAGCTGGAAGAAGATATCATTGAGAAAACCTTTGAAAAAGCGGCTACATTTCCTTTTGAAACCCCAACCTCGTTACAGCTTGATATTAATTCGGGAAAAAAAGAGAACGAACTGGAACTGTTTGCAGGAGCTATTTTGCAGTATGCCAAAGAGTTGGATGTGGAAGCTCCTTTTACTCAAAAAATATACAGCGAATTGAAAGGAGAATAAGCTTTGGCTGATCAATAAAGTCAATAAATGATAGAATTTCGGCGGGCTGAAAGCCCGCCGAAATTGAAATATAATATTCTTTAAGATCTTCTGATGAGGTTACTTTAAATCATCAAATTCAATATAAATCTGCTGAGAGTTAGTAATGTTCAGTTTTTCGCCATTTAATAACAGTCCTGATTCCTTTTTCAAATATGTTTTCTTATAATCAAAATCCGGAAGTTGAATCTCAACAACCTTTCCTTTCTTCAATGAATCAAGAACTGTAGTGTTTTTTGTCTGTGTGCTTAGCAATTGATCAAAATCCGGTTGGGCTTTGATGGAATGGGCTATAAACTGTTCATTCTGATCTCCAAATAGTAAATAAGTGGGAAGCTTGTCCTTTGTTGCTAAAGGATTTAATTTTTTAAAATAAAGGATTTTATCAATATGTACTTCGATGTTTTTCAAAATTTCGACTCCACCACGTTCAAAATGACCTCTATAAATATTTCCCTTAAACGATTTTCTACTTTCAAGAATTTCCGGCAAAACAAAAACTTCTGGCTCTAAGGTATATACTTTCTCGTCAGGATGACCGATCCGATCTTTAATATAGGCTACTTTGTCTTTATCGTTAATGCTTAACTGTAATAATACCTGATAATCGTGCGGACTGTGAAACATGGGTAAATGAGAACCATAGAGGGAACTATTGCCAAGCAGTAGCATACCATGTACAGAAGGGCGGTCCATTTTGTGTTCCTGAGCTTTCAGCGAATCAATGCTTAAAAAGAATAAGAACATGCTGAGTGCATAAATAATAAAATGTCTGTAATTGTTCATTTATATCTCGATGATATCAGTTAATATTAAATTGTATAGGACAGTATCCTTTTTGATCTTTTTGAATATGTTCTCTTTATTAAGATAATCCAGAGTCTTTTTTCATGGAGAAATCTTCCTTCTTATATATAAAAAAATCAAATAATCCGGTTGGCAAATTTATAAAATAAAACACAATACTGAGCTTTGTGATCATTTTTGAATCCTCTTAAGATCATAGCCAAATTGTGTTTAATGATCAATGAGTTGAATAATCTTGAGAAAAGTCTTTCTTCTTTTGTTATTGTTTGAAAAGATAAAACGTATCGTTCTATTTCTTTGATTACATATTTTTGGAAAATTGATGATCTAAACGTTCTAAACATCGGTTTATGAATGAAAAAAAACGGATTCACACCCGTCTTTTCTGTTGATTAGAAATATAAATATAAAATTGACAAAGGCTACACCTATCATACAGACTTGGTAAGACCCTTTTTATGATTAAAATTCACGATCCCGGTCTTGGATGGTTCTGAATTTTGTGTTGAAAAAAGTATCCGCTTTTGTATTAAACTCATCTGTATACACAATTAATGTACTGTGCCCGGAATTGGGCAAAATCCACAAATTGGCTTTGGGAATATTTCTGAAAATTTCCAGGGTATGCTCCGGTTTTATAACATCATGATCTCCGCCGATCACCAAAACAGGAATGCTAATTCGATGTAGCTCTTTTGGATTAATATTGGGCTGTTCACTCAATAATCTTTTATATTTGAGAACTTGATAATCCAGATCTGTTTTGTCCTTTTTGGTGGCAAACTGATCTTTGAATTTCGTATAATTAGCATTTACTCTTTTGAAAACATCCTTCTGCACTGCAGAAGAATCAGGTCGTAGATTAGCCCCTGTTACAATAAGTTTTTTTACCTTTTCCGGGTGTCTCATACTCAACAGAAGTCCGTTGATTCCTCCATCACTCCAGCCAATAACCATTGCGGAATCAATCTTCATTTTGTGCAGAAGCTCTGCATAATCATCGGCCATTATTTCATAGGTGAGCGCATCTCCTTTGTCTATTGATTTTCCATGCGATCTGCTGTCGGCAACAATCACTTTGTATTTTTTTGAAAAAAAAGGGATTTGTTTGGAAAAATCTACAATCGAGCCACCGTTTCCGTGGATGAGAAGCAAAGGCTGGCCCTGGCCATAGGTTTCACAATACATCCTGATTCCATTAACGTCGTAATATTTTCCGGCTTTAGGATTGTTGCCATAGTTGGATTTTTCTATCAGTCGGACATATTCGTTTTTAATTTTCTGAACATCTGTCTGACTCAATAAGAAAACAGGCAGCAACACGAGAAAAAGTAATATCGGTTTCATAATTTATAATAGGGTGTTTAAATTATTAATGATATTTTATTTCCCGATAAGTATGGAAAATTGAATTATTGTTACAAATAATTAGTGGGTTGTACTTAATGTGTAATAGTTTTTAAGTTTCATGCATGAATTTCTGACGATTTAATAATGTTTCTTCACTTTCCCGGTGATCAGGATCATCTACACAGCAGTCTACAGGACATACTGCCTTACATTGAGGTTCTTCATGGAAACCTTTACATTCCGTACATTTTCCTGAAACAATGTAATAAACATCATCAGAAATGGCTGGATTATAGGCATTAGCGTCTGCTTCTGTGCCGTCCGGAAAAGTTATAGACCCGGAAAGCTTTGTTTTATCCTTCCAGCGCCAGTCGATCGCTCCTTCATAAATGGCAGAATTGGGGCATTCGGGTTCACAGGCACCACAATTGATGCAGTCATCTGTTATTTTTATAGCCATATTATTTGTTTTTTCAATTGTTTTAAAAAGGGACTTCTTCAGTTGGATACTGCAGAAATCCCTACTCAACTTAATTAAAGCAGTTTCAACAATTTAGATATATCATAAACTGTGCAAACTTTTATTTTTAATCTGTTAATCTGCAACAATTTGTACAGAAATTCCATCCATCTGATGGGTAAGGTAGATCTGGCAGGCTAACCTGCTGGTTTCTTTTGTGTTGAAAAGTTCGGAGAGAAGGGCTTCTTCAACCTCATTTTTTTCAGACAGCACCTCATTTTCATCGGGAATATAACAATGACAGGTGGCACACATGGCCATTCCTCCGCACATGGCTTCCATGGGCAGATCATAGGCCTTGCAGATATCTTTTAAGGTAAGTCCCATATCTGTAGGGCAGATCAGTGGATGTTTGTTTCCTTCCTGATCCGTTACGATGATTGTAATTTCATTCTTCATAGGATTAGCCAATCGTTGCTACTACTTGTTTTTCGGCTTGTTTTTTTGTTCCGTCAAAACCTTCAATTCCGCTTACCGTTGTATATTTTAATACAAACTTTTTATGAGGATTAAGTCTTTGATAAATGCTCTGACAGGCTATGGCTGCTTCATGAAATCCGCAAAGGATCAGTTTCATTTTATATGGATAGGTATTAATATCTCCAACAGCGTAAACACCGGGGATATTAGTCTGAAAATCGGTACTGTTGTCTACTTTTATTGCATTTTTTTCAAGTTCCAGTCCCCAGTCTGCAAGAGGCCCAAGTTTAGGAACCAATCCGAATAAAGGAATAAAATAATCAGTTTCTATGGTTTGAACAGAGCCTTCTTTTTCAATAACAATTTCTTCCAACGAATCATTTCCTTTCAGTCCAATAACCTCTGCGGGAGTTATAAGATGGATCTTTCCTTCATGTTTTAATTTTTTCACCTTTTCTACCGAATCCAACGCCCCTCTGAATTCGTTTCGTCTGTGAATTAAAGTAAGTGAAGAAGTTATTTCCGCAAGATGAATGGCCCAATCTAAGGCAGAATCTCCACCACCGGCAATGACAACACGTTTGCCGGCATAATCTTCAGGATGTTTTACAAAATAGCTGACTCCTGAATCTTCATATTCAGAAATATTTTCAATGGGAGGCTTTTTAGGTTCAAAACTTCCTAAACCGCCGGCGATGATAACCGCTTTTGCTCGGTGTTTTGTTCCTTTATCTGTAATCACTTCAAAAAGATTTTCTTCCAGCTTCAGTAGATGAATCGCTGTTTCATTGAAGGTAAAACCTGGTTCAAACTGTTTGATCTGTTCATAAAGATTATCAACCAGCTCTCCGGCCAGTACACTTGGAAATCCAGGAATATCAAAGATGGGTTTCTTGGGATATAATTCTGATAACTGGCCGCCCATTTGGGGTAATGCATCAATGATGTGACACCGCATTTTAAGGAGCCCGGCTTCAAAAACTGTAAATAACCCTGCAGGGCCGGCACCAATGATCAGTATATCTGTTTCTATCATGTTAAGAATGGTTTATGGTGATTTTTTCTATTTTTTTAGTAGTGGCAATATCGATGAGTCTATTAAATTTATCTGTATAGAGAGACGAAATGGCCTTTCTATCATCATCGAATAAAGAAGATCGAACAATAGGAACACTGAAGGGGAGTGGCCACGCTCTCAGGGATTTTGCCACCGCATCCATAGCATTGATTCCCTGCATAGCCTGAAGACCATCTGCCCAACAAACAAGTCCTACAGTCTTATCGGTGAGATAAGGATCATAATTGTTGGCGGTTACTTCAAGCCAGTCCAGACAGTTTTTCATAACGCCTGGGATTCCACCATGATAAAGCGGTGCCAGCCAGAAGTGAAGCTCGGCATCTCTAAACATTTGAGTCATGCGCTCTACTGCCAGTGGTGTTTTGGTAAGAGTAACATCAAATAAAGGAATTCCAGAGTCGGCAAGGGTAAAAATATCGGTATGGATGCCCAACATTTTCAGACGTTCTGCTAAATACCCTGAAATAGTTCCTGAAGTAGATTCAGTTCTTCTTTCCAGAGATCCGTTGAATATGATTGCTTTCATGTTGTTTATGTTTTGAAAATTACTTTTGGAAGACCTATTTCTCCATACATCAGACTTTTAACCAAAGGTTTCAGAAGTCCGGCCGCCAGGAGATAAAGGGCAGGATCATGATCTGCATTAGCTCTTACTACTACCTTCTGGTTTTTAAAGTGTTTAAGATCTGCATAGATCAGACGTCGTTTCCAGAGATCAAGAAGAATGGTTTCAGAATTGTTTAAATCTACGTACGCGGCATACAGCGATAATTTTTCCATCAGAAACATATAGGCCCATGGCGGGATGATCGCTTCAGTAGAACAGATGATGCCCACTGCTTTTTCGTTGTAAATGGAAAAATCCACCTCTGCAATAGATGCCTTAAACTCCTTCTCCTTGACAATCATTCCCATAAAGAGGTGGTCTTTAATATCCAGCTCCACTATTTCGGTCGTAGGTTTGTAGTCTAAAAGATCAAGAGCAATAATGCCCGAGGTTTTTGCTTTGTTAATGAAAATTTCCTGATTCATAAGAGGATGATTATTATCGTACTTTTAAGAGCGCTTCTTCATATTTTCTTTCTACAGCAGACCAATCCAGCACAGACCAGAATTTGTCGAGATAATCTGCTCTTTTATTTTGATAGTTTAGATAATAGGCGTGTTCCCATACATCAATTCCAAGAATCGGAAAACCTCTGTTCATTGAAAGTACATCCATCATAGGGTTATCCTGATTAGGTGTAGAACTTATAGCCAGAGATCCGTTGAATTTTACATAAAGCCAAACCCATCCGGAACCAAACTGAGCCAGTCCGCTTTTTTTCATTTCAGCTTTAAGAGTTTCAATATTTCCAAAAGTGGATGAAATAGCATCGTTAAGTGGTCCTTCAGGATGTAATTTTGGCTTTGGAGAAAGGATTTCCCAGAATAAAGAGTGATTGTAATGGCCGCCACCATTATTTCTTATCGCAGGGCTGTATTCACTGATTCTTTGTAACAAAAGTTCCAAATCGGGATGAGTCTCATTGGTTTGCTCTAAAGCAGCATTCAGATTATCAACGTAAGCCTGATGATGACGTTGGTGGTGGATGGTCATCGTTTCTTTATCTATAAAGGGTTCCAATGCATCATAAGCATACGGTAACTGAGGTAATGTAAATGGTTTCATTGCATTTATTTTTTTGATTAATGTTGGACAAAGGTAACAATATATTTTAATAAAACAACTTTTTGGTTGTTTTATATATTTTGGAAAAATACTTTATAAATAGCTGTAAATAATTGATTTAAAGTGTTTGGGTAAAGATTATAGAAAATGACTATATTTGTTGTTGAAAAATAAAACAACTTAAAAATTGTTCAAATGAAAAAGCCGGCAGCGGATCGCATTTTGATGTTTTTGAAAATGAGGGGAGAAGCTACATCACTCCTTATTTCCGAAGAACTGTCCATTACAAAGGAAGGTGCGAGAAAGCATTTACTTAACCTGGCGGAAGAAGGACTTATTCAGCCTTCTGTAAAAAGTGAGGGAGTTGGCCGCCCAACAACCTATTATACGCTCACAGAGAAAGGATTGGCGCAGTTTCCGGATACCCATGCCGATGTTACCGTTCAGCTTTTAAGATCAGTAAAAAATCTGCTAGGAGAGAACGCATTAGATCTGTTGATTACCGACCGGGAAAAAAATACACACGATCGTTATGAAAAGGCTCTTTCAAATGCAAAATCTCTGGAAAAACGCCTTGAAGTACTTACCCAAGCCCGAACCAAAGAAGGATATATGGCAGAATGGAAAAAAGAAGGAAAAGAATATTTCCTGATTGAAAATCATTGTCCAATATGTGCTGCTGCTACAGAATGCCAGGGATTCTGCCGTGCAGAACTGTCAAATTTCCAGTCATTAATCGGGCCGGAATATACCGTGGAAAGAATAGATCATATTATTTCCGGAGGGCAGCGTTGTGTATATAAAATCAGTCAGTAATCCATCATATACTTGTATTGAAAGATGACTTTGAAAGCGATAATTTTTGATATGGATGGTGTGCTTGTGGATTCTGAAGGATTCTGGGTAAAAGCAGAAATGGATGTATTTTCATCCTATGGCGTTCAGATAACGGATGAATTAGCCGCGCAAACCAAATATATGACCACTCAGGAAGTGACTGAGTTTTGGTATGAGAAATTTCCATGGGAAAACCTGAATGTGAGTTCAGTAGAACAGGAAGTTGTCTCAAGAGTGATTGACATGATACATTCGGAAGATTGTGCTATGGATGGTATAAAGGAATTTATCAAAACGGTTAAAGAGAAAGAATATAAGGTTGGATTGGCTACCAACGCTCCTTTACGGGTGGCTGATGCTGTTTTGGAAAAACTTCAGATTCGTGATTATTTTGATGCCATTCATTCATCAGAATTTGAAATAGAAGGAAAACCACATCCTGCTGTATATCTTACGTCAGCAAAAAAACTGGGCGTGGAACCCGAGCATTGTATTGCCATTGAAGACAGTTATTCCGGGCTGAAAGCAGCAAAGGAGGCAGGGATGAGGACGGTTGTTTTTACCAATGACAATGCAACCCTGGATTTTGATCTTGCCGATTTTAAAATATTGAATTTTAAAGAAACCCTGTTATCCGTTTTATAATGCATCTATGAACTTTAATGAGACTGATTTTTCTGATTATATCAATGTGTTTTGGCAGTTTTCCTGGCCTCAGTGGATGATATTCAGTCTTATTATGAATGGTCTCCTGTATCTTTTTTCAATAGGCTTATATGTTTTTATTGACAAAACCTGCCAGAAAAACCAGTTGCAGGAAGAGAATCATCCTATTACAAAATCAGACTTTTACCTCAGTCTTTTTACTGTATTCTGTAACAGTCTTGTGATGTTAATTGGAGCTTTTTTATGGAAAAATGGCTGGATTGATCTTGGAAATAAAATGTCAATAATTCAAATCTTCCTGGAAGTAATCGCTTTGTTACTGCTGATGGACCTTTTGATGTTTTTTTTTCATTACACAGCCCATATGCCTTTTGTATACAAAATATTGCACGGAAAACATCACGAACATGTAAGCACCAATTTCCTGAGTCTTTTTGTTCTTCATCCTCTTGAAACAATTGGTTTTGGATTGATGATGCTAGTTGTATTGATGACGCATGATTTTTCTGTTATTTCTATTACCGTTTACCTGTTGATCAACTTGATTTGGGGAACAGTAGGCCATTTGAACAGAGAATTTTTCCCCGCTTGGTTAGATCGCTTTTTTGTCGGAACTACAAAATTTCACAACGATCATCATCAGGACGAGACGAAGAATTTTGGATTCTATACTTCCATTTGGGACAGATTGTTCGGCACTTACAAATAAAGCGTCTGTTATACTATTTTAAAATAGAAAATTGCCACAAATTCACAGACAGCGAAAGTGAATTTGTGGCAAATAAAAGTAAAAGTAAAATTTATTTTGGCTGTTTTGATGCCTTTATTTCTGACTGAATTCTTTTTTCGATTATTCTCCAGTCGTATAAATGAAATATCCTGCCGTTACTCATTGCGACAAATACACCTTTAGGAAATTGCGGGCCTAAGTTGACGTTTGTTACCTCAGAACCGTCGCTTTCCAGAGTTGAAACCGGTATTTCTGCAATTCTGCCTTTTGCCGGGTTTTCTCGCAGATAAACATTAAAAGTATCATTCTGTTGGTTGGAGACCAGAATATATCCTGCTTTTTTAGAAGTAGGATAGATGGAAATTCCTTCTACATCAGAAGTGAAATCGCCCTTCCCAAAAACCGAAAGTTCTTCATTCCCTTTCGCCGGATCTGCATAATACTGGTGAACTCCAAACTGCTCATCAGAATAATAAATATAGCCCATTTCGTCATCTACAGCAATGCTTTCAATTTCTTTCAGGCCGCTGTATTTTCCAAACTTACGGACAACTTCTCCGGTTACAGCTCCATTTTTTTCAGAAAGTTTATACTGCCAGAGATAGCCTTCTTTAGGACCTGATTTTCTTCCTACAACAGCAAAAATTTCTTTTGTTGCTGGATTTTTATACATGGAAATTCCCATAGGGCCGCGTTCTGTTTCACCATCAAATACCGAAAATTCTCCAATTTCTTTCAGTTCAGGAAGAGAATAGAGTTTCACTTTGTTGGTTTCACGTTCTGTAACCGCTGCGATATCCGTACTTTTTCCGTTCAGGATGAAACCATATTCAATATCAACGTTGTTGGGACGCTTAAGGCCGGAAACTTTACGAATAATCTTTCCCTGAAGATCAAAAGCATACAATCCACCATCTGTGTCTTTATCTGTTCCGATGATGATACTTTTAGAAGTGTCTTTCGGATTGATCCATATTGCAGGATCATCGGTATCATGAACGACAGTTTCTGTAATAACGGTTGGTTTTAGTTTTTCTCCTGTCTGATTCTGTCCTTTGCAGTTCATCACAAAAGGAAAAATGGCAAGTGTTGCTATATAATAAGTTATTTTTTTCATGTTTTTAAAAATCAAATTTTACCCCCAGCGTAAATCTTGGTCTGTAGTATTCTGCCTGTGCTGTTCTGCTTGGGATTCCCTGATAGTATCTTAACGGCTGATTGGTCAGATTATTGGCTTCTGCAAAAACTCTCAGCTGGCTGGTAATTTTATAGGAAGCGTTGGCATCAAGGAAAAACTGCTTGTCGTAGTAACGGTCGTCAAAAGCCTTTCCGCCTAATTCATCAATATAATGAGAAGCATAATTCATAGAGATTCTTGCTGAAAAACGTTTGTTCTCCCATGAAAGCGATCCGTTGAACATATGGGGTGCGGCTCCCGGAAACCCTACATCTGATCTTTCAACTCCTTCTTCATTGGTAATTCCTTTTGCTTTTGAATGGGTATAAGTATAGTTCACATATACTCCCATGCCTTTCCAGAATGCTCCGGGAATAAAGTCCAGCTGTCTTTGTAAAGCAACTTCGAAACCATAGATGTCTACATTATTACCATTGCGTTGCTGAGTGAATTTCCAGTTGCTTTCTCCTGCCGGGATAGGGTTGGATTGTCCGGCGAAATCGTTGGCAAAGTCATTAGCCGTATAATTTCTTCGGGAAAAAGTATAAATAAAGTCTTTCAAATTCTTATAAAAAACTCCTCCGGAAAGAATCCCTACAGATTTGAAATATTTTTCTGCCATGAAGTCGAAATTGTAAGCGTAAGTAGCTTTCAGATTAGGATTTCCTGCTGAAACGATTTCATCTTCTGAAATAACATTCAGATAAGGAACCAATGAATAGTAGTTCGGACGGGCGAGAGCCGTTGTAAAGGCTGCACGAAGTACAAGATCCTGTACCGGAACATATTTGAAGGAGATATTCGGAAGTACGTTGGTGTAGGTATTGGTATTAGTGATCTTTCCCACGAGGTCACTTTCGTTCAGAACATAATTTCCTGTATAATCAATGGTCGTGCTTTCAATACGGGCTCCTACAATCATGGAAAGTTTATCATTGAAATCCTGATCCCAACGGATATATCCTGCATAGATCTGTTCTTTAGCATTATAATTGTTTGAAAGGAATTTCGAAGGCTTCAGCTTACCATTAAATAAACCTGAGTTGAACAAATCCAATCCTCCCAGATACGCAGGGTCAACAAACGTTCCCGGAACATAATTTCCAGCCTGGAAGTTTGTTCCATCGTGATAAACTGTCGGCACCGAAAGCAGACTTCCCATTCCGCCAATAGGTTCAAAGGCGTAAAAATCATTATTTCTTTCCTTCTCCTTCAAACGCATGCGGAATCCGGTACGAAGTCTTCCTTTTTGATCTTGGATAACGGAAAGAGGAAAGCGTACATTGACTTTAGCACCAAATTCCTTTTCCTGTGTAAAACTGTTGGCATCTGAAAGATCACTTAGCTTATAACTTCCTAAATTATCTGCTGCCAGAAGGTTAATGATAGGTTTTCTGGGATCACTAAGATCCGGCGAGAAGTTCATCTTGCTGTTTTCAAATTCTATATAACGTTGGTGAGGCTTGTCTTCACTGGCTATAGCGTAGTTCATAGACCAGTCCAGATCTACTTTTGAACCCAGTAAATGTTCTCCTCTTAAGGCATAGTTCTGAACTTTCTGCTTTTCAAGACGGGTATTGTCGTTGTCTGCATCTCCGCCTTTCACTTGTCTTGTGATGCTTCCTTTCCAGCCTGTAATTTCAGACTCATCAGTATTATAGACCGGTTTTATTTTATAGCCGAGAGCAAAACGGTTTTCTTTGTCATTTCTGAAGTTGTACATCGCTGAAGCGTAGATCTTGTTTTTGGAATTAAATTCATAATCCATATTAAGATCAAAACTGTGTCTAATACGGTGTTCATTATAGTAACGAACTCCCATTTTGCTTATATATGCTGTTTGAGCCTTATCATTTGCCTGGCTCCATACAGGTTCTATATTATCTGATCCAAAATTATTATTGTTGTAAGAAAAACTGAATACCGCACCCAATTTCTTATTTAAAAAACGGTTACCATATACCAATCCAGCAGTATAATTTCCTTTCTCTCTGATGGGGTTATATCCTCCGGCAAGGGTGGCAGAAATTCTCTGTCCGTTAGGGGAAGCTCTGGTAATAAGATTTACGGAACCCCCAATTGCATCGGCGTCCATATCAGGTGTTAAGGTCTTATTCACCTCGATGGTGGAAATCATATCAGAAGGAATCAGGTCCATCTGCACATTACGGTTGTCACCTTCAGCAGAAGGAATTCTGTCTCCATTCAGGGTTACAGAGTTCAGATTGGGAGCAAGACCTCTGATGATAAGGTTTCTTGCTTCTCCCTGATCATTTTGAATCGTAATACCGGGAACTCGCTTCAAAGCATCTCCGATATTGGCATCGGGAAAACGGCCAATTTGATCCGAGGAAATAACATTAGTGATATTGGCATTGTTTTTTTGCTTATTTAAAGCTCGCGCCTGGTTTTTTAATGTTGCTCCGGAAACCACAATGGCAGCAATACTTGTTTCTTTTTTATCGAATACAATATTTTGCTGGGTATTTTTTTCAGATTCTATGGTAACATTATATTCATGAACGCCGTAGCCCAAATAATCTACCTTCATGGTATACTGACCGGGAGGAACGCTCAGGAAAACAAAATTTCCGTGTTCATCGGAGGTGGTATAAATATTTCCCGGGCTTAAAGATATTTTAGCTCCCGGAAGAGCAATTTTAGCGTCATCATTGATGTTTCCTGAAAGAGTTCCGGTTTGTGCATAGAAAAATATAGAGGCACAAAACAAAACAGATGTAAAAATTTTCTTCACTTTCTTTTGATTAGATTAAAAACAGAACAAAATTAAACGTCCGTTTGGAGAAAGAGTTGAAGCAGAGGTTAAGGTTATTTTAATAATTGTTAATATAAAGCAAAAGATTTGAATTTCAGGGGCTTTTTGGGTATTGTCGTCTCCTTTAATAGTAAAAAATCCTGCAGTTTTAAGCTGCAGGATGAGTAAAGTCATTATTGGGTTTTTATTGAAGGAAGATTTGTGATGATCAGTCACTTTCCGTCTTCCTGTACACAGGTGATAAGAGAAGAGAACTGATGAGTTGGGCTTTCCAGAGGAACCGTTGCATTCGTCATTCATTGAATTGTTTTACAATTTCAGCCTGTTGAAAAGTTACCAGCTCTGCGATTCTGGTTTCAATCACGGTTCCGTCTAATGGAAAATAGCAGATATCGGTAATTCCCATATGATTAAGAAGCTGTGTAATATGGATTTCCAGAGGATTTCGTTTTTCCTGAAGAATACCGCCCATAGAGGAAATAACATAAGCCTTTTTATTCTCCAGTAATCCCTTTCGGGTAATGTTTTCTGTAAAGGTTTTCCTTGTTCTCACGACCAAATCAAAATAAGCTTTTAATGAGGATGGGATCCCGAAATTGTACATAGGAGAGGTAATTAGGATTTCATTAGCCTGGTAAATTTCATTGATCAGCTCATCGGAAAGGCGTGTACTTTCTGCTTCGGGAATTTCACTGAAAAATGCATTTACCGTCTGTTCATTGAGTTGAGGAACAGGTTGTCGCGCAAGATCTCGTTCAATAATGAGTCCATCCGGATTTTTTTCTTTCCATTCTTTCATCAAATAATCTCCTAATGAACGGGAAAAGGAGTTTTCTGTTCTGACGCTGCTGTCGATTCTGAGAAGTGTGTTCATATTTTTTTCTTTAAAGACACACAGCTTTCCGTGAATGTGACAGTTATTGCAGTCTTTTTAATTTTTCAGGATCTACGATAGAATAGATTTCACGGATGAATCCCTGGGAATCAATATCCAGAATGTGACAGTTATAAATACGGTCTTCCCGCCAGAAACAAATGGCCGGTTGGTGATTGAAAGTATGGAAAGTATGAGGCTTGTTCCCCAGAAACTGCTGTTGCACATAGGACAGAAGTTGTGCTGTAGCAGATTTTCCGACTTCAACCGCTTTAACTACCCGAATGCGTTTTCCTCCATCTGCTGAAATTTTTATATCATCAATAAGCAGTTTTTCAATAGTGACGATATTTCCTTCACTCAATGCCAGCTGGTATTTCTGGAGGATGTCTGTACCGGAAGCCGGTTCTATATGGTCCGGTTTGTACTGTATATTTTCCAGTTGCTTTGCTGCGCGGCTCAGTAATTTCCGTGAGTTTTCTGCGGAGATATCAAGAGTGTCTGCAATTTCCTGGTGAGAATAGTCAAAAGCCTGCCTGAGGATATACACGGCGCGTTCTCGGGCATTCAGTTTTTCTAAAAGTACCAGTAGCGTATAACGCGCAGTTTGTTCTCTGATGAGTTTATTTTCTGCATTTTCAAAAGAAAGGGGCTCGGGCAGCCATTCTCCGTAAACCATCTTTCTGGTGTGCCTGTTTTTAAAATTAATTGCATGATTGATGGTGCTTTTTATCAGAAAATTCGTTTCATTTTTAATTTCAGATTGATCCAAAGAAATATATTTTTCTATCACATCCTGTACCAGATCCTGTGAGTCTTCGTAAGATCCTGTGATATTATAAGCATAGGTGAGCAGCCTTTTGTAAGTTTCCTGCATGATATTTCTTTTTAAGACAAACTTAGCAAAGAAAATGTGACAAAAAATAACGACTGAATTTTTTAGAAATATAATTCATATTACATTCCGCTTAAATAGAATTAGTTATATAGTAAAACTGTGTGGCAAAAAACAGTAAAGTAAAAAACCAAATCACATAAGGATGATGAGGGAAGTTTTCTCTCAGAATATAATGGAGCGCCTTTAATAATTGTATCATCCCAATCAACAAAATGATCAGAACTATAAGAAGGACTATCATAAAAGTCCAATCGCCTGTTGTGGAACGCGAAGGTTTGAAGTGGTCGAGATAAGATTGAATATCCATAGTCTCTCCTATAAACATGATAGAGAGCGTGCCTATGAACACCGGGGTATATGTATATACGGTGGTATAAATAAAGGAAAAAAGCAGGGTCCGGAAGGTTGCACTGTTGACTTTTTCTTTTTTGTATGCCAATAAAATAACAGTGAATAATACCGCAGTAAAATTATTGAGCAGAAAGATAAATAAGGCTTTTTCGACCATGGTCACTCCTTTGATATCGGAGATCATACTATGCTCTCCGCTGTAATCCATTAAAATAATAGAGATGATAACCGAAGTGTATACCGAAAGTTTGATAGGGGAGAGATAATCATGGAAGCGTTCGGTTTCTTCCTTTTCCATTTCTTGTACAGAAAAATCATAACACCGTCTTGGTTCCTGAAATAATTTGAATATCGTTACAGGAACCAGCAGTATTTCAATAATAATTTGCAGACAAAGCTTCTCAAAGCTGTCAATCAGTTTTTCAAACATAGGTGTTTTTTAATTCCGTGCAAATTAAAGAAAATTTAGATTACAGGGAAAATAAAACTGTTGGGCTTTAAAAATCAGATATCTTGTATCAGATTACGAAGTTTCTATTTGCTTATTTGGGAAGTCCTTTTTTCAGGGCAATATTGGCTCTTTCAACGGCCTTTCTTTCCTTCCAGTCCATATACCTTTTTTTGTATCTGCCTTTCATGAAGTTATCAAAATTACGTTGAACAGTCAGGTTCCAAAGAGAATGCGCTTTTACGGCCCAGCTTTTGTCCCATGCACGAAGAGAAATAGAGAACGATCCATCCAGGTATTTCATCCAGTGCCACCAGCCGGTTGGCATGAAAAGAGTATCTCCATGTTCAAGGAAACATTCAATACCTTCAATACCGTCAAGTGCTGGGAATTTTTCAAAATCCGGATTCGCAATATCATAATCTTCTAATGCATAGGTAGCATAAGGAAGTTTGTAAAGACGTGTTTTCCACTTATATTCGAAAAGAAGGACGTGCTTTCTTCCGTTAAAATGGGTATGGAAGATATGAGGCATATCAATATCATAATGAAGGAACGTTACAGAACCTTTTCCTCCAAAAAACATACTTGGATATTTATCTAAAAATCCTCCCATCAGGTTTTTGGGTGGGACATAATCTTCCAGTAACTTCGGAGCGAATTTAATAGGATCAAAAAAGAAAATTCTCAGGTCTGTAGGTTCCTTTTGAATAAGGTCTACATAATCTTTGAACTTCATTTTTGTAGTCGGGGTATTGATGGGAGCTGCAGGATCGGCTTTCGCACTATCATATAAAGGAACTTCCACATCACCTACGACCTCTTTCATGTACTCCATTGTCCATTTTTGATACGCAGGCCACTTTCTGGCCATATTCTTGATTACCACTGGCTTACATGGCTTTAGATATTTTTCACGGAAATCTTCTTGTGAAATATCATCTACAACATCAATTGGTTTAAGGACTATTCCCATTCGTTTAAATTATTAAGCTAAAGTATTAAATATTTATGAAAATTAATGGATAGAATTTAAATTATTTGGAACTAATATAAATAATTGAAAAAATGAGTTCTTTTATCAATATTATAGACTAATATAAGACGTTTTTTAAGCTTTTTAAGATGAAAAGCAACAGTCTTTTCAGGGAAAAATAAAATTTGTCCACAAGTATATTTCTGTGTATACTTGCTGAACCTAAAAAAAACCATGAAAAGAATTACTTCATTTATTTTCGCACTTGCATTTGCAGGGGTGCACGCACAGAATTCAAATACCATATTTACTTCAGATATTGATAACTTCTGGAATGCTTATGACCAGATTAAAAAAACTGACGATTTTTCTAAAAAGCTCAACCTGATCAACGAATTGTATATCAGTAAAGGAACAAAAGGGCTCAAAACCTTTATGGAGGTAAGAGAATACTCGGATACTGTTTTTGTAAGAGTAATAGATGGGTACCCAAAGTTTTGGAATTCCATTAGACCCAATACGCTGAAAGTAAAAGAGAAGATAAGTGAGCTCAATAAATCTGTTACGAAATTAAAGGAAATATATCCCCAACTGAAAGATGCTGAAATGTATTTTACTGTTGGAGGCCTCAATTCCGGAGGAACGGTCAGTAAAAATATGGTGTTGGTAGGTACCGAAATTGCAACGGGGACTCCGAATACTGATGTTTCTGAGTTTAAAAATGGATGGCTCAAAGGCGTATTTGCCGAACAATCACTGGATAATATTGTCTCTTTAAATATTCACGAATATATCCATACTCAGCAAAACGGAAGAAGCAAAAGGGTTTTGAACCACAGTATAAAGGAAGGATCATGTGATTTTATTACGGAATTGGTCATGCAGAAACCTCTTCGTACCAAATATTTATCTTACGGAGCGGCTCATGCAGACCAGCTTAAGGCTTTATTTAAAAATGATATGTTCAGTACCAATTCTACCAACTGGCTGTATAATGGAAGAAAAAGACCTGATGCCGCAGATTTAGGCTACTATATAGGATATGAGATTTGTAAATCCTATTATCAGAATGCTAAGGACAAAAAACAGGCAATAAAAGATATTATTGAACTGAATTATAATGACGATAATGCCGTAGAAGATTTTCTGGCCCGATCAAAATTTTTTAAAGAAAAAATAAACAAAGAAAAGCTGCTTAAAGAATACGAAAAAAGTCTGCTTTATGTTGTAAAAACAGATCCTGCAGTAGGTTCAGAAACAGTGAGCCCTGCCACTAAGGAAATAAAAATTACTTTTTCAAAAGAAATTGTGCCCGATCATTATTCCATAGAAACTTCAGAAAAAGGAAAAGAAAGCTTTCCGCTTGCCAAAGTCATAGGATTGGAAAATAATAATATCACATTGGTTTTGGGAATGGATCTTCAACCCAATAAAACCTATGAGTTTGTTCTGTCAAATAAGAAATTTGAATCTAAAGATGGCTATCCTTTGAAAGACGAGAAGTTTTTGATAACATTTAAAACGGCAGAAAAATAGAACGCTTATTCCTGTTTCAATGCTTATATTTGATCTATGAAAACAGGTGTACTAGCATTATCTTTTGTTATTTTCAGTAGTGGTTATTTTGCACAGACAAAATTCCAGACTAAGATAGAACCCGGAGTATCATATGAACTGGCTCAGTTGAGAAAGAGTATATTAAGTGATATTAAGTATGATCTCAATCTGAAAATCCCCGAAAGCAAAACCGACAAAATTTCAGGAGCAGAAATCGTTTCTTTTCAATATAAAAAGAAGAACAATTCTCCTTTAGCTTTAGATTTTAAAGAAGAAACTACTTCGCTGATCTCTGTATCGGTGAATGGGGTGACTATAAAACCTGTTTTTGAAAACGAGCATATCATCATTGATGCTCAATATCTGAACTCAGGATTTAATCAGATTCACTTTAATTTTCTTGCCGGAAATGCTGCATTGAACAGACGTGATGGTTATCTGTATACTTTATTTGTCCCGGATAGGGCACGAACGATGTTTCCATGTTTTGACCAGCCCAACCTGAAGGCAAAATATACTTTATCATTAACAATTCCTGAAAAATGGAATGCTATTGCGAATGGAAAACTTAAAAATACAAGGGTAGAAAAAGGAACCAAAGTGTTGGATTTTGAGGAATCGGACCTGATCCCAACCTATCTTTTTTCTTTTGCGGCAGGAGATTTTAAAGCTTTCACAGAGAAAATTGATAAACAGGATTCTAACATTCTGTATCGGGAAACAGATTCCGTCAAAATTAAAAACAGCATGAATTCTATTTTTTCACTGTACAGAAACTCTCTGAACTATTTTGAAAAATGGACTCATATTCCGCATCCTTTTCAAAAACATGGAATGGTTGCCGTCCCCGATTTTCAATTTGGAGGAATGGAGCATCCCGGAGCCATTTTATTTCAGAATTCCACCTTGTTTTTAGATAAAAATGCAACCCAGAATCAGTTAAATAACCGTTCCAATCTTATTGCTCATGAAGTGGCCCATCTTTGGTTTGGAGACATGGTGACCATGGATTGGTTCAACGATGTATGGATGAAGGAGGTTTTTGCCAATTTTATGGCTGATAAAAGTACGGGGGCTTCTTCTGATAAAAGCGTTTATGATCTGAAGTTTTTAACGACACATTTTCCTGCAGCCTATTCTGTAGACCGTACTTTGGGAGCCAATCCGATTCGTCAGATTTTGGATAATCTTCAGAATGCGGGGATGATGTATGGCCCTATTATTTACAACAAAGCACCTATTATGATGCGTCAGCTGGAACTTTTAATTGGTGAAGAAGATTTTAAAAAGGGAATTGGAGAGTATCTTAAAAAATATGCGTACAGCAACGCAACATGGCCGGATTTGATCGATATCCTGGATCAACATACGCAACAGGATCTGCAAACCTGGAATAAAGTCTGGGTGAATGATCCCGGAAGACCTGTTATTAATTATAAAGTGAAATATAATGGCGATAAAATCGAAAGTTTCACAATATCTCAACATCCGGAATACGGAAAAGAACAGAAAATATGGCCGCAGGAGTTTGAAGTAAGCTTATTTTATCCCAATAACAAGATCGAAAAAGTCAATGTAAAACTATTGAAAGGACAACAGGAAATCTCTGAATTGAAAGGAAAAGCAAAACCTCTTTTTGTTCTACAGAATTCGTCTGGTATCGGGTATGGAGTTTTCAATACGGATGCAGCGATGATGTCTGATTTTTCTGTGGTAAAAGATCCTATCAACAGGGCGAGTGCTTACATATCTTTATATGAAAATATGTTGGGAGGTTCAGGAACATCACCTCAGGAACTCTTGAATTTTTATACCGGTCAGCTTCAAAAAGAAACGACAGAACTTAATCTACGTTTGATCACAGGTTATATTTCTACGATATACTGGGATTTTTTATCCCAAAATAATAGACTGAAAATATCCGAAGACTTAGAAAATACAATCTGGAAAGCCTTACCCAATCAATCCTCCAAAAACAATAAGAAAATTCTGTTTGATTGCTATCAGGGCATTTTTCAAAACCGCCAGGCGTATGATAATTTGTATACCATCTGGAAATCCCAGACTCCACCACAGGATGTTTTGCTTAATGATGATGATTTTACAAATCTTGCCCTTGCGTTGTCACTTAGAAATGCAGATAACCGTGATCTCTTGCAGGAACAGCTGACGAGAATCAAAAACCCGGATCGCATCAACCGTTTTAAAATCATTATGAAAGCAGCTTCTTCAGATCAACAGATCAGAGATGAGTTTTTCAAAGGACTTTCAGAAAAGCAGAACAGGTCCAATGAATCGGCTGTTGGTGCAGCATTAGCCTATCTGCATCATCCTTTGAGGCAAAAGACTTCTATGCCTTATCTTCCTAAGTCTTTGGAACTTTTGCAGGAAATTCAAAAAACCGGAGATATTTTCTTTCCGGATAATTGGCTACGATCTACATTCAGTACCTATCAAAAACCAGAAGCTTTGGAGATTGTTAAGAAATTTTTAGATCAAAACCCTAATTATAATTCAATTCTTAAGAATAAAATCTTACAGGCAACGGATAATCTGAAGCGAGCTCAGGTATTGGCCAAGTAAAACAGAGATAGTTTGTATTAAAATAGGTTGACATAAAATTAGATAATATTTAATCCGGAGAAGTATTTATTTTCTTCGGATTTTTTATGCACTTTATCGGGAGTTTGCCTATTAATAACTAGGTATGGACTTTTTGTATGTCATAAAAACTGTTAAATAAAACCGTGTTTTTTTTAAATAGATTTCCAATTTCATATCTTGTCAACGAGAACATAGTAACCCTTTTGAAAAAAATAATCAACCATTTAAAATTCAGACTCTTTCAGAGTTTTAGACTCTTAAACCTGAACCCGAGAGTAAGTATTCCGGCTTTGGCTTTTTTTATGGCTTTGATCCTGATAAAATTGCCGGAGAAGTACTATTACCCGCCTGTATTTTTTATTCTTACCCTCTTGTTTCACTACGAAAGAAAAGATATTCCTTTTCTTAGAAAAGTATTTGTAAATAGCTGGCGATGGATTATTGTTTTGGAAGCTTTTTTTATCTACAATATTTTGCTGTTGGGAAATATCTATTATACCTTTGATGAAGTATGTTTTGGAGGCTATATTTTGATTGCATTACTGGCTTTTATCACTCCAAAAAACAATCCATGGAAGGCACTGCAATGGAACTTCATCCCCAATGATCTGTTTGAATGGAAAAGTTTTTTAAGAAAAAATACGTGGGCGGGCATTTTGGGGCTCTTTGTTGTTATGGCTTCTGCCTATACCTCTGCTACATTGATCTTTGTGGGATTGTTTATTCTTGATTCTATATCACATATTTACGAACCCAATGAAAATAAAGAAATGCTGGCTATGTATTTCAAAAAGTTTCAGTTAAAAGAAAAAATAAGAAGAAACTCACTGTTTTTTAATCTTCTTCTTTTACCGGCTTATTGCATATTTCTGATTCTGAATCCAGCCGAAAGTTTCTATCTTCTGTACTATTTTGCGTTCATGAATCTTTACTTTCTGCTGATTATTACCAGAAAATACAGACAATACCACTATAAAGAAAAAAATAATTATTTCAATATGGGAGTTTATATGGAATACGTGATATGCAGTATCGTCATCATCCCGGCCATATTTTTACTGAGAAAAAATATAAAAGACGCTACCCAAAACATCGAAACCTATGTTGGAGATTAAAAATGTAAATGTTGATTTTAAAAATCAAAAAGTTCTAAACAACCTGAATCTATCTATAGAAGAAGGATGTATACTGGGAATACTTGGTAAAAATGGAGCAGGGAAGACGACTTTGTTTGAATCTCTCTACAAAAGTGTTCCGTTTTCCGGGGAAATGATCTGGAAAAATGAACGATTGCAA
Organism: Chryseobacterium sp. Mn2064; assembly: GCF_049319685.1. Classification (NCBI taxonomy): domain Bacteria; kingdom Pseudomonadati; phylum Bacteroidota; class Flavobacteriia; order Flavobacteriales; family Weeksellaceae; genus Chryseobacterium; species Chryseobacterium sp. Mn2064. The sequence continues at coordinate 715,635 of NZ_JBMOUE010000001.1, forward strand.
CGTAAAATGATTTCTTATCTGGAAACAGAAAACTATTTCTATCCTTACATTACAGGAGAGGAGTATCTGTCTTATTTTACTTCAGAAAAAGAGGGAGAAGTTGCAAAAGTTATTGAAAAATTCAATCTTCCCTTGAAAAAATATGTACAGTACTATTCCACTGGAATGAAGAAAAAACTGGCTCTTATTGGGATGCTGATGTTGGATAAACCTATTAATATTCTTGATGAACCTTTCAACGGAGTAGATTTTGAAGGGGTACATGTTCTTTATGATATTATCAGCCAGCTGAAATCGGAAAATAAAATTGTGATCATCAGCTCTCACATTATTGAAACTCTTTTTCATACTTGCGATAAAATAGCATTTCTACAGAATGGTGGCATTGAAAAAATATACAGTAAGGAAAATTTCAGCGAATTGAGCACAATGAAATTTTGATAAAGTATAAAGATAATCGCTACGAATACACCAGTAAAAAATATAGGTGTATTCGTGGCGGAAAAATAATTTGCACTCAAATTATTGTAGCTTTTTTCTGATTATCAAAGTTATGAAGGCGAATGCCATGAGGATGATACTCGACCAGGCGATGCTTTCAATTCCAAAATGACCCATCCAGAATCCACCAAATAAAGTTCCTGCTGTTACAGCAAAATTTCCACAGGAGGTAAAAATACTGTTAATAAGTTCAGAAGAACAGGAAACAGATGAGGTCACATTAATATTACTGATCAGAAACCCTCCCGAATGTACCAATCCCCAAACTCCGGTTATCCAGATGATAGGCGTAAAACTTTTACCATAATACCAGACCAGTATATGAATAAAAGATAACAGGATAAGGAAAATACAGCTAGTGTGAAAAGGGAATCGGCTCATATAATTTCCCGCTATTTTATTGCCTGCAATTCCAACAGTTCCAAATAAAAAAAGCATTATACTGATCTGTTTTCCATTCATCCCCGAAACGGTTTTTAAAAAATCAGCCATAAAACCATAGGTAGAATACATCGAGGCAATTGTAAAAAAGGCAATCCATAAACCTATCCGTAGGTTCTTATTCTGGAATATCTTAAAATTGAATGCCGCTGCAGATTCGTTTGTATTTTTTATATTGGGAAGGAATAGCTGAACGCCTATCATTGCAACCATATTTATTACTGCTGTAAGGAGGAAAGAAGCCTGCCATGAGAAAAGATCAGCCATTAATGTAGCCATCGGAACTCCCAGAACAGTTGCGATGCTTAGTCCAGAGAAAATAATACCTACAGCTTTGGATCTACGTTCTGGCTTTAACGTTTTTTCTGCAATAGATAAAGCTATGGACCAGTACACAGGATGAAAAAATGCAGGAATCATTCGTACTAAAAGCAATACATAGAAATTGTTGATATAAATGGACAAACAATTAGTGGCAGCGAAAATAAAAAGAGCTGTAACCAGAAGGTTTTTCCTCTTAAAAGAAGAAAGTAAGGAAACCATAAAGGGCCCGAAAACGGCTACCACTAAAGCAAAAGCACTTAATAACCATCCTGCTTTATCAACCGGAATATGGAAGGCTGAAGCGATTTCTGGTAATACTCCAATTACCCCAAATTCGGTGGTTGTAATTCCAAAAACACCCAACGCCAGCACATAAAGATTTCTGTTCATATTCATAATTTTTTTTGCAAATTTGCAAAATGAGCTATCAGAAAGCGATATACTTACTTTTTAGTTCTATACTTACCTTTTTGAAAGTGTTTAAATAAAAATAATTTTTATGCCTCAGTTTTTCCATGATAAAAGACTTTATTATACGCCTATAGAATTCGCTTTAAGTCATATTGGTGGAACCTGGAAGATGCCCATTTTGTGGAGATTGCAGGAAAAACCACTTCGCTTCAGTGAACTGAAAAAAGATATCCCGCACATTACAGATAAAATGCTGACCAGCCAACTTCGTGAGTTGGAAAGTAAAGAGATGATTCATCGTGAAGTATATCCCGTTGTCCCTCCAAAAGTGGAATATAGCTTAACGGAAAAGGGTAAAAAATCTATTCCTGTGATTGAAACAATCATGAGTTTCGGATATGATCTCATACAAAGTGAAGGGATCGTTTTCCCACCAAAGGAAGATCGTGAATAATTGGAAAACCATCTTTTTCATTGTATTTTCCAATCATAGCATCAGATGATTTGAGTTAAGAATATTTCCGGATGGCTCTTTTTTTTTATAATTTCACATTACCTGAATATAAATCAGTCTTAATATGATGAAGTTGAAATTAGGAATACTGGACCAATCGCCCATAGCCATGGGAAGTAATGCAGCAACAGCATTAAATAACAGTATTCAGCTTGCTTTATTTGCAGAAGAAATGGGATTTCATAGCCTAATGTATTCTGAACATCATGGAGTAGAAGCATATGGAAGCTCCAGCCCGGAATTGCTTTCTGCCATTGTTCTTGGTAAAACAAAACACATAAAAGTAGGTACAGCCGGTATTATGATGAGGAATTATTCTGCTTATAAAATTGCAGAGTGGGCAAAGATGTTGGGAACTGTGTATCCCGGACGTTTTATGCTAGGATTGGGAAAAGCTCCGGGTGGATTAAAAGATGCGGTAATGGCACTCAACAATCATAAATTAACCGTTCTTTCTAATCAGGAAACCAAACTGGAAGAAACGATTCAATTTTTAAAAGAAGAAAAAGGAGTGTATGAAGGACTTATTGCTCAACCCAAACAGGTAAAGGTTTTACCGGAAATTTTTTGGCTGGGTTCCGGAGCAACTTCTGCTAAGGAAGCTGCAAAACATGGGATAGGATATTCTTTTGCCGCTTTTATGAATAGCGAAACGGGCATAGAAAATACAGAAACCTATTTCAAAGAATTTGATTCTGATCAATATAGTTCTCAACCCGCTTTACAGATTGCTGTTGCCGTTTCTATTGCCGATACTTTGGAGCAGGCAAGGGGCAATGCGTATGGAATGGCTTATCAATTTTTGCAGTCGAGACAATTGGTGAGCCCAGACGTTCTCCTTCCTCCTGAAAAGGTTGAAGAGAAGATTTTAGGAACTCAAGAGGAACAGGATTTTTTTACTGTTCTTAACCGAATTATTATGGGAACTCCTGAGACCGTTTATGGAAAAATCCAACAGGTTGCAGAGCAATATAATACAGATGATATCCTGATATTATGCAACATGTATAAAGAAGAAGACAGGATCAATACGTACAGAAATATTATTATTCAAAATACATAACGCACATCATCATTAAGAAATAAGGTTACATTCCTGTTGACGTGAAGTTGTGCTTATCCGAAACATTATGTAATTCCAATGAAAAAATTATGCATTATTACCGGCGGACCTGGAGCCGGGAAAACAACTTTACTTAATGAATTATCCCGTCGTGGATTTATAACGGTTCCGGAAGAGGGACGCAGAATAATCAGAGAGCAGATAGACACTCATGGAGAAGGTTTACCATGGAAAAATAAAGAATATTTTGCAGAATTAATGTTTGATGCTTCTGTGAAAATATTTCAAAAAATGAGAGATTCTTCATCTTCGGAAATTGTATTCTTTGACCGTGGAATTGTAGATACTTTAGGATATCTCAATCTTGAAAATATTCCCATTCCTCATGAAATGAGAGTAAAAGCCAAAGAAATGATGTATCATAAAAGTGTTTTTATTCTCCCGCCATGGAAGGCTATTTATGAAAATGACGAGGAAAGAAAACAAACCTTTGAAGTAGCAGAATCTACTTTCAACCATATCAAAAGGATTTATCAGGAATATAGCTATAACCTGGTTGAAGTTCCTAAAGCAGAAGTCAGTGAAAGAGCAGATTTTATTCTCGATTTTATCCGAACAGAAGTTTTTTGAATCAAATGTTTTTGTAATTTGGATCACTGAAAAAATGGATTGGAGGATATCGCTGGACCAAATTTCATTGTAACCTGCAAAGAGAAAAGGTCATCAGTTGTTATTATAGGCAGACTTTGTAGAATTATGCAACTATCTTTAAAAAACTATAAAAATGAACGACAGACTGGCCCAGGAATTAATGAAACTTGCCAATCACGATCTGGAAGTAAGAGAAACGCTTGCTACTGAAGGAAAACTTTCAGGAGGATATCACCCCGATATGGAAAAAGTTCATCAGGATAATGCGCAGCGGCTACGTGAGATAATAAAAGAGATAGGATTCCCAACCATATCAAAAGTGGGGGATAAGGCAAGTGATGCAGCCTGGCTTATTGTTCAGCATTCCATTGGAGAACCGGATTTTATGAAACAGTGTTATGAAATGATGAATGAAAACAGAAGTGATATGAATTTGAAAAATATTGCTTACCTGTATGATCGTATTCAGGTATTTCAAAGTAGACCACAAAAGTATGGAACGCAGCTTATTCCCGAAGGAATTTATCCCGTTGAAAATATAGAGAACCTTAATCAGGAACGGGAAACGATGCATCTTCCGCCGTTATCTTCTGAAAAAATAAGTAGAATCCCTTCCCCGGAAAATATTCCTGAAATAGATGCAAAGGATGAAGGATATACCATATGGAGGAAAAAAGTAGGCTGGATATAAATGTTTATAACCTTATTTGACTGTAGCTGACATTGCCACTCTTTCTCTGGCATACTCAATCTGTTCCTTTTCTTTTTCCTGATCAGGTTTGTTTTTAAGATACATCTGATAATAGATTACTGCGTTTTTACTCTGTTTTAAATTGAGATCATAAAGCAGGCCCATGCGATAATAAATCATATTATTCTGACCAAAGGTAAGTCCTCTTTTGTAGGCTGTCAATGCATCATTGTACTGATTTTTATCTTCGTAAATACCAGCCAACGCAGCATAATAAAGTGGAGTATGATCTGAAATAGCTTCATCAATCGTTTTCTGGGCGTATAGACATGCTTTGTCATAATCTTTCAGTTCCCGGTAGCTCAGTGCCATATAATATAAAGTTCCCTCGTTCTGAATTCCCAGATCTTCCAGAATTTTATACATATTGATACACTTTTGGTAATCTTTTACATAAAAATAAGCCTGTCCTATATCATTGATTATATTGGGATCTGCATTTATTTTCAGGAGTTTTTCACCAATTTCAATGACTTCCAGATATTTTCCGAGCAGATTGGATATGGGAAGTTGAGCCTGCTGCAGAGTGAAATTTTCAGGATCAGCTGAAATAGCTGTTTTGAGTACGTCATATGCTGTTTGATACTGTTTCAGTTCACGGTAAACCTGGGATAGATCATAGGCGACATCAGGATCAGTGTTTTTGAGAGTATTGGCTTTTTTGAGATACTTTAATCTAGCTTGAGTATTATCTTCATAACCTGCCAACTGTTTATAGGCATTGAAATTCAAACTGTCCAGCCCAATGATCTGCTGAAGATAAGATTTTGCCTTCGATGCATTGCCCCGTCTGGAACTAATACTTGTCAGACTGAACAGTGTAGATATATGATCAGGTTGAAGGGTGTTGATTTTCAGATAGCTTTTTTCCGCTTCAGGAAGTTTCCCTGCCATCATATTACAGTACGCAATTTGGCTTAATGCTTTTATATCCTGTGTGTTTTCAGTATAAATGCTATGCAGATAGCGGGCAGCATCGTCATAGCGCTGATTCTCATAATATTCAAGGAGTTTTTCTGTATCAATCTTGGCAGACTGGGCGTGTATGTTCTGATAGCTCAATACTGCCGTACACAAGCAAATCCAAATTTTCATCAGTATTATTTTTTAACTAAAGTATCAGATTTTTCATACGTTTCCAAATTTAATACTCCCTTATGTGTGATTTTTTAATAATTTGAAGAATTTATATTGAAAACAAGGATGTTCTATTCGGGGATTTCTTATATTCATCCCAACAAAAACTGAGTGTTAATTTGATTAATAGTAAAACAAATGGAAATTAAAACGGTGAAATCCTTCCTCGATTATTATGAAAAGATCAGAGAAAGAACAAACAGAATTATAGAAGTAGTTCCTCCTGAGCATCTTAATTTTTCCTATAAACCTGGAAAATTTACCATTGGAGATCAGATCAGGCATATTGCCGCTATTGAGCGTTATATGTATGGAGAGACAATTTCTGGGAGAAAAAGTGCTTATCAGGGGTGCGGAAAAGAATTGGCAGACGGATATGAAAACACCGTGAAATTTTTTAATGAAATGCACAGACAGACGCTGGAAATCATCAGTAATTTATCCGACGAAGATCTTACCCGCAAATGCTTAACACCCGCTAACAGCGAAATTTCAATCTGGAAATGGCTCCGGGCAATGTTAGAACACGAGATTCATCACAGAGCAGAAATATATATTTACCTGAACTTGCTGGATGTAAAAACACCTCAGATCTATGGGTTTTCAGCAGAAGAAGTACAGGAGATGAGTGTAAAACTATAGCGTTTCAAAAAATAGAGGAGTTCCTATGATTGGGCTTAATTTGTATATTAGCCGTATAAAAATGACAATGACCAAGCCTTTTATTATTCCTCTTTTATTCTTCATCAATTCTGCATGTGCACAAACCAATACTGAGCTGAAACCGGGAGATACCCTGAAATATTCTCCCCGTTCTGATAAGCCTGCCTGGATTGCTGTTCAGTCCGGAGATGCCAATCTTGCGGTATCTTTGTTCATAAACGGGAAAAAGATAAAGGAACAGGATGATTCCCGAGGAATAAAAAGTGTGGAGAGGTTGTACTTTTCACCGGAAAAAGGCAGGAAATATGAACTCAGAATCTGGGCTAAATCATACCTTGAAAAAAGTAAACCTGTCCAAGTTTCGATTGTTGAATCTAAGAATATTCAGGTTTTAAAAGATCAGTTTACCCCAGACCAGTTTGTGGAGGACCTTCATATTTTCCACTCTATAAGAGATAAGGCAAATTCCGGATTATATGTTTACAGAAGCAAAAAACAGATCGACAGCATTTACCAGCAGGCAGAACTCGAAGCCCAAAACTGTAAAACAATCTTTGATTTTTATAAAGTAATCGCTAAACTGACAGGTTTTGAAGGAAGTTGCCACAATTATACGGATCTTCCCAATCACGCTTCTTATTACCTTACCCAGAAACCGGAATATCTTCCTGTTACATTAAAAAATATTGACGGACGTCTGTTGCAGGATTCAAAAGAGGTTGCAGTGCCTCTTGGTGCAGAAGTGTTATCAATTAACGGAATTCCTGCGAAAGAAATGATCAGTCGTTTTTCTCAATATTATTTTTCTGATGGATTTTCTGCGCCTTACAAAGAAACAACAGGATTTGAGAGAGGAATGCTGGATAAGTTTTATATAGAATTTGGAACTCATAAAAATTATAAAATCAGTTATCGCTGGAATGGCAAAATCAATGAAATTTCTTTACCGGGAATATCACTGGATAATGCTAAAAAACTTCAGGAATCCCGTCATTCGCTTTTCTTCGACAAAAAACTGTTGTCAGAAAAATATAGCTTTACCAAAGAAGGAGAAGGCATGTACCGTTTATCAGTGAGGGGATTTGATTTTGCAACAAGTAAAGATGATCCTGCGTACAAAAAGTTCAGTATTTTTCTCGATCAAATGATCAATACTCTGGAAAAAGAAAACGTTAAAAACCTGATTGTCGATTTGAGAGGAAATACGGGCGGAACCGGAGCTCTTTATGAAAAAGTATTTTCCTATCTCGCACCAAGACCTTTCCGTGACAGTCACTATGCTTACACCAACTTCAATGAAGTTCCTATGGAGGAAAAACTGATCATCACGCCACTATTTCTTTCCAATGGAGTAACAGATAAAAAAGGGTTAAACACCTATTTAAAAGATCTCTATCCTAAAGACGTTCAAGGGAAATATTACTGGGCAGATGACAAAAATCCTTCTATTCTTCCTAATGAAAAAACATTTAAAGGGCAGCTTTATCTTTTGGTAGATCAACGGGTCGCTTCTGCGGCTTCACATCTTGCTTCTCTGATCAAATCTTATACGAATGCTGTTGTTATAGGTAAAGAAACGGTGGGGGGATATTATGAACACAATGGACATTTGCCTTTGGTGTATGAACTTCCCAATACAGGAATACAGACCGGTTTTTCTATTGTTCATGTTATTCAGGATGCGCAAAATCTTCCGGATCAGAAAAAAGGGCAGGGGGTAATTCCTCATGTTGAGGTTCATCAGACGGATCAGGAGTTTTTAGAACAAACTGATGTTTATTTAAAAAAAGTAGGGGAACTTCAAAAGCCGTCAAAAGTTTAAAATAGGTTGTAATTGGTAATAATTCAAAGAGTTATATTGAATGGAGCCTTTTATATACAACGAGTATCTTCACTGGTTTTAAATAAGTTTAAATTTTATTAAAAAATATTTTGTCAGTATTAGAAAACTTTCTATATTTGCACCACTGAAAACAACGGTGTAACCAGAGTTTAAGGAGAGTTGGCAGAGTGGTCGATTGCGGCAGTCTTGAAAACTGTTGACTGTAACAGGTCCGGGGGTTCGAATCCCTCACTCTCCGCAAGTACTAGATGTAAACCTACTGATAAACAGTAGGTTTTGTTTTTTTTATAAGGTTTTCTTGCCCACACATTTTCCTAGATAAATAGAGATAAGCCTAATTTCAAAGAGGAGGACTCATCCAAAAAGAAAGAGCTTGTTTAATTATCATCATAATTAGAACTACAGATTTGACATTACGTTCCTAATCAATCGCAGTTTTACTATCCTTTCAAAATTTTCCAAAGATTTGTATCGGTGATATTGTCTAATTATCTATATTTGATGCAACACAAATCACTCTCTATCGATGAAAAAAAATCTTTCCAATTCTGAAAGGATTTCGGAGAATCATATTGCCGGAATTAACCGTGTGGTTAAGCTTGACATTGTGATTGAAGGGAAATCTATCAGTCATTTTAAACATTTCCGTTTACAACAAAGCGCCAGAACACATCATCATTTTGAACTGACTTTAGCTCATGATTCTTTAGCTGAGGTAGAGAATCATAACCTTGAAGAAGCCAGACAATTTCTGGGAAAAAGAATTACAGTAACTTTCAAGTATAAGGATTACGAAGGTAAAAGTCCTGAAAGAACTTTCGTAGGGGTTATTACAAAAGTTGCTTTCAGTCAAAAGCAAATGAGTCTTGGAAATATTGTTCTGGAAGGATATAGCCCAACGATTTTGATGGATGCTGCGCCTCATACTCAGAGTTTCGGAGGAAGTCAATCGGTAAACACCTCCATTATTGCCGACAGAATCATTAAAGAATCTCTGGGAACCAGTAAGTTTGATTACAGAATAGAATCTCAGAATAAAGGATATATCAATTATAGTTCTCAATACTGCGAAACTCATTATAATTATCTTGCAAGGTTGGCAGAAGCCTATGGAGAACAGTTCTACTACGATGGGTATATTTTACATTTTGGAAAACTTCCTCCATCTGAAAAGCCTATTCAACTTATTTATGGAAGCAATATTACAAATGTACAGGTAGAGTTAAAAGCCGTTCATACAAAACCTGAATATTTTGGATACAATAGCGATAGTCATGCTAAAATGCTTGGCTCTAATAATAGCATTAAACACTTAGGGAATTTATCAGCCAAAGCCTATGAGTTGAATGATAATATTTTCAAAACACGATCACTCACTCCTGCTCCTCTCAATGCTAATATGTTTCTGGATGTAGACGACTCCCAAAAAAGTGCAAGAGGAAGTAAAGCAGTAGAGGTTTTTACGGTTTCTGGAAAGACAACAGTCCCTTTTTTATATGTGGGTTGTGTTGCAGACATAGATATGAGAAATCATGACAGTAACCAGACTTCCCATTTCACAACATTAATGATGACCGAAGTAAACCATGAAGTTGATGCAAGAGGATATTATACTGGAAGTTTTGAAGCCATAGCTGAAGGAACAGGTTTCATGCCTAAACCTAATTTTACCATTCCAAAAGCAGAACCACAGGTTGCAACTGTTATTTCCAATGTAGATCCTTTGAATCAAGGCAGAATACAGGTTCAATTTGACTGGCAGTTGAATGATACTACTCATTTTATCCGAATGATGAGTCCTGATGCGGGAGGAACGGATGTTATAAGCCAGAATAGAGGGTTTGTAGCTGTTCCAGAGATTGGAGACCAGGTAATGGTGGGTTTTGAATATCATAATCCAGACTTTCCTTTTGCCATGGGAGGAATGTTTCACGGTGGTGTAGGATTGGGAGGCGGTATGGATAACCGTATAAAATCCCTACAGACCAGAAGTGGGCATAGACTAGTATTTACAGAGGATGAGAGTATTGTACTGACTGATAAAAGTGGCAATGAGCTGAGGTTTGATACTGAGGGAAGCAACATCAACATTACAGCCCCTGAAACCATTACTATAAAATCCAAGAATTTGAAATTTGATATTGAAGAAAATATTGAAACCAACGCTGGAAAGAATATGGATACCAATGTTGGACAGAATATCAAGATTATTGCCAAGCAGGAGATCAGCCAGGACAGTGGGAAGAAGACCATTATTAATGCCGGAACTAATACTGAAATATCAGCAAAAGCCCACTTAGATCTTTACGGTAAAGAAAAATTTATAGGGTATACTGACGGGCAGACAGAGTTTGGAGCGAAAGACAGAATGCATGTTTATGGAGCCAACTCATTATTGACTGCTAAAGACAAGATTGAGTATAAAGCTCCTCAAATGAATAAGCTTCCTGAAAATGGAGAGTTTGATTATACAAAAGAGAAACAAATAACATTAATGTACTGGGCGTATGAAGAAGAAAACACCTCTTTGATGGATGATTCCAAGTTTTTTGTAGATATGAATCTGATTGTTCAGACAAGAAATTATGAGGAAGGAGAAAGTATTGATGTTATTATAAAGCCAGATGATAGTAAACCATTAGCAGAGGAGCTTAATGAATTAACCTTATCAGGTACTGTTAATAGAGATGGAATGGTCATCTTTAAAGAACCTTTAAAAGCTTATACTATTGAACTTATGACAGAAGAAACAGAAAATATATAAAACACATTATCATGAAAATTAACAATTTTATACCAATACTACTTGAACAACAGAGAGGTATCGTTGCAACAAGTGGAAATCAACAGACAACGCCAATTCAAGTTTTAAGGCCAAGCTGGAGAGATATGATTAAAAATTATCCTAACAATTCCATAGATGTAACCACTTTATATACGGATATTGGAAATGGATTACTTGGCATGTTGAAACAAAATAGTGCATGGGAAAATACTTGTGCATTTAGAATGAGCAAAGGTTTGAACTATAGTGGGTTTAAATTACCAAATAATAATTCAAATTATAAAGCAAAAGGAACAATAGGAGGAGTTCATAAAGGTGATGATAAATTGAACTATTGGTATAGAGTAAGCGAGTTAGCTCCATATTTGTCTGACCACTTGGGAAAACCAGAAATTGATATAAAATTAGATAAAATTGAAATGCCGGCTAATCTGAGAAAAAAAAATAATCTTACACAATCAGAATGGGCACAATTATGGAACAATAAGAAAAAAATCTCACAAAATGATTGGGCACAAATACATAATGCTAAAGGTATAATAACTTTTGATGTTTCAGGATGGGATGGAGCTTCTGGTCACTTTACACTTTGGGATGGCAATCATCTAATTTATCCAGGTGGGGCTGAGCATGACGATCCTAAAAGTTCAAACTATTATTTTCATATGCTTTATGTAATAAAAAATAAAAAAAACGAATTAGATTTTGTACAAACAAATAGAATAAGACTATGGGAACTAAAATAATACAATTAATAATTATAACTTTAATTATTTCCAGCAATCTAATTTTTGGTCAAACAAAAGATAATAAAATTAAGTATATGAAGAAATATGCTTATTGTAATTGTCTATATATAAACAATAATAAATTAGATGCTACCTATTTAAACAATAAGTTTCAACTAAGTGATAAATCTGAAAATCTATTTATGGATTTAGGTAAAATTTCTGATAAAGAAAGTGCTAAAATTAGAGAGTTTACTGAAAAACAAACTAAAGATATAGCAACTATTGAATCATCTTATTATTCTGAAACAGGTATAAGTTATACAATAACGGCAGATTGCTTAAATTTCTATGAGTCCAAAGACCTAGACAATTATGTAAAAAAAATTGTTGGAGTAGCATTAAAAAGGAGAACAAAAAATTGACAATATGCCACAATATATTACTGATACCACCCAGCTAAAATGTGACAAAGGAGCTTCACCAGCTCCACTCACAGTAACAAGTCAGTCTTTTATGAAGATTGAAGGGAAGCTACAGGCTACAGAAGAAGACAAACAGGCCAATACTAACATTAAACCTTTTGGTTTATGTAGTGTTTCAAGGTCTGCATGTTCACCTTCTCCCATTAAGTGGGATAACACCTCTGGTTTTGAAATCGAGGGTAAAAAAGAGCTCTTAGATAACTCTACTTGTCAGTGCTCTGTTGGAGGTAAAATATCAGTTGTAAAGTCAGAACAAAACTTTGTTAAAGAGTGATCTATGAGTTCATCCGTGATTAAAAAGCATTAAGAAAATAAAAACTCGCAAATTATTTATTTGTGAGTTTTTATTCATAGAAATTGCTGAAATTTTTAAGATGCTGAAAGATTCTGACGGTTTTAGAATTTCGAAAAAGCTGTTGTTGAATTATATGTAAATAATTGATAATTAATAAGAAAGTTTATGTAAGGTAGAATTTGGAAACGATTACAACTCCTCTCGATAGGTTGCTAAATATATGCAGAATAGCTTTTTTGCATATATCCCGTCAGTAAATCGGAGCCTTACTAACGGCGCAAAGCCACTCCTCCGTCTATAGACAATGAAGCACCTGTTATAAAGGAAGAATTATCAGCAGATAGGAAAAGGACAGCGTTGGCAACTTCCTCTGTTGTCCCAATTTTTTTTAGTGGAATCATCCCACCTGTTTTATAAAAATCTTGAGTAGCCTTTGCTTCCTGTTTAGACATTGCTTTTCCCAATATCGGAGTATCTATTGGTCCGGGGCTGATGACATTCACCCGTATATTTCTATCTGCAAGTTCTGTAGCGGCTATGCGGGCAATTGTATCAACGGCACTTTTTGTGGCAGAATAAGTACTGAGCTGGCTGTAAGAACCTGTGGAAGTAGCAGATGATGTAAACACTACAGAGGCCCCTTCCTGCAAATACGGTATCATTTTTTGAAGTGTAAAAAACAACCCTCTCACATTGATGTTGAATTGTAAGTCAAAGTCTGCTACCGAAGTTGTTTCTATAGAGGCAAACTTAGATACACCGGCATTTAAAAATAGAACATCTATTTTTTTACCCTTTTTAGAAATGATTTCTGCCAAAACATCTATATCTTCTAGGCTAGCTGTATCCGATACAAGAGTGTTGAGTTTACTGTCGTTGATTTCCCTCGCCGCATTCATCAGATTGGCTTCATTTTTTCCTGTAATGGTAACATACGCTCCAGCATTAATGAATGCCTGAGCTGTAGCAAAGCCTATCCCTGTACTGCCACCTGTAATTAAAATATTTTTATCGTTGAAATTCATTATTTAATTTTTTTAAATGATGGAGCAAAGTACCTGCTTTTCTCAGCTTAGTACAAGTACGGAAAATAGATTTGCATAAGGAAAAATTTTTCCTCTATTGCACAATGATGTACATTGATCTATTTTTGTACTATGTATGAAAGAAAGATCCCAATACGATTGGATTGTGGGCTAGATCTCATCGCAGAAGTGCTCTACGGCAAATGGAAAGTACTGTTATTATGGAATATCAGTCAAGGTCACTTACGTCCAAGCGAATTGCAGCGGCAAATACCCGATGCGTCCCGTAGAGTCATAAATATCCAGCTCAAAGAGCTGGAAGAACATGGCATTCTTGAAAAAACAATTTATGCCGTAGTACCGCCCAAAGTAGAATACAGGCTTACCGAATTTGGGAAAACTTTGCTACCTGTTATTGATACGATGGGGAACTGGGGAAACCAGCACAAAGAACAGCTACAGTCAATAATATCTATGCGTAGTAATAGAGAAACTGATGCATGATTTTAATTTTTGCTTGGAAGTATCCAAGGTGAGAAGCCACGTGATATTAACGATTCGTAGCTAGAAGTTACAGAAAACGCAATACATAAACCTGATTTGATTGGGTAAAGGTATTGAAAAACAGATATTCGGAATTGGTGAACTGAGAAGTACATAAGGTTTGATTGATCCTTTTTGGCTCCTTTGTTCCAGATATGTATATTTGAGAAAGATTCTTATAAGCGCCTTTATTTGTCTCATGATTGATCATATTACCTTTAAAAAAATGTTAGCTCAGGCACTTGCTGTGGATGAGTTTCGTATAGATACTTTTTATGAATTATTAGAATTCAGAGAGCTGCAACGAAAACAATTTTTAATTCAGCAGGAAGAGTACTGTCATTTTATTGGATTTGTCATTAATGGAACACTTCGTACTTTTTACGTCAATGAGGAGGGCGATGAGATCAATTTCCTTTTCCATTTTCACAACAGGCTGGAAGATATGGGATTCACGGATTTTGAAAGTTTTCTTTTACAGGAGAAAGCTAAACTCAATATTCAGGCTTTAGAAAAATCATATGTTGCTTTGATATCGCGTAAAAATTGGATGGAACTTACCCATAGTGATGAATACTGGCAGGTATTTGGAAGGCGGATGACAGAGGTCGTATATCTTGCTGCCAAACATCGAATTGAAGAATTATTATACTTTACACCGGAAAACAGGTATCTCAAACTGATAGAAAATTACCCGGAAATTGTTTTGAAGTTTCCTCAAAAGTACATAGCAAGCTATCTCGGTATTCAACCTCAATCGTTAAGTCGGATCCGCAAAAGACTGATGCGTTAGAATTAACCACAAACCGATACTTACGCTTTGAAGAGAACATTAGATATCTTAAAGCAATACGTATTTATTAACTTAAGTGAACGTTTTTGGAGGATAATGCTCTGTAGATTTGTGATATCAAAACAGTAGGTTATGAAAGAAACAATCACAATTATAGGAGCTGGTATCGGTGGATTGGTAACGGCACTAACACTCAAGCAGCAAGGGTATCCTGTGCATATCTATGAAGGAGCAACAGAAATAAAACCGGTTGGAGCAGGAATCATTATGGCGAATAATGCCATGCAGGTCTTTAAATCTTTAGGCCTTCATCAACAGGTTGAAAATGCAGGTAACCGTATATCTGCTATGAAAATTACAGATAGTGATCTTAAAGCTTTATCAGTGGTAGACCTGAAAACCTTTGAAAAACGATATGGGGTTTGTAATATAGCTATCCATCGTGGTGCATTACAAAAATTGCTGGTAGAAGCATTAGGTAATGAGCATATTAGTCTATCAAAACGATTAGTAAGAATAGAAAAAGAAGACGATTATCATCTTTATTTTGAAGACGGTTCAGTAAATAAGGCACGATGGTTAATTGGAGCGGATGGTATACACTCTGTAGTACGGAAGCAACTTTTCCCTATGAGCACGTTCCGTGATGCTAAGCAAATATGCTGGCGTGGAATTAGTGAAATGGATTTACCGATAGAATATCATCATGAGCTTAATGAAGCTTGGGGAAAAGGAAAACGCTTTGGTTTTGTAAAAATAAGTCCCAATAAAGTCTATTGGTATGCATTGGTGAATGAAAGCGCAAAGGAAGAAGATTTTACAAAAAGCTTCAGTGAGTTCCATCCGGATATTCAATCAATCGTTTCTCAGTGTAGAGAGAGTGCCATTTTTACCAGTAATATTGCTGATCTTAAACCTATTGATTGCTGGCAGCGGGAACAGGTATGCCTTGTAGGGGACGCTGCACATGCTACAACGCCTAATCTGGGACAAGGAGCATGTCAGGCTATAGAAGATGCTTATGTACTTGGAAAGCTTCTGTCTAAGGAACAGAATATACAGACTGCCTTTCAACAATATGAAGCAATACGAAAACCTAAAGCTTTGCAGGTAGTAAACAGTAGTCGTATTGTGGGGCGACTGGCGCATATTGATAATCGCTTGGGAGTATGGTTGAGAAACAATCTTATGAAAAATATCCCAGCTTCTGCCAACCGGAAGCAGCTGGAAACTATTTTTAAACTACAGATAGACTAGTTTATTTTACAAAAAAATAGAGGAAATATAGGCTATCCAATTTTGTAACCACTCTAAAATCTCAAAATAAATGATTATTACATACAGAAGTATATAAAATTGGATAGTTAAACTCTATTGACAAAAACTATAAAACATATTTGAAAATTTATTCTGTACTATTTGGTACAATTTAATACCTTTGCTGTATCAAAATGGAAATCATGGCAGGCAGACCAAAAATATTTAACGAACAGGAAGCAATAGGAAAAGCAACCGAAGTCTTTAGAGCAAAAGGGTATGATACAGCTTCTGCAGACGAATTATTGGCAGCCATGGGAATAGGAAAAGGAAGCTTTTATCTCGCTTTTAAAGGAGGAAAAGAAGAACTATATGTTCGTTCCATCAAACAGTTTGCGGAAAATTTTAACCAAAAAATAAGCAAC
Organism: Chryseobacterium sp. Mn2064; assembly: GCF_049319685.1. NCBI lineage: Bacteria > Pseudomonadati > Bacteroidota > Flavobacteriia > Flavobacteriales > Weeksellaceae > Chryseobacterium > Chryseobacterium sp. Mn2064. Next base: position 732,270 of record NZ_JBMOUE010000001.1, read on the forward strand.
GCTGTTGAAGATTCAAAAGATCAGATTGAATTGATAAGACAGTTTTTTTTAAGACTTGCCGATGCCACAGACTGTGATATTGAAAGAGGTTGCTACCTTGGAAATGCTCTGGTTCAGCTTTCTGAAAAAGATGATGAGATCAAAAAAATAACCGCAGAGCTATTGAAAGGTTTACAGAAAATCTTTGCTAAAGCGATTAAAAAAGCCCAGGAAAATGGACAGATTAAAAACCAACAGGATCCTGAAATTTTGGCCTGGCATCTTACCAATCTCTGGAACGGAATTCATGTAACAAGAAGAATGGAAAGTTCACCTCAAATGCTTCGGTCACTTATTGAAATGAATCTGCGAATGTTGGAGTAGTAGCAATAGAAAGTCGTGATTAGTTTGAAACGAAAGAAATAGAGAAAAGGGAAAAATTTTTAATCAATTTTGTACTAAATAGTACAAAATAAATAAAACAAATTATTATGAACATTACAAACAACACCATCCTGATTACTGGAGGAGGCTCAGGAATTGGTTTAGCCATTGCGAAAGCATTAAGTCCTGCAAATAAAATTATCATTGTAGGAAGAACAAAAGAAAAATTAGAAGAAGCCGCAAAAGATTTGGAAAATGTTTTCACAGTGCAGGCGGATATTACCAATGAAAGCGATGTAAACCGATTGTACGAAGAAGTAAAGACGACTTTTGGAGGCATCAGTATACTGATTAATAATGCGGGGAATGCCTATGCTTATAACCTGGCAGATGAAGAAGATATTTACAGCAAAGCATTGGCAGAGTTTACAACGAACTATTTCGCGCCTATCCGTTTGACAGATAAATTTCTACCTCTTTTAAAACAACAAAACGAAGCAGCTATCGTAAACGTCTCGTCTATTGTCGGATTTGTTCCCGGTTCGCATGTTCCAACCTATTCAGATTCTAAAGCAGCACTTCACTCTCACACCAGACTGTTGAGATATGAATTGGCAAAAAACACGAATGTAAAAGTTTTCGAATTGATGCCACCACTTGTTAACACAGATTTTTCTGTAGAAATAGGAGGCAGAGAAAATGGAATTCCCGCTTCTGATGTTGCCAATGACTTACTGAAGGCTCTTCAGGACGATATCTACGAAATTCGTGTAGGAAATACAGGATTGATTTACAACAGCTTTTTTGCTGGTACAGAAGGTGCTTTTGCCACTTTTAATAATTAAAAATTTCACAGGTCCTTCTTAGGATTGATTTCCTATATTTTATCTCTCACAGGTTTTCTTGTGAGAGTTTTTTATGATTGAAATAGTATATAAATGTATTCATCAATTGAATTATTAAAAAAGATATTAAAATATAATTACTTCTAAAAAACCACTTCATATAACTTTTTTGCCAGCCTGTTTTTTCGCGCCTCATATTTCCCTGTTTGGCCATGAATATGTCTATTTGAAACCATTGTTTATTGAGTGCGAAACACAGTAGATATACATTTGCCACAACAAAATCAAACATATTATCAACTCAAAATTAAAAAAGCAATGAAAACAAAAGTAACAACAATCCTTACGCTGGCTATTTTCGCACTAAGTACTCCTATAAGTATAAATGCACAAGCTACTCAAACAACCAATCAAACTTCAAAATCAGATACAAGTATCAGACCTTTTAAGATCAATATCCCACAGGCTAAGCTTAATGAACTGAAAAAACGTATTCTGGATACCCGCTTTCCGGACAAAGAAACAGTAAAAGACGAATCACAGGGAATTCAACTTGGACAATTAAAAGAACTGGTTGATTATTGGGGAAATGGGTATGACTGGCGTAAAATTGAACACAAATTGAATGCTCTTCCACAATTTGTAACCAAAATTGACGGTCTAGATATTCAGTTCATTCATGTCCGCTCAAAGGAAAAAGGAGCATTACCAGTAGTTCTTACCCATGGTTGGCCTGGTTCTCCTTTAGAATTTATTGAGGCTATCGGCCCGCTTACTGATCCTGTTAAATATGGAGGAAAAGCCGAAGATGCGTTTGACGTTATTATACCTGCAATCCCCGGTTATGGATTTTCTGAGATCCCAAAAGAGACCGGCTGGAATCCTGAACGTGTTGCCAAAGCTTGGGATATACTTGTAAAACGACTTGGCTATACAAAATATGTATCTGAAGGCGGAGACCATGGATCAGTCATATCAGATGCTTTGGGAAGACAGGCGCCTTCGGGATTACTTGGAATTCATATAACGATGCCGGCAACCATTCCTGCAGAATTGGTAAAACCGATCAATGCAGGAGATCCTGCTCCGGCAACTCTTTCATCAGAGGAAGCAAAAGCCTATAATTCGATGAGTACCTTCTTTGGCAGAAATGCAGCTTATGGAGGAATGATGGTAACAAGACCTCAAACTACAGGTTATTTATTGTCTGATTCTCCCACTGCACTGGCAGCATTTCTATATGAAAAAATTGCAGAGTGAACGGAAAGTGATCTAAAGCCGGAGAAAGTAATCAGCCGCGACGCTATTCTTGATGATATAACACTGTACTGGCTAACGAATACAGGGGCATCATCTTCTCGTTTCTATTGGGAAAATAATAACAATAATTTTAGTTCAGACCATCAGAAAACCAAGGATATAAAAGTTCCTGTAGCGATTTCTGTTTTTCCTCACGAAATCTATCAGGCTCCTGAAAGCTGGTCAAAAGCAGCTTATCCTTCATTATATTATTATCATAAAGCCTCTAAAGGGGGACATTTCGCGGCATGGGAACAGCCTCAGGTCTTTACAGAAGAGCTTAGAGCAGCATTTAGATCTCTTAGATAATAGTAATTTCAATACATCAAGACAATGAAAAATAAAATTGTAAAAGCCCTGTTTTTAGTAGCATTTACCATAGTAACAACACAGGTAAGCTATGCGCAGGCCTCCTTGAATAATACCGTACAAACTCACAAGGATGAAAGTATAAGACCATTTCATATCAATATACCTGAATCAAAAATAGCTGATTTGAAAGCGCGTATACAAAATACGAAATGGGCGGACCGTGAACTTGTGAGTAACGAAACTCAAGGCGTTAAGCTTGAGACTATGAAATCATTGGCAGATTACTGGGGGACACAATATAACTGGAGGAAAATCGAGTCTAAATTGAACTCTTATCCGCAATTCATTACCAATATTGACGGTGTGGATATTCATTTTATCCATGTACGTTCAAAAAATAAAAAGGCTTTACCAATGATTATTACCCATGGATGGCCAGGATCCGTTATTGAGCAGCTTAAGATTATTGAACAGTTGACTAATCCGGAGAAGTTTGGAGGAAAAGCAGAAGATGCATTTGATGTGGTTATCCCTTCTATTCCGGGGCACGGCTTTTCGGCAAAACCAACCGATTTAGGCTGGAATCCTGTTCATATAGCGAAAGCATGGATCAAACTGATGGACCGTTTGGGCTATCATAAATATGTAGCGCAGGGCGGTGATTGGGGAAATGCAATTTCTGAGAATATGGCTCTGATTGCTCCCGAAGCTCTACTTGGAATTCATACCAATATGGCCGCCGCAGTTCCTCAGGAAATTTCTGATGCGCTGGCAAAAGGTAAAATGCCTTCGAATCTGGATGCTGATGAAAAGAATGCATTTGAGCAGCTTGATTTCTTTTACAAAAAAGGGTTGGGTTATGCTCAGGAAATGAGCCTGAGACCTCAGACGTTATATGCGATTGATGATTCACCAATAGGGCTTGCGGCATGGATGCTGGATCACGATGACAGGAGCCAGAAATTGATTGCCAGAGTGTTTGCCGGAGGGCAGGAAGGACTTTCAAAGGACGATATTTTAGACAATATTTCACTGTACTGGTTTACCAATACAGGGGTTTCATCAGCACGTCTTTATTGGGAAGCTTCTCAGGGTGCCACTGGAGGGTTTTTCGATCCGAGGGGGATTAAAATTCCTGTAGCAGTAAGTGCTTTTCCAGATGAGATTTATGCCACACCAAAATCATGGGCGCAGAGTGCTTATCCAAAACTGATCTATTTTAATAAATTGAACAAAGGAGGGCATTTTGCCGCATGGGAACAGCCTGAACTTTTTGTGCATGAGATGAGAAATGCATTTAAATCATTCCGTGGAAAACTCTAATGAGCTAGAAAAATACAGAAGCAAAAAAATAATCAGGAGTTTAAAAATAGAAAAGTAATTAATCTAGATAAACTATTTATTCAGACAATGTATAGGGTGGACGAACTGAGCTATAAGAATAATGATGGGTCTTCAATATTTTTAAAAGCAATCGGTTTGATGTTAACTGTATAGAGTGTTTCATTGCATTTGTTTGATTGTGGGACTGCCCAAAATTATTGGGCAGTTTTTATGTTTTTTGATTGTAATTTCTTTAGGACAATGCCTGTCTACTTCATGTTTCAAAATGTCTATTTCAACCAATTTTCACTGGTGAAAACTGTATAATTACTGTCTATTTGTAGAACAAAACTTAAGATTGAACCAAATAAAAAATAAAAAATGAACAAAGCAATATTTCTAGTGGCAACGCTTCTTATGATATTCTGTGGATATGTAAAAGGGCAGACCACAATAGGTCAATTAACAAAGGAATACACGCTTAAAAGCAAATCCTTTACTGAAAGTGGAAGTCTTGTAAAAAGCAACATTACACCTAGCTGGGATTATTACACGTTGGGTAATATTTTGAAAAGCCCAGATAATTTAAAATTGACATTCCAGTCAGAAAGATCTTATGAACTTGTCTTAGGTGTCGATCAAGCTACATCCATTCGAAAGTTTGAGAAACTTTTACATATACCCACTACTTATTTTGAAACTGATCTTGATTTGGAACAAGCCCTTAAGCTCAAAAGTAAGAACGGAGCTTTAAAGGGAGCTATTCAATTGATGCAATGCCGTGATCAATTCAATGTTCCGTCCCAGGATTTTGGCTTTGCCTTAAAAATATTTAACTAATAATTCTTTTAAATCAATACAATGAATATAATATCAAATTTTAACAGAAAAACCCTTATCGCATTCTCTATAATAATGCTTTTAGGAACAGGTGGCTTATTATTACATGCTCAAGAGCCTTTACAGGAAAAAGGAGAATACATAGATTCATCTATTCATTCAGCATTTCAGAATACAAAGAAAATTCGTGCCGGAGTGCTTGATGTAGGATATGCAGAGGTTGGACCGAAAACCGGAAAACCTGTTATACTACTTCACGGATGGCCATACGATATCCATAGCTTTGAAAAATCTTCCGAATTACTCTCATCAAAAGGATATCGGGTATTGATTCCTTATTTGAGAGGCTACGGAACCACTACATTTGTCTCTCCACAAACGATGCGTAACGGTCAACAGTCAGCGGTAGCACTTGATATTATTGCATTTATGGATGCTTTAAAGATTGATAAAGCTATTGTCGGTGGTTTTGACTGGGGAGCAAGAACTGCTGATATTATGGCAGCTCTTTGGCCGGAGCGTGTCTCTGCGCTGGTTGCGGTAAGCGGTTACCTGATTGGAAGTCCAGAAATAAATAAGAAACCTCTTTCTCCGAATGCCGAATTTTTATGGTGGTATCAATATTATTTTTCAACGGAAAGAGGATATAAAGGGTATAAGGCCAATACAAATGCTTTCAATAAACTCATCTGGAAAACGGCCTCTCCAAAATGGTCTTTTGATGAAGAAACCTATCAGCTTTCTGCCAAAGCTTTTGAAAACCCGGATCATGTTGGTATTGTCATTCACAATTACCGTTGGCGTTTGGGACTGGCCCAAGGAGAAAAGCAATACGACAAACTTGAAGCGAAACTTGCGAAATTGCCCGATATTACTGTACCTACTGTAACTTTGGAAGGTGATGCTAACGGTGCTGCATTTCCTCTTCCTGAAAATTATGCTTCCAAATACAAAGGAAAGTATATGCATCATACTTTAACAGGAGGAATTGGCCATAACCTACCTCAGGAAGCTCCTAAAGAATTTGCAGTGGCAATTATGGAAGCAGATGTGTTGTCTCACTAGTTGATTGGTTTTTTAGTAGCTTAGTTATTGTAGTTTGGATTGACAAACAGGTAAAATAGTATTAAAGTGTCGATTACGAAACCTCTTTCAATTTTTTGAAGGTTGAAAATATAGATAATCAAAGTGTAGAAACAAAAAAACGGGAATCAGAAGTTCCCGTTTTTTTGTGTTTATAAGTGTTTATTAATGAACTATAGCAATGCATTCGATTTCTATCAGTCCATTTTTGGGCAACTTGGCTACCTGTACAGTAGAACGTGCCGGATGATTGCTAAAATATTCACTATAAATACGGTTTACGGTAGTATAATCACTCATGTCGGCCAAAAAAATGGTCACTTTAGTTACTTTTGATAGATCAGAACCAGCACTTTCCAGGATACTTTTAATATTCAGAATAGATTGTCTTGTTTGACTTTCTATTTCATTGCCTGACAGTTCTCCTGTAGCTGGTAAAAGTCCCAATTGCCCTGAACAGAATATAAGGTTGCCGGCTTTTATGGCGTGCGAATAAGGTCCAATAGCCTTTGATACGTCTGGTGAGCTGATTTTTATTATTGCTGGGTTAGGAGCACAGGCTGCCAAAGACAAACAAAGAGTGATAGCGGTTGTCCATTTGTATATTGTTATTTTCTTATTTCTCATTTTTTTTAAGATATGTTGAATGACTCAATGATAGAATTGCTCATGAAATAGAGCAGAAGTAAAGAATTCTGAGAAAGAAAATATATCTAAAGATTGAATAGAACGCTGTAAATGTATTTAAAAAATGTAAGACAGCAAAAGTACTGAACCTAATTTTTAACCTTTGCCTACGAAAAATTTTTCCACTTCAATGTTTGAAAATTGAATTGCCAGTTTCAATATTTTAATTGTCTACTTTACCCCTTTATATGTCTATTTGAGCCATTTTAAACTGTTATCATTTGAAATTTTACGCTCTCTTTGTATCATTAAATAACGAAAGAAAGAATAGCGAAAAGAAAATTGATAAACTATTTTATAGAACACACAAAAACATAGTAAACAATAAAACAATAAAAAATGGTAATAGAAAAAGTACTTTATACGGCTAAGACTCGTACAACAGGAGGAAGAGAAGGAAATGCAAAAAGCAGCGATGAGAAACTTGATATTTTATTGACTCCTCCAGGGCTAAAAGGAAAGGGGACCAACCCGGAACAATTGTTCGCAGCAGGATGGTCTGCATGTTACATCGGTGCATTGGGACTGGCTGCTAAAGAAATAGGAATTTTGCTTCCAAAAGATACCTATGTAGATGCAGAAGTGGATCTTGGAATGACAGGTGATGCTTATTTTCTACAAGCGAGGCTGTTTGTCAGTATGCCGGGAATCAAGAAAGAAACAGTGGAAAAGTTTATAGAAATGGCCCACCAAATCTGTCCATATTCAAAGGCAATACAAGGGAATATTAATATTTCAACAACTATCATTTAATACATACTCTCATGATCAAAAAAATTCATCTTACACTTTTACTGGTATTAACGGTAGTTTTTGGCTTTTCAAATTTGAAAGCACAGAAAAAAGATAATCCTGCAAAAATCAAAAATGTAGTTCTTGTACATGGAGCTTTTGTAGATGGCTCTGGCTGGAAAGGGGTTTATGACATCCTAACAAAACGTGGCTATGATGTGACAATTGCTCAGATTCCTTTGACTTCTTTAAAGGATGACAATGCAGCGGTTCGCAGAATTTTGGATAAGCTTGACGGACAGGCTGTTTTAGTGGGACATTCATGGGGAGGAACGGTAATTACGGAAGCCAGCTCTCATAAAAATGTAGGGTCATTGGTATACGTTACGGCTTTCCAGCCTGATAAAGGAGAGAGTACAGATACATGGTATTCTTCACAGCCAGGTTTTCCTGAAGCGGGTATATTACCGCCAGATAATGAGGGGTTTGCATATTATGATGTTGAAAAATTCCATGCGGGATTTGCTGCGGATCTTAGCCATGATCAGGCTACTTTTATGGCTCATTCACAAAAGCCTATATTGGCATCATCATTCATTACCGCAGTTACGGCTGCTGATTGGCACACCAAACCAACTTTTGGAATTGTTCCAACGTCCGATAAAAGTATCAATCCCATTATTTTGAGAAATATGTATAAAAGATCGGGGACAAAAGTGACTGAAATCAAAGGAGCTAGCCACGCTGTATTTATCTCACATCCTCAGGAAGTTGCAAACGTTATTATTGAAGCCTCAAAATAGGGGGAATTTAAAATTTACATAACAAATTCAATTATTTCATCTCAGTCAGAGGGTTATGGTTAAAAACTATAACCCTCTTTTTGATGTATCAATCTTTTTATACCTGCTTTATCTATTGTTCAAGATGAGTAATTTCTAAGAAATATTCTTCCAAAGAAGGTCCTGTTGGATTCCAGCCTATTTTTCTTGCGTTTACAGATTTTACAAGACTGTTTGAGGCTACTCCTAGACGATCTGCTTCCCCGTGAAATTCAATGAGATGTTCAATGCTTATGCTGTGGGTTTTTCCTTTAAGGCCTATGTATTCGCTGATCATTTCTGCAATTTCCCTGAAAGAATTGTGGCCGTTCTCAGCATAGAAAAATGATCCTCCCGGAGCTTTCTCCAAAGCTAAAAGATATAAATCTGTAAGATCATCAATGAATACATTGGAATATCTGTTAAGACCTTTTCCAAAATACAATCCGGCACCTTCCTGCTTTGAGAACCCAATGAGTTTAGGGATTTGGTCGCTGTCAGGTTGCAGACCTTTTCCTTTTCCGTACACCATAGATGGACAAATAACAATGGTCCTGATTCCTTTTTCAATAGCTGCCATACGAACATATGCATTGATGTCTACTCTTGGTTTTCTGAAAGAAACAGGGTTCAGATAAGTGTCTTCATCATAAAATACAGAACCGGCATATTCTCCGTCTGCATAATCGGCAACAATAGAAGAACCTGTAGTGGTGATCAACGTTTTTCCCGAATATTCCAAAGCGGCAACTAAAGTATAGATTGAAGAAATATGATCAACATTCGCTGTATGAATCACGATGTCAGCTTTCTGTGAAGCGTGGGTGAGTGTTTCGATACTATCGAGATTTCCTATTACCGTTTGTATGCCTCTTTTTTCTAATACCTCAATTTTTTCTGCATCGTCTGTTCGTACCAATCCGGTTACACGATAACCATTTTTAAGAAGTTTATCGGCAATGGACCCTCCCAGATAACCTGTTACTCCTGTAATGAATACATTGGGTTTTTCACTTTTTGTTTTCATAATTTAAACTTGTTTAATTACTTATTTTTGTACGGACAAAGTTGTGAAAGACTACAGCTTCGATACTTGGAGAAAAAGAAGAATAACTTGAATATTTTTAAGATGCATGTAAAAAGTTTGGCAAAAGATATTGAGATCGATTATCTGTTCAAAGAGCAGTGGCCTTTTACTATTCATAAACATACGCATTATGAAATACAGTTCATTATAAAAGGGAAGGGGCTTCATTATATCAACGACGATCAGTTCGTTTACCATTCTGGAGATGTGTTTATCACTTTGCCAGGGGAGAGTCATTTTTTCGTGTTTAGTGAAAAAACAGCGGTGCGGATCATCAAATTCAATGAAGCTTTCTTTCTTCAGAACTTTCAAAATAAAGAACTTGAATTATTAAAACAAGGACTTTTCTCATCGAACCGAAAAATACGTTTATCAGATACCTGCCGCAAAAATATAGGGGAATTGTTTTCTCTTTTGATCAGCTCTTATAAGAAAGTGTCCGTTTATCAGAATCTCATCATCAAAAATACGTTGTGTCTTATTCTTACGCTGTTGATGGATGAAACGAAGTTAAACCTTACACGGCCTCAGGATGAGAAAATACATTTGATATTACGGTATATTCAGGAAAATATTCGTGAAAAAGACCAGCTTTCCGTTAAAAATATATCTGAACATTTTTCTATCAACAAAGACTATTTTACTCAATATTTTAGAAAAGCTACGGGTTCTACCTACAAAAAGTATGTACAGCAATATGTGTTGAATATGATTGCGTACCAATGGGTTCATCAGGATAAGACTTTATCTCAGCTGGCTTATGAATTTGGGTTTAGTGATGAAGGGCATTTGAGCAGAAGTTTTAAAGCTCATTTCAATAAAACGCCTACAGCTCTCAGAAAAGAAGCAGAAAAATAATATGACGACTGAAAAAGAGTAGTTTCAGTTTCGTTTTAGAAAAATAAAAAAGGCAAGGAATATGAATACATCATTCTCCCTTACCTTTTGATTAAAAAATAGTTTATTCTAGATGAAAATATTGACTGCCGGATTTATTTTCGGACGTTCCGTCTGATGCCAATAAGGATAAGGTGCCTTTGTTTTACTTGCTTCATTAAGCCTTTGAATCTGCTCCTCATTTAATTTCCAACCTGTTGCTCCTAAGTTGTCTTTTAGCTGTTCTTCATTACGAGCTCCAATGATCAATGTTGACACTGTAGGTCTTTGCAGCAGCCAGTTTAAAGCTACCTGAGGAACTGTTTTTTCTGTTTCTGCAGCAATAGCTTCCAGAACATCTGTGATGCGGTAAAGGTTTTCTCTTTCAATACTGTCTTCATGTACCGGGCTTCCACCTTCTGCAACACGCCCTGAAGTAGGCCATTCTTTACTTCTGCTGAATTTTCCGCCAAGCCTTCCTCCTGCAAGCGGAGACCAAACGATTGCTCCTACTTTTTGATCTTCGGCTAATGGCATCAATTCCCATTCATAATCTCTATTCGTTAAAGCATAATATACCTGATGAGCGATATATTTATTCCATCCGTATTTTTCAGAAATACTTAACGACTTCATCAGATGCCATCCTGAAAAATTGGAACAGGCAATATAACGGATCTTTCCTGCTTCAATAAGATCATCCAAGGCTCTTAAAGTTTCTTCTACAGGCGTTACTGCATCAAAACCATGCATATGATAAACATCAATATAGTCCGTATTCATACGTTTTAAACTTCCTTCTACCTGCTGAATAATGCGGTGACGGGAAGATCCCTGATTGTTTGGCCCTTCACCGAAAGGAAATGTAGATTTTGTGGAAATGATAAGATCTTCTCGCTTTTTCCCTTCGATAGCTTTTCCTAAAATTTCTTCCGATACTCCCTGAGAGTAGATGTCTGCCGTATCAAAGAAGTTGATTCCCGCTTCAATGCAGATGTCAATGATTCTTTTAGCATCGGCAACCTGAGTACTTCCCCATGCTTCAAAACCATGTACACCTCCAAAAGTTCCGGTTCCGAAGCAGAGTTCAGATACATATAATCCTGAATTTCCTAATAGCCTGTATTCCATAATTGTTTTTTTAAATGAATTTAAATGTATTGGTGATGACCTATAATGTCATTTTTAGAAGTATTTTCTCTTAAAGATGTATCTTATATATTTTATACGATCCTTTACGCTCACTTTTACCTTGGTGAAACTGAGGCTGTTCATCGATGCGTGAGCAACTGATATATAACCAGCCATCTTTTGTAATGTGATAACTGTCGGGCCAAGCAAGTTCTTCGTTGGCCGGAACTACGGTTTCAGTTTTTAATGCTGGGGTAATACGAATGATTTTTCTTGCTTCCAGATCTCCCAAATATAAATTGCCTTTAGAATCAAAAGCCATTCCGTCCGTTGTTGTAAATTTCCCGTCAAAGATGACCTTTTTTTCCAGTTCAGCTTCAGATAACGATTCATTATTAAGATCTGCTGTGGAAATATGGTAAAGAGAATTGTCGGTTAAAGCCTTGAAGTAAAGTTGTTGACCATCAGGGCTTAAAGCAATGCCATCCGACTGTATATGAAAAGGCTGGCCGTCTTTGAGTAATGTTTTTCCGTTTCTCTTAAGTTGATAAGAAGGATTGGTTTGAGTTACTTTAGCCTTATTAAGAACCTGTCGGGCCTTTCCGGATACCAGATCCACAATCACGATTCCTCCTTCATTGGAATTGGTAATATAAGCCAGCTTTTTTTGAGTGTCGATACGTGCATCATTCATATAGCTTTTCCCATCGGTAGCTCCTGCCAAAGGGTAAACTCTTTCTACAGTATTGGTGGTAAGATTGATCTTAACCAATTTCTGACCTTTATCATTATCCTGAGAAGGTTGCGTAGAACCGGCATCTACTACCCACATGGTATTCTGATCATCAATGACTACAGCTTGCACGCAAAGGAAATGTTGCATTTTATCACCGGTACCGTTCCATTCATTCCAAGATTTATTTGGGAAAGGGACGGAGGTTTTAGCACCTGTTACTTCTACTAAAGCATATCGGTAAGGTTCTCCCCAGCGAGGATAATTGGTAAATACCCTTTCAGAGGAAGATACCGCAACTCCGGTCAGTTGGTGATCCTGATCCTCAAAAACGGTTGTTAATTTCTGAAAATTCTTTTGCTGTGCGAATAATCCTGTATATCCGAAACTTAGAAATACAGCGAATTGAATTATTTTTTTCATGTCTTATTTCTTGAAGAATGCGTGATTGCGCTTCAACAAATATCAGACATTACAATAAAAAATATTGTACTAAAAAATTCAAATTACTTGACTTTTAGTTTCACTGGGACTATATCCGAAGAAGCTTTTATACAACCTTGAAAAGTGAGAAACGTTTTCGTAACCGATTTCGTAGCATACTTCTGTAATTTGAAGTTCTGTAGTTAAAAAGAGCTCACGAGCCTTTTGCATACGCTTTTCCTGAATCCATTTTGCAGGTGTTGTACGAAAAGTAGTTTCAAAATCCCGACGGAAACTGGATAAACTTCTTCCTGAGATCAGGGCAAGATCACTGATCGAGTGAGGTTCAAGATAATGATTTTCCATCGTCTGCAGAAGATCAGCGGGTTCATGTTGGTTCAGCCTTATCAGCTGTTGCAGAAACTGGGCATTGGTTTGGGAAAGATCGTATAGCAGTTCAAGGATTTTCAATTTGAATAATCCCATTTTTACCTCTTCATTGTCATCGAAATAAGGTTTTAGTGACTCCAGGAAAGTCTGAAGACGGGCACCATAAGGATGAATGAGGACTTCATCTTCTTCCAAGGGTGAAGTTTTAACATAACCGTCAATTTCAATAAGCTTTATAAAGTCAACAATGATGCTTTTCTTTAAAGAAAAAGAAACACTTTCATAAATGAAATCATTGCTCGGATTGCCACGTTTTACAAACTCTACATAAGTTGCTTTTTTGAGAAGCACCATTTCCCCTTTATGAACCAAAAAACAGTCATTTCCCAATCTTACTTCATGAGTACCCTGGGTAACAAATAACAGGAAATGATCCTTCAGCATCTTTTGTTTATGAACGGGTTGAGGATGTTCCTGTCTGCATATTTCAGTTGTTGCAATGTTCTCTGCGGTTAAAATGATGTGTTCCCCCGGATGTACCTTTTTTTCTCCTGTATATTTGTCGACGTGCATATACTATATTATATAACAAAAATAAGGAAAATAAAATGTTGAATCCTGTTGCCTGGATAAAAGCTGGAAAGTCTTCCTGTAAATTGTTATAATGATTAATAAAGTACAGGTGCGAAGAAGCTTAAAAGACAACAGTATTTCTATTTTTTTCGATGAAATTAAAGTGGATTCAAAAAAGAATATTGGGCTTTGGAATAAAGATTTGTACGAATCCATGATGATCCTCAATCCCAAAACCGGAGAAATTTTTGCGAATGATACTGCTACCGGAAATTACAGGTTGATTAAAAATAAATAAAAGGTCTATAAAAACAAAATGAGACAGAAGCCTGTCTCATTTTTATTAAGGTAAATTGATTTTTTTGCCTTGTTCCGGGAAGATATAATTAATCTGTAAAGGATTGTTTTTCAGCAATTCCTTTTTTATAATCTCCGGATTATCTTTTGTCGGTTTTCTGTGAGTAACGACAATATTCAGGTTTTTCAGATTGTTTTGCCCTGTTTTATCTTTTAACTTTTGCAGTTCTTCCAATAATAGGTTTGGAGTAAGATGTCCGAATAAAAGATGCTCAGGCTGACTGTTAGGGAAAGAAACTTCTATAAGTATGGTATTCAGCTGTCCTTTTTTGATAAGCGGAGCTACACTTTCCCAAAGTTTGTCCAATTGGTTGGACTTTTCAATACGGTCAGCACCCGTATCTCCCAGATACAGCAAATAATGATCATCATATCTTACAAGAGCAGCGCTGCTTTTATAAGGATTTACATGGCTGAGTTCATAGGCCTTCAGGAAAAATGGAGTGTCCTTTGCGGGAGTTTCCGTTTCTTCATGCAGTTCATTATAATGGTATTTTCCAAGAATAGGCTGCTGTCCCTTATCTGCAAAATTGATCCACGTATCTGTAATGAAATAATGATTCTGTAAAATCTGAAGCACCGGTGAAATTCCGAAAATATCCTTTTTAGAATCGGCAGGAGAATTGATGATAAGCCCGGATAAGTGATCCAAATGACCATGAGAAATAAAATATCCTTTAATCTGATCTTTCAGAACAACATCTTCCGGCCCGTTTAAGCTTTTCAATTCAATGGCTTTTCGGATTCCTGCATTTACCGTTCCTGCATCCAAACAGATAAATGCATTGCCTTTCGGAGTTCCGACCAAATAAGCCGATAAATTATCTTCCTGTTCTCCACCATAAATTCCTAATGGAATAATATCAAAATTCTGCGCCTGACAAAAAGTATGTACAACGAGAGTCAATAAAGTAAGTGCTGCTTTTTTCATTCTTTTTTAACTAAAAACCTATCCTTAGCGATAGGATAAAGCAAATTTACGTTATTTTTTTCCGAGTAAAGGCTTGTATGGTAAATGTTGATCTCTTGTTAATAGAGTCTTTTTACCGTACTATTTTATTTCCGGCCATTTAAATTCTTTACTGTAGAGCAGAGAAACTATGTTTTTGACGAAACTTTCTTTGTTAATTCGCTCGGCATTTGTATTATAAGCAATTGACAGATTTTGTTCAGGACTATAAATAAGAAGAGCGTGAGAACCTAATGTATCACCACCATGCCCATAAAATGTTATTCCGTCAAAATCCCATAAAGCAATCCCTCGTCCCCAACCTTTACCGGAAGCAGGAATCATCTTTTCCATAGAGCTTTTTTTGAGGATTTTATTGTGAAATAGATTTTCATTGAAAATATTTAAGTCTTTTGATGTAGATACAATATCACCAACTCCAATAACATTTTCAGGGAGAATATCCTTCATGTCGCTCCAATGGTTGTTTTCATAATGGTAAGGCTTAAACACATTCTTCGGATTTGATTTTGTGGAAGCAAAGTTTTTTAATGCAAGAGGAGCTGTTATTTCGCGTTCAACAATTTTGTGATAGGGAAGATTATATTTTTTTTCAAGAATGTCCGTCAGAAGATAATAAGCTGTATTGGAATAGGCTACCTTTTCATCAGGCTTAAAGCTTGTCCCTTGTTTTTGTATAACATGAAAAATTTCTTTCCGGGTGGCTTTATCTGTTACCCATACTTCACCGTCTTTTACAACATAGCTTCCCAATCCGCTGGAATGTTCCAGAAGATTTCTGATCGTAATGATATTGGCATTGGGAAGTTCCGGGAAAAAATCTGACAGTTTATCCTCCAGATTTAATTTTCCTTCTTCAATCAGTTTGAAAATTAACGTGGCGGTAACCATTTTGGTAACGGAGCCTACGTGATATTTGGTATCTTTATTATATATTTTATCCGGAAGGTTTTCTTGTCCGAAACTTTTACTGTAAACCTCTTTTCCATCTTTGAAAATTGAAATACTTCCAATTCCCAGATTGTTGTTTCCAATATAATTTAGATAGTCATCCATCTTTTTTCGGTCAATAGTTTGCGAAAAAAGCCCTGCCGAAGTCAGCAAGAATAAAGCTATTAGTTTTGATTTCATCATATCATCGTATTGTAAAGTTCAAAAGCATGAACCTTAGGTTTCATAAGTTATTATTTTTTGGAAGATAGATAATTTATACGAAACTTAACTTTTATTTCTTTAAAAAGGACAGATTATTTACCTTGAAAATTAATAATGTATTTAAAAATTTATATTTTAAGAAGGGTTTTTACTTTGTGGAAGATCTGAATATAAGTTCGGCATCCATTAAAACGGTTCTGCTGGCTTTTGACGGATCTTTGATTTTTTCTAAAATCAATTCTGCAGCCATTTCACCCATCTTTACTAAAGGTTGCTGTACACTGGTGAGTTGAGGATAGGTCATGGTAGATAATTCTGTCCCGGAAAAGCTGGCAATACCTACATCATTGGGAATTTTGATGCCGTGCTCAAAAAGATAATTCATTGCCCCAATCGCCAATGTATCACTGAATGCAAAAATGCCGTCAAACTCTATATTTTTCTGTAATAGCTGTTGTGCTGCATTTCTGCCATGCTCAAACGTCATTCCTTCGGTTTTTACAATCAGTTGCTCATCAAAAACCTGATACTTGCTTACAATACGTTTGTATCCGTTAAGCCTTTCTATAACATTCCTTATCGTAGGCGGTCCCATGATGTAAGCGATTCTTTTTCTCCCGGTTTTGATGAGGTATTCCACCATCAGAGAAGCTTTAATATTGTCATCCACAATTACTTTGGAAACATCCAGAGATTGATCCGGAATTCTGTCGAAAAAAACCAAAGGCGTTCCCTGATTGATGATGCGTTGGTATATATCATTGTTATACGTTTCGTGGCATAAATTCATAATGATTCCGTCCACATCAAAACTTTCAAGAAGCTGTAGATTTTTCCTCTCAATGAGCGGGTTCTCGTCACACTGGGTAATCACCAGCCTGTAGCCAAGAGGGTACATGATATTCTGAATTCCTTCCAATACTTTTGCCGAAAAAGGAGTGATCATTTCTGGTACTACAACGCCTATTGTTTTGGATTGGCCAGACTTTAAACTTAAAGCCGTAAGGTTGGGTTTATACCCTAATTGATCCGCTGCTTCAAGCACTCTTTTACGGGTTTCTTCATTCACATTTTTATCATTAAGCAGCGCACGGGAGATGGTAGACGTAGATAATGACAAAAATTTAGACAGATCTTTTATGGTTATGCGCTTCATCGGGCCAGGTTTTTCGATAAAATTAGTAAAAAAAATGGCAATTGGGAACGTGCCCGGATTTTTGAGAACGTTCCCAGTGGAAATTTTGAAAAAAAAACAAATGATGAACAGATTGTTAATATAGTTTTAACACATTGACTAACCTATTAATCATTCTTTACATTATGAACCCAATTTTTTATCATTACGATGCTCAAAAAATAACGGCAGGAATCTTACATATTGGTGTAGGAAATTTCCACCGTGCCCATCAGCAGTTTTACACAAATACCTTACTGGAATTTGAAGACCAGAAAAAATGGGGGATTTGCGGAGTATGCCTGCTGCCTTCCGATGAGAAGATCGTTCATGATCTGAGAACTCAGAATTTGAACTATACCCTTACCGTATGTGGAAGAAACGGGAAAGATGAAGTTTACAACATAGGATCATTAAGAGAACTTATCTGGGGAATTGAAGATCCGGAAGCTGTGAAAGAAAAAATTGCCGACAGCAATGTAAAAATAATCACTTTAACCATTACAGAAGGCGGATATAACCTGGATAAGGAAACAGGAGAATTTCTTTTACAGGATGAAAAGATTCAGCATGATCTTCAAAATCCGCAAAGCCCGACCACTGTTTTTGGATTTATAGCAGAAGGGTTGCATCGCAGAAAAATGAAAAATAATGGAGGAATTACAATACTTTCCTGTGATAACCTTCAGCATAACGGTAATACTGCTAAAAGAGCTTTTACAACTTTCATAGAAGCCAGAGACAAGGACCTTGCGGAATGGGTGAAAGAGAATGTTACTTTTCCCAACAGTATGGTTGACCGAATTACTCCTTCCACAACCCCTGAAGATATTGTTCGACTGAACCAGAATAGCGGAGCCAATGATCTCGCGCCCGTTTACTGTGAAGATTTTGCACAATGGGTAATAGAAGACAATTTTATAGCCGGAAGACCTGCCTGGGAAAGAGTAGGAGTAGAGTTTACCGATGATGTGACCGCTTTTGAGAATATGAAGCTAAGCCTTTTAAATGCATCGCACACCCTGTTGTCTTATCCTTCTTTTTTGATGGGATACCGAAAAGTAGATCAAGCTATGGAAAATCGTGATATCGTAAAATTTATCCGCGATTTTATGGATGTCGATATTACTCCTTTTGTTCCTGCGCCAAAGAATACAAATCTTGAAGAATATAAAACAACTCTTATTGAGAGATTCTCCAATCATAGTGTGAGCGATCAGGTAAGCCGTTTATGTTTTGATGGAATTTCAAAATTTCCGGTTTATATTATTCCTAATCTGGATAAAATGATCAAAGCTGATGCAGACCTTACCAGACCTGCTTTTCTGATCGCTTCTTACAGACATTATCTGAAATATAAGACGGATGATAACGGTCATTCTTATGAAACAGCAGAACCATGGCTTACTGCAGATGATGAAACTTTGATCTACAATGATGAACCCCTTGATTTCCTGAAATTATCAGCTTTTAAAGGGACAGATCTTGGAGCTTCACAACAGTTTGTGGATCTGTACATTCGATTGGTAAGCCAGATCAAAAACGAGGGAAGTGCTTCTGTTCTAAAATCAATACTATAATTAACTGCCATGATGATACAATCCGACTTACAGACTTCAGGAGGGAAATCGAATAATCCCGTTCTTCCTTTTGCGATAATCACCTTTATTTACTTTATTGTAGGTTTTTTAACTACGGTGAATGAACAATTGCAGGCTCCTCTGAAATTTACTTTTCTCAGCCATGCGGGAAGCCTTAAAAATACATTCACGACCATGATTACCTTCTTTTTCTTTTTGGGATATCTTCTGAATGGAACATTGGGAAGTAAATGGGTGAATGCATTCGGTTATAAAAATACCATTCTGCGAGGCTTGTTATTTATGATTTCAGGTTTGTTTATGTATCTGTCATCATCGTGGTTTGGATCACAGTTTCCCGATTTGAAATTCAGTATTAAAGATGCTGTCATTCCCTTTGGCTTTCTGATTTTTGTGGTCGGGTCGTATCTGATGGGTACTGCAGCGGCAATTATTCAGGTGGTTGTAAATCCTTATGCGGCATCGTATGAAATGAAAGGCACTCAGCCTGTTCAGCGTCTGAATATTTTAACAGCAATTAACTCGATAGGAACCACTTCAGCACCTTTTTTTGTAACTGTCGTGATGTTCAGTGGAATTTCTATAGAAAGTATTGAGATCAGACAGTTGCTGCTTCCTCTTTCAATGCTTGTCCTTTGTATTCTGGTCATTATTGTAATCACCAAAAAACTTCACCTTCCGGATATTGAAAATACAAGAGCGGTGGGCGGAGAAAAACTGGAAAGAAGCATCTGGTCATTCCGACATTTTGTACTGGGAGTTCTTGCGATTTTCTTTTATGTAGGAACAGAGGTTGCTATTGGAGCAAATATTAATCTTTACGCTTTTGAACTGATGGATTCAGGGCATCCGATCAGCTTCTTTGGAAAGACCGATATTATTATCGGAGGAGTAGACCTTGGAATTCACGCGCTGCTGTCTACATTATATTGGGGTGGATTTTTGGTAGGAAGATCTGTTTCCAGTTTCTTCAATACCATTTCTGCAAGAACACAATTGATTGTCACAACGATTTTGGCAACCATACTGGCTTTAGTTTCTATGATAACGCAGAATCTCTGGTTTCTTGTAGCAATCGGCCTTCTTCATTCTTCGATGTGGAGCTGTATCTACTCTTTATCTATCAAAGGATTGAACAAATACACGTCAAAAGCCTCCGGAATATTTATCTCTGCAGTATTTGGTGGCGCTATTTTTACCCTTATTCAGGGAGGCCTGGCAGATATTTTCGGATCATGGAGATGGACATGGTTTCTTACCGTTATCTGTGAGTTGCTGATGCTGTGTTATGCTTTGTTCGGCTCCAGAATCAGAGAAAAAGATCTTATCAACTGATAGTTATTATTTAAAAAAAACATACCATGATGAAATTAAAATTATTACCTGCTTTTTCCCTTCTTGTTGGTAATCTGTTGCTGAACGCACAGGAGATACATTCTGCTTTACAGCTTAGGAACAGTCACCTCTGGAGAGGGTTGGAGGTTTCTGCGGGATTAATATACACCGGAGATCTCCATTTGGATTCTAAAAATTTTTATGGAGGTTTTTGGGCTGGTGGCAATGTAGATGGTTCTTACAAAGAGTTCAACAACTATATTGGCTACAAAAACAAACATTTGGTGCTGGAACTTTGGGATATCTACAATTTTTCTCCTGGGGCAACGTATAATAATAAAGAATTTTTCAATTATTCTGCTGCGAAAACCGGGAGGTTCTGGGATCTGAGGTCTTATTATACCATCAGTGAGAAATTTCCTCTGATCCTGAGTTGGAATACCGTTGTTTTCGGGAGAGACAGAAACAGTAGCAATACGGAGAATAAATATTCTTCTTTTGTGTCAGGTGAATATCCTGTCTATAAAAAAGAAAATCTGGAAGTAAGGGGACGAGTTGGCTATGGATTTGCACTGAATAACAAGGGTGAAAAAAACAATTTCTTTGCAAAAGAAGCAGGGTTTAATGAAATAAGTCTTATCGTTTCAAAAAGCTTTACCATTGAAGGATATAAAATACCTATCGGAATATGGGGAATGTGGAATCCTGTAAATAATAATGCATTTCTTCAGTTTTCAGTTCAGGCCTATTCATTTTAAAAATAAAATAATTTTCATCTAACGAATTGGAAAACACAAATGATGATAAAAAAGGATACTTGGGGATATGAAGATTTTATCTTATCATTGTCAGAAAGGCGGTGTATTATCCTTGAGTATCTTTAGATTATCAAATTTTAATATATAATTTAATTAATAATGGAAGAAAAAAAACATAAGATAGTCTCTTTTGGAGAAGTTCTTTGGGATATATTTCCGGGAGAGCAGAGAAGAATTGGTGGAGCGCCTTTTAACGTGGTTTATCACCTTTTTAAAATGGGGCTGGATGTAGAGATGATCAGCAGTGTAGGTAATGATGAACTGGGCGGTGAGCTATTACAGAAAATTAATAACTGGCAAATTTCAACAGATCATATTCAGATAACGGATACACATCCTACAAGTACGGTGGTAGCTACTGTGGATGAAAATAATGATGCCCATTATGACATTATAGAAAACGTAGCTTGGGATTTTATCGAAATGACTTCAAAAGACCAAGATTTGGTAACAAATGCAGATGCTTTAGTCTTTGGAACTCTTGCTGCCCGAAATGAGAAAACAAAAAATACATTATTTGAACTGCTTGAATCGGGTACATACAATGTTTTTGATATTAATTTGAGAGAGCCTTATTATGATATCAATATTATCAACGAATTATTACACAAAACCCATCTGGCAAAATTCAATAAAGCAGAATTGAGGATGGTTCTGGATTTCCTAAATAAAGAATACCAGACCGAAGAAGACAGCATTCGGTATCTGCAGGAAAAATTCGAAATTCGGGAGATTATTATTTCTAAGGGAAGCAAAGGGGCTTTATATTGTAGGGATAATGAATTCTATCTTTATCCTACGATACCGGTTGAGGTAAAAGATACTGTAGGTAGCGGAGATTCATTCTTAGCAGGATTTCTTTCCAAAAGAATCGGAAATAAGGCATCTGCTCATGAAATCATGACTCAGGCAGTGTCGCTGGGAGCTTTTATAACTTCACAGGAAGGAGCCTGTCCGGAGTATACCTTAGAAGATTTTGTGAAGTTTAAAGATCTCTATCCTGTTGCTGCACTCAGCTGAGGTCTGCAACAAAAATTATAACAATATCGCCAGAACAGTTGAAGAAGCACTGACCATTGAGCGGCTCCGAATCGGTAAGAAAATATTTTTGTACTTTAGGCACGTATACTGTAGGATTTTTTTAGACAGAATTTCGTCTTGAAATTTCCATTACGTATCAATTTCAAAGTAAAACAAATAACCTTACGACCCAATAACCGATGGAAAGCAACATGAAAGAGCTAACCGATCAGGAGCTGATAGAAAAAGCCAAAAAAGCCAAATCCAGCAAAATAACGAATGCTGTGATCATAGGATTTATGGCTGGTATTTCTGTCTACAGTACAGTGAAAAACGGCTTTGGATTCTTTACTTTTCTCCCTGTTATTTTTCTCCCTTTTGTGATTAATTCAAAAAAAGCGGATCGGGAATTACAGGAAGAGTTAAAATCTAGAAATTTAAAATAATATATCCGCTTGTTGAAAGTTGTGACAGAAGATTCGGCCCATTGCTAAAAGCAATGGGCCGAATCTTTTTTACAGTGTAAAAACTCCCTTAGAAATTATTACTATTTGTGAATGTCAGGCATATGAAAAAATAGGCTTTTTGTTTGTGGTTGTCTGGTTTTTTTTCATCATATCCTATGAATTTAGTAACAAAAAATTAATGTTATTGTCTAAATTATAATGCTCTATTGGTGAATTATTTTTTTTTAATTTAAACATTTACAGGGGGTTATGTTAAAATAATTATTGTTTGCATAAAATCTCTTGGTCGTTTTTATAAAATAACTATATTTACCACCAAGGAGTTCTTAACACCTTCTTTATCAACCGAAAATGGTTGCACTTAGCTGTGTATTAAAAGGGAATCGTGTGCAAATCACGAACTGTCGCGCAACTGTAAGTAACATATAGGTTTTTATCAAAATAGAGGTCCACTGTATACCTGGTTATATGGGAAGGACGATAAAAACTGTTACAAGTCAGGAGACCTGCCTATTTCGAATTGACGATGCTTTCGCGGTCTGAAGCTTATAGTCAGGTATGATACGATATGGATAACAGTTTGGTAAAAATCTTTTGTTATTTTGTGAGATGAGTTTTTAGTGGAGCAGTACGCTCTTTTATTACACTGTCTTGTACCGTATTTTCCTTTCCCATATTTTTCTTCCCACACAGGCATTGTGAAGTTTATCAGGAACTTTTTATAAGGATTTATCAATGTAAAAAGTTAAAAAATGTACCCATCCGATCTTGATTATACATGCAGAAGTTATAGCCTTTACCACACTCAGGCTTATACGGGAATATTTTTATCACATTCAAAACTTCAGGAAACGGTCCAAACGCATCAGTCTTCTTCTGAGCATTTTATTTCTGTTATCAGGATATCACGTCCGGATAGCTATTGCCGTGACTATTTTTCATTAACGAACAAATTTCAACTAAACAATAAATATTAAAATGACTAAAAGTGAAAGTTTGAAGTCTCCGGGTAGTAAATTCCGGGAGGCCATGCAAAAAGAAAGTCCACTTCAGATCGTTGGAACTATCAATGCCAATCATGCATTACTCGCTCAGCAGGCTGGTTTCAATGCAATTTATCTTTCCGGCGGTGGGGTAGCTGCGGGTTCCTTAGGAATTCCGGATTTGGGAATTACGACTCTTGAAGATGTTTTAATAGATGTTCAGCGCATTACCAATGTCTGCGACTTGCCATTGATGGTAGATGTAGATACAGGATTTGGTCCTTCTGCATTTAATGTAGCCAGAACCGTAAAGTCTTTGATAAAGGCAGGAGCAGCTGCATTGCACATTGAAGACCAGGTAGGTGCAAAACGATGTGGGCACCGCCCAGGTAAAGAAGTGGTAAGCAAGGATGAAATGGTTGACAGGTTAAAAGCTGCTGCCGATGCCCGTACTGATGAAAATTTCGTTATTGGAGCCAGAACAGATGCTTTCGCTAATGAAGGTCTTGAAAAAACATTAGAAAGAGCCATTGCCTACAAAGAAGCAGGAGCAGATTTCATTTTTGCAGAAGCAGTTCCGGATTTGAGCTTTTACCAAAAATTTGTAGACGCTACAGGAATTCCGGTTTTGGCTAACATCACTGAATTCGGAATGATTAAAATGTATACCGTTGAAGAATTGAAGAATGCAGGCGTAGGATTGATTCTTTATCCGCTTTCTGCTTTCCGTGCAGCCAATAAAGCCGCTCAAAATGTATATGAACACCTCCGAAAAGACGGAACTCAAGCCAATGTATTGGATACAATGCAGACCAGAGAAGAACTCTACAAAAGCATTGGATATTATGACTATGAACAAAAATTAGATAACCTTTTTAAACAAAATTATTGATATGTCGACGAGCACTGAACCAACATTTAAACCTAAAAAAAGCGTTGCGCTTTCAGGGGTAACAGCTGGTAATACAGCACTTTGCAGCGTAGGGAAAAGTGGAAATGATCTCCATTACAGAGGATATGACATCCTGGATCTGGCAGAAAAAGCAGAATTTGAAGAAGTGGCTTACCTGTTGATATACGGTCAGTTACCAACAGCAGCACAGCTGAAAAACTATAAAGCAAAATTAAAATCTTTAAGAGGATTACCACATTCCGTAAGAAATATACTTAAAAGTATCCCTGCCGCAGCTCACCCAATGGACGTAATGCGTTCCATGGTATCCGCAATCGGAAGTATCCAGCCGGAAAAAGACGATCATAATATTGCGGGAGCCAGAGATATTGCAGACAAACTGTTGGCATCATTTGGATCAGGATTATTGTATTGGTATCACTATACCCACAATGGTAAAGAAATCGATGTAGAAACAGATGACGATACGATTGGTGGACACTTCCTACATCTGTTACACGGCAAAAAAGCACCGGATTCATGGGTAAAGGCAATGGAAATTTCTCTTAACCTTTATGCCGAGCATGAATTTAATGCTTCCACCTTTACAGCACGTGTTATTGCAGGAACGGCATCCGATTTTTATTCTTGTATCACAGGGGCAATTGGGGCTTTAAGAGGTCCAAAACACGGAGGAGCCAATGAAGTAGCCTTTGAAATCCAGAGCCGTTATCAGTCTCCTGACGAAGCAGAAGCAGATATTCGCCAACGTATTGCCAATAAAGAAGTGATTATTGGATTCGGACATCCTGTATACACTATTTCAGATCCAAGAAACGTTGTGATCAAAAAAGTAGCTAAGGAACTTTCTGAAGAAGCAGGAGACATGCTTTTGTATAATATTGCAGAAAGACTGGAAAGCGTAATGTGGGAAGAAAAGAAAATGTTCCCGAATCTTGACTGGTTCTCTGCCGTATCTTACCACTTGATGGGAGTTCCGACCCTGATGTTCACTCCTTTATTTGTGATCTCAAGAGTTACAGGATGGAGTGCCCACATCATAGAACAGAGACAGGATGGTAAAATCATCCGTCCAAGTGCCAATTATACAGGCCCAGAAAACAAAGAATTTGTATCCATCAACGACAGAAAATAATAAAATCCTGAAAATTTGAAAGCTGTTTTCAATTTTCACATACTATTTTCAATTAATAAAAATTTTCAACGATAAAAAAATGAGTTCACACATTTCAAACGAAAGACCACAACCGGACAAAGTATTAGTAGGCATTGCAGATTATGTATTAAACTATGAAATTAAAAACGATTTAGCCTGGAAGACCGCTCACTACTGTCTTTTAGATACAATCGGGTGTGGTTTGGAGGCATTAACGTACCCTGCCTGTACAAAATTGTTAGGCCCTGTAGTGAAAGGTACGGTAGTTCCAAACGGAGCAAAAGTTCCTGGTACACAATTTCAGTTGGATCCTATTCAGGCTGCGTTCAATATTGGAGCAATCATCAGATGGTTAGATTTCAATGATACTTGGCTGGCTGCAGAATGGGGACATCCATCTGATAATCTTGGCGGAATTTTAGCTACCGCTGACTGGTTGTCCAGAACCAATATTGCAGAAGGAAAAGCGTCTTTGAAAATGAAGCAGGTTTTAGAAGCAATGATCATGGCTCACGAAATTCAGGGAGTAATGGCTTTGGAAAACTCGTTCAATAAAGTAGGATTAGACCACGTACTATTGGTGAAACTTGCCTCTACTGCAGTAGTAGGAAAATTGATAGGATTAAACCGTGATGAAATCATCAATGCCGTATCACTGGCTTTTGTAGACGGACAATCTCTGAGAACTTACCGTCATGCACCTAATACAGGTTCACGTAAATCCTGGGCGGCAGGAGATGCTACATCAAGAGCAGTACGTCTTGCTCTGATTGCTAAAACAGGAGAAATGGGATACCCGTCCGTTTTAACAGCAAAAACATGGGGATTCTATGACGTTTCTTTCAAAGGAAATGAATTCAAATTCCAGAGAGATTACAGCTCTTACGTAATGGAAAATGTTTTATTTAAAATTTCTTTCCCTGCAGAATTTCACTCGCAGACAGCTGTAGAAGCAGCAATGACGTTAAATGCGACATTGAAAGGCCTTGGAAAAACAACAGATGATATTAAAAAAGTAACCATCCGTACGCATGAAGCAGCGATCAGGATTATTGATAAAAAAGGACCATTAAACAATCCGGCAGATCGTGATCACTGTATCCAATATATGGTTGCTGTACCCTTAATTTATGGAAGACTTACAGCTGCAGATTATGAGGATAATATCGCTTCAGATCCTAGAATCGATATTCTGAGAGATAAAATTGAATGTGTAGAAGATGTTCAGTTTACAACAGATTATCACGATCCGGAAAAACGTTCCATTGCCAATGCAATGACGATAGAATTAAATGACGGAACCATTCTGGATGAAATTGTTGTAGAATATCCTATCGGTCACAAACGTAGAAGAGAAGAAGGAATTCCTGAGCTTATCAAAAAATATAAGGTCAATCTTGCCCGTATTTTCCCTGAAAAACAGCAGAAAACGATTCTTGAACATTCATTGGAGTATGATACATTAGTCAATCTGAATGTTAATGAATTTGTTGATCTTTTAATCATTTAAAATGAAAAATGGAGAGTAAAAGGTTGAAAATGAAAAGAAAACGTCTAATGATGAATTCTGCATTTTCAACTTTAAACTCTTCGTAATCAACCGGAAAAATATGTCACAAAAAGTAAAAATATTAATCAATGGAAATTTTACAGAAAGCAAAACTAAAGAATATCTTCCTGTAGAAAACCCGGCTTCATTAGAAATTCTTGCAGAAGTTCCCCTTACCGAACTATCTGAGATAGACGAAGCCATTGAAGCCGCTAAAGAAGCCTTCAAAACCTGGAAAGAAGTAGCCACTCCCGAAAGAGCCCGATTATTTCTGAAATACCAGCATCTTTTAAAAGAAAATCAAAAAGAAATTGCAGAAATCTTATCCAGAGAAAACGGAAAAACCTTTGCTGATGCTATGGGTGACGTTTGGAGAGGAATAGAAGTAGTGGAACACGCCTGTAATATTCCTACCTTGATGATGGGCGAAACAGTAGAAAATGTTGCCAGAGGAGTAGATACTTACAGCTATATACAACCTCTTGGAGTGTGCGCAGGAATTACTCCTTTTAACTTTCCCGCGATGATTCCTTTGTGGATGTTTCCTATGGCAATCGCTTGTGGGAATACATTCATCTTGAAACCTTCGGAGCAAACTCCTATGACTTCCATGAAAATGGCAGAGCTGTTTTTAGAAGCAGGTTTCCCAAAAGGTGTTCTGAATATTGTTCACGGTTCCAAAGATCAGGTTAACCATATTCTGAATCATCCTGAAATTAAAGCGATCTCTTTCGTGGGTTCTGTTCCGGTTGCAGAACATGTGTACCGTACAGGAACCGACAATCTGAAGAGAGTTCAGGCTTTTGGTGGAGCAAAAAATCACATGGTTGTGATGCCGGATGCCAATAAAAATCAGGTGATCAATAATCTGGTAGGTGCCTCTTGTGGAGCGGCCGGTCAGCGTTGTATGGCTATCAGTGTTGCGGTATTGGTAGGAGAAGCTCAGAATTGGGTGGATGATATTAAAAAAGCATTAGGAACCATTAAGCCAGGGGTATGGTCTGATGAGTCTGCAGCATTTGGTCCTTTAATTAATAAACAATCTAAGGATAAAGTACTGAGATTAATCAAAAGTGCTTACGATCAGGGAGCTGATGTTCTTTTAGATGGAAGTGATACCAAAGTAGAAGGCTATGAAAACGGACATTTCGTAGGGCCTACATTATTCAGCAACGTATCTGTAGACATGGATATCTATCAGGAAGAAATTTTCGGACCTGCATTGCTTTTACTGAAAGCTGAAACACTAGATGAAGCCATCAGAATTATCAATGAAAACCCTTATGGAAACGGAACTTCCATTTTCACCAATTCCGGAGCTGCAGCAAGAAAATTCCAGCACGAGATCGAAGTAGGACAAATAGGAGTCAACCTTCCGATTCCTGTTCCATTGCCGTTTTTCTCTTTTACGGGATGGAGAAAATCATTTTTCGGAGATCTACATTCCTATGGAAAACAAGGAGTTCGTTTCTATACGGAAACCAAAACTATCACTGCCCGTTGGTTTGAAGAAGACGTACCGGGAGGTAACGTGAATATGACCATCAGTCTTAAATAATAGAAAACGGAAAGTTGGGCGGTAAAAATAATGTGCGTTTACTTTTCATCAAAGTTCAACTTTCCTTTTCATTCTTAATTTTATTACATCAATACTATGGAGTTTAATCTAAGTCAGGATCAGCTGGCATTTCAGGATGCTGCAAGAAAATTTGCTGAAAAAGAGCTTTTTCCCTACGCTTCCGAGTGGGATGCCGAAAAGAAATTCCCAAGAGAAGCCATTACCAAGGCCGGAGAACTAGGGTTCTGCGGTGTGTATACCAGTGAAGAAGCCGGAGGATTAGGATTATCACGACTGGATGCTGCCATTATATTTGAAGAATTGGCCGCAGCTTGCCCTTCCACTACAGCTTATATTACCATACATAATATGGTCGCTTGGATGATGGATGAATTTGGAAGCGATGAGATCAAAAAAGAACTGTGTCCGGATCTTGCAGCGGGAAAATTGTTGGGATCTTATTGTCTCACCGAGCCCGGTTCAGGTTCTGATGCTGCAGGTCTGAAAACCACTGCTGTAAAGAAAGGCAATAAATATATCATCAACGGAACCAAAGCCTTCATCTCCGGAGCCGGAGAAAGTGATATTCTAATTGTTATGGCCCGTACAGGGGAATCCGGAACAAAAGGAATCAGCGCATTTGCCGTTCATGCCAATACTAAGGGAATCAGTTTTGGAGAAAAAGAAAAAAAGCTGGGCTGGAATACACAACCTACACGTTTTGTATTTCTGGATCATGTGGAAGTTGATGAAAAATACCTTCTGGGAACATTAGGTGAAGGATTTAAAATTGCTCTTAAAGGGCTGGACGGAGGTCGTATCAATATTGGCACCTGTTCTGTAGGAGCTGCTCAGGGAGCTGTTAATCAGGCTCAGCGGTATATGCATGAAAGACAGCAGTTTGGCAAATCTCTGGCGCAGTTTCAGTCACTTCAGTTTAAAATTGCAGATATGGCTACAGAATTGGTTGCTGCCCGCCAAATGGTACAGTTGGCAGCCTTTAAGCTTGATTCTAAAGATGTAAATGCAACCACTTATTGTGCCATGGCGAAAAGGCTGGCTACTGATATGAGCTTTAATATATGTAACGAAGCGCTTCAGATATTAGGAGGATACGGTTGTACACAGGATTTTCCGGTGGAAAGGCTGATGCGTGATGCCAGAGTACATCAGGTTGTAGAAGGGACCAATGAAATTATGAAACTGGTGATTTCAAGAAAGATCCTCGAAGAAGGAGCTACTTTGCAAATAAGGTAATAAACGGATTGAAAAAGCGTGAGTTAAAGATTTATTGTATTTTGAATTCACAAATAGCTTTTAATTTCCAGATCAAATAAATTTTCAATTTAAAAATGAGTCTAATACTAACAGAAATAAAAAATAAAGTCGGAATTATCACTTTAAATTCTGAAAAAACACTCAATTCGCTGTCATTAGAGATGATAGAAGAACTGAAAGTTGTTTTAGATAGCTGGAAGATATCCGATGACGTAGCCTGTATATTCCTTCAGGGAGCAGGTGAGAAGGCATTCTGTGCAGGAGGAGATGTAAGAAAGCTGCACGATGCGATCATTGCTCAGCGTTCCATTGATCCTACAGAAGTTCCTCAGGACTGTTTCGATTTTTTCTCCAAAGAATATGAGGTAGATTATAGCATTCATACCTATCCAAAACCTGTTATTGTCTGGGGACACGGAATTGTAATGGGTGGTGGTATCGGTTTAATGGTGGGCGCATCCCATCGTATTGTTACCGAAAGAAGTAAGCTGGCCATGCCGGAAATTACAATCGGTTTATATCCTGATGTAGGTGGAACTTGGTTTTTGAATAAAATGCCTTCTGCTTATGGATTGTATCTGGGGCTAACGGGGGCAAGACTTGATGGAGCTGACTGCAAATTTTTAGGATTGGCAGATTATTATATCGAATCATCCTCAAAAGAAGCAATCCTCGATACACTTTTCAATACAGAATGGAATGAATCTCCTCATAAAACGGTTTCCACTATCCTTGAAAATATTTCGAAAGATACAGTCATTCCTGAATCTCAGGCGTCAATACATCATTCTTTTATCCAGCAGTTTGAGGGAGTCGAATCTTTGAATGAATTCAGAGAAATTTTAATTCCTCAAAAAGGTCAGGACGAATGGATCAATAACGGGATAAAGAGTTTTGAAGCCGGTTCACCAAGTTCAGCACACATTATTTTCAGACAGTTGAAAGAAGGGAAAGATCTAAGCTTAGAAGAAATTTTTCAATCCGAGCTGAATCTTTCATGCCAGTGCTGCATTCACCCCGATTTCGCAGAAGGAGTGAGAGCTTTACTGGTAGACAAAGATATGTCGCCAAAATGGACCCCGGCAACATTAGAAGAAATCACAGAAGAATGGATAGACTCCTATTTCTATGAGCTGAAAGTTGAAAACGGGAAGTAAATTTTAAAACAATTACAAAACGTATTTCATTCTTTGTCATGTGATAATCATTGGAAATTTCAAGTAATGATTACCAATTTTTAACTTTTAAACTAATAAAAATGTCAAATATAGCATTCATAGGATTAGGAAATATGGGTGGCCCAATGGCGGCTAACCTGGTGAAAAACGGTCATAGCGTTATAGGTTTTGACCTTTCGGAAATAGCCTTGCAAACTTTGAAAGAAGCTGGTGGACAGGTTGCAGATTCTGCTTTGGCCGCAGCCCAGGATGCCGATGTGGTCATATCGATGCTGCCTTCCGGAAAACACGTTGCAGAATTATATTGTGAAAACTTTATAAACAGCCTGAAACCTAATACACTTTTGATCGACAGCAGCACTATTGATGCGGTTACGGCCCGTTCTGTTGCAGAGCTTGCTATTTCAAAAGGATGTAAAATGATCGATGCACCTGTTTCAGGAGGAACTTCCGGAGCGCAGGCGGGAACTTTAACCTTTATCGTAGGAGGGAAGCAGGAAGATTACGAAAAAGCCAGACCGATTCTGAAGTGTATGGGACAGAATATATTCCACGCCGGGGAATCCGGGGCGGGGCAGGTGGCCAAGATCTGTAATAATATGTTATTGGCGATTCATATGATCGGAACTTCTGAAGCGATCAATCTGGGAGTGAGGCATGGTCTTAATCCTCAGGTTTTAAGTGAAATTATGCAGAAAAGTTCAGGAAAAAACTGGTCTCTCGATGTCTATAATCCTTACCCTGGTGTTATGGAAAATGCTCCAGCATCCAGAAATTATTCCGGAGGCTTTGCTGTAGATCTTATGACCAAAGACCTTGGATTGGCTGCAGAAGCCGGACTGGAAACAAAAACGTCTACTCCTCTTGGAAATACAGCCCTGAATTTATACAGAATGTGGAGCGGAGCCGGAAACGGAAAAATAGACTTTTCCAGTATTATTCAATTTCTTAACGCGGAAGCTTAAAAATTTTCAACCATTAACGATCAATTAAAACGTGAATTTCGAAACATTACTATATCAGCAAAATGGTCATATCGGAACTTTGACGATCAACAGACCACAGGCATTAAATGCCTTGAATGAACAGGTTTTAAAGGAATTAAAATCATTTGCCGACCAAATCAAGTCAGATAAAAGTGTACGGGTACTCATCATTACCGGATCAGGAGAAAAAGCATTTGTTGCAGGAGCCGATATTAAAGCGATGCAGGAAATGAATCCTCAAGAAGCAGAAGAGTTTTCCAAAGCTGCCCAAACCGCTTTTAATGCAATTGAAGGATTACCATTTGCCGTAATTGCTGCCGTAAACGGTTTTGCATTGGGAGGTGGATGCGAATTGGCATTATCCTGCGATATTATCCTAGCCAGCGAAAAAGCAAAATTTGGACTTCCGGAAGTAACCTTGGGGTTATTGCCTTGTTTTGGCGGAACCCAGCGTTTGCCTAGAGCAATTGGCCTCTACAAAGCGAGAGAAATGGTTTTCTCAGGAGAATTTTATTCAGCGCAAAGCTGTAAAGAGTTTGGTTTTGTGAATCAAGTTTTTGCTCCTGAAGAACTTCTGAATGAAACACTGAAACTTGCAGAAACCATTGCTTCCAGAGGTCCTGTAGCTGTTTCAAAGGCGAAACAGTCTTTAAATACAGGATTTGAAATGCATCTTACAGACGGATTGCGGCAGGAAGCTGTCTTATTTGGAGAACTGTTTATAACAGAAGATCATAATGAAGGTATTGGTGCGTTTGTAGAAAAGCGCAGCCCAAGCTTTACAGGAAACTAATTTCCAGTTGAAAATGGAAAATTGAATTCTAATAATGGTATTCCATTTTACTTTAGGTATGTAGGAAATCACTTTTCTCTTTCCATTTTCCATTTTCAACTATATGGTTATTCCATGATTATTCTTTACCTCTGCCATCACAAAAGTACTGTGGGTACTTCCTATAGAATCTACAGAGCCTAATTTGTTAAATACAAAGTCCTGATAATGTTTCATATCCCGAACCTGAACTTTCAATAGAAAATCAAAATCCCCGGAAATATTATAACATTCGGCAACTTCTTCAATTTCCAGAATTTCTTTTACAAAATCGTACCCTACAGATCGGTCATGAATTTTTAATTTGATCTGGCAGAAAATCGTAAAACCACGATTGAGCTTTTCCGCATCCAGAACGGCTGCATATCTTTTGACATAGCCTTCCTGCTCAAGTCTCTTTACCCTTTCAAAAACAGGAGAAGGGGAAAGGTTAACTTCTTTAGCCAGTTCTTTCACCGTTAGTTTTGCATTTTTTTGTAGCAGCCTGAGAAGCTGTACATCTTTATCGTCAAGTTGTTCCACAGAATTTTTTTCTTTTAGTTATAAAACAGTCAAATTTACGGAATAATATTCTTTTGATGACTATTTGAATAGTTTAATTTTCTTGATTTCTCATGTTTAATTGTTCTTTTATTCTGTGACTTTTAAAACAAAATTCTTTGATATGGATCTTAAAGCAATTGCTCAGAGTTCATACCTGATTATTAAAATATGAATTTATAAGAGATATTTTATGTAATTGTAATTTATTGGTTATTAATTATTTGCAAAGTATTACTCTATATCGGAAGTATCTTTGTCGTATGCTATATGAAGGCTGTAGGGTATGTGTAGCGTATCTGTTTTATTGGGCTGTTTTTTAAATAACTCTAATGTTGTGGCTAAGATTTCCAGCTATTAATATGTATTTTAAAAAGGCAGTTACAGTAGTTATAAAGGCATTTCAAAGGTCTCTTTTGTGGTGCACTTTTTACACCTTCAAGTATATCAGAGAATATATCTTATCTATATCTACAATTGCTTTTTATATAAAACAGAGATTTGTTACTGAAAAATACAGACGTTCCGCTATGATTATAGAAAAAGACTCTGTATGTCATTTCCCAAGAGTCAAAATTTTCTCAAGAATAAATTTTTATAATACAAGAGTTCGGCCTCCTCCTTTTTGAGACATAAAAGCGCAATAAACACTAAAGAAGAAATATACTGGTCTGCTCCTGATTTATAAGGACAGATTAAATCATTAATCATTCTAACATCAACAAGTATGAAAGAAAATTTCCGTCCTTCATTCTGAGGGTATATGCTCACTTAGTAATATATAAAGAATTTTTCAGGCTAAGCTTTAATAAAGAACTCAGCAATTGTTGATAGTGATCAAAAATAAAAAACTTAAAGGATATGAAAAAACATATAATGTTGTTTATCACAGGACTGATCTCGCTGTGGGTAAACGGCCAAGTGGGAATCAATACAGATAAACCTAATGCAAGCGCAGGATTACATATTTCTGAACGAAAAGATCCTACAAGTGCTACACCAGATAAATTTAACGGTCTTATTATCCAGCGATATACAACAGCAGAGCGTGATGCAAATTTTATACTAGGGACTTTAGAAGAAGGTTTAACCATATACAATACAGATGAAAAATGTTATAATTATTATCAGTCGGCATCTCAACAATGGCTGAGCCTGTGCGGAACCCTTGCACCTGCTGTATATACGGTAGACTGTTCCCAGATCAAGGTTTTTGGAACTTATACAGAAGGAACGGCTCTTAATAATACCAACTATGTACGTCTGCCGGTTACGGTAACTAAAACCGGAGCTTATCATATCGTGGGAAAAACCGCTAACGGCTATTATTTTGAAGAATCCGGAGTATTCTCAAATACCGGAACTTTTATGATTACACTAAACGGTTTTGGTGCGCCGATAGCCCCTACGCCTGTTCCTGGGGATCAGCTTGTAATGGTTTATAATGAGAGACAAGATGATTCTTGTACAAAATATATTAATCCTATTAAAGGAAAAACAGTCAGTTATGATATTGTATGTGATGGAATTTCTGTTAATGGAACCTATCTTACAGGAGCAGTATTAGATCCTGTTTCTAATACGGTTACCATACCAATTTCTGTTGAAACAATTGGACAGATTGCTATTACAACCACTTCCAACAATGGAATAAG
Source organism: Chryseobacterium sp. Mn2064 (assembly GCF_049319685.1). Classification (NCBI taxonomy): domain Bacteria; kingdom Pseudomonadati; phylum Bacteroidota; class Flavobacteriia; order Flavobacteriales; family Weeksellaceae; genus Chryseobacterium; species Chryseobacterium sp. Mn2064. The sequence goes on from NZ_JBMOUE010000001.1 coordinate 767,313, forward strand.
CTTTAGTAGTAACGAAACTATAACAACCTCCAGTGATCATATTACCCTGCAGGGAGTAGGAACTCCTCAAAAAGTAGGAAAGTATACTTTTACCTTTAGCACCAATGGAGCCAATGTACAGACTTGTTCATTTACTATTACTTTTGATACCACTTTAGGAACTTTTACAGATCCTGTCGACCGTTGTTCCCAGATTTATGAGCTAGGTAAGATGGTAGATGGAGAATATTGGATAAAAAACAGCGCTTCTGACGCAACACCAGTAAAAACAGTTTGCGACATGACCCATGGTGGCTATACACTTTTATGGTCATTCTCTGAAAAAACACTTTACACAGGAGGAAATACAATCTATGGTATTGTTAATAATATGAAATTATCTGCCGGACTGAGTACTGATAGTGTTCAGAATTCTGTGACAACAGAGTCGGGAACAATAGTTTATGAGAATCACAGACTTGCCAATGCTACAATGCTGAATGTGAGAAGTACAAACCCGGGAGATTATAGAGTAAATATCACCGATAATCCTAAAGATCCTAAAGATATATGGAGTAATAGTAATTATTTTAATGCAAAACCAAGATCTTCTAGCTATGACTATATTTCCAGTGTAGGAGTTTCAACCTGTACAGGGAGCAATGTTCCTACTACCGGAAAACTCTTTGGCTATATTTATAATGGAACCACAAATACACAACAGTATAATGGGGTAAATTCCGGAAATGTCTGTCCTTATATCAATAATGGTGGATATGGAAGCCATTGGGATGCCGGAAACCGTATGAATGGGCTTATAACAGCTCCGGATGGGACTTCTATCAATGCTAATCAATATAATAATCTATTCGGATTTTTTGGTGAAACTGAGGTGAACCATCACTTTGGGAAATGTACTGCTGATGACAATAGCTTTGCAACAGTAAGATGCAGTAGCGGAAATTTAACTCCTCACTCGTTCAATAGCGGACAGGGACGCTATCTGCAGTGGTGGGTAAAATAGAATGTATAATCAGGGCGGGCTCACTGCCCTGACTTATAAATAAACCTGCATAAACATATCGAACATCTGAAATAAAAGAAACGCGCAACTTGTAATAGTATATTCTTTGAAATATGAAAAAAAACACAACATTTTTAGGACTTACAAAAAAGGAAATTTTATTAAAACTTGGTCAGGAGTTCAACTTTTATCCAGATAAAAAATGGAGTTATGTGCTCAAAATATTCTGGTATGGAAAGAAAAAAATATTGTATCTTACATTTGATGAATCCGATAAAGTGATCTCCCAATCTATTGAATCGAAATATGGAAAGATATAAAATAAGTAAGTATCTATTGATGAAAAAAGAACTTTTTTTCATTGAAATTCTGGAACTTTCTACTATGCTTTTTAAAAAAAAACATATTTTGAAAATACCGGATTATCAGAAGAAATATAATCTCAGTAATATTCGGATCGAGTTTCATTGTAAACTGAGCTTGAATATCGTGGGAAAATGGAGAAAAATATTTTTGGAGTGATAAACATGAGCCAGACTTGGTGCATGTAAGAATAGGATACTTAAAATGGAGATTGAATATTCTTTTTAGTCGTATGTTTTTTTGTAATATCCTGAAAATGATGAATTATATTGATTTTTATTTTAAAACTGTTTTTTAGAAGTAATATAAAATTGTTTTGCATAAGATTTGTGAAGGAGTTTATTTTGCTCGTAAAATTATTTATAAATGATGTTTCGTCAAATATGGGACTATATAACAAATAGGCATATCGCTCCCAACGCAGATCCTCTTGAGCGTATTGAGGCTCAGAGAATAAATGTGTTTGCATTTTTTATTGGAATAGTTTTGATTATTGATGGATGTAGAGATCTGTGGTTTGGACTTACTGCCAATTTCTACGGTTTATCATCATTAGGATTGTTCTATCTTTTTCTTTTCTTTTTTACAAAAGTTCGTTATAATGTATTTGTAATTTTATTCAATCTGGAGGTTTTTCTTTTCATGATCTTCTTTTTCTCTTCTACCACCGGTTTTGAAAATGGGTTGTCTTTATATTATTTTGTAATTATGCTGGCCTCACTGTTTGTATTTAATACAAAAAAGACGGTTTGGTATAATGCAATTGTGTACAGTACAGTTTTTATTCTGTTTAGTATCAGTCATTATCATGATTTTAGAATATTTACGATAGAAGGGGCAGATAGTATCATGTTTTCAAAAAACCAAAGACTGATTACTTTTTTACAGGTATTCCTTGGATTTATTATCCTTGGATATTTTATTGTAGCCAAGCAGTTTAAGATCATAGAACTCTATCGGAGAACCTTGAGAAGTGAAGATATTATTGCTGAAATGCGCATAAAACTTAACAGTAAAGATCAGGCAGACCTCGAAGGATTAGTAAAATTAGCAATGAATGACGATATTGCTTTTATTCCTAGAATAAAAAATGTCTTCCCAGATTTATATGATCATCTTATTCTTATCAACAAAGATATGACGGCTGATGAATTTAAACTTTGGGCACTCCTTAAACTTGGCTTCACAACAAAAGATATCGCAGAGTATAACCATCTTGCTGTACGCACTATTCAGACCAGAAAGAGTAGATTGAGAAAATCATTTGGTATTGCTACCGAAGTGGATTTATACAAATGGATTGATTCTATATAAGGAAATAAACCTTGATTATTAAAAAAACTGTTTAAACTTTTTATTTTCAATCACTTTATACACTTTAGAAAGTGTAAAGAAATATTGCACAATCAGGTTTACATCAGGAGAAAATATTCGATTTTCAACATCACTTTAGTATACTTCCTCTACACAAAGTATCTAACTTAAATAGCTTAAGTGTATAAAAATCTTTTTTGACTTTTATGGTTGAGTTTAATGGACTTTAAATTAAAGCAGAGAAAAACCTTATTGTTTTCACAAAATTTCTTACTTTTATCATAACCAAGAAAATAACTCGTTTTGAGAACGACTCTTAAACTTATTATAGCTTAATATCAGTCTTAGCAACCACAGGCTGATAATTCTTTCGTTCAGATAATTCTATCTGAGCAGGTTTTCATTTTCTCATATTATGTACTGTATTGTCCGCAAAGGCAAGTATATCTCTTGTTTCAGCTTTACCATCTTTATGATTATCATCTGAAATAAGCGGTTGGCTATAGTAGGAAACGGCTTGTAAAAACTGGCTTTATCCTATCTCTGGCTTTCCGGAAAATATATCTGTTGCTGTAATGCGTACATAATATGTGAAGAATTTCACAAAGAATAGTAAGCATAATGATAAGTAATGAGTATACAATATATATGGGAGATAAAAGCGAAAAACACTCCCTTTTTAAAAAAGAAATGCAACCACTGTAGTAGCGATAGATTTCAGTGTAGTGATAAATTCCGGTTGAATGCCCAAAAGAAAAACATTGATATATGGTTAATTTACCGTTGTGTACATTGCCAGAGTCGATATAATATGACCCTTTTTTCCAGGATAAGAACAGAAGCGATTGATAAAGATCTGTTTAATAAAATGTCAGAAAATGATATAGCGACAGCCTGGGAATATGCTTTTTCTCACAAAATAAGAAGAAAAAATAACGTTGAAGCCGATCTGGAAGCCGTTGATTACGATGTGATCTGTGATGAAATTTCAGTAGAAGATCTACCGGATTCAGACCGTGAAATGCTTACCATTGTTATTAAATCTCCTTTTGATTTTAACCTTAAAATATCTTTCGTAGTGAGAATAGGATTAAAACTTTCATCAGGCAAGTTAAACCGGTTGATTGAAATGAATGGGATCTTTGTACATGAAAAACCTTTACAAAGGAAATATAAGATGAAAAATGCAGACGAAGTCAGAATTCATGCTATGACATTAAAAAAGATACTTTCTGAAGGTAATTAAACCTGTTTTAATAGAAAATGGACCTCTTTTCAGTTAAAGCGGTCCGTTTCTATATAGAATTGTTGTAGATCGAAATTCCTGTATTTCGGTTTATGAAGAAAATTCATCCAGCATATCTGCCGAAGGAACAAAAAATAAAGTTCCCGTCTGAGCTGTACTGAAATCAAGAATTCTATCATAATTTCCTACAGGATCGCCAATGAACATATTCGTAAGCATTTTTTCAACAGTGCTGAAAGTGCTGGCATAGCAAATGAAGTAAGTACCCATCTCATTGGTAGAAACATTTCCAAATGGCATATTGTCCCTCACCACTTTAAAATCGTCACCTACATTGGCCAGAGCAATGTGAGAATTTTTAGGCTTTACATCATCATCCATCTCAATATCCTGTTCCTTCGATCTTCCGATAACTTTTTCCTGATCCTCTACAGAAAGAGATTTCCATGCATTCATATTATGAAGATATTTCTGCACAAAAAGATAGCTTCCTCCTTCATATTGAGGATCAGAATCTCCGATGATGGCAAAATAATCCCGGTCTTTTCCATGCGGATTTTCCGTTCCGTCCACAAAACCTAAAATAGATCTGCTGTCCCAATAGCGAAATCCCTGAACCTCAACAATACAGTCTGCAATCTCTTTCATAAAATCAGAAACCGTTGAAGCCATATCATAAGCAAGACTTTTTTCATCCGCGCGAATATGGAAATGCAGATCTCCGCGAGTGCTCACCGCTGTATGCTTGCTGCCTTTTATTTCTTCAAATTTTTTAAATTCTTTCGGTAAAGGCTTTGGAAGCTCCAGTTGCTGCCATGCTTCGTAGCCTATTCCTAAAACACAGCTTGCTTTGGCATCCGGAAATCGGTCCAGGGCAGAATTATTAAGATTTGTGATAAGGGCACAGATCCTCTGAAATACAGATTGTATGGTAGCAAGATCGGAATCCTTCTTAAAGTTCCAAACCAGAAAATAAGTATTGTTGTTAGGATAATCTGTGACGTTTTGGGAGTTCATACTTTTTGTTGTTTTGTTGATTGACATTTCTATTTTTCTAAGAATTTAATGTAATGAATGATAAAGTTATGACATTACTGGAGTCTTAAGATAAACAATTTATTATATTTTTTCATAAATCATAAAGCAGACTTTTATCTTTCACAGGGTAAGCAAGCTATAAAATGAGTATTATTGTAATAAGATTCACCTTCAACAAAATACTATGGGACATTGGGAAATTTTTCTGTTCTTTTTAATCATTGCTTTTGTATACTCATCCGTAGGATTTGGCGGCGGCTCCAGTTATCTCGCTGTATTGGCGATGTATAGCCTGCCATATCAGGAAATCCGTTTAACGGCCCTTATATGTAATGTAATCGTAGTCGTAGGAGGAGTGTATATCTACCTTAAAAATAAGCAGATCGATTGGAGAAAAGTACTCCCCATTACACTTATAAACGTTCCAATGGCTTTTTTAGGAGCAATCGTAAAAATAAAACAGGAAACCTTCTTTCTGATCCTGGGAATTACACTCATCATTGCCGCAGTATTGTTATGGATAAAAACCGATGGCAAAAATGAAGTGATCATTACAGAAAACCCAAGATTTTCAATCGTAAGAAACAGCTTTTTAGGAGGTGGAATAGGCTTTTTATCAGGATTAGTAGGAATTGGGGGCGGAATTTTTCTTTCTCCCCTTCTGAATTTAATGAAATGGGACACTCCCAGAAAGATTGCCGCAACGTCAAGTGTTTTCATATTGGTGAATTCAATTTCAGGAATTTTTGGTCAATTATCAAAACTATCGGTTGGGATGGATTATCTCAGAATTGTAAGTCTATGTCTTGCGGTGCTGATTGGCGGGCAGATCGGTGCAAGAATGTCCCTGAAATGGAACCCTTTAATTATCAAAAAAATGACCGCTGTTCTTGTATTGGTCGCAGGGGTAAATGTTTTAATAAAATACTGGTAGAATCAATTTAAAAGAGAAAATGAAACTTAAAATACTAGCGTTCGGAATTACCAAAGATATTTTCGGAACATCAGAAAAAGAAATGGAAACAGAAGATAACTTAAATGCAGGACAATTGAAAAAACTATTAGAAGAACGTTTTCCAGACCTGAAAAAGCTGAAATCTTACTTCATAGCACTGAATGAAGAATATGCAGAAGATCATCAGATCATTTCAGAAACCGACGAAATTGCCGTTATTCCACCGGTAAGTGGCGGCTAGATGGAAAATCTTGGGTTTCACATAAAAAACAAAAATAAAATGATTGATATTAAAATAACAGACGTTCCCCTCAATATCACAGAATGTCTGGCTGCAGCTCACGACCTCAGCAGTGGAGGTATCGCCACCTTTATAGGAACGGTTCGGAATGTGACCAAAAACAAACCTGTAATCCGACTTGAATACGAATGCTACCAGTCTATGGCCGAAAAAGAAATAAAAAAGGTTGTAGAACAGGCAATTTCTATATTTTCGGTTCGTAACGTTGTTGTTCATCATCGCGTAGGAACTTTATTTCCTGGTGATGCGGCGGTGATGATTGTTGTAAGCGATGGACATAGAGATGCGGTTTTTGACGCCTGCAAATACATTATAGACACCATAAAACAGACTGTCCCCATTTGGAAAAAAGAAATTTTTGAAGATGGAGAAGAATGGGTTTCTGCTCACCCATAATTTCAAGAACGAAAATTCGTATATTTACTATACCAGATTATTCAGCTATGAAAACCAATCTATTAGAAACTCAGTCTGTGCGGCAGATCGATATTATCAAAATAAAAGATAACAGCAGTTTTCCTTATACTGATGATGTTTCTGTAGAAGAACCCCTGGAGATCAGGATTTCCTATGGTGTTGGAAATCAGAGAGAGTATAAAAATATATCCGTTACCATGAGAACTCCCGGTCATGATGCTGAACTTGCGGTAGGCTTTCTCTTCACAGAAGGAATTATTTCCCGATATCAGCAGATCAAAAAAATAGATCATCCCCAAGCTGAATGTTCTAAAAACCGGGAGAATATCATCGAAGTGGAACTGGCAGAAGACTGTATTCCGCATCTGATGAACGCAGACCGTAATTTCTATACCACTTCCAGCTGTGGAGTTTGCGGAAAAGGGTCCATAGAATCTATAAAAACGGTAAGTTCTTTTCAAAATATTGAACGGAAAAAGCAATCTGTTACGATTGAAACATTGTACCAATTGTCAGGAAATCTACAGGAGTTTCAGAACAATTTCAGTGCAACAGGAGGAATTCACGCTTCAGGAATTTTTGACTTCAACGGAAATCTGCTTGCTGTAAGAGAAGATGTAGGCAGGCACAATGCATTGGATAAACTGATAGGTCATACCTTATTTACAGAACAGCTTCCACTACAAGATATTATTTTAGTATTAAGTGGAAGAGCCAGCTTTGAATTGATTCAGAAAGCTGCTATGGCAGGAATTTCTATGGTGGCAGCAATAGGAGCACCATCCAGTCTGGCAGTAGATTTGGCTAAAGAATTTGATATAACACTTCTAGGATTTCTCAGGGATAATAGATTGAATATATATAACAAAAGCAACTTTCACGATATTATTACAAAACAACAAACCCCATGAAAATAAGAATCAAAGACAACTCTATAAGATTTCGTTTAACCCAATCAGAAGTTTCAGAATTAGGGACTAACGGAATGGTTTACAGTGTGACCCAATTTGTTGAGAAAGCTTTTATCTATGCAATAGAAAGAACAAATGACGACGTTCTCTCTGCTTCCTTTATCGAAAACAAAATTGTTCTGAAAATGCCGGTTAATATGATTGAAGAGCTGGTTTCTACAGATACAGTAGGTTTTGATGGCGAAGTAGGAATGGTAAAATTGTTGGTGGAAAAGGATTTTGTATGTATCGACAATACTGTGGAAGATCAGAGTGACAATTATCCGAATCCCAATCTTACATGTTAATCACTTTACAAAATAAAGGGTATGGAAGAAAATAATAAAAAGAAGGTAGAAGAAGAAATCAGCAAGGAGCCCAGCGCTGAAAACCCCTTCACTTTACTCAAACTTAAACTGACACACGTAGAGAAAGCAGCAGCGGGAGTACCGGCAGTGATGGCTGCTTTTAGTGATTTAATAGAAGAAAAAACACCTGTCCGGGGAATGAGGGCTCTATTTAAAATGAATCAGATGGGGGGCTTCGACTGCCCAAGCTGTGCATGGCCAGACCCAGATGATGAGCGATCTGCTCTTGGTGAATATTGTGAAAACGGAGCAAAAGCTCTGGCTGAAGAAGCTACAACCAAAAGAGTAACCCCCGAGTTTTTCAGACAAAACTCCGTATACGATCTTGCAAAATTAGATGACTATCAGATCGGAAAAATGGGACGTCTTACCGATCCTATGTATTTGGCTCCGGGAGCGACTCACTATGAACCCATAAGCTGGGATCATGCTTTTCAAAAAATAGCGGAGCATTTCAATGCCTTGGAATCACCTGATGAAGCCGCTTTTTACACCTCCGGACGTACTAGTAATGAAGCGTCATTTGTTTATCAGTTATTTGCCAAAGAATTTGGAACCAATAATATGCCCGACTGCTCCAATATGTGCCATGAAACCTCCGGATCAGCTTTACGGCCTACCATAGGAATTGGTAAAGGAACAGTAACTCTGGATGATTTTCATAATGCTGAACTTATCATTATTATAGGACAAAATCCGGGAACCAATGCCCCGAGAATGATGAGTGCTTTAGCAAAAGGGAAAAAGAACGGAGCTAAGATCATTGCTGTCAATCCTTTACCCGAAGCTGGATTAATGGGATTTATTGATCCTCAGAATGTAAAAGCAATTCTTAAAGGTGGAGTACAGCTTGCAGACCTTTATCTACCTGTAAAGATCAATGGTGATATGGCTTTACTGAAAGCGCTGGAAATTATTTTAATTGAATTGGAAAAGAAAAATCCTGGGAATGTTTTTGATGAAGAATTTATCAGAGACAAAACAGTAGGTTATGAAGAATTTCTCAAACAGTTTGATCATTATAAGCTGGACGACTTGGCTGAACTTTCAGGCGTTTCCAAAGAAGCTCTCTATCAGGCCGCAGAAATGATTGCCCATAAAAAACGAATCATTATCAGCTGGGGAATGGGACTTACACAGCAGCCCAACGGTGTAGATATGATCCGGGAGATCCTGAATATTCTTCTATTGAAAGGAAGTATAGGGAAGCCAGGAGCGGGAGTATGCCCTGTGCGTGGTCACAGCAATGTGCAGGGAAACAGAACCATGATGATCGACGAAAAACCTACCGATGAACAGCTTGACCGTCTTGAAAATTTATATGGCTTCAAAGTTCCCCGCCAACATGGGTATGATGTAGTACGGGCCATAAAAGCCATTCATGAGGAAAAAGTAAAAGTGATGTTCTGTATGGGCGGTAATTTCCTTTCTGCAACTCCGGATACTACTTTTACGGCTCATGCATTACGGAGACTCAATCTTTTGGTATGTGTTTCTACAAAGCTCAACCGGACTCATCTTGTGCATGGTAAAGAAGCCCTTATTCTGCCAACTTACGGTAGAAGTGACAAAGATATCGTAAATGGAGAAGTACAGATTGTAAGCACTGAGAACTCGATGGGAGTTGTTCAAAGCTCAAAAGGAATGCTGGACGCTGTATCCGATAATCTGATCAACGAAACCCAAATCGTATGCCGTATGGCGATGGCTACTTTAGGAAGCCGGTCTGTAGTTAACTGGCAGCGTTATCATGACAGTTACGATGCAGTAAGAGATGATATTGAACAATGCATCCCCGGATTTACAGATTATAATGTACGCGTCAGACAAAAAGGTGGATTTTATCTTCCGAACGGAGCCAGAGATGAGCAGCGTTTTTCCAAAGAACTTGGAGGACGTGCACCATTTACTTTAACGGAAATTCCTGATAATACCCTTGCTTCTGATGAATATATGATGGCGACCACCCGTACTCATGATCAGTTTAATACAACTATTTACGGATTGGATGACAGATACCGCGGAATTAAAAATGAACGCCGCGTCATCTTTATGAATCAGAAAGATATTGATAAGGCAGGATTTAAAGCAGGTGATAGAGTAGATCTTTACAATTATGACGACGGAATAGAAAGAGTTGCTCCTCTGTTTATCATTGTTTCTTATCAGATTCCTGAAAAAAATACAGTGACCTATTTTCCCGAAACCAATGTTTTGGTCTCTGTAAATAATGTCGTAAAAGAAAGCAATATGCCTGCTTCTAAATATGTTAAGATTAAAATAAAAAAACACGATCCCGAAGTGTATAAAAAAGTAGATGAAATGCTTTATCGGGGAGCCATTCAAAGACCATAATTATCATTAATATTGTACTATGAAAAAAATACTGCCTGTAGTTCTTCTGTTCCTCTCCGGTTGGGCATTCTGTCAGTCCGGTTTTAAACTGAAGGTAAACGGCGAGGTTTCAAAACCTTTAGAACTGAGTTTGGCTGATCTTTCAAAAATGCCGAGAAAAGAAGCTTCATTAAAAGACAAAGACGGGAATGTTCATCTATATTCCGGTGTTTCCGTTCAGGAAATTCTTGCAAAAGCGGGAGTTCCTTCAGGTAAAGAACTTCATGGCGAAAACCTTTCAAAATATCTTTTGGCCAAATGTGCAGACGGATATCAGGTATTATTTTCGTTGGCAGAGCTTGATGCTTCTATTGCAGACAAAAATGTGATCGTGGCTGATACTGTAGATGGAAAGCCCTTGCCGGAATCTAAAGGTCCGCTTCGTATTATTGCAGAAGGAGAAAAAAAACCGGCCCGCAGTTCTTACCAGCTGGAATCTTTGATCGTAGGACAGATTAAAAAATAAAATTTTAGATAAGGACTTAACAAAAGAAAGTATGATTATAAGGAAGAAGGAAAATTGGTTCAAAATGCTTTTTGTTTGGCATGGCTCTGTATTGCCGAGGTTGTTGCCGCGTCTTTTTTTACTTTTTATTCTGTCATTAGGGGTTGTATATCTGCGTGGGATGATTTTCTCATTTAAAGTTCCTCTTAATCCGGCTCCGCTAACCCTGTTTGGTTTTGTACTTGCCCTGTTTTTAGGATTCAGGAATAATGCAAGCTATGACAGGTTTTGGGAAGGAAGAAAACTGTGGGGAGCCTTATTGAATACTTCCAGATCGTTGACCCGTCAGGTTTTAACTTTAAAGAATACTAAAAAAACCAGTCTTTTGCCCTCCGATTTTATCAACCTGCTTGGGGCTTTTATTTTTGCGTTAAAACATCAGCTTAGAGGAACAGATGCTTATGAAGACTTACAACAAAGGCTTCATGAATACCAAATGAAAGTTGTTGCCGCGGCAAAATACAAACCTGCAGTCATTATGCGTTTATTGGGAGAATGGGTGCAGAAGGCTAGGGAAGAGGAAATTATAGATTCTATTCAGCAATCCCGTTTTGATGAGAATTTTGACAAGCTGTCCGATATTGTGGGAGGCTGCGAAAGAATTGTTTCCACTCCTATCCCTTATAGCTATCGGGTTTTATTACATCGTACAGTATATATTTACTGTTTTCTTTTACCTTTCGGGTTGGTAGATTCATTGAGGTGGTTTACGCCGCTTATTGTAGTATTTGTTGCCTATACATTTGTCGCCTTTGAAGCCATAGCGGATGAAATTGAAGAGCCATTCGGTACAGAAGCGAATGATCTGGCCCTGAACAGCATGAGTGTTATGATTGATGAAACGATTCATGAAATGGCAGGAGAAAAGATTTCCAATACTCAGAAGCAGGTACAAAATATCATAGACTGATTTTTGGACAAAAAGGAAAATTGCATGGAATCTTTAGAAAAACCGTTGATTTATACTATTGGGCACTCTGTTCATCCTTTGGAATATTTTGTTGAAATGCTGAAATCATTTGATATTGAAGTATTGGCAGATGTAAGGAGGTTTCCGGGATCGAAGAGATTTCCCTGGTTTAGCAAAGACAATCTGCAAAAAGTTTTACCAGAGAATCATATTGAATATATCCATCTGGAAGAATTGGGCGGACGAAGGAAAGTACAGCCCAACTCAGTAAACAGCCGGTGGAAAAACGAGTCTTTTCGTGGGTATGCCGATTATATGCAAACCAAAGAGTTTAGTAAGGCTATTGAAAAGCTTGAACATATTGCAATGAAGAAAGCAACAGTTTTGATGTGCTCCGAAGCTGTGTGGTGGAGTTGCCACCGATCTATGATCTCAGACTATCTTAAAGCAAAAGGCTGGGAGGTTGAACATATCATGAATATCGGAAAGAAAGAAGAACATCCCTATACTTCACCGGCAAGAATTCGCGATGGGAAGGTGTTTTATTCTGACGAAAGTTTATTTGACGAATAAAATGCTATTACTAAATATTTTTAATGAATTATTTTACTTATTCCATCTTTTAAAGAAAATATTTCTTTGTCAGGGAATGCTTTTATAGCGGTTCGGGCTGCTTCCAGGCTTCTTTTTCCGGAAAGACAGTAAAAAACAATGGGATTGGTAATACAGGAAATATGATGGAAGTACTCCTGTAATTCATCCAAAGGAATATTTTTTCCGCCAATATTAAAATTTTCGTGTTCCTGCTGAGTACGCACATCTATTATTTCAAAGTGATTTTTGTCTGCCTGTGTCAACCGTTCAAAAGTAATATTCGGAATCGTCTGAGGTAAGTCTGTAATTTCGTTTGTCGTTTTTTTAAGCTTAATTATCTGCGTTTTGCCGCTCAAAACATTCATCATCCATAGTTTTCCTGATAAAATATCTTCCGAATGTGTTAAATATTTAATGGCTTCGTTAGCCTGCATACAGCCTACAATTCCTGCGAGGGAAGGAAGAACACCTCCTTCTCTGCAATTGGGAACCTGGGCATTTTCTACATCGGGGAAAACATCTCTATAATTGGGAGAATAAGTGCCATCCGGCTGCAAAACGTTCCAGATGCTGACTTGCCCTTCATGTTGATAGATAGCTCCGTATACCAGAGGTTTTCCTGTAAGTACACAGGCATCATTCAGTAAACATTTGGTTTCAAAATTGTCGGTTCCTTCAATGATCAGATCAAACTCTGAGATCAGATCCAAAACATTTGACGAGGAAATTCTCAATCGATAAGGAATAACAGCTACAGATGGATTTTGTAACTGAAGTTTTTTTGCCGCAACATCAACTTTTAAAAGACCAATATCCTCAGGAGTATATAAGATCTGACGGTGAAGATTGCTTAAAGAAACATGATCATCATCCGCAATACCAATGGTTCCTACTCCTGAAGAAACGAGATATTGTGCGCAGGGGCAACCAAGCCCTCCCATTCCTACAATAAGAACTTTCGCATTTTTAAGCAGTTCCTGCGATGCAGTTCCAAAACCTGGTAAAGCAATCTGACACTGATAGCGTTCCAATGATGTATCCATAACCATTCTTTTAAATCTTAAAAAGTTTCTGATTAATTTTTCAATATTTTCTGGGCTTTCGCTGCATCTTCAGGTGTATTGACATTCATTAGAGCGTGCGGATTATCAGGCTTCAGGATAAGGGTATCGCTATTGATCAAAACTTTTCTTGGGCACGTATTTCCAATTCCCAGAAAATTAAGTAGAAGAGGGTAGCTTTTCGGTTCCCATATCGTGATTAAAGGTTCCGGTAGTCCATCAAAAGGACTCTCATAAGTGGTAGCCGCCTTTTCAGGATCTCTGGATTGGATTAAAAATTCAAGAGATTTCTGGTCCAGAAGAGGAAGGTCGCAGGCAACCACCAGCCAAGCTTTATCTCTCTGAGACCGCAATGCTGAAAGAATACCACCGAATGGTCCCATATTCAGGAATGTATCGGTAAGAAATTGATAACCAGAATCGAAGTTTTCCAACTGATCTTGTCTGCAGGAAATGAAAACCTCATCGCAGAGCGGAGCCAGAAGATCTGCTGCAAAATAACGCTGTTCTTTTCCATGCCAGTTGAGCAAATCTTTAGCCTGTCCCATCCGTACACTTTTACCACCAGCCAGAACAAGACCGTTGATGGCAGGTATTGTTTTATAATCTTCTGAAATCATTTTTTCCCCCTGATTTTTCTATTAACTTAATTTCTTTGATGATAATATCATGACTGAATGCCTTACACATATCATAGATCGTTAATGCGGCTGTAGAAGCTCCGGTAAGTGCTTCCATTTCTACTCCTGTTTTGGCTTCAACGTTGGCGGTGCATTCAATGACGATTTCGTTTTTTTCATTAAGTTCTATCTGCAAATTGCAGTTATCAAGTCCGATGGGATGACAAAGCGGAATCAGTTCACTGGTCTTTTTTGCTCCCATAATTCCGGCTATGATGGCAATTTGAAATACAGAACCTTTTTTTGTTTTAAAATCATCCTTCTGCAGGATTTCCAGAACATTTTCAGGTAAAGAAATGATGGCCTGAGCCACCGCTTTTCTGCGGGAGATTTCTTTGTTTCCTACATCTACTATGGTGGGTTGCCCGTTTGTATTAAGATGGGTAAAGTCTGACATATATGATGAGTTGGTATTTATTTACATGAATATTTTTTACTTTGAAGGTTAATAAGTATTCATGTATTTTTTATCAATTTTTCAGTTACAAATTATATTTCCATATTTTAAAAACGTCTCCTTTTTTAAAGATATTCTGTTCCAAAGGAAGTTCTATGAAAGCATCGGTATCGGCAAGATGAGAAAAGTCCCCGGAACCATTGGTATTAACAGATTCTGCGGTGAGTTGCCCCAATTGATTGACCTGAAGCTTCACTTGCGCAAAGTATTGAAGAGAAAAAGGAAAATCAATATCATTCTGTAAAACGGCAAACTGTTGTGGATTTTCAATACCCATAGATTTTTCTAGCCAGGGAAGAAAATACCTATGGAGACACATAAATACCGAAACAGGATTTCCCGGAAAAGCAAAAACCAGTTTATGATCTGAATTTTTACCAAACCAGAATGGTTTTCCCGGTCTTTGTTTTATTTTGTGAAAAAGTTTTTCTATTCCAAGCTCTTCACAGGCTTTTGGGAGATAATCAAATTTTCCCATGGATACTCCGCCACTCATAAGAAGAACATCGTATTCATGAATACAGCGGGAAAGTTCCTTTTTGATTTCATTATAATCATCATTAAGGTGAAGGGTCTCTGCTTGAACTCCGTATTTTTTCAGAACAGACTGTATCGTGATTCCGTTTGATTGTCTTAGCTGAAACGGATTGGGAACAGATTCTGCACTTACCATCTCATCTCCTGTAGAAATGATAAGAACTTTGGGCAGCTTTCTCACCAACAGAGAGGTTTTTCCAATGGAAGAAGCAATTCCGATAATGGCAGGAGTAATGACCTGATTGGTGTTTACTACTATTTCTCCTTGTTTTTTGTCCTTTGCTTTCAGATGAATATTTTGCCCTTTTTTTATCTCAATATGAAGTGTTGTAGTTCCATTTTCAATAGAAATATCTTCATAGCGAATAACGGTATCTACAGAATGATCCAAAGCAGCACCTGTCATTATTTCAACACATTCATCATCTGAATCAATAGATACAGAAGGTTCTCCTGCAGCTTGTACCGCTTTAATTCTGAAAGATTGAGTTCCTTTTTCATACGCTTCGTATTGGATCGCTATTCCGTCTACAGTAGGCCTGTCAAATGGAGGAAGGTCTCTGTCTGCTGTAAGATTTTCAGCCAAAACCCTTCCCAATGCCTTTTCATAAGAAATATACTCTTCTCCAAAATTCTGACTTTGGGAAAGTATAATGTTTTCTGCTTGTTGTACAGTGATCATTTCCATATTTAACCTCCTATTGTTGCCATAGACTGGTGGATTTGCGAAGCGGTTAAAGTCTGTTTCTCAGCTTCCCATCCGTCTTTGGGTTTATGATGTATTGTTTTGATGATGATATGGGTAAGTTCTTCGTCTGTTTTTCCGGAGCGCATCTCGTCTTTTAAATTGATGCCACCGCCTTCATACAGACAGCTTCTAAGTATTCCGGAAGGTGTAATTCTGATCCTGTTACAATCACCGCAAAAAGAACGGGTGTAGGCAGCAATGATTCCGATATTACCTATAAATTCCGGTATTTTATAGTGATAAGAAGTAGAGCTTTTAGGATCTTCAGTTTTGATGAGCTGTGGAAAATGACCTTTGATATGATGGAGGATTTTTGAATGATTCCAATGTAGATTGGTGGTGTGATCATTTCCATTAAAGGGCATTTCCTCAATAAAACGTACATCTACAGGAAGATCTCTCGTGAGCTGAACCAGTGGAATGATATCTTCTATATTCTGATTTTCCATCACCACAGTATTGATTTTTACCTGGATCTCATGCTTCAGCAAACCGTCCAGTGTTTTCATCACTTGGCTAAAGCTTCTGCGGCGGGTGATTTCGAAGAACCTGTTTTCGTCCAATGTATCAAGACTTAGATTAACCGATTGTATTCCAAATTCTTTAAGTAGCGGAATATATTGCTCGGTAAGAAGTCCATTGGTGGTGATGCTCAGATCTGTAAGATTATGGAGCTGTGAGATATTTTCAATAAGGCTGATGCAGTTTTTTCTTACAAAAGGCTCTCCACCTGTTATTCTTATTTTATTAACGCCCAGCTTTGTGAAAATGGAACATATTCTCACCATTTCCTCATCCGTCATCAGGTCATTCTGCTTAATCCATACCAATCCGTTTTCCGGCATACAATAGGTACAACGGAGATTGCAGCGGTCTACGACAGCCAGCCTTAGATAATTGATATGTCTTCCGAATTTGTCTGTAAGCATATTCATACAAAAGAACCTTACACAAATATACTTATTGTTTTATCGGGAAACGAAAAAATATCAGTGCTGAAAATGAAGTATTCAAAAATTCGCCACTTTATTTGTCATATCAGGGTAGAATTTAATCATCATTCAACCATTCCAGGAAATGCTGTACCCGTGCGCGGCTTACAATAATTTCATGAGGACACGATGGTTCAAATTGAATGGTGAGACGGCTGTTGATGGCCTTTTTAATTCCTTTAATCGCTTTTATATTGGCAATACAATTACGGGAAACCCTGAAAAACAGATCTGTGGGAGTCTGACTTTCCAATTGATCCAAAGTATAATTGATGATATATCGCCTATCATCTAATGTATGGAGCATAACGACTTTTTCTTCGCTGTAGAAGTAGGCAATATTTCGTGATTCTACATACAAATATCCTTCCCTGGAATGTACAAGAAAGCGGTTTTTTACCTTTTTCATCAAGGTAGATTCTACCATACGAATTCCTATAGCTTCCTGTTCTTTATCAAAATGCAGCTCTTCAAGCTTTATGATGGCCCGCTCAAGCTCTTCTTCGGAAATAGGTTTTAGAAGATAATCAATACTGTTTACTCTAAAAGCTTGAATTGCGTATTCATCATAGGCTGTCGTAAAGATAATTGGAACTTCAACTTTGATATGATTAAATATTTCAAAGCAGCTGCCATCAGAAAGACTGATATCCATCAGAATAAAATCAGGTTTATTTTCTTCCAGAAATTCTACAGATTCCAGGACGCTTTGGGTTCTTTCCAGTAAAATATAATCAGAACGGAGATGATCCATCATTCGTTTCAGCTCGGAAAAGGCAAGGCGTTCATCCTCAACAATTAAATATTTCTTCATTCTATGAAAGGTATTTTTACAATAAAGACGTTATCTTCTTGTTTTATTTCCAGTTTTTTATGATAGCGATCGTATTGTGTATTCAGAAAAGACAGGCCTATTCCTTCTCCTTTGGTAACATCGTTGCGTAAAGATATTCTGTTTTGAAAAGAAATTCCATCTTTATGAACGGAAATATGAATGAGTAAAGGATCCGCTATAGAACTTACATTATGCTTAAAGGCATTTTCAAGGAGAAGCTGAAAACTGAAGGCAACCAGTTGATGATGTTCCCAATCTTCTACAGGATCTATTTCAATTTTAAAACCGTTTTCAAACCTGATTTCCATTAAAAATAAATACTGTCTGAAGAAATGCATCTCTTCTTTTAGAGTATTTAAAGGTTTTTTGCTGACAGAAAGTACCTGCCTGTATACCTGAGACAGGGCTTTGGTATATTTGTTGGCCTGATCCTGATTTTCGTAGATCAATGAGGAAAGCGCATTCAGAGAATTAAACAGAAAATGCGGGTTTACCTGCGCTCTTAAAGCATTATACTGATACATCAGCATGTTTCTTTTGGCTTTTTCAGAAGCTTTGATTGCTTTACGTTCTGCCTGGAAGTAAAATAACAGATCGAGAACGAGAAGAATCGGCAGATTGGCTGTGATATTGAGAATAAGCCCCGATTTGTAAGACAGGGACTGCTTGATTCCAACATCAAAGATCTCAGTAACCATAAAATTAAAAGCAAAATAGAGAATGATACACAGTACTATATTGCTCACAAACAATGAAGAAGCGTGCCTGTACAAACTGGTGTGCATAGGAGTAATCCCATTAATCAATTTGATAAGCTTGTAATCCAGAAAAGTCATGACCAGCACAATAGGATAGAAGAGGGCAAACTGCAGCAGAAAATTATCCCAAAGGCTTACTTTTGATAAAATACTGCTCTTCATAATGGTATTGAAGAAAAAAATCTGGTAAACTGTGTAAATGGTGGTGACTATGAAGTAATAGAAAATAATCACGTATCTGTTGGACTTCTTTTCCTTATCCCGGAAAAATTCAGAAAAATTCATATCCTGATGGGTATAGGTTGATAGTAAAATAAGTGGCTGTTATAGCTCTGATTCATCATTATTTTCGTTTTTCTGCAAAGTTATACTTAATCCCCGCAGAAACATAAAAAGAGGGATCAAAATTGGCATTTCCCCATTTTAAGAACTGAGACGGTTCCCGATCTCTATAACGGTCTGTGCGTCCAAAGTTGGCGCCAAATGTACCACTTACCGTCCAGTTATTGAAACGGTATTCGGGTTCCAGACCCAAACTTACATAATGATGATCAAAATATTTTTTCTGACCGTCAATTTTAGCGGTAGAAAAGAAGAATTTGGGACGGTTCACGATGCGTACAGCAAATGTATCGTTGAATCTGTATCCTACAGAAAATTTAGGAGTATAACTTAATTCTGCATGATATTCCATACCGCGCTTCTTTTCACTATGGTACTGAAAGTAAGGCATTGGAATAAGCATAGGTTTATCAAAAGCATTATTCGCAATAAGCGCAACACCGGCTTTTATTTTGGGACGTAACTGCCATATAAATGAGGAGTATATGTTGATAATAAGGTTATCCATTTCAATCTTATTGAGATCTGTATGGTTAGAATATATTCCGGCAGATGCGCCTCCAATAAACATCAATTTCTCGTTGATAGGGCTCATATAGAGTATTCCAAGATCTGCAGAGGCCATTTCCTTGGGAATGGCTTCCGATGCTATGCCATCATTATTAAACGAAGTATACGACGCATTCATTGTAGCTGCCAATATTTTTGGCTGATGATATGCCGTTGGACGTACATTTACAGGAATTGTTGCTGTAAAAGTAGTGGTAACCACAGAACTTTTTGCTTCTGTCTTGTCTCCGTTATCATTAATGTACTTTTGCTGGGGAAGATACTCTGATTTTACTTCTATTTGTGCAAAAGTTTGAACTGCCTGTAGTAATGCAGCCATTATTATCCATTTCTTTTTCATTACTTTCTTATTTGAAAGCACAAAGAAACTTTAATAATTTTGCAACTAACTGTTGTTTAGTTTGTTAAATGATGGGTTTTACTATATAAAGGATGAATTGTAGAATGTAAAGGATGAATTTTCGTACAAATCAAATAGACATCATTACCCGAAACACAGCCACCGCATTTCCTGTAATTCTGATGGCTTTGGGAGTATTATTATTAACGGTAACTTCTACTTTCATTTCTCCGATTCGATTAGTGATTTCCCCTTGTCTTGCTGTAAACTCAAAAGTTCCGTCAGCCATTTCTATAATTTTGTTTTCAATGAGATACCCTCCCAACGGGCCATTAGCATTCCCTGTGACCGGATCTTCAGAAATACCGATTGCAGGAGCAAACATTCTTCCATAGGTAAGGATATTCTGATCATCGGTGTCAAATGTGAAGACAAAATAGCCGTTGCAATTTATCATTGTGCTTAGCTGAGCCAGGCTCGTAAAATCTGGAGTAAGACTGTTTAATGCGCTTCTGCTTTTAATTCCGATCATCACTTTGGAATGCCCGGTAGAAGCAATTTGTACAGGGCATCTTTCATCAAGGTCTTCTATTTTTAATCCCAGCGCTTTTATAATATTTTCTTCTGTTGAAAGATCGAAAACAGGGTTCAGTTGGAAGTCCCCTTGTGTCATTGTAATTTGATAATCATCCTCAATTCTCTCAATATAAATAGGGAGAATTCCGACTTGAGTATAAATTTTGATGATGCAGGATTCCAGCTTACTTTCTATTGCTTTTGCGTAGAGAGCCGCTATAGTAGCGTGTCCACAAATAGGAACTTCTGTAGTTGGAGTAAAATAGCGGATATGATAATCAAAACCTTCATTTTCAGAATCGGGTTTCAATACAAATGCTGTTTCTGAATTATTCAGTTCTCTGGCGATCAACTGCATTTCTTCGGAGGTCAGTTTTTCAGCATTCAATACGACTCCTGCGGGATTTCCTTTAAATTTCTCTTTTGTAAATGAATCAATTTGATACACGATAACGTCCTTCATCTATACACTATTAGTAATAGTAAAGATACTAATAAAAGAGATGTAAAATAATGGGTTGATTACCAAATCCAGCTACATTGCACAATGATTGATCTATTGAATTAATTGTTGAAAAGAAAAATCGGGATCCCGCATTTCCATTTCGTTGTTGGAGGATGAAATTTGAGCTTCTGTTGCGTAGATAAACATCTGCTGCTCATAGTTATCAATAGCCTCCTGTAAAGAAGTATATTTTTCGTTGGCTAAATTATCAGATAAGATCAATGCGTCCATAAGTCCGGTATTTACACCTTGTCCTGCAAAAGGTGGCATGAGGTGGGCTGCATCACCGATCAGAGTAATAGGTAAGGGGCGATTCTTTTTCCAGGGCTGGTCCAAGGAGAGCTTTTTGGTAGGCAGATACCAGAAAGATGACGTGGATTGGAATAAATCTTTGTAACGTTCGTCCCATTGAGAAAATCTTTTCATGAGAAATTGACGGATGGTTTCGGTGTCTTTCGGAACAAATTCCGGATCACTTGGCTTTTTAAAAATTACACCATAGCTCAAGGCTCCGTTATTATTCGGATTGATCACTATCAAGCTACCCTGATAGGCTGTCATCAACCTTTTACCTCCACATAATTGATAAAAGCCGGGACATTCTTTTTCAGGATTGGGAATATCACCCTGAATGATAACAGTTCCTGTATCTGAAACCAATGTTTCTGTAACATACTGTCTTACTCCAGACATCCCGCCATTGGCTACTATAACAAAATCAGCTGTAGCCTCTGTTCCGTTTTCAAAATCCAAAAACCATTTTCCGTCCCGAATTTTAAGATCCAGACATCTTCTGTCCCAAACAACAGTATTTTCCTTTAAACTATTAACCAACATTGTTCTTAAATTATTTCTATTGATTTCCGGATTGTCCCATTGATTTTCCGGAGTAATGTTTTTGGTAAACAGAGTCTGAAGATTCTGATCGGTAATCGTAATTCCCATAGGTATTGCTGCTTTATAATAGGCATCCAGCAATCCAGCTTTTTTCATAGCTTGCTGTCCTGATCCTTTGTGAAGATCGAGCGTTCCACCAAAAATTCTGGCATACAGATCATGATCTCTTTCATAAACCGTAACGTCTACATTTTGTAGCTGAAGCAATTTGGCCATGGTAAGACCTACCGGACCTGCTCCGATAATGGCTATTTTTTTATCTTTTAGTATCATTTTTAGTTAAATTATTGATTGATACAAAATTGTATGATATTTTAGAGATAAAATAATTATATTAGACTTAAAAATAACTGTAAAAGACTTTTATGAGGACTCCTGATCATACCGTTCCTGATGTTCTGAAATGGCTGGCCAAGAGATTAGGAACCGAAATAATACAAAGAAAGCTACAGATTCCATCTCAGTTTGGAAGCGGATATTGTACAGGTTTTATTTTCAATGAACATATCAGAATGCTTATCAGCAACTATGAGCTAAAAGAAAATGTCAATATTGAAAATAAGGCTCTTACAACAACCGGAAAGATGTTGTTTTTTAAATTTCAGAATGTTTTTCCTGAGATTGAAACCTCGCAGGAAGGAACAAAAACGCCAGATTTGCCATCTGTTTTAATAGGAACAAGCAGGATCAATACTGATGAGGTTATTTCTATTCACAGCAATACGGCTACAATCAATATTGAAATAGATGCAGAGTATTTGAAAGGACTTTTTTACTCTTCGGAACAGTCGCCTGTTTTACAGAGTCTTTTGCAGAATTCGCAACCTTTTCTTTTTGAACAAATAATTTATCCTTCTTTACAGTCTGTTGTCAACGAAATTATTTCTAATTCTGTTGACGAGAGTTTTAAACTTTTTTTTCTTCGCGTAAAAGCCGAGGAATTGATCTGCAGATTACTGATGGAACTTGAAAAGCGAGATGAAAAACATCTTTATGCTTTAAATACAAAAGATATACAAACCGTTTATAAGGTAAAAAAAGAAATTCTTGAGAATTTGGAAATTCCACCTGTCATTGGCGAATTGGCATTAAAGGCAGGAATGAGCCCAACAAAACTGAAACGATTGTTCAGGCAGATTTTTGGCGACAGTATTTTCAGTTATTACCAGGAATTTAGAATGAAAGAAGCTGCTTTTCTGCTTCGCGAAAAAAAGTATACCGTATCTGAAGTAGGATATCAGCTTGGATTTACCAACCTTAGCCATTTCTCAAAAATATTCAAAGAACACCTCGGAATGAATCCCAAACAATATTCCATGACTCACTGAAAGGAAAATTTTATACAATAGATTTTATTATTCAAAATCCGGCATCAGAGCATTCTGAAAATCTACTGAAATTGTTTTAAAACCACAAATACACTCATAATAAGGAATGTATTTGTGCTCATTACGGATCATCAGATAAAAAATAATCTCACATTGTAAAGCTCTATACCAGCCACAGTACATCTATTTTAATACTTCTCGTAGAGCATATTCACAATCATCTGCGAAGATCTGCGGTTAAAACCCCTAAAATATTCACTATAAAAAGCCACAACATTTTTTCATCCCTCATCATTATTTTAAAAGCTATATTTTATAAATCCCCCTATATTTTCAAGAGTCTTCTTTCCATTATTAAACTGATCAAAATTAGAAGCAATTCCATACATAATCTTATCCTGCTTCACTCCCAACCGTACCAACTGCAATCCTCTTGGATATCCACTGTTATCCAAATTTCCGATAGCCAATACACTGAAATAGCCCTTCAGTCCTTCTTTCAGATAAGGAGTATATTCAAAGGAAACAGACTGCTCCAGAGAAAAACCTTTCTGGTAAGTTGTGCCGATAGAGTAGGCCAATGTGTAAGAAGGTTGTGAAATTTTATATTGCAAATAAGCACTGAAGAAAGCTCCCGGATTTTTAATTCCAAAGGATGCATTAGCACTCAGTCTTTTGCTAAAACTATAAGCCAGAGTATTTCTTATAAAGAAAATATTCTCCTGATCACGGGTGTATTCAGTGTCAAATAAGGTAAGATTATTCAATTTCAGGCGGTCACTCAACTGATAATTGATGTTATGCATATAAGTGTAAGAACGATGTCCTACAACAAGATCCGGGGTATAAGATAATTTTTGCGCAGTCAGTCCCAAAGAAGCTGATAAAAGCGCAGCAACAAAGATCAATTTAGCCTTCATATTTCACTCATTAAAATTCTTTGAGCAAAATTATTCCGGCCAAAACGGAATAAACTTAAGAAATCTTAAGAAACGTCGGAGAGGTGTTTTTTTCTGAGAAAACTGAGATATTCTACCGTGATTCCGAGGTAAGACGCGATCATATATTGTGGAAACCGCTGTTCAATATTGCGATAAGCTGTAACAAACGTTCTGTATTTGGTATAAGCATCTACTCGTGAATGTTCAAACGTTCTTTCCTGTAGAGTTACGTAGGCCGATTGCATTTTTATGCGCCAGAATTCTGAGATGGAAGGAACTTCTTTATAAAGCTGTTCCAGATTATTTTTACTGATCTGAAGGATGATAGTCGGGTCTTCATTGGCTTGAATAAACATTCTTGAAGGTTGTTCACTCAAATAGCTGTACAGATCATTTACCCACCAGTTTTCAATACCTAATTGAGTGGTGTTTTCTTTCCCTTTTTGATCAATATAATAGGCATACAGGCTTCCCTGAACAATAAAACGCATATGTTTGGATATTTGCCCTTCATGCAATAGGTATTCTTTCTTTTTGAGGGTAATAATTTCTAAGTTGGAAATAATACAATCAATATCCTTATCTTCTAAAAATACGATTTCCCTAAAATGTTCTACCAGCTGCGAATATATTTTTTCTGTATTCATAATGAAATTTTGACTGCCACTAGAATCAGCAGGATGCAAATTTAAAGAAATAGTACAGCACTTTTATGGTTGATCTGTTGGGAAAGAATTGACCTGAATATTATAAAATGAAAAAAATGGTTGAATTTTTGTTATATTAACAGTATGAATTTGAGCAGAGGATATAGATCCTGATTTTGATCCATCATTTCAGGAATATATTTGAAAGCATTAATGAAGGAAATCTTTAGTAAAAATTCATTATAAAAATATACAATATGAAAAACGTAAAATTATTGATGACAGCTATGGCTGTTGTATTGTTCTCCTCGGCCGTTTCGGCACAACTTGTCCCAAAAGGAACCGGTTCTGATAAAGATAAGCACGGTTGCAAACTATCTGCGGGATATTCATTTTCGGTACTTAAAAATGACTGTGTCAGACTTTTTGAAGAAAAAATACAGCTGAAAGAAGTTAATCCCAAAAAATCGTACAAATCCAATGCAACCGTTATTCTGAGCGAGGATGGTACAAAAGCAGAGCTATTTATGCCTTCTGCTGAAGGAAGTTTGATCCTAGATAAAGAACCATCCAAAAAAGGACAACTGTATAAAAAGGGTAAATATACGCTCACTAAAGTTAAAAACTCTTATACTTTAAAGCTAGCCAATAAGCACGTTTTTAAAAGCTAGAGAGTAATCTTTTCAATATAGCCAATGAAACAATCGGTTTCATTGGCTATATTATTTTTTATAAAAAATAGATTTTCATTAATAAATGATAAATGATTCTTCCAAATCAGTCACGATTATTTGTAGTTTTGTGACTATGAGAATGGAGAACCTATCATTCATAAACGATCTGGGTAAAATTATATTTTTCCTCTTTTTGCTGTTGAGTATTTTTTTGCTGACGGCGAAATCAGAAAGAAAGCTACCCAACTATTTATTTGCTGTTTTTCTGTTGATTTCTGTTGTCGATTTCTCCGGTTTTTTTCTGGAACCTTCTGACAACAAAATTATTAATGGATTCAAAATTTCCAGTGTTTTGCTGCAGATGCCTTTGTATTATTTATATGTGAATGCAGCCTGCTATTATAACTTTACCCTTCGCAAAAAGCATCTTTTACATAGCCTTCCTTTTGTCATTTTTCTGATCTGGCTGGGAACTCAGGGAGTGTCTGAACAGGCAGGTGGGATATTTGAGATCGTTTCTGTTCTTCAATATTACTTTTATATCATCGCCGTGTTTCTGACATTGAGAACATTCAGGAAGTTGTATCAGGAAAATTATTCAAGCAATCACCATATGACTTATCAATGGCTGATGCAGACTACCATTCTTTTTGTGATTGGAAATGTCTTTGTATTAATCAGAGGCTTATTAAAGAGTAATGAAACCATTTCTTTATACTTATATGCTTTCAGTTCGGTTTTTGTATTATTTGTAATCAGCTGGCTTGTGCTGAATGCGTTGTACCGTCCCAATCTATTGGCAGGTATTAATAAAGATCTTGTTCCGGTACAATCTGTGAAAGAAACGAAAGAAGAACCGGAAGCCTTGAAAGATCTTGTTCAATTCATGACCATTGAAAAGCCCTACCTGGATGATAAGCTGACATTACAGAAATTATCAGAACAGATGAAAATGTCCGAAAAACAGCTTTCAATATTGATCAACCAACAAACAGGTAAACATTTTTTCGATTTTATTAATGAGTTCAGAATCAACCATTCTAAAGATTTACTGAAAGATCAACCCCAGCTTACTGTGCTTGAAATATTGTATGAAGTGGGTTTCAATTCTAAATCTTCGTTTTATACAGCATTTAAAAAAGAAACAGGGGTTACTCCCACAGATTACAGAAAATCAGTTGTTTAAATACTGTCCGACTTAAAGTCGAACTCATTTTTGATGTAAAAATAGTCCGAATTCCGGTAGTCGGATCTTTAAACCAATGTAAATTTCCAGATTTGCTTCATCATTTAAAATTATACAAGATGAAACTTCAGATCCAATTTACATGGTTACTTTTTACCGTTCTGAACATAGGAACATGCTTCGGACAATTAAACCAACAAAACAAAATTAAGAAAGCAGATTCGCTTATCAACAGTTATTCTCAACCGAATGCTCCGGGAATGGCAGTAGGAATTATAAAAGATGGAAAAGTAATCTATAAAAAAAAGTACGGACTGGCTAATCTTGAAAACCGTACGCCTATTACAGATTCTACCGCTTTTGATATCGCTTCTATTTCCAAACAGTTTACCGCTTTTGTAGCCTTATTGGCAGAGCAGGAGGGAAGGCTTTCATTAGAAGATGATATCCGCATTTATTTACCTGAACTAAAGAATCTACCTTACAAAATCACCATCAAACAGCTGGCCACTCATATCCATGGGCTGCCGGATTTTACCAATATCAAAAAAATGCAGGGTTTTGGAGATGAATTCAGGGTGACCAGTGCGGAAGCGATAAAGACGGTACTGGCCATCCGAAGTGTCAACTTTAAACCGGGAGATCAGTATAGCTACAATAATACCGGCTTTATGCTGCTTTCAGAAATTCTCCACAGGATTTATAAAAAAGACTTTCCTGAAATCCTCAAAGAACATATTTTCCAGCCTTTACATATGAATCACTCCATGGCAGTGAATGATCCTGTAAAAATAATTCCTAACAAGGCCGAATCCTACGATAGAAAAGGTTCCGGTTTTATCAAGCATGATCTGGGTCAGATGGAAAATGGATCTTCCAATATTTTTACGACACTGGATGATCTTTGTCTGTGGGCCATCAATTTTCAGAAACCATCCATCGGAAACCGTGAAATTTATGATAAAATGCAAAAGAATACTGTATTGAACAGCGGAGAGAAAATACAATATGGACTTGGCCTGCAGACCGGAAAATACAAAGGTCTTGATATTGTTTTTCATGGTGGTGGTACAGCAGCGTACAGATCCTATATCCTCCATGTTCCCCAATATAACCTTTCTATTGTATTGGCGGGAAATAAAAGTGTATTTGACGGATTATTAATTGCATATGGATTGGTTGATGTATTTCTTAAAGATCAGCAGGTACTTCCGCCACCGGCAAAGAAAATGAATTATTCGCATTCGGAGCTTCAGAATTTTGCAGGAACTTATGAGATGAATCCCGGAAGTTATCTGAATATAAAGACAGATGGTAAAAACCTTTATTTTGAGGGGGATACAACACCTTTTTCCGTGATGGGAGATGATAAGTTTGGCATACCTTCTATTCCTACAGGAAACTTTGTCTTTCAGAAGGAAGCGGTTACCTTCAATATTGGTGATTTTAGCTTCCATTGCAAGAAAATCATTCTGAAACCTTTGAAAGAAGAGGAAATAGATCTTAAGCAATATGTGGGATTTTATAGAAACGAGGAATTTAATACTATGTATGAACTGCTTATTGAAGATCATAAACTAATAGCCCGACATGCATTGAATGGAGATATCAGGCTGCATTTTCTGAACCGTTCAAAGGTATATTCCTATCAGTCATTTTTTGGAGGTCTTGATTTTAAATATGATAAAAGCAATACTGTAAACGGATTTATGCTTTCCGGAGGAAATTTTCAGAATATTGAATTTAAGAAAGTGAAATAAAGAAGCATTTTTGAGGTAAAAACACAATATACACAAAAGAAAACCGCAGTTCAATAGATAAACTGCGGTTTTTTATTTTTGAATAATTGAACTAGGATTCTGTTTTCAGATAGCCAAAATGTAATGTAGGTTCTTTTCCGAATAAACAGGAAAAAATATTCTGGAATTCATGAATGTATCTGCACTTTATTGCGTTTCCGTATATTTTTAGTCCTTCAAGTATTTTTCTGGAACTCAGATCGATATCGTATTTGATGAATGCTTCCGGTCTTTCGTACCGTATCCTCTGGTCTGAACTGTATGTTCTTGAGAACCCCAGTTTTTCAAGCCATTCTTCTGTTATTTTAATCGGTTTAATAGAATCTGCCGGAACGGAAATACTTTGAGTATCACTTTCAATTTTAACAAAATATGCCTGCTCAGTACTGTGAAAAATCTCAGTGATCGTATAAATCTGATTTTTGTACTCGACTAAGTTTTTGATTTTTAGATCTGCTACGTTCATAATATTTTGATTTTTAATGATAAAATGGTTCTTAGTGAAAAGCAAATACTATGCCCTGCACTGTAATGTCGTGCCGGGTTTTAGTCAATATTATGTTAATTTTTTAGAGTGGAAATGAATAAAATGTTAAGAAATAAAGCCTGTGAAGGGTATTGATCAATTCTTTCTGTTTAAAAATGTGGTATGTGTGTGGTACTATATCTTATTCTTTTCTCTGGAAGTATTGAAGGTGGCCAGAATAAGCGCAATAACAACGGATACCATAAGCACAGCAATGAAAACATTCCACGAATAGGCATGAAGAATATAACCGGTACCACTTCCAAGGATACTTGAGCCAAAGTAGTAAAACAGCCAGTAAATGGAAGTGGCTGAAGATTTACCACGTTTGGCATAGAGGGCGGTCATCTGACTGGCCATTGTGTGGGCCGCAAAAAATGAAAGGGTAAAAAGCCCGAGCCCGAAAATAAGGATATAAATATTTTCTGAGAGCAATAACAGCGCCCCTGTAAGCATAGAGAGAATCGAGCCTTTCAAAATATCGTTCGTTGAAAATTTTCTAGAAAGTCTTCCCACGATCATTGTTCCAAACACCCCGAAAGTATACATCAGAAAGATAAAAGCAATGATAAAATGACTTAAAGAAAAAGGTTTGTCTTCTAGTCTGAAAGTCAAATAATTATAAACACTCACGAAAACTCCCATAAGTAACGCCGCAATGAAGTATAAACGAAGCATATAAGGATTGGTAAGGAAGAACTGCATCTGTTTTACCTTAAGATGATAATCTGTCTTCTGCGGATTGAAGAATTTTGATTCAGGAAACAGTCTCCAGAAAACAAGACCTAATAATAAACTTTCAATTCCTATCATCAGCACTGCATTACGCCATCCGAATTCTCCTGCAATAAGGGTCGCCAATATTCTGCCACTCATTCCTCCAATCGTATTTCCGCTGAGATACATACTGATCGCCATGGGAACAGCCAGTGCACTTAGCTCTTCTGTGAGATACGCCATAGCAACAGCCGAAACGCCTGAAACAACGAAGCCTTTCAATACGCCAATCGCGATCAGAAGACTGAGGCTGGGAATCCAGGTAGAAATAATGGTGAGTAATGCCGAAGAAATCAAAGAAAATACCATCAGACTTTTTCTTGAATAGCTGTCTGCTTTAAAAGCGAAAAACAGCAGTCCCAATGCCATTCCTATGGTAGAAGAAGATACAAGCAATGAAGTATCGCCCACGGAAACTTTAAAATGTTCCGCAGCCATAGGCAACATCGGTTGAAAAAGATAAAGCTGTGCAAATACGGAAAGTCCGGAAAAGAAAATACAAAGTTTTATATACCGGAAACGTTGGCTTCCCTGGTCAGCTTTTTCAGATAGGTTCATGATTTTTGCAATTAAAATGCATAGATTGAACAGAATAGTTTACTCCTACAAATTTCCGGATTATTTTTTGAATGTAAAAATCATTGTTTCAATCATTTCTATTGGCAAAACACATCAATAGGGAAGATTAGCAGTTATTTTAGATCAAAAACCTACTAGTGCATCATTTCGTACGCTTTGATCAACTCCGCAATATTTCCTACATCAAGTTTCTGAAAAATTCTTTTTTTGTAAGTACTCACGGTAGACATTTGGATGTTGAGCTTGTTGGCGATCTCAAGATTTCCGTTGCCGTCTGCCAGAAGTTTAAAAATTTCATATTCACGCGATGAAAGCTTTTCTGCAGGATTGTCTCTTTTGTTCTGAATAATAAGTCCTATCAGTTCGGCAGGATAGAAATATCCTTTTTCGATCACCGCTTTTACGGCATTTTTTATTTCATCTTCACTGCTTTGTTTGTTTAGATATCCTTCAGCTCCTTCGCGGATGTACTGAATGGCGACATCTTTATCATAGCCTGAAAAGACAAGGATTTTTATCGTGCTCTGAATACTTTTAAGCTCCGAAATCATCTTTTTATATAAAGTTCCGGGCATATCAATATCTAAAATAAGGAGATTATAATATTGATTGGCCAGCATTTGTTTTACCTGTTCATAGTCTTCTGCAAAATCAATTGTAAGTGTAGGGTAGGCAGATTCCAGAACGAGAGCAGTACCAGCTCTCACAACATAATGATCATCCGCGATTAAGATTCTGTCATTCATATATAATTTAGTTTTTGTTGAGTGTTATTTTTACAATTGTTCCTTTGGGAGTGTTGGAGGTAAAACTGATTTCTGCTTTAATTTTTTTAACAAGATGGATAACCATATGAAGTCCAAGTCCCTTTCCTTTAAAACTCGGAGTTTCCAGGTTAGGGTTTCGGAATAAGTTCATGTAATTATTGATCTGGTCTTCAGACATTCCTGCTCCCGTATCACTTATTGTTATGATCGTTTTTTGGTTATTTTCTGTAATATTAAGGATAATTTCTCCTTCAAAAGTATTTTTAACTGCATTATCAAGAATGTTGTGAATAATAGCGGTTATGATACTTTCATTTATCTTGGAATAAGGATTTCCCTTTGTGGTATTGATGATATTGGTTCCTTTTTCTTTGGCAATTTCCCAGAATAGTTTTTTCTTGATTTCCAGAATTCTGTTGATAGGATATTCTTCTTCCTCAAAAATGTTTTCAGCCTTATAAAGCTCTGTATATTCCTTCAAATTCAGCGTAAACTGATAAAGCTGCTCAGACGATTTATAAATACTGTCAAAATATTTTTTCTGTAGCTCCAGATCATCCGATTCATAAAGTTTCTGAGAAAGCATAGCAATAAACCTGATGGGCGTTGTGATGTCATGGCTAATGGTTTCCACCAGTTTTTTCTGATATTCTGTTTCTTTTTGTAACTCACTTTTTACACCTTCAAGGGTAAGAGAAGTTTCCTTTAACTCTGAATTTTTATTGCGGACGATTTGTTTCAGTGCTTTGTTTTTTATCCTCAAAAAATTAGTCATCAGTTGAACAATGATCATAATACTAACAAGAATGATTACGGAAGCAGATACTCTGAAGAATAAAGTCTGATAAAAAAGCGGTTCAATCTTAAAATTAATTTTATTTTCAAGATATTCTCCCTCCGCAGATACCAACATTCTGATGCTGAGAGTATAATCTCCCGGACTGAGATTGCTGATAGTGTATTTTAATTCTTTTCCTGTTGCAACCGGTTCCCAGTCCGTATTTTCCCTTCCGGATATTTTCGCTTCCAGATAAAGATTTTCCAGGTTAGAAAAATAAGGAATGTCAATAAAAACGTCTGCCGTTCTATAATCATTTTTAAGGGAAAGCGTTCTGTGAAAATACTGCGTGTCAGAATTTCCGATTTTTACCCTTTCAATATAAAGATCGTTCTTACCTGGATAATAAGTTTGGATGCTGTCCGGATTAAAAAATACAAAACCGTCCATAGAAGGAAATACAAATTCTCCGTTTTCCAATTCATAAGCATTGGGCTCTGAGCTTCCATTAAATTCATTGGTCAGGAAGCCGTCTTTTTTGGTAAAGCGATAGTAAAAAACGGGTGATTTTCTGTCCGAAGCATACTGCAGCAGTTGTATTTTAGGAACCTTAAAAAGTCCGTTGTCAGAGGATATCCAATAAGAACCTTTTCGATCTTCCAGAATATGATGAGCCGATTGGAGGAAATTATTTCTGTCATTTGGCATCTTAATGAGTTGGCGATCTTTCAACAGATAAAATCCGCTCTTATTGGTCATTATCCAGATCAGCCCATCCTTCGTTTTAAGAATACTTTTTACATCAATATTCTTTTGAATAGGAGTGATGGTATTATTCCTCAATACAACAGAATATAGTCCATCCGTAGTACCTGTCAAAATTTCCTGATCACTGTATTGATAAAAAGTATTGATAGAACTTTTAAACTGATAGTTTAGCTCAGGCGAACTGAAAATATCCCTTTTTGAGATCTGTAATTGGTGCTTTGAATTATTTGAAAACGTTGAAGCATAAAGATTTCCGCTTTTTAAGAAATTTTCAAATCCCGGTTGTATCTGCGTAGAATCTTTTTTTCTGTATTCCGAATCTTTATGAAACCTAATAATACTATTTCTTTTACGGATCAGGATATTACTGTAATTGTCGTACATCATCAGATGCTTATCGTTATTTCCAAACGAAAATTGATTGACAATACCGTTCTTCCCGAATACGGTTCCATCTTCAGTTATAATTGTATTTTTATCAAAAGGGAGAGAGGCAAAATAAACATTGTTGGAAAAATCTGATTCCTTTTTTGCTACATAAAAACTGGAAAGATTAAGAATGTTAAGACCATTATTAAGAGTTCCCAGATAAAGCCTGTTAAAATCTTTATCATAAAACATAGAACAATAAGAATGGCTTCCTATCTCATCATATTGAGTAAGAAATGTAAGGGTAAGTTGCCCCCTTTTATAATCTACGAAATAGATATTATTATGATTAATAATAAAAGTCTGATTGGTGATCTGCTGCCAATATACTTTGCTTTCCGGATCATTAAAAAGACTTACTTTTTCCTGAAGATTGGGCTTTCCTTTATCAAGAACATAAGTTTTTCTGGATTTCAGATCACTTATAAAAAGGGTTTCACCAAATGCAAAAACATGATTCAGCGCTTTATTTGAAAAAGGGATTGTTATTTTGACTTCCTGCCCTTTTTCGTCTTGATAGAGTACCGTATTTTTTTCTTTGAATACGTATTGAGAATTTTTAAACTTTATATAATATTGAGTATCATCATAAAAGCTGGATGATATATTGTTATTTACAATTCGGAAAGGAGTCTTTCTTTCTGAAGAACTGTTTTCAAAATTCTTTTGAGATTGTGCTAAAGAAGGAAACCTGTTTTTTATGATGATCTTACTCATCTGAAAATTATCCAGAACCGTAATATTGTCCATCATCGGTTCACCTGTAAATTCTCCAAAGTGCAGATTGTTGATTTTAAAATTGTTGAAAGTAATGAACGAACTGCCATCGTACCGAACCAGTCCGTTTTCTGTAGAAATCCATATAAACCCATACTTATCTTTAACAATAGCCTTTGCACTGCTTTGGGGCAATCCATTGTCTATATTGTACCATAAAGATGTATGGCGCTGTCCGGAAATATGTAAATATAAACAAGCAAAAAACAATGCCCAAACCCTCATATGTGAAAAACTGATCTATACTCTCTGTTATTACAAAGAGCGGTTAATAATAGTTTTCTTACACGTCAAAGTCTTTTTAATGGTTAGGAACGATTGAAAATAAATTTTTGTCATTGAGTTTTCTTGGCATTTTTGTGTTTTTTATATTGTTTTCGTGATGTAAAAATAATCAAATTATAGACATAAACAGGTATCTGAGGTAGTCTTTTACTTACGCTTCTCTATATGTCTATTTATAGTGAATAATATAAAATTAGTTTTACTTAATAATATTTCTATAAATAGTGATTTTTTTTCAAACATTATTTCAAATAAGCCCAATAACGCATGAATCTCGTAATTCGCTGATTTTTATATTTTATGCTTAAAAACTAGATAAATAATAGCTGCTAATATTGAAATATCACTAAAGTATTTTTCTTTGCGATATACAGAAAAGATCAATTCTAGTGTAGTAAAAATTTGACACGAAGAAAATCTTAATTCTACAGGAAATTTTTAAAAGGCTCAGAACATATTGATACTTTTGCAAAAAGTTTCTAAGCCCTACGAAAGAGACTTATTCTATTACAAAATAATGATTCTAAGAAGACAAACGATTTTTCCCAAAGGCAAAGGAACTCTTTAAGAGATCTTTTGCTTTTATTCTTTATATAAAAAAGGAGTTTTTCATTTAAAACCTTTCGAAAAAAAACTAAAATCCGGAATTATATTTAAACAAGCAACTTTCTTAAATGCTTGGGTGTGTTATTTTTATGAAATTCATCATATTATTTATTTCTTATTCTTACATTTATAAATTGATTGAAAAAAATACAAGATGAAAAGAAGTGAAGAGATCACACACCAATACTTTGACTTTTTGGATAAGCATATTCAGGATGTTATTTCAGGAAGTATACCAGAGTTTATGGAAGTTAATGAGATTGCAGGAGAATTAGCCATTTCCCATAAACATCTTACAGATACCGTGAAAAAAGAAACGGGACGACATCCGTGTCATTTCTATGATGAAAAAATTATTCAGGAAGTCAAGAAAATGCTTGCTTCATCAGATGAATCTGTAGCTGAGATTGCACGACTTTTTACCTATGATCCATCTAACTTTTCAAAATTTTTTAAAAAAATAACAGGCATTACACCAGGAGAATATAGGATTTCCAACAAAATGTAATCGCTTTTAAAGAGTAATTTTTGTATATTATTATAAATGAGTTGGTTGTGATGTGTTTGGCTTTGAAAAAAATCATACGAAAAGTCTATTTTGATGCAAAATATTTTTTTAATGTATAAAATTGAGAAAATAAATGAAAATAATCTTTTATAAATGAGGTTGTTGTGATAAATTGTCTTAAAATTTTATTTTTTATGTATCGATATTGTTTTATTGTTTGTTTTTTTTTCTTAAATTTAGATAAGAAAAACTAAATAATTCAATTAAAAAATTCTTTATAAAAAGCGTGAAATATGTGAATTCGTTTGGTTTCCAGATCATAAGAAAAAAAATGTTGTGCCATTAATAATATTTAATTTTCTCATGAAGCTTAAGCCCTTTAAATAAACATATATTTGCGCTTTCAAACCACAACAAACAAGATTAAGGATGAGCATCAATTTCACAACAGCAACATTTAGGGATTTCGAGAATATCCCAGACTTTGATATGGTAGATAGAGCCGAAATATTTTATGAGTTCCTGGATTATATGAAATCCAACGGCCATATGAATTACAGACTGAAAAACAATTCAGGATGCAGCTCTGTTATGAATGTAGACATAGAAAATACACAGAAAGATTACGTAAGCTTCGTTTCCAATGATTATCTCGGATTTACCCAGCATCCAAAAGTAAAGCAGGCTGCTATCGAAGGGATTCAGAAATACGGAACAGGAGCAGGAGCTTCGCCCCTTATCGGAGGACACTTTGTGTTTCATGATGACCTTGAAAAAAGAATTTCATCTTTCTTTGGGAAAAAACAGGAAGAAGCTGTTATATTTACAACCGGATATACCGCCAATAGTGCAACGCTTCAGATTTTATTACAAAAAGAAGATATCGCAATTATAGATATGGCTGTGCACGCCAGTGTACATGAGGGGTGTGCTTATACCAACACCAAAACATTTCCTCACAATAATCTTGATGCTTTGGAACACATTTTGAAGACATCAGAAGATAAGTTCCGTACAAAATTGGTCATTATTGACGGAATCTATTCACAGGACGGTGATGTTTCTCCTTTGAGAGAGATCTACAACCTGGTAAAAAAATATAATGCCTATTTAATGGTAGATGACGCACATGGGGTAGGAATTCTTGGTAAAACAGGAAGAGGAGCTTTGGAAGAAGCAGATTTGATTGATAAAGTAGACTTTATTACAGGAACATTCAGTAAAACCTTTGGGAATTTAGGCGGATATGTGATCTGTGATAAAAAAATGGCAGCCTTTATAAGGTTTCAGTCCCGTCAGCAGATTTTTTCTGCTACTGCACCGCCATCTACAATGGGAATTATCAAAGCGATCGAATTAGTGGATGAAGAACCAATATGGCGTCATAAACTTTGGGAAAATATAAGTTACTTTAAAAAAGGATTAAATGATATAGGATTAGATACAGGAAATACCTGTTCTGCAATCGTTCCGGTGAAAATAGGAGACCCTAACGTAACTGGAGATGTAGGGAAGCTCCTTATACAACACGGAGTGTATACCAATCCCATATTATATCCCGCAGTAGCGAGAAAAG
Source organism: Chryseobacterium sp. Mn2064 (assembly GCF_049319685.1). Classification (NCBI taxonomy): domain Bacteria; kingdom Pseudomonadati; phylum Bacteroidota; class Flavobacteriia; order Flavobacteriales; family Weeksellaceae; genus Chryseobacterium; species Chryseobacterium sp. Mn2064. Next base: position 803,920 of record NZ_JBMOUE010000001.1, read on the forward strand.
ATGCAAGGATCAGAATGGCTGTAATGGCCACTCATGAGAGAAAACATTTGGACAAAACGCTAAATGCATTTGAAGATATCAATAATAAATTGCATATTGCAAAAAAATTTAATAACAACCATGCCTAGGAAAGTTGTACAGGGTCCTATCAGAGATAAGGAGAAGACCAAACAGAAACTGTTGGCCGCAGTTGGTAAAATTTTAAGAGTAAAAGGTTACTCTGGCCTAAAAGTAAGCAAAATTGCAGCAGTAGCTGGTTTTGATAAGAAATTGATCTACGAGTACTTCGGGAGTACAGATAAGTTGATCGATGAGTATATCAAATCTCAGGATTACTGGAGCAATAACCTTGCAGGCGGTACTGAAATCGATCTTTCAGATGGAGGAAAAGAACTGTCTAAAATTGCTTTAATCAATCAATTTGAAAGTTTGAAAAAGAATAAGGAACTTCAGAAAATTATTCTTTGGGAACTTTCAGAACATAAGCCAATCCTGAGGAAACTAGCTGATGAGCGTGAAGAAATGGGGGATGTGATGTTTAAAAATATTACAGATCCTTACTTTGGCGAAGACAAGGCAAAAAGATTTAGAGCTATCATGGCTTTACTTATTTCAGGGGCTTACTATCTGAATATTCATACCGCTGCCAACGGAAGTACTTTCTGTGGATTGGATATGAAAAACGAAGAGGGTAGATCCGAAATTGAAAAAGCTATTGTAGAGATTATAGATTTTGCTTACCAAAAGTAATGATCATTAGAAATTCCAATTTTAAGCAGAAATATCTTTTTTGTTTAAAATTGGAAAACTTTTAATTTTCAAATTAAAACTATATTTCTTATTTTTGACCAATGGAAAATTTTATAGTATCTGCAAGAAAATATCGTCCTCAGGAGTTTGATACGGTAGTAGGACAATCCCATATTACGGATACTTTAGAACACGCAATTGAAGAAAATCAGCTCGCTCAGGCATTGCTTTTTTGCGGTCCTCGTGGTGTGGGTAAAACTACATGTGCCAGAATTCTGGCCAGAAAGATCAATGAGAAAGACGGATCTGTCTCCGAAGACGGTTTCGCCTATAACATCTATGAGCTGGATGCAGCATCCAATAACTCAGTAGACGATATCAGAGAACTTATAGATCAGGTACGTTTTGCACCCCAGGTAGGACAGTATAAAGTGTATATCATCGATGAGGTGCATATGCTGTCTTCTGCTGCCTTCAATGCTTTCCTTAAAACTCTTGAAGAGCCGCCTGCTCACGCGATCTTTATTCTGGCTACTACAGAAAAACATAAAATTATCCCGACAATTTTATCCCGCTGCCAGATTTATGATTTCAAAAGAATTACGATTGAAGGGATTCAGGCGCATTTAAGAGACATTGCTCAAAAAGAAAATATCCAGTACGAAGATGATGCATTGTACCTCATTGCTCAAAAAGCAGACGGGGCACTTAGAGATGCACTTTCCATTTTCGACAGGCTTTCTACATTCTCCCAAAAGAATATAACACTTGCCAAAGCTGCAGAAGTTTTAAATATTCTGGATTATGACCAATATCTCAATATTGTAGATTTTGCTAAGGAAAATAAAATTCCTGAAGTACTTTCTGCATTTAATGAGATTGTAAAAAAAGGTTTTGATCCTCATATTTTCGTTGCCGGACTGGGAAATCATTTCAGAGATCTGATGATGGCACAGAATACTTCCACAATGGAGCTTATTGAAGTAGGAGAAAAAACAAAATCCAAATTCATAGAGCAGGCACAGAAATGGACCGCCCAACAATTGATAGACGGCATTGAAATCTGTAATCATGCGGATATTAATTATAAGAACTCCAAAAACCCAAGACTTACGGTTGAAATTGCGTTGATGCAATTGGCTTCGCTGACTGCAAATTCAGACGTAACTAAAAAAAAAAATTCCTAATACTGGCCCCGTTTCTCAGTGAGAAGCAGGAAGTGAAAATCCCTGAAAAGATTCAGGAAAAACCAGAAATAAAAACCGAACTGCCTATATCATCAGAAAAGGCTCCGGAAACTTCTGTCGCACAAAAGACAACAAAGCCACTTTCCAGATCGGGAATTTCTTCTGGCTTCAGCATCAATTCTTTTTTAAATCAGGAAGAAAAAGTAGAGACAACAGAAAATGTTGCTGTAAAAACTGAAACCCTTCCTAAAAACCATTTTACAGATACCGATCTCCAGGTAGAATGGAAAATTATGCTAAAACAACTTCAGGTAAAAAATAATTTTGTTTTTAATGCTGTAAAAACCTTCAAATTGGTAAAGGCAGAAGAAAATAAAATCAAAGTTCTATTCCCTTCCGACTCTGCAAAAGTAGAATTCGATAAAATAAGTGGAGAATTTTTTAATCATTTCAGAAGAAAAGTTCAGAACCATATTATTGAGGTAGAATACGTGAGAGACGTTGAAAATCTGAAGATTGAGGTCGTTACCAAGAGAAAGATTTTCGAAAAATTTATAGAAAAAAATCCACTTTTGAAAGATCTTGATGATTTAATGAAGTTTGATTTGACATAATTTTTATATCTTTGTCAAAGTTTTCTGCGAAAAATAACTTTTCCACAAAAACAAATTATAGTAAGAAACGCTAAAACAAAGACATTTCCAGAACAAAATGGAAAAATTATCTAATACATATCTGTCTTTCTTTGCACCCGCTAATTATTTTAGCGGTTATTTTAGCTTTTCTGCTTCTTATTTTAGAAATTTTAGAACGTATTACCGATTTTATTGGTACTGTTAATAAAATTTCTTTCCAAAAAATACAGGAGAAGTAGAGCCCTTTCATTTTCCTGATTCCTTTAAACAATTTTGAACGGCATTTTTTGAAAAGAATTATAAAATTAATTTTATAATCAAAGGGCTATTGCTGTGAACTAAACAAATATTTAAAAAACAATAAAATTTAGAATATGAATTTAAAAGATTTAAAAAACGAGTGGATCAGTGGGCTTACACAACCTTTAATGATCGCAGGACCATGTAGCGCAGAAAGTGAAGCTCAAATGCTTGAAACTGCCAGAAGAATTAAAGAATCCAATGCTCAGGTATCCGTTTTCCGTGCAGGAATCTGGAAGCCGCGTACCAAACCTAATGGTTTCGAAGGAGTAGGAGTGATCGGTTTGAACTGGCTAAAAAAAGTAAAAGAAGAATACGGTTTTAAAACAGCTACGGAAGTTGCTAATGCTCACCACGTTTTTGCTGCCTTAGAAGCAGATGTAGACGTTCTTTGGATTGGTGCTCGTTCCACAGTAAACCCTTTTACAGTACAGGAAATAGCTATGGCTTTAAGAGGTACAGATAAGCCGGTATTCGTGAAAAACCCTGTTAATCCGGATCTAGCATTATGGATTGGAGCTTTGGAAAGGCTTTTAGGTCAGGATATTAAAAACTTAGGGGCAATTCACAGAGGATTCTCCACATACCAAAAAACTAAATACAGAAATAACCCAAACTGGCAGATCGCGCTTGATTTTAAGAGCCAGTTCCCGAATATTCCAATGCTGATTGACCCGTCTCACATCTGTGGAAACAGAACTGGATTGGCAGATATCACTCAGGAAGCGCTTAACGTTGGATACCAGGGTGCTATCATTGAAACACACTGTAACCCGGATGAAGCTTGGAGTGATGCTTCACAGCAGATTACTCCTGAAGTATTGTCTGAACTGATTGGTAATTTGAAAGTAAGAAGTACAGATCTTGGTGGTTTCGAAGGAGAAATGGGAAGACACAGAACACTGATTTCTGATCTTGATTTCCAGCTTATTGAACTGCTTTCTCAAAGAATGAAGATTTCTGAAAAAATCGGTAAACTTAAAAAGGAAAATGATATTGCGATCTTCCAGCCGGAACGTTGGAAAGTAATTACTGAATACGCAAATCAAAAAGCTAAAGAAACAGGAATGTCTCATGAGTTTATTGAAAAAGTTTTCAAAGCGATTCACGAAGAATCTATTGAAGTTCAGAATAACATTATGATCGATAAGAAATAGATGACACATCAGAGAGCATAAAGACGAGAATTTAAACTCCGTTTTTTCTCTGTACATCAAAATTATAGGGCTTAGGAATTAGAATTTAGGAGGTAATATCACATTTGTTTTCCCCTATTTTCTAAACTCTAAGCCCTAATTTCTTATATTTGCACCGAGTATTATCTATGAAAGGAAAAATCATTAAATCTACAGGCAGTTGGTATCAGGTTTTGGAATTGGAAACTAATAAAATTTTCGAGGCCAGAATCAGAGGGAAATTTAAACTCATCAAAACTAGACTTACCAATCCTTTGGCTGTGGGAGATTTTGTTGAATTTCAATTGGAACAGGATGATATTGCCTGGATTACTAAAATTGAGCCACGCACCAATTACCTGATCAGAAAATCTGTCAACCTTTCAAAAGAAGCTCATATTATAGCTTCTAATATTGATTTGGCCTGTTTTATTTTTACTCTGAAATATCCCGAAACATCTTTAGGATTTCTGGACAGGTTCTTAGCCTGCTGTGAAGCATATAATATTACTCCGCTGATTTTATTCAATAAGATTGACGTTCTTCATGAAGAAGAAATTGAAATTGTAAAAGATATAGAATTTCTTTATCAGCAGATTGGCTATGAAACGTTGGAAATTTCCTCTTACTCAAAACTAAACCTTGATCAGCTTCAGGAACTACTTAAAAATAGAACTTCTGTATTCTTTGGCCATTCCGGTTGTGGAAAATCAACCTTGGTGAATGCACTGCAACCAGGATTGAATCTGAAAACTTCTGAAATTTCAGATACTCATTTAAAAGGAAAACACACTACGACTTTTGCACAAATGCATTTCTGGCACTTTGGAGGAAATGTAATTGATACTCCTGGTGTTCGGGAATTTGCCATGATCGATATCGAAAAAGAAGAAGTGCAGCATTATTTCCCTGAAATTTTCAAAAAGAGAGAAGAATGTAAATTCCATAATTGTCTTCATATTAATGAGCCTAAATGTGCCGTTATTGATGCGCTCGAAACTGGAGAAATTCAGCATTCACGATATGCAAATTACATTAAACTGATGGATGAAGCGGAAGAAGCTTCCCAGAAATAATCAAATAAATATCTACACGATCAGTATTATTGCAGATTTCTATAAGAAATTTGTAGTATTTGTTATGGAGTCAGGAGGCCATTTGAACTATTGAATGGCACATTTTTGAATGCATAATGTCGTAATGTCATTCTGTATGGTCATTTATCATGACAGGCTAGTCGAAAAAAACCGGACATAATGTACTTATTTATCTTCACGATATCTGTTACCTGTAGTTTAAAGATTCATTAATAAATAATAATGGCGGTTTCATTTATGAAGAGCATAAAAGAGGATAATTTTTTCTTTTTTTATTGATGTTTTTTTTCGTTTTTTGAATAACTCTACTTTTTTACATCTATTGTTTTACGAATAACTCCACTTTTTGTCTATTTGTCCAATGGTGAAATATAAGATTACTGAGAACGCCAAAAATAGGAGGTTGTTTCATTATTGGAAAATGAAGCAATAATGTAAAGATATGATTTTACAGGGGTTTTTATTTTGTTGAATCAAAAATAGGTTGGCTGATTTTTTGCAAATAAAAAACCCAGCCGAAGCTGGGTAAAAACTAATAACCATGAAAACTCAAATTAAACATGAGAATCGAAATAAAATAAACAATTACTGTGCCAAAGTTTGGCGTGCTATTTCTTAATAAAAGTTATTTTTATGTTAAAAAAAAATTAAAATAAAAATCAAAGATATTTTTTGTAATTTTGCGCCATTAAAAAAATATACATTTATGTCTAACATTACATTCACTATGATTAAGCCTGATGCAGTAGCAGACGGACATATCGGTGCAATATTGGGTAAGATTGCTGAAGGAGGTTTTAAAATCAAAGCTTTAAAATTAACTCAGCTTACAGTTGCTGATGCAAAAAAATTCTATGAAGTACATGCTGAAAGACCATTTTATGGTGAATTAGTAGAATTCATGAGCTCTGGTCCTATCGTAGCTGCTGTTTTGGAAAAAGATAATGCAGTGGAGGATTTCAGAACATTAATTGGTGCTACTAATCCTGCAGAAGCTGCAGAAGGTACAATCAGAAAGATGTTTGCAAGAAGCATCGGAGAAAATGCAGTTCACGGTTCAGATTCTGACGAAAATGCATTAATCGAAGCTCAATTCCATTTTTCAGGAAGAGAGATTTTCTAAGAAGATCATCTTACAAAATAAGAATCCGGAGAAACTTTTCTCCGGATTTTGTTTTTTATATATTACTGTGCAATGTTTATTTTATTATTGTATTTTTATGAAAATTTGAATAAAATTAAGGAGGTACAATAAGAATATGAAAAGCAGGTTGTAAAATGGGTTCTACTCTTAAAAGTAAAAGCACAACATGAATTTATCTGAATTGATTTTAGAAGGGAAAATAGCTGATGTTTCTATTGGGAGTCATTTGAAAAATACTTCAGGTTTAGAGATTATTACCCATCAGGAAGGAGATATTCCAGGTTTAAGAGGTCTTTATATTGATGACCTATTTTTTGAAATTGTCGTATTAGATGATTTTATAAAGGGAATTCACTTCGATTTTAGATATGAAATGAAAGCACCCAATACGTTTGAAGTTGATGATATTAGAATGGCTCTGGACGATAATACAACTCTCATAGACCTTGCCAATCATTTGAAAAAAATGAATATAGCTTTTGAAATCGTTGAACCTACCTTCGAATCCAGAAAAATTCGCTTATTAAAATATAAATCAAATTTTTATTTTAATAATGAAAATGATAAATTATTTAAACTGACCAATAATGATTTTAGCTTTCATGATTGAAATTTAAGAATACAATCATTCTTATAGAAAATAGATGATTTGTAATTGGAACATTTATTGCAAGTTTTATCAGAAAATAACAATTATGAAAATACCAACATTATTAATGGCCAGCTTATTGGCAGCAGGAGTATCTGCACAAACAACAAAACCGGCCACTAAGACTACAAAATCAGTGAAAAAAGTGAAAAAGACTGCCGTTTCAGATACTACAGAAAAGAAAAAACCGGGAACCCCAAAACCTGTGGTGAAAAAAGATACACTGGTACTTCGTGAGCATGGATGTCCAGCGTGTGGAATGGGGTAGAATAGGTTATGAGTAAACCTTTATTGGGATTATCGATGATGGCGGAAACGGATTTTTTATCTGCAGTTCTGCCATTGCTTCAAGACCATTCAGTGGATGTGCTGGAGTGGTCGTTTGATACTTTATATACTATTGGAGAGCCGGACTGGCTTAGCGAATTGCTGAATTTTTATTCTGAAAATAACAGGCTCATAGGGCATGGCGTTTATTATTCGCTGTTTGATGCAAGATGGACGGAGCGCCAGGAAATTTGGCTTGCAAAATTAAAAGAAGAAGTTCACAAACGAAAATACAATCATATTACCGAGCATTTCGGTTTTATGAATACTGAAAACTTCCACCAGGGTGTGCCTTTGCCTGTACCTCTGAATTCTAAAACATTGCAGATTGGCAAAGACCGACTTCATCGCCTTCAGGAAACTGTTAATATGCCTGTTGGGATTGAGAATCTTGCCTTTTCATTTTCTGTAGATGATGTAAAAGAACAGGGCGAATTTCTGAATCAGCTGGTTGAAGATACTGATGGATTCCTGATTCTTGATTTGCATAATATATATTGCCAGTCCTGGAATTTTGATGTGGAAATGCAGGAAATCATCAATTTATATCCTTTGCATAAAGTCAGGGAAATTCATCTTTCCGGAGGAAGCTGGCAGGAAAGTGTCTATGGGAAAAAGAAGATTCGTAGAGACACTCACGACGATCGTATTCCTAAAGAAATTGTAATGATCTTACCCCATGTGATTTCCCAATGTCCTAATTTGGAGTATATCATTATTGAACGATTAGGGCATACTATAAAAACAGAGAAGCAGAAGAAAGATTTCTTTGATGATTTTAAGAAAGTGAAAACCATTATAGAAAATTCTGACTTTAAGGTAAAAGCTAAGCGTGATTGGAAGAAAAAAAGAATTGGATTTTCTGAGAAACCTTTGGAAGATCTCGTTCTGTTTGAAGAGCAGACACGGCTCACAAAACTTCTCTTTAACAGTTCTGGTATTGATAGACTGAAAAAAGAGTCATTTCAATATTTTAAGACAGAAAACTGGGATCCTGAAATGATTCTCACCGCTCAGAATATCATTAAAAAATGGAACCCATACTAAGCTTATGTTCTGATAACCATATACTAAACTATATGAAAATGATAACTCTAGTATTAATCATTACTGCCGTCCTTACCGCTCTGATAGGAGGGCTTTTTTATGCGTATTCGTGTTCTGTTGTTCTGGGACTCGGAAAGCTTTCTGATATTGAATATTTAAAAGCAATGCAACACATCAACAGGGAAATCCTTAATCCTGTATTCTTTATGAGCTTTATGGGAACTGCAGCTCTTCTTCCGGTATCTGCTTTTCTTTTTCGTGGTCAGCAACCTGTATTTATTTTTCTTTTGTTAGCAGCACTGGTTTATTTGATAGGTGTTTTTGGAGTTACGGTCGTTGGAAATGTCCCTATGAATGATGCTCTGGATCGTTTTGATATATCAGGTGCTACCATGGAAGCTGTGAAACAGATACGGGATCAATTTGAGAGCCGATGGAATTTTCTGAACAATATAAGAACATCTTTCTCAGTGGTTAGTATTATTCTCGTAGTCTGCGCCTGTGTCTGGAATAAGGGATGGTAGGTATAAATACTAAAGCAGAAAATCAGTATTTCTACTGATGTATGGCTTGTTTTTTATTCAGAAATTTGTTGTATAGCAAGATCTAATTAACATTTTAAATGTTGGAAAAAACTAATAACCAAGATGACTCAATTTCCCACAAGAGGAAAGGCAGCCAATGGCTGCCTTTTTTCATTATAGATAGAGATTTTTTTTCTAAATCTTCAAAAGCTCAATAGTTCTTTCCGGGCTTTCTGCTGAAAATACAGCATTACCAGCTACTAAAACGTCTGCTCCTGCCTCAAATAATTTCGAAGCATTATCAAGATTCACTCCGCCATCTACTTCAATAAGTGCTGTAGAGTTGTTGCTTAAAATCAGATCCTTGGTTTCTGCAATCTTTTTATATGTATTTTCAATAAACTTCTGACCACCAAATCCAGGGTTCACGCTCATCAACAATACAAGATCTACATCTGCAATAATGTCTTCAAGCATCAGAACAGGAGTAGAAGGATTTAGAACAACACCAGCTTTAGCACCTTTGCTTTGAATGTGATGAATAGTTCTGTGAAGATGAGTACATGCTTCATAATGTATCGATATCAGATCTGCACCATGATCGATAAATTCATCAACATATTTTTCAGGTTCAACGATCATAAGGTGAACATCTACAAACTTTTTAGCATGCTGCTGAACAGTTTTCATCACGGGAAACCCAAAAGAAATATTAGGGACAAATCTTCCGTCCATTACATCAATATGGAACCAGTCGGCCTGAGACCTGTTTAACATTTCAATGTCTCTTTGCAGGTTCCCGAAGTCTGCAGATAAAAGGGATGGAGCAATAAGCTTCGTTTTCATTTTTACTTTTTACTTAATATTAGATTTCGGATGTTAGACATCAGATATTAGATTTAGATTATTCGTGTTATAGTCTGCTGTCTGATATCTGTTGTCTGCTATCTTTAATGATATTTCAGCTTCATTTCCGGGGTGATCTTCAGAACGGTTTCATAGATAAGCTTGATGACATTACCTACATCTTCTTTAGATACCATTTCTACCGTAGTATGCATATAGCGCAAAGGTAGCGAAATTAAGGCACTTGGTACTCCGCCGTTAGAATGAGCAAAAGCGTCTGTATCTGTCCCCGTAGCTCTGCTTGCTGCCGCTCTTTGGAAAGGAATCTTTTTCGTTTTTGCAGTGTTGATGATTAATTCTCTGATAGTATGATGAACGCTTGGCGCAAAAAATACGACAGGTCCGGCTCCACACTTTTGGTCTCCCTCTTTTTTCTTTTCAATCATTGGCGTTGTTGTGTCATGGGTAACATCGGTTACGATTGCAATATTGGGTTTAATTGTATCAGCGATCATATCCGCTCCATATAAACCTACTTCTTCCTGTACAGAATTGGTAATATAAAGACCAAAAGGGATCGATTTTTTATTTTCCTTTAAAAGTCTTGCCACTTCAGCAATCATAAAACCTCCAATTCTATTGTCCAGAGCTCTGCAAACAAAATATCTGTCGTTCATTTCAAAGAACTCGTCAGGATAAGTAATCATACAGCCAACAAAGATTCCCATTTCTTCTACTTCTTTTTTGGAAGTCGCTCCACAATCGATGAAAATATTTTCAATTTTTGGAGTTGGCTCATTTTGATTGGTTCTTGTATGAATTGCCGGCCATCCGAAAACACCTTTTACAATTCCTTTTTCGCCATGAATATGCACTACTTTGGAAGGGGCAATCGTCTGGTCTGAACCTCCGTTTCTGATCACATAGATCAGGCCGTCATCTGTAATATAGTTAACATACCATGAGATTTCGTCTGCATGCGCTTCAATCACTACTTTGAATTCCGCTTCAGGATTGATGATCCCATAGCAGGTTCCGTAATGGTCTACTTCAATCTTGTCAACGTAAGGTCTGATGTAATCCATCCAAACCTCTTGTCCCTTGTGTTCGTAACCGGTTGGTGATGATGTGTTTAAGTATTTTTCTAAAAATTTCAAAGATTTCTTTTCAAATTTCATAAAAAGGAATGATTTTTGCGTTTAATTTTTGTTCTTATAAGTGTAAAAATAATGAATTTTAGTAAGATTATCTGTCTTTTTATCTTCTTTTTTGGAGTCAGTGTATTTGGTCAGAAAGATGGTATTGTTGCCAAACCTCTCAATCAGTATCCACCTGAATCTTTAAAAGTGGATGAATTTGGTAATAAATATTATTATGACGAGCAGCAGAAAGTAAAGATCTTTGAGATCAACGGTGAACCGGTAGTGGTATTGGATGAGTTGGTTCTGGTGAATAAACCAAGATTTAACAATCAGTTGGATAAGAATTACTATTATTTCCTCAATAAAAAACTCTACAGAGTATATCCATTATTTGTTACCGCTTTACAGCAATACAGAGGCATTCAAAAAGATATGAATGATATGGACAGCAAAGCTAAAAGGAAATTTGTAAGAGAAAGACAGAATATGCTTGCTGATCAGTATGAAAAACAATTGAGAGATCTTACAACGACCGAAGGACAGGTTTTTGCAAAGCTTATGAACAGGGCAACGGGTAAAAACGTCTATGAAATTATCAAGGAGCTTAGAGGAGGCTGGAGCGCTTTCTGGTGGAATGTAAAAGGAAAGATGGCAGATATTGATCTGAAAGACCGTTACGATCCACACAATAACAGAACTGATGAATTTGTAGAGTCTCTACTTCAGTCTAACTGGAATTCCGGTTATCTGCAACCTTATCCGGGAGCCAATGATTTTAAAGTAAAAAAATAATAAGATAAAAAAATACCTGTAAGCTGCTTACAGGTATTTTTCTTTTAATTTATCAAATACTATTTTGTCTATTGGAAGAGAAAATGGATTGTCTGGTCTGTTTATATCAATCCATTCTGTTTTTTCAATGCATGGATCAAGGATCAGAAAATCTTCTTCATTCACGATATTGACAATATAATATATAGTAAGAAGTTGTTCATTTTCTCTGAAACGGGAAACCAGAAAATCTTCCTGGGTATAGAAATGTTCTACAATATCTACTTTTACATTCAGCTCTTCATCAAATTCGCGATGCAGACATTCCAGAACTCCTTCTCCAAACTCCAATCCGCCACCCGGAAATTTCATTAAAGGTTCTCCTACATATTCTTCAAATAAAGTGAGTACTTTTTTATCTTTTACCGCACACGCATACACCCTAATGTTGATCTTATCTATCATATATATAATGTATAATATTTTGTAAAGCTAATGTAAGGATTTTTTATGAGGAGAAAAGCTACGAAAGTATAGAATACAAATAAAACTTTTATTCTTAATACTATTGCTTCACAGCATTAATCATTTCTCTCTTTCCTGGAGGTCCCTGTTTCTTTTCCACCTGGAAATTGAGCTCCTGAAGAATTCTTCTCACGCTCCCTTTAGAAGAGTACGTCGTTAATAATCCGTTAATAGCCATTTTGTCAGACACCAGTTCGAATAATGGCTTTTCCCAAAGATCAGGCTGTACTCTTGCTCCAAAACAATCGAAATAAACCAGGTTGATTTTAGGCAAATCGATGTTCTTTAGGTCAAAAAAATCACATTCTATCTTTTTTAAGTTGAATCCACTAATGATTTCAACTGGTTTTCCCCAATCTGCCAGATGAATTTTCTGATAAATATTTTTAAACTCCGGGTTATCAAAAAGTTCAAAATATGCCAAATCGTTCACTTCCGATTCATTTATGGGGTATTTTTCAAGGGAAAAATAGTTGATAACATGATTTTTGTCAGTTTTTAAATATTCATTAATTGTCACCAAAACATTCAAACCTGTTCCAAAACCGAGTTCTAAAATATTAATTTCATAATCATTTACCAGATTTAATCCATTTTTGATAAACACATGTTCTGCTTCCTGAAGAGCTCCATGATGAGAGTGGTAGTTTTCATTTAAATCATTGATAAACAATGTTTTACTTCCGTCGTTTGTGGTCTTAATTTCTCTTTTCAAGCTATTTTTTTGTCAAATTTACTCTAAAATTTTTATATTTAGAAAATTATGTTAAATTTGTAGAACATCGTAAAAATTTTAAAAAATGATAATTCAAAAAACTGAAAACTCCAGAATTTCTACATTTGACCCTAATAATTTTTCATTTGGTGGTACTTTCATTGATCATATGATTATATGTGAGTACGAAGATGGAAAATGGGGGGATGTAAAATTAGTTCCTTACGGTCCAATACCTTTTACCCCTGCTATGATGGGAGTAAACTATGGGCAAGCTTGTTTTGAAGGTATGAAAGCCTATAAAGACAAAGACGGGCAGGTTTTCCTTTTCAGGCCTGAAAAGAATTTTGAACGTATCAACAAGTCTGCGAAGCGTCTTGCTATGCCTGAAGTGACTGAGGAAATGTTTTTAGACGGATTAAAAGCATTGGTAGATATCGATAGAGAATGGATTCCACAGGGAGAAGGAATGTCATTATATATCAGACCATTGATTTTTGCTACAGAGGAAGCTTTGAAAGCAAGAGTATCTAATAAATATATGTTCGCTATTGTAGCAACACCAGCGAAGAGCTACTATTCTGAGCCCGTTTCTGTAAAAATTTCAGATCACTATTCAAGAGCTGCCAACGGTGGAGTAGGTTCTGCTAAAGCTGCAGGAAACTATGCTGCTTCTTTCTACCCAACACAATTGGCTATTGAAGAAGGATATGAGCAGATTATCTGGACAGATGATGCTACTCACGAGTATTTCGAAGAAAGTGGTACTATGAACGTATTTGTAAGAATTAACGATACTATTTATACACCTCCAACTTCTGAGAAAATCCTTGACGGGGTAACTAGAGACAGCTTCATTCAGTTAGCTAAGAAAAGAGGAATTGAAGTGAAAGTAGAACCAATTCCTGTGAAAACCGTAATTGAAGCTTTAAAATCCGGGAACCTTAAAGAAGTATGGGGAGTAGGTACAGCTGTTGTAACCACTCAGTTCCAGGCTTTAGGTTACCAAGGTGAAAAACTTGAACTTCCAAGATTGTCAGACGAAGAAAGCTATGCTGCTCTTCTTAAGAAAGATCTTGTAGATTTACAGAACAACCTTTCTGAAGATTCATTCGGATGGAGAGTACTGGTAGATCACGTTCTTGAAACAGTTTAATTTTATTTAAAATACAATAGAAAAGCCGGGAAATTCCTGGCTTTTTTTATTTATCTTACAGTAATCAATCAAAAGTTGAATGGATAACGAAGCGAACAAGTTAACACATTCATACATTTCTTCTTCAAGTTTTGTAATTGATTCGCGAAATGTGTATTTTCGCAAAAGTTTATGAAAAAAATACTCTTCATATCAGCCATTAGTCTGCTAAGCTGTAACAGAAATACACAGACAGCACATCCGCCTGTAGGTGGGGTCTTGAGCCAAAAGGATCTTGATGTTTCTAAGAACAGGATGAAAAGTCTGAATGTTATAGAAAGAGGTCAGATTCAGGATTGGATCAGTGGCCAGTCTGTAAAATATTATCCTACACAGCTTAATTATTGGGTGACGGTAGAAGGTTATGATCAGAGAGAAAAGAGAGCCGATAATACACCGATTTCTTACTCTTATGATTTGTATGATTTTGATGAAACCAAAATCTATGATACTCCTATCGAAAGAAGAGATGCCAAATTTGGCCATTTTGATGAACTGAAAGCGGTGGAAAATGCTTTGCGTTTTATACATGATGGAGAGGAAGTAACGCTTTTGGTACCGTCTTCTTTGGCTTATGGTACTTTCGGAGACGAAAAGAAAATAGATAATGACATTCCATTAATCATAAAATTAAAAGCTCTATAATACATGAAATTGTTTAACAAGAATATAATTCTGGCAGCGGCAAGTATTTCGCTGATGAGTTGTACCCCAATTTATAAAAAAATGAACGTAGACAAAGAAACTTACGAAGGTCTTAATGACGGACTTTATGCGAACCTTCAAACTACAAAAGGTAACCTGATTGTAAAATTTGAAGACAAGAAAGCACCAGTAACTGTAGCCAACTTTATCGGTCTTGCAGAAGGGAAAATCGACAACAAAGCTAAGGCTAAAGGAGTTCCTTACTATGACGGAACTATTTTCCACAGAGTAATCAAAGATTTCATGATCCAGGGAGGTGATCCTCAGGGAACAGGAATGGGAGATCCTGGATATAAGTTCGAAGATGAAAAAAATGACCTTAAGCACACAGGGAAAGGTGTTCTTTCTATGGCAAACTCAGGTCCTAACACAAACGGTTCTCAATTCTTCATTACTGAAGTTGCTACCCCTTGGTTAGACGGAAGACACACGATCTTCGGAAAAGTGGTAAAAGGAAATGATGTAATTGATGCTATTGCTAACGTTGAAAAAGGAGCTCAAGATAAGCCTAAAACAGATATCGTTTTAGAAAAAGTTTCTGTTTTCAGCAAAGGTGATGAGTACAAGCACTACGATGCAGCTAAAACGTTCAATGAAGGAAAGGCTAAAATCGCAGAAAATAATAAAGCTTTCATTGCTAAAGAAGAAGCAGAAAGAAAGAAAAAAGAAGAAGAATTCAAAGCAAACCAGGAGAAATTAGTTGAAAACTTAAAAGCTGGTATGCAGAAAACAGAATCTGGTCTTTACTACAAAATTACAAAAACAGCTGACGGTAAAGCTCCAAAAGCTGGTGATAATGTATCTGTACATTATGCAGGTAAATTGGTAGACGGAACTGAATTTGATTCTTCATTCAAAAGAAACGAGCCTATCGAAATTCCAATCGGAATGGGAAGAGTGATCAAAGGATGGGATGAAGGGATCCTATTATTAAAAGAAGGTGAAACTGCTACATTATTAATCCCACCAGCAATGGCTTACGGAGAAAGAGGTGCAGGAGGAGTAATTCCGCCAAACTCTTGGTTAGTTTTCGATGTTGAGCTTGTAAAAGTAAAATAATTCAATCTGGTAAGATATAAACCGCTCCCAAAGGAGTGGTTTTTTTATGAAATGATATTAAAATAAGAAATGAAAATAAAATTAATTGTAGGCATCATTTCACTTTTTTCAGTTTTATCTTTTGGTCAGACTAAAAAAGTTGATTATGAAGCAGGGATAAAAAGAGATTTTACCTCTTTTTTCAAAAATATAAAAGACAGGAACATTGAAAAAGCAGTTGATTTTATTTACCCTAGATATTTGAATATCACCGATAGACAACAGATGGTCATTGTTTTAAATTTGTCTTATAATAATCCAATTCTTATTACTGATGTTCAGGAATTGAAAATAAATCATATTGAGAAGCCGGAATTGATTGATGGAGAATATTTTTCAGTAACCGATTACACATTAGACATGAAGCTTAAGGTTGACTGGAAAGTTATTAACGATCCTGAAGCCGCTAGACCGATGATTAATGACAAGATCATTACACAATACGGAAAAGATCATGTGGCCTATTTCAGTGATGGAGATTATTATAGTGTTCATGCTCAAATGAAAGCATGCGCTGTTTCAAAAAACGAAAAAGAGTGGAAATTTTTACTTGTTGAAGAAAATAATAAACCTGTAAATATTTTGCCACAGAAAGTCTTAGACAAATTCTGATCATTTAATATGAAAATAGGATCTTTTACCTTTGATATTTAATATAGCAGTCCCACTTTGGGGCTGTTTTTATATCCAAATACCGTTAAAATCCGGATTTCCTTAGGTGAAAATTATTTCTATATTTAACGATCACCGATAAAACAGAATAAGAATATGTTTGATCTTAATTATGACCTGATAAAACAGGAAATTGAATCCGAAGTATGTAAAGAACATCATCTGCATCCTGAATTTGTTAAAACAGACGATGGTTTTGGCATAAAAGCCTGCTGTCAGCCCTTCCATGCCGAATTAGTGGCAAAATCTGAAAAAATGATTGAAGAAGAAACCAAAAACTTCCTCGATAAAATGATGAAAGATCTATTTAATGAATAGGCAGCCTGATTATAAAATGTAAGGATACAATTTATTACAAAAAAACCGCTCTTTTGAAGCGGTTTTTTCAGTAAAAGAAAGATTAAAAGTTATATGTTTCTGCCGAATCCTTTCTTCATTCCTGCTCCCGAAAGAGAACTGATGAATACAAGGCCAAAGCCGATGTAAGCGGCAAAAGCGGTCAGATATATTATTAAGCTGTTTAAGCTTGGGTTCGTGGTATATACCAATACAGAAAAGGCAGCAAAACTCAACACCAATAGCAGGCTCCAGATATGCATTTTTGCAGCGTCTTCATTTCTCTTAAAAATCATTTCAAAAAAGTCTCTCATCATTACTAACATTTTAAGGGTTATACATTAATTAATAGCATAAAACAACAGTCTTATCACGGTAAAAAGAATGGTAAGTTCTCTTACTGGGCTAAGGTTCATGATAGCTTTGCTGCTTATACAGATATTATCAATCCGAATTTAAAAATCCGGAATACATAAACAAATTTTGAATCATTGCTCAATGATCCGAGGGTGATGATACCAGTCAGATACGGGGCATAATACTGCTGTGAAAAATCAACGGGAGTGTTGGCTTTTCACGAACCCGTATCCTTTACGGCATCGTAGAAAAAAAAGGATTCATATACATCAATATGAACTTGAATCAGTGGAAAACTGAAAATCCACAGAAAACCTTTTTTCTCATCCTTAGTGCTTTTTTATAATTTTTTCTCATTTATTGATATGCGAATTTCATGCCAAAGTTCTGTTTTTGTGATCAGTGCTTTGTTTCAAGAGGGTAGAGTAATGGTTGTGGAATATGTTTTTTTTATTTGATATCTTATTAAGTTTAGAAAAATTTTCTATTTTTTGAAAATTATTAATGGAAATTAAGAAAAATTTTCCGAAAAAGTTTCTATCTTATTAATTGGAATAGTTATTTAAATATATTATTTCGAGATTATCTTTGCAGAAATATCACCAATAGAATGATTCAAAATCTATTCTTTAAAAATTTCCCCAGTCATCTGTGTTAATCTGTGAATTATGTGGTTTAAATATTTTCTATTGAATGGAGGCTTATCGTTTTAAAAAAAGAAAACCGCCTTTACAGACGGTTTCATATTTTACCAGTTTTTATCAATCATATAAATGATCTGCGTCAAAGTTGTGGCACCCAATAAAAGTTCTCTTCGGTTTACCTTTTCAAAAGTATCTTCTTCTGTATGGTGAATGTCAAAGTAACGCTGCGAATCCGGCATTAACTCTGCAGCAGGAATTCCCATGTCATGAAGCGGATAGAGATCTGTTCCCGAGAACCTTTCTTCAAAGTTATACACTCCGTAAGGAAGGAATAGTTTTGACCAGCTTTTAATCTGATTTCTCTTGGCATCGTCCATATCAAGAGCAATTCCTCTTGGAGCAAAACCTCCGGCATCGGTTTCAATCGCAAAGAGATGTTTTTCGTTATTTTCTTTTACGGTTTTACCATATTGTATTCCTCCTTTTACACCATTTTCTTCATTCGCAAAACAAACCACTCTGATCGTATGATTGTTTTGGATGCCCAGCTTTTTAAAAGTTCTCAATACTTCAATGCTTTGAACAATTCCTGCACCGTCGTCATGAGCTCCTTCACCAACATCCCAGGAATCGAGATGCCCGCCAACAAGGATCACGCTTTGGTCTTTTTTACCAGTAATTTCTCCGATCACAGAGTGCGAAAGCTTTTCCCCCTTCATACCACAATTGGAATTAAGTTTGGCAGTGACTTTCTGACTTTTCAACAGCGCTTCCAGTTCGTTTGCAGTGGTGTTTCCAACAGCAACAGCCGGAATTTTGGAAACATTATTTTCATAACGCATTGCTCCGGTGTGAGGAACGTTGTCGAAAGCAGAAGAAAGCGATCTGATAATAGCAAACTTTCCTCCTTTTTTGGCCGTTAAAGATGCGGCGGTTGTTCTGTATTTCGCAGCATCACTATATCCTTTAAAAGTTTCTATAAAAGACTGATTGAAAGGGTAGTTGAAGAATATAATTTTATCTTTTACCTTTTCCGCAGGAAGCTTATCATATTCTTCCATAGATTTTACCATGATAATTTCTCCGGAAACATCTTTTCCTCCGGTTCCTTCAGAATTTCCTAATGACAGCATCTTTAAACTTCTCCATCTTCCGTCGGAAGTTTGAATGTATAGAGATTCTTTTCCTCTTTCCCAAACCGGGATCATTACTTCCTGAAGCCAGACTTTGTCCGCTCCGGCATTACGAAGCTTCTGTTCTGCCCACTTTACAGACTTTTCGTAAGCTTCTGAACCGCTTAAACGATGGCCTATATTTTTCGTAAGTTCTCTAAGTTCGTTGTATCCTTTTCCATTGTTCAAAATCTCTGTAGAAATTTTATTGAATTGTATGGAATCCTCTTTGGTTTGGGCAAAAGCAGCCATTCCAAAAAGTAATAGTGAAGTTCCTAATATCTTTTTCATTGTTACCAATTTTATTGATCCTATAAATAATTTGTGTCTGGAAATGGTTTCATCTGATGTTGCCAAATGTCCCTTCCATCTTACCAGTTTTTATCTACCATAAAAATCATTTGCGTTATTGCAACGGCTCCCAGTAGAAGTTCTCTTTTATTCACTTTATCGAAAGTATCCTGTTCAGAATGGTGATAATCAAAATATCTTTGAGTGTCAACCACAAGTTCGGCTAGAGGAATATCCAGTTTTTTTAAAGGAGAAATGTCCTGGATAGCTTCGGTTTGGTCAAAATCATATACTCCATAAGGAAGAAAATATTCTTTCCAGGGATAAATGAGTCTTCTTCTCTGAGGAGACATATCCAGTGAAAAACCTCTTGGAGAGTAGCCACCGGCATCTGTACCTAGAGCAAATACGTGTTTTTCGTCTTTCTTCTTTATATAAGCGGCATACATTTCTCGGCCTTGGCCGCCATTTTCACTGTTGGCAAATAAAACGACACGAATGGTATGGTTGTTTTCATACCCGAGTGCTTTTAAGGTTCTTAAGACTTCGATACACTGAACAACTCCGGTTCCATCATCTATTGCTCCTTCACCAAAGTCCCAGGAATCCAGCTGGGCTCCTAAAACAATGACTTTAGCGTCTTTTTTACCTTGAATTTCAGCAATAATATTCGGATTGGTAGTTTCTCCTTTAGATTCGGCTGTCATGTTGATTTTGGCCGTAACCTTTTGCTTTTTTATTGTTTTCTCTAATTCATCTGCCGATTTTACGCCAATTGATAAAGCGGGGATTTTAATTTTGTCATCCGGCTCATAGTAAATCATTTTGGCATGAGGCGTATCGTCATTAGCCGTCGTTAATGATCTTATGATTAATGCTTTTGCTCCTGTTTTTGCAATAACAGAAGCAGAAATTAACTTTGATTTTGCTGTCTGTAAATAAGAGTCACTGGTGTTGATAATTTTCGGGTCCATAGGAACGTTTACGAAAACTATTTTATCTTTTAACTGTCCTATTGACATTGCGTTAAGATCTGAAGTGGAATTGATTAAAACAATTTCACCTGTAAGGTCTTTTCCGCCTGTTCCCTGAGAGTTTCCGAAAGAAAGCATTCTGATGTTTTTCCAGTCTCCATTTTCGGTTTTTATGTGTAGAGATTCTTTTCCGCGTACCCAGACAGGAGCTTTGGCTTCTTGTCTCCAGATCATGTTGATACCGATTTCTTTGAACTTTTTCTCTGCCCATTCTACAGCTTTTGCATATCCCGGAGTAGCGCTAAAACGAGGCCCGATGCCTTTTGTAAGTTCTCCAAGATTGTCATAAGCTTTACCATTGGTCATAATCTCATCTGAGATCTTTTTGAATTCCTCATGGTAATTTAATTTTACAGGAATAGCTGTTTTATTGGCAGGTTTTTTCTGTGGTTTTTTTTGAGAAAATAAAAATCCACTCAAAAAGAGTGGAAGTATAATGAATATTTTTTTCATTTTTTATTTACCTTTCTTTTTCCGATGATAAAAGTAGGGAAAAATTAGGAATTTATTAAGGTTTCATATCGTACATTAAAAGAGCTGTAATTAATTTTGGCTCAATGAATGTACATTTTGGAGGCATACTCAGTTTCAGATCTGAAATTTTAATCATATCATTAAAACTTACAGGATAAATCCCAAAACCTACTTTACCTTCACCAGCGTCTATTTTTTCTTTTAAAATATTGATTCCATTGATGTTGGAAGTTCCTTTTACATAAGAAATAAGTTCAGAGCTGTCCGGATCTTCAATTTTTAAAATATTTTTGAAAATGTATTTATCTAAAAGATGGTGGTCCAGATTATCCAGAGACATTTCTTTGGAACGAAGATCATGCTTCACGTGAAGAGAGTAGAACTTCCCATCCAGATACATTGAAATGTGGAATTTCTGAGAAGGATAGTATGGTGTTTCTCCTTTCTCGTGGATCAGGAAATATTTGTCCAGCTCCTTCAGGAAATCTTCAGAGGAAACACCGTTCAGATCATGTAAAATTCTGTTATAATCGTGAATTTTAATCGATTGGTTGGATACGATGAAGCTGTATACAAAGTTGTACTGTTCTGTTCCATTATGTCTTTTGTTTTTGTCTTTTTGTCTTTTTGCGTTCAATGCTGTAGATCCAATTCTATGGTGTCCGTCAGCGATATAAAAAGAGTCGATCTGATCGATTACTTCTTTGAACTGCTGTAATTTCAGACGATTGTCTATTCGCCAGATTTTATGTCTGATTCCAATAGAGTCTATATGATTGAAGATCGGAACATTCTTTTCTTCATGGTTCATCAGCAACTCAATTTTTGAATTGGCAGGGTAGGTAAGCAGTACGGGTTCTGCCTGCAGGTTTACTTTTTCCAGGTAATGAGCCAGTTTTTCTTTTTTCTGAGGAATGGTACTTTCGTGTCTTTTGATTTTTCCACCCCAGAAATCTTCAATACTTGCTAGCCCCAGAAGTCCTCTGAAAACCTGTTTGTTGGGATAGATCTGCTCATAAAGATAGTAGGCTGAATTGTCCTGGACCAATTTTTTTTCGTCCAGAAGTTCTTCAAAGGTAGAACGGATTTTTCTAAGGTTCCGGTCAATATCTTTAGATTTACTTACAACGTATGGTTTAATCATATTGATGTAAGTATTCTCAACTTGAGCTTTCTCTGCAATCTCTTCCTGGGTAAAATTATCCAGAGGATGTGTAGGGAAAGTGCTCTCGATGTCTCTATGAGGTCTTATTCCACGGAAAGGTTTAAAAACAGGCATATTTATCTTATAGTTTCTTTTTGTAGCTTAATAATTTGTTCTGCAAGTTCGACACCGATTTTCTCTTGCGCATCTACCGTATTTCCTCCTACATGAGGAGAAAGGGATAGTGCCGGGTTCATGAGTAAAGGCAGTTCCGGAGTAGGTTCGTTTTCAAAAACATCCAAAGCGGCTCCTGCTACTTTTCCAGATTCGATAAAATCGATCAGTGTCACTTCATTGATTACGCCTCCTCTTGCAGTATTGACAATATAAACACCGTCTTTCATTTTTTCAAACTGAGGCGTGTCTATAATATATTCATGAGTTTTAGGAGTATTGATACTGATAAAATCTGCATCTTTAAGGAAAGCATCCATATCATTGGTGGAAGTGATTTCGAAGTTTACAGACTGGCCGTCGAAGAAGTTCAGCGTAAGAACTTCTGTTTTAGGGCTTCTTGTTAGAACCTGTACTTTCATTCCTAAAGCAATTCCTATTTTGATAACTTCCTGGCCAATGCTTCCGAAGCCAATTACTCCTAATGTTTTTCCTGAAAGTTCATACGCATTGCTGAATGATTTTTTCATGGCATTGAAGTGAGTTTCTCCTTCTAAAGGCATCAATCTGTTGGATTCATGAAGGAATCTTGCCAATGAAATAAAATGTCCGAATACCAATTCTGCCACCGATTTTGAGGAGGCTGTAGGGGTATTAATGACTTTAATTCCTTTGCTTTTTGCGTATTCAACATCGATATTATCCATACCGATACCGCCTCTGCCTATGATTTTAAGACCAGGGCATGCATCAATCAGATCTTGTCTCACTTTGGTTGCACTTCTCACCAAAAGAACATCCACATTATTATCGTTGATAAAATTAATAACGTGATCTTGGGCCACTCTATTGTCCAGAATTTCAATTCCGGCTTCTTTTAGAGTACGTTCTCCTGCTTTTGAAATGCCATCGTTTGCTAAAACTTTCATGTGTTATTGGATTTAAAGATTGAAAGGTTTACCTATTTCAATATTTTAAAACTGGGGCGCAAATTAATAAATTTAAATTAACTGCTATTACATCTTTCAATCTTTGAATTTTTATTACTTAAATTATTTGATAGATTTCATTACGTCTACCAATACCTGTACGCTCTCAATCGTTAAAGCGTTGTATAGGCTGGCTCTGTATCCGCCAAGGCTTCTGTGGCCATTTAAACCACTGATTCCTGCCGCTTTCCATGCATTATCAAATTCTTCTTTTTTACTTTCATCTGTAATTTTGAAAGATACATTCATTAAAGAACGGTCTTCTTTTACACAGAATGTTTCAAATAACGGGTTGCTGTCTATTTCATCATAAAGAAGTTTTGCTTTTGCTTCATTTCTTTGTTCTGCAGCAGCAATTCCACCATTTCTTTCAAGATGCTGAAGAGTCAGTAAAGACGCATATATCGGGAATACCGGTGGAGTATTGTACATCGATTCTTTAGAAATGTGCTGTGAATAATCCAGCATAGACAACATATTTTCTCTTCCTGTTTTACCAAGAATTTCTTTTTTAATCACCACAAGGGTAACTCCGGCAGGTCCCATATTTTTTTGAGCTCCTGCGTAGATTAAATCAAATTTAGAAAAATCAAGCTGTCTTGAAAAAATATCAGAACTCATATCACATACCATAAGGGTATCCACTTCAGGGAAAGACTTCATCTGAGTTCCATAAATGGTATTATTGGAAGTACAGTGGAAGTAATCGTATTCCGAACCAACAGTATAGCCCTTAGGAATGAAAGAATAGTTTTGTTCTTTTGAAGATCCTACAACGTCTACTGTCCCCAGTTTTTTTGCTTCTTTAATAGCTCCCGCAGCCCATGTTCCTGTATCCAGATAAGCCGCTTTTCCTCCTACTTTCATCAGATTATAAGGGACCATAGCAAACTGCATGCTGGCACCGCTTCCTAAATAAAGTACTTCATAATCATCACCAAGATTCATCAACCTTTTTACAATTGCACGCGCTTCGTCCATTACCGCAACGAAATCTTTACTTCTGTGAGAGATTTCAAGAAGAGACAGTCCGATACCATTAAAATCCAAAATAGCCTCTGCTGATTTCTCAAATACCTCTTGTGGTAAAATACATGGCCCTGCGCTGAAGTTGTGCTTTTTGTTCATATTTTTATTTTTTGGTTGCTATCGGAATATATTCTATTCCTTTTGCTTTGTTTGTGGTTTTCTATAGAGAATTATTATGTTTTTGGGGGTAAAAAAAGCCGTCTCAAAGATCATGAGACGGCGTCTTTTTATTCGCCGTGTAAGAATGCTTTTTTATTAAGTAGAGCCTCTTCAGATTCTACATGATCCTCATCCGGAACACAGCAGTCTACTGGGCATACAGCCGCACACTGTGGCTCCTCATGGAATCCTTTACATTCTGTACATTTATCTGTTACAATGAAATAAACATCATCACTTACAGGTTCCTGAGATGCATCAGCATCTATCGTAAGACCTGAAGGCATTGTTATAGTACCCTGAAGACTTGTACCTTCCGAAGCTTTCCAATCTACGGCTCCTTCATATATTGCATTATTTGGACATTCCGGTTCGCAAGCCCCGCAGTTAATGCATTCATCAGTTATTTTAATAGCCATCGCTAATTTTTTTTAAATTTGCACAAAATTACAAAATATTCCCCAATTTTTAAAGTAATTATGAATACGGAAAATCAAGTTTTAGGACTTATTGAATTAAGCGATTATATAAAAGCGTTTTTATCGAAGAAAACAGAAGATTATAATGAAGATGATGTTAATATTGAATTATTATTAAACAAGTCTAAAATTGAAAATCAATGGTTTACTATTGAAAATCAGAAATTTGCTTTACAGCAATGGGCAGATCTTCTTACAGAAGACAATATCAAAAACTGGCTTGAAAATTATTCAATCTCTACAACCTCAAAGCGAGTAGGACTAATTTTGGCTGGAAATATCCCTTTGGTAGGTCTTCATGATGTAATTTCTGTAGTGCTGAGCAATCATATTCCTGTAATTAAGCTGTCTTCAAAAGATAAATATCTGATTCCGTTCCTGTTGAATAAGTGGAATGCATTTTCTGATGGTCAGGTTCAGTTCGAACTGGTAGAGAAGTTGGAAAATTTTGATGCGGTAATTGCGACAGGAAGCAATAATACAGCAAGATATCTTGAATATTATTTTAAAGACCATTTAAGCATTATCCGTAAAAACAGAACTTCTATTGCTGTTTTGAAGGGCGATGAAACAGAAGAAGAAATGAAGCTTCTGGCTGAGGATATTTTCCAGTATTTCGGATTAGGATGCAGAAATGTGACAAGAATTTTTATTCCTCAGGATTTTGTGATTGACAGGCTTTTCGAAAGTTTCATCGGTTTCCAGGATATTATTCATCATAACAAGTATGCTAACAATTATGATTATAACAGGGCCGTTTATCTTTTGAATCAGGAAAAATTCTGGGATAATAATTTTGTGATGCTTAAAGAAGATGATAAGTTGTTCAGTCCGCTTTCTGTGATCAATTTTAGCCGTTATGAATCTCTTGATGATGTAAAGAATTTTATTGCTGAAAATGAAGAAAATATTCAGTGTATTGTTGCTAAAAGCGAGTTGGGATTAAACTCAATTTCTTTTGGTGAGGCACAAAATCCGGGGCTGGATACCTATGCGGATAATGTGGATACAATGAGATTTTTGGAATTGGTGTGATTTTCGTATCTTCCATCACTTATTTTCACCAAATAATAAGTTTGATCATATGAGAAAATTATTTCTAGGCCTTGCTATCATAATCGGGCAGTTGATGTTTGCCCAAAAGGTTGTTGATGTGAAGGTGGAAGGCAGTCAGAAAAAGGATTTGCCGGCAGAATTGGATAAAGATAAAATAGCAATATATAACGCTCAGTTTACCAAATTTATCGCTGCTTTAAAATCTTCAGACAGAAAAACGATGGAAAGCCTGCTTGCGCCAAAAGCCAAGGAAGTGGTGACGGATGTTGTTTATAAAAAACTGTCTGCAGATATTGATTTTAAAAAGACGCTTGTTTTGTTTAAATCAGGATATAAATCCACGATGGATGGAAAGGCTTATCCGATGATTATTTATAAATATTCTGACGATCAGTTGGCAGCACCGGAAAATATAGTAACTGCCGTATTTGAAAATGACGGAAAGATATTAGGGATAAAGCCGAAGCCTAAAAAGGTTGCGAGCACTAAGTAATAATTCTTTTCTTTTTACTGTCATGTATGTTGGAGGTAATAAAAAGTATGAAATAAATTAAACAAAAAAATATAAATTATGAAGACCGATGTTTTAGTTGCTCATTCTTCAGAAATGGAGAAAGCGGATTTTTACAAAAAGACGTATTTGCACGTTGCTTTGTCAATTCTTGCCTTTATTGGAGTGGAAACGGTTCTATTGAAAACAGTGCCCGCTGAAGTTATTATGATGATGTTTGGCCAGCGATATATTTGGCTTCTGATTATTGGAGTATTCTGGTTAGCTTCTGTTTTAGCGTCCAAATGGTCAATGTCACAAAGTAAGTCGACGCAGTATCTTGGTTTAGGGTTTTACATCCTGCTTGAAGCTGTTATCTTTATGCCCTTGCTTTTTATTGCGGTTAATATTGCGGGAGCAAATGTGATCTTTCAGGCAGCAATGCTTACTATTGCAATGTTTGCCGGTATTTCTGCGGTTGCTTTTACTTCTAAAAGAGATTTTTCTTTTTTAAGGAATATCATTGTAATCGGAGGGTTTATCTCAATCGGACTCATTGCAGGAGGAATGCTTTTCGGTTTCAACTTAGGGCTATGGTTCTCTGTGGGAATGGTTATTTTGGCTTCTGCAACCATTTTGTATCAGACTAGTAAACTGAAAGATTCTTATGGTACAGAGCAGTATGTAGGAGCGGCTTTGCAGCTTTTTGCTTCTATTATGCTTTTATTTTGGTATATTTTAAGTATCCTGATGAGCAGAAGAAATTAATTGAATTTCTTTAATACAATACAGTCCCGGTGAAGTTTTCATCGGGATTTTTTATTTCTTTTTGGATGCAAGTCTTAGCTCCAATACATGTTGTGTTTGATTTTTTTTTGACCACGGATTTCACGGATTTACACGGATCGTTGAGCGTATTTTTTGATTAATGAAGCTGAGTATGTATTTATTCGTGGTGTTTGTGTGAAATCTTTGTGTTATTAGTGTTATGGTATTATAAGCTGTAAAACCAAAAAATCCCAGTGAAAACTCACCGGGATTTTGATTGGGTATTCTTCAATATAAGCAATACGATTACTACCTCATACTTGCTTTGGGAGCTTTCTGAAGTTCTGATTTCGCAGAAACTAATTGATTATTGAGGAATATAAAGAAGTATAGTTATGAGGAAAACCTCAGGAATTTTGTGTTTTTCAATTGTGTATTGAAAATATTATTTGTCGATAGACCCAAGTACTTTTTGTGCAAAAGAGTTTAAAGCATCTTTTTCACTCATTCCGTTCTGTACGTTGGAATGAACTTCTAAAGCACCGCAGATGTTGGTAATAAGCTCTCCTGCAACGTTTAGATCTTCTTCACTTGTTCCTCTGAACTCGCTGAAACTTTCCAGAACCTCTAAGGTTTTCTCAAGATTTTCAGGAGTCTGATTCTGATAAAACTGTCTGATGATAGGTAATTTCATTATGCTAATTCGTTAAAAAGATTAATTAAACTTTCTGCCTGGTTAGACTGAACCTGGTTGACCAATTCACCGTTTTTGAAGATCGCGAAAGTAGGTAAGTTGTCTACTTTTGCTAATTTTCTACTTTCAGGAAGTTTTTCAGCATCTACATATAAAAACGGGATAGAATCGTTTTCTGAGGCTAATTTTTTGAATTTAGGCTTCATGATTCTGCAGTTTCCGCACCATGTTGCGCCATATTGTACAACTACTTTTTCGTTGTCGTTAACTATATTTTGTAATGTATCTTCGGTTAATTCTGTGTACATGATTGTAATTTGAAAGTTGTTAATTTGAAAATGTGCGAATGCTTTATAAAGAAGAAAATGAGATAATTTTTAACTATCCTGAGATTAATTTCAAATTATCTCATTTTCAAATTAACACATTATATTAGTTCTTCGCTAAGTACTCTGCAGTAGAAGTTCTGTCAGCTTTCATTGCATCTTTTCCTTCTTCCCAGTTTGCAGGACATACTTCACCGTGTTTTTGAACGTGTGTGTAAGCGTCAATTAATCTTAAGAATTCTTTTACGTTTCTTCCTAGAGGCATATCGTTTACGGCTTCGTGGAAGATTTTTCCAGTTTCGTCGATAAGGTAAGTTGCTCTGTAAGTTACGTTAGAACCTGTGAAAACTTCTTCTCCTTCTTCATTGTATTCAAAATCCTGATCTACAATTCCTAGAGCGTTAGCCAATTGTCTGTGAGTATCAGCTAAAAGTGGATAAGTTACTCCTTCAATACCTCCGTTATCTTTTGGAGTGTTTAACCATGCGAAGTGTACTTCATTTGTATCACAAGATGCACCGATTACTTTTGTGTTTCTTTTTTCGAATTCACCTAAAGCCTCCTGGAAAGCGTGAAGCTCTGTAGGGCAAACGAAAGTGAAATCTTTTGGGTACCAGAATAAAAGAACTTTTTGTTGGTTGTTTACTGCTTCATCAAGGATGTTGATTCTTAGATCGTCACCCATTTCAGACATTGCATCGATTGTTAAATTTGGGAATTTTTTTCCTACTAAAGACATAATTTTCTGTTTTTATATTTAAATTTCTTATGCAAATATAGAGAAGTTTTGTCTATCGAACAAATGAATTTCGATAAATAAAATCTATAATTGTTTTTGATGTGTATTGCATAAAAAAGCCCTGATTTCAGGGCTTTTTCTTTATTTTAATATCCAAATATTTCGGTAAGATTAAGTTTTTTAATCTCGCCTAATTTCTGCATATCAGCTTCATTTACTTTGTCTTGTGCTGCAACAACACAATACGTATAATTTTTGTTTTTCATCTCCTTATCGTGGAATGAATTGATGTCTGCAAAAGACAACTTAGGAGCCTGTTCGTAAACATTCTTTCTTATGTCGGAATTGTTACCAAGTCTTTGTGCTTTCAGGTAAGAGAAAATAATTCCGTCCTGAGTAATTCTTTCAGACGCAATCGATTTTTTTAATCCGCTTTTGGCTGTTTCAAATAATTGTTCAGACTTTGGAAGAGTGGTTAGAAGTTCATTCATAGCCGTAGTCGACTCGTTGAATTTGTCTGCCTGTGTTCCTACATAAGCCATTACCATATCTTTATCTGCCTTCTTGTTCGGAAGCGCAAAGTAAGAATAAGTAGAGTAGGCCAATGCTTTAGATTCTCTGATAGTCTGGAAAACAATAGATCCCATTCCGCCTCCAAAATAATTGTTGAATAAACTTACAGTTGGTGTAATGGTTGGGTTATACTGGTCTGAATTTCTTACCCAGAAAATCTCAGCCTGTACCATATCATAATGAGCAAAAAGAACTTTGTTTTTATCCGTTGGAATCTGAGTGAACGTTTTTGTCTTAGGGAGTTCTTTCAGGGTTGCAGGAAGCTTGTGAACTGGTTGTAATGAGGCAACCAGTTCATTTCCTGATTTCGGTCCGTAATACAATACTTTATGCTTGAAATTGAACAGATCACGAAGTATGCTGATAAGGTCTTCTGCTTTTAAAGCATCAAGCTCAGCATCGCTCAATACATTGTTGAAAGGGTTTTGAGTTCCATATTGTGCATAACTTCTCAACCCGGCCATAATGGACGCTTTGTTCTGCTTAGCGTTGGCTCTTGCCTTCTTCAATCTTGCTTTGTAAGCATCCAATGCTTTCTGATCAGCCTGGCAGTTTTTGATAAGATCTTCAAACAGGGAAATGGTTTTGTCGAAATTTTCATTCAACCCTTCAAGAGATACATACGTTTCTTCATTCCCTGCACTTACATTGAAGCTTGAAGCCAGTTTGTAAAACTCTTTGCTGATGGTTTCTGAGGACTTATCCTTTGTCCCTAAATACTGAAGATATTCTGCAGCTAAAGGAAGAATTTTGTTGTTCCATTTTCCTGAATCAAAATGGTAGTACATTCTGAATAGGGCATTGTCTGTATTTTTCACAGAAAGAACCTCTACTTCACCCAGTTTGTTTTTGGCAATATCTTTATCATAATTGAGCCAAACAGGAGAGATCGCGTTCTCTGGCATTGCATCAATCTTTTTAAGGAAAGGAGACTGATCTTCTCTGTTTACGGAAACAGGAGTAATGGTTGGTTTGTCTACTTTTACAATGCTTTTGTCTTCCCCTTTTCTTTTATAAACCGCAACATAATTGTTGGTTTGAAGATATTTGGAAGCAAAATCCATAATGTCTTTTTTAGTAAGCTTGGAAATTTCTTCCACATATTCCAACATCACTCTATGATCGACTTCTGAGGTAAATTCATCCATCAGAATACCTGCTCTTGAAGAATATTTTTCGTCTTTCTGAATGATGTTTTTCTTTTCGTTGTTTACGATAGACTGTATCAGATCGTCGGAAAATTCGCCCTTTTTAAGCTTGTCAATTTCCTGTAGGAGAAGGTTTTTCACTTCATCCAGAGATTGTCCTTCGGTAGGTCTTCCCTGTAAAAGTAAAACAGAATAATCTTTTAAAGCATAAGGAAAAGCTTCTGCTCCCAATAATTTCTGTTTCTTTACAAGATCCAAATCTATTAAGCCTGCCTGTCCATTGGTAAGCATATTTCCTACAAGATTAAGCAATCTTGCATCTTTGGTAGAAGCTCCCGGGAATCTGAAACCAAGCATTACGCTTTCAGGGTTGGGTCCAACAACTTCTTTTGTTACAGGAGAAGCGATGGGTTTTTCCTGGCCTACTTTATATTCAGGAACCGGCTTTGACTTCATGTAAGAAAAAGCCTTGTCAATTTTGGCAATCACTTCATCCGGATTGAAGTCTCCTGACATGATGACCCCCATATTGTTGGGAACGTAATAGTTGTTGTAATATTCTCTGATGGCGTGTAGAGAAGGATTCTTAAGGTGTTCTATGGTTCCTATGGTAGTCTGCTTTCCGTAGTTGTTGTTAGGGAAAAGGTTAGCAAACATGCTGTCAAACACTTTATCTCCATCATCATCAAGAGTTCTGTTTTTCTCTTCATATACTGCTTCAAGCTCTGTATGGAAAAGTCTCAGCACAGGTTCTCTGAATCTTTCAGCCTGTACTGCAAGGAATTTGTCTATAACGTTCGCCGGGATATCTTCTGTGTAAACCGTCTGTTCGAAAGATGTAAAAGCGTTCGTTCCGTCTGCACCCATTCCGGCCATCATTTTGTCATACTCATTAGCAATCGCGAACTTGGCTGCTTCTCCGGAAACTCTGTCAATCTCTTTATAGATTTCTTTTCTTTTCGCTTCATCTTTGGTCTGATTATACTTCTCATAAAGAGCATCAATCTGATCCAAGAGAGGTTTCTCCTTTGCCCAATCTTTAGAACCAAACTGGTTGGTTCCTTTAAAAAGCATATGCTCCAGATAATGAGCAAGCCCTGTATGATTGGAAGGGTCCGTTTTACTTCCTGCTTTTGTAGCAATATACACCTGGATTCTCGGGTCTTTTTTTGTTGGACTTAAGATAACGGTTAAACCGTTTTTTAACGTGTAATACCTTGCGGAAGTAGGGTCGTTGGTTACATACTTGTATTGGTAACCATTAGACGTTGCTTCTTTCCATTGGAAATCCTGACCATAAGCATATCCTGCAAAACTGGCTGCAGCAATGCTGGTAGCGATCGTTAGTTTTTTTAACAAATTCATTGTTGTGTGGCTGTGTTTTATTTTTTTATGTGGTTCTTAGTTGAATTTTTCTAATAATTCTTTAATTCTCTTCATTGCTTCTTTTAAATCTTCTTCAGAAGCTGCGTAGGAAAATCTGATACATTCCGGGCTTCCGAAAGAATATCCGCCAACACAACCTACATGAGCATTCTCCAAAATAAACATAGCGAAGTCGTCAGAATTTTTAATTTCAGTTCCGTTTAATGTTTTTCCGATATAGTGAGAAATGTCCGGGAAGAAATAAAAGGCTGCTTTTGGAAGCAATACTTTAAATCCAGGAATTTCTTTGATCAAATCATATACGAGATCTCTTCTTTTCTTGAAGGCATCAATCATATATCTGTATTCAGCAGGATCTGTTTTTAACGCGGTTATGGAAGCTCTCTGTGCTACGGTGTTGGCTCCGCTGGTCATTTGTCCTTGTACTTTTTCACAGGCCTTGGCCAGCCATTCCGGACAGGCAGAATATCCGATTCTCCATCCGGTCATTGCAAAAGCTTTCGACATTCCGTTGATTACTGCCGTCTGCTCATACACTTCAGGAAACTGCGCAATAGAAGTTGTTTTTGTTTCATAATTGATGTATTCATAGATCTCATCAGAAATGATCGTTACATGAGGATATTTGGCCACTACTTTTGCGATAGATTTCAATTCATCATACGTGTAATATCCTCCAGAAGGGTTACATGGCGAGCTGAAAAGAATAGCTTTAGTTTTCTCATTGATGGCTTCTTCCAATTGTTCTGCAGTAACTTTGAAATCCGTTACATAAGAGGTAGGAAGCATAACAGAATTACCGCCCATCATTTTTACCATTTCATCGTAGCTTACCCAATAAGGAGCCGGAAGCAATACTTCATCCCCATCGTTGATAATAGCCGCCAAAACATTTAAAATAGACTGTTTTGCCCCGTTGGATACACAAATCTGCGTAGGTTTGTATTCCAGGTTATTATCTCTTTTTAATTTATAAGCGATCGCCTCACGCAGTTCCAGAAATCCCGGAACAGGAGAGTAGTGACTGTAATTTTCGTTGATAGCATCGAAAGCGGCCTGTTTAATATTGTCCGGAACATCAAAATCCGGTTCACCAAGAGTTAAGCTGATTACATCTATTCCGCTGGCTTTCATTTCTCTGGCCTTATTAGACATTACAAAAGTCTGTGAGTATCCTAATCTTTTTACTCTATCTGAAAGTTTATCCATGTATTTTTTGAATTTTAACAAATATATAATAAAAACGTTTTGCAAATGGAATAAAAATAGAGTTGAATGGAAGATTTTTGTCAGGTTTTTTAACGAGTGTAATTGCTGTGTTTCTTCTATTTAGTTTAAATAAATAAAGCTTATTTTAGCAAAAACTAAAACCTATGAAGAAGACATTGAAAGTCATTTTTTTACTATCCTTTTCTCTCTTTTCTGCTCAGAATTACCGTTTTGTATATGAATATAAAATGAAACCTGATGTTGCAAAGAAAGACTCCATTATTACAGATTATATGAATCTGGATTCCGACGGCAGAAAATCGTATTTTTATAATTCAGTAAAGTATGAAAGAGATTCCGCTTACAACGTTGATAAAAATTTTCCGGCACTTCTTACCAGTAAAAGGTATGACCGGAATCTGAATTACATCCTTGAAAAGGATCATTCAGGAAAAACAATGAATCTGTACGATAAGTTCAAAGGGATAAATCTGGTTATTGCAGACCAGGAAATGCCCATGTGGAAGGTTCAGAAAGAATTTATGAAAATTGACGGAATGAATTGTCAGAGAGCTATTACAGACTACAAAGGGCGAAAATGGGAGGCCTGGTTCAGTAAAGATTATCCGATCAGCGACGGTCCTTACAAATTCAGCGGACTTCCGGGGCTTGTGGTGAAGATCAATGATACGGAAAATAATCATGCTTTTCATCTGATCCAGGTGAAAAAGATGAAATCTATCTTTGCTCTTTTACCTAAAAACAATAAGAAAACATCGAATGCCGACTATAAGAAATTTCTATCCGGATATACCTTTACTCCAGATGATATTGAAAGCATTAATATGGATTCAAAAGCAGGAACAATGGGAATACAGCTGAAAGACGGCTACATTACACAACTCGATCTTAATGATCTTAAAAAATCCGGGAAGGGGAATACAGATGCTGAAATGGCAAGACGTCTGATGAAAACCAATAATCCTATTGAAATCAATTAACCAAAAAAGTTCTCAAGCGTTTTGTTTTGAATATAACCCCGGTTAAAATTTGAATAAAGCCAATAAAAACTTATTTTTGCAGACTATAATAATTCATATGTCTACATCGTTACTATTAAAATACTTTCCGGATCTTACAGAAACACAGTTAAGACAGTTTGAACAACTGGAAACTTTGTATAATGAATGGAATGAAAAGATCAACGTAATTTCCAGAAAAGATATGGAATCGCTGTACGAAAAGCACATTCTGCATTCTTTAGGAATTGCCAAAGTAATGGAATTTGCTCCGGGAACTAAAGTTTTGGATATTGGAACCGGAGGAGGTTTTCCGGGAATTCCTCTGGCTATTCTGTTTCCTGATACAGAATTTACTCTTATTGATTCTATCGGTAAGAAAATCAGTGTGGTAAATGCCGTAGCAGAAGGCGTTGGCCTTAAAAACGTGACGGCTATCCACGGAAGAGCAGAAAAACTGAAAGAAAAGTTCCACTTTGTAGTCAGCCGAGCGGTTACCCAGATGCCGGAATTCCTAAGATGGCTGAAAGGTAAATTTGAAAAAGAACAGTTTAACCCTAAGCACAACGGAATCTTATATCTAAAAGGCGGCGATCTTGCGGAAGAACTTGCCGGACTTAAGTGTGAGATTTTCAACCTAAAACACTATTTTGAAGGAGAGTTTTTTGATACTAAAAAAGTAGTATACGTATCAAAAGGTAATTTTAATTCGTAATTTAGCAGGAGTAAGGAATAATTTTTGCTAAATATTTGTTAATAATCACAAAATTGAAGGTTATGAAAACAATTTTAAATCTTGGATTTTCAGCATTATTGTTTGGCCTGTTTCTAACATCATGTAACGACGATGATTATGAAACGGTTGAATCTATTGGCAAAATTAAAATTGACAGTGTAAAAATCGTAAATGATACCATGAACGTTTTTGCCATTCAAAGCATCAAAACTTATTCTACTTATCCATCTCATTGTCAGGGTTTTTATGGGTATGATTATATTTATAACAATAATCTTGAAAGAACCGTTACAGCTTACAGATACGTTACAAACGGACCGTGTAAACAGGAAAGTTATACAGGTGCCAGCCAGATCAATTTCAATCCGCAAAGAAAAGGAACCTATACTTTTAAATTCTGGAATGGTGGAAATAACTGGATCACCAAAACAATTGTGGTAGAATAATGAAATTGACTTTTGTGTTGTGCTTACTCACTGCTCAAGTTATATTTGGGCAGAAAATCAATTGGAAAGAAGAAAAAAAACTGGAATGGGGTAATTTTAAAAGCCCTGTTAACAGAAAGAACAGCCCCAATGTGGCAGCTCATACCAACTGTGGTTGGGAATTTTCTGTACTAAAATCTTCCAATCCGAAATTACCGGTTACCGTCACAATAGCAACCGTTTTTAACGAAGAAAGATCCTGGAAAGACATTACGAAGATCAATGATGAGGTTCTTCTGCATGAACAGAAGCATTTCGATATTGCTGAACTTTTTGTAAGAAAATTCAGGAAATTAGTGGCTGAAAATATAAGAAATTCAGGAGATTACAATAAATACTTTAAATCTATTTATGAAGGAATTTCTAATGATTATAAAAACTTTCAGATGGCCTATGACCGTGATACCCGACATGGCATCAATAAAGAAAAACAGACAGAATACAACATTCTTATTTCTGAACAATTAGATAACCTAAAAAGCTACCAATCCCTTTGAAATTTCTCAATAAGATCATTAACGAACTTCTGGCCCAAAACTCAGATCTTTCTGCGTTTAACATCGTTCTGCCCGGAAAACGTCCTATCGTATTTATCAGGGAAATTCTTGAAGAAAAGAATTATTCGGGATTTCTACCGAATTTCTTTACGGTAGAGGAACTTATCAATACGATTTCGAATAAGCAGCCTATTCAGGGAATTCCGCTTTGGTTGTTTTCCTTTGATGTGTACAGAAGTCTGAATCTTATTCCCAGAGACGATTTTTCAGATTTTCTGAAATGGTTTCCTACTTTGCAAAAAGACTGGGATGATATTCTGAAGTTTTCAGATAGCGATCAGGCCGTTCTCCAATATATGTTTGATGAGGAAAGGATCAAAGAATGGGCGCAAAATCTGGGAGAAGATGATGATGTTCCAAGAAAGAAATTCCTTAATTTCTGGCAGAATATGAATGTTTTTCTTCCGGAACTCAAACAAAGGCTGCAGGAAAAGAATTGGGCTACTTCTGGGATGATCCATGAAACTGCTAAAGTTAAAATTTCCGACTTTGCCAAAAACACCGAAGAACATTTTGTTTTTTGTGGATTTAATGCTTTTACCCCGGTTGAAGAAAAGCTGGTCCGAAATCTTTTGCAATGGAACAAAGCTCAATGCTTTTTTCAGGCGGACCGTTATTATTTTGATGACGAAAGACAGGAAGCGGGTAAATTTCTCAGAAATCATAAAACATGGAAAGAATTTGATGATAACAGAGCTTTTCAATGGATTGAAGACGACTTTAATCAGCCCAAAAATATCAAAGTATATGAAGTCTCCGGAAACGTTACCCAAACCAAAGTTCTGCCCAAGATATTTAAAGAAATTAACAATAAAACATATTCCAATACAGCGGTAGTACTGTTGGATGAAAATCTTCTTCCGGCAAGTCTTGATGTAATGCACGAGATTGAAATTCTGAATATTACAATGGGTTTTCCGTTGAAGAATCTTTCTTTTTCCAATGCGGTAAAAAGACTTTTCTACCTGCAAAAGCAACTGGAGAAAAATAAATCTTCTTACTATTACCGGGATATTTTTCCTATTCTGGAAGAACTTCCAAAATCGGCTGAAGATGAGCAGATTATCAATGATTTTAAGACGAAAGTAGAAGAAAGAAATATTGTTTATATCTCCAAAACACTTTTAGAAGAGCTGCTAGGCGGTCTTTCTTATTTCAGTCTCCTTAAGAAAGCAGAGAGTACACAGGCATATCTGGATATGCTTATTGACTTCTGTCAGGATGTAAAATGGCTTGAAATAGATGATATCCAATATGAAAATGTATCGCACTTTGAGAATGCATTCAGAATTATCAAAAATCAGCTGACTCCCTACAATATTACGATCAAGATGGAAACCCTGGAAATTTTGATCAACCAGCATATTAACTCAGAAAGTATCGATTTTCAGGGGGAACCTTTGAGGGGGCTTCAGATTATGGGATTGCTGGAAACCCGTCTCCTGAATTTTGAGAATGTTATTATGCTTTCCGTCAACGAAGGAAAACTGCCTCTTGGAAACTCTCAGAATACTTATATTCCTTTTGATATCCGAAGATTCTTTGATCTTCATACTTTTCTTGAGAATGACAGTATTTATGCCTATCATTTCTACCGATTGATTCAGGATGCGAAAAATGTACATCTTTTGTACAACGCATTAAGTTCCGGGGTGAATACTGGGGAGAAAAGCCGCTTCGTTACCCAGATTGAAATGGAAAGCTCACATCCTATCGAACATCTGATTATTGAGAATTCTTCTGAGCCTATTACAACAAAACCGATAGAGATTTCTAAAACCCCGATTGTGCAGGAACGTCTGCAAAAATGGAAAGAGAAAGTGTCTGCTTCTCACCTTACCAGTTATCTTTATAATCCGATAGATTTCTACTTATCTAAGATTTTAAATACTTCGGAGTCGGACGAAATTGAAGAGGAATTGTCCATAAAAAACTATGGAAATTTGGTTCACTATTCACTTCAAGAAGTGTATGAAGTACTTAAGGGTAAAGTTTTAAAAGAAAGTGATTTAAAAGATTCAGTTAAAGCAGTATATCAATACATAAATATCGCCATTGAAAAGCTTAAGCATCAGCCTGAGTTCTACGAAAAAGGGATGAATTATATTCACAAAGCTATTGCGAAAAAAGTAATTGAGAATATATTGAATCATGATCTTGAATTGATACAGCAAGGGAATAAACTGGAAATTGTAGACATCGAAAGAAGGTTTGAAAACGTAGAGTTTTACCTTGAAGGAAATGATAAAATCTCCTTTTTCGGATTTATTGACAGAATTGACAAGCTGAATGGAACCCTGAGAATTATTGATTATAAAACAGCAAAGATCAAAAACCTCATTGTAAAAATAGACGGAGATAATGTAGAGGAATATTTCCATAACAGTGACAGAAAACAGGCTCTTCAGCTGTGTATATATCATTATGTGGTACAGCATCTTCCTGAATTTTGGGGCTATCCGATAGAAACCGGAATCTGGAGTTTCGCGGATGCAAAAAAAGGAATGGTTTCGCTGCAGTTCGAAAAAGGAAATATTGATGATGCGATGAAATCTGTCAAAAGTCTTATTCTTGAGATTCTGAATCCGGATATCAATTTTGTGGAAACTGTGAAAACGTATTAAATATTTTTTAATAGCAAATCATAGATTAAGTTTTGTCTTACCATAATCGTTTATATGGTTTGATTTCTTATTTTTTCGGAGGTATTTTAATGAAAATAATCATCAACTTTTAGGGAGGAGACCTTTAACGTATCTTCATGAAAACAGTCAGTTAACCCGTATATTTTTTATGTATCTTTACTCCTTAGTAAAATTTTAAAAGTTTACACGGCACAAACTAAGGACTGAACATGAAAAAAAGCCTGTTATTTTTAGCGATTATTTTTTCTCTTATTATCAAATCTCAACAAAGGAATGATTCTCTGGATCTCGCCCTTCAAAAAGTTACTAAAGATACCAAATTTGGTCTTGCTTTAAGCGGTGGAGGTGCCAAAGGCTTTGCCCACATCGGCATTCTTAAAATGATTGATTCACTGGGAATCAAAGTAGATTATATCACAGGAACCAGTATGGGGGGAATTCTGGGTGGTTTGTACGCAATGGGATACAACGCAGACCAGTTGAAACATACCATATATAAAATGGACTGGAGTAGAATTCTCAGCAATAAAATTCCCTATAATAAAGTTAATATCAGTGAGAAAGACGAGTATGATAAATATATTCTGGAGTTTCCTGTAGTGAAGGGAGTTCCAACTCTTCCCAGCTCGTATATTGAAGGGCAGTATATGGGCGAAGTTCTTAATACGCTTACATTCAACGCCAAGCATATCAACGATTTCAGCCAATTGAGAATTCCTGTAGAGCTTACATCTTCAGATATTGAAAATGGTGGTCTTGTTATGCAGAAAAAGGGATCTTTACCTTTGGCTATTCGTTCCACATTGGCAATCCCTGCAGCTTTTGCTCCCGTTTATATTGATGGGAAACTTCTTGTAGATGGTGGACTGGACCGAAATTATCCGGCCCATGAGGTGCGTGAGATGGGTGCGGATTTTGTGATTGGAGGATATACGGGCTTCAGGCTTTTCACCAAAAAGGAAATAGAGAATCCAATGAAAATGATCTACCAGACCCACGCCATCCGTTCGGTAGAAGACTTTAAGCATCAGAAAGAACTCTCTAATATTCTGGTTGACTTTGTAGACCCTTTGGGAGACATTACGACAAAGGATTTTGCACGATTCAGAAGAATCATTAAAATAGGTGAAATTGAGGCCAAAAAGCACCTCCCTGAGTTTGTGGCACTGGCAGAAACGCAACGGAAATTAGGAATTACCTACGAGCATCAGATGATAGAAGAAGTGAAACTTCCTACCACGAAATTCACTTTTAATGAAGAAGATGGTACTCCAATGACCGATTCTGCGGAGATTGAAGTGATTAAGAAACAAATGGGGCTTACAGAAGGGAAGTATTATGATGCAAAAACCGTAAATGAAGCAATAGACAGAGTATTTGGAATGCGTCAGTATATAAAAGTATACTATACCTATACGAATATTGGAGATGCTTTGGCCATGAACATTTTTGTGAAAAGAGCTAAAAAAGGAGCTTTTAAGTTGGCTCTACACTACGATACCGAGCAGTCTGTCGGAATTATTGTCAACTATACTTATCGAAATATTTTACTGAACAGATCCAGGTTTCTTGCTACGTTGGATATCTCAGAACGTTTTAAGGCAAAATTGGCTTATCAGCAGTTTTTAGACAGAAGCGAACGTCTGTGGCTGGATTTGGAAGCTAAAATGGTTCATCTTAAAAGTAATGACTTGAACTTCAGGCTTTACGATATGGGAAGTGAAGATGGCGGAGATCGTTTTCCCAACCATATGTACCGAAATATCACCGCGAAAATAGCGTTGAATTATAATGTCAGTCCCAATGCTTTTATTTCTGTGGGAACTGAGTTCAGTACAGAAAGAATGTATACGTTACTGGATAAAGTAGATCAGGCCAAAATAGATAATTACAGTAAGAAACTTTATAACCACAGCAATTTCAATACTTTTCTGAAATTTGAACAGAACAACCTGAACAAAAGATATTTCTTTACCAAAGGGAATCATCTTCAGGTGAGTACAAGGTTCTATTATGGAGACCAGTATCAGTTGTATGATCTGAATACAGTGCAGCCTCTTTTATACCCCATTTTGAACCCAAAAGACTCTTACTATTACGAGCCCAAAAACCTTGTTTCTTTTACCGTAAACGAAAATTTTGCTTACCCTGTTACAAGAAGATTGGCAGCAAAAGTGAATTTGTTTCTAGGTGCCAGTTTTGGGGCAAAAAGAGAAGATCAGGTTCCTTATTTGTTCCTGAACCAGAAATATAACTTAGGAGGAAGTGAGTACAATTATGATCTTTTAAGCCCTGAATTCAATGGTCTTCGCCAGAAAGAACTTCCTATGACTTCTGTAGCGAAAGTGGCATTCTCTCTTCAGTACAGAATTATGAAAAGGCTGTATCTTACGCCATCGTTCAGCTATGGAAAAGTGAGTGAGGAATTTTCTCCATTCAATGATAGTTTTGATATGTTTGGTTATGGAGTAAACTTGGGCTACGAGTCTCTTATAGGTCCTATCAGTATTAATGTTTCCCGAAACAGCCAGCTTGATTTCTCAAGAATTTATTTAAGTATCGGCTTTAAGTTTTAAGAGAATAATGATATAAATTTTTAAGCCCCATTATTTAAACTGATTATTTAAATAATGGGGCTTAATAGTAATTATACCAATTGATTATTTTCTAGGTATTTCTGGTCTGGGCATTTTATAATAACTCCCCGACATACTTTTTAAAAAGGCTACGATGGCATCTATTTCCTGTTCGTTCAGCTTTAAAGGCTTCATGTGCTGATCAGTA
This sequence comes from Chryseobacterium sp. Mn2064, assembly GCF_049319685.1. NCBI lineage: Bacteria > Pseudomonadati > Bacteroidota > Flavobacteriia > Flavobacteriales > Weeksellaceae > Chryseobacterium > Chryseobacterium sp. Mn2064. Next base: position 845,321 of record NZ_JBMOUE010000001.1, read on the forward strand.
ACAGGGAAGTTCGGATCTGCCTTCTTTTCTTCAGCAGTAGGATTAATCATCTGCATTCCGCTGTTGTAGAGACTTACAATCCCGTGCAGATCATCCATCAGGCCATTGTGCATCCATGGAGCGGTATAATTAAGATCCCTTAAAGAAGGTGTTTTGAATTTTCCCACATCCTCTGCTTTTCCTGTAATAAGATATAAACCAAGATCTTCATACTCCCTTTTGTAGTAGGTCAAGCCTATATTGTGAAAAGATTCATCTGTAAGGTTTTTTCCGTAGTGGCACTTCATGCATCTCGCTTTGGTACGGAACAAATGCATTCCGTAGATTTCTTGATCAGTCATTGCTTTATGGTCTCCTTTGATGAACTTATCCAGCTTGCTGGGCTGGCTTCTTATCGTTTTCTGAAAAGTTGCTAATGCATGAGCAATCTTGTCAAATGTAATCTGATCACTTTGATAAACTTCTTTAAATAGTTTTTTATATTCCTTATACTTAGATAATTTTCCGGCAAGTTTTTCCGGTTTCATATTCATTTCATTATGGGCAGAAATAGGCCCAATAAGCTGCTGTTCCAATGTGTTTGCTCTTCCGTCCCAGAAATAAGATTTCCTGTCCGCAATATTGAAAAGAGATTGAGTATTCCTTTTTCCCTGTAAATGATCATGTCCCAGTGCGACTTCCTGTCCGTCTGCCCATCCCAATTCAGGATTATGACAGCTGCTGCAGGAAACCTGACTGGAAGAAGATAGTTTAGGATCAAAAAACAGTTTTTTACCTAGCATTACTTCAGGAGCGTCCTGAATATCATAATAATTGGAATCCCATTCTATGGCTTCAAATTCCTTCCAGTTGACACTTTCGTCTATAGAAGGTTTGGGCCAATATTGTACAGGTTTTTTGTATTGTTCTGCAACCTCACCATAATCTGTTTTGTACTTTTGAAAGGTATGTTGCATACAGAAGACTGAAATTCCTCCTACAAACAGAATTAATTTAAGATCTGAAAATTTCATAATATCCGTGTTTAAAAAATACTTCCTATGCTGGCTGCAAATACTGTATTGCTGCCGTTTTGAAAATGAGTATACATCATTTTACCTGCTACAAATACGTTCTTTACCATAGGGACACTGAAATGAAACTGAACGTCCAGTTTTGCCTGCCAAAAATCCGAAGAAAGGAAAGCGTAATTTTCCTGAAGCATCTCATTGATTGCCGGTTTTCCTGAAATATTGAAAAGGCGGTCTTTCTGGTATACATTCGTTGCAGAAATACCCAATAAAACAGACAATGTTTGATTAGCATTGAATGTTTTTATCCATTGATAATCCGTACCATAAATAAGTTTACTTAATTCAATTTTTGATGACGGACTGCTGTATTTTTCCTTTTCCTGAAGCCAGCCGAAGAAAGGAAGAAAAGAAGATTGGGATTCTTCTTTACCCATTTTTAAAAGCCCTTTGAAGATAATATTGTTGAACTGACGTTTATACTTTTCCACACTGCCTATCTGGATGTAATTTCTGGAATTTTCATTTAGAAAGAGATTTTCTGTTCCTTTTCTTTCTGTAGAATTTCCTTCGGCCAAAATCCCCCAGACAAGTTTTCCTGAGCTGAAAAATTTCCCTGCAGAAAAAGTAAACTGCTGCTCATCAATTTTTGAAGCATTGAGATCTGAATATTCGGTCAGAAGTTTATCAAGATTAAACTTTTTGATGCCCAAATTCAGATACCAGTTTCGGTTGTCTGCTTCAAAGATCTGTAACCCTCCACCGTAAGACCAACCTTCGTAATAAGCCTGGCGAAGCTTCCCGGAAAGCAGCTCATTATAGTTTCCCAACCCATTCATATTGTAGATCATGGGATAACCCTGATTGCTTACAAAGCTCAGGTAATGCTTTTGGGTATACTTTTCAGCATCTGCATACATTCCGATTCTAAATTTCTGAAACATCAGTTTATTAGCTCCCAGGGCTAAAGAAAAGTTGGCCGTAGTATTTTTGGGTCTTGGATCGATGTCTCTGTAGCTTAAAGTGGCTTTGTAACTGGCCATTATTCCCAAAGTATAGGTATTGATCTTTTTAGAATATCCTCCCGAAAATTGGTAGGTTTCAAATTTCATATTGCCGCCCACACTGTCTGCTGCTACATAAGGGTAGATGATGTCATAATCGGCATTTTCGTTCCATATCATCTGTTTGTTTTTCCCTTGCGAATAGGAGGCATTGCCCCACACTGTGGTTTTCTCATTCAGAATTTGCAGGGTGTTGGCTTCTGCGCCCCAAAGACTTCTGCCTTTGCCTTTTTGCTGTAGTTCGTTGGGAGTATTGCTGTTTTCGGTGAATACATTGAAAGTGGTCATGTTGTATTTTCTTGCTCCCAACTGGCTGGCTGGGTTGATGGTGATACTGTTTTTCAGGATCCTTTCATAGCTGTATCGCTCCCGTATTTTTCCCGTAACCGAGTCATTGATCTGCCCCTGGATGTGTATTCCGAATAATGATGAAAACAGAATAGATATGGAAAGAAAATGTCTCATTTTTAGTTAAATAAAGAAGGTTTTACCCCGTGTTCAAAGTCCAGAGTAGAGTTGTTGGTATCTTTGTAAATGTTTTTCCCTTCCAGTGTTTGTCCTATCACTTTTCTGCGTACTGCTTTTCCGAAACGGTTTTTATCGCCATCGAATGAAGTGACGGAAGTCCAGCCCATATCCAGCGAAGGAGAGGTTACCAGCCATTGGAAAGAATCCTGTACGCTTAAATTAACAGCATCTATTACCCATTCATTTGGGATTTTAACAGCCGTTCCGTCCATCGGATAAACATCTCCTCCGATAGTAAGATTGTAGGTGTAAGTATAGGTGTTCTGAGCCAGCATTGTTTCATTGGTCATTCCCTGAGGCATACGTGCTAAAGCATACGCGTAATATCCTTGAGTATGAATCACCATTTTTTCGAAAACATTCATCATTTTTGGAACCGCAGGATTATCAATATCGTCAGAATCTTCTTTGAAAATTTGGAAATTGGCGTGAGAAAGGTCTATTGATAATGAGTTGAAAGGCTTATGATTGATCGCATCCTCAGCAATGATGATAGATGCTCCGGGTTGTACAGGATAAGTGGTTCCATTGCCCGGAATTCTGACAATAGCTCCTGCTGAAAAGGTAGTTCCCATAATATTAGGGCTGTATTCCTGTTTTTCGTTACTCATAAAGCTAGACTGAATCAGTAGCATTCCGTCTGCATACAATGTCTGATCTGTATTATTGGTAATTTTAAAATACTGATCACCAAAATACATTGCTCCCTGTGGTGTTTTGGTTCCTGTAAAGAATACTTCTTCAAGGATTAAATCAGTATTGCTTCCAGCTTTCAATGATAGGTTCATGGTTTTGCTGACCTCATTGCCAGTGATCACTATCCCTGTCTGTACTCCGGCAACTTTGGCTTCTATAGAACCTGTATTATCAGTATAAAGAATGTTTCCTTCTGTGATAATATGATAGGTTCCCGATGGAAGAGTAACCTGTAATGTATTGGTGTTTTTAAGTTCCTGAGTGGTGGTAAACCCGGTATTAAGCTCTTTGAAACTTACAGTAAGATGCTTATATTCTTTTACCTTTATATTTTCTGGAATTACTTTCAGTTCCAGTTTTAAAGAGGTTTGTGCTTCCGGAGCATCGTTGGAGTCCGAAGAACAGGCTGTAAAAGAAATCACAGCACACAGTACTAGCAGTGTTCTAAATAATTGTTTTAACATAATTGTATTAAATTGAAATTGTTATAAATTGAAATTGATTTCCATCCCGAAATAAGGATCGTAAGCCCCTTTTCTGTTGATAGAAAAACCGTTAACGCTATAGGGCACATAATAACTGAAAAGTCTGTTGGCAAACATGGAGACTACTATAGCTTTATTTCTGAAACTTTTGGTTACCTTCAAATTCAGATTCATTTCCATTGGTCTTCTCGAAGTATTATACAAATCCTGATTCTGAGCAATGATCAGATTCTCAAGAATGGTTCCTTTCACACTATTCGGATCGAAAGGGAAAATATTACCGTTCTGATCTACATAATGACTGGGAACCCCGTTCATAGGAAGTAATTTTCGCATAGAATACCATGAAAATTGAAAAGATGAAGAAAAAACAAGATCCAGACCTGGCAGGTAGGTATCAATCATCAGATTGGTATTTAAAACCTCATTCGTTGAGCTGGGTTCCATTCTTTCATACAATCCCAAATAAGGGTAAGGTCTTCCGTTGATGATTAAATCTCTTCCTCTATACACCGGCAGACTGTTGCCATATCGGGTTCGAAACCAGGCACCATTGACTGTAAGTCTTGTATTGATCAAGGGAATTCTGTTGGAAGAGTATTGAAATTCAATACCTTCTTTATCTATTTTGCTTCCATTTCGTTGAGTAGTGTACGTGAAATTTTCATTAACAGTCTGATAGGGAAGTGTGTTTACATCCGGAGGAGAGTTGATAGCGTTATGATCAATCCCTGAAGTATCATACTTTTTGTACTGGTAGAGAGCATATTCGTTCATCGCACGGAAAGCATTATTCATATTTTCCTTAAAAACCGTGACAGACAGTTGATGGGCTCCTACGCTGAAATCAACTCTTGCTTCAAATTTTTCGTTAGCGGCAGGTTCTATTTTCGGGTTTTGTGGGTTGTAAATCAGTGTTTTATAATTAACTCTTCTGTAACTAGGATTATTATGGAAATAATTTAGCTGTTGGATGTCTTTATAGATCAGTTCCGGATAAAGGAGGTTCAGATCCGGGAAAAGACTTTGTTTTCCGTATCCCAATGTTACTGCCAATTGTGCCTTTTTATTCATCAAATCAAATGAAGGAAGTTCCCACTGAAGGTTTGCTCTGGGATCAACGTACATTTTTCCGTGCATATTGAAATAGGAAGGTAAATTCATCATCATATTTCCTCTTATTCCTAAAGCTAGTGTAAGTTGGTGATTCCCTGTTTTAAAGGTGCTGATTGATTCTAAAAATAGAGCCGAAGTACTGTAAGCAGGAACATCTCGATAAGCACGGGGCCTGAATGTAGCTTTAGGATCTATAGGCTGGTAAATGTCGAATTGTTGACCTTGGCCCCAGTTTTTACTGAATTGCCAGTCGAATCCGGCATTGAATTCATTTTTAAAAGATTGGGCCTCCACCTGGAAATTATTCACCATTTTTACAAATACATCAAGAGGTTTTCCGTCTACGGTGTAATGGGAAATGTATCTTGGCTCGGGGTAATAACCCTCATATTCACCTTCAATTCTGGATAAAGGGAAGGCTGTTGCATTTTCCAGTTGAACGAATTTGGTTTGTTTTATTTTATCAAATCTCTGGTTAATGGTAGCCTGAATTTCCCCTGATCTGAAAAAGGAAGATTCATTTTTAGTATAACTCAAGAGATTGGAAAGACTTACCATATGATTGTTGACTTCATATGAATTCAATTCTGACAAATCTACATCAGGATCCGATTTTGAACCATCCAGAGAACCTGTATAGCTGAGGTGACTCTGCCATCTTAACGTTCCTTTATCATGTTTTTTTTCTTTAGAAATAGCGAGATTAGCTGTAATCCTTTTATAATTTTCGAGTCGGTCTCTGGGATCAGCTTTTGCGTTAAGATAATCCAGACCTGTGTTGATCTTTAAATTCTGGTCTTTATTTTCAAAACCTTTGCTTAGGGCAAAAAGTTTGCTGTAGCCATCTGCTTTAAATCGGGCTTTCCATTTTGTGTAACCTGACTTATTGGTGATTTTTACAATTCCAGAGGTTAAATTTCCATATTGCACAGAAGGTATTCCACGGAGGACTTCTACATGGTCAATCTGGTCTGTAGAAATACTTCTCATATCAACACCGCTTGTGATGTTTAGCCTTCTTTTAAGTCCGTTATTAGATTTATCCAAAAAATCATACGTATACTGAAGATTGGCCCCCGAATTCAGTGGAGCGCCATCTACTAGAAATGTAGTACCCATCGAGGATGTATTATAATCTGTACTGGGTCTTCCGGTTTCACGCAGACTTATTTTGTTGACCTGATTCATTACAGGGTCAGATGATCTTCCTCCTGGAAGCAGTTCCAACAGATCTGAAAAGCTTGATGGTTGTAAATGCTGCATCGCACGCTGACTGATGACAGACGATGAGGAAAGCCCTTTACCTTCTTTAGCGGTAATAACGACTTCTTCAATGGGGTTGATTTTCTCTGTGAAAAGAATGGTAATAGTTTCCGATTTCATTACCGAGATCGTTTTGGAGTATCCAAGGCTTCCGTTTTTGCGGATTTCTACATGATATTTTCCCTGGGCTAATGAAGCCGTTGCAATTCCTTTTTGATTACTGGATATGATCAATTGACTTTCTTTGGAGAAGATTTTAACTTCCGCATCTTGTACAGGACTAAAATCTATATTTTTTACATCAAAAATGATGGTAAAGGACGAGCTCTGTGCGTGGGCTGTTATTGTAATGAAAAAAGTGAATAAAAGAAATAAAAAGTGAGTATAGAAAGGGTGTCGAACGTTGTTATGAATCATTTGGGTTTATTCTTTCGGCAAAATTAGGAGGCTCAGGATAAGTTTGCTAATTTTATTTAGAATAATTTAAAATAATTGATAAAAATCATTCATGACAAATTTGAAATACATAAAGATTTATAATGATGAATGGTATTTAAGTTGTTGTTTTATTATAGTTTACGTTTTTATTTTGTGCTTTTTATTGATTTTCTCATCAATCTGTTTTTTAGAGTTATTTTCTTTGGAATAGAAATATTCCGTTTATCATTCATAAAAAAGCACTCCATTGCTGAAGTGCTCAAAAATTAACTTGAAATGATATTATAGAAAGTAAATAAGTGTTATAATTTGATTTTCTGCTGAATGGTTTTTCCATTAGCAAGGGTGATTTGAACAACATATACTCCTGATTCTAAACTTCTTGATTCAAATTGAGTACGGTTAATATCTTGTTGTACAACTAATGATCCAGTAATGGTGTAAATGCTGATATTTTTGATATCATTGTTAGATCTTACCTTAATTTGTCTGTTTTGGGCAAAAATATCCGTATTGTTTTCTGTTGTAGGATGGGAAAGTGTTTTACTGAACTGAAGGTGATAGTAAGGAGTAGCAATTTCAAAGGTATACTTGTTGCCATCCAGATCCTGCAAATTGATCCCTCCATTTTGCTGATACTGTTCTTTCTGAATGGTTTTTACCCAATTTTTATGTTCATCAAAAATATGTACTGCGGAAAGTTCTTCCGGATCTACTTTTAATTTTAAAACCTTATTGTTTTCAGATTGTACAATTTCATTTTCGCTGACTTCTACGGGAGTACTTTTGATGTAGGGAAGTATTTTATTTTCATTATTGTCCGATACTTTCAGAAGATAAACTCCATCTTTCAAAGATGCTACCTGACGTTCATCCCCTGATCTGCTAACTGCTTTTTCTTTATTGAAATCTGTAATTTCAGTCAGTTGCATTGCCCCCAGCTCTGGCTTGATCTGAGAAGAAAATAGGGAAGGTGCTTCTAAAGGGGAAGTCTCTGTTGATTTTTTACTAAGAATAGATCCTGCTATGGCCCATTCATTAAGTAATCCGCCACTTCTCAATGTATTAAATTTGGCATTAGAAGCCAGGGTAAAAGGAATAATACCTCCTACGTGGCCAATAGGTCCCCAGTAAAAAGAATCCAGTTTGTATTTATTCAAATCCCACCATGGGTAATATCCGCGCTGAACTTCAATTGTTTTGGATGTATTCTCCGGTGGAATGGCCAGATCTACAGTAGAATGTCCCAAAGTCATTGGAGTTTTATTATACCAATCATATACATCTTTGGGCTTCATGCACTGTCTGAGTTTATTGTTGGGATTGTTGGTGACATCATTCACAAAACTGTTGGTAAAGAGTTTTCTCCATAGCAAAGGCCCCCAAAGCAATCCTCCATTGTCCTGAACAACATGATAATTATAACGGTCAAGATATTCTGCAGAAATAACTTCTGAAATATCATTATTATACGTTTTATATCCCGTATTGTTGCAGGTGTGAAGCACGTTAGCAAGGAATGAAGTGAAAGGATAAACATCTTTTTCCAGAACTCCTTTATTTAAAGTTACCCCTGAAAAATCGTAAGGACCGTCACCCATATAAGCATATTTGAACTTGATATTATTTGGATTCGAACTGCTTAACTTCTTTAAAGTAGACATTGCAGCATGAGCGCCTTGTGAATATCCGGCTAAAAAGTATTCATCATAACGTTTTATATTCAATTGTACTAACGCTTTGTTGGCAGCGGTAATGAAATCTATCGTAGCTCCGGCTTCTGTTGCATAATCCACATACGGATGAACGCCTTCTCCAGTTCCCATCCCAACATAATCAGGAGCCATTAAAATATAGCCATTGAGGACGTAAGAAAGCTCAACGACAAATCCTGCGCTAAGAGCTCCTTTAAGGTTGGAGGGAACATTATGTCTGCTGTCGGTTGTTCCATGGTCAGATACTACGGTTGAAAGCTTGAAGCCTACATTAGGATACATGAGAAGTCCCGTAGCTTTTACCAGTATATTTTTTTCGTTCTTAGTGTAATAAGTGATTTTATACCCCTTTAAGCCTACATTAAAGCTGTTGAGGTAGCTCACAAAATCCGGAGCATTCTGTTCGCCAAGATTATTGGCTATGAAATTGATAACTCCTTGTGGCGTTAAGTCCAGTTTCTGTTCTGTACTTACCAGGTCACCGGCCTGCTGAGCAAAATAAAAAGGCGCGGCAAGCCCTAATAAAAAAGTAGTAATTTTTTTCATATTGATGATTTTTTGGTTGTATCAAGGTAATAACTTTAATAAAATATTAAAAATATTATAACATTAATAACTATTCATAGAATATCAATTCTCTGCAATGTGAGTAAAATAAAAGAGTCCGACCTTCTGGCCAGACTCTTCTTATCTATTTTTGTCTTGTATTTAGAATGCGTTGATTCCGGTAATATCTAAACCGGTAATCAGTAAATGAACATCGTGGGTTCCTTCGTAGGTAATAACCGACTCCAGGTTGGCAGCGTGTCTCATCATCGGGAATTCTCCCATAATTCCCATACCTCCCAAAATCTGTCTGGATTCTCTTGCAATTTCTATCGCCATATGCACGTTGTTACGTTTTGCCATAGAGATTTGAGCAGGAGTTGCTTTATGATCATTTTTAAGAGTTCCTAACTGAAGACACAGCAACTGTGCTTTGGTAATCTCTGTAAGGAATTCTGCCAATTTTTTCTGCTGAAGCTGGTAAGATCCAATAGGTTTTCCGAACTGTTTTCTTTCTTTAGAATACTGAACAGCAGTACAGTAGCAGTCAATAGCAGCACCAATTACTCCCCATGAAATTCCGTATCGGGCAGAATTTAAGCAAGATAAAGGTCCTTTAAGTCCCGTTACCCCAGGAAGTAAGTTTTCTTTCGGTACTTTTACATCATTGAATACCAATTCTCCTGTTTTAGAAGCTCTTAAGCTCCATTTATTATGAGTTTCCGGAGTCGTGAAGCCTTCCATTCCTCTTTCAACAATAAGTCCCTGTACTTTTCCTTCCTCATTCTTTGCCCATACTACAGCGATGTCGCAAAGAGGAGAGTTGGTGATCCACATTTTAGCCCCATTCAAAAGATAGTGATCTCCCATATCTTTAAAATACGTTTCCATAGAGCCTGGATCTGAACCGTGGTTAGGTTCAGTTAATCCAAAAGATCCAATCATTTCTCCTGCTGCAAGCTTAGGCAGATATTTCTTCTTCTGTTCTTCAGAACCGAATTCATTGATAGGAAACATCACCAAAGAGCTTTGTACTGAAGCTGCAGAACGTACTGCAGAATCACCTCTTTCCAATTCCTGCATGATCAAACCGTAAGAAATCTGGTCTAATCCTGAACCTCCATACTCAACCGGAATATAAGGACCTAATGCTCCAATTTTCCCTAATTCTCTCATAAGGCCAGGAAGATCTGTATGATTTTGAGCGGCCTGATCAATCTGCGGCATTACAAAACTCTCCACCCAGTCTCTTACAGATTGGCGGATCAGTTTGTGTTCTTCGGTAAGTAAAGCATCAATTCCATAATAATCTGGGATGCTTGTAAGAGGATAATATGACATGATTTTTTGATTTTGTTAAAAGTAACATTTTTCGTGGTGTCTGGAAAATTTTTTTGAAAACTTATATTAATGCTGGTTTTCAGAAAGATAATGCTTCTTTTGCTGGGTTATAGATTAAATTCTACATTTTAAGACTCCTCATCATTGGATATAGGATACTGATTGGTAGAATTGTGAACTTCTGTTTTAAATTTATACAAGTAAGGCGCTTTATTGGCCGAGCCGTCATACAATTTTTCGAGTCTGTCCAGAATATTAAGGCTTAAAATCTTTCTCTGGAAATTATTTCTCCTGAATTTTTGTCCTAAAATCGTTTCATAAAGGGCCTGAAGATCCTTCATCGTAAATTTCTCAGGAAGCAGATTACTTGCAGCGACCTCAGTGTTGATATTCATTCTCAAATATTCCAATCCGGTTTCTATAATCCTGTCGTGATCGAAAGCCATTTGAGGTAAATTGCTTACTTCAAACCATTCGCAGCTTTCGTTGAAAGCATCGGGAAAAGTATTGGTTAATGAAAAATCAATAAGGCTGCAGTACCCAACAGTGATGAATCTCTGAAAAATCCAGTGATCTTTCGGAACCTCTATTCCTTTATTTTTAAGAAGAATCTGATGAACATTATTTTCTGTACGGTCTATTCTCCCGAAGGTATGAAACTGTTTCAAAAATAAACCTTTAAGATGACTTCTTTCATACAAAACCCTTTCAGCAGCTTCTCTTAAATCTTCATCGTTGAAAACAAAACCACCCGGCAGCGACCATAAGTTAAGATCGTGATATTTTAAAAGAAGTACTTTCAGAATATTGTTATGAAAGCCAAAAATGGTGCAGTCAACGGAAATATGAGCTACAAAATCTTTGGTATCGATAAGTTCACGAAGCGTTTCTTTACTTTTTGTGTCTTTGATTTTCATGGCAGTAAAAATAAAACTATTTTCTTTTTGTGAAAGTAAAAAATACTAAACTAATCACAAAAAGAAGAATTACAGAGGATAAGATGTATAATGGATAGTAATTTAACAATTCTTTTCCGAACAAAATAGCCATAATAATAGAGCTGATAGAACTGCCTAATGAAGAGAAAATAACAATCAGAGAAGTGAAAAGATTGATTTTTTCTTTATCCACCTGGGCAATCATTTTGGAATTGATCACAGGATACAGCGGCGACAGAAAAAGCCCGATCACCGGAAATAAAAAGAGAAGAGGCTGGGAATCCTGAGAATCAAAATACTGTATTCCGACAATAGTAATAAGTAAAACAATGATCAACGATATACATGCGATATAGTATCTGGGTAATGAGAATTTTCGGATGATATTAGCCGTAATTGTTCTTCCGGTATAAGAGAAAAGCGAAAGAAAAGAAGTCGCCTGAAGAGCAAAAAAAGAATTAACCTTCAAATGATTTTTGTAAAAAGACGGAAGCCATGAATTAAATCCCTGCTCCACAAAAACAATACAAAAGACAACACCCAAGAATAGAATAACGGAGGGAGTTGCAAATCCTGAAAGTTCAGATCGTATTTTTTTATTTTCCAGTGATTTAACTTCGGATATTTCAGCTTTCGAAAGCAAAATGATAGTAACAATAGATAAAACAGCAATAAACAAGAACCCAAATTTCCAGAATTCGGAATATTGACTTGAAATAAGCCATCCAAAGCCTGTGTTGACCAGGAAAATTCCTATCATAAACGAGGCTTCTACATTATTCATAGTCTTAGCCAGCGACTTTTCATCTGAAATATTGTTTCTGATGATCCCGAAAACACATATTTTTCCAATCGCAAAGCAGGTCCCGATAATGGCAAACCATAGCTTATAAAACCAAAAAACCTCGACAAAAGGAAGAAGACAGGAACAGAATCCTACAATTGCCAACGCAAAAATTAACGCTCTTTTTGCTCCGGTTTTATTGATAAAACTCACCGCAAAAAGAGAGATAAAAGCGATGGGAAGATCCTTAAAAGATTCCAGAAATCCCAGCTCTCCATAGGTGATATTGGTGTCTGCAAGCTGAAGAATTAGAAGCCCCATACAGTTGAGGACCATCGAAAAAATGAGGAAGGTTAGCTTTAGCGGAAGAGAAATTTTTGAAAGCTTGGACGTCATTTTGGGAGTTTAATTTATTGATTTTTTTAAATTTTTTATAAAATTTTAACGCGAATATAGGGCTTCTAACCCTGAAAAATAAACGAAAAATTAAAATATTTGTGAATGGAATGTTAATTAATTAAAAAAAAATATATTTTTATTGTCTCAATTTGAGAATTAAAAAACTAACTGTATATGAATTTAAGAATATCAAGTAGTCTGGGTATGGTTGCAGTGCTGTATTTTACGGCAAATTTTAATGCACAAACCAGCGTTAAGGACACCGTTCCAAAAGAAAATAAAATAGAGGAAGTTGTAATGATCGGTTACGGCAGCCAGAAGAAAAGTAATGTTACCGGAGCAATATCAAGTGTAAAAGCTTCGGATATTGAAAATGCTCCTACAGCAGGAAGGCCAGAACAGGTACTTCAGGGTAGGGCTGCAGGGGTTTCTGTTATATCCAATTCAGGTCAGCCGGGAACTGCCGCTACAGTGCGTGTTCGTGGGATTACCAGTTTTGGTGCCGGAAGTAATGATCCGCTATGGGTGGTAGATGGAATTGTCGTAGATAATATTGGCTGGTTGAATCAGTCTGATATTGAAGGCATGGAAATTCTTAAAGATGGAGCTTCTGCTGCAATTTATGGAGTATCTGCTGCAAAAGGAGTTGTTCTGATCACCACCAAAAAAGGAGCAAGAGGAAGGCTAAATCTTTCTTATAATGGATTTATGGGAGTAGGAAGTGCTGCCAAAAAACTGGATCTTCTGAATGCTTCACAGTATGCTACCATTATGAATGAAGCTTACACTAACGAGGGAAAAACCCCTGTATTAGGCAATCCCTCATCTTATGGAGTAGGAACAGATTGGCAAAAACAGATTTTTAACAGTGCACAGCGTCAGTCTCATGAATTCAGTATCAGTGGAGGAAATGAGAAATCTACTTTCTATTCATCTTTTGGATATTATGATCAGGATGGTATCGTCTTAAGAGATATTTCAAACTATAAAAGAGTTAACGCTAGATTAAATTCAACCCATAAAGTTTTTGATTTCCTTACCATAGGCCAAACTTTCGCTTATACACACACAAGATCTCAAGGGATTACAGATAATGGAGAATTTGGAGGGCCTCTAAGTTCAGCCATCAATCTTGATCCGCTTACACCAGTAGTCGTAACGAATGGAATTAGCAATCAACCCAATTCTAGTGATTATATCAACAATCCTAATTATGTGAGAAATCCTTATGGAAATCCTTATGGAATTTCACAATATGTAAGTAAGGAGATGAGTAATCCACTTGCTTTCCAGGAAACTCAACGTGGGAGGTTCAAGTGGTCTGATGATATAATAGCCAATGTTTTTGCTGAACTCAAGATTAACAAGCATATCACTTTCAAATCCAGTATGAATGGAAAGCTTTCTTATTGGGGAGAGCAGATTTTTACTCCTGTTAATTTCCTAAGTACAGCGAATAAAAATGATTTTAACAGCTTATACAGGCAGATTGATAAGAAATTCGAGTGGAGTACAGAAAACACAGCAACCTATCAGAACAAATTTGGATTGCATAATTTGAATGTGCTTATAGGTCAGGGATATTATGAGTATAACATTTCTTCAGGACAAAGTACAAGATTTACGAATCTCCCTGTCAATAACTGGCAAGATGCCTCTTTCAATTTTGATATTTCTCCTGAAAACAAAACAGGTAATGCTTGGGACGGAAAGGTAACTCATAAAGCATCTTATTTTGCCAGAGTAGTGTACGACTATGATAACAGATACCTTTTTACAGGAACAATTCGTAGAGACGGTTCTTCAAAATTTGGAAGAAATAATCACTGGGGGAACTTCCCGGCAATGTCTTTAGGATGGAATGTTTCCAATGAGAGCTTCTGGCCACAAAACAATGTTGTTAATAGCTTTAAATTGAGAGGAGGTTACGGAGTTTTAGGGAATGATGCTATTGAGGATTTCCAGTTTGCCAATTTCCTGATTGCTGGAAGTAACTATACTTTCGGAGATAATATCATTCGTGTCGGATATGCACCAAGTACTCTCGAAAACCCGAATTTGAAATGGGAAAGAACATCACAGTTCAATATAGCAGCAGATTTTAAATTTTTCAGAAACTTTGACCTGAGTGTTGATGTTTACAGAAAAAAAAGTACAGATATCTTAAGAAGAGTTGAGCTTCCTGGTTACTTAGGTCTTATTAATAATCCATTTAGAAATATTGGGGATATGAATAATGATGGAGTAGAAGTGAGTCTAGGATACAAAAAGAACTGGAGCGACTTTGGCTTCTCTGTGAATGGTAACTTCGCCTATCTGAAAAATGAAATTACAAGACTTGAAGATGACAGACCCTATGTAAACTTTGCTGGTTTCCAAACATTGGGAACTGTTTCAAGATTACAGGTTGGGGAATCCTATGGTTCTTTCTATGGATTTAAAAATTTAGGAATTTTCCAGAATCAGGCAGAAATTGATGCTTACAGAAATGCTAACGGAGGTCTTATTCAACCGAATGCAAAACCTGGAGACTTCAAAAGATTAGATGCCAATGGAGATGGTGTAATTGATGAAAAAGATTATGTAAACCTTGGAAACTCAGTGCCAAAATATACATTTGGACTTACCATCAACATGAATTATAAAAATTTCGACTTGATGATCTTTGCACAAGGACAGGCAGGAAATAAAATCTTCCAGGGGCTAAGAAGGCTTGATATTCAGGAATCGAACTATCAGACAGCAATCTTAGATCGTTGGACAGGAGAAGGAACTTCTAATACCATTGCCAGAGTTACAAGAGATGATAATAATCAAAACTATACCAGAATGTCAGATTATTATCTTCAAAAAGGAGATTATCTACGTCTTAAATTGGTACAGTTAGGATACACGCTATCTAAAGAAACGGCAAAAACGATTGGAGCTTCAAAAATCAGGTTGTACGTAACCGCAGAAAACCTAGTTACTTTCACGAAATATACAGGATACGATCCTGAAATTGCAGGAGCTGATACGTTTGGCATAGACAGAGCCTTCTACCCACAAGCAAGAACTTTCCTTTTTGGAGCTAGTGTTCAATTTTAATATTTAAAACAATGAAAAATAAAAGATTTATATATAAAAGTTTATCCGTTCTATTTCTAACAGGTATTAGCTTCGGAGCCGTATCTTGTAACAATAGTAATCTGGAAGATGTGAAAAACACAGGAACCTTTGATACGAGTAATTATTTCAAAAACGAAGAGCAAGCATTTGGAGGACTGGTGGCCACTTATGATATGTTGAGAAAATACTCCGGGGGATTTGAAAATATGGTAACCTTCTTCAACGGAGCATCTGACGATTTCTACTCAGGTGGAGGAAACTCTTCAGATGGTGCTGGTATTCAGGGCTTCTCCAACTACTCAATTAATCCAATTATTATGCCTGCAAGTTATTGGAAAGATTATTATCAGGGAATTGCTAAAGCCAACCTTTTATTAGATAGAATTTCAAATGCTAATATGAATGATCAGACAAGAAAGAGATTTATTGCAGAAGCTAAAGTATTAAGATCATTATATTATTTTGAATTATTGAGAATGTTCAAAAATATTCCTCTTATACTTAAACCTGTTCTGGTTACGGATGATTACTATAATATTCCTCAGGCAAAACCCGAAGAGGTTTATGCTCAAATAGAAGCAGATATTTTATCCGCAATTAATGATCTACCTATTACAACAACATCTGCTTCAGAGAAAGGACGAATTACTCAAGGTACAGCAAGAGCTATTTTAGGAAAAATTTATCTATATGATAAAAAGAATACAGAAGCAGCAGCTCAATTTGAATTGGTAAATGGTACACCAGGGAGCACAAGCCAATATGGATATAAATTGGTGAGTAATTTTGCTGATTTATGGAAGGTTGATAATAAATTTACTACAGAATCTGTTCTGGAAGTAATGCATACCAATGTAAGTAATGCAGACTGGCCTGTTTGGGGCTCTGGTAAAGATGAAGGAAATTCTATCAATGTAATGTTAGGAATTAAATCTTACGGAAGAGTAGCCAATGTACCTAATAATGATGCACCAGATCTTTACGCAAGCTGGGGATTCAATCCTGTTACAGATGATCTTTTCAATTTTATGCAAGGAGATCCTCGTTTAGATCCGACTATTTTTAATGGTAAAAAATTCAAAG
This sequence comes from Chryseobacterium sp. Mn2064, assembly GCF_049319685.1. Classification (NCBI taxonomy): domain Bacteria; kingdom Pseudomonadati; phylum Bacteroidota; class Flavobacteriia; order Flavobacteriales; family Weeksellaceae; genus Chryseobacterium; species Chryseobacterium sp. Mn2064. Next base: position 861,835 of record NZ_JBMOUE010000001.1, read on the forward strand.
AGGATGGAAAAATTACATACTCACCAGGGTATAAGGATACTGGATATTTCTTAAATAAATATTTACCTAGAAATGCCGATAAATCTAATTTGCCGGGACCTACAGAATTAAATTTCCGTCAAAACTACATAGCCATCAGATTGGCAGATACCTATTTGATGGAAGCTGAAGCATTAGGAGGTGTTGGAGGCAGAGCTCAGGCATTGTTAGATGCCGTAAGAGCCAGAGTAGGATTAGCATCAGTTCCTGTTTCTATGCAGGCGATTAAAGATGAAAGAAGAAGAGAATTGGCAGGAGAAGGACACAGATGGTTTGACCTTGTAAGATGGGGAGATGCTCCGGCAAAACTTGGCGCCAGAGGATTTAAGGCAGGTAAAAATGAAATTTTACCAATTCCTTTCAATGAGTTGACAAATACAGTTTTAAAACAAAACCCAGGTTACTAACACATGAAGTTTCACAACTTATATAGTTTCTTTAGAGGTGCCGCACTACTTAGTGGTGTGGCCCTTTTTCCTTTATCATGTACATCAATAACATCACATAAAGGAAATGAAGTCCAGTATTGGCTTACCAAAGGCGATGAGACCGCAAAATTACAACTGCAGGCTCCGGTTAAATTTATCAATACATCCAACAGCTTTCAGAATATTGAAATTGATGACGCTCAGAAGTTTCAATATGTTGATGGTTTTGGATATACCTTAACAGGAGGAAGTGTAGAAGTTATCAACCGCTTATCACCAGCCAAAAGAAAAGCTTTGCTGAACGAACTTTTCGGAAATGATAAAAACTCAATCTCCATCAGTTATTTGAGACTAAGTATTGGAGCTTCCGATCTGGATGCTGAGGTATTTTCATATGATGATCTGCCGGCAGGACAAACTGATGCTTCACTTTCAAAATTCAGTTTGGCAAAAGATAAAGCACTCATTTCGATGTTAAAAGAGATTTTAGCAATCAACCCCAATATTAAAATCATTGCTGCACCATGGTCTGCACCCGTTTGGATGAAAGACAACGGCCAATCAAAAGGAGGGAGCTTAAAACCTGAATTTTATGGAACCTATGCCAATTATTTTGTAAAATATATTCAGGGGATGAAAAAAGAAGGAATTACCATCGATGCCGTCACTCCTCAAAACGAGCCGCTGCATCCAGGTAATAACCCAAGTCTTTATATGCCGTCTGCCCAACAGGGAGAATTTATTAAAAATCATTTAGGGCCAGCCTTTAAAACAAACAATATCAAAACAAAAATTGTTGTATACGATCACAACTGCAACAAACCGGAATATGCCATTGATATTTTGAAAGACGCGGAAGCCAATCAATATATAGACGGATCTGCTTTCCATTTGTATGAAGGAGATATCTCTGCGCTAAGCACAGTTCATAATGCTTTCCCTGATAAAAACCTTTATTTTACAGAACAATGGACCGGTTCAAAAGGTACTTTTGAAGAAGATATCAACTGGCATACCAAAAATGTAATCATTGGTTCTATGAGAAACTGGAGCAAAATTGCTTTAGAATGGAACCTTGCCAACGATCCAAAGTATGCGCCACATACACCAGGCGGATGTACAGAATGTAAAGGTGCTATCACCGTTTCAGACAGCGAAAACTTTACAAGAAATGTGGCATACTATATTATTGCCCATGCTTCCAAGTTTGTTCCCGCAGGTTCTCAGCGAATCGCTTCTTCACAAACAGAAAATCTTTCAACAGCAGCTTTTAAGACTCAATCTGGGAAAATAGTGCTTATTGTTCAGAATAACAATAAAGAAGATGAAAATTTTAACATTAAATTTGCCCAAAAAACCGCTACAGTAAAGATTTCCGGACGTTCCGCAGCAACTTATATTTTTTAAAATAAAATTATGAAAAGAGTTTATTTCTTACTGGCAATTTCAACTTTTGGAATCAATGCCTACGGACAAAAAACAGTAGATCAGAAGGTAGCAGAATTACTTTCTCAAATGTCTCTGGAAGAAAAAGTAGGACAGATGGTTCAGTACAGCGGTTTTGAATATGCCACCGGACCTCAGAATTCTAACTCTGCAGTTGTTCTGGAAGAAATAAAAAAAGGAAAGGTAGGCTCCATGCTAAACGTTGCCGGAGCTGAAGAAACCAGAGCCTTTCAGAAACTGGCTATGCAGTCGAGGTTGAAAATTCCTTTACTGTTTGGTCAGGACGTTATCCATGGTTATCGTACAACCTTTCCTGTCAACCTTGGCCAGGCAGCAAGCTGGGATTTGGGAATGATAGAAAAATCAGAAAGGATTGCTGCTACAGAAGCTTCAGCTTATGGGATTCACTGGACGTTTGCCCCTATGGTGGATGTTGCCAGAGACCCAAGATGGGGAAGAGTGATGGAAGGTTCCGGAGAAGATACTTATCTCGGCACCAAAATAGGATTGGCAAGAATCAGAGGGTTTCAAGGTAAAGGTTTGGGAAATCTTGACGCCGTTATGGCCTGTGCAAAGCACTTTGCCGCCTATGGGGCCGCAGTGGGAGGAAGAGATTACAATTCAGTGGATATGAGTCTCAGACAGCTGAACGAAACTTACCTTCCTCCTTTTAAAGCAGCCGCTGAAGCAGGAGTCGCAACTTTTATGAACTCTTTCAATGATATCAACGGAGTTCCTGCTACTGCCAATCGGTATATACAGAGAGATCTTTTAAAAGGAAAATGGAATTATAAAGGATTTGTCGTTTCAGATTGGGGCAGTATTGGGGAGATGGTTCCTCATGGTTATGCCAAAGATGCTAATGAAGCCGCTGAAAGAGCAATTCTTGGAGGAAGTGATATGGATATGGAAAGCCGTGTTTATATGACAGAACTTCCAAAACTTGTTAAAGAAGGAAAAGTAGATATTAAACTGGTTAATGATGCAACAGGAAGAATTTTAACCAAAAAATTCGAAATGGGACTTTTTGATGATCCTTACAGATTCAGTAACGAAAAAAGACAAAAAGAGCAGACCGATAATCAGGAAAACAGAAAATTCGGAAGAGCCTTTGGTTCTAAAAGTATTGTTCTTCTGAAAAACCAGGGAAATATTTTACCCCTTTCAAAAACTGCGAAAACAGTTGCTTTGATTGGTCCCTTTGGGAAAGAAACGGTTGCCAATCACGGATTCTGGTCTGTTGCTTTTAAAGATGATACCCAAAGAATCGTTTCTCAGTTTGACGGTATTAAAAGTCAGCTGGATAAAAATTCCACTTTATTATATGCAAAAGGCTGTAATGTAGATGATCAGGACAAAACATTATTTGCTGAAGCCATAGAAACAGCTAAAAAAGCCGATGTAGTTATTATGACATTGGGAGAAGGACACGCCATGAGTGGTGAAGCCAAAAGTAGAAGTAATATTGGCTTTTCCGGAGTTCAAGAAGATCTTTTAAAAGAAATTGCCAAAACAGGAAAACCAATTGTTCTGATGATTAACGCAGGAAGACCATTGATTTTCAACTGGGCATCAGAAAATATTCCTGCCATTATGTATACATGGTGGTTGGGAACTGAAGCGGGAAATTCAATTGCAGATGTTCTTTTTGGAAGCGTTAATCCGGGAGGAAAACTTCCGATGACTTTTCCAAGAACAGAAGGTCAGATTCCCATGTATTACAATCACTACAATACAGGCCGACCTGCAAAAAATAACACAGACAGAAACTATGTTTCCGCTTATATTGATCTTGATAATGATCCTAAATACCCATTCGGTTACGGTTTGAGCTATACGGATTTTAAATATTCTGATATGGTTTTAAGTTCAACACAACTGAAGGGAAATCAGACGTTAGATATCAGTGTAACGGTTTCCAATACCGGGAAATATGACGGTGATGAGGTTGTACAGCTTTATATCAGAGATCTGTTCGGTAAAGTAGTAAGACCGGTAAAAGAATTGAAAGGTTTCCAGAAAATATTCATCAAAAAAGGAGAAAGTAAAAAAGTAGATTTTAAACTGACTCCAGAAGATCTGAAGTTTTTTGATGATCAATTGAATTTCGACTGGGAAAGCGGTGAATTTGATATTATGATCGGAACCGATTCTCAACATGTACAAACCCAAAGAATCAACTGGGTGAAATAAATTGAGCAAGATAAAGGCTGTAAAATAGTTTCAGACAAAACTTAATGACCATTAAAACGATATGAAAATTAAACTCCGAAATACTGTTCAATGTTGTACTGCTGCACTCTTACTTTTGTCAGCGGTCAATTGCGCTTCAAATAAAACAGATTCCAACAGAAAGCTGATCTGGAGTGATGAATTTAATGGAAAAGGTCTTCCGGATTCTTTAAAATGGAAGTATGACGTTGGCGGCGGCGGTTACGGTAATAATGAAGCCCAGTTTTACACTAAAAACAGACTGGAGAATGCCAGAATGGAAAACGGAAATCTGATCATTGAGGCCAGAAAAGAAAATTGGGAGAACAGTAAATATACTTCGGCAAGACTTTTAACCAAAGGAAAGTTCTCTTTTCAATACGGAACAGTAGAAGTTCGTGCAAAACTTCCGAAAGGACGTGGAACATGGCCTGCCATCTGGATGATGAGCGAAAAGATGAAAAAATGGCCGGATGATGGTGAATTGGATATCATGGAGCATGTTGGTTTTAATCCTGGATATATACACGCTTCGGTTCATACCAAAAAATACAATCATATTCAGGGGACACAGAAGACCGATACTTTGGTTGTAAAAGATGTGAGTGAAAAATTCCATGTGTATAAAGCAGAATGGACTCCCGAAAAAATAGATGTTTATATTGATGATCAAAAATTTTTCACCTATGAAAATAAAGAAAAAACCTATGAAGCCTGGCCTTTTGACCAACCGTATTTTATTATTTTGAATCTGGCAGTTGGAGGTTTCTGGGGCGGAAAAGAAGGTATTGATGATCAAATTTTCCCACAAAAGTATTATATAGATTATGTAAGAGTCTATCAGACTCAATAATGAAAAAGAGGACTTATAGAGTCCAAAATAAAAAATCATGAGAAAACTAATTGTAAGTTGTTTTGTAGTAGGCATTGTGATGAATGTAAATGCCCAGAACTATTGGAAAAAACATGAAGGGAAAACAGCTAAGGTAATTCTTACCAACTCTAAAGTGAATGAAAAAATGGCAGATAAAGGTTCCGTAAAGTTTGAACAGTTCGGGCAGCCGAAGGAAACGGATGCCTGTATTTTCATTGCCCCTAATTTTAAATATCAAAAACTGATAGGGATTGGAGGCGCCATTACAGATGCTTCTGCAGAAACTTTCTATAAAATGCCTAAAAACAAGCAGAAAGAAATCCTCGAAGCCTATTTCGGTAAAAACGGATTGGGATACACTGTCGTTCGTACCAATATGAACTCCTGCGATTTCTCGAGTGATTCCTACACTTACGTATCGGACAATGATACTTCATTGAAGACTTTTAATATTGCTCATGATGAGAAATATAAGATCCCGATGATCAAAGAAGCTCAGAAAGCGATTGGAAATAACTTTACATTTTATTTTTCCCCTTGGAGCCCACCAGCATGGATGAAATCTAATAACAGCTTATACAAAGGAGGAAGACTGGAAAACAAATTCTATCAAACCTGGGCAGATTATTATATCAAATTCATTAAAGAATATGAGAAAAGAGGAATCAATATTTGGGGCTTAACGGTTCAGAATGAGCCCATGGCCACCCAAAGTTGGGAATCCTGCATCTATACAGCTGAAGAAGAAGGTGAGTTTTTAAAGAATAATCTTGGACCAACGCTTTGGAAAAACGGATACAAAGATAAAAAAGTAATGATCTGGGATCATAACAGAGATTTGATTTATCAAAGAGCCACTACCACATTAAGCGATCCTGAAACATCAAAGTACGCTCATGGAATTGGTTATCATTGGTATGAAACGTGGAATAATAAAACTCAGCTTTTCGACAACTTAGCTGAAACCCACAGAGCTTTTCCTGATAAATTTCTGGCCTTTACAGAAGGATGTAAAGAACAGTTCAATATGGACAGAATTTATGATGTAAGCCTTGGAGAGTTGTACAGTAAAAATATGCTGAACGACTTCAATAAAGGGAATGCTTTATGGACAGACTGGAATATCCTTTTAGATGAAACAGGAGGTCCTAACCACAAAGGAAATTTTTGTTTTGCCCCCATCATTGCAGATACCAAAACAGGAGAGGTTTTCTATACTTATGAGTATTATTATATAGGCCATGTTTCAAAATACATTAAGCCTAATGCTCAAAGAATTGGAAGCTCTTCCAACAGAGCTGCCTTAACGTCTTCTGCTTTTATGAACGAAAACGGACAGTTGGTGACCGTCATCATGAACGATTCAGATAATGACATTGATACCAATCTATGGATCGAAGGAATGGCTGCGAAATTAACAGCCCCAGCACACTCTATACAGACAGTAGTTTTATAACATCATATTAATATTATTTTGACAGAATCGGCGGCCTCGAAGAGGTCGCCGATTCCCATTCATATCTATTTGTAATTTATTGCACAGAAAACTTTCCTGAAAGAGTTCCGTTGGTATTTTGAGCACTATAGAAATAAATTCCGGCTCTCATTCGCGAAGTAGAAATGATGGTTTTACCTGATTTTGCCTGTTGGGATTGTAGGGTTAATCCTTCAGAGTTGACGATTGTTACTTCGTAATTGCTGCCATTTTCAGGAAGATTGATGGTAAAAGCTTCACCTTGCTTTACAGGATTAGGGTAAACGACAGAAGTAGCCTCCTGTTTTGCAGAAGTACCAGAAGTTGCTGTGGTTACCTGCTCAAGTACCCACTGATGATTCACTCCGGCAGAACCATTCATATCCTGATCCCAGATGTTGATATTAGTCCCCGAAGTTTGTGAGTTGGCAGGATTATCCATTGCTTTCATATTCGACAATGCTGTTCCTATGACAAACGTATTTGACGCATAAGGTCTTAATACCCATTGTTGATTATTACCCCCATGTTTTGGGTATTGTATCAGCGTAGTGCCATTAGCTGTATTGGAACCTGGAAGATCAATCGCTAAACCAGAGGCACGATTGATAATAATATAATTATTTCCTGTTTTTTCCAGTTTCCATTGCTGAGCTAGGTTACTGTTGAAAGGATACTGAACCATTTTGGTACTGGCGGTCGTACTGTAATTGGCAGGACTTATGTATTGACTGCTTCCCACACATTTTATTCGGTAGTAGGCATTCGGATCAATAGTAGGTGTCGTTACAATAGAATTTATGGTTAAATTATTATACCCAAAATTAGAAGTTTGCTTAAAAATATCTTCCAATACAACACTTACGTAGTATTTTCCAGGCTGAGAATTAGCAGGTAGCGGCACCTGAATACTTCTCTGATCAGGACGAATACCCGTAACCGCAGCTACCGGAGTATAAGAATTTGCCCAACTGGCTTCAGTGTATAATGAAACTTTATAGGAAAACTGTGGACTTGTAGTTTCTGAATTCGCCCATGTCACATTCACTGAATTATTTGAAGTATTGTAGGATGAGGAAACAGTAGTCACTACAACAGGTGTAGCTGTTCCGGGCTTTGTCCCTTCTTGAGTAATTCCGTTAAACGTGATGGATCCTCCGGAAGGTGCCGGAGCTGTTCCACAAGAGGTTACCTTAATCGCTGTGTTGTTAAATGCTGTTTCAGCTCCCCAGGATCCTGTTCCGGCAGAAGCAGTATATCTTGAAGGTTTCGACCAGTTTCCCTGTGTATTCATACTCCAGAAATTTCTGAAATATCCGCATCGGGTTGCTTTGCTGGCAGCAGAGTTCCAATTTTCTACAAAACCTCCTAATTTGGTTCCCGTGAACTTGGCATCATTTTCAGGGGTAACAATAGTGACATAATGTTTCCATTTTCCAGTACTATAATCAAACATAAAAAATCCTATTCGGGTTTTTCCATCACCGGTAGACCATCTTCTTACGACAGTAGCATACCACGTTCCGGGAGTCCATGGCATTGGATTATCTGTGTGAAGGCCCGTTCCTTCGCCTCCGAAACCATCTACAAACGTATTAGGAGCGGTATACTCGGTAGTACATTGAGGGACATTGGTATCCTGTAAATCCCACATTGAAAAAATGTTATTGTAGATTTCATTCTGCTTATACTGAATTCCTGCATATCCGCCCCGCGGACCCAGAGAAAAATTCAGGGTAGAGTAGTAAGTATTTACCTTTTTGCAGGTATTGTCTGCCATTACTTCAGAATACCAGAGCTCACCGGAGTTGGCCATATCAAAACCTTCCAGATACGGACCCCAACTTGGGCAGGTCTGCGCATGAGAAGAATTGAAGAATGAGGACGCAGCAATAAGAAGTATTGCGCTACAAGACTTAATTTTTTTTTCCATAAATAGATAAGTTGGTTTGGTAATATCAATTTATGGATATTTTGAATATTTAATAAATATTTTAAATTCATATTATTAAATATTGGAATTATTTTTAAAAATGCGATATATGGTTGAAATATATTTATTTACGATCATAAAAAAAGCAATGCATCATAAATGCATTGCTTGTATCGAATAGGATTGCTCCTTTATTGTATTGAAAAAATAATCTTTCTGATGATTATTCAGCGTCATATTTACTGATTACTCTCTGAGTAACCCCTGAGCTGCTGAAACCTCCATCATGGAAAAGATTCTGCATCGTTACTTTTTTAGTAAGATCAGAGAAAAGAGTCACACAGTAGTCTGCACACTCAAGAGCGGTAGCATTTCCTAGTGGAGACATATCTTCTGCATATCCAAGGAATCCTCCGAAACCTTTCACACCACTCCCTGCAGTAGTCATGGTAGGAGACTGAGAAACGGTGTTTACACGTACTTTTCTTTCTCCCCAGTAGTTTCCGAAAGTTCTAGCGATACTTTCAAGATAAGCCTTATTATCAGACATATCATTATAATCCGGGAATGTTCTTTGAGCAGCAATATAAGTAAGCGCCAAAATACTTCCCCATTCGTTCATACAGTCTTTTTCCCAAGCTACACGCATTACTTTGTGGAAAGAAACAGCAGAGATATCCCAACCTTTTTCCAACCAGTCATAGTTCATTTCTGTATAATGTTTTCCTTTTCTTACGTTGATAGACATTCCGATAGAGTGAAGGATAAAGTCGATTTTTCCAAATTTTGCAACAGCGGCATCAAAAAGTTTTTCAAGATCTTCTATAGAAGTAGCATCAGCACCTATTACTTCAGAGCCTGTTTTTTCTGCTAAACCATTAAGTTCTCCCATTCTTAAAGCGATAGGAGCATTAGATAAAATAAATTCAGCACCTTCTTCATGGCATCTTTCAGCAACTTTCCATGCGATAGATTGTTCATTAAGGGCTCCAAAAATAATTCCCTTTTTGCCTTTAAGTAAACCGTATGACATAATTTTTTAATGTTTATTATAATACAAATGTAGCAATAATTGTGCTTATGGCATAATAAAAAATGGAGCCTTAGCAATTTAAGACTCCATTTTCTTGAAAATATTTATATGACTGAAATTTTAATTGGTTTTCTTGTTCCATTCTGCCTTCACATCTTCTGCAGCATCTTTTGTTTTTTCCCACGCATCGTTGGCTTTATCTTTAATATCGTCCCAAGCATCAGAAACATTATTTTTTACTTTGTCGAACCAATCTTCCTGCTGTGCTTCTTCATCATTGGATCTTTTTTCGTTAATATAATCCTTAGCTCTGTCCGCCAGTTCTTCAATTTTCCATTTTGTATTGTCCGCTGCATTCTTTAAAGAATTTTCCGTGTTGTTTACTGCATTTTCCGCTTTGTTGTATTCCGAATTGTTCATAATATTAAATGTTTTGTTGTGTGATAGGAAATAAACAAGAACCATTCCTAAAACCGGGCAGTTTTGTTAAACTTTTCATAATGTTTTGTTATCTTTTTCTAAATTCACATTTATATTAATTTATAAAAATTGAAAACATATGGATAGAATACGTTGCGGATGGTGCGAGAAAGATGAGTTGTACAGAAAGTATCACGACGAAGAATGGGGAAGACCGGTTTACGATGACGAAACTATATTTGAATTTCTTATCCTGGAATCCTTTCAGGCAGGATTGAGCTGGTATACTATTCTTGCCAAAAGAGAAAATTTCAGAAAAGCATTTGATCATTTTGATTACAAAAAAATGGCCTCTTATTCTGAAGAAAAAATAAATGACTTAATGAATGATCCCGGAATCATTAGAAACAAACTTAAAATACGGGCGGCTATTACCAATGCTCAAAGGTTTATGGAAGTACAATCAGAATTCGGAAGTTTCTCTCATTATATATGGGGTTTTACTGATGGGAAAATTGCAGATCATGCTCCCAAAACGGTATCAGAGATTCCTGCTACTACAAAAATTTCTGATCTTATTTCTGCAGATTTAAAGAAAAGAGGGTTCAAATTCATGGGTTCTACGGTAGTTTATGCCCATATGCAGGCTACTGGAATGGTGAATGACCATTTAGAAAGTTGTTTTATTAGAAAATAAATCATTTTAATTTATTCAATTTTATGTGATATTTGTTGTAAATACTGCAAGTGTTAAATTTTGTTCACAAAGTGAGTTATCTTTAAACGTTCATGAACAGTTAATATATAACTTGTTGATCTGTAAATATTTTTCAATGTTTGGTGACTAACTTGTATTTTATTCACATTAGTGTGTTTTTAATTGTCAAATTTTCAATTAAATTGCGATTTTATTAAAAATTTGTATATTTGCGACCATAAAAAACGTGTGTAATGTCAATGAAAAGCAAATTTCAGGTAAGTCTTCTATTTTCTTTATTTATTATTTCTACTAAAGCTCAGGTTGGGATCGGATTATCACAGCCAGACAGCTCAGCAATGCTTCATGTTAAATCAACAAATAAAGGAGTGCTGCTTACAAGTATTGCTTTGAATTCAGCTACAGACAATGTTACAGTTCCTTCTCCGGCAGATGGTCTTATTGTGTGGAACAACGGTAACGGAACTTTGCAAGAAACAGGATTTTATTATTGGTTTAATGCAAAATGGAATAAAATTTTAACAAATTCTGGGGATACAACAAGAGTTGATGACGGTACAAGCTGGAATCTTACGGCAACCAATGCCGGAAACTATGGGGGGGCCAATACTAATCTTGCTTTAGGAACAAAAACCTATGATGACTTGGTGTTTAAAGTGAATTCGGTTATTGCAGGAAGATTAGGTGTTGATAATTCTGTAAGTTTAGGATTGGGAGCCAATGCAGGTCAGAATGGTATTGCTATTGGAAGTTCAAGTTCAGCATTTGAAGGAATATCTATTGGTACTGCAGCTTCTGTTTCTGCAAATGAAGCATTGGCGATAGGAAATAAATCTACAGCGGGTAGTTTCAGATCTACCGCAATTGGATATCATGCACAAACCAGTAAAAATGAATCTGTAGCTATTGGAAACGAATCTTCTGCAGGAGGATTTCAATCTTTAGCATTAGGATATAACGCGAAAACAAATACAAATAGCGAAACTGCTTTAGGATATAACGCAGTTACCGATAGTCAAAATTCAACCGCTTTGGGTTCTGGAGCAAATGCTTTAGGTCAGTTTTCAACAGCAGTAGGATATGGAGCAACTACTTCACAGGCTAATGCCATTATTTTGGGGAATAGTAATGCTAATGTAGGGATTGGAACAGGTGCGCCAAATGTTTCTGCAAAACTTGATGTAAACGGACAGTTTAAGTTAGGTGAAAAGGGAAGTGTACAGAAAAGTCAGATCAGTTTCGAAGCTTGGCCTGGAGTATCAATCAACAATTTGCCTCCTGGAAAATCGACAACAATTGATATTCCGGTTCCGGCAGGGTATCAGCCGGGGTCCACCAGAGCAGTGGTAACGGTTTCGCCAGCGGGAGATTTTATGGGGAATACCTCTTTTTCTATTTCAAACCCAAGAATGACTTCTGCTTCCAGTATTACGCTTAATCTTACCAATATTTCTGGGAATGCCAATAGCTTGTATTCCGGACATTTTTATGTAATGATCAATGAATTTTAATGAAAATAATCGAGATATTATAGTTGATATGGTGTTGGGGCTTCCAGTTTTGGAGGTCCTTTTTTCTTTAAAAATGGTGAATATCATTCATTAAAGGTTTTTATTTCTTAGCACTTTAGTCCACTTTAGAAAATATAAGAAGATACCGAACAATTGAGTTCACATAAGATGAAAATCTCCGATTTTCAATGCCGCTTCAGTCTACTTCTTATACACAATGTTGATAACTTAAATAGCTTAATAGTAAAAAATATAGCCCATAGATCAATCTACGGACTATATTTTTGATAATATTTATATGTTATAGTTAGAAGTTTCTTTTTGTGAAATCTTATTTTGCGTTTCTGGATTTGATTTCTTTTCGTGCATTTCTCCAGCTACTCAGTATAATTAGGTATAACGGCATGAAAGCCAGTGGAAGTGGAGTAAATGCTGTAAATCCTTTCTTGATGGTTATATAAATGACTACTCCAACCAACATTCCCATAATGACACAAAATGAAATATGTGCTGCAGAACGCTTTTTTTCTTCTTTTGTGAGCTCATCAAAAGATAATTCTGAAAGTTTTGGAGCTTCAGGCATCTTAGTGTTTTTCATGATTATCAGATCGTTTTAATAACTTTTTCTGGTGCTAAATTAATAAAATACCTATAGGAATCAGTGAAATAGATATTAAAAAGGAGCTATTTATCATAAATCTACACAAAAGTGTAGTTATCTTGATGAATGGTAGAAAATAGAAGTCTTTCAAAAAAGAAGAGCTATCCTCATTGAGAATAGCTCTTTTATTATCGTAATTATTAAATATATTTTACTTAATAATTCTGTCAAGTACCCAGGTAATAAGGTTCTTTTCAGAAGCATGGTGATCTGCAGAGAATTCTCCACGTCTTCTGTTGGCAATCACATTATTTACGGTAATTGCTTTATGACCTAATAGTTTTGAAAGGGCATAGATCGCAGAGGTTTCCATTTCAAAGTTGGTGATTCCAAGATCATTTAATGTTTCAAGGAATTGATCATCCACCGCCTTTAAACGAAGCTGTCTTCCCTGTGGAGCATAGAATCCTGGGAATGTAGCCGTATTTCCGTGGTATTTGGCATCTTTATAATATTCGCCCATTTCTTCTGCCCAATCTGAGAAGTAAAGCATTGGCTTGATTTTTTCGTAAGGGAATTTATCTACAAAGTTTTTAGAAAACTCATTTTCAAAACTATAGTCCTGATAGAAATGCATTAACCCGTCCAAACCAACAACATTCTGAGTAACCAGCATATTATCAACCTGCACGTCAGGGTTTACACTTCCACAAGTTCCCATACGGAAAAGCTCAAGTGCTTTATGTTCTGTTTTGAATTCTTTGTTTTTTAAGTCAATATTTACCAAAGCATCCAGTTCGTTCATTACGATATCGATGTTTTCAGTTCCGATACCGGTTGACATTACTGTAATTCTTTCGCCACGTAGAGTTCCTGTGTGCGTATAGAATTCTCTTTTATTTTTTTTGATTTCTACAGTATCAAAGTATTTTGAAACTTTTCCTACTCTGTCTGGGTCACCTACAAGGATGATTTTGTCGGCAATATCTTCAGGTAAAAGATTCAGGTGGTATACACTTCCGTCTTCATTCAGAACAAGTTCTGAGGCAGCAAGTTTATTTAGCATAGTATGTATATTTTTTGTTTTTAATAATTAATTAAAATAGCTTCTTTATAAGGCGAAGCAATCAATTCATAAATAGTAGAGTATTCTTCTACAATTCTTTTTTGCCCATTCATTACTTCATATACCGTAACGATGGTTTTTTCAATATTTTTAGGATCTTTTCTCTGCGAGGTAATCTCATAGAAATGATCATCTTTTTTCAGGATAGAAATCAGTTCTTCTTTTGTGGAGTTGTTGGAACTCATCATTCCGGGAAAATCCATAAGGACATTTTTCAGGTCGGTATAGGTTTTATAAGGCTTTATATTTCCCGCAGAATACACATAAACGTTGGGTACTTCCTTATCTTTTTCCAGGCGAACGAGATAATAATCATTTCCTTTTTTCTCGGCATAAACTGCTGTTTCCTGCTTCTTTCCGGTGGATTGTTCCGTCTGCTTTTTCTTTTGTGAAAAAGTGGTAATAGACAGGAAACTTACCGTAAATGCAAACAATAGTTTTGTTTTCATAATACTATTTAGTTTTTGATGTGTTGAATTTAATATAAAAAAATCCTTCCCCAATAATCTCCCGCCATTATTTACCGGTATTTTAGAACAAACCGTATCCTTTAGAATAATGAATTTGATTTCGGGGTTTAAAATTAGTGAAAAATATTGTATCAGAAATATAAACATTATTTAATCTGCTATTAAAACTGAGATAATATCAGAATGATAGTTTTACCGCTAAAAATTAATGAGATTTTATCCACTGCTTGTTTTCGTTCTTTTAATAGGATTTGCAGTTATGTCTTTCAATCCTGTTTACAAAGGAAAAGAGAAAGAAAATACATTTGTTAATAAAGGGTTGTCTGACTTTAAAACCAAACTTGAACAGCTGAAATCGGATGTTCGTCTGTTTTCAGAAGGCCAAATTTCCCTGGAAGAATTACAAAAGTCATTGAGCAGAACAAGAAACTCATTTAAAGAAATAGAATTTTACATCGCCTATCATTACCCGGAATTTACTAAAACACACGTTAATGCAGCCCCTTTATTTCACATAGAAGCAGCGGGCACAACAGCTTATACCTTACCTCCGGAAGGATTGCAGGTTTTGGATGAACTGATTTTCTCAGAAGAAGCAGCCGACGAGAAAGAGAAAATAAAAACCATCACAGACTTTTTATACAACAGTTATTCAGGGTTTTATTTGAGTGCTGTAAAAAACGGATTAAGCAAAGGAAACAATAAAACACTGCCTTTAAGAATAGAATTGATCAGAATATATTCATTAGGAGTAACAGGCTTTGACACACCAGGGTCTTTGAATATTTCTGAAGAAACCAGCCATGCGCTTTCTGGGATGCAGAAGTACATTAATGATGATCCTTATTTTAAAAATTACAATACCCAAAAAGCAAATCAGACTTTAACAGAAGCAGTTGGCTATCTTTCACAAAATACCGATTTTGAAGCTTTCGACAGAATTGAATTTTACAAAAAGTACATTCAGCCTTTATATGAAGAATTGGGAAATTGGGACGGAAAAGCCGATGATCTTAAAGAATTTTCAGGATGGAATGTAGGAAATAAAAACTTCTTCAACAGCGATTTCTTAGATCCTTATTTTTATACATTATTGAAATCTTCAGAAGATAATCCAGAGCTTCGTACACTTGGAAAATCGATTTTCTATGATCAGAACTTGAGTGGTAACGGAAAAATGAGCTGTGCAACGTGTCATCTTCAGGAAAATGCCTTTACAGATCTGAAATCAAAATCACCAAGTAATGTGGAAGGGAAAACAGTTTTGAGAAATTCTCCGTCACTTTATAATGCAGTTTTTGCCAAAAGATTTTTCTATGACCTTCGTGCTTTCTACCTTGAGCAGCAGGCTGAGCACGTTATTTATAACGAAGAAGAATTTAATACAAGCTATGAAAGTATTATTCAGAAGTTAAAAACACAACCTGCCTACAAAAAAGCCTTCCGAAAAGCATTTAAAGACGGAGAGATCAGCAAAGAGAATTTCTCAAAGGCTTTAAGTTCGTATGTGGCATCATTGTATTCTTTTGACAGTGATTTTGACCGTTTCATGAGAAATGAAAAGAATGTTTCTGACGATGTAAAGAAAGGGTTTAACCTCTTTATGGGAAAAGCGAATTGTGCTACCTGTCATTTTGCCCCTCACTTTTCAGGTTTGGTACCGCCGTTTTTTAACGAAAATGAATCTGAAGTTCTCGGGATCACAACAAAACCAATCAATCAAAAAACTATTGAATTGGATCATGATCTTGGCCGTGGAAACAGTCCTGTAAAAAAAGAGAAATCATGGATCTATGATTATTCATTCAAAACCGTTACTGTGAGAAATATTGCTCTTACTAAGCCATATTTCCATAATGGAGCGTTCAATACATTAGAAGAAGTCCTTGATTTTTATAACGAAGGTGGCGGTGAAGGATTAGGTTTAAAAATGAAGAACCAGACTCTTGCACCGGACAAGCTTAATCTTACCCAAACTGAAATCAAACAGATCATTGCCTTTCTGAATGCCCTAACTGATGTAAGCAGGGCAAAATAGAATAAAATCAGTATTTATTTAACAAAAAATTAACTCTCTTAACATTGAGTTTCTGATAATTTAATATTCTTCGTTTTATATTTAAAATCCTCTTAACAAAGAGATAGCTTCAAAAAAATAGTTTTGCAACGTCTAATAAATTAAATTAAAAATGAAGAAAAAACTACTAACAATTGGAGCGTTAGCTTTAATTGCCTGCTCTGGTATTCAGGCACAGACCTTGATATTTGACAAAGGCGCATCTTGGAGCTACAAAGACAACAATCAGGCACAGCCAACAGGATGGAATGCTGCTAACTACGATGTCTCAACATGGGCCGTAGGAAATGGACCTCTTGGATATGGAGATCCTGTTACTACAACAATCAATTCCGGGCTTACTACGGCTTATTTTGCTAAAGACTTTACAGTAAATCTTTCCACTCTTTCTGATAATATGGAACTTGGAGTGATGAGAGACGATGGGATTATTGTATATCTTAACGGAGAAGAAGTTGTGAGAGACAATATGCCTGCCGGTACAGTTACATTCAATACTTTTTCCAGTACAACAATTGACGGCGCTGCAGAAAATGTGTATAATATTTTTTCTATTCCAAAGTCAAAATTTGTAAATGGTGTCAACAGAATCTCAGTTGAACTACACAACAGAAGTACAACAAGTTCTGATCTTAGAATTGATGCTTATCTGAAAACGACAACAAACACTACAAACCCTGTCGCTTGTAACGGAACCCATATCAGTTGCTTTACTTCTATTGTTCCGACAGCACAGACTGATAAACTGATCATTCCTGCAGAACATAAATATCAGCTTATCTTAAAAGAAGGTGACAATTACACAGAAGGAGGTGGGTTAGTAGGAGGTCAGAATGACTTTACAGCTTATGTTCCTAAAACAGGAAGCAGCACCAACGGATATCTTTCGGTAAACCACGAAACCAATCCTGGAGGAGTTACCATGGCAGAGATCAACTATAATGCTTCAACGAAGCTTTGGCAGTTGACAAAATCCAGAGCGGTAAGCTTTTCAGATCCTAGTTTAGTGCAGACTATCAGAAACTGCTCGGGAGGGATTACTCCTTGGGGGACTGTTGTAACGGCTGAAGAATCTGTTACTTCAAATGATGTGAATGCTGATGGATATAAAGATTACGGATGGTTGGTTGAGATTGATCCTGCAACGGCTCAGGTGATTTCTAAAAATACAGATGGTTCTAAAGGAAAACTTTGGCAGATGGGAATTATGAACCATGAAAATGTAGTGATCAATAATGCAGGAACTATTGCTTATTATGGAGAAGATGGAGGAACTCACATGGTCTATAAATATGTGATGGATACGCCTAATGATCTTTCTTCAGGAAATCTTTATGTATTGAAACTGGATCAGGGATTAACGGCTGCCGGAGATCCTGCAGGAACTACAGCAACGTGGATTCAGGTTCCGAATAAAACAAAGGCTGACCAAAATAATACCGCTTCACTGGCGTTTTCTCTTGGAGGAACCAAATTCAATGGAGTAGAAGATGTAGACATCAGCCCATTGGATGGAAGAATTTATTTTACCGCCAAAGGATTAGACAGAGTGTATCGTTTACAAGATAACGGAACTACAGCTTCTCAGGTAGAAACTTTTGTAGGAGGTGGCTCTACTGTATATTCTTTCAATACTGCACAAGGAATGAAATCTGAAGTTTGGGCAGACGGTAATGATAACCTTACTTTCGACGAACTTGGAAACCTTTGGGTTCTTCAGGATGGTGGAAAGAACTATATCTGGGTTATTGCTCCGGATCACACTCAGGCTAATCCAAAAGTAAGGTTGTTTGCTTCTATGCCGGCTGGTGCAGAACCTACAGGACTTACTTTTACTCCTGATCATAAATTTGGTTTCTTCTCTGTACAGCACCCGGATTCCACCATTTCTACGGATGTAGATGCTACCGGAAATACAATCAATTACAAAGGAAAATCAGCAACGGTTGTTATAGCACTTAAAAGTAACCTGGGAATCGAAGGATCTTTAGGAACTATTGAAAGTACAAACGCTGAAAATACTGTAACTGTAGCTCCAAACCCTACATCAGGAATAGTTAAAATCAATTCTGCAAAAGGATTGAAAGATATTTCGGTAACGGCTTACAGTATGGACGGGAAAATCGTTTATACAAAGAAATTCAACGGAACCAACAAAGTATTGGACCTTGATTTCACTCAGCAGCTGGAAGGAACTCGTGTTTTAATTTTAAATATTGAAGCAGAAGGAGGATTCCAAAAAACAGTAAAACTTTTAAAGAAGTAAACTATTAATATTTTCCGTCTGGCGGCAACATCGTTGCCGCCAGACTTTTATATTTATGAAAAAACTTTTCTTACTTATTTCCCTACTGTCACTTTCCCAGATCAATGCACAGATTGACCCTGTTAAATATCCTACTTTTACCAATATTGAAGAGGCTTTAAACAGTAAAAAAACGGTCTACAGCATCAGCTTTCGGGAAAAAGGAATGTTCAATCTTCCTCCGCAGATTACCCGGCTGGATTCCGTGTTTTTTCTGAACATTATGGCCAATAAGCTTGAAAAAATGGATCAGGAACTCTTCGCATTAAAGGAACTTGAAATTCTCAACGTTAATGAAAACAGTATTAAATATATTCCAAACGAAATAAGCCAGCTTACAAAACTGACGACATTCTCTATGAATCTCAACAGTCTGACAAGCATTAATCCCAATCTTGCAAAACTTCAAAATTTAAAGGTCGTACACTTTGATGCCAATAATTTGAATGTTTTTCCCGAAGCATTAATGGAAATTCCGGCTTTAGAAGAAATTAATTTGCAGGGAAATCAGATCAGCTTCATTGCGGATGGACTGAATAAAATCGTCAATCTGAAGTTTTTGAACTTATCAGATAATCAGATCAATGATTTAGGTAATTTATCTTTTCCTAAAAACCTAAAATACCTTGAATTGCAGCAGAATGCTATCGTAAAACTTCCGGAAAATTTGTTCAAAGCCAAAAACCTTGAATTTTTGAACGTTAGCGGAAACCAGATCACAGAAATTTCGCCCCGAATAAAAGGATTGAAAAACATCGTCAGCATGAATCTTGCCAACAATAATCTAAAAGATCTTCCCGTAGAAATTCAACAGCTTAAAAATCTGAAAACATTGATTCTTACAGGAAATCCTATAGAAAAAAATACCATTGAAAATTTAAAAACCTTACTGCCGGAAACCCAGATTTACTTCTAAATTATCCGCCTACACGTTTGGTTTTATAACCCATTTCTTTAAGGATATTCATGATTTTATCCCGGTTATCCCCCTGAATGATAATCGTTCCATCCTTTTCAGAACCGCCTATTCCTAAGGTGGTTTTTATTTTCTTTGAGATTTTTTTAAGGTCTTCCTCACTGCCTTCCCAACCTTCTACAATGGTGACAGGTTTACCATTTCTTCCTTTTTTCTCAAACTTGCATACCAAAGGTTCTTTTTGCTTGAACTCTTCTTCAGGCATTTCAAAATCCTGCTCATCATGATCAGGAAAAAGATTCTTCAATTGATCTCGTAAATCCATACAGCAAAATTAAAAAGATTTACGGATTAATGAAGCCAAATCATGACGAATTTTTATGATTTCCCTTTAAACCTTGACACGCGGGAAATTGGTTAGAAATATGCTTTTTGAAGGCAAAATTATTTTAGCATCATAAGTCCGGAGGAGAAGCATAATGTTATAGCAACCATACGAATTAAGTCTACTTTTCGTACAATAATTTTAAAAGCAATTCATTGATGATCAATAATCAATAAAATTCGAGTCTTCAAATTCTTCTATTCATAGGAAATTCGATAAATTTGTCTAACAAAAGTTTTACAAAATGTCGAAAAAAGCAATACTGGCAATCCTTGACGGATGGGGATTAGGAACAAACCCGGACGTTTCCGCAATAGATAAAGCAACTACACCATTTATAGACAGCTGTTACCAGAAGTTTCCACATACAACACTTGAAGCAAGTGGTTTGGCAGTAGGTCTTCCGGCAGGGCAGATGGGGAATTCCGAGGTTGGGCACATGAACCTTGGAGCTGGAAGAGTTGTGTATCAAAATCTCGTGAAACTTAATATGGCCGTTGAAAACGGAACTTTAGGACAGGAGAAAGCTATTCAGGATGCTTTTGAATATGCCAGAAAAGAAAACAAAAAAGTACACTTTATCGGATTGGTTTCCAACGGAGGAGTACACTCACATATCAATCACTTAAAAGGATTACTTACCGCTGCCAAAGAGTTTGGTTTGAATGAAAATGTTTTTGTTCACGCTTTTACCGATGGTAGAGATTGTGATCCTCATTCAGGACTTGGATTCATCGATGAGCTTCAGCAGCATATGGCAGCTACTACAGGAAAGCTGGCTACCGTTGTAGGAAGATATTACGCTATGGACAGAGATAAAAGATGGGAGCGTGTGAAGCTGGCTTATGATGCCCTAGCAGAAGGAATAGGAGAGCAGACTACCGATGCCCTAGCTGCTATTAAAACATCATATGACAATAATGTAACCGATGAGTTTATTAAACCCATCATTTTAGTCAATACAACAGAAACCGGAAATGTAGTACCGGTAGCAAGAATCATTGATAATGATGTAGTGATCTGTTTCAATTTCCGTACAGACAGAGGGAGAGAAATCACAGAAGTTCTTTCACAAAAGGATTTCCCTGAGTATTCTATGAAAAAACTGAATCTGTATTATATTACATTAACGAACTACGACAAAACTTTCCAGAATGTTAAAGTGGTTTTTGATGAAAATGTTTTAACAGAAACAATGGGGGAAGTTCTTGAGAAAAACGGAAAAACTCAGATCAGAATTGCCGAGACAGAAAAATATCCTCACGTTACCTTTTTCTTCTCAGGAGGAAGAGAGCTGGAATTCAACGGAGAGAAAAGATTACTGTGTCCAAGCCCGAAAGATGTTCCTACTTACGATTTAAAACCGGAAATGTCTGCTTACGACATCACCAATGCTATCGTACCGGAATTGGAAAAGGGAACGGCTGATTTTGTATGTCTGAATTTTGCCAATACCGACATGGTAGGCCATACAGGGGTTTTTGAAGCCGCAGTAAAAGCCGCAGAAGTAGTAGATGAGTGTATCCAAAAAGTAGCGACTGCCGCTTACGAAAACGGATATGCAGTTTTCATCCTTGCAGATCACGGAAACTCAGATGTAATGTTGAATCCGGATGGTACTCCAAATACTCAGCATTCAACCAACCTGGTTCCTTTCATCGTAATGGATAAAGATCATACATGGAACCTAAAGCCAGGTAAACTGGGCGATGTTGCGCCTACCATCCTTAAAGTAATGGGCGTAGAAAAACCAGATACCATGACAGGTGATATTTTAGTTAACTAAAATTCAATAATAATTATAAAAAAATACCGTTATAATCATATATCGGTATTTTTTTATGATTTATGTCAGATAAGGTATGAGATGCATACTTTATTATGCTTTAAATAATAAATAAATCATATCTTTGCTGTTTAAAACTGAATAAAAAATGTATCAAAAGCTTGTTAGGAAAGAAGTAATGGGAATATTGGAAAAGGAAGTAGGTTCTTTTCTTGATAAATTTTTAACGCCAATTGAAAAAATATGGCAGCCTTCCGATTACTTGCCAGATCCTTCAAGCGAGGAATTTAAACATGATTTAGAAGAAATTCAGACCTTTGCCCGTGAGATGCCTTATGATCTTTTCGTAACGCTTATCGGAGACTGTATTACAGAAGAAGCCCTACCTTCTTACGAGTCTTGGCTAATGGGAGTAGACGGAATTAATCAGGAAGAAAAAGTGGGCTGGGCCAACTGGGTAAGAGCTTGGACGGCAGAAGAAAACAGACACGGAGATCTACTGAACAAATATCTTTACCTGTGCGGAAGAGTGAACATGAGAGAAGTTGAAATTACGACTCAATATCTGATCAACGACGGTTTCGATTTAGGAACTAGTATGGATCCTTACAGAAACTTTATTTACACAAGCTTCCAGGAAACAGCTACTAATATCTCTCACAGAAGAGTAGGAACATTGGCAAAGCAATCCGGAAACGGTAAGCTAGCTAAAATGTGTGGGGTAATTGCAGCAGACGAGGCAAGACATGCTAAAGCTTACAAACATTTCGTAGCAAAAATCCTTGAAATAGACCCTTCAGAAATGATCCTTGCATTCGAAGATATGATGCGTAAAAAGATCGTTATGCCTGCTCACCTGATGAGACAGTCAGGACAAAAGGCAGGAGAACTTTGGGGACATTTCTCAGATGCGGCACAAAGATGTATGGTATACACAGGTCAGGATTATATCAATATTATGAAAGACTTATTAGACGAATGGAAAATTGAACACGTAAAAGGTCTTACTGAAAAAGCTGAAAAAGCTCAGGAATACCTGATGAAGCTTCCGGCAAGACTACAGAAGATCACAGACAGAGTTTCAACTCCTGATCTTCAGTTCCAGTTCAGCTGGGTAAAGAGCTAATCTTTCCATCGATCATTTAAATTATAAAACTATTGAGTGCCTTTCTTTTGGGCACTCTTTTTATTTCTTATCTTTGCAAAGCTAAAAAAAGAACAAAATGTTAAATAATAAAAAAATTGCTGTTGACTTTGACGGAACTATTGTTGATGATGCCTATCCGGCAATTGGGAAAACGAAAACTTTTGCATTCGAAACCCTAAAAAGGCTTCAGGCAGAAGGCTTCAGACTTATTCTTTGGACATACAGGCATGGGAAAACTCTTGATGAAGCAGTTGAATTCTGTAAAAGCAACGGAATAGAATTCTATGCCGTGAATTCCAGCTTTGAAGGAGAAGTTTTTGATTCGGAAACTCAATCCAGAAAATTAGATGCAGACTGGTTTATTGATGACAGAAACTTAGGAGGGTTCCCAGGATGGGGCGAAATCTACAATATTATTCAGGAAAGAATAGAATTCCGTGTTGAAGGAAAAGAAGTTCTTGCTTATTCAAAACTAAAAAAAGAAAAGAAAAAAGGACTTTTCTGGTAGAATAAAAATATAACAATTTAATAGTGTACCAATTTATCAATCAATAGGCTACACTGATATATTAATACATTGGTAAATTAATACAATGATTCAATTAAAAACGATAGACGAATTACGTCTGATGAAGGAGAGTGCCCGTTTGGTTTCTAAAACATTGGGAATGTTGGCGAAAGAAATTAAACCCGGTATTACCACTTTATATTTAGATAAACTGGCTCATGATTTTATTAAAGATCATGGTGCTGAACCTGCATTTTTAGGATACGGAGGATTTCCAAACTCCCTGTGTATTTCTCCGAATGAGCAGGTAGTTCATGGTTTCCCAAATAATGATATTGTAAAAGAAGGTGATGTTTTATCTGTAGACTGTGGAGTTATTCTTAACGGTTTTGTGGGAGATCACGCTTATACTTTTGAAATCGGAGAAGTGAAGCCGGAAATTAAAAAATTGTTACAGGTTACCAAAGAATCTCTTTACAAAGGAATTGAACAGTGTATCAGAGGAAAAAGAATTGGAGACATTTCTCATGCGATTCAGGCACATTGTGAAAAAGAAGGTTATGGAGTGGTAAGAGAGCTTGTAGGACACGGATTGGGAAGAAAGATGCATGAAGATCCACAGGTTCCTAACTATGGGAGACAGGGAAGTGGAAAAGTAATCAAAGATGGACTGGCTATTGCGATCGAGCCAATGGTTAATATGGGAACTGAAAAAGTGAAATTCCATAACGATGGTTGGACGGTAACAACTTTAGATAATATGCCATCTGCACACTTTGAGCATGATGTAGCCGTTATTAATGGTAAACCTGTTTTGCTTTCAACATTCGACTATGTATATGAGGCATTAGGGATTGTAAGTGATGAAGAAAAGCAGTTCCAACTGGATTTTTAATGAAAAAGGTAACCAAACTTTTACTGAATAAAATTCCACGTCCGATGCTGATCAAAATGAGCATCTGGGCAAGACCTTTGATTTATCAGTTTTTCAAAGGAGAAAATTTCTATGATCCTATCGACGGAAGATCTTACAGAAAATTTCTTCCGTATGGGTACGGAAAACAACGTGAGAATGCTCTTTCTCCGGGAACTTTGAGCCTGGAAAGACACCGTCAGATGTGGCTGTATCTTCAGAATGAAACTGACTTTTTTATTAAAAACTATAAAGTATTGCACATTGCTCCCGAACAGGAATTTTTAAGGAAATTCAAAAGAATGAGCAATCTTAATTATATCTCAGCTGACCTTTATTCTCCCATTGTGGACGTGAAGGCCGATATTCTGGATCTGCCTTTTGAAAACGAAACCTTTGATATTGTTTTTTGTAACCACGTTCTGGAACATATTGAAGATGATGCAAAAGCAATGAGTGAGCTGTACAGAGTAATGAAGCCCGGCGGTTGGGGAATACTTCAGGTTCCGATGAAAAATTCACTGGAAAAAACCTATGAAGATTTCACCATTAAAGATCCAAAAGAACGCCAGAAACATTTCGGGCAATACGACCACGTCCGTTGGTACGGTATGGATTATTTTGAACGTCTGAGAAAAGCCGGTTTTGAAACAGATATCAACTTCTACTCCAAGAAGTTTTCCGAAGAGGAAATCAAAAAATACGGGTTAAGACATAACGAAATACTGCCTGTCGTTTATAAGAAATAATAAGCAAAAAATATATAAAAAACCGTCTTCAGTAGAAGACGGTTTTTTTGTTATTAGATAGGTTTATACTTATTTTGAGGGTACTAGTGTGAGGTAGATACAGCTTTCAGTCCCACCACAGACCCGATAAGTGTCACGATGAAAAATATTCTCCAGAAACTTACAGGATCTTTAAAAAAGAAAATACCCATCAGCGCTGTTCCTACAGCTCCAATTCCTGTCCATACTGCATACGCGGTACCAATAGGCAATGTCTGGGTAGCTTTAATCAGTAAAACCATACTTATTGTCATCGTAATTAGAAAACCTGCGTACCAAAAGTACATTTCAGTTCCTGACGTTTCTTTTGCTTTTCCTAAACATGATGCGAAAGCTACTTCGAACAATCCCGCGATCACTAATATTATCCAATTCATTATTTCAAATTTTCTTCTGCAAATTTCCGCATTTGAAAAGAGAAAAAATTTTACAATTGTTAAAAAATGATCATTGCATATATTTCGGAAAAAGAATGATGAAACTACAAATAACTTTTATTTGATCTCCGCACGAATTCTGCTTAAACTCACCTGAGTAATGCCGAGATAAGAGGCGATATAACCCAGCTGAACCCTTTTCAAAAGATCAGGCTGGTAAGTAATAATGTCTTTATAACGTTCCAGAGAAGTTTTAAATTGTCTCGAAATAATAAGTTCTTCAGACTTGATCATCTCCGCCTCAGCGAGTTTTCTTCCCCAGTTGGCAATATGAATATCTTCATTAAAAAGTTTTCGGAGATTTTCTGTTTCCAGAACGTACAGATCACAGTCTTCCAGCAGTTCAATGCTTTCATAACCCGGTTTGTTTTCCACATAGCTTTTCATGGAAAGCACACACTGTCCCTCACTTCCAAACCAGAAGGTAATATCATTTTCCGCAGTAGAAGAATAAGCTCTTGCAATACCTTTACGGATAAAGTAAACATAAGGAACCACCTTATCTGCTTCCATCAGACAAAAGCCCTTAGGATGGGAAATCTCTGTGATCTGCTGTTTTAAACTGGTTTTAGATGCTTCAGGAAGTACATAAATGGCATCAAGAATCTGGTCTATATTCATAAAAATGAATTCTAAAGTTCAAAAATATCAGTTTTAAGTAATGCAATACAAAATTATCGGGTATTTTTTATGTGAAATGTTAAGTGAGCGGCGGTCAGAGCTTTTAAAATTCAACCTATTTTCTTTAATATTACAAGGATGTTGTTGAATTTTTATCTTTTTTACAAGGAGATAATCTATTATTTACAGAAAAGTTGAAAGTACCTTATATAATCCATCATTAATACTATGATTCATCAATAGATTTTCTTAAATATT
Organism: Chryseobacterium sp. Mn2064; assembly: GCF_049319685.1. Classification (NCBI taxonomy): domain Bacteria; kingdom Pseudomonadati; phylum Bacteroidota; class Flavobacteriia; order Flavobacteriales; family Weeksellaceae; genus Chryseobacterium; species Chryseobacterium sp. Mn2064. The sequence continues at coordinate 888,260 of NZ_JBMOUE010000001.1, forward strand.
ACCTCAAATTAATGATAAAATATTTTCGTCAGTTCTTCCTCATCATGCCGTATTTCGAAATATAACTCTCTTTTTTCTTTTTAAATTTGAGATTAACGGTAAAGACCAATTTTGTTTTACTAACTTTGCAGTTCGTAATATTATTTTTATGCACAAAGCTGGATTTGTAAACATAGTTGGAAAGCCCAATGCCGGAAAATCAACACTCCTAAACCAATTGATGGGAGAGAAGTTGGCGATTGTAACGCAGAAAGCTCAGACAACCCGTCACAGAATTTTTGGTATTTATAATGAAGATGACCTTCAGATCGTATTTTCTGATACTCCGGGAGTATTAGATCCTAAATACGGACTGCAGGAGAAAATGATGGATTTTGTAAAAGATTCTTTGCAGGATGCTGACGTATTCCTTTTTATTGTAGATGTTACTGATAAGGCAGAGCCTTCAGAGTTTTTGATTGATAAATTGAATAAAATCCCTGTTCCTGTACTTCTTTTGTTGAATAAAGTGGACCAGACCGATCAGGCAGGCCTTGAAAAGCTGGTAGAAGACTGGCACAACAGAATTCCAAAAGCGGAAATTCTGCCTATTTCTGCTCTTAATGCTTTCAATACGGAAGTTATTTTACCGAAAATTAAATCTTTACTTCCTGAAAGTCCACCTTATTACGATAAGGACCAGTATACAGATAAACCCGAAAGATTCTTTGTAAACGAAGCTATTCGTGAGAAAATTCTTCTGAACTATGATAAGGAAATTCCATATTCTGTAGAAGTGGTAACAGAACAGTTTAAAGAAAAAGAGGGAATCATCTTTATAGATTCTATCATCTATGTAGAAAGAGATACTCAGAAAGGAATCATCATTGGTCACAAAGGTGAAGCCATCAAAAAAGTAGGTACAGAAGCGAGATTAGACCTTGAGAAATTTTTCTCAAAGAAAATTCACCTGAACCTATTCGTAAAAGTGAAAAAAGACTGGAGAAAGAACGACAGAGATCTTAAGAATTTCGGATACAGATAAACTAAAAGTGCTGAAACCCCTTTGTATTAAAAGATTTTTATTACCTTAGTCTAAATTTTTTAGTAAATGAACTATAACACTTCAAATTCGGGATCAATACTTAAAGATATTGTTTTGCTGGCAGTGAGGGTATTTGTAGGCTTTGCCATGCTTTCTCATGGGTTCCCTAAACTTCAGATGCTTTTGGCAGGTGGAAAAATTGAGTTTTTCGATTTTATGGGATTGGGACCTCAGATATCATTGATTCTTACTGTTTTTGCAGAATTTGTTTGTTCAATTCTATTAATTTTAGGCCTTTTTACTAGGGTTTCGCTAGGCTTTTTGATTTTTACCATGGGAATCGCTGCTTTTGTAGTACACGGAGCAGATTCTTTTGAAAAAAGAGAGATGGCCCTTATTTATCTATGTATTTATCTTTTACTAATGGTAGCAGGAGCTGGGAAAGTATCAGTAGATCATATGATAGAAAGAAGAAAAAGAGCTTCCGACTGGTAGTTTTATCATAATAACAATACAAAATAAAATAAGGCACTTCAGAAAATGAAGTGCCTTTTCTGTTCTTAATAATTACAGTGAGGTAAACAATCCCAGATCAGATTTCCGTTTTCGTCTCTTACTCTGCAAGCCATATAGCCTGCATCACATAAAGGAGCACTTCCGCCGTTAATTGTTTTTAAATGTACTTTTGACAATTTTCTTAAATTTTTCATATTGTTTGAATTTGGTTATCTAAAAATAATCAAAAAAACAAAATATGACACCATAAAGAGTCTTATTTTTTTATTTTCATAGATATTATTAAATTCACTACTTTCGTAAAAAATGAATTTATATGAAGATAAAACTGACAATTTGCCTTCTGGCATTTCTCAATTTTTATGATGCACAGGAGAATATTTCTTATCAGAAGCCATCAGCGGAGATTCTAAAGTTGGCTGACTACCAAAGGCCGCCAAGCGTCTTGATGAACAGCAAGAAAGACTGGGTTGTTTTTACGTATCGCCCAACCTACAAAACATTACAGGACCTCAATCAGCAGGAAATGAAATTGGGTGGTTTGAGAATCAATCCTTTAACTAATATTGCAAGCACGGTTACGTATTTCAATAATCTGAAGGTCAGAAAAATTAATGATAAAAACGAAGTTCAGGTAAAAAACCTTCCGGCAGATGTTAAAATTACTTATTTATCATTTTCACCGGATGAAAAAAAGCTGACTTTTACCAATACAACCAATAAAGGAGTTGAACTTTGGATTGTAGATATGGAAACGGCTACAGCCAAAAAAATTACAGAAGACAATCTGAATGCAAATTTGGGATCACCTTATACTTGGTATAATGATTCTCAAAGCTTGTTGATCAAAACGCTTCCTCAGAGCAGACCTGCACTAATTGATTCAAGTAAAGATCTTCCTACAGGGCCTATTGTTTCTACAGCAGATGGAAAAGTTTCACAGAACAGAACCTATCAGGATCTTTTAAAAAATCCTCAGGACGAAAAAAACTTTGAGACTCTTACCGCTTCTGAAATCTATAACGTAGACTTAAACGGAGCTCTTAAAAAGGTGAAGGATCAGGATATGTATGCCGCACTGAGTTTTTCTCCGGACGGAAATTATCTGATGGCAACCGTGATTAAAAAACCGTTCTCTTACATCGTTCCATTGAGCAGATTCCCGTCAACCACAACAGTATATGATATAAAAGGCAATACCGTAAAAGTGGTAAACGAGGTTCCTCTAAGCGAAATAATGCCAAAAGGATTTTCATCAGTAAGAACAGGGAAAAGAAATGTTGTGTGGAGAAGTGACGCTCCCGCTACCTTGGTTTACGCAGAAGCCTTAGACGGAGGAGATCAGTCAAAAGCAGCAGAATACAGAGACGAAATTTTCACTTGGGAGGTTCCGTTTACAGCAGCACCAAAGTCGTTCTTCAAAGTAAAACAAAGATACGATGGAGTAAGCTGGACAAACGATCATTATGCTATTGTATCAGAAGACTGGTATGACACTAGAAATACAAAATCCTTCCTTGTTGATCTGAATAACGGAGAATCTAAAGTGATTGAAGACAGAAATTCTCAGGATGTTTACAGCGATCCGGGGAGCTTTAATACCATTAAAAATCAGTACGGAAGATATGTCGTGGATATGAAAGGTGGAAAAGCATATCTTATTGGAGAAGGGTTTACAAAAGACGGACAGCATCCTTTTATTGATGAAATGGATGTTAAATCCTTGAAAAAGAAGAGACTTTATACTTCCAATCTTAAAAATGCTAAAGAAGCTATTATTGATATTCTGAATCCATCAAAAGGAGAAATTCTGACCACTCAGCAGTCTCCAAGCCAATATCCTAATTATTTTAAAAAGAATATCAAATCCAATAAGGCAGAAGCCGTAACCAATTTTGCCAATCCTTTTGAAAGCATCAAAGATGTTTATAAAGAAGTGATTACTTACAAAAGAAACGACGGAGTTACTTTAACCGGAACACTTTACCTTCCTGCCAATTACGACAGAAAAGCAAAAAAAGAAAAACTTCCATTGCTTATCTGGGCCTATCCTACAGAATATAAAGATAAAAATACTGCAGGACAGAATACCCAGAATCCAAATGAGTTTACATTCCCGTCTTATGGATCTTTCATCTATTGGACAACCAAAGGATATGCGGTGCTTGATGATGCTGCTTTCCCAATTATTGGTGAAGGAAAAACAGAGCCTAACGATACTTTCATTCCTCAGCTGGTAGCAAACGCAGCAGCAGCTATTGATGCTGTAGATCAGTTAGGATATATTGATAGAAAAAAAGTTGCGGTAGGAGGGCATTCTTACGGAGCTTTCATGACAGCGAATCTTTTAACGCATTCTAATCTTTTTGCTTGCGGTATTGCCAGAAGTGGAGCTTATAACAGAACATTGACTCCGTTCGGTTTCCAAAGCGAGCAGAGAAACTATTGGGATGTTCCGGAAATTTACAACGGAATGTCTCCGTTTATGCATGCTGATAAAATGAAGACCCCTCTTCTTTTGATTCATGGTGATGCAGACAATAACCCGGGAACTTTTACTTTACAGACGGAAAGATACTTCCAAGCATTGAAAAATTTGGGTGCTCCTGTAAAAATGGTTCTTCTTCCAAAAGAAGCCCATGGATACCAGGCTAAAGAAAATATCTTACACGTTTTATGGGAACAGGACCAGTTCCTTGAAAAATGTTTGAAGAAATAATAAACAGATACAAAACTCGTTCATATTTGGACGAGTTTTATTTTGCGAACTCAAGAAACTATGACCATCATTTTCAATGAAAAAAACAATTCTATTATTCCTGATTTCTGCCTCATGTTTTGGACAGTTATCTCCAAAAGTCAATGAATTATATCAGGAATTATCAAAAAGTAACCAGTATGAATCCAAGAACATAGGAATTGACGGTCATGAAAGTGAACCCTATAAAATTCATACAGAAATAGGTAAAATAGCAACCGATCAGGAATTGGAATTTATTGCTCTGCATGGTAATGTTGTTGCAAAAACTTATATCTCCAATATCTTGATTTCCAGAAAATCAAAAGTATTGGAAGAAATATTTAAAAGATATTTAGAAACAAATGACTCTATTAAAATAAGATCAGGATGTGTTGGTTATCAGTCTTTTTTGGCAGATGAAATGTATAAGGGCATTGTATTTGAAAGAGAAAAAATAAAAAGGGCCAGATATTATAAAAAACTGAAAAATAAATTTCTTCATAGTAAAAAAAGACTCAACAGTTTTGACCTTGATATAATAGAATCTCTTAAAATAGAAACCCAATGGAAACCAAAGGAAATCGATTCTTTGCAATATAAACTAGATCAAATTGTTTTAGATAACAAAGAATCCTCTGAAAATATTGTTAATTTGATGTGTTCGTATTATTTAGATACAAAAATTAAGATTCCTTATTATAAAAAGATGATATATTTTGAAGAGAAATATAATTCTGAATATATTAAAGACTATTTGAAATTTTGCAGATATGGAATTTTGAAAAAATAGAAACGCGTTCAAATATGAACACGTTTCTATTTTATAAATAACCTAAAATTTGATCAATACTTTTTAGTTCCATGAATTTCTCATGTTCAAGATTAACTTCATGTTGCTCATGGCTCCACGTCACATGATAAGGAATATGAGCGGCTGAACCCCCAATTTCCAGAACAGGCAGGATATCAGACTTGATAGAATTACCCAACATGAGAAAATTGTCAGGCTGGCAATCCAGATGCTTTAATAGTTTTTGATAATCATTTTCTTTTTTATCACTCATGATTTCAATGTGATGAAAATGCTCCTGCAATCCGGAGTTTTTCAATTTACGTTCCTGGTCCAGAAGATCTCCTTTTGTGGCAACTACCAGTCTGTATTTTCCTTTTAAGCTTTCTAGTGTTTCAGTGACACCGTCCAGAAGCTCAATAGGTTTTTGGAGAAGTTCCTGCCCTAATTCAATGGCTTTATTCACTAACTGTAAAGAGGCTGTGTTATTGGAAACCCTGCCGATTGTTTCAACCATACAAAGCATAAAACCTTTCACGCCGTACCCGTATAAATGAAGGTTTTTCATCTCTGTTTTGAATAACTCCTGAGAAACCGTGTGTTGAGGAAGATAATCTTCAAGCAACATACAGAATTCCTTCTCAGCTTCCTGGAAGTAAGGTTCGTTGATCCAAAGGGTGTCATCCGCATCAAAAGCAATAGTCGTAATATGATTATTCATTTTTGTTTTGTAATTTTCTGGTCACAAAATTCAATAAAAAAACTCAATCACAAAAGGACATTTGTCCCGGATCCATATGTTACGAACAAATCAGGCATTCTTAAGGTATTTTGAAGAACTTTATCAGAAACAAGAGGGAAGAGAAGAGGTAATACTAAAATCTTTCTCCCGTGACAAAAGCCTGTTGATACAGGACCAGTCGCTCTTGAAGGTTATGTTGATTAAAGAAGGCATAGCCAAATGCTATTTAACCGAAGAAAACGGAAAAGAATATATCATGGAATTTCTGGGAGACGGTGAAATCCTTGGAGAAGTAGAATTGATTAAAAATATAAGCTGTCTTTGCAGTGTAAAAGCCGTATCGGAAGTAACAGTGTATGAAATAAGTGTTTCCTATTTTAAATCTCTACTCAAAAATGATCTTGCTCTTAATCATTTATTGTTGGATTCATTTGCCGAACGAATGATCAATACTTCAAGCAGAGCTTCTTATCAACAATTGTATACGATAGAACATACTGTAATGCAGTTGTTGAATATGCAGACCCAACAAGGGATTCAAATCTCAAAAGAAGATATGGCAGCTTATTTGGGAATAACCGTGAGAAGCTTAAATAGAATTTTAAAAGATTTGAAATAAAATGATAGCTTTATAAAGTAATAATTTTTAATTTCGATACTTTTTTAAGGGGTGTATTTATTTAAATGTGTGAAATTAAATAATTCTATTATATATTTAATGGGGTTGTTTTTGAAATTTACTATTTTTGTATTCAAATAAGTTGAATTTACAATCAATGGAAAAATTAAAATTCAGAAATGCCGAATTATCCGATTTAAAGAAAATTGTAGAGATTTACAATTCAACAATCGCATCAAGGATGGTAACTGCAGATGTAGAAGAAGTTTCCGTAGAAAGCAAACAAAAATGGTTTAACGATCACAATTCGGAAGCAAGACCTCTTTGGGTGGTTGAAGATTCGGCAGGGCAGATAGTAGGATGGGTAAGCTTTAGTTCTTTTCATGAAAGAGCAGCCTATAGCGGAACCGTAGAAGTAAGTATTTATCTGGATGAAAGCAGCAGAGGAAAAGGCTATGGAAAGACTATTCTTCAGTATTGCATCGACAATGCCGGGAAATTTGGAGTGAATAATCTGGTAGCTCTTATATTTCTTCACAATGAGCCGAGTTTAAAACTCTTCCGTCACTTCGGTTTTGAAGATTGGGGAAATCTTCCTAACGTAGCTATTTTGGATGGGGTAGAAAGAAGTCTCGTTATATTGGGTAAAAAGATTGATTAAGATATAAAAAACAGCAGTTTCAAAAATAATATACCTTAAATAGGTTTGTTATATTTTTGAAACTGCCGTTGTATTTATTCTCTATTTATCCTTTAAATATCGGTTCTTTATCTTTTTCAATAAAGATATACCTCGCTTTAATACCTTTTTGAAGCATTCCTTTTTTCTTATTAAGTTCTTCCGTAGATTCTACGCTTTCGTTTTTAAAACTTAAGTTGCCTCCATTTTTCAATTTTTCTGAGAAAATTCTTGTCGGATTTTGATAAAGATCTTCAATATACCGATTGAATTTTTCATTGGTGATTGGAAGCGCCTGTTTTCCGTAATGGGTTTCCACAAAATCTTGTGTATCGTAATCTGAGGTGAGCTTTTCGTTGTTGATGAGTTTGTAGATGAAATTCTGATCCGTATCTTCCAGAATGAAGATTAAACCGGGAAGACCTCGAAATTTATAAGGTCCTTCTTTAATATTTACGTCATTGGAAAACCACGCATTCCAGCTTCTGCCGCCAAAGTCTGTGGTTGCTTTTTGAAGTTTATATCCATTGTATTCTTTGGTTTCCTGAAGCAGCTTCCATTTCATTTCGTCGTGTGTTTTTACCACGAAATAGTCAAAAAAATCTCGGTACCATTTATTATCAAAAGAGTCTGGCTTTCTTTCGAGAACCTGGTCTGTTTTGGTGCTGTAATGTGAGATGGATTGGTTAGATTCTTTATTTTTCACATCATAATCTGCAAAGTCTTTATCATAGAACTTAACCGATTTTGAACTGATATCTAAGTTCATCAGGTTTTTTCTATATTCCTGAGTCGGTTCCTGCCGGTACTGAAGTTCGTAAGTAAATCTATTGGTTTGAGATTGATATAAAGTGCCTGCACATAAAGCAAGGAAGGCAATTGTTCTTTTCATGTTTGTTAGTTAATGAAGGCAAAAATAATAAAAAAACGCAGAGCCATTGCCCTGCGTTCTTCTATTTTACTGTTTTTGTATTTCTACTTCTGTTTGTATGTTCTGCTTTACTCTTTTAGCAGACATATTAAGGAATCGTTTAACAAGGAAAACAGCAGAAACCGTTAATCCTAATCCCAGAGCGATCCACATTCCAAAAGCCCCCATTTTCAAGATGACACAGAAGAAGTAACCTAAAGGTATTGTGATAACCCAGTAAGCGATGAAAGTATAGATAGATGGGATTTTCACATCCTGTAAACCTCTCAGCATTCCTAAAGCCGTTACCTGAATTCCGTCAGAAAGCTGGAACAACGCTGCAATAATCATCAGTTTAGAAGCAAGAGTAATCACTTCTACTTCCTCTTTTTTAGTGAAGAAAGTAGGAAGGATATTTCGCCCTAAGATAAATACCAATCCGCAGATACACATGAAAATAAAAGCAATTTTCAGGTTGTTGATCCCTACATTTCTTAGCTCAACGAAATTCTGTTCGCCCAATTTTCTTCCGATCATTACGGTTGAAGCCACACTGAATCCTACACATAAATTGAATGTGAAAGAAGCCATGCTTAATGCAATCTGGTGAGACGCAATATCATGAGCAGAGATCAGTCCGCAGATAAATGCTGCACCTGCAAATGCTGTTACTTCAAAAAACATCTGTAAAGCTGTAGGAAGTCCCAGTCTCACCATTTTATCAAACATCTTTTTAGAGAAAACCTGAATTTTCAATGAAAAATCTTTGATATAGCGTCTTGTTCTTTTCTCTTTCAACAATACAAAATAAAGGAACACTACCATAAATATTCTGGAAATAAGGGTAGCCAAAGCCGATCCTTGTACGCCCATTGCAGGGATTCCCCAAAGTCCTTTGATGAATACATAGTTCAAAGCAATATTGATGATATTGGCGATAATTGTTGCTTTCGTAACTCCAATCGTATAAGAAAGTCCTTCAGAAACCTCACGGAGTGTCTGAAAAGCCATAAATGGAACCATACTGATCACCATAATACTTAAGAAGCTTACCGTATCTGGAATGATCTTGGCAGGCTGTCCCGAATGATAGAGTAGAGGCATTGCCAAAAGCAGTACGACCATCAGAATAACTCCTACCGACATATTGATGATAAATCCGTGGCTGAACACTGAATTAATCGTAGCGTGATCTTCTCTGGAATGAGCCTCTGAAACCAAAGGCGGAATGGCAAATGAAAAGCCCAATGCCAATACAAATATGGAGAAAAATACCGCATTTCCCAATGAAACAGAGGCCAGAGCATCTGCACCCAAAAGTTTTCCGACAATAATGTTGTCGAATAAGTTTACCGAAACTTGCCCTACCTGGGTTAGCATCACAGGCAGAGCCAAAGTCAGGCATTCTTTTGTATAGTTTTTGTTTAAAAAGTTCATAATATTTTAAGATTCATATAGTTTATAATTAAAATAAGGGCAAAAAAAAATTTGCAGTGTTGACTGCAAATTTTTATAATATAGTGAATAATCGTTAAATTATTTCCTTACAAAACTTGCAACGTCAGTTTCTGAAACAGTGTTTCCACCTAGAATGATCAATCTTTCCACCACGTTTCTTAATTCTCTGATATTTCCAGTCCACGAAAGAGACCTTAAAGCGTCAATAGCTTTATCGTCAAACTTTTTCACTGCAGTACCGTGCTCATCAGCAATCATACCGGAGAAATGTTCAACCAACAACTTGATGTCATCTTTTCTTTCGTCCAATGGCGGAACATAAATTTCAATAACAGAAAGTCTGTGGTAAAGGTCTTCCCTGAATTTACCTTCTTCAATTTCTTTCTGCATATTTTTATTGGTTGCTGCAATTACTCTTACATCAACTTTTATTTCTTTATCACTTCCTACAGGAGAAACTTTGCTTTCCTGAAGCGCTCTCAATACCTTAGCTTGAGCAATAAGGCTCATATCACCAATCTCGTCAAGGAAAATAGTTCCTCCGTTAGCCTGTTCAAACTTTCCTTGTTTATCTTTAATGGCACCGGTAAAAGATCCTTTTACGTGTCCGAAAAGTTCAGATTCAATAAGCTCAGATGGGATGGCAGCACAGTTGACCTCGATCATTGGACCTCTTGCACGGTCACTCTGATTGTGAATAGCATGTGCAACCAATTCTTTTCCGGCTCCGTTAGGACCTGTAATTAGAACTCTTGCATCTGAAGCTGCTACTTTTTCGATCATATCCTGGATTTTTTGCAATGCAGGAGATGTACCGATCATCTGGTATTTTTTACTTACTTTTTTCTTTAATGTTTTGTTTTCAGTTTGAAGATTTTTGTTTTCTTTCTTCAATGTTTCCTTTACTAAAGCATTTTTAACGCTGGTAATCAGTCTGTTAATGTCAATAGGCTTGGAAATGAAATCATATGCACCCTCTTTCAAGCAGGAAACAGCAGAATCGATGTCTGCGTGTCCCGAGATCATGATAAAAGTAGTTTCTGGTTTTAGGGCAAGACTTTGTTTTAAAAGCTCGGTTCCTGAAAGCTTAGGCATTTTAATATCGGAGATCACCAAAGCGAAATCTTCTTTTTCTACCTGTTTGTAGCCTTCAAGGCCGTCTTCTGCGATTACAAATTCATAATCGCTAAGTTCATCTGAAAGAATACTGTGAAGTACTCCCGAGATTGCTTTTTCGTCTTCTACTATAAGGATTTTTTGCATAGTTGCAAATTTAAATTTTTTGTTTCAATTATTAGCAAAAACCGTACCTAAATATTCTATTTTGAATAGTCTCTTCGTCCGAAAATAGCGGATCCAACGCGCACAGAATTCGCTCCGCACTCAATAGCTATGGGGAAATCATCGCTCATTCCCATGGATAAGGTATTCAGTGTTTTTAATTTATTTAATTCATCAAAAAGACTCTTTAATGTTAAAAACTCCCTTCTGATCTGTTGTTCATCTTCGGTGAAGGTAGCCATTCCCATCAATCCTGTAATCTCAACATGAGGAAAATTTCCATCGGTATATTGTTGGAAAAGTTCTCTTGCTTCTGAAATTTCAAGCCCGAACTTACTATCTTCCGCCGCAATTTTTACCTGAAGAAGGACTTTTATTGTTCTGTTGTTCTTGCCTGATTCTTTATTGATTTCAGTTAAAAGCTTTTCAGAATCTACACTTTGGATGGTATCTATAAATGGAGCGATGTACTTCACCTTATTGGTCTGCAAATGCCCGATCAGGTGCCATTGTATATCTTCCGGTAGAAGGGGTGATTTTTCCATTAGTTCCTGAACTTTATTTTCTCCAAAAACTTTCTGTCCCAAATCGTACACTTCCTGTACTGCAGAAGCCGGATGTGTTTTGGAAACGGCAACCAGCTGTACATCCGTTGGAAGCTGATCTTTTATAGCGTGATAATTGTCTTTAATACTCATAATTGCAAATTTCCGAAATTTAGCTGAAGGTTCAAAGCTCGAAAGGGTAAACTTTAGCAGCCGAAAAATATAAATCTTCTACGAAAATACGTTTCATAGAAGATTTGTAAGTCTTAATCGATGCTTCTCTAATTGTTATTAATTAAGAACCTCATTGATTTTTGGATATTGAGATATTTTTCTGAAAACAAATCGGTTGCTTTTCTGAAGCTTTTCAATAAACAGATCCAATTCGTTGATGGAATCTGTATCTCTCAGGTATTGATCATGAGTAAGGAATACAAGGTGTCTTGATGTTTTTTCAAGATCGTTAAAGAAAATACTATCTACTTTCTTTAGCATGGCTTCGTGGCTTCCTTTTAAAGTCATCTTCTGGCTTGGTCTCCACTCTAGATCCCAACCTATTACTTTGTATCCAGCTTTTTTAAGACCATCTGCTGCTGCAGTAGTGCTTTTTATATCAGTGACATTAATATTATTGAGTCTCCATACATTTCTACCCGGAGTTCTTGCAATTTTGTCCGTAAGTTTCAGGCTGTCTTTAGCGATGTCAAAATCGTGTACAACGGCATCTGTATTTTTATAGAAGTCAGAATATTTGTTGTGAGCATGTGTAAAACTATGATTTGCCAGTTCAACCAAAGGATTTTGTTTTAACAGTTCCAGATCGTCTTTTTGTTTCTTGCTGCCATAAGCGTGTTTTCCTACAAGGAAAGCAGTAGCGCAAACATTTCTTTTATCCAGAATTTTAAGAAGATTTTCGGTTCCCTGATTGGGACCGTCATCAAAGGTAAGATAGATAACTCTTTTATCTGTTTCTACACTTTCATCATCTATTTTGGGGACTATTTCTGCGGTAGGATGTTCCTGCGAATGGATAGGGTCATTCACCTCGTTTTTGGAATTACAGCTATTGAATAAGACCGATGTTGTACTCATCAATACAGCCATCCCAAGAAAAGTCATCTCTTTTGACTTTTCCGCAAAAATTTTTTTCATAAATGTAGTAGAAAATTAGAGTGTTAAAAATCGTTAAAAATATTGATTGAATGTTAACAAAATATATGCCGTTTTTTGTTGTTTTTTTCCTTTTTAAGAATATTTTAAGAACTTAATTTTAAAGCATTTTTTGATAAATAGTCTAAAATTGATACTATGGTTTTTATTTTGCTGTGTCTTAACATTTATAAATGATAGAATGATAGTTTTTCTCTATTATCATTAAGATAATCATATTCTTCATTAAGCTGGGAATTATTTTATTTTAACAAAAAAATCTTTACTTCAGAATTTTCAGAATATAAAGACCTTTCTCGGTCGTTATGATAACTTCTGAAAACCTTATGTAAAGATTTTCTTTTTTTATTTTATATTAAGATCCACAGAGTTGAGTCTCAGTGAATTCAGGATCACAGATAAAGAACTGACACTCATAGCGGCAGCGGCTATCATTGGAGATAATAAAATTCCAAAGAAAGGATACAGTAATCCTGCGGCTATCGGAACTCCTAAAACATTATAAATGAAAGCAAAGAATAGATTTTCTTTGATGTTCTTAAGAAGTTTTTCGCTCAATAATTTGGCTTTGGCAACTCCCAGGATATCTCCCTGTAATAATGTGATCTCAGCACTTTCTATGGCAACATCGGTTCCTGTTCCCATGGCAATTCCTACATCCGATTGAGCAAGAGCAGGAGAATCGTTGATTCCATCACCGGTCATTGCTACAATTTTACCCTGTTGCTGCAGTTTTTTTACTTCATTTAATTTATCTTCTGGAAGACAATTAGCTTTAAAATGTTTGATTCCCAGCTCATCCGCTACAGCTTTTGCGGTGTGCTCGTTATCTCCCGTCATCATGATGACATCAATTCCTTCACTCATCAGTTGTTTTACAGCTTTTTTGGAACTTTCTTTAATTTTATCCGTAAAGCTTATAAATCCTAATACTTCATGCCCTTTAGCTATATAAGAAATCGTATGTGCTTTAGACTGTACTTCTGTCGCTTTCTTTTTCAGATCATCCGGAATCTGAATCTGATGAGAGGTTAATAGATTCTCATTGCCGAGATAAACCGTTTTTCCATGAATATTTCCTTTGATCCCTTTTCCAGAGATATTTTCAAACTGATCTACTTTTTCTGCAGCTATATTCTCATCTTTTGCTTTCTTGATCACCGCATTGGAAAGAGGATGTTCAGAGTTTTGATTTAATGAAAATGCCAGTTGTAAAACCTGATTCTGACTTCCTTTATTAATTGTTTCAATGTATTCTACAGAAGGTTTTCCTTCGGTTAAAGTTCCTGTTTTGTCTGTAATTAAGACATTCACTTTGTTCATCTGTTCAAGGGCTTCTGCATTTTTGATCAGAATACCATTTTTAGCCCCTTTTCCAATTCCTACCATAAGAGACATTGGAGTGGCAAGCCCGAGAGCACAAGGACAGGCAACAATAAGAACAGCAACTGCATTTACAAAAGCAAACAGACTTCTTTTTCCTTCCGGTCCGAAAAACTGCCACGAAACAAAGGTAAGAGCAGCAATAAGGATCACTACTGGTACGAAAACCTTTGAAACCTTATCCGTAAGCTTTTGAATGGGAGCTTTGCTTCGGCTGGCTTCGTTCACCATTTTAATGATCTGTGAAAGTAGGGTCTCGTCACCTACTTTTTCTGCTTTCATTATAAATGCCTGATTTCCATTGATGGTTCCTGAAGATACTTTGTCATCAACGCTCTTTTCAACGGGAACCGGTTCCCCTGTAATCATACTTTCGTCTACGATGGAAGATCCTTCTGTAATTTTTCCGTCAACAGGAATTTTTTCACCGGGCTTTACTTTTAAAAGATCCCCGATTTTAACCTGAGATAATAAAACTCTTTTTTCTTCACCATTTACCATAAGATTGGCTTCGTCCGGTGAGAGATTCATCAGCTCTTTGATAGCGTTTCCTGTTTTTTTATGAGCCGCCGCTTCCATAAGCTGGCCTAAAATAACAAGTGTTAAAATCACACAGACTGCTTCGAAATATAAAGGGATTTCGTGATTGTGACCACGAATCTCATGCGGAATAATATCCGGGAAGAGTAAAGCCACAATACTGAATATAAACGCTGCTGCTACACCGAGAGCAATAAGACTGAACATATTAAGATTCCAGGTTTTAAAAGAAACCCAGCCTCTTTTAAGGAGAAACCATCCCGAGTAAAACATAACAGGAAGAGTGAGAGCAAGCTCTATAAATCCCTGAATCTGATGCGAAAATGGGAAGCTGATAAACATTCCACCCATGGAAAGAATGAAGACGGGAATAGTGAAAGCCAACGATATGATGAATTTTCTTTTTAAAATATTGTAAGTTTCATCTTCGTCATCATCTCCACTATCTGGCATTCTTACGAGATCCATGCCGCAGATCGGGCAATCTCCCGGTTCGTCACGAATCACCTCTGGGTGCATAGGGCAGGTGTATTTAGCGGTTTTCTTTTCCGGGTATTTTACAAGATCCATCCCGCAAACAGGGCATCCTACATTAGAGTCATAGGTTTTGTCTCCTTCACAATACATTGGGCAGTAGTATTTGCCTGCCATGTCATCGGTAACTTTAGGAGGTTCATGATGATGGCTGTGATCGTGGTGATGAGAATGCGAGTGGCTGTGTTGGTGTGATGCCTCATTTTGAACGAGTTCCTGCGTGATAGGTTCCAGATGCATATGACAAACGGGACAATCACCTTTTTCGTCATAGACTTTATCGCCTTCACAGAACATCGGGCAGTAATGTTTTCCAATACTGTCTTTGAAATTCTCAGGAAGGTTGGTAGATGAATAGGTCGGTTTGTAATTGGGGTCTTTTGCAAGTTTCTCTTCGATAGGAACAAGGTACATATTGCACACGGGACATCTTTCACCTTGCTTGAAGTATACCTTGTCTCCTTCGCATTCCATTGGGCAGTAATATACTGAAGACGGAGATACGCGATCCTGAGGTTTTATGAATGTTTTTTCAGGATTGTTTGGGTCTTCAAGCTTATAATTTCCGATTTCTGCTAAAGCATCGTTTAAAACCGAAAGTCCAATTTCGTGGTCGGAAGTGATGGTTGCGGTATTGTTTTCCAGATTGACATCGGCTGTTACACCATGTACGCTGTTCAATTGAGTGGATATCTTTTTTTGACAACCGGAACACGTCATTCCAAGTACTTTATACTGTCGTTCCATGATTCTTAAATTTATACTACAAATTTCCAAAATGAATTTTGAAGGCTGTTATAAATTTAAGGATAATAGTTATAAAATTTGGGTTGGGGTTAGGAAAGGGTGTAGGGTGGGAGGGTTGTAGAGTGTTGGAATGTGGGATGGTTGTATTTTTTAGGATAATTTTACATCTGGTTTTTACACACTCCAATACTCTAAATTGATTAAAGATGATCAAGGGGTTTTCTGTGATGATCTTTTAATTTTTTGAACTCTGTAGGAGTGAATCCGGTAATATTCCGGAATTGAGAAGAGAGATGTTGGACGCTTTTGTAGCCCAATTTCCCTGCAATTTCAGTAAGGTTGAATTCATTATATAGAAGAAGTTCTTTTACTTTTTCTATTTTCTGAAGAATGAAGAATTGCTCCAATGTAATATTCTCGTTTTGTGAAAATGTTTTCGAAAGAGCACTGTAATCCTTATTGAGTTCTGAGCTTAAGAATTCTGAGAGCAGGAAGTTTTCATCAATATCAAGTTCGCTTACTTTTATGATGATCAGATTTTTGATTTTTTCAGCAAGTTGATGAGCAGAGTCCATAATTCTTTCAAAGCCTGTTTCGAGGAGCTTTTTTTCAATAAGCTGCATGTTTTCTTCAGGAATGTCGGATTCGGTTTCCACTTCTCCCAAGATCACGGAAGAGATTTTGATTGCCGAGGAACTGAATATGTTTTCAACAGCAGCAATGCACCTGTTGCAGACCATGTTCTTTATGAAAATCTTCATAGTTCGCTGTTTAGCCTGTCTTTTACGAATTCAATTTTGGTCTTTCCGTGGGGAACGGGATTTCCGTCCTGATCCAGATTAACCATTACAATTTTATCAACTGTAATAATTGTTTGATGAGTCATTTTATTTCTTACATCACATTTTAACGTGACAGAAGTAGAACCAAAATGGATGGCTTCAATACCAATTTCGATAATGTCTCCTTGTTTGGCAGAACTTACAAAGTTGATCTCGGAGATAAATTTCGTAACTACTTTAGTATTTTCCAGTTGAATAATGGCATACAAAGCTGCTTCTTCATCAATCCACTGTAAAAGTCTTCCTCCGAAAAGAGAATGGTTAGGATTTAAATCTTCTGGTTTTACCCATTTTCTAGTATGGTAGTTCATGTTCTTAATAATTTATTGAGCAAATTTAGTGTTAAAAGCTGATGTTATCAAAAGAATAGTATTTATTGATCTGAACAGAATTATTCATTTTCTCAATCATTTTCTTTTGGAGCGCATCGCTTTCGTTTTAACGACGGATGAGTCATTTAAAAAGCATTGGTATTCCTCACTTTCTATGGGAAATAGAGCGACTTTACCTTCCGAATTATGATGAATGCCAAAGCCATACTTTTTAGCCAGAGGAGAGCAGCGAAGGCAAGCCTGTCCTTTAGAGAAGAATATTTTTCGGGCTTCTTCTTTTTCATGTTCCTAAATGTCGTTTTTGGCAGCGTAACATTCAAAAATAATATCGTCGGATGAATATTGATAAGGGTTTTTTATCATCTTTTCATATTGAAGCATAGCTATTGTCTTTTCTTTCTTTTCGGGAGGAGTCTGTGAATGTAGTACAGGAGAATCTTCTGCAACTTCAATGAAAGTGTTGATGTAGTTGGTGGTATGCTGTTTCATAAGAGGTGTGTTTTTAAGAAATTATAAAATCTGAAGAGAAATTTCAACCAATAAAGCGAATGTTGTTCTATATTCTATTATAAGGTAAAGAAGAAACAAAAAAGTTATTTTATTTGGAAGTATTTTTGAGTTTTTGTGAATAAGAATTGATAATATTGTTGTGAAATCAATTTATTCATAGCATAATGTTTGAAAATAATTGAAATAAATGTAAATTGTATTATGAAATTGGATATAAAGTTTATTTTTTTAAATATTAATATATTTTAACAATTGTGTGTTTTTGTGTTTAACTGGTTGATTGTTAATTTTTTGTGTTGTTTTTAAGCTTGTTTTTTTTTTTAGGATTCAACATAATGTGAGAAATATATAAAAAAAGCTTTGATTTGAAATTTTTAATTGTATCTTGCATACGTTTATATTTGGAATCAATATTTGTTCATTAATTTATGTTGTTTTTCTTTTATATACCAAATTTTTATTAATTTTTTAATTTATTTAAAATGAACATTTTTGTTTCAAACATCAATTACGCAACTAAAGAGTATGAGTTGCACGATCTATTCGCAGAATTTGGAGATGTATCATCAGCTAAAATCGTTACAGACAGAGAAACTGGTCGTTCCAGAGGTTTCGGTTTCGTAGAGATGGGTGATGAAGAAGGAAAGCAAGCTATTGAAGCTCTTAACCAAAAAGAATTCAACGGAAAAACTCTAAACGTATCTGAAGCTAAGCCAAGAGAAGAAAAACCAAGAAGAAGCTTCGATAACAACAGAGGTGGAGGTTATGGTAACAACAACAATAGAGGCGGAGGCTATGGTAACAACAACCGTGGCGGAGGCGGAAATCGTTGGTAAAAAATATGAAGCGGCTTTAAAGCCGCTTTTTTTATGGTTCTGATCAAAAGAATTCATATAATAAATAAAAGAGACTGGTTATACCAGTCTCTTTTGTTATGGAGGAGGAGATCTTATTTCAATCTTACCAGTACATAAGCATTGTCGAAGAAGATATTCGGATAATTGGTACCAGGGTATTTATCGAAATTCAGTGTATTAAATACGAGTTTGATATGGTACTTACCCAAATTGCTTTCCAAGGCAACGTCGGAAGTTTTTAAAATCTTGGTTTTGCCTTTGTTTTCTTCAAAGAGTTTTATAAGTTGGGGCCCGAAGTCTATTCTTTCTTTACCATTCAGGATAATTTCCAGCGATGGTTTTTCAATAAGGTTGCTTTTCATGTAAAAGTAATCCTGATTGATTTGTATGTTATTGTCTTCATTATAGAGAGGGAATTTAATGAAGTATTGATAATCTCCAATTTTTATGGCTTGATTTTCAGGAACAATACTCAGGCTTTCTACTTCATCAGCACTTATTTGGGAATGTTGACCGGTATTGGGAAATTTATCCTCAATATCATATCCTATACTATAGTAACTTCCACTTTCTATATGGTCTGCCAACCGCATTCGATCTTTTTCATTGAGCATGGAGGATAGGAACTCAACTTGTTTTCTTTTTCCCAGAAATTCAAATATATCAGAAATTTGTCTGCGTGCGTTTTCGTCAATTTTCTTTTGGAAAACTATTTTACCATTTTTAAGCAGCTGATGTTGATGCAGTATTTTTAAAAGTTCAGCTTTCTGACTTCTCTGAGCTACACTGAATGCATTGAAATAAGGGAAAATCAAAGCAAAAGCGCCAAAGGCAAATAGACTGACAGGAATGAATTTTATGGTCGTTTTTTTACCCAAAATAAAATAAATCACAGTACTCAAAAGCCAAAGAGCCAGCAATAAAACAAAATACCTTGGCTCTGTATAGCCATATTCTAAAATTCTTGTAAAAATAGCCGTGAAAAGAAGGACAATTAACGGAATAATCGTGTAGTAAAAAACTTTTGAAAAGATCTTAACCCATGATTTGGCATTTTCTTCTTTTAAAGGATGAACCAGAAGCAATGCTAAAATTCCCATCATACTGTAAGCAAGGATAAGGTAAGAAACCCAACCTCTTGGCAGCTCCCAGTTGATCAATATTTTAAGAGAATAGAAATAAAGAATGACCGCATAAATCAAAAGAAGAGGGATTAAAATAAATTGGGTGAAAAATTTCAACACAACAGGATAAGTGCCATCTTTTTCAAGGGTATTCAATCCTTTTTCGTTAAACAGGAGGAATATAAAGGTACTACCGAAAATCGCCAGAACTAAAAAAGTATAAGAGTAAATTTTCTCACCAAAACTAAGATTAAAAAGCTCTGTTACGGCAAAAAAAGCGAGTTCAATTCCCCCGGTTAAAATTCCTGTGAATATAATGGTAAGAAAGAAATTGACAAAAAGATTTTTGTTGTACTGCCAAAAACCGAGCTCTCTGTTTTTTTTCAAAAAAGGAATAAAAGACACCAAAAGATGTATAAGGATGAAAGTAACGACAATAGTATAGCCTTGTATTTCTGTAAAATCCTTTGATCTTGTAGGGAGGATAAAGTAAAAACCTACTAGAAAGGCGATGCCGGAGAGCTGCAATAGTAATTCTCTTCCTATTCTTTGTGAGAGCATCTTTACCGCAAACAGTAAGGATATTCCGAGACAGGCGCAGGTTGTGAGTTTTGAGTAAGCAAAGGGTTGATTAAAACTGCTTTTAAGAATGTAAATAGCTCCGGCTGAAGCAAATGAAGCCATGATCAACACTAAAGGGTAGCGGAAAATGACTTCATTAGCCTTGCTTAAAGTTTCATATAATTTCGTTTTCATGGTGGCTGAGGAAGTTGTTATTTAGTCTTTTTTCTTTTTCTTCTTCTTCTCCTTGTCTTTTTCCTTTTCTTTTCCTTTGGTTTTTTTCTCTTTTTTAGGACTTAGAATCTCGTCGGCAAATTCAAACTTAGGTTCCTCAACTTTTGTCGGTTTGATTTCTATTTTAAGGTCAAAATATCCTTTCAGGTCTTCCTGAGAGATCAGTTTTTCCGTGAATAAAAGCTCTAAAATTTCTTTTCCTGCATCATTGAAAAAGTTATGTGACAACTCCTTTAACAGAAATTTTTTATACTCTTCCAAAGGAACAAGAGTGGTGTATTTGAATATTCTCCCTTCTTTTTCAGTAGACAGATATCCTTTTTCAACTAATATTTTAAGATAGGTAGATACCGTATTTTGGTGTGGTTTCGGTTCGGGGTGCTGCTCCATAACGTCCTTCAGATAGAAAGATTCCATTTTCCAAAACAGCTTCATAAAGTTTTCCTCTGCGGATGTAAGATGATTGATTTTCATATAGAGTTCTAATGTTGAAATTGAATATTGCAATAAAGATAGATAAAAGATACCATAAAAGCTATTCCTGCTCCCATAAATACCTCTTTTACGGTATGCCTTTTTAAGATAATTCTGGTAATGCCTACCAAAATGGCAATTCCCAGCCAAGCCATTCCCATGGCCCAGTTCATACTGAAAAACAATGCCGCTACAAATATATTGAACGCTGTATGCATAGAACTTTTAATAAAAAAATTGCTGATCTGGAGAGCAAAAAGAAGAATTAAAATAAAAAGCATGACAAGATCAATATAGCCGTTCTTTATATAATGATAAATAAGATAGATGATGACGCAAGCTGCGATGAAAATGTAAAGTGTCTTTCTTTGAACCCTGTTGGAAACATCCATGTTGGTGTATCTTCCTGTTTTTACATTCCATACTAGCCAGATAATGACAGGAGCGATGATCATTAATAATATAGGAACAAAATAAAGGAGAGATTCCTGCAGACTGTACTCTCTGGTACTCATATAAACGAAGAAAATGATGAGAGAGACGAGAGGATTGAAAAAATCAGAAATGACCTTTGATATTTTGTGTAATAATGAAGACTGCTTTTCTTCCATAATCAAGTTTAAAGATCAAATATACCATTATAACCGCAAAAAACAAGGAAAAGGTATAAGCAGAAGGGCCCGGGAAACCCTGGAAATCTATTGATGTCAATGATTTTCAATCATACAGAGATTATTGAAAAAAGAAAGACTTTGTAAAAGCTCTTTCAAAAAGGGTAAAGCTTATAAAATATGAAATAAAACAGGGATTTTATTTGCCGAATTTAGAAAAGATTTGGGTCATCAGATTGGAAAATATATCCTTAAAATTGTAGATTTTTTGCCCAAAAGAAGGGATTGAAATAACCAAAAGATATGTTAACAATAATTAAAGCCGAAAAAAGTTGAACGCAAAATAGAAAGAATTTGTAAGATTTTTATATTGCACATAATTTCAGAAAAGCTAGATGAATAGGAAGCTTTTTGCCATATTTACAAGATAAATTCTATCAATAGGAAAATACTTTATGAGTATTTCATCGGGTCGAAAATTAAGAATAATACATTCCGCGTGCAAATAGATTTCACAGAAAAAACGAAAAGTTATCTATGTATAGAATAAAAACAAAGTTTTTTTCATAATTTTGCTCAACTATTTCATCATAAAAAAGCAAGAGCTAACACATGAAAGAATTTTCTAAAGAGGTATACCTGAAGTGGTATGAAGATATGACAATGTGGAGAAGGTTTGAAGACAAATGCCGTTCTCTTTACCTAAAACAAAAGATCAGAGGATTTTTACATTTGTATAATGGGCAGGAAGCTATCCCTGCCGGTTTTACCCATGCAATGGATTTGTCAAAAGACAGTATGATTACTGCTTACAGATGCCACATCCATCCAATGGCAATGGGAGTAGATCCTAAAAGAATTATGGCTGAACTTTGCGGTAAAGCGACTGGAACATCCGGAGGTATGGGTGGATCTATGCACATTTTCAGTAAAGAACACCGTTTCTATGGTGGACATGGTATCGTTGGAGGTCAAATTCCTTTAGGTGCCGGTATTGCTTTCGCAGATAAATATTTTGACAGAAAAGCTGTAAATATCTGTTTCTTCGGAGATGGAGCTGCGAGACAAGGTTCTTTACACGAAACTTTCAATATGGCAATGAACTGGAAACTTCCTGTAGTATTTGTAGTTGAAAACAACCAGTATGCGATGGGAACTTCTGTAAAAAGAACTGCCAACCACGAAGATATCTATAAACTAGGATTAGGATACGAAATGCCTTGTCTTGCTGTAGATGCAATGGACCCTGTAAAAGTAGCAGAAGCTGCTTATGAGGCTATTGAAAGAGCAAGAAGAGGAGACGGTCCAACATTCATCGAAGCAAGAACTTACCGTTACAGAGGACACTCTATGTCTGATGCTGAGCCTTACAGATCTAAAGAAGAAGTAGCACTTCACAAGAATGATGATCCAATTGAATTGGTAAAACACAACATTCTTGAAAATGGATGGGCTACAGAAGCAGAATTGGAAGTAATCGATAACAAATCAAGAGACTTTGTTGAAGAGTGTATCGAATTTATGGAAAACTCTCCATATCCGGATGCAGATAAAATCTACGAGTATGTATACGCTCAGGAAAACTATCCATTCTTAGACAAATTAGAAAACTAAAAAGATAATGAGTTAATTTGACAATTTGAAAATAAGACGATAAAACATCCTTTTTCATTTTCAGGTTTTCAGATTGCTAAATTTTCAAATTAAAAAATAATTATGGCAGAAGTAATTACGATGCCCCGCCTATCCGACACTATGACGGAAGGTAAAGTGGCAAAATGGCATAAAAAAGTAGGAGATAAAATAAAGGAAGGAGATATTTTAGCTGAAATTGAGACTGACAAAGCAGTTCAGGATTTCGAATCTGAAGTAGAAGGTACTCTTTTATACGTTGGTGTAGAAGAAGGTGCTGCTGCTGTTGTAGACTCAGTATTGGCAATTATCGGTAATGAAGGAGAAGATATTTCAGGTCTTACAGGTGGAGCTGCTGCTCCCAGTAATGGCTCTGAAGAAAAAAAATCAGAAGAGCAGCCTAAAACAGAAACTGTTGAAGCTGCTGCCGCTGAAGTTCCGGCAGGAGTAGAAGTGATTACAATGCCTAGACTTTCTGATACAATGACAGAAGGTAAAGTGGCTAAATGGCACAAAAATGTAGGCGATACAGTAAAAGAAGGTGATCTTCTTGCTGAAATCGAAACAGATAAAGCAGTACAGGATTTCGAATCTGAATTCAATGGAGTACTATTGAAGCAAGGAGTAGAAGAAGGAGGTGCTGCACCGGTAGATTCTGTATTGGCCATTATTGGCCCTGCAGGAACTGATGTTTCTGCGGTAGGAGCTCCAAAATCGGCTGCACCAGCAACAGAAAAACCAGCTGAACAAAAAGCAGAAGCTAAAACTGAAGAAAAAACCGCTGCGGCTGTTAGCTCTTCATCTTCAGACAGAGTGGCAATTTCTCCATTGGCTAAGAAAATGGCTCAGGATAAAGGAGTTGACATCAATGCTGTTCAGGGTTCAGGTGAAAACGGAAGAATCGTTAAAAAAGATATCGAAAACTATCAGCCGGCTGCTAAACCAGCTGCTTCAGCTCCGGCTGCAAGTGCTGCGGCTCAGGTTGCTGTAAGTTTTGTACAGGGTGAAGATACAGAAACGCCAAACTCTCAGGTAAGAAACGTGATTGCAAAACGTCTTTCTGAAAGTAAATTCTCTGCACCTCACTACTATCTGATGGTTGAAATCAACATGGATAAAGCAATTGAGGCTAGAAAAGAAATCAATTCTATTCCAGATACGAAGATTTCATTCAACGATATGATCATCAAAGCTACTGCGATTGCTTTAAGAAAGCACCCTCAGGTAAATTCAAGCTGGGCAGGAGACAAGATCATTCACAGAGGAAATATCAATGTTGGAGTAGCAGTGGCTATCCCTGACGGATTGGTAGTTCCGGTATTAAAGAATACAGACCAAATGTCTTACACTCAGATTTCTGCAGCGGTAAAAGATATGGCTTCAAGAGCTAAGAACAAAGGCCTTAAAGCTAACGAAATGGAAGGATCTACATTCTCTATTTCCAACCTTGGAATGTTCGGTATTGAAACATTTACAAGTATCATCAACCAACCTAACTCTGCCATCCTTTCAGTAGGAGCTATTATCGAAAAGCCAATCGTTAAGAACGGTCAGATTGTAGTAGGAAACACAATGAAGCTTTCATTAGCATGTGACCACAGAGTTGTAGACGGTGCTACAGGTGCTCAATTCTTACAGACATTAAGAACATATTTAGAAAATCCATTAACGTTGTTACTGTAATTTCTAAAGTACAAATATTTAAAAACCTCCTGTTTTGGGAGGTTTTTTTGTTTATAAACCTTTCTATGGAAAAAAATGATTAAATAGAAATCTTTAATAAATGCCAAAGATTTGTAAAACGATATTCATTTTATAAGCATTCTAACTTTTTCTTTTCAATTGTATACTACAAATGACTTGTTTCGTTATGGATCAATTTAATATTTTAAAAAATTATCCCCTCTTTTTTTGATGGAATTTTAAAATCAAATTACTATTTTTGAATCATGATTAAAGCAAGAAATATCCATAAATCTTATGGGAATTTAGAAGTACTGAAAGGCGTTGATATTCATATTAAAACTGGGGAAGTTGTTTCTATTGTCGGAGAGTCGGGGGCAGGTAAATCTACATTGCTTCAGATTCTGGGGACTCTTGATCATCCGTCACAGTTCAATAAATATGATACTGAAATTGCTATAGCAGGAGAATCATTTATTAATATGAATGATAAGCAACTGTCTAAATTCAGAAACCAGAATATTGGTTTTGTATTTCAGTTTCATCAGCTCCTTCCTGAGTTTACAGCATTGGAAAATGTTTTGCTGCCTACCAGAATTGCCGGAGCGAACGAAAGAGAAGCTATCGAAAAGGCATATGCTTTATTTGAAGACTTAAAAATAGAGCAGAGGCTGAATCATAAACCCAATCAGCTTTCAGGTGGAGAGGCTCAAAGGGTGGCGGTTGCAAGAGCTTTAATCAATTCACCCAAAATTATCTTTGCCGATGAGCCGACAGGAAACCTGGATTCTAAGAATGCAGATGACCTTCACAGACTGTTTTTTGACTTGAGAGACAAATATAATCAGACATTTGTCATTGTAACACACAATCCAAATCTCGCTGAAATTACAGATCGAAAGCTTGTTATGAAAGACGGTATGATTATCGAATAAAAAACACAACTCCAAATGATGAAATACTTAGTTTTCCTTTTTTTAACGATGATTTCCTGTTCAAAAGCTGATTCTCAGCAGTTGAATACTTTGGGTATTCCCCAAGCAAGAATTTCAGAAATCAAGAATTACCTCAAGGGAAAAGGGTATAATCAGGAGCTTGCTATTTTCATTAATTTTAAAATCCCTTCCGGGAAATACCGCTATTTTGTTTATGATCTTACAAAAGATAAGATTGTTCAAAAAGCAGTGGTTTCCCATGGTTCAGGATCAGTGGTTCCAAGGTCAGATGCTTTACAGTTCAGTAATGTTGATGGTTCTTATCAATCTTCTTTAGGAAAATATTCCATTGGAGAAAGCTATGTTGGTAAATTTGGGAAAGCTTACCGTTTAAAAGGCTTAGATGCTACCAACGATAATGCTATGCAAAGAGCGATTGTTCTTCATTCTTACGGATGTATTCCAGATAATGAGTCGAATGACCCGGCATGCTTAAGTTTAGGATGCCCGATGCTTTCGGCCAATGCATTTAAAGAGTCTGCGAAGTATATTGATAAGTCGAAAAAACCAATTGTATTATACGCTTTCTATTAAATCAACATTTATTACACTATTTCCATGTCTATAAAATTTCTTGCTGAAGATGACCGGCCCAGAGAAAAGTTTCTGCTAAAAGGCAAAAGCTCACTTTCAGATTCTGAATTGCTGGCCATCATTATAAGTAGTGGGAATAAAGAAGACAGCGTTATAGAGCTTTCAAGAAAGATTCTTTCATCTGTTAATAATAATTGGCATCAGCTAAGTTTGCTTACTCTGAAAGACCTTATGAAATTTAAAGGAATTGGTGAAGCAAAAGCAATTTCTATCATGTCCGCTTTGGAGATAGGAAGAAGAAGAGCCGTACAGGAGATTCCGGAAAAATCGATCATAGGTAACAGTAATGATGCTTATGTGCTGTTGAAAAATCATCTTTCAGATTTAAGAACCGAAGAATTTTGGGCTATTTTCCTGAACAGCAGCAACAAGGTGATCCATATTTCACAGTTGACGCAGGGGGGGATAAGCCAGTCTATTGTAGATGTGAGGGTTTTATTTAAAACAGCTTTAGATCATTTCTCAACCGGTATTATCATTGCTCATAATCATCCCTCAGGCAGTTTAAAGCCAAGTAGAGAAGATATTTCAGTGACGCAGAAAATAAAAGAAGCTGGAAATACGTTAAGTATCCAGCTTTTAGACCATATTATTATCACACAGAATACATATTTTATTTTCTCGGACGAAGGTTTATTATGATTAGAAGATTAAAATACGATGAAATTGATTTTGTAAAATACACTCAGTGTTTAGAAAATTCTGAACAAAGAAAATACAGTGCTGCCCGGCACTTTCTGGATGTTACTTCAGAAAAACAATGGGAACTTCTGGTTTACAGAGACTACGAAGCCGTTATGCCTGTTCCTTATGTGAGAAAATATGGAATGAAAATTGTGCATAACCCAAAACTTTGTCAGCAGCTGGGTATTTTTTCAGAGAAAGATAGCGCGGATCTTAATGAAACTTTTTTAGAATATCTGGAAAAGAATTATATGATCAGGATCTATACTTTTAATGATTTTAATAAATTTCACACAAAGATTCGTTTTAAGAAAAATTTTTTACTTTATCCTGAATCTTATGAAACGGTATATGCGAAATATTCTCCCAAAAGAAAAAGAAAGCTACGCCTCGGTGAGGATGTTCTTAAGGAATCAGAAATAAAAGAAATTTCTTATGATAAAGCCAAAAACTTTATAGAAACCAACACGATCGGAACCAGTAAAGACAGTGATTTGTCTGATTTTATGAGGATTTTCGAAATATTTCATCAATTAAAATATCTTACATTTACCGCTTTTTACTATCAGAATACCATAGCAAACGTTATTGCAACGTATTCAGATTATGGAATGGTCGCTCTTTTGGGAAACTTTAATGATAAAGATTATGTGAAACTATCAGGAGCCTCTGTATTGATTGATCAAAGGATTAAAGAAACCATAGATACCCATATATTTGATTTTGAAGGCGGAGAACTTCCCAACATTGAAGAATTTTTCAGAGGATTTCGTCCAGAATTAAGACCCTATGGAATTATTGAAAATTCAAAAAAAGAACTTTTTAAGAAACTTGGATATCTTGCCGTCAACAGAAAGTCTTTTTTATAGCGAAAAGAGTTGTTTAGATTGGTTCTAATTAAGCAATATTCCGTAACTTTATAAAATACTTATTGAAACAACTTATGTTACAACAGATTCGTAATTATAAATTATCATATATGCTTTATAACTTGTTTAAAAAGAATAAGTTAAAGCACAATATTCCACTGTATAAAAAGTACGGAATTAATAAGAGTTATTTTTCCAGTATTTCCAGTAAAGATTTTTCTCACCTTCCAGCCAAAGAAAGATCAATAGATTATCCACAATTGGAAGCCACTCCTTTTTTTAAAACCCTGTCGGAAGAAAACAAAGAAAGTGCCCGTCAATATGATGATAATGGGTATATGATTCTGAGAAATTTTCTAAGTCCTGAAAGCGCAGACAAAATCAATGCAGAAATCGAAAAACTAATGCAGGACGGAACTCTCAAATTCCGTTACGGAGGAAAGCTGATGTTTGCCATTCATCATTCCGAAATCATTAGAAATATTGGAAATGATAAAGAGCTGCTAGAATTTTTATCTGTTTTACTGGACGGGAAATCTAAATTGTTTCAAAGTATCAATTTTATTAATGGAAGTCAGCAGAAAACCCACTCAGACAGTATTCATATGACGACTTATCCGCTGGGAGGTCTTTTGGGAGTTTGGATAGCCCTGGAAGATGTGGATGAAACCAATGGAGCCCTTCATTATATTCCCGGAAGCCATAAGTTGCCTTATTTCCTGAATTCAGACTATGATAATGAAGGAACCAGCTTAAAAATTGGAAAAAAAAGCTATAAAGCTTATGAAGAATTTCTTGAAGAAAAGGTCAAGGAATTAGGCCTGAAAAAAGAAATTTTTAGGGCAAAAAAAGGAGATTTGTTAATATGGCACGCCAATATTCTGCATGGAGGAGAGCCGCACACCGATAAAAATAAAACCAGAAAAAGTTTGGTATATCATTTCTTTGATGAAAACAGTGTTTGCTATCATGAAGTAACACAAAGACCTGCTTTATTTGAACTTTAGCTTTAAAATAGACTAATTTTTTCTGTTTTTTAAGAACTATGAATGCACGAATAAGGAAGATTCGTGCATTCTTGGTGAGTATAAGTTAGGTTTGTATATAATTTATTACAAAAAATTAAACAGATTCAATAAAGAATGCATTTTTAGAAAGATAGTTTTTTACTTTTGTGGTCTTATAATGAACGTATGAAAAAAAGGGAAAATATTTTTGTTTTTATATTTTCAATCTATGTATGCATCATGTCATACTATCTCTATACCCATCAGTATTACAATACGGATATGGAAGCTTATATGGGATTGATCTATAAAACAGAATATCCCCATATGAAAATTGAAGAAATCCACAAGAAGGTATATGACGAACTGAAAGAGAAAAACCCGCACTTTGCAGGTCTGGACCCTGTAGATGCTATGGTGGAAGAGGTGGCAGAAGGCGAAAGTACCTACTATAAAACCATGTCGGAAAATCCAAAAGCATATGAAGAAGAACTGCAGCTTTTTGTCGTGAAACCATTGTATAACTTTGTCAACTGGTCATTCTTTAAGCTTGGTTTTAGTGCTTCCACATCTACATTCTTAATCTCGATTATCTCTTACGCACTGATTCTCATTCTGATTTTTTCTTTCTTGATAAAGATTCTGAAAAATTATACGCTGGCTTTCATTATTACGGTTTTATTTTCATTATTCAAGCCGCTTTTAGAATCCAGCAGGCATGCTTCCGCGGACTCTTTATCCTGTTTATTACTGCTTTTAAGCTTTTATATTTTCACAGTAAGAAAGAATTTCTTTGTGGCTGGTATTTTTGCCATGCTATGTATTCTCACCAGGCCAGAGTACTTTATTTTTTACTCGTTTTTGTATGTTTTTATATATATTTACCGAAAGAGTTTGCAGGTTGACACCCGATCTTTACGGCTATCATATGTTTATCTTTTCCTTTCTTTCTTTTTGATCCAGTACTTTAATCAGGTTTCATGGTCTACTTTATTCATGAATCAGTTTACCAAAGTTCAGATTTATCCTGTATCAAATCCGGACCCATTCGTTTTCGCAGATTATGTACAGTTTATTAAAAGTAATATTATGCTGGAGTTCAATTCTTCTTATTTTCCCATTATGTTACTTTTTTTGGTCATCATTCTGGCTAATAATTTTTCATTAAAAAGCAGAAAAAATCAGATTCAGGTTTTATTTTTTGCCATTATTTATGGGACGGTATTCTTAAGATTTTTAGTTTTTCCGTCTTTGGTTAACCGCATGATGCTGGGCTTTTACCTATTAATTATACTTTCTATGATCTATATTCAGAATTCTAAAGTGGATATCTTTAAAAACTCTTTAGAAGACGGAAAATAATTAGTAATTTTGCAGTCTAAAATTATGATGAGTTTTTCAGGATATTTACCCTATGCATTTGCTGCAGTCATTGCGATTCCTTTTCTGGTTTTGCTCAGACAATTTGTACATTCATACATTACCCTTAAAAATCAGGAAATCAAGTTGCTTAGCATAAAATCTAATTCTGAAAACAAAGCACATTCTTATGAAAGGATGACCTTGTTTCTGGATAGAATAAAACCTTCCAACCTGGTTCAGAAATTTGATAAAGGGCTTGCTGTTCATGAATTCATTTTTCTTACCGAAAAAACCATCAACGATGAGTTTGAGTACAATTCTTCACAACAGTTGTACATTACGAAAAATTCATGGAAAAATATTGTAGATTCTAAGAATGCGATTATAAATTTGCTTCATAAAACATATGACGGATTGAAAGGAAATGCTGAACTGGAAGAGTTCAAGACTATTTTTATCATGAATTATATGGAAGATAACGATTATATTGCCGCAACAATAGAAGATTTAAGAAAAGAAATTTTAATTATAACTTAAAAAATAACAGATAAATAATGATTCCAAATTTTAAAGCACATCCATGGCACGGTATTTCTGCAGGAGAAGATGCGCCAAATGTTGTAAACGTATTTGTAGAAATTGTTCCTGCAGATACTATTAAATATGAAGTAGATAAAGAAACAGGATATTTAAAGGTAGACAGGCCACAGAAATTCTCTAATATCATTCCAGCTTTATATGGTTTTGTTCCAAGAACATACTGCCACAATGAAGTGATGAAGTTGGCGATTGAAGCAGGAGCTACTGATGTGACGATGGGAGATCATGATCCACTTGATATTTGTGTTTTAAGTTCTCACAACATTCATGCAGGAGGTTTATTGATGGAAGCTATTCCAATTGGTGGTTTCAAAATGATTGACGGAGGTGAAGCTGATGATAAAATTGTAGCAGTAATGATCAACGACCATGCATTCGGACACTTCAGAGATATTTCTGAATTACCTGAAGCAGAAGTTAAGAGATTGATGCACTACTTCTTAACATACAAAAACTTACCGGATGAGCCTGCAAAATGCAGAATCCAGGAAGTATACGGAGCAGAACATGCTAAGAAAGTAATCAAAGCTTCTCAGGCTGACTACGCAGAAAAATTCGGAGGGTAATATTTACTTTCCACAGATATAAAAAAGGCAGATGAATTTTCATCTGCCTTTTTGTTATTCTGATCTCAAATAGGGATTTAATTTCTTTTATATACTGTATTTCCTTCCTTTATAGTTTCCAGTACTTTTATACTTCTGATGTTTTCAGGAGCAATTGTTAACGGATTTTGATCAAGAATAACAAGATCTGCCAGTTTACCAGCTTTGATGGAACCCTTTCGGCCTTCTTCCTGCACTTGATAAGCGCCATTTATTGTGATGGCTTTTAATGCTTCAAGCGGAGTAATTCTTTCATCAGGTCCTAAAATCATTCCTGATCTTGTCTTTCTGTTCACTGCTGCATATACAGCCGTAATCAGATCAGGAGGAGTCACCGGAGAGTCATGATGAATGGTGAAAGGAATTCCTGCTTTTAACGCTGAGTGGGTAGGACTTATAAAAGATGCCCGTTCAGGACCAAAAACACTTGAATAATGCCAGTCACCCCACAAATAAGTATGGGTAGGAAAATAAGAAGGAATAACTCCTAGTTCTTTTATTTTCTGAATATGATCAGGACGGCTGTTTTGTACATGAATTAATGTGGCCCGTAACTCCGGTTTATAAATGCCTTCATCCTTTAACCTTTTAATCACTCTCAGAGCTTGGTCTATCGCTGCATCCCCATTCACGTGAAGCTGAGCGGTAATATGATTTTGAAATAACGTTTTCAAATCAGTATACAGGGTTTCATCTGTAAAGATGGGAAATCCTGTATAATCTTTAGATTGTCCTTCCGGTGGAACTAAATAGGGTTGGGTAAGCCATGCTGTTTTACCCTGTGGAGAGCCGTCATCGGAAAATTTGAAACCGGCAAGTTTTAAATGATTTCCATACTTCATGTATTTGGATTTTAGGCTATTGAAATCGTTTTTAGAATATTCATAATCCGGGAAATACACTACATCAGCTTTAAAAAGATTTTGATTGGCTGCATTTTGTAAAAGCGCAATACTTTCTCCCATAGTTCTTCCGTCGCAAATCGTAGTCTGGCCATAGCTCAACCATTCTTCTTGTGCTTTCATCAGATTTTGCATTGCATGAGATTCTGTGTTTTGGCCTGTGCTTATTTTGTTCGTAAGGGTTAGAAGTGCAGTAAAGCTTGCATTTTCTTCTAACTTTCCGTTTAACTTTCCTGTTTTTTTATCCCTGCCGAGATGACCACCTTCAGGATCTTTTGAGGATTCGGTGATTCCTAAAAGCTTTAACATGGCACTATTGGCTACGCTAGCATGACCTGAAGCATGGATAACGATAATAGGATTGGTCTTACTTATGGCATCTAGTTCCGCTCGGGTAGGATGGCAGTGCTCTGTCATAATAGCATCATCATATCCGTTGCCGATAATGGGCTGTTGCGCTGTAACTTTGTTTTCTGTAATATAATTTTTAATTCTGTTTTGTAAATCTTTAATGGAATTGACCGTTCCATAAGGATCGGGAGATAGGTCTACTGCATCCATAGTGCCTGCTCTTGATGTAAGATGACCATGAACATCTATAAAGCCGGGCAGGAGAGTTTTACCATTCAGATTAACCATTTTTGTCGTTGGATTGGCATAATGATCAGCCTCTGATTTTGTTCCTGCAAAAAGAATTTTTCCGTTTTTTACAGCAACAGCCTCAACCTGTGGAGGTGAATTTTCCATAGTCAGAATTGTTCCGCCAAAGTAAATGGTTTCCGCATTCTCTCTAGGAATTCTGTTTTGGCAACTGCTTATAGCCGCTGCCAGGAAAAGGATGTGAAATATTTTTTTCATAATTAATTCTAGCAATTGTGATAAACTAATTTACAAAATAATATATTATTATAGATGAATTTTATAAAGTGTTGGTAAATTGATTATATTTATAAGACTAATTACATTTTTTTAATATAAAAATAATAAACTATGGATTTGTTCTATTTAATTCCTGTTTTTGGTGTGGTGGCTTTAATCTATACATATATTCAAAGCAACTGGGTGAGTAGGCAGAATGCAGGAAATGAAAAAATGAAAACCATCAGCGGACATATTGCTGATGGGGCAATGGCTTTCTTAAAGGCCGAATACAAGATATTAACCTACTTTGTAGTAGTGGTAGCCATTTTACTGGCAGTGATGGGATCTACAAATGCCAATTCACACTGGAGCATAGGACTTGCCTTTGTGGCTGGAGCTATATTCTCTGCATCAGCAGGTTTTATTGGAATGAAAATAGCAACCAAAGCAAATGTAAGAACTGCCGAAGCAGCAAAAACCTCTCTATCAAGAGCTCTTAAGGTTTCTTTTACAGGAGGTTCCGTAATGGGAATGGGAGTTGCCGGATTGGCTGTTTTAGGATTGGGAGCCCTTTTTATTATCATTAAACAGATTTTTGCTCCCGATGCTCATGTAGATTCTCATGAAATGGAAAGAACCATTGAGATTCTTACAGGCTTTTCTCTTGGTGCAGAATCCATAGCGCTTTTTGCAAGAGTAGGAGGCGGAATTTATACAAAAGCAGCAGACGTGGGAGCCGATCTTGTGGGAAAGGTAGAAGCGGGAATTCCTGAGGACGACCCGAGAAATCCCGCTACTATTGCTGACAACGTAGGAGATAATGTAGGTGATGTTGCAGGAATGGGAGCAGACCTTTTTGGTTCGTACGTAGCAACGGTATTGGCAACAATGGTACTGGGAAGAGAAACCATTTCCAATGATTCTTTCGGAGGATTTGCGCCCATTCTTTTACCCATGCTGATCGCCGGAACCGGAATTATTTTTTCAATGGTCGGAACTTTATTTGTAAAAGTAAACGATAACGAAGGCTCATCAACATCCAGCGTACAAAATGCACTGAACCTTGGAAACTGGGGAAGTATTATCATCACAGCAATTGCGTCTTACTTCCTTGTAACCTACCTTCTTCCTGAGAAAATGGTTCTACGAGGTCATGAATTTACCAAAATGGGAGTCTTTGGAGCCATTATGGTAGGATTGGTGGTAGGAACTTTAATGAGCATCATTACAGAATATTATACCGCGATGGGAAAAAGACCTGTTTCCAGTATTGTAAGACAATCTTCCACAGGACATGCCACCAATATTATTGGCGGACTTTCTGTTGGGATGGAATCCACCTTACTACCTATTATTGTTCTGGCAGGAGGTATTTATGGTTCTTATTTATGCGCAGGTCTCTATGGGGTGGCCATTGCAGCAGCAGGAATGATGGCTACTACAGCAATGCAATTAGCAATTGACGCTTTTGGACCTATTGCTGATAATGCCGGAGGTATTGCAGAAATGAGCGAACTTCCGAAAGAAGTACGTGAGAAAACAGACATCTTAGATGCTGTAGGAAATACTACCGCTGCTACCGGAAAAGGATTTGCGATTGCTTCAGCAGCACTAACGGCATTGGCTTTATTTGCAGCATTTGTAGGTATAGCAGGAATTGATGGTATTGATATTTACCGGGCAGATGTTCTGGCCGGCTTATTCGTAGGAGGAATGATTCCTTTTATTTTCTCTTCATTAGCCATTACAGCTGTAGGACAGGCTGCTATGGCAATGGTAGAAGAAGTAAGAAGACAGTTTCGTGAAATCCCTGGAATTTTAGAAGGAAAAGCACAACCTGAATATGAAAAATGTGTGGCTATTTCCACAGATGCTTCCATCCGAAAAATGATGCTTCCGGGAGCTATTGCTATTATTTCTCCCTTATTGGTCGGATTTATATTTGGTCCGGAGGTGTTGGGAGGTTTTCTTGCAGGAGCTACAGTAAGTGGTGTGTTGATGGGAATGTTCCAGAATAACGCAGGAGGAGCTTGGGATAATGCTAAAAAATCCTTCGAAAAAGGCGTGGATATCAACGGTCAGACTTACTATAAAGGTTCAGAACCACATAAAGCATCTGTAACGGGAGACACTGTTGGAGATCCGTTCAAAGATACTTCCGGTCCTTCCATGAATATTCTTATTAAACTGATGTCTATCGTTTCTTTAGTAATTGCGCCTACATTAGCAGTGTTGCACAAGGATAAAATTGAAGCCAATAGAAAAGCTAAATTAGAGAGTCTGATGGCCGCTTCAGGGAATGTAGGTAGTATTCAATCGGATACCAAAATATCTTCTGTTCCTGTAGAAGTGAAAGGACATCTCAATGAAAATGGAGACTTTGTATACGAAACAGGAAACCTTCAGAAAATAAAATTGAATAATGGAAAAACCATAGCGATAGGAGATGAAAGTCAGCTTTATCAATTGTATAATGCTGTTAATAATAAAGATAAATCTGTGCTGGATCCAAATAAATGGTACACCGTTGAAAATCTTTACTTTGAAACCGGATCAAGTGATTTGAAAGCAGGATACGAGCTACAGCTCAACAATCTTGCGGAAATGCTGAATGCTTATCCGACTCTTAAAATAAAATTGGGAGGTTATACAGATAACAGTGGAAATGAAGACAGTAATCAGAAACTTTCTAACCTGAGAGCACAAACAGCAAAACTTAAACTGTTGGAATTAGGGGTTCCTGCAGACCGAGTAGAAGCTGAAGGATATGGATCACAGCATCCCGTTTGTGAAGCTAACGACACCGACGAATGCAAAGCCAAAAACAGAAGAATAGATGTAAGAGTCCTGGCTATTTAAAATCATTTAATAAAATATAAGAAAGCACCGCAAGTTACGGTGCTTTTTTATTTATTATATACATCAAAGAAGAATATTCAAAAAGGATTATCATAACATTATCAGTAATCATTAAAAACATATTCACCAACATAAAATCTCCCCAATAATCTGTGCTTAAAACTCTAAGCATCAAAGGTTTTTTCTCAAATGCTCTAAAGCCTCCACAATCACTTCATCCTTTTTAGCAAAGCTAAATCTTATATAATCCGAATTCTCCCTCGAATTGTAAAATGCAGAAAGAGGAAGGCAGGAGACCTTTTTCTCCACCGTCAGCCATTTTGAAAACTCAATATCTGTCATCGTTTTGGAAACATTCCTGAAATTAACGATCTGAAAAACACTCCCTTCCGCCTGTTGTTCAACCAATAAAGGAGTTTCTCTGATAAGCTCATTGAAGATGTCCCTTTTCTTCTGCATGATTATTTTATTGGTATTTGGATCAAATACTTCAAGATACTTTGCCAGAGCATATTGTGCAGGAGCATTTGCACTGTAGGAAATATACTGTTGATGGCAATGGAACAAAGCCGTTAGTTCTTCAGAAGCCAGCAGATAGCTTACTTTCCATCCGGAAGTATGAAACATTTTCCCAAAAGAAAAAATACAGAACGTACGATTTCTTAGCTCAGGATGAATAAATGAACTGTAATGCTCAGCGTCATCATAGCAATATGTGTCATAGATTTCCTCAGAAATCAAATAAATTTCTCTGTTTTTGATCAATTCATACAATTGGGCCCAATCTTCCTTTTTCCATATTGTGCCTGTTGGATTCTGCGGAGAATTGACAATCACAGCTTTTGTTTTTTCCGAAATACACTCCTTAAATATGTTCCAATCTATACTAAAATCAGGGCTAAGATCATAATAAACTGGAATCCCGCCGTTCATCACAACAGAAGGTCCGTAGGTATAATAAGAAGGTTGAATAATGATCACTTCATCACCTTGATTGAGAATAGATTTCAAGGCTGTATATAAAGCAAAAGTTGCGCAGGGAACAACCGTTACCTCATGGGTTGTAACGGAGATCATATTTTTTCTTTTTGCATTGAAAGTAACAATGTTTTCAATCAGCAACGGATTTCCGGAAAGGGGCTCATAATTGTGGGGAGCAAGTTCTGCAGATTCTTTTAAAAAGGATTTCAGTCTTTCATCAATATCGAAATCGGGAAGTCCCAGCGAAAGATCAAAGCTGTTGTTTCTTACAGCAAGCTCAGACATTTCGGTGAAAAAGGAATAATGAGTAAACCCTTGAATTTCTTTCATCTATTTTGTAATTTTCCCAAATGTAATAAAAAATTGATATCACATTGCTTTTATTTTTGCCAAGGTTATAATGTTGTTTCTGTTTTTTTGAAAAAAGAAGATCTTATGGTACTATTGCTGAGATTCAATAAAAATTGTTACTTTTAAGAAATTTATTCTTTATGAGAAAACTACTTATTCCACTATTTTCTATAGCTGTACTTGTAAGCTGTGGAACGGCCAAAATACCTGATGCTGCATCATCGCATCCTATTTCTACAAAACACGACAAGGCTTTTTCTAACGCTTATAAAATGATTAAAGCAGAAGACCTAAAAAAGAATCTGTACGTGATTGCAGCTGACGATATGGAAGGAAGAGACACAGGAAGCAAGGGCCAGAAGAAAGCGGGAGAGTATATCATCAATTATTATAAAAACCTGGGAATTTCTGCACCTAAAGTATTAGGTTCTTACTATCAGAAAGTTCCTGCAGATTTCATGAAGAAAAGAGGTGGAGGCAACCTTCCGGATTCTGAAAATATCCTGGCTTTCATTGAAGGAAGCGAAAAACCGGAAGAAATCATTGTCGTTTCTGCTCACTATGACCATGTTGGGGTAAAAAATGGAGTCGTATACAATGGTGCCGATGATGATGGAAGCGGAACAGTAGCGGTTATGGAAATTGCCAAAGCTTTTCAGGAAGCTAAAAAAGCAGGTAAAGGTCCTAAAAGATCTGTGCTGTTTTTACACGTAACAG
The DNA here is from genome assembly GCF_049319685.1 of Chryseobacterium sp. Mn2064. Lineage (NCBI taxonomy): Bacteria > Pseudomonadati > Bacteroidota > Flavobacteriia > Flavobacteriales > Weeksellaceae > Chryseobacterium > Chryseobacterium sp. Mn2064. Next base: position 926,185 of record NZ_JBMOUE010000001.1, read on the forward strand.
GAGAAGAGCATGGTCTTTTTGGTTCGGAATATTACTCTCAAAATCCAGTTTTCCCATTAGCCAATACAGTAGTTGACCTTAATATCGATATGATTGGTCGTGATGATCCTGAGAACAGAGGAAAACAATATGTATATGTAATTGGATCTGAAATGCTAAGCTCTGAGCTAAAAGTAATCAACGAAGCCGCCAACAAAAGAACCAATAATCTGGAACTGAACTATAAATATGACGATCTGAATGATCCTGAACAATTGTATTACCGTTCAGATCATTATAACTTTGCGAAACATAATATTCCCGTTGCATTTTTCTTTGATGGAATACATGAAGATTATCACAAACCAACCGATGATCCTGATAAAATAGATTATAATTTATTAGAAAAGAGAACTCAGTTAATTTTCACTACAGCCTGGGACATTGCAAACAGAGCAGAAAGAATTGTGGTTGACAGAAAATAATTAAATTTTAAGAATAATTTAACTATAAAAACATGGAATGATCATTCCATGTTTTTATTTTTGTAAAGTGAATAAAAAAGAAATAATAATTATTGCGGCTATGAAACTCCTTATAGAGAAAGGGGTACAGTCTACACCCATGTCTGCAATTGCGAAAGTTGCTGGTACAGGAATGGGCACTATTTATAATTATTTTTCTACCAAAGAAGAGCTGATTAATGCTATTTATTTATATATAAAATCTGTTGAAGTACAGTTTGTTATTCAGGAATCTAATGAACCTTCTCTGAAAATTACCTTTCTGAATTATTATAAAGCATTCATTAACTTCAACACCCAGAATCCGGAATTTTTCTTTTTTATGGATCAAATGCAGAATTCTCCTGTTATTACTGAAAAAACAAGAGAAGAAGGACGTATAGAATTTTTGCCTATAACTGAATTGATTCTGAAAGGTCAAAAAGAAGGGATCATTAAAGAAATAAGTATGGAAGCTATCATACAGTTTCTGGGAGGCACATTAACCAATTATGTGCGCTGGGTACTCAATATGAAAAATGAAGATCAAAATAACGGACATTTGGAGCAACAGCTAAGAATGGTTTGGGATGCGATAAAAGAATAAAAAAATTTAACACAAACATGGAATGAACATTCATTCTAAACAATAAAATTTATACAAATGAGAACAATTTTTATGACCGGTACCTCTACCGGATTAGGAAAAGCAGCTGTAAAACTTTTTTCTGATAAAGGATGGAAAGTAATTGCAACCATGCGTAAACCTGAAAACGAAGAAGAGCTGAATCAGTTGCCTAATGTGACTTTGATGGCTCTTGATGTTACAAACAGTGAACAGGTAAAGCAAGTTGTTGCTGAAGTTATTTCAAAATTTGACGTAGATGTTGTGTTCAATAATGCAGGATATGGCTTGGCGGGTCCTTTTGAAGGAGCTGATGAAGATCAGATTTTCAGAAATATCAACACCAATTTATTAGGAGTGATGAGAGTTACACAAGCTTTTATTCCACATTTCCGTAGTAAAGGACAAGGAATGTTTATTTCTACAACTTCCATTGGAGGATCTGTTACTTTCCCGATGAATTCTGTATATCACGCTACTAAATTTGCCGTAGAAGGATGGAGTGAAAGTTTGGCATATGAGCTGGAACCTTTCGGTATTACAGTAAAAACAGTTGCTCCGGGCGGTATTACCACAGATTTTGCAGGCAGAAGTCTGGATCTTTCCAAACACGAAGCTTATGACGAGATGTTTTCCAAAATATATACCGTTTTTAGTAATCCTGAAAGGCGTGCATCTTATTCAAGTGCAGAGCAGATTGCCGAAGTTGTGTACGAAGCAGCAACTGATGATAAAGCGCAGTTGAAATATATTGCAGGAAATGATGCCAAAGATCTTTTTGCATTAAGAAATGCAGTAGGACAGGACGGTTTCCATAAAGAAGTTAAAAATATTTTTCTGGGAGAATAATAGCAGATCTCTGAAATTCTGAAAGCCTGTAATGTAATTTTACAGGTTTTTTTCGTTAGAATTAAATATCTTTACTGATCTATAAAATGAAGAAGATCATTCGTACATCGAAAAGATTTCACGGATAGAGATTTGTCTAAAGGAAGCAGACTTTCAAGTTCAGGATTAGATTCCCTTTTCCAAAGTTTTAAACTTTGATAAGGGGAAATTATCAGACGCTAGTCTGGTTTGAAGAAAAACAAAACCCAGGCAAAAGAATATGGTAAACTTGCATTGACTGAAAAAAACTTGAAAATAAAAATACTATGATACCAAAACTGAAATCCATTCGTCCTTTTATAGGAGCACAGAATTTTGACATAAGCCGAAACTTTTATAAAGATCTTGGTTTCGAAGAAGTTCCTTTAGAACCAAAACTTTCACTGTTTAAAAAACAGGATATCGCTTTTTATCTTCAGGACTATTATGCCAGAGACTGGGTAGATAATACCATGATTTTTATTGAAGTGGACAATACAGATCAATTTTGGCAAAACCTTCTTGCTTTAGACCTTACCGAAAAATATGAAAACGTAAAGCTGACTCCTGTAAGGACGATGGATTGGGGAAAAGAATGTTTTGTACATGATCCGTCAGGAATTTTATGGCATTTTGGAGAATTTTTTTAGAAAAGAAGTATGATTTACGCGTTTGATACCTATTATTATGAAGAGTATGCCAATACAGTATGTCTGGCATTTGAAAATTGGACATCTGAGAAAGAGACCGAAGTTTTTGTAGAAGAAACCGATGTTAATTCTGAATACGAAAGTGGAGCGTTCTACAAAAGAGAACTGCCATGTATTTTGAGTCTTTTGAGCAAAATAACTTTAAAACCAGGTGATATTATTATCGTTGATGGTTATGTAACCCTTGACAATGAAGGAAAAATGGGCCTTGGAGGACATCTTTACGAAGCTTTGAAGGAACTGTATACTGTTGTTGGGATTGCTAAAAATGGTTTTAACTCTGAGGATTCTCAAAGGAGAAGTGTACTTCGGGGAGAAAGTAAGACTCCTCTTTTTTTAACAGTAAAAGGCGCAGATGTAGACGAAATACAATCAAAAATTGAACAGATGCACGGTGCTTTCAGAATACCGACTTTACTGAAAAAGCTCGATCAGCTAAGCAGAGAATAATCATAAAAGGTCTTACAAGGAAGAGTAAGACCTATTTTTTATCATAAATAATACCAATCGGTATATTTTGTTTATATTTGTTAATATGATATTTAAAAACATTTTAATCGAAAATATACCATAGTATTTAATAAAATTCAATGAAATTATGAAAGATGTATTTATAATTGCCGCTAAACGCACCCCTGTTGGAGGATTCATGGGAAGTCTCTCGGGTTTTACAGCACCTCAGTTAGGAGCTATTGTGATACAGAACGCCTATGAAAGTATCCAACTGGCCCCGGAAAATATAGACAGTGTGTATATGGGAAATGTACTGAGTGCAGGAGTGGGGCAGTCACCTGCCAGACAAGCTGCTATTTTTTCTAATATTCCTGTAGAAAAAGATGCGACTACCATTAATAAAGTTTGTGCTTCAGGAATGAAAGCTGCGATGATTGGTGCTCAGCAAATTCAGCTGGGGCTGGAAAATATCGTCATGACCGGTGGTATGGAAAGCATGAGCAATGTTCCTCATTACACTTACCTGAGACAGGGAAAAAAATTGGGAGATATGAGCCTCACAGACGGATTGATTAAAGATGGCTTATGGGATGTCTATAATGACTTCCACATGGGAAGTGCCGCAGAGCTGGGAGTAAAAAAGTATGGACTTACAAGACCGCAGCTTGATGAATATGCTTTACTTTCTTATCAGAGAGCTCAAGAGGCTACTGCCAACAATAAATTTCACAATGAGTTGGTGAATATATCCATTGAAGGTAAAAAAAGTACAATTCTTGTAGATAAAGATGAAGATATAGATAAACTGATCCCCGGAAAAATCGCCCTTTTAAAACCAGCTTTTGAAAATGACGGTTTCCTAACTGCCGCTAACTCAAGCAATCTTAATGATGGAGCCGCTGCTATTGTTCTCGGTTCTTCAGAAGCCGTTCAAGAGTATAATCTGAACCCGCTTGCCAGAATTGTTGCCTATGCAGACGCAGCACAGTCCCCGGAATGGTTTACCACATCACCTTCTGTAGCGATTAATAAAATATTGAAAGAAACAGGTTTAAGCATCTCAGATATTGATTATTTTGAAATCAATGAAGCCTATTCCTCTGTGATTTTATCCAATCAGCAGATTTTGGGTTATCATTTGGACAAAGTGAATGTATACGGTGGAGCAGTGGCATTGGGACATCCTATTGGTGCTTCAGGAGCCAGAATTATTGCTACATTGGTTAATGTTTTACGCCAGGAAGGTGGTAAATATGGTATCGCCGCAATATGTAATGGCGGTGGTGGCGCTTCAGCTATTCTTATCGAAAACATAGGCTAAACGTAAAGCAAAGTATTACTGGTAAACAATCTAAAGCGAAAAACTGTCATTCTTAGATCAGATAAGGGTGGTAGTTTTTAATATTTTTATATTGAAAATTAATCACATGATTTGTTGATACTTATAGATTAAATTGGATGTAAATATTAATAAACTGACAAATATCATTACATTCTTATTTTTATTGATTCTAAATAAATATAAATTTATCTCAAGAAATTTGAATATAAATGAAGAAACTAACTACCTTTTATGCTGTAGTGCTCTGCTCACTGATGAATGCTCAGATACAATACTGTATGCCTGCATTCCAGTACGGAGCCGACAGCAACATGATTAGTAATGTAACCTTCGGGAGCATTAATAATTCATCATCAACCAATTCCGGGAATGCACAGATTTATGAGAACTTTACGACAATCTCTACAGACTTGCAGCCAGGAAATACATATCCGATATCCGTAAAAGGTCCGTCAAGTACCTTTCCAAGTGATGTAGTGGTTTTTATCGATTTCAACCAAAATGGGAACTTTGATGATGCCGGAGAAAGTTTCTATTTAGGAAGAATAGGAGCGGCCAATCCTGCCAATGCTCAAACAGTCAGCGGTTCCATTTTGATTCCGGGGAATGCTGTAAACGGAAGCACAAGAATGAGAGTTCTTAAAAACACGAATGTTGCAGCCTATTCAAATCCCAATGCCCCCAATTCTATCAATTCAGCCTGTGATTCAAGCTTAAGAGCAGGACAAACTGAAGAATACACCGTTAATATTATAGGAAATACGATCAATTTTCCAGCCCCTTATTGCGGTACTCAGGATATAACGAGTCTTACCGTAAGCGAGATTGGTGAAGTAGAATTTGCAGGAATCGTTAATAACAGTGTGATTGATGGAAATTCAGACGTTCTTGAAAACTTTACAAGCGTTATCTTCAATGTCAACCGGGGAAACGATTACCCTATTAAAGTAGTCGGAGGAACCCATGGGCAAACAACCGTATCGGCGTATGCTTACATCGATTTTAATCATAACAACGTATTCGATAGTAATGAAGTATTCAACTTAGGATATCTTGATAACTCCGATCCGGTCGCGGGTCATCAATCCGGGGTCGTTTTGGGCAATATTACCATTCCTATGAATGCCTTGCTTGGACAAACCCGTTTCAGGCTGGTAAAAGCCTATGAATCGAACTCGTGGATGGGCACGCTACAAAACCTTCCATGCCCTCAAGGGTGGTTTATAGGCCAGGTAGAAGATTATACCATCAATGTACAGCTGGAAAGCCTTTCAACACTGGAAGTTTCTAAAGATTCATCAGCTAAAGCACAAATTTATCCTAACCCAGTTTCTGGTTCGGCAACGATCAGAGTAAAAGAAGGTGTAGAGAAGTATGAAGTGTACGCTGTATCAGGACAAAGAGTTCTGGAAGGAAATTCCGTCACCGTTAATATGGAAAAACTGGTTCCGGGAACTTACATGATCAAAATTATAACAAAAGATAAAAAAGTAATCACCGAAAAAGTGATCAAAAAGTAAAACACATATCTAATCATATCCATATCAATTTTTGTTTTTTATCGGCAGGTTCTATCCTGCCGGTTTTGTTTTTTTGATACTTTCTGAAAAGCTTTATTTAAGAGGATTTTAACTAAAGTAAATCTAAAATGCTTAATTGTTAAATTTTAAAAATAAGTATTAACATTTAGTTCAAAAAATTAGTAAAACTTTATCATGTTCGGGTTTTGAGAAGTTCAGAAATAGCAAGTACTTTTACAGCAAATTTTTAATGATGATCGTATGTAGTGAATGATTTTTTTAATTAGAGTTTACTTTTTAAATGGAGACACGAATGTAGATTCATAATTGAAAGAATTTTCACTATAACGATGATAAACCTAATACCATGAAAAAAACAATTTTTCTTGCAGTTTTGGCTGCAGGGCTCTGGGCAAAGGCTCAAACTCATCGGTTTATTTACGATGTGATGTATAAAAAAGAGGAAGGATCAGAATTTTTGACAAAAGAAAACTTCCATCTTGACATTCACCCAGATAAAACCGATTATTACCAAAGAGATTTCTTTATTGCTGATTCGTTGATTTCCAGGAATATTCAATTTCCTAAAGATACTAAACTCAATACCTCTTCCATCGTTTCGCACAAAATCGGAGAAGAACTTTATGATGAATACGATCTCTTGGAAAATACCATTTTAAAGCTTCAGACCAAAGATTCCCAAAAGTGGAAACTAACAAACGAAAACAAAAAAGTTAAAGATCTTGTCTTACAAAAAGCAACGACTCATTTTGGCGGAAGAGAATGGACTGCGTGGTTTGCCAAAGAGATTCCTTTTCAGGAAGGACCGTATAAGTTTCATGGGCTTCCGGGGCTTATTGTAGAACTGTATGATGATAAGAACAATTATAAATTTGAATTGGTAAAATCCACCAAGCTCGATAAACCTGTGAAAAATATGTTTATTGATATGGCCAAGCAAAACGGAGTTTCTACCACTTGGGATAAATATAAAACGACAAAACTGGCCTATTACGATTCTCCCATCAATTTTTTAAGAAATGGAAACCAGGCAGATCAGTTCTTTCTGAATGACGGAACTAAAGTAAACCCAGCCAACAGAAGGGAAATCAATGAAAGATTGAGAGAAAACATCAAAAAATACAACAATCCTATTGATCTGGACAGGAAAATTAATTACCAGTAAAATAAACAATTGCCACGAATATCTTTTACACATGGAAAGACATTCGTGGCAAATATTTTTAGAAATAATACTTATGAATCAGACTCTAATAAGTCCATCAGATCCTGTTTTGACAATCCCTGAAACTTTGTTCCGTCACTTTTAAGCAGATTCTGAGCCAGTTGCCTCTTTTTCTTTTGTAGCGTAAGAATTTTTTCTTCCACTGTATTGGAACATATCATGCGGACTGCAATTACATTTTTGGTTTGTCCTATACGATAACTGCGGTCTATAGCCTGATTTTCAATCGCAGGATTCCACCATGGATCTACGAGATAGATATAATCAGCCTGGGTAAGATTCAGCCCTACACCTCCTGCTTTTAAACTGATCAGAAATACCCTGATGTCTTGATTGTTCTGAAAATTAGCCACCTTTTCACCACGGTCTTTGGTTTGTCCTGTCAGATATTCAAAAGCAATACCATGTTTTTCCAATTCGGCTTTAATCAGATCCAGCATTCCGACAAATTGAGAGAATACCAGGATTTTGTGATCTTTAGACTTTCCGAGGATCTGCTCTGTTAAGATGTCTATTTTCACAGAATGTTCCCCGGAGTATCCTTCCTTAATGAGAACAGGCGAATTACAGATCTGACGAAGCCTTGTAAGCCCTGTAAGAATGTGAATACTGTTCTTGTTCAACTCATCATCGTCATTAGCTGCAATATACTCGCGAAGTTCTTTTTCGTAAGCATCATAGATCCGGCGCTGTTCAGCATTCATTTCGCAGTAGATCACCGTTTCTGTTTTCTCTGGAAGTTCTGTCGCAACCTGTTTCTTGGTTCTGCGGAGAATAAAAGGCTTTATTTTTTGTTGAAGCTCCAAAGCGCGTTTGCTGTATTCAAACTTGTCAATCGGAATCGCGTAAATATCTTTAAAATACTGTTTACTTCCCAATAGTCCTGGGCAGGCAAAAGAAAGTTGGCTGTAGAGGTCAAAAGTACTATTTTCCACAGGGGTTCCTGTCAGTACAATTCTGTTTCTGGAGTGAAGCAGACGGGCCGCTTTATACCGTTCCGAATTTGGATTTTTGATTGTTTGGGATTCATCTAGGAAAATATAGCCGAAGGTAAAGGTTTTCAGAAAGCGAATGTCGGAAAGCAACATTCCATACGTCGTTAAAACTACATCATAATCAGACATATGAGTGGTGGTCTTGGGTCTGTCTGCTCCATAGTGCAACAACACTTTGACGGAAGGGGCAAATCTGCTGATCTCTTCCTGCCAGTTGAAAAGAAGCGAAGTCGGAACTACAACGAGATGAGTAGAATGTCCTCGTTTTTCCTTCTGAGACAAGATAAAAGCAATGATTTGAATGGTTTTTCCCAACCCCATATCATCGGCCAGACAACCTCCGAAATTGAATCCATCAAGAAAGCTCAGCCAGTTGAGTCCCTCATGCTGATAATCTCTTAATTCTGCCTTTAAACCCGCCGGAACAGCAACAGCGGGTATCTTTTTGATCTTTGAGAATTTTGAGAAATAGGTGCTGATTTCATTCTGAACTTCTTTACTCAAAACTTCTTTTTCGAAAAGAGAAGATATTTCCGTGAAATTGATTTTTGGAATTTTTAAAAGTTCCTCATCAATCTCTCCAGCCTGAAAATAAGCCGCTATTTTTTCCATCCATTCCTCTGGAAGAATTCCTAAGCTGCCATCATCCAATTGAACGAATTTACTTTTATTGCGAATCGTTCTGTGGAGTTGTTTTAATGTAGCCTCTTTTTGCCCGAAACCTACCTTTAACTGAGCATTGAACCAATCCAGTCCGCTGGTAATCTGTATGTTGATCTTTGCCCGGTGAGGGCTGAGTTTGTTGTTTTTTAATTCATTGAACCCTAAAATCGTAACGCCTTCACTGCGCCAGTTATCAAATGCTTCAAGAAACCAGTTGTTATCCAGAAACTTATCTCGGTGGAGATAAAAATACTGATATCCGTCCATCTGTTCCTCAAAATCAGGATGCTGTTGCATAATCAGCGAAGTGAAACGGGCTTCTGCTGCATCATTTCTTTCTATTTTGAATGGATTGCCATTTTGGTCCGTATCAAAAATCTGCTTTCTTGAATAAACCGGAACTTCAACATCTCCATATTTCATGACCGGGGTAATTCCGATATAATTTTCCTGCTGACGGAGATAAACTACTTTTTCTATCTGATAGTTTTTATCTTTAAGCTGTGCTTTTGTTGCAGGCTGTATATGGCTGTAATTGATATTGATACGTTCTTCAAGTGTGTGAAGAATATTGCGCATGAAATCTTCATATTTTGAAGAATGAACAAGCAAAATCTCATTATTGGCTTTAAAAAACCTGATGACTTTAAGCATGTCAGGATGATTTACAAAGCTGAAAATGTTTTGGTTATATACAAAATACTCATTTCTGAGAACAATATTTTTGAAAGGGACAGAAACGTCATTCAATTGTAATTCTCCTGTTATTTCATAAAAAGGATCTTTCTTAAATACAGATAGTTGTATATCTGCATCTAAAGTGTTAAGTTGAGTAGGAGTAAGAGACTTTGAAGACACCGTTTCAGCAATTTCACGGTCGTGATAGTACACTTCCAATGCAAGAGGATTCTGTACAATAAGTTTCAAAGCTTCAAGTTCCGCAGGATTATAATCTTCGTTATAGTTATTTTGGAAGGTCATAATTGCAGTAAAAAATTTTATTTCCTGAGGCTTTTCAGCTTTCCATATCAATTGCATGGCATCTACTGGGGTGACAGGGTTTTTAATCTTGCCAGTTTGGGTTATTTCCGCTTCCATCAGAGAGAATACCAGATGATTGTAATAGCGGTGTTTACCCATGACCAAAATCTGTTTTTTGCCTGTTTCCAATAATGAAAGTTCTTCCAGTTTGGATGGATGCTGAGGAAGAAGATCTCTTTGAAACATCTGTTCGTCCATAGGAATCATTTCCTTGATCTTAGGAATGATTTCAATTTTTCCTTCAATGTATTTAACCTGGAAATACAAATCCAGATTAGATTCATGCTCCATGCCATATATTTTGGCTTTCGGAATAATGGTTTTCCTGCGGAGATCATCATCAAAGAAGACAAGAAAGTTCTTTTTTTCCAGAATGGCATGAATAATTTCTGCCTGATGTGCACAAAGTTGACCTTCAGGGGCGTTACAGGTACAAGAGCAGAGCAGTGAGCGTCCAATCTTACTTATTGTGACAACAGGGAATTCCTGAAGTGAAGGTTTCTTAGTGAATATTCCTGTATTATTTTCGAGGTGTACAGGATCTATTTCATGAAAATCTCTGATACTGGTAAAGGCACTTTCAGTAGTATGTTTTAAGAGATCATATACGGAAAGTGTACTGATATTGATGTTTTCAAGAATATATTCGGCCATAAAAATTGATGAAGACAAACTTACAAAAAACAAATGAATGCGTTTGAGATGATCCATCCATTTTGGCTACAGGAAAATCCGTTTTGGCAACGTGGGCTTTTTTTCGAATACAGACCTTTGTCATGTAATTTTTAACAAAGAAAAAAATGAAAACAATTTTTATAACAGGTGCTTCTACAGGATTAGGAAAAGCAGCTGCCCAGTTATTCCAAAACAAAGGATGGAAAGTAATTGCTACGATGAGAAACCCTGAAGCAGCAGCTGATCTTGCCGCTTTAGAGAATGTAACAGTGCTTCCATTAGATGTTACAAACCCAGAACAGATCAAATCCACCGTAAAACAAGCTCTTGAGCTGGGTGATATAGATGTGGTTTACAACAATGCAGGATATGGGCTTATAGGTCCTTTGGAAGCTCTTGCGGATGAGCAGATTGTAAAACAGTTAGATACCAACCTATTGGGTGTTATTCGTGTTACTCAGGCGTTTATTCCTTATTTTAGAGAGAGAAAAGCAGGAATGTTTATTTCAACCACTTCTATTGGCGGTCTGATTGCATTTCCTTTAGGATCTACATACCATGCTACAAAATGGGCATTGGAGGGCTGGAGTGAAAGTCTTGCTTTTGAATTGAATAAGTTTGGAGTAGATATCAAAACGGTTTCTCCAGGCGGAATTAAGACAGATTTTGTTAGCCGTTCTCTGGATTCTGCAACAAGCCCGGCGTATACGGAAATGACAGATTCTCTGTTTTCAAAAATGGATGGGATGATGGAAGCCGCTTCTTCTCCGGAGCAGATTGCTGAGGTAGTATATGAAGCTGCTACAGACGGTAAAAAGAAGTTGAGATATTTGGCAGGAGAGGATGCTAAGGCTATATATGCACAGCGTCTTGAATTGGGAGATGAAGCCTTTAGAGAACAGTTTGGAAAACAATTCATCTAATCACATTTTCTCTCAAATTGTAGATGATCATAAAAGGTAGTATAAAGCATTGCAACATTATGCTGCCTTTTTCTGTCAAAATAGTTTAAATTTATAGTATGGAAAAGAAAGAAAATAGTCCTTTGAAAATTTCATCCATATCAGAACTTCATGATATGCTGAAACTTCCTAAACCGCTACATCCTTTGGTAAGCCTTGTTGATAATACAAAAATGGCGGTGAATAAGGATATGCTGAGACGGAGTTTTATTTTGAATTTTTATAAAATTTCCTACAAATATTCCACTGTAGGGAAAATGGGCTACGGTCAGGGCTATTATGATTTTAATGAAGGCGGAATGATGTTTACATCTCCGGGGCAGGTTCTTTCCACTGAGGAGAATGCTGAATACAGCGGATATACTCTGTTGGTTCATCCCGATTTTATAAGAAGTTATCCTTTGGCAAAGAATATTAAAAATTTTGGGTTCTTTTCTTATGATACGAATGAAGCCCTGCATCTATCTGACCAGGAAAAGAGCATCATTACGGGACTTCTGGACAGTATAACCAATGAGCTGAATACCTCCATTGATGAAGTCAGTCAGGATGTTATTGTGTCTTATATTGAAGTGTTGCTCAATTACAGTAATCGTTTTTATAAAAGGCAGTTTATTACCCGAAAAGCGGTGAACAGCGATTTGCTGACCAAGATGGATATGATCCTTGAGAACTATTTCAATAATCAGGAGACGTTAAATAAAGGACTTCCTACGGTAGATTTTCTTGCCTCGGAGCTGAATCTTTCTCCACATTATCTGAGTGATATGCTTAGGAATCTTACCGGGCAAAATGCTCAGCAACATATTCATGAAAAATTGATAGAAAAGGCTAAAGAATATCTTACGACAACCAGTTTTTCAGTATCGGAGGTAGCGTATGCGCTGGGATTTGAACATCCGCAGTCATTCAACAAACTATTTAAGAAAAAGACAGATGAAACTCCTTTGAGCTACAGACAATCATTTAATTAACATACCATGTCTTGTTACTTACCCGGCTTTTGCGCCGGGTATTTTTATTATCTGTGGAAAGGGAGTTGTTTTTCTTCGATTTGCTTGAGAATCATACTTTTTGAAGTTTCCCATTCTTCATCTAAAATACTGTAATAAGCTGCATTTCTTGTTGTTCCGTCATTCTGAATGCGGTCTTTTCTTAAAACTCCTTCCAATACCCCTCCAATCTTTTCGATGGCCTTTCTTGATCTGAAATTGGTATCTTTGGTTTTAAGCTGAACTCTGTTGGTCTGTAAAACTTCAAAACAATAGGTGAGCAGCAATAACTTACATTCTAAATTAATGGCTGTTCCCCAGTATTCTTTGGTAATCCATGTCCAGCCGATTTCTAATTTTTTGTCTGAAGGGTATATTTCAAAAAATCTGGTAGAGCCTATCAGTTTTCCCGTTTTTTTATGCTTTATGACAAAAGGATATTGATTTCCCGCTTCTCTTTCTGATAATGCCAATTCATAATTCTGATAAAAAAGAGGCTTTTCTGAGCAGTCTGTAGGAATTAACGTCCAAAGATCTTTATCGGCCGCAGCTTCATATAATTCTTCAAAATGATCTCTTTCCAAAGGAATAAGGTCAACATTTTTTCCTTCTAAAACGGTAGGGTAAGGAATCCATTTTGTCTTCATAAAAATATTTTGATAAGGTTAATAGATTGATGATTTGATTGTGGAATTTGCTATAGTTGAATATTTAAGTATTTTTTTTCATTGATTAATAGGTGCTTGAATCAATTTACGAAAGTAAATTTTCTTCATTTCTTGATTTTGTAATTTTCTCTGTATGTATTGGCTGTAATTCCTGTACATCTTCTGAAATATCTGCAAAAGAGAGAAGAATCTACAAACTGTAGCTGATTGCTGATTTCCTTAATGGAAAAAGAGGTCGTCTTAAGAAGTTCTTTTGCGTGTTTTATAACCATGTAGCTGATCCACTGTTTAATGGGTTTTCCGGTTTCTTTTTTTATCAGGCTGCTTAAATACGTTGGGGAAAGATGAAGTTGGTCCGCGTAGAATAGTACACTTCTTTGAAGGTGCCCGTGCGCATTCAGCAACTCAAAGAAATGTTCAATGATTTCCTGGCTTCTGGTCTGCAAAAGACTGTTGTTTTTAATAACGGGAAGATAGAGTTTTGAAATCACTTCGAGAAGAGCATACAGAAGATACTGAACGGCTTCTACAGTACTTTCCGTATTTGTTTTGCCGTGATGTTCCTTTATCAGCCTAACGGTACACCAAATAAGATTTTCTGAGGTATTTTCTACCTGCATCACAGGATTGAACTTAATTTCTTCGCTAGCCAAAAGAACGGTAAGAAAACTATAAGTACTGATGAAATCCAAGGAGATAAAAAATACAGACATATCAAGATCATCACTTCCGGACCATTCTCCTAAATCAGTATCAGGTAGCAGCATCATCACCGAATTGCTTTTGATCTGAAAAGGAAAAGAATTGATCTGAAGATTCAATTCACCGGACGAAACAAAACAAAGCAGCAGTTTGTGAAGCTTACTGGCACTTGTAAGAAACCTGTCGATGTCATGTGCTCTATATTTTTCAATATACAACCCTTCAAATTTTGGCTTAATATCTATCATGATAAAGTGAATTGCTCTTCGGATATCGGAATCCTTTTGTTCCGAATTTCTGTGGTCAAATGTAAGCAGTTAATTTCTCTTTTTTCATACCGTGTTTAAAATGGAATATAAAATATCAAAAATGGAATATATTTTATTCGAAGACTGTTCCTAACTTCGTAACCGGAAAATTCAAATCTAAATACTGTTCAAATGCAAGATAGAGAATTATATAATGCGAAAATGCCTACAGCCTGTTTTTTACTTTTCTTTGCCCATGGCCTGGTTTTTTCTTCCTGGGCAAGTCGTATACCGGTGATTAAAAACGCACTTTCGATTAATGAAGCAGAATTAGGGACTCTTTTACTTTTAATGCCTATAGGGCAGCTTTCTACAATGGTTCTCGCCGGAAAACTGATCAGTAAGTACGGAAGCAGTAAGATCATTCAAAACTGCTTTTTAATTTATCCGGTTTTCTTATTGCTGATCGGGCTTTCTCCATCTTATTGGGTGTTGGCAGTTGTTTTGTTTTTCTTTGGAGTTTCCGGAAACTTATGCAATATCGCCATGAATACGCAGGCGATTGAGATCGAATCCGTTACCAAAAGAACACTGCTCTCATCTTATCATGGGGCATGGTGTTTTGCCGGATTGTCCGGAGCGGTTATTGGAATGTTGATGATCAGTATGAATGTGGGAACTTTTTATCATTTTGTATTCGCTTTCGTCCTTGTTGCAGGACTTTGGCTCTATAGTAGAAATCATTTAACCAATATCATTCATAAAGTTGAACCAAAGAGACAGTCTATTTTTAAGTCGGTGAACCCTACGCTTGTGGGCCTTGGGATCATAGGTTTTTTGAGCATGGCGATTGAAGGCGCTATGTTTGACTGGAGTGGTGTTTATTTTCAGACGATTGTGAAAGCTCCGGAAAAACTTGTCATACTGGGATATACGAGTTTTATTTTAATGATGACTTTAGGTCGGTTTATAGGAAACCGAGTGATTGAAAAATACGGAAAACGTACGGTATTGCAAACCTGTGGAATTCTGATGAGTGGCGGTCTTTTCCTAAGTGTTTTCTTCCCCGAGCTATGGATATGCATTATTGCTTTTATGATCATTGGGCTTGGCGGTTCTCTGAGTGTGCCTTCCGTTTACAGTGCCGTAGGACAGGTAAGTACCGTTGCTCCTGGTATCGCTTTATCATTTGTGTCCAGTATTTCGTTTCTAGGTTTTTTAATGGGGCCTCCTCTTATCGGGTATATTGCAGAAGCTTTTGATCTCAGATATTCCTACGGTCTGTTTGCCTGCTTTGGAATCCTTTTGACTATCATTTCCGGGCAGATGAAAATATTTAAAAGTAAAAACTGATGTTTTTAGGTAGATTTTGACATTCATTACTGCTTTTTTGACATTTTTTAAGCCAAAACAGAAACGTAATATTGTCGGTTTAAACCAATGAAATTGAGAAGAAAGTCATCAACTGCTGTTGAAAAGCTTTATCTTTAGTAAAACATTTCTTCCATGAAGTCTGCATCAAAAATCGTAAATGAACCTTCAATAGAGCAATCTTTTCTCGTTACATATCTGGAAGGGGAGATTACCTACACCAGATATTTTGTAAGATTAAATTATCACCGGATCATTGTCATAGAAAAAGGTTCCGGATTGTTGACCGTAGACGGAAGATCTTTTGAAATAAAAGCCAATGAAATTTTCTTACTGGCAAAAGGACAGATTTACCATTTTGATGAACTATCTGAGATGAAGGGATACCAGATTTCATTTGGAGATTGCTTTTGGGAAAAAGTACCTTCCAGCGCGAGCAATTGTAAAGCGGTTCTTTTTAATAATGCCGAAGCTAATCAGATTTTAAAACCTAATGGTTTGGAATTAAAGGAGTTTTTATCTTTATGTAAAGTTTTACTTGTAGAATATGAAACCCATCAGTATACCAACCAAATTGATGTATTAGCCGCTTATCTGAAAATTATTATGATAAAGCTGGCGAATATAAAGCTTGTAAAAGAAGAAACATTCGACAGCCAGGATTATCTTATTTACCGAAAGTTTCTGGAACTTCTGAGTCATCAATTCCAAACGCTCCATGCGGTAAACGATTATTCAGAAATGCTGAATATTACTTCCAGAAGACTCAGCGAACTGTGTAAGCGCTGCAGTAATAAAAGTGCAAAAGAAATTATTAACGGTCAGATTATAGGAGAGGCCAAAAGATTACTTCAGTTCAGCTCTTTTTCTGTAAAAGAGATTGCTTATCAGCTTAATTTCGGTACATCAGAGCAGTTCAGTCACTTTTTTAAGAAGAATACCAAAACAGCTCCCGCAAACTATCGAAATCAGTTTATTACGATTCATACCAAAGTCTGACCGAAATTTTGACATTTCATCCGTAGATATTGATATTCTCCAGGGTATATAATCAAAATACCTTTGAAGAAAAATAATTTTAAGCTATGTCAGTAAATCGTATGAAAGAAGTAGCGGGAATCATCATCCCGGACAGTAAAATTGCCACAGAAGCAACAGAACTTTTATTAGAACACGGAACCGAATTTATCTACAACCACTCATTACGTGTCTTTTTATTCTCCTCATTAAATGCAAAACGCAAAAATATGGCTCACGATTCAGAGTTGTTGTACGTGTCGTCCGTATTCCATGACCTGGGGCTTGTTTCTCATTACAGCAGCCCGGATCTTAGGTTTGAAGTAGATGGAGCGAATGCAGCCCGGGACTTTTTGAAAAGCTATGGTATTGCTCAGGACAAATTACAGCTCGTATGGGATACAATTGCCCTTCATACGACCATTGGGATTGCAGAGCACAAGGAAAACGAAGTAGCATTGATGTATTCCGGTGTAGGATTAGATGTGATGGGGGAAGGGTATGAGCATCTGAGTACGGAGCACAGAGAGGAAATCATAAGCGCTTTTCCGAGAAATGACTTTAAGAACAAAATCATTCCTACTTTTTTTGGTGGTTTTGAACATAAAACAGAAACCACTTTTGGAAACATAAAAGCCGATGTCTGCGCTTTCATGATCCCAAATTTCCAAAGGAAAAATTTCTGCGACTGTATTTTACATTCTCCTTGGTCAGAATAGTAAGATCATTTTCCATCATTTGGTGATGGGATAATTTAAAATCTTATTTTGGCCATGAATGTCTTTTAGATCGGCAAAAGATGTTTGTGGCTAAAAAGTATAAAAAGTGACTCTTCTTATGAGAGGAGTCACTTTCTTTTATTACATCCAGTTTTCTATAAGATGAAGCCACAATGCTTTTTCATTGTTTAGCAGGAAAATAGCGGATGATTTCCTTTTGTTGGTGTCAGTTCCTGTCATCTGTGTTTCTGTATAAGTTGCTAATCCATGATGGTCAGAGTGAGTTACTTCTATGTTTTCAACCTGGATTTTGCGGTCCGGGAATTTTCCAAATACAGTCGGAAGCCATTCTGAAAGCATTGTTAACGTTACAAGATCTCCGTTTCCGTTGATCATTCTGAATTCGGGTGAAAAGCCAGAGAGTAGGGTTTTATAAAGATCTTCCTGATTTTCGGTAACTCCGTTGAACCATTTTTCAATATTCTGGTGAAAATCAATGATCTCCTTTATTACTTTTTCTGTGTTGTTCATAGGTTTTAAATTAAGTTGGTTTAAATGTAACCACAAAAGTCACAAAAGATGATTGAACACTAAAGTTGTGTTGAAAATTTAAGATTTTCATCTTATGTGAACTTGATTGTGTGATATTTTTACATTTTCTAAAGTGTACTAACGTGTTTTAAAATAGTAAGTTTAGGCAGTTTTATTATAGAATTTTAATGGTTTAATTAATAAATATTATTTCAGAAAGGGTTTTAATCGGGTGGAAATTCCGAGTCCAATGATCTGAAAACCTCCAATCAATGCAATGGCAATCGCAAAAGCTTCTGGAAATCCCAGTATTTCGATCATATTAAAAAATACAGTTCCAATAATAGCTCCGCCCGTTACGCTGCCTATCTGTATCCCAATGCTGATGAGGCCCGATGCTTGTCCTGCTTTATCTTTGGAGATAAGAGAAATTGCCGTCCGCATCATGACAGGCATCATTGTACCATGTCCTAATCCGGCAAGAAATAAAGAGAATCCTGTTATAAGAGAAGGCTTATGTTGAAAATAAAACATCAGTGCTGTCAGGATAAACCCTGTCATGAGCAAACCTAGTCCAGCGTATATTATTTTATAAGGAACAAGTTTTAATTTTGAGACAATCCATGGACCAATAAAAAAGGCTATTCCATAGGGTATTATCGCTAATCCTGTCTGCATAGAGGTCTGATGAAGGAATTGCTGTAGGTAATAAGGGTAGCAGATAAATAATCCGGCTGTGAAGTTGTACAAGAAGATAATCAAAAGACTCAAAGTGAAGGGAGTATGCTGTAGAAGGGTAGGATCAATGAGTATTGGGCGGTTATTTCGTAAAAGAAACATTTCATATTTTAAAAAAGCAATTAATAATACAACGCCCGCGATCATCATTCCAAATATCCACCAGATCCATTCATATTTCCGTCCGAAAATTAATGGACATATTAATAAAAGTAAAGCAGAAATCAATGATAGAGATCCCATGAAATCAATCCCTGTTTTTTCTTTTTCACGATCAGAATCCATTGTGAAATGAATTCCTAAGATACAAATAACAGTAATAGGTACATTCACAAAAAATACCATTTCCCAAGAGAAATTCTGCCAATGTAAACTGAGCAGTAAACCGCCAAGAAGCTGCCCGATTACAGATGCCAATCCAAATACAGAACTGAAAAGGCTTACTGCTTTAGGCTGTTCATCAGTGGTAAATAAAACCCGAATAGAAGCCAATACCTGTGGCGCAATTAATGATGCCCCTATTCCCTGAAAAAGCCTTGCAATAATGAGCCAACTGATCTCAGGAGCAAAAGCACAGGCAAGAGATGATAACAGGAAAATATATAATCCTATTGTGAAGATCTTTTTTCTTCCATAAATATCACCCAATCTTCCTCCGCAGACTACAAGTGCCGCATAGGTAAGTCCGTAAATGGCTACAACCATCTGGAGCTGGTGATCATTGGCTTTGAAAGCATTCTTGATAGAAGGCAATGCCATATTGACAATAAAATAATCCAAGGGCGAAAGAAACGCTCCTGTTATGAGGAAATTGAGTGCCTGCCACCTTTTCGAAGAAATCTCCATAATTTTTTTATGCAAAGCTAACCTCTTTATGTTCTGCTAAAATTGTATTTTTGGAGGAAAAATAAGGGTGAAGTCATGAAAGGTGTGCATCTCGAAGGGATTGAAGTAAGAGAAATACAGTTAAAAGGAGAAGAAATTACCTTTAAAACTCATGTATTTCTGTCATTTGTATATATTGTAAAAGGGAAAGGAAATCTTATCCACGATGAACGGTGTATTGATTTTAAAGAAGGAAAACTTTTGATAATTCCTCAGGAAGAATCCTATAGGTTTATAAGTGAAAATGCTTTTCTGATTTCTATACAATGTCCCATAGAATTTATTGATAAAATCCGTCTGGAAGCAGATCGTATTGAAAGTTGTGAAAATCTCCACAAACTGCAGTATATAAGTAATAATTACCACGCTAAGGCCGGATGTGTTTTCCGTGATGAAAATGATGAAAGTTTTGCCGAAACACTTATTCTTCAGATTGCCCGGGAATTTAAAAACAAAGCAGATGATTATCTTATTATTCGAAACTGTATCTCTATTCTCCTGAATCTCATTGCCCGAAATCTTATTCTCAGTGAAACATCTGATCTTCAGGACAACAGAAAGTCTTTTTCTATTATGAAAATCGTTGCTTATATTCAACAACATATAAAAGACAGAGATAAAACCGGTATTCAGGTCATTGCAGAGCATTTTGGAATTTCTCCGAATTATTTCGGAGAGTATTTTAAGCAGCAAACCGGGATTTCTTATCAGGATTATCTATTGGATTACCGGCTTAAACTTGTAGAAACTTATTTAAAATACAGCAGCGTTCGACTGAATGAGATTGCTTATGAGCTTCAGTTTAGCGATGAAAGCCATCTTTCCAAGCTGTTTAAAAAATACAGAGGCGTTACTCCTGGGCAGTATAGAAAACAGAATC
Source organism: Chryseobacterium sp. Mn2064 (assembly GCF_049319685.1). Taxonomy (NCBI): domain Bacteria; kingdom Pseudomonadati; phylum Bacteroidota; class Flavobacteriia; order Flavobacteriales; family Weeksellaceae; genus Chryseobacterium; species Chryseobacterium sp. Mn2064. The sequence goes on from NZ_JBMOUE010000001.1 coordinate 946,517, forward strand.
ATTAACTATTCACCTCTGTTTTCCGGTTTGAAAATGATCAAAACTCCAGCTATAGATTGTTAAATACCTCAACAATACTCTGAATAAGTTCTTTTTCTACAGGTGGGTTTGAATCGGCTTCAGGTAAAAGCACTCGTAGATTACCTTCATCATCCCGTTCAAAAACTACTTCAGTACCGTCTACATCCACATAAATCTTATAACCATAAGTAAAGGCACCAAGTCTTGCATTGAAAACGAGTTCTTTACCTTTATATGTTACAGGGACTTCAAATTCTTCCATTATTTTCTGATCATTCAAAAATTGAAATGCAAATGTCGGAAATTTTTAACTGAATAACCATAGAAAATCCGCCATCATTTTATGTACTGGAATAAAACGACGGCGGATCTTACAATTATGAAAAAACCGTTATCAACGGAAGGTAGCGCAATTACCTTTAGAAATATTATCCATGAGCTTCTACCGAAACATCATTCCATTCTTCCCAAACTTTCAAACGTTGCTCATAGCTCTGTTTTACGAATGGTAACGCTACTTTTCCAAGTAATAAACGCAACGGAGGGTTTTCTGTTTCAACCAATTTTATGATCGCAGGTACTGTAGCTTCTACTTCACCAAAAGAGGTTTCAGATTCTGAGAATGCTTTTTTAATACCATCATAAGCAGGGTTATTTTGTGTACTGATTCCCGTATGCCAGATGTTGGATGCATAACCGTTTGGTTCTACTAATGTTACATTGATTCCGAATTGTTTCACTTCTGTAGCTAACGTTTCGCTTAATCCTTCAACCGCAAATTTTGAAGCATTGTAAAGCCCCATTGTAGGTAAGGTTGCCAATCCTAAAATAGATGAAACCTGAAGAATATGACCACTTTTCTGATTTCTCATAATAGGAAGTACAGCCTGTGTAAGCCATAAGGTTCCAAAGAAATTGGTTTCGAACTGCGCTCTGGATTCCTGCTCATTACTTTCTTCAACGGCACCCATTAAAGCGTATCCTGCATTATTGATCAGAATGTCGATAGAGCCAAAATGCTCATGAACTTTTTGTACCACAGACAGAGATTCTTCTCTGTTGTCTACATCGAGCTTTAAGGTGAATACGGAGTCTCCGAATTTATCCTTTAAATCATTGAGCGTTTCTACATTACGTGCTGTTGCAGCTACTTTATATCCTCTTGTTAAGAATGCTTCTGCCCAAGCTTTTCCGAAACCTTTTGACGCTCCTGTAATTAAAACTGTTTTTGCCATTGTTTTTTGTTTTTTTAAATGGATTGTTTTTGATTAAAATTATTGTGATTAATTTCTGCAAAAATGACCGATCGGTCATTTTTATGAGAAAAAAAATTATATGCTGTTTTGCTCTATCAAATTTTTAAGAGTATTACCAATGATTTTCATATTATCGTTCTTGCCGGCCACTCTTGACATTAAATGACCACCTTCAAGCATCGCGAAAAGTACAGTTGCAAAATCGGCAGCATTCCAATCTGCTTTAAATTCCTGATTGGTAATTCCTTTTTCAATAATACTTGAAAGTAACTTCTGACCTTGTTTAATCCCGAAATTCACTTTTTCTTTTACAATAGGATTGGTATCATCTGCCTCAGTCCCGAAATTCAGTAAAGGACAACCTCCTATAACCGGTGGGTGAGTAGGATCACTAAAAAAGTCTATATAAGCAAATAATTGATCTTTGGATGTTTTGCACTGACTTAAAGCTCCCTGAAGTTTTCTGTTCAGCATTCCCATATTATGATCCACAGCGGCACATGCAAGAACTTCCTTGTTTTCAAAATGCACATACATACTTCCCTTAGACAGTTTGGTTACCTCCATAATATCACTCATAGAGGTAGCTGCAATTCCTTTTGTATTAAAAATAGGAGCCGCTTTTTCTATAATGAATTGTCTGGTTTGTTCACCTTTTGCCATGATAACTGTAAGATTTACCATGCAAATATATGACCGATTGGTCATAAAACAAAACTTTTTCTCTTTTATTTTTGAATATTTAACATGTTTTTATTCAATTTATTGATATTCAATATGTTATTTTAAAAAAAACGAAGCTCATCAAATGAATGACAAGCTTCGTTTGGAAAAAATATAGGGCTTTTTACTGTTTAGTAATATCGGGAGGAGTGAGCTGTTGCTGATCCCAGCCACCACCTAATGCTCTGTAAACGGCTACTGTTGCCTTAAGCTGATTTACTTTTTTCTCTACCAGTTCAAACTTAGACTCCAGAGCGTCGCGCTGTGTAAGAAGAACTTCCATATAATCGGCACGGGCATACTTGAACAAATCATTAGAAATATCAATAGACTTTGTTAAGGCATTTACTTCCTTCGTCTTAATTCCTACACTGTTTTCAAGATTATGAATTTTAGACAGCTGATTGACTACTTCGATATAAGCACTCAAAACAGTCTGTTCATAATGATATACTGCCTGAACCTGTCTGGCATTGGCATTGTTATAAGCGGCCTTTATCGCTCTCCTGTTAATCAAAGGAGCTGTAAGTTCTCCTGCAAGAGAAAACAGGAATGATTCAGGTTTGATGAGGTAAGTAGGATTAAATGCCTGCAGGCCAACTCCAGCACCAAGGTCCAGAGAAGGGTAGAACCTTGCTTTTGCTGATTTAATGTCCAGTTTTGCAGCAGCAAGTTCATACTCAGCCTGTTTAATGTCCGGTCTGTTTTCAAGCAACTCAGAAGGAATTCCTCCATATACCGTTTGTGGAACAATAGAATCAAAAGAATCTTTTGTTCTTTCTACCGTCTGAGGAAATCTTCCTACCAAATAATTAATCTTGTTTTCCGTTTCAACAATTTGCTGTTGAATATCATACTGCATTCCCTGGGTTTTCAGAACCTGAGCTTCAAATCTTTGTACGGCAAGTTCGTTGGAACGCGCATTTTTCTTCAGATCTTTAATGATTTCCAAAGCATTATTCTGAATCTTGATATTTTGATTTAAAATCACCAATTCATTATCTAACGCCAGAAGCTCATAATAAGAATCTGCAATTTCTGAGATAAGATGGGTAACCATGAAGTTTTTACCTTCAATACTTGCAAGGTATCTTTGAGCCTGCGCTCTGGTAGCATTATGAAGTTTTCCCCAGATATCTGTTTCCCATTTTGCCTGTACGCCAACGCCAAAATCAAACATGGGATCTGGCATTTCTCTACCTGGTTCAATCTCTGTGTTAGCCTCCATGGCTCCGATATTGGTATAACGGCTTACCTTATCTACTCCCGCTCCGGCTTTTAAACCTACGGAAGGAAGATATTCTCCTTTTCGGGCCTTGATTTCGTTTTTAGACATTTCAATTTCCTGAAGAACAATATTCAGTTCCTGATTATTTTGAAGAGCCTGATTGATTAATGCCTGAAGATTGGGATCGCTGAAATAGTCATTCCATTTCAGCTTTCCGGTATTGGTGGTATCATTTTCTGCTGAGCCAAATTTTTCCGGAACGTTTTTATTTTCAGCTCGCTGTTCTATTTCGATAGGTTTACAGGCAGTAAGACTTAATAAGACCACTGCCAGACCTGCATATTGATATATTTTTCTTTTATTCATAATGGATTATGTCTTCGCTTAGTGGAGATTCATCTTCGTCTTTGATCATTTTTTTACCGTCAGACCATTTGGCAAAAATGTAGTAGAGACCAGGGATAACGATTACCCCAAACAATGTTCCTATTAACATTCCTCCTAATGAGGATGCTCCAATCGTGTGGTTTCCGATCGCTCCGGCACCTCTTGCAAAAACAAGGGGAACCAACCCTGCAATGAAGGCAAAGGAAGTCATAAGAATCGGTCTGAAACGGGCTTTGGAACCTTCTACAGCAGCTTCCAGAATGGAATCTCCTGCCTGGCGTCTTTTCACTGCAAATTCAACGATTAGTACTGCGTTTTTACCCAGTAATCCAATAATCATAATTAATCCTACCTGTGCATAGATGTCATTTTCAAGTCCCATTGCTTTTAGCAGTAAGAAAGATCCGAATACCCCAACAGGTAATGAACATAGTACTGCGAATGGAATCAGGAAGCTTTCATATTGTGCTGCCAAAACAAGATATACAAACACAAGAACAACTAGGAATACATAAATTGCTTCATTACCACGTTGTGCTTCATCATAGGATAATCCTTCCCAAGCTACTTTGTATCCGTGAGGTAAAGCTTTCGCTGCGGTTTCGTTAATGGCCTGAATAGCATCTGCAGTAGTATACCCTGCTGCCGGAAGTCCACGAATTGCTGCGGAATTGTACATGTTGTAACGGGTAATCTCGTTAGGTCCTTGGGTTTTCTTCATCGTCATGAAAGCAGAGTAAGGTACCATTTCGTCGCGGTCATTTTTTACATATAGATTCATAATGTCAGTAGGAAGCCTTCTGAACTCTGGGGACGATTGTACATATACTTTAAAGAACTGCCCAAAACGGATAAACCCTTGTTCATAGGTACTACCGATCAGGATATTTAGATTCTCCATTGCTTTTCCGATAGAAACTCCCTTCTGCATAGCTGCATTATTATCAAAAACAAGTTCATATTGAGGATAATTGGCCGCGAAGAAAGTAAATACTCCGGTAAGTTCTTTACGTTTTTTAAGTTGGGCAATGAAGTCTTTATTAACCTTGTCAAAATCCTGGTAATTGGTTGTTCTGTTAAGGTCAAGCAATCTCATAGAGAAACCTCCTGAAGATCCGAAACCTGGTACCGCAGGCGGTTCAAAGAATTCAATTGTTGCTCCAAGGTCTTTTGATTTTTCTTCAAGTTCTTCCATGATTTCTTTTACAGAATGATCACGGTCGTTCCAGCTTTTAAGGTTGATCAAACAGGTTCCGGCATTGGATCCACGTCCCTCAGTCATAATTTCATAACCTGCCAGTGATGATACAGATTCTACACCATCTACACCCATCGCTATTTTCTGTAAAGTTCTGGAAACTTTGTTGGTCTGTTCCAACGTGGATCCCGGAGGAGTCTGAATAATGGCGTAAACGGTTCCCTGGTCTTCATTAGGGATGAAACCACCCGGAAGTACTTTATTAATAACGAAAATTCCTGCACAGAAAGCAATCAGGATTCCCCATGTTACTACTTTTCTGCTAACAATTTTTCTAAGGAATGATGCATATTTTCCTGTTACTTTATCGAAACTGCTGTTAAAAGCATCTAATGATTTTGTGAAGATATTAGATTTTTTAGGCTTACCGTGATTGTTTTTCAACAACATCGCCGCCAATACCGGTGTTAAAGTAAGAGCCACAACTGCAGAAATTACAATAGAACTGGCCATTGTAATGGAAAACTGACGGTAGAAAGTTCCCACAGGCCCCGTCATGAATGAGATCGGAATGAATACCGCCACCATAACGGCTGTAATCGCAATAATAGCTCCTGCAATTTCACCCATTACTTCTTTCACCGCTTTATAAGGAGAAATATTGCTTTCTTCCATCTTGGCGTGAACGGCTTCAATTACTACAATCGCATTATCTACCACGATTCCGATGGCCAATACTAAGGCAAAAAGGGTAACGAGGTTGATCGTGAGTCCAAAAAACTGGATCACGAAGAAGGTACCAATCAGTGAAACCGGTACTGCAATAATCGGAATAAGGGTAGATCGCCAGTCACCAAGAAAGATGAAAACCACGATCGCTACAAGGATGAAGGCATCTCTCAAAGTATGCATTACCTGCTCAATGGATGCATCTAGGAATTGGGAAACGTCATAACTGATCTTATAATCAACTCCGGGAGGGAAGTTTCCTTTCATTTCTGCCAGTTTGGCTTTCACATCTTTGATTACATCGTTGGCATTACTTCCGTAGTTCTGTTTTAATACAATAGAAGCAGAAGGATGTCCATCAAGGTTTGAATAGATATCAAAGAATTCACTTCCTAATTCTACTTTTGCAATATCTTTCAGTTTAACATTTTCTCCTTCAGGATTGGAACGCACGATAATGTTGTCATACTCTTCCGGCTTGTTGTACTGGCCTTTATACGTTAATACATATTCTAAAGACTGTGCTGCAATTCCGGAACTCTGACCGATTCTTCCCGGACGCCCGATGATACTTTGCTCACTGATAGCTTTCATTACTTCATCTACAGAAATATCATAAGCACGCATACGGTCCGGATTCAGCCAAATACGCATGGCATATCTTCGGCTACCCAGGATCTGAGATTTGGCAATCCCGTGAATACGGTTAATTTCAGGAATGATGTTTACCATAGAGTAGTTGTACAGGAACTTTTCATCCATACTTTTATTCGTACTGTAAAGGTTCACGTACATCAACATACTTGGCTGAATAGGGTTTACAACAACCCCTTCTTTCTGTACAAGTTCCGGTAACAGTGGCATTACCTGGTCAACCCTTGTCTTTACCAAAACTACTGCTTCATTGGGATCGGTTCCGGGGTCAAAAACAACGTTTACGGTTGCTTCCCCAGCACTGGTTGCGTCTGTTGTAATGTAACGCATTCCCTGAACACCATTAATGGCATTTTCAATGGTAATCAAAGAAGATTTTACCAATACATCTGCACTGGCACCAGGATATGCGATAGAAACGGCAACTGTTGTAGGCGCAATTTTAGGAAACTGCTCGGTAGGAAGCTGCTTCATGGCGATACCTCCTAAAAATAGGATGACAACCGATATCACGATCGCGAAAACCGGTCGGTGTATTACTTTTTTAAACATAATGCTGCTTTTAGTTACTCTGCATACAGATCGAGGTTCGACATCACTTTTTCAGGTTTCTGGTACTTCGAATTGATCTTTTGGTTTTCCTGAACCATACGAAGACCATCCAGAAGGATTCTTTCATCTTTTCCAAGACCTGAGGCTACAACATAGATGTGTGGTAACTCCGCAGCAATTTTTATTTCTCTTGCGTGTACTTTATTGTCTTTACCAATTACATAAACGTATTTTTTTTCCAACTCTTCAAAAGTTGCCTTCTGAGGAATCATCATTGCATTGGCATAAGGAGATGTAATAACAATATTCCCTGTTTCTCCGTATCTCAAAAGACCTTTCGGGTTAGCAAAAGTTGCTCTGTAAGCGATATTTCCGGTTTCATTATTGAAGTCAGATTCTATCGTCTGTACAATACCATCCTGAGCGAATTCCTTATCATTAGCCATTCTCAAACGTACGTGCATTGGCGCATTGTCTTTTTTGGCATCCATCTGATTCAGGTATTCTGCTTCTGGAACGTTGAAATAAACCCACATTTTGCTGTTGTCGGAAAGTTCCGTAACAAGTTCTCCATCATCCACAAGGCTTCCTTTTCGAACGTGTAGTTTTCCTACAATTCCTGAGAAGGGAGCACGAATTTCTGTGAATCCTAAATGAGTATTCATGGAAGAAAGCTCTGCTTTTGCTTTTTCATATTTCGCTTTGGCCATTGCCATTTCCTGAGGGGCTACAATATCTTTATCGGAAAGATTTTTGGTATTCTGATATTCAATTTCGGAGAACTTTGCTTCAGCTTTGGCTCGGTTTACATCAGATTCATAAAGGTTCGGCATGATTTTGAACATCAGTTGCCCTTTTTGTACAAATTGTCCTTCATCTACATAAATAGACTGAATGTATCCTTTTTCCTGTGCACGAAGCTCAATATGGTTGATGGAACGGATTTGTGCAACATAGTCTTTATTTACTAAAGTATCTTTTACTAAAGGGCTTGTAACGTTGAATGATGCTGATTCTGTTTTTTCCTTTTTTTCAGATTGACAGCCTACAAACAAGAAAATAAGGCACAGGTTTATATACATGAGACTTTTCTTGACCATGATAATAATGTTTTTATAATAATTTATAATTGAAAAATAGAGTTATCTGCTTTCAAAATAGAAAATGAAAGCATATAAGGTTTTCGGAAAAATTAAGATAAAAATCACAGTCGGATGACTCTGTACTGAATATACAGATCATCATATAAAAGCTTTATGTGCTCAGATTGAGCCAGTGAAACAGCAATTTGTCTGTCGTGAAATGTAGTGACGAAGTCTGAGATCAAATGCCAGAATCCTTCTCTGAACAAAGCCAGAAGCTCCGGAGAGGCTGAGGTTTCTACATTGTCATCATTTTCTGTATCGTTTTCAGAAAGATTCGCTCTGATCTTGTTGTAACGTGGGTGGATTACATTATAAGAATCATTGGTTTCATGATCTTTAATAAATGCAAAGGAATCCGCGATGTTTTTCTTCTCATGAATAAGAATGTCTGTAGAAAAACAAAAGTCTGAAGAAGTATCTGTTGAAATATACTGTTGAAGCTGTCCATAATACCAACCTAGAACGGTGAGTAAAGCAAACAGTAAGCTGTATAAATATTGATAAAACCTTTTTCGCATTCCGATAACAAAGGTAACTAAACTTTAAAACGATTGCAACCCATAAAGATTAAAAAAGTGTTAAAAAAAGACGATGATATCTCAAAAAATAGCCGTATTTATTATGATAATTTAATTTTTTTTAAATCACTTCCCTTTCAACTGCAAAATAATAGCTGAAAACCGTAATTAAATTTTTTAAATTTACCCAAAAATTAGCGTATGCCCCATGATAATCTTAATGTTCGTACTTTGCGTGAATTGTATCAGCAATTAGGGCTTCCTATAGATTATTTGGAGGAAGAATCCGGTTTTACGATTCATTATCTGGAAGAGACATTCAGAGATTTGCCATTTCGTTCAGAACCATTTCGTCCCAATTATTTCAGTTTTTTATTGATAAAAAATGCCTTTGGACATTATACAATTGATGATCAGAGGTTTGAAGTGACTTCGGATACAGTATATTTTACCAATCCCGGAAACTACAGGGTTTTCGAATGGGAAAAGCTGGAACACACCTGCCTGATTACTTTTGGAGAAGGTTTCCTGAAAGAATATGTACATGATGATGTTTATCGGGATTTTTCTTTTTTGTTATCCGAAGTTGTATCACCGCGTGTTCTTACTACACTACAATTCCAGCAAATAGAAGAATTGTATAGACTCATTCATAAAGAATACAAAGGACATTCACTTTATAAAAATAAGATCATCGGAGCGCTTGTGATTGCTTTGCTGCTAAAGATTAAAGAATATTTTTTTCAGGATTATGACCCTATTTATGAAGGAAACCGCAGCTCACAGATCGTCAAAAACTTTAAACTGAATATTGAAAAACATTTTAGAGACCTGATCAGCGGAAGAACGAATATCCAGCTACGAGTTCAGGATTATGCAGATTTGCAGGCTCTGCACGTTAATTATCTGTCGAGTGTCATCAGTAATAAAACCGGGAAAACAATCAGTTCATGGATTGCCGACAAAACGACAACAGAGGCTAAGGTAATGCTTCAGAAAGAAGATCTTAACATCAAAGAGATTGCTGCACGCTTAGGCTTTCTTGAAACCTCTCATTTCAGTAATTACTTCAAAAAACAGACTTCGATTAGCCCTGCTGAATACCGGAAACAGTATTTCGGAAAGCAATCTTAGAAATTTACAACATCTGCTATAATTTTTGTACGTCTTCAGGCGTTGCAATGTGCCAATTTTGTTCTATCAAATAAACATTGATAAAAACAGAAAATAATATGAGCACATTAAATGACAAAGTGATCCTTGTGACCGGAGCGTCCAGAGGGATTGGTGCTGAAATAGCACAACAGTTAGCTTCAGCGGGAGCAAAAATTATCGTGAATTATGCAGGCCGTAAGGATGCAGCAGACGAAGTGGTAACTTCTATAAAAAACAATGGGGGAGACGCTATTGCTCTACAAGCAGACGTAAGTAATACCGATGCCGTAAAACAGCTTTTTGATGAAGCCATCAAGCATTATGGGAGAATTGATGTTCTTGTTAACAATGCAGGTATTATGATTACCAAACTGATCAAAGATACTACAGATGAAGATTTTGCCCGTCAGTTTGATATTAACGTAAAAGGGACATTTAATACGTTAAGAGAAGCCGCAACCAGACTTTCAGATCATGGAAGCATTATTAATTTCTCTTCCACTACGACTAGAGTGATGATGCCAACGTATGGTACTTATGTAGCGAGTAAAGCTGCAGTAGAACAATTAACCCGCATATTTGCCAAAGAAGTAGGCGCAAGAGGAATTAACGTGAATGCTATTCTGCCTGGCCCTACCAATACAGAGCTTTTCACAGCAGGCAAACCTCAGGAACTTATCGACAGAATGGCTTCTTTAAATGCTTTCAACCGTCTTGGAGAACCTATAGATATTGCGAGAGTGGTGGTTCTGCTTGCTTCCGATGAGGCTAAGTGGATCAGTGGGCAGACCATTGGGGCTAATGGAGCAATGGCGTGATAACAGAAGTCGATAACCTTTACATTATATTATGAAGACTTTACCCGTTGCAATAGCTTTTGGACTTTTCGGGGCGATTGCAGTAAGTGTTTCCTTTGCGCAACAGTGGCCCACATGGGTGATGTTTGTGGCATGGGTCAGCTTTTATATTTTTGGTAGAAAGTGGCAAACTTCACTTTGGGCTTTTCTACAAATTGTATTAGGAATGGGAATGGCTATACTTATACAGCTTACAGCCGGACTTTTAGAACAGCCTATAGGAAAATTGGGCTTCCCGGTTTCTGTATTTCTGTACATTGGTTCGTTGGCCTATTTTGCAAGAACAAAAAAGCTGAACAATATACCCGCATGGTTTCTGGGCCTGATCATCCTTTTTGGAGTTCATCCACCATTGGAACCCCTTCCGGTACTTCAATTATTGATTCCTATTGTTTCAGGGTTTGTTTTCGCGTGGCTTAACAACTTCGTGGTCGAAAAAATCCATGAAAGACAGGTTCCGGAATCGTCCGTTCAATAAAAATCCATCTTACTTACATAGTATTAAATCATTTTTAACTAAAAAAATCAAAAACAATGAATTCATTACAAAATAAAGTAGCCATTATTACAGGCTCAGGAAGAGGCTTGGGAAAAGCTATCGCAGAACGTTATGCCGCTTTAGGTGCAGATATCGTACTCAATTATTCACGTGACAAAGCTTCTGCCGATGAGGTGGAAAGTAATATAAGATCTATGGGAGCGAAAGTGATCTCCGTAAAGGCAGATGTAAGCAAAGTTTCAGAGATTAAATATCTTTTCGAAGAAGCGAAGAAAGCATTCGGAAAAATAGACATTGTGGTAGCCAATGCCGGTATTGAAATGGTGGAAACTCCTGTTACAGAATTCACAGAAGAACAATTCGACAGACTGTTTTCCATTAATACCAAAGGCGCTTACTTTACGATGCAGCAAGCCGCTTTACAGGTGGAAGATCACGGACGAATCATCTATGTTGCTTCAAGCACAACTGCATTTCCAGTTCAGGGGATGGCCGTTTATGGCGGAAGTAAAACAACACCAAGATATTTGGTAGACGTATTATCAAAGGAGATCGGGCATCGTGGAGTAACCGTTAATACCATTATTCCTTTTGCAGTAGATCATTCTGGAATTTTTGCAGAAGAAAACAGCTATCCTGAACTTAGAAAATCACTTATAGACAGCTGTCCTATGGGAAGATTGGCAGAAGTAGAAGATGTGGCCAATATTGCAGAATTTTTTGCCAGCGACCTTTCTTCATTTGTCAACGGCCAACATTTACTGGTGAATGGAGGGGCCAACCAATAAGCTAAGAGGATGAATATGATTAAACTATTGCCAATAATACTTGTAATGGTCTGCAGTTTAAATGCCTGTGGGCAGCGAAATCAAAGCCATTTACACAGAAAAATAAAAGATATGGATACTTCAAAAATCAAAAATAACACTGTAAAACAAGCTATTGAAGCCTTTCAGTCAAGTGATATTAAAAAATGGTCTTCTCTATTTGCCCAAGATGCCATATTGCTGGATGACGGTAATCCCAGAGATCTTAAAGAATTCTCCACACACGCTATTACGATTGAGAATTTTGTGAGCATTGATAAAGTAGAAGATCATGGAAATTCTATTTATGGAGCATTTCACAGTGATGAATACGGTGACTTCAAAGCGTATTTTAAATTTCACTTCAATAAGGAAGGAAAAATAAACAAGCTTGAAATAGGTCAGGCTAAGTACTAGAAATCTATTGCCAACGGAAGTTCTCTATGTGAAAAGTACAATGAGAGCTTCTGTTTTTTATAAAGATCACCCCTATAAAAGTTGGGCATAAAACTATAATTGTCTTCAATGCACGAATATCTTGTATTCGTGCATTTGTGTTTCAAAAACATCTCTGAATGGGATCATAAATAAACACCTTACGATGGAAAAATGTTGTGGATTGAATGTCTTTTCGGGAAAAACCTTTTAAAATGTCACAATTGTCCATGTAATGTCCGGTTCTGTACATTTTATTACAGCCTTTCCAGAGATAACTTTGCCATAGTAAAACAATCCAAAAATCGGATTATATCATTTAATATTAAATAATTACGCTATGAACATGATTAAAGTTCCATCAAGAGAACAAGTAAACGAAGATTCTCAATTGATTTTTGACCAAATTAAAAAAGGAATGGGTAAAGTTCCCAACTTGTATGCAACCATCGGATATTCATCCAATGCTTTAAAAGGATTACTAGGATTGGATGAGCAGCTTAGTAAAAGTGTATTCACTGCAGAAGAAAAAGAAGCGATTAACCTGGTTGTTTCTGAAACTAATCATTGCGACTATTGTCTGGCAGCTCATACAATGATCGCAGGAATGAAAGGGATTTCAAAAGAAGATACACTGAATTTTAGAAAAGGAACCTTTACAGATCCTAAATTAAATGCAGTTCTTGAATTGGCTAAATCAATCTCAGAAAATAAAGGGAAAGCATCTCCTGAAAAATTAGACAACTTTTTTGCGGCAGGATTCGACAATTCAGCACTTATGGAATTAGTAGGATTAGTTATCTTACGAACATTTACAAACTATGCATTCGCACTTACCCAAATACCGGTAGACTTTCCATTAGCTGATAAATTGGACTAAAAGGCTGAAAGCTGGAAGGGAGGGGAGTCGGATATATAAGGAGCAGATCTTCCTTAAGATTGTTGATGTTTTCATAAAAACAAAATGAATAGGATGCCTAAACTCTTTCTTCCAGCTTTTAGTTTTTGAATTAAAAATCTAAAGCTGTGGAGAATAAAAGTTAATAATCATTAGTTTATCTCTTACAGCTGATAAATTTTCAGAATTTTTCGAAAAAGATGTATAATAGATTGATTATATATTTAAATTTCTAAGCATAATTAGTATCAAATGACATTGTAAAAAGTGTTATTTGGTACTAATTATTTTTTTATATAACTGTTTTCTACGTCTTCAAAATATCTAATGGCTTAGTATCTGTTTATTCATTATTCATAAAAAATATCTGATTATGTATGAATATATTTTACCTGATATATCATTTATATTGTATATTTAATGTGGAATGAATGGAATTTTGCTCATTATTTGACTTTATTAATAGCGTTAATATGATCAGAATTCTTTGTTAGAATATATTAAGCGAAATATGTTAAAAAAAATATACGTTTTTGTTTTTTTTATAAGCCAAATTTTTTCCTCACAAGAAAAAGATTATGAACGAATTTATAGTCTGATGGATCAAGCTGATGAGTACATCCTTAAAGACAACGTTAAGTCTTTACAATACGCTAGAAAAGCAAATGCACTGGCTGAAAAGACCAATAATTCGAGGATTAAATGTGAAACATATTTACAGATGGCTAGCCGTCTTGAGCAATTGGGCTTTAACAAGGAGAGTCTTTTATATATTGAAAAAGGACTTAAGCAACCAGCTGCAAAAAATGAGATAGAGATCCAGGTATTGTTCAAAGAAATGAGGGCTTCCAATTATCTTGTACTGGGATTATATGATCAGGAGTTGAAAGAATATAGTGAAATTCTTGATTTGGTCGCCCATAAGGAAGATAATATTTACTTTAATCACATCTCTTCCAGAATCAATGCAAGATTATCTTCATTCTACCTTTATAAAAAAGAGTATAAGTATGCAGAAAAATATATCAATAAATCAATTGGTATTTATGAAAAGTTCAGTAAAGAAAATAATTGGATGGAAATTACGGATGTATATCTTGTAAAAGGATATGTATGCTATGAAGTAGGTAAAAAAGATTCAGCGGTATATTATTATAATAAATCATATCAAATTCTAAAAAACAGTGATAAGTCGAAATCCAGTGCTTTAAAAGCTTTCGGAGAGTACTTTTATAAAGAAAAGAAGTATTTGAATGCAATTAGCGCTTATAAATCGGCTTTAAACGATATGAAAAAATATAATGTATTGAATCTTTTTGAATCCAGTGATTTTAATCACAGAATTTCAATCATATATGGACTTATAGGAGATAAAAAGAATGAGAAAGTATATCTTGATCAATATCTTAAGGAATATAAAAAGCTTCAGGATTCGGATAAAAAGAGCATTCAGGTAGCTGTGAATGGTATTTTAAAAGAGCAAAATCAAGAAAATGAGGATCATAAATCTTACTTATTATTGATAGTAGGCTCCATTATCGGCGTTTCTTTGATTGTATTTTTCGCTTTGCTTTTTAGATATCGAAAGGCAAACAAATTAATTAAAAACCAGTTGAGTAATAAAGAAAATCAATTAATTATAAACACTCAATATGCGCAGGAATTAGAAGGGAAACTTCAAATTTCTCTTGATGAAGTCTTGTCTGATGCAAAAAATAACAGTCCATTATTTTTCGAAAAATTTCAATTACTTTATCCGGATTTCAGATCCAAACTACTGGATGTCAATCCTACTCTTACTGCCAGTGACCTTGTATTGCTCGCTTATATTTATCTTAATCTGAACTCAAAGGAAATTGCGGAATATACATTCAGATCATTCCGCACAATACAAACTAGGAAATATAACTTAAGAAAAAAATTAGGATTAAGTTCTGATAATGATTTCTATGTTGAGCTCAAAAAGATTGTTTAATCTTTTATAGATATTCGTTCTTATGTTTTATCTTACTCTTATAGGTAATGAAAAATTTAATGATGATTGAGGGTGAGAAATAATGATAATTTTTTATCTATTATATAATATTTGATTTTGAAAAAAATCAGTTTAGATACTTATTACATACGTTCTTTGTATATGTTTTTGTTTTAAGTATCTGTTTTTTAGTGATTTGTGTTTTAAGGGTTTTTTGAGTATGTGATTTTTATTACAATATAAGTTTCTGATTTAGCTTTGTCATCAGAAAACATGAAAACACATGAAAAAAGTATTTTTAGTGGTAATTATTGCCTTTATCCATATTTCAACAAATGGCCAAATAGGTATAAGGACTTTTGATTCTGGTAAGATTAGTTTTGCAAAGAAAAATTCAAAAAATATTTTAAACGATATTAATATTTCTGAAAACAAATTTAAGATTGATATACAGAAGTTGCCTCATTTTGCGATTTCGGAAACAAATACAAGGGCTCAATCCTCGATACGTAGACTCAATGCTGCTTTTAAAAATAATCCAGATATAGTATATAGCGAGAATACAGAAGAAGGCGATAATCAATACAATTATCGTATTATTGAAAAAAATGTTCAGGAATTATATAAAAAGCAAGCCGAGCTTAATCCTCTATATTTCGATTTTCAGAATGACTTCTATGGATTGGATAGATTCAACGGATACCATAATTGTATATACGAAAGATACAGACCTGCTCAAAAATAGAGCATATTTTAATGGTTTTTCTATTTGAGCTGATGCATTCCCTCTTTTTCTATTTAGCATCGATTCTAAAAACACAAAGCTCAAAAAGAATACAATCCTGTTCTCAATGCTTCTATTTATAGCTATTTTGAATAGGGTTGTAGTTTATAGCCAAAAGAATTGTTTACTACTTTGATATCAGCAACATGATATCTGAAACACCCATTATAATTTATGATTGACATTAAAAATATCCATATTGGCTTTGCTATACATCATAGAGTTTTAGAACTTGAGATAAAATCTTCCCGCATCTGCAACTTTTTAAACAGTACCGAAAAAGAAGTAGAAGAAATGTATCGGTCTGAAACGCTGCAAGCCCACATTATTTTACGATGGAGCAAATTGTTGGAGTATGACTTTTTCAGACTATATTCCCAACATCTTATCCTATATTCTCCGCCTACAAAAGCAAATGGCAGCAAAAAAACGACAGAAAATGTAGAATCTGTAATGCCCAATTACAGGAAAAACCTATATACCCAGGAAGTCATTTTCTTTGTTTTGGAACAATTGGAAACTAAAAATAAGACCAAAAGTCAGATTATTAGCGAATACGGAATTCCCAAGACCACATTATACAAATGGATACAAAAATACAAGAAATGAAAAAAAGCCCTAATTATCAAAGAATATATACAGATATCATTCAACAAAAATTTCCTCATAAGTTAAACGAATGCAGAACATTACTGGAAAAACAACGTCTATACGCTATAGATGTCATTCAGTTGAATAAAATTATTTTCAACACAAAAGAAAGAGATGTTGAAGAATTTGATCAGAAGCACAGGTCTTATGATAAAGAAAGTATAATTAAGATTTTGGACTTTCAATTCAAAAATAAATTGAATAATAACCAGATTGCCAATTTATACAAGCTCAGTAGGAATACTGTAGCCAAATGGAAGAAATTGTACGATGTTCAAAAGAATTGAGGCTTTTATCAATACTTTTCAATAATTCTTAAAAAACACTAAAACGAAAAAATACGATACTGAATAGTTGCTTCATAAAATCTGAATGAAGTGACGGTAAAGCTATATACCTTATCTGGTGTAGATTTTTGCCTACCCTCATAGAACGTATATCTTAATTTCATCGAATTATAGGTTTTTATCTGAATTGTACCTTTTTTCATCCCAACACCCTTTTACTTCTGAATAATTTTGAAAGAATCATACGAATGTTTGAACTGATTAATGTATTGTTTCTATTTATATTTTCTCCGTTTCTGTCTCAAAATGAAGATAATTTGCTGATGAAAGATCAGCTGCAGAATGTTGGTTTTTTGATTATAAAAAATCATGATAAAGCCTTCATTTATGCTCATAAACCTTTTGAATGGCCAAAAGAAATAAATTTTGAATCCAACCTGACAGGAAGTTTTGTTTTTAAACAACCAAAGAACGCTCAAGATGTCATAAGGTATCTTCAGATTGAACAGAATAAAAGTTTTAGTGGAATGCAGAATACGAGCATATCACTTCAATCAAATCCAGAGAAAGAGCATGGTCATTACAAGAAATTGTATGAAAGAATTCTATTAGTCTCTTTTTTTATAATAGCAGCACTAGTATTCATAAGCATTTACACACTCAATAAATATAAAAGTAAAATGAATGTGTATTTGATTGCTCTGAATGAAAAAGCCAATAAGATCGCAGAGTTGGAAAAGAAACTCAATATATCATCTTTGGAAGTGGTAGAATATGCCAAAAATAATGACCTTTTATTTTGGCCTAAGTTCCAGGAGACGTACCCACATTTTTTAAACAAAATGTTACTGACTCATCCTAATATTAAAATTTCCGAACTGATATTATGTGCTTATATCTATCTTGGTTTTTCCAGTAAGGAAATTGCAGATTATACCTTTAAATCTTTGAGAACAATTGAAAATAACCGCTATAATCTCAGGAAAAAACTTAATCTTTCTAATGAAATAGACTTTGCAGTATGGATTCGAAGGTATGTTGATGATGTTTAAATTATTTTTAATCAGTGGTTTACATTAAAGAGTACTTGTTGAGTATCCCGTTTTTTTGTTGTTAAATGAGTATCTATGTTTATTTGCAGCATCATTTCAAGCAGGAAAATATCTATTTTCAGAGAGCATTAACGATAGATTTTGATAATAAATAGAGAGAAATTTAATGTCTTATTGTATAGTCGTTATGCCTATCTGCTTTTGAGATAAATATCGGAATTCTTATGAAATGCATATTCCCGGCATGGTAAGAAACTTCCTTTACATTTTAAAATAAAAACACAGTAATTTAAAATATACTAATCAAAAAAATTACAAAGCAAATGAGAAAAAAATTATTGCTAGTGGCTGTATTAGCTGCTAATCTGTATTATGCCCAACAAGACGGTAGGGTAGGTATCAACACCACTACACCAACAACTACATTAGATGTCAATGGAAAAACCGATGGTTCGGGAGTTTCTTTAGCTACAGATGCTACGGGATTACAGGCTCCAAGACTTACCAGAGCAGAGCTTACTGCAAAAGGAGAGCTGTTATATACTTTAAAACAAAAAGGAGCATTAGTTTACATTACCAATGTGACTGGAGGAAATACATCTGGACAAAGAGTGAATGTTACTACAGAAGGTTACTATTATTTTGATGGGGCATCATGGGTTAAAATTACTACAGGGGCATCATCAGGAGTTGCTACAGCAGATAACGGACTTACAATGTCTACGGCGAGCAACACACAGCTGGGAGGAACCTTGAGCAAAAATACCGATGTGGCACTAGGTAATTTCCATATGACATTCAGTGGTACGGGTACAGGGAATGTAGGTATAGGATTGACTTCTCCTGCACAAAAGTTAGACGTGAATGGTAATGTAAGATTCAGAGGTGTACCAGTAGTTGATGGCACAACAGTAACAGCTGCAACAACAGACAAAATGATGGTATTGGCAGCCGATGGAACAGGAAAGTTGTACCCTTTACCAGCTACCGTTAAAAAAGTTTCTCCAGAGCAAACTGGTAACTTTACCTTCACTGCAGCTGATGACTGGGATGTTATATTATATAATAAAGCTTCTGGTGCTAACGCTGTTTTAACTTTGCCTGTTGTTGACGTAGCACCCGGCAAAACAGTTTATGTAACGAATACAGGAAGTGGAGCAATAGATGTACCTTCATCAATCTTGAGAGGGGCACCTCCTAGCCCAAATATATCTGCAGGAAATTCAGTGACTTTTGTGTTTTTAGGCCCTAACGGGAATAATAAATGGGCGCAGGTTTCAGGTTTCTAACTAAAATGCTAAATAAGAAGTAAATCATAGAAAATATTCATCACAATACTGAATATCGTATGATGACAAAAATTATTTTAAACATGAATAATAAAAAAAAATATATTACCGCAATTCTTGCAATTACGGCAGCCAATTTTTCTTTTGCACAAATTAGAACAGTAAATTCGGATACAGTTGGTAATGCGCCCAATAGCTCTGCTTTTATAGATGTTACTTCAAACCCCACTATAAATGGTAATCCTAATCTTGGGAAGGGATTGCTGTTTCCGCAAACAGATCTATCCTTGTTTACCACTTTCGGAGGAACTCCATTTGGAATTCCTAATAATTATCTTACTTATTATGACGGGATGATTGTTTATAATACAAAAGATGGAGGTAAAGCGGGGGTAGGTGCTACACAGGGAGAACTGAAACCCGGATTTTGGTATTATGAAAACAAATCTAAAGACGTGAATGGAGGAACCTGGAAACAAATAAGCTCTCCTACCACCAATACATTATCTTACACGGGAAATACCCTTACCAGTACGGTGAATGGTGTAGCAAGTTCTGTTACTATTTCCAGTACAGGCGGAGGAATAGATAATCCTGCCAATAATGGTCTTAGCAAGGATGGTAGTACTATTCAGTTGGGAGGTGCCTTAACTAAAAAGACGGAGATTGATAACAAAGGTAATACACTCGCTGTAGTAGGTACAGGAAGGGTAGGTGTTGGGGTTTCTGATCCTACCCAAAAACTTGATGTTGACGGAAATATAAGATTGAGAGGAGTAACCAATACTACTGTCTTATCAGGTACTGATAAAATTATGGTATTAGATGCTAATGGGGTGGTAAAAAAAATTGATGTAGCAAATTTTCAGCAATCAGTATCTAAGATGTACTACAAGTATTATATAATTGTTAAGAATAATGGAGATGACTGGGTTTCGAATTTTGATACAAAAATTCCACACAGTAAATATTCTGTTGTAGTTACAGGTTTCGACACAAATTTGAAAGGACCTAATGCTGGATTCAATTTTTTTCAAGCAGGTTCAAGTACTCAGTTTAATATCCCTAATATAACTCCATTTATAGAAGGATCAACATGGAGATTAAATATAGATGTTCCCAATGTTCGTCCAAACGTTGCGAGCATGGCTTGGGGGTTGAAATTACTTATCATATCGAAAGATCAAATAACTGATTTAGGCAGTGAAATTTTCAACTTAGGGAGTTCAATTACTGGAAGTGACAATGCTTCACCCGTTCCATAATTAATAGTTTGATTAAAATAGTAATAAGTAAAGTACTTCAGTAAAATTGATACGTTACAACAACTTGTTCCCTCTGAATAAAAAGGGTTTTGTGGTGAAACATAAAACTCTTTTATTCTCTTCCTGATCAATTTTAGTAAATGTTAGGCTTGTGTATAGTTTTTTACAAGTATATAAAGCCTCAGATCAATAACAACACAAAATCAGATAAAAATAAATGATAAAAAGTCATCACAATACTGAATATAGTATGATGACAAAAATTATTTCAAACATGAATAATAAAAAAATATATATTGCCGCAATTCTTGCGATTACTGCAGCCAATTTTTCCTTTGCACAAATTAGAACCGTAAATTCGGATACAGTTGGTAATGCGCCCAATAGCTCTGCTTTTATAGATGTTACTTCAAACCCCGCTATAAATGGTAATCCGAATCTTGGTAAAGGATTGCTGTTTCCGCAAACAGATCTTTCATTGTTTACGACTTTCGGCGGAGCTCCATTTGGACTTCCTACCAACTATGCTACTTATTATGACGGGATGATTGTTTATAATACAAAAGATGGAGGTAAAGCGGGAGTAGGTACTACACAGGGAGAACTGAAACCCGGATTCTGGTATTATGAAAACAAATCTAAAAATGTGAATGGAGGAACCTGGAAACAAATAAGCAGCCCGACAACAAATCAGCTAACACTTACGGGGAACTCTCTCATCAGTACAGTAAATGGTGTAGCGTCTAACTCAATTACGCTGCCTGTTGGTAATAATGTATCTGCAAGTAATGGTCTTTACAAAGCAGGAGATAATATAAAGCTTGGTGGAACTTTAACAGAACAAACTACCATTACAACCAATGGCAACAATCGATTGTTCATCAAAGGAAGTGAAAATAATGCCATTAATTTTGATGATAACACCTTCTCTGTAGATGCACAAAATAATAGAGTTGGTATAGGAACAAATACTCCTACTCAAAAATTGGATGTAAAAGGAAGCGCTATCATCAGTGATAAGCTAAGTGTAGGATCAGATTGGCGGGGCGCTGCTTTAGCAGTAGACAATAAAAAAGCCTCTGAGCCTATTGTAGCTTTTTCAGGAACTGGTTCCCAAAGAAGGTTTACGGTGTTAGATGATGGTAATGTGGGTATAGGTACTGATGATCCTACTCAGAAATTAGACATAGATGGGGCTCTTAGGATAAGAGGAACTAAACAAATGGCATTAGGAGATAATGACAGGATTTTAGCAATAGAACCCAATGGTTATGTGAAAAGCGTAACTGCTGCAGAAGTCCTTAATAATCTACCTAGATTTATCAATGCTGGAAATTTTCAAGGAAACAGAATTATAGCAGAAGGGGCAACCAATCTAATAGATGGTACAAGTATCACCGTAACGGTACCAGCGAATGCAACTTATAAAGTCGTTATATCAGGAAATGTTATAGCGCAACACCCTGCAAAGGTAGCTAATGGTAATTTAGATAGATTTACTTTTGGAGCTGGAGAGTTTCAACTTAGAGTTAACGGGTCTACTGTATCTACCAGAGGGTCAGGTTTTTTTACAATATATGCTCCAGAAATGAACCCTAATATTTGGAAGAGTGGACATAATGCTGCTACACTGAATCATGTCGTCGAAATCCCTAACAATACAGGTTCACCTATAAGTAGAACCATCAATGTACACTATAAAGCAATAAACACAAGTACAGGGTTAGCTAATAAAAACCATCAAGCATTTTTTGATGGAACTTTCCAAACGTATAGAATGCCTTAATCTTGCTTTTACAAAGTAAAACAATTGTATGCTATCTCTAAACTATTTTATAACTAACAATCAAAAAGATGAAATCGTTATAACCAATAATTTGTAAACAAATAAAATTTGATGATTTCGTAAAAATAAATAAAAATGAAGAAATTTTTTTTTACAACACTTATTGTAATGTTATTTTCAGCACAATTTGTTGCTCAAAAGACTGCTTTTATCAATGAAGCAAAGCTGTTACAAAACCTGCCAGGCTATACCAATGCAAAAAAAGAGACAGACGAAATCAGCAAGAAATTTACAGCAGAAATCAAAGAAGAGCGGGAAGCTCTTTATGCCAAAGAAAATCAACTTTTAAAATCGTACAATCTGAACGGTCAGGTATCAGCAGAAGATCTCAAAAACAAATTATCTGAAATTGATAAGAAAAAATATGAGCTTTTGGGTGAAGAAGCCAAACTTTTTGAGAAAAAGATACAGGCGAAACAGGACGAATATAGCCAGATCTATCAACAAAAAGTAGGTTCTATTCTCAACAAGGCTACGCAGGAGATTTCATCTTACTGTAAAAAAAATAAAATAGATGTGCTGTTTAAAATTGATACAATGGTTTCAGCAGTGGCCTATTATGATAAAGAGAAAGATATTACAGATCTTATCATTGGGAGCATGAAATGATTGAGACAATTGTACACAAAAAAATATAACCCTTAAAGAAATAAGGTTTTTCATATCATTATTTTTCTATTTTATTTTTTTTGGATTTTAAGTGATTATCTTAAAAAAAATGATGTTTGATGGTAGCCAGAACTTGAAATTGTTCTGGCTACGTTTTTATAAT
Source organism: Chryseobacterium sp. Mn2064 (assembly GCF_049319685.1). Lineage (NCBI taxonomy): Bacteria > Pseudomonadati > Bacteroidota > Flavobacteriia > Flavobacteriales > Weeksellaceae > Chryseobacterium > Chryseobacterium sp. Mn2064. Next base: position 969,499 of record NZ_JBMOUE010000001.1, read on the forward strand.
ATAAAATACATTATTTTAATAATTAAATATCCCCGATTATGGTCGGGGATATTTTCTAATATTTTGTTTATTATTCAGTCCTGTTTCTTTCATAGGTCGTGTTTTTATTAGCTTTTGTTTTAGCCTTTCCAATTTTGTAGGAAAAACCCACTGTTAAGTATCTGTTATCACCGTAATTATTAATTGTATTATCATAACCATTATAGTAATACACCCCCTTATCTCTTTGTTGTCTAAATAGATCGCTAAAAGTAATATTGAGTTGCATTTGCTTTTGTAACAGTAAGACCTTTACACCACCAGCTAAATTCGCTACATTTCCAAGATATGAATTAATAGAATTTGTGGGAAGACTATGAAGATAGGATAGGTTTAGGAAAATGGTCTTTGATTTATTTAGATAATAATTATTATCTAAATAATAATAAAAAATCACTCCATTTCTAGGAACAAATGCATCATTGAGAATATTTACTTTTGAGTAGGAAATGTTTGTCATAATGCTTGATTCTAAGTTTTTAATCTTGTTGAAACTGTATCTTATATTGATTCCGGTAGTGGTAAGATTAAAAAAGTTTTCGAAATAATCAACCTGATTATCTCCATCAAGTTTAGTAATGTTGCTGAACATATTCCTGTTTTCAGTTCTAAATAATAATATATTTAAGTTTTTAAGTGAATAGTTTAGCTCTAAACTGTTGGTAAAAAAAGACTGTAGATTTGGATTGCCGGTTTGGTAATATTTGTCAGAGTAATATACCCTGAAAGGATCTAAATATCTAAAATTAGGTCTATTCACTCTCCTTGAATACGATAACGAAATTCTGCTATTTTTACCTAAATCATAATCAGCAAATAGAGAAGGGAATAAGCTACTCTTATTTGTCTTGTTGATATTTTGCGTTATTACATTAAAAAACTCATTTTGATAGTTTTCATATCTTAATCCTCCTTTAACATTGATTTTTTTTGATAATTTACCAGAAGCAGAGAAGTACATTGCATATATTGATTCTTCAAAGTTTGTATTTCGATAGCTTTGATTGAAAAAATAATTTTGTTCATTCTTTACAAAAGTAGCCTTTGCACCCGTAAGTAATTCAATTTTATTTTTGAAGGGAAGTGTAAAATCTATTTGTGGAGATAAGATCTGATAATTGAATTCATTATTATTGTTTACAAAGTCGTTATTTGAGCTTTGTAATATATCATTATTATTAAAAAATGACGTCGCTGAAATTTCAACTTTCTTACCCAATGAATCCAATTTATATGTTCCATATAAATTAATGGTAGTGTTGAATGTATTTTTTTTGTTATCAATAGTTGATTGATCACTTTCCAAATTATAAAAAAGATTTTTACTTTTGTTTTCTACTGTTATATCGCGTAAGTCAAAATCAAGACCTATTTCCAGTTTTTTTGAAAAAATATAGTTTATTCCCGTATAAAAACTCAAACCGGAGTTTTGATTGTTCTGCACAATATCAGATTCATTGAATCTAGCACCATCTTTCTTTATAAGAGAGTAACTTGTATTGATTCGCCTTTGATCTGTATAATTTAATCTTGTTGTTATTTGAAGTGAATTTTTACTATAAGATAAATTTAATCCATTTAAAAAACCTTCTCCTTTTCTTTTGGTGTATGATGAGGAATATCCTATGCTGAAAAGATTTGTTAAATCCTTTTTTGTAATAATATTGATTACACCAACAGAACCTTCTGCATCATAATTTGAAGAAGGGTTTGTAATCACTTCAATTTTTGATATTGTATTTGACGGCATGGTCTTCAAATAATTAATCAAGTCTGTCCCTTCTATATAAGTTCGTTTATTATTTACCAATAATAGTAACTTACCTCTATTAAGAATGTTAATTCCTTGTTCACTGACCTGAACCATTGGCACTTTCGAAAGTACTTCAGCGGCGTCGAATCCATTGGAATACATGCTTTCACTTACATTGAATATTATTTTGTCAAGTTTTCTTTCGATTACCTTGCTGCTTTTTTCAACTACGACCTCATCAATATGATAAGAATGCCCATTTAAAGAAATATCTTTTATAGTCTGCTCTTGAATAATATTAATTGGTTCGGAGTATACTAAGCTTTTTTTATTGAAAATTTTAAGATTATAATTCCCTCTTTTTATATCATTGAAAGAATAATATCCGGCCTTATCTACATTAACTGTAAAATTATTAACCTTGTTAGAAATAGACACTTTGATATCTTTTAAGTGATTTTTATCTACGTTTGAAACTGTTCCAGAAATAGATTGGGCACTTAAAAAAGTGGTACAAGTAAGAAAAAATAAGGATATAGGTAATTTATTTATCTTCATATTTAATAATGGCATAAATATTAATTAAGATAAAGAATGCATTCACAGAGACATGTAGCCAATAGGGCATTGAATTGAATATTCCTCCACATGAGCAGCCATCATACAAAGAGAAGTTGTTTACTGCAATTAAGTAAATTGTAAAAGAGATCATTAAAAATAAAGAGAAATAAAGCCCTTTAATAAACTTATTAGGAATTAATAAAGCAATGGCAATGATCTCAGATAAGGGGATCAGATACAGTAATATTTCTTTATAATTATAAATTAGTTTAGATTTACTTAGTGTTTGTTCAAAGACATCTCTATCTACTATTTTATGATAACAGGTATAAACATATAATAGAATGAGTAGGTATCTTATTATTTCAATGGGTGCTATCTTATTTGATCTCATAGATGTTTAATTTGTCTTTGCCCAATACGTATAATTGATTTTTTCTTACAGTGATTTCTCTTGGACGTATTGTGTTATCGTCTATGTAATAACTGTACAAATATTTTTTTTCTTGGATGTTATATACATCAACGTAGTACTTGTCTTTTGAATCCCAAACACCAGATTCGTTGGTTAGTATGTATAGATTCTCACCATATATATCCGCATAAATATTGGGATACAAATTGTTAGGATCTACCATCATTTCACCGTTTTTCATTTTGGTTAGTTTAAACTCTGTTTCTTGCGATATGAGCTTTAACTTATCAGTGAATTTAAAATCAGAATCGAAAAAAAGTACTTCATTAGCAGCGTAGGGGATCAGGGCAATTTTATTACCCATCATTTTTAATACTCCATCATATAATACTCCGGAATTTTTTCTTGAATCTTCAAACGTTTTATTTTGAATTTGTTTTAATCTGCCATTTGTAAGATCGTATTCATAAAATTTTAAGATTAGATCATCACCCCAAGAAGTAAATAAGAAAAGATTATTTGATAAGACTCCTCTTGCAATGGGAGTGTCTACATTGTAAGTTTTTTTTAGTTCTCCATTATTGCCAAATATTAAAAGTTGCTTTTTGGCATTGTTCACAATAAGAAATTCATTATCATTAATTCTAAAATAGTTTCCTATTATCAGTTCTTTTTTTAGCGATGCATATTTTTCAATGGTATTTTTATCACTATTGAATTGATATAAATTTCCTTGATTTTCTTTTGTCCAAGAAATGAAAAATAGAGAATCATTTAATATCTTTATAATATCATATTGGTTTCCCAGTTCAAGTTTTTGAATCGTTTTAAGAGAATTTTTTACTGATCTTTCGGTATCTAATTTGATTTTAGATTTATTACTGATAGATGAATATAGAAAGACACTAAGTACAATGATCGATACAACGGTAATCGATAGTATATTTTTAAACTTTTTCATATTTAAAAAGGCTTTTTCCAAATTTGAAAAAAGCCTCTGATTTTTAAGAATTATTAAAAATGCATTACTCCAGGACTTGAAGCACATACACGGCTTCCTCCACCGCATCCACCGTCGCTGATTGTGTCTTCGTCTTTAAAACTTGATGCTAGTCCCATAACTCCTAGTACTCCTAGGATAAAAAGAATTCTTCTCATGATTATTGTTGTATTTGTTAATTAAACAGGGCAAATATATGCCTATTTATGGTACTTTGCAAGGATTTCGTATTTGTTTAAATCTTTTGTTGGTGAATAAAAAACATGAAATTTTGTATTTATTTGTTGTATCAATACCTAAAATAAATATTGTTTGATTTTTATTTTATTGTAAATGTATATGGTTTAATTAAATTTATTTTAAAAAAAATGAAAATTGCTTAAAAATTGCCTTGAATACTAGCATATTTGCCCGATTTATTGTAAATTAATCATTATTAAATATCCTTTTTTGCCCTTTGATTTATAAAGAATAACCTGATATATTTCAACTGTCTTTGACTGTTGATTTAAGATTTTAATTAATGGAGAATTGGATTGAAAATATAATTTGGTACACAAAAGTAAATCATGAGGTCAGGTTGCTATATTCTAATTTAATGATGGTAATTAATTTTGGGTAAATCTCATGACTTATTTAAGATATTGACGTCTATTCCAAAATAATTGGTTGGGCCATCTTTTTTCCATCCTGTAATAGAGGTAATGATGATATTCATAACGAGACCAAATATTTTCTGCCATACGATTGTATTCTGTTATAAATGCCTTTTTAATGTCTCCTGATAAGGTATGAACTACATTCGATTGAATGATTAACTTGGAGTACTGAGCAGCCATTGCTAAAGCGTTGAACATTCCTTGAGATGATAAGGGATCAAAGGCTAAACACGAATCTCCAATGGCTATCCAATTTGATTGTACTGGCAATTTAAGATAGGACGAATGTGATGCTTTTGTGCCTAAAAATTCATAATCTAATATTTCTTCTTTAATTTCTAAAATTTTCATTAAATCTTTTTCCGCTAAAAAATAATTTTTAAAAAATTCTCCATCTTTTGTCAACTTTTTATCGCATACATCGGAATCTGTAAAGAAACTAATCAAGTGTTTATTGTTGGGTAGTTTGCTAATATACCACCATCCTTTTTCAACAGTATAAATTGTAGAAAGTTCTTGCATAGTTGGAATGGATATACTTCCATGAATCCCAATAAGCTGATCTTTTTTGATACGCTGAATGTTCATTTTTTGAGCCATCAAACTTCTGCGTCCTGAAGCATCTAGGATAAATTTGGCTTGATAATTATTTTCAAAACCCTCCTTTGTCTTTGTAATCAAAGTCCATTGTTGAGACTCTTCTAAAACACTAATGATATTTTCTCTAATGATTGTAATACCTCGCTCGCTTGTTGTTTTTTGTAATTCATTTACAAAATTATTCTTATTGATAGACCAGCCGTGACCTTCAGGATTCTGAATGCTATCTTGTATGACAGGATGGGAGGTTCCCCAATATGATTGCATACCAATGGTAGGTTTGCCAACCAATGGATTTTGCATTATTGCATCAATATCAATACCTAATTCACTAAAGATACGTTGACTGGATGCCACTAAAGTTTCCCCATGTAAAACATTTGTGTTTTCTGGTTTTTCTATAACTAAAATTTTATAAAACGAATGGAGGTGCATAGCAGCGATACACCCTGCTATGCCTCCTCCAATAATTATAATGTCGAAATCGTTATTCATGATTAAGAATTAAAACGTCTTCTAAATCTTTCATTAATAGTTACTATTTTTTGATTGGGTTTAACATATTCTATTTGTAAATTTTCATTCATTTCTTGAACTTTCGACAGTAGATTTTCTAATTCTTCTGAGTTATTTAATATATGCTCTGCTTCTTTTTTTACTTCTTCATCAATTTGTAATTGAGAAGAATTTAAGACGTTATCTGATATTATTTTCAATACCTTATCTTTTCCGATATTATCTATTAGCTGCTTTTGTCTGGTTTCTTTTAAAATGATATTGATAATTTTAGTGTATGAACTGGTTAAGGCAACTTGCACAGTACCTGGAACTTTAGTGTTGTTATTCGTGATTTTTTCATCTAATTTTATAGGTAGCACAGTGCCTACAGCATCAAAATGAGTAATCATTTTATTAATAATCTCTTGATACGGGGAATAAATGGTGGGATTACCAGGTAAATCTTCTAACCACTCAAAACGTTGATTTAATATTTCTAATTGCTCTTTCGGATTTCCTTGTTTTTCCTGTAAAGCTTTGAATTGCTTGTAAGTAATAATTTCATTAGGCACTCGTGCTGGCCAAAAAGTTGGAATGTAAGGGTCATATGAACTGTCGTATCCATCTTTACAAGACGCTGTATCTGTTTGCCAAGGAATAGCCATCCAACGTGTTATACCGCCTGCAACTTGAGATTCGAAAGGGTTAATTATTTTATTAAGTAACGTTTGATCTATAAAAGGGCCGTAATCAAGGTTGTCTTTAATAAGATTATCTTTATCAAAGTTAAATCTAAAAGGAGAATCATACATAGAAGATATTCTTACCGGCCATGTCATTTCGCAACCTGGATGAAAAGCATCTGCCAGACAAAAATCTAAAGCTGCTCTTGTAAGTAAGTCAGCCTGTTCTTCTACAGGATATTCATCTAAAGGCTTAGGATTCATATAATTGGTTTTATATTGATCCCAATCATCAATGAAATTCCCATCTACCCATTGCTGTAACATTTTGATTTGTAAATCTGTAAGGGTGCTATGCTGCCTAGGACTTCCGTTTCCTACTATTTCTATAGCATCTCCATATAACCAAGGCCATAAAGCCGGAGATTGAGAACCTGGGAGATCAAACTGCCTAAACTGATTAAACATTTGTCTTCTGAATTCTAAGTTATTCATAGTCCCATCTCTTAATTTTTCAATCCATATATTTTCATTGAAATTATAAGCTCCACTGAAGCCAAAAGTGGTTAAAAAACCTTTGTTTACCCATTGTAGTTCTGTCATTCTCTTAAAGATGGGAAATATGTCATAAGAGAATGAAGGACTAAGTGGAGGAGGCAATTTAAGTTCTCTTACAGATAGATCTCTCATTAAATCCCACATTGTTCTTACCGATTGTTGCATAGGAGCATAATCTGGAGGCGCACAAATTACCCAGGCAGGTTTTACATTAATTTCCTTATTATTGAATTTTACAATGGCTGTTACCGGTCCATCAGAAGTGTCATCATACCAATCATCATTATTGGCAAAATCTAAGGCAATTTCATTTTTAGAACTTTTGGATATACCTTTACCTCCAAGTACATGCAATCTTTTGGAATTTGGTGAATTCTTATCGAAAAACATTTCTCCAAGATAAACTTCTATATTTTTTAAAAACTTCCCTTCAAATTTTGCTGATTTGTTGATCGATTTACTATTTATATTTTTTACCCCTCCATCAATAACAAGGCTCATACGATCTAGAACATCTGAATTTCTTTTGAATGAATATTTATATTCATCTTCATTGGCTTCCGGAATATCTAATGCAAGATTAAATTGATACCAAGCAGCTTTTTGGTTAGCTAAATGGCACGACCAGCTAATTTCAACTTTGTCTTTAATATCAGGATGCGTAAGTTCCTTTACAACTTCTCCTTTAATATTCAGACCATATATTCTAAATTCTGCTGCCTGTCTTTTAATTTTGCCTTCTCTATCCCTATAAAATGAAAGATCATTTGATAGTATAGGTTCTGGAACTTGTGGCCCAATATAATACTCATCACTATTTCCTACACGCATAATGCCTATTGAAGGATATATTGCAGCGCTCACAATTTCATGGTCACCTATTTTTTCATCTTTATTTTGCGCATGAAAAGGGCAGATTTGTCCTTGAGGTTCTCTGAACTCTAAAGCATTGGCGCTGTATCTCGTTTCTGCGCCATATTTGTAAACATCTCTTCTTGCTTCAGCAATACTACCCAGAGGTTGATTTAATGAATTGATACGCCAGCAATTAAAATTAATATGGTCACCAAGCTCTTTCACTCCAATCAGATGTAAATCTTGTTTGGGAAGGTTTAATCTACCAATTTCAATAAAACCTTCATCCCATTTTAGTTGCAAATTATCTGCTATTTTTTCATCAAGCTCTTTGATTTGCCCTTCAAGAATAAATTCGTAAGAATCATTGGATAATTTTTGCTGTAAATCTTTAGCGAGATAATCTTTCTGCTTCATGATGACAGGGAAATTTTCTTTAACTACTGGTTTAAGCCGTAGTTTTATCATATGTTTTTCACCTAATCGGAAGGGTATAATAGGGTAGTATGCAGTGGTTAAACAGCTTTCTTCGTATTTTTCCATTTGGTCTAAAATACGTTTCAATTCTTTGTTTTCTTTGTAATATTCGTTTAATTGGTTGATATCACCAGAACCGGAAATTTGAGTGAAATCTACCATTTGTTGTGCATTTTGAGCGAAAAAAACATCAATATTCTGAAATATAAAATCTGTATTTGGCCCATCAAACCCTTCAGCATTATTTGGTAAATCAAAAATCTTTAAACCCAAGCCAATGGTAGATTTTACATCTGTTTTTTTAGGGTCTGTATCACTTGAAAAACGCATTACACATTTAAATTTATCTTTAATTCCAAAGAAACCAAGATCACCTACTAATTTTTCAATCGGGAAATTATTGGTTAAACTTAATTCACCGTGTACTACACCATGCTGTTTTCTGAATACGGCTCTTGGTGCTGGATGTGCACCATTTTCTATCATGACTTTTTGGTAGGTGTCAATAAATTGAGCCTTAAGGTCGTTAATGTATTTTTTTTCCATTTTTATTAGTTTTAATTAATTTGCTATTTAGCTCATGATGGTTTTTGTAGAGCTACTTTTGTATTAAATACTGGATCGAATTTGTGTCTTTCTTTTTTGGACGTGGTTTAATAAAATTAAATATCGATCCAGTATTTTAAGGGTATTATAACTACTTTTTAAGTAATTCTCTAGCTTCTTCACGAGATGATTCCCTAATGCTATTTTTTAACTTATTAATTTCATCTATATTATTACGATTAGTATCCGATTTTTCATACATGCCAGTTTTGGCTACCCCTTGAATTGCTAATAATGCTGCTTTTAATTCTGCATATTTTTCAAATAAATGTGAGCTAATTAAAGGAGACTTAACATTTATTTTTTGTGATGTATTTGTCCTATATAAATTATTATTCATAGAGTGACAAGTAAAACAATTCATTCCTTCTTTTTGGAATGTGGTTTCCATAGTGACATTTGCTAAATGTAAACTACCAAAACTTTGCCCATTATCGATACCATATGGTTTTGATAAATCTCCATCTAGCAACTCATTAATTGGAGCATTAGTTTTTGACCATATAGAGCCAACTAATTTATAGTTCGCCCATATTTTAACTTTAACATTCGTAAGGGCTTTTTTAGCTAATTCGTTACTGGATTTAATCATGTCAGCAAACTCTTTATCTTCCTTAATAACTTCCATCCCTTTAGATTTCTGATTGTATCTAACTCCTTCAGGATAGGATTGAAATACTTTATTTTTAACTTTTGGAGTAAGAGTGGTTTTATCCTGAATAATTCCATCTTCTGTATTTCCAACAGAGCTTCCATCGAATAGTGTGTATTGATCTGATTTAGAATTTACAGGGTTTCCATGAAAACTTGTTCTATCCGGTGCTAAATCTCGTTGATCAAAAGTTGACCACACACCTTCAGGGTGCTCTGCTGTAACTGTAAATATGTGAAAGCCAATCATAGACATTCTTTGTAGCTCAACGTTATTATAATTTTCGCCTGGATTTTTATTAGGTTTATTAACAATTGCAGTGATATTAAAAGTTTTAGTAGAATCTACTACTTGAGATGTTTTTATCCAAGCTATTTTAATTTCGGTTGCACCAACGGGATATTGATTTTTACTCTCACGAATAGAACGCTTTAAGCTGTCATTTTTTAGTATTTTAGCTGCTTGGCTAATAATTGATAATGCATCGGGTGAATTAAACATCTCTAGTATTCCGTCATTAGCATGTATCGAATATCTTACGAGAGAATCGCTCTTACCACTCAATTTTGTTCCGTCTGCTTGTTGATACAAATCTAAGATGAGGGGTAATTTACCATCTTTTATGTATGAAGATGGTAATCCTTTCTTTTTTAAAAAATCTATTTTTATTTCTTCACCAAAATCATTAACCTGTTTTAATTCTTTCATAAATACAGGAACATTATCTTTGGTATTTGACGTTAACCATAAAAATTTTTGCCAAGACCAGTCAACAAACATTTGATCATTGTCAAGAACTATGGTATCAGCTGTATTTTTAATTTCGTTATTCTTATTGTAATCTTCAAAAATACTTACTAAGCTTGTTCTAGTTGTAGAGTAAGTTTCTTTTTTACAGGATGTAAACCCCAGTAAAGTAGCCGTTGTAATGCTTAAAAGCATCAGTGTTTTGAATTTTAATTTCATGGTATTAGATTTTTGAGTTATTAGTTGATGATCTTTTTAAAATTGAAATATCATTCTTTAGGTATAACTAGGGTGATTATAAAAAAATATTACACTATTTTATAAATTCCATTTTATACCATATAGCGTTGTCATAAAAACAATATTAATGCTATTTTTTTTAAAATAATTCAGTAGTAATACTGAATTTTAAAATAATGTATTATGAGTGATTTCTAAATTTTCGTGTAGTGTTTAACTGAATCTCTTATCTTGCCTTTACCATTGTTTATGTTAGGGAGTAACGTTGAAAAGCTACCAGATAATCCCAATCAAATGGATGATGTTAACGAGGATAGGACGAGTCGATATAAGTATTGTTGCTGCAGCAGGAACTGCACAAGTAATGAAAGTAGTTAAGACATGTTGTCGACTTATTAACGATCATGTGGAGAAGTTCATATTTAATATGAAAAAGACAGAGAAGTTCGACGAATTCAGCCAACGTTGTACAGGACGTGGTTGATAAGCAAAATATAGAACATTTTGGTATTTTTACGCGTGACAACTGTCAACTCATATCTGCCTACGGACGCAGAAGCTTTTACAAAGTTACATTGGTATTAGATCCCGGGAAACTGTTTTACGCCGATCGCTGGGTAGAGATAGACAGGCCAGCACTACAATTTTTCATACCTTATTTGAATACGTTTTTTTGGGTAGCTCTTTCAGAATAGACTGCTTTCTAAAATTTAAAATTTTTCTGATATGTCAAAGTTTTTAATCTTAATGTCAATTCAAGAAAGAAAGATACCTATTAAAAAACTGTTGTAACTTAATAATATATCTCGGCAAAAGCCGAGATATTAAATTTTTGAAAATCGTCTTTATAGTATTATCTTGATAAACTATTTATAATGATGGGATTTAAACTTGTTTATAGATTCCTCAATTTTTTTGACAACAGGAATTGAAATATTATAAACGAAATAATAACCAAGTTGATGTCCTGTAGATGGTAGAATTTATATTTTATTGATTTCAGAAATGATATTGGCATTTTGGCAGATGGTTACAAGGCAAAAATTGGTTGGGAAGGTCCAACATCTATTGGACTTCAATGCTTCATTTTCGGACATAAAATAATATCCTTCAATATATTTTTTAGGGCCTCATTTTTAGGTTTGAAAAATTGCACATCCATAATGTATACCTGTTTTCTAAATCTGCTGCAATAGACTTATCTGCTATTCTTTCGAGAATTCTTTACTTTTAGTAATTTTAGGAATATAGATAAGATAGTCATAACCCTTAATAACTCTCGACAAATAGACATCATCTACCTTCAGCTTGTTTTGCAAAATAGATTTCTTTAGAGGTCTTAGATCAAAACAGTACCACTGATCGTCTTTTGCCACATTCAGAAAAGATTTAAAACTAATGTCATCATCTTTGTCTCCCTTTCCAACGATCATTAGATGTAATGATTTCCTAAAATTAGCCTCTTCAATATTAGAGATGAGGTTACCAATATCATAGATGTCAGTTTTTGTTAATATCGTTTCACCTTTTGGAAGATGGTTCGCACCAAATTTGAAAAGATTCTTTTTATTTTTCCAATCAGGAAGTTGGGTTAGCAAAATGTTTTTCAGTAGTTGAATCCTTAAGAGATGATTTCTTTTGGTGTAAATCTCTCTACTTAACTTCAGGTCTTCAATCTCTTTTCGCTCTTTGTCAGACAGATTTAACGTTAGTAATGAGTCTATCTTTTGAAGGCAGTCTTCAGAGAGCAGATAGTATTTCTCAAGACCCTCTTTAGACGCTGCCAGTTTGGAGTTATGGAGCATTTGGTCATAGATCTCGATCGCTTTTTTATTTTTCGAAGCTTCTTTTAAGCTGGAAATGATCATTTGGTCGGCAGAAACGCTGATTTGTTCAATACCATATATTTTGGTATTGCGTTTAGTTAAATCCTTAACCAAATCAAATTCCGGTTCGTGCTCCAAAAAAGAAAAGTTGGTACTATATTCTTTAACAAAAGAATTGAGCTTTTCAGCAGGTAAAGATTTAATTTTGGTTTCAATGATGCCTACGGAATAAGGGTCAACCTCAATAAAGTAATTGTCAAACTTAACCTCATTGATTATAGCATTGGTAAAATAAGGAACTTCGTTGGTGAAATGAGTTTCTCCCAACAGGATGGAATTAGATTGTTTAATTTCGTTGAGCAAAACATCCCATCCTTTTCCCCGAAATGAAATATTCTTTTCATTTTGGAAAGGAAAACCATTTTTTTGTACCAAGCTGTCAAGTACTGTATTTTGAGCAAAGCTAAATTGGGTGATGAATACTGCAATAAATAAGGTTGTTAGTTTTTTCATTAGGGATTAGTTTTATTTTAATAACCGCAGTTCGGTTTTCTAAGTCACGAAAATAACCATAATTTCTAATCTATCAGTAGAATACTGCTTATAAATATAATTTTTGACTATATACACTAGATGCATCAAATTAGCGGAAAAGATTGAAGATGACGATTGTATGATCATTAAAACATAGTCTAAACAAAAAATTGAAATTCTTGAAAATGAACTTCATTCTTGTTTAGTTGTGACTCGTAAACCAGAAAAAGTTGATGATCGCTTAAACAAGGCTCTATCAGTTATATCTAACTTATCATTATTATACCAATCAAGTAGTGTAGAAGCAAAAAGAAAAATAATTAGTTCGATATATCCAGAAAATCTTGAATTTACAGGAATTGAATATTGAACTACCAGAGTAAACTCTGTGTTAAGAAGTATATCTCTTGTAACCAATGGATTAGGTGGTGTAAATAATAAAAAAAATGATAAGAAAATAGCTTATCCCTGTCTGGTAGCCCCAACAGGAATCGAACCTGTATCTAAAGTTTAGGAAACTTTTGTTCTATCCATTGAACTATAGGGCCTTTTTTTCTTAATAAAAATACAAATATTTTATCAGGTAACTATCCTTTCATTATTGATGAGTGCTGAACTCGGTTTTTCTTGATTATTATCTTCTTTATAATAAAAGAATCTACCCTTTAGGGGTAGATTCAGTAGATAAAACATCTCATTTTTTTAATTAGACAACAATAAAAAGCACAGCCGACAATGCTGTGCTTAAATTTTTATTTCAAATTTAATTGCAATTTCAATAGTAGCAAGAAAAGCAAATAAAGTTTTCACTTCGATTTTTATTACATAGTAAATGTAGTGATATTTTTAATACGAAGTATGAATTTAATGTTAAAATTCACAAGTTATCCACATTTTTTTGTGGATAAGTCGTTTGTTAATTTAAAGTCCAGTTGTTTTTATCATTTAATGGATTTAGACAAAGGACAAAATTACTGTTCATCAAGATACTTTATAATAAAATCACAGAGTACCTTTTTCTCTTCATTATTGCCTTTATCATCCATATGACCATGGTTAATAGCAGTTGGCTGTACGGTCATGTGATACTTTTTCTGTTCTTCTTCAGTAGGTAAAACGCCTTCATCGGCTGGATAATCATTAGAGCGAAGGGTATAAACTTTAGGAATGGAAGTTCTGGGAAGAAACATCCGGCGGTTATCCATGGTAATGATTTTATAAACCAGATTAGGATGCTGATTCGCAAATAAAGCGGCCATATCACCACCATTAGAATGTCCAATTAAAGTCAGATGTTTATAATCAAGATGGGGATTTGTCTTTTTAAGTTCATGTAAAACAAATACAATATTATCTGAGCCGTTTTGCCAGAAAGGTCTTCTTACCACTTGCAGTTTTCCTTCTGTAGGTAAAAGATCATCAGTAGGCAGTTCATGTTGAATGCTTATAGTGAAATATCCTTTGGAAGCCAGTTTTTGGGTTAAATAAGAATATACCAAATAATCTCCGCCCTTATTAGAGCCATAGCCGTGGTTGAAAATAATGATCTTTTGCTGAGCAATGGCCTTTTTGCTTTCCGGAAGATAGAAAGCAACCGGGATTTTTCTGTTTCTGCTTTGGTCATATAATGTTAAAGTATCTAATTTTACTTTATAATCATGAGAGCCGTTCATATTTTTCTTTACAGAACAATTGATGAAAAGCAAAAGGCTAGGAAAGGCATATAAAACTTTGCTGTATTTCATAAAGGCAGTCGGTTGGGCATTTTTTACTTTTCGAAGATAAAGATTCTTTACCTTAAAGTAAAGTTATCAACATGAATTCTAAGTATTTATTAAAAAAGTAGTAACTTTATGTCATTAAAATTGTTTAATACATATTATCCCGTCTCAGGCACTTTCTAAAGCCTGAAAATATAGAGCTCAGGTTTCTGGGCCTAATATCCTATAATTTTTAACCAACGCTTATGTCGAAAGCAGATCTTACAGTAATTTGACTGTCTTTTGTCGGGCATCGAATTTTGTGCAAAACCGGAATTCTGATATGATTATGAAAAGGTAATCAATTTGGAAAATTTAATGTTACGGGTTTTGTACTCAATTCTATTTACAATAAAATCATTATGAAAATACATACAATAGCCGTTATTGGCGGCACCGGAAAATCAGGGAAATACCTGGTGAAGCAGCTTATTCAGAAAAAATATCGATGCAAGATATTAGTAAGGAATCCGGAACTTTTTACCATTGAAAATCCATTAATAGAAGTGGTGAAAGGTGATATAAGGGATGAAAATGCTGTACATTCACTGATCAGTCAATGTGATACTGTAATCAGTACTTTGGGACAGCCAAAAGGAGAGAAGACTATCTTTAGCGATGCTACCGGCAATATCATCCAGGCGATGAACCATTATGGAATAAGGAGATATATCGTAACTACAGGTTTAAACGTAGACACTCCGTTTGATCATAAAAATGAAAGTGTAAAGATCGCAACCGATTGGATGTACAAAAACTATCCGGAAACAACCAAAGATAAACAGAAAGAATACGAACTTTTATCAAAAAGTAACCTGGATTGGACCTTAGTAAGGCTACCGCTCATTCAACTGACGGATGAGAGTTTTGCAACAGAGGTCAATATAACCGATTGTAAAGGTGAAAGTATCAGTGCCACAGATCTTGCAGGATTTCTGATTTCACAGATTGAAGATCGTGAATATATTGGAAAAAGTCCTTTTCTGTATAATCTGATAAGTTAAAATGATATAATACTTCATTAAAAAGGCGGTCTCCTGCATTGGTATTACAAAGAAAGGAGGCCGCTTTATAAAGCTTATTGTTTACGTCCGTAGATCAAAATACGCTTAAAGGCATAAATTGCAGGATATTTTGTAAATCTTTGAGCTATTCTGTCTTTAAAATCTATAATGAATTTTTCTTTTTGCTCTCCTTCCAGGCGTTCCAGGTAAGGAACTAATGACGTACCTGATATAAAAGTATACAGAACTTCATGATCTTTTGCAATGATAGGATATACTTTTTGGGAAATCTCTATGTCTTGGACGCCGTTATCAAACAGAATCTGTGCATAATCATCCATAGAAAGGACAGGTGAATTGCGTTTGAAATTGTTTAAATAGGAGACATAAGGTTCTTCATCCACCATTTGCATAAGAATCTGGTTCAGGATATTTTCATTCTGAACAGGCATTTGGATAGCCAGCTGACCATTATCCGATAATAATTTGATGATTTTAGGAAATAATTTTTCATGATCATCTGCCCATTGTAAAGCGGCGTTACTGAAAACCAAATCCCATTTTTGTCCCGAATTTGCGGCTTCCTCTATCGTTTGGAGCTTAAAATGAAGATGCTCACTTTCGTATTTTTTTGATTTTTCAAGCATTTCAGCAGAGGAATCAATTCCCAGAAAGGTAGATTCGGGAAGTTTTTCCGTTAAAATAGAGGCTTGTTCACCCGTACCACATCCCAAATCAATGGCTTTGATATTATTTTCAGGCTTAATAAGAGTGGCTAAATCGTAAAAAGGTTTGTAACGTACATCTTTGTACTGATCATATAATTCTGGATTCCAAGGCATAAGAATAGTTTTGAATTGATAAAATAGTGATAATAAAACATATGAAAACGTTCAAAAATCCTGCCATCCAACCCATTTTAAGTCTTAAAATGGGTACGCAGGTACATGAATTTAAGGTGAAGGAATATTAATTCATAAAAAAACGACTGTATCTGATACAGTCGTTTTTATTTATTGCTCAAGTTTTTCTTTAATATATTTTGCGGTGTAAGACTTTTTATTTTTTGTTAAGTCTTCAGGAGTTCCGGTAAAAACAACTTCTCCACCGTGTTTTCCAGCTTCCGGGCCAATATCGATGATGTAATCGGCACATTTGATGATATCTGGCTGATGCTCAATAACAATGACGGAATGTCCAAGATCTATTAAGGCCTGTAATGATTTTAACAGTTTTTGAATATCATGAAAATGAAGACCTGTAGAAGGTTCATCAAAAATGAATAATGTTTTGTCTGTTGTTACACCTTTTACAAGGAATGAAGCTAGTTTTACACGTTGTGCTTCTCCTCCGGAAAGAGTAGAAGAGCTTTGTCCCAGCTGCAGATAGCCCAATCCAACTTCCTGTAATGGTTTCAGTTTGGTTACAATCTTTTCCTCATTGTTGTCTTTAAAGAACTCTAATGCTTCATCTACTGTCATATGAAGGATATCGGAGATGTTTTTCTCGTCAAATTTTACTTCAAGGATCTCGTTTTTGAAACGCGTGCCTTTACAAACCTCACATTCCAGTTCGATATCTGCCATGAACTGCATCGAAACATTGATGACCCCTTCTCCTTTACACTCATCACATCTACCACCATCTACGTTGAAGGAGAAATGCTTGGGCTTATATCCCATCATTTTCGCTACTTTCTGTTTGGCAAAAAGGTCACGAATATCATCATACGCTTTCAGATAGGTAACCGGGTTGGAACGGGAAGACTTTCCAATGGGATTCTGGTCGATAAGTTCAATGTTTTTGATCAGCTTCTTTGGAAATTCCACTGAATCATAATCTCCTTTTTTGCCGCCCATTCCTAATTGAATCTGAATATCATTGGTCAAAATCTCTTTCATCAGGGTAGATTTTCCACTTCCTGAAACTCCGGAAATAACCACTAGATTTTCCAAAGGAACATCTACATCAATGTTCTTAAGGTTGTTTTGACGGGCCCCTTTAATATGGATCCATTCTTTTGCTTTTCTGCGTTTTTCAGGAACTTTGATTTCCAGTCTTCCGGTAAGGTATTCTGAAGTAAGAGTATTGGCTTTTTTCAGGTCTTTATAATCTCCGGCAAATACTAATTCACCACCAAGATAACCCGCTTCCGGACCGATATCAATAATATAATCTGCCGCACGCATCACATCTTCATCATGTTCTACAACAATCACAGTATTGCCAAGATCTCTAAGGTTTTTCAATACGTCAATCAGGTTTTCGGTGTCTTTGGAATGAAGACCGATGGAAGGTTCATCCAGAATATAAATAGAACCTACTAAAGAACTTCCCAGGCTGGTCGCAAGGTTGATTCTCTGGCTTTCTCCTCCTGATAAAGTATTGGATGTTCTGTTCAGTGTTAAATATCCCAAACCTACTTTCAGTAAAAATTCCAGTCGGGTTGTGATTTCATATAATAGCCTTTTGGCAACTTCCTTATCGTGCTCAGAAAGTTTTAATTCATTGATTAAGGGTTCCAGCTCGTCTAAAGGAAGCTCAATCATGGACTGGATATTGTGGCCGTCTATTTTTACCCAGCTCGTCTCTTCACGAAGTCTTAATCCTTCACAAGTAGGACACAGCGTTTTCCCTCTATAGCGTGAAAGCATTACACGATACTGGATTTTATAAAGGTTTTCTTCAAGCATTTTGAAGAAATTATTGATAGAAGGGAATGTACTTTTTCCATCGCCTTTCCAAAGGAAGTTTTTCTGTTCTTTGGTAAGCTGATGATAAGGTTTATGGATAGGGAAATCTCCTGCTTTCTTAATGAAATCCTTTTTCCATTCGCTCATGGTTTCTCCTCTCCAGCTGACAATGGCATCCTCATATACCGATAAGGTTTTGTTGGGAACTACAAGATCTTCATCAATTCCTATTACTTTTCCGTATCCTTCACAAGCGGGACAGGCTCCGTAAGGATTGTTGAAACTAAAAAAGTGAACATTCGGTTCCAGAAATTCCATGCCGTCCAGTTCAAACTTATTGGAGAATTCTTTTACTTTTCCGGTATCCGTATTTTTTAATGAGCAGTGTCCTCTTCCTTCATAAAACGCCATCTGAATAGAATCTGCCAATCGCTGAAGGAAACTTTCGTCTTCTTCATAAGCGAAACGGTCTATGACAAGATTGATGATCATCCCTTTTTCCGGGGCGAAGCTGAAACTCTCCAGATCTTCAATTCCTGCTACATTTCCATTGATCTCAAGTCTAGTGAACCCTGCCAGTTTTAAAATATTTAAAGTCTCACCAAAATTATCCAGACTGTATTCCAATGGAGCAGTCAGGAGAAAAGACGTATCTTTTTTTGATGCTTTGATGAAATCTACAACATCGGAAACTGAATCTTTTTTTACTTCTTCACCAGAAACCGGTGAAAATGTTTTCCCAATTCGGGCAAATAACAGCTTCATGTAATCGTAGATCTCGGTTGATGTTCCTACCGTAGACCTTGGATTGGAAGAGATAACTTTCTGCTGAATTGCAATTGAAGGAGCAAGTCCTTTAATATCATCAACTTTCGGTTTCTCAAGTTTGCCAAGGAACTGACGTGCATAAGAACTCAAACTCTCCACGTATCTTCTTTGTCCTTCTGCATAGATGGTATCAAAAGCCAGGGATGATTTTCCGCTTCCTGAAACTCCTGTAATAACAATCAGTTTATTTTTAGGAATCAGGACGTCTATATGTTTCAGATTATTAAGATGTGCATTCTTAACGAAAATCTGCTTTTTTATATCAATTTCTGTCGTGTTAGCCATATTTTGTTTATTCATAAAAGTGACTGAAGAGTAGTATGATCTAGCCGTCAGCAATGGTGTTTTGCCATAGAATATTCCAGGCAGTATGTCATTAATTGAACGTGTCAATAACCTTTTTAATCTGTGATGATCTCAAGAGCTGTTTTTCAAAAAGCTGTTTGAAAACCGATAGAAAAAAGGATCTTTTCATTGTCAAATTAAGACCCACAAAATTACGAAATTTTAGTGAAAATTTTATGCTTATCTTATTGTTTAAAAAATTATTATTGTAAACGTTCAAGGAGAAGGATAATATGGAATTATTCATCCTGCGAAATCCTGTATTTGAATATTTTTTTTATATTTATCTTTGTTTTTGTTACTGTTTTACAGTTGTTTAAATTAATTTTAGGAATGTGTTGTGTTTTTTAATATAAGTATTGTTTTGTGTTTTAAAATACGCTAAAATTGTATTCATAAATTTGTAATAGAGAAATGATAAAATTATTCAGAGACTTAGTTACACATTTAATGAGAAAAAGATAACAAGGACTCCCTCACACACAAGAAGCTGTTTCAAAAAACAGCTTCTTTTATTTTTTTATTTCTAATTATACCAAAAAGGATGCCCTCTGTTTTATGACAAGTATCATTTGCCTGTCTTGGTGAACTCTCTTACTTTTGGACCCTGTTATAACAAACTACGAAAACGATTATGATCAAAAAGATAGGAAGCGCTTTTTTTCTGGGATCTTTACTTTGGGTAAACGCACAGGAAAAGACAACGGATATTGAAAGCGTTGAATTTCAGGGTAAATTCATCTCTACACCTTATAAAAGTGCCAACCAGAATATTACAGTAATTACCAAAGAAGATATTACCAATTCTCCGGCGAAAAGTATTGATGAGATTCTTCAACAGGTTCCGGGTATGGATATCAGACGAAGAGGTGCCAATGGAGTTCAGAGTGATATTGGCTTTCGTGGCAGCTCTTTTGAGCAGGTATTATTGTTGTTGAATGGGATCAGAATGAATGATTCTCAGACAGGACATAACAATATGAATATTCCGGTAGATCTTGAAGATGTAGAGAAAATTGAAATCATAAAAGGTCCGGCAGCAAGACGTTTCGGGCAAAATGCTTATGCGGGAGTGATCAACATTATAACTAGAACCACGCCGGGAAAAAGAGTGAAAATCAGTGCCGAAGGAGGCGACTATGGCTCTTACGGATTAGGGTTCAATGCGCAGATGGGTAATGAAAAGTTTTCCAATTCACTTCAGGCCAATTCTGCTGCTTCGGAAGGGTATATGTATAATACCGATTATGAAATAAGAAATGTTTTCTATCAAGGAAAACTGAATATAAAAAACGGTGATTTGAGACTGCAAGCCGGGTTTTCTGAAAAGAAATTTGGAGCTAACGGATTTTATTCGTCCAAAGCAGCTACCGAGCAGTATGAAGAAACTCAGGCATCTATTGTAAGTCTTGCTCATCAGCAGCATTTTGGGAAACTGAAACTAAATTCTAATGTCTATTGGAGAAGAGGGCAGGATATGTATCTTTTTAACCGTCAAAATCCTTCCATTTACAGAAATATGCACATCGGAAATAATGTGGGTGGTGAAGTGAATTCCAGCTATCAATGGGGATTAGGAACTACGGGAGTAGGAGTTGAATTGAGGAAAGAACTTTTGGTAAGCAGTAATCTTGGAAATCCCAACCGTTTTGTTTCTCAGGTTTTCTTTGAGCATCATTTTTCACTGTTAGACAAAAAACTGAATATTAGTCCCGGAATTTCATGGGCAAATTATTCTAAAGAAGGAAACTTTTTCTACCCTGGATTGGATGTAGGATATAACTTTAATCCCAATAGTAAAGTATATGGAAATATAGCGAAAGTACATCGTGTTCCTACTTTCACGGAGCTTTATTATATAAGTAAGACGGAACAGGGAAATCCTGGATTATCACCAGAGAATGCTATTTCATCTGAAATCGGATATCAGTACCAGAATAGTAAAATTTTGGCAAAGATCAGTGGTTTTATGAGAAACTCCGATAATTCTATAGATTGGATAAAAAATAATCCTAATGACCTTGTATGGCATGCTCAAAATGTTGGTGAGATCAAAACTAAAGGGATAGAAGCTGAATTGAACCAAAGACTGACCGACTGGCTAAGATATTCTGTGGGATATACTTACATCGACAGTAATTATAAAGAAACCAACAATTTGGTTTCTAGATATGTTCTGGATAATCTGAAACATCAGTTCGTTGCAAAATTAGAGACTAAATTCCTGAAAAGTTTTACCAATGAGTTGGTTTACCGATACAATGAAAGAGTGAATTTGGGTACTTATAATCTTCTGGATGAGAAAATAAGTTTTGCTAAAAAAGACTATTCTGTGTATGTTTTAATTAACAATATTACCAATACAAAATATACGGAAGCGTTTGGTGTAGAAATGCCGCAAAGGTGGTTCCATATTGGGTTTTCTTACAATATTAATATTAAGTAGATGTTAATTCGATATGAATAAAAGTTAATATTAACAAATTGTTAAAAAAATTACATTTGCAAAAATTTTTTATGAGGCGTTTTTTAGGTTTAGGCTTAGTACTTGCAATTTCTTTTTTCAAAGCACAGGAACATGTTTCCAGCTTCAATGCAGTGACTCTAACCTATAAGTTTCATCCAAAATTTTTCCTCTATGCGGAAGGGCAGATGCGTGGTAACGAAGATTATACCTATCCCGATTATTATGAGATAAAAGGAGGGCTGGGGTATAATCTTACCAAAAATCACAAACCTTTTGTAGGGCTTGGAAGATATGTGAATTATAAAGATCACAGCTTAAGCAGGGAAGAGCTCAGAGTATGGCTTCAGGACGTTATTGATCTGAAGAAAGGAATCGTAAAATTTGAAAACCGTTTCCGTGTTGAAAAAAGCTGGTTTTATGAGCCTAAAACAGATCTGACTTCCCAAAGAATGCGCTACCGTTACCGTCTTAATGTAAGTGTCCCTTTAAATGCTAAAACCATTAAAAAAGGAACTGTATTCGCTAATGCCTATGATGAAATTTTCTTTGTAACTCCAATGAAGCCTAGTTTCGCCAGAAATAGAGTATATGGCGGTTTCGGTTATCAGATTGATGATTATTTCGGAATTGTAAGCGGATATCTTTGGCAACGCGAATTTGAAGCGAAAGGAAATAAAAATTTACATTTTATTTACCTTGCTTTAAATATTAACATCGATGGAACAGACCATCAGACGAAAACGTATGATTTCCCTGGTGCAGATTAATTTTTGTTTATACCAGCCTGAAACATCAATAGCTCCAGTTTAGAATTAAGATAATGATCATTCAGTAAGGCCTGATATTTTTCAATGACTACTGATATAGCATTTACTTCATTTTCAAGGTATTTATCTTTGTTGAAATAAATATATTCAGAATTTACAAAATCCTGTAAAAGTTGATGATCTTCGGCTTTTAATCCTTCTTTGTAGGCAGAATTTTCAATCAGCTCCTGCGTCTTTAGTTTAAAAGGTTCTTCGGCTTTCAAAAGTTGGGCTCTGTGTTTACGGATTTCTTCAAAAGGTAAGGTAACAGTCATAAACTGCAGATATACTGTGAAATCATTAAGACTTTTTTGGAAATCATCAAATTCACTGTCTAATACCGCAAAATTTTTATATCTGCCGAGAAGATCTTTCTTAGTATCTTCGTTGGATATCTGATAATAATGCTGAAAGATTGCTTTATCGTTTTCCTGAAGCTCTTCTTTTACCTTTTTCAGTTCATTTTCCAGTTTTGGAATAAGGCTTGAAGCATCTTTTACTTTGTATAAAATGCCGTCAAATCTGAATGTTTTTATTTCTTTCGGATGAGAGACCAGATATTGCAGGGTCTGAATATCACCTTCTATTCCTGATTTTTCGTAAACTAAAGATACTTTTTTATCACTGAATAAATCTTCATTATAGTGATGTGAGGAAGTATCAAAAATTACAGATTCAATATTTTCTATAATAGGATTGTGTCTTTCGTAATACCCATTGAAATTTGAACTGAAGGTCTTATATATATTATTATCCAGATACAATTGTAGGAACGTTTCATCCTCTATCACTTCACCTACGTTTTTCACTGTGTGTAAAGTTAAATATTTCGATGTCATGATTTCACAAATCTTATCAAATCCGCTGATGATTTCTTTTGCGTATCTGTGATCTGTTGCTGAGTTTCTGGTTTTATTTGTTTTAATCCTTTCAACTCTTTTTAAAATATCAGGATGAGAAGTCCACTGATCTTCAATTTCTATTCTGGATTTATTATAGCGGGTAAGATCTTCAGCATCTATTTTCGGAAGTCCGTTTACGTAAGGGTGATTGTTCCTTTCGGATAAAATCCTCATTAAAGATAACTGATTCTTGTACAGATCTTTTGGTAGGTATTTTTGATTGCTTTCAACATAAAAATTAAAAGAACTATTAAAAGCGACATCACTTAATTCTAACCTTAATAAAGATGAGGCCTGTTCTTCGGGATTGGTAATATAAGTTGATATAGCATCTGCGTGGTATTCCATTTCTCTTTGCAGCGAAGCATGATTTTTGAAAAGAAAATTGGACATACTTTTAAGAACAGACTGAAATGCATTAATAAAACTGACCGAAATTAACCCGAAAATTTTAAAAATAGCATTCCCTCCTGAAAACTCCATGATGAAATTTTCGTAGTCCTTATTATTGTAAACCGTTTCGAAAATTATTTTTTCGGCCTGGTTTACATAGCCTCCTACTTTCATACTTTTTTGAGAGAAATGTCCAAACTCATGAGCCAGAATTGATCTTAGTTCTCCTACACTGGTAGAATTGATCAGCCCAACACCAATTGTCAGATTCTTCTTCACGGGTAGAAACATACTCCAGAAAACAGAATTATAACTTACACTGGCATTTACATCTGGGGAAAGGAAAACCTTTTGTGGAGATTTCACTTGTGTTTCAGCTACAATTTCATCAATAATAGCAAAGAGCTCGGGCTGATGAGATCTGTTAATTTCCAATAAATGACTTCTGCTGTAATGGTTTTTTCTGAAAATGAATTTAACGAGGAATATAAAAACAAAAACACCCACACTGAAAAGCCCTGCAGCCCCTAAAACTGTAAAATAGCTGAAAGAAATGCTCAACATTTTTATGGCTCCATATCCTAATAAGAATACCATGAGCAAAGCGGCGAGTATAAGCGCCAGGTACATCAGAAAAAAAACCGAAATAGATATAATAGCAGAAAACAGCTTAGATTGATAAGCTGATGAAATTTTTGGAAGATTATTAGTCATGTGTTTTTTATTAATATTTCTCTACCAGATAACGATAGGCTTTCAGGTATTTATTGAACCTTTTGATATCTTTTGGAGTAAGCTCCCGGTTTACTCTTCTAAGGTCCATATTATCACGAAGGTCGTTGATCTTTACTGCCACGGAAAGGAGAGACCTTTCTGTTCTTTTGATGAAATCATCATATTCTTCTTCCGGGTCAAATTTAGTAAGGCAGCTTATCGCGAAGATCATATACTCGGGAAAGCCTTCAGATCTTAGATAATCCAGGCTGAACTCTATCGGATGATCTTCTACAACATCATGGAGGACACCCACGATTTTTTCATCCAATGTTTTGCCATATTCCATCACACGCATAACGTGAGCAATGTAAGGGGCATGGTATTTATCGGTTTGTCCTTTATGAGCCTTATCGGCAATTTTGATAGCTTTATTCAGTAATTCTTCTTTTGTCATTGTTCATGAAAAATAGAATACAAAAATAAAAAATGCCTTAAAAAATAAGGCATTTTTATTAAGATTATTTCATAAGATTTTATGAAGCGGTTTCATCCTCTACAGAAGCGTTTGGAGCATTGTTTTTTACAGATTCTATACCGTTTTCCATGCCGTTATCAGACTCATACATTTGGCTTGTGCCTATGATTTGTCCATTTCCTGCTTTAAGATTGAAGTAGCATCTTTCGTCTTTAGCGGTGTTTCTTTCGAATTTTGAATCGTCCTGTGAGTTGGTTTTTACAGAATCTATTCCGTTTTCACATGAAGATTTGGAGCTGTAGCCCTGGCTGGTTAAGATCACCTGTCCGTTTGCTGCTTTAAGATTGAATTGGAAGTCACCATTTGTTCTTTTTGAAATAATAAATTTTCCCATAATAAATGATTTTGAATTGGTTGCTTGATAATTATTTAGAAGGCACTGCCTTTTTTGTTTCGATATTCAATTTCTCCGGAGTAATGGAGTTTAGTATTTTATATTTTGAATAATCTTTATGTGATTCTTTTAAAGCCACGTAGATTGTTGTGTCCTTGGGCACAATGTTCATCAACTTATATAAATCTTTCTGTTGGTGTACAGAATTTGTTCCCCAATTTTTAAACAGATCTTTATTTTGAATTTTTGTGGTATCTACCTTTGGGAAGATCCTCGGCCGATCTTTTTTCTGAGCAATAAACGCAACAGGGAAGGTAAGGAGTGAAAATAATAATAATTTCATTGTATGTTTTGGGTCTTCTGGTTTTTAATTGTATTAAAAATAATAAAAATTATTGATATGTAAGGTGTTTTAAACTTTCATTCTTGTATAGATGGCAATCTGTATTTTTTTGTAATGACTTCTCCGGGAAATCTCATGACAAGTTTTACCTTCTCAGTGCTTTCTTTGGTTTTATCTGAAATAATAACGAAGGAAAAGTAGGAATGGTTTCCTTTGTTCACGAATTGTTCAAGTTTGGTGTCTCTGTAAAGCTGCAAACTTTTGTCGCTCTTATCTTTTTTCTTATCCATCCAGAATGCTTCGGCTTTCAGGTAATTTGGATGATTTTTTGTTTGACTTTTAATTTCACCTATTACAAAAGGATATTTTTTAAGAATCATTTCTGCATTTTCGCAAAGTGCTCTTTCGGATTCTCTCATCATTTCAGTACCACAAATGATAGCCTGTTCTTTCTTTAAAACGAGTTTGGGCTTTTCAGGCTTGTTTTTATAAGCATCAAGTATTTTAGCTAAAACACGATCTTCCAAAATGCCGTGACATCTTAAAGTATCGTTAGGTCGGGTTTGAGAAAATGAAATGGTATGGATCAGAATCGTGAAAAGAGAGAATAATTGTATTTTCATGTACCGTTTTATCCATTAAATATATAAAAAACGCCCCAAAATGAGGCGTTTTGAATCAAATTTATGTTATTAAAGACTAATAATTTCCTTTTTCAATATAGTGTGCTGCTACTTTTTCAGTTAAAGCCACTACGTTTGGATGGTTGGTATATTTTGTAAATCTTCTTAATCCTGAAAGCATCATTCTCTGCTCATCTCCTTCGGCAAAAGAAACAATTCCTTCTTTAGCAGCAACGATGATTTTCTCAACGGCTTTATAAAGGTTTAATTGAGCCATAGCTGCTTCTACAGATTCTGGAGAGAAGTGTTTTTCTGCTCTTAATACTGAAGATTCTGCCATATAGATCTGATTAAGGATTTCAGAAGCATTCAATAATAAATGCTGTTGTTTTTCAATATCCATCATATATTTCTGAAGCGCAGCTCCTGAAACCATAAGGAATACTTTCTTAAGGTTCGCAATAATTGCTTTTTCTTCGCTCATGAATTCTGAGTAATCAGGAACTTCAAATGAAGGAATTCCCATCAACTCTTTGCTGATCGCCATTGCAGGAGATAAAAGATCCAATTCACCTTTCATCGCTCTCTTAATAAGCATTCCTACGGCTAATAATCTGTTGATTTCGTTAGTTCCTTCGTAGATTCTTGAAATTCTTGAATCTCTCCATGCTGCTTCCATCGGAGTATCTTCAGAGAATCCCATTCCACCATATACCTGAATTCCTTCGTCTGCAGTGTGCTGAGCAAGATCTGAAACGAATACTTTAAGGATTGAACATTCTACTGCGAATTCTTCTACACCTTTCAATTCTGCTTCCTGATGGCTTAGTCCACCTGCTACCAATTCATCAATTTTGTCCTGAATGTTTTTAGCCGCTCTGTAAGAACCTGCCTCACTTACGAAAACTCCGGTTGCCATTTCAGCAATTTTCTTTCTGATAGCTCCAAAAGTAGAGATTGAAACTCCGAACTGTTTTCTTTCGTTAGAATACTGGATAGAGTGGTTTAAAATTCTTCTTTGTGCATCCAGACAGGCAGCTGCCAATTTGATACGGCCTACGTTCAATGCATTTAGAGCGATTTTGAAACCGTTATTTCTTTCTCCTAAAAGGTTCTCTACCGGGATTTTCATATCATTAAAGAAAACCTGACGTGTAGAGGATGCACGAATCCCTAATTTGTGCTCTTCTTCTCCAAAAGTTAAGCTTGCAGGGTTCTCAAGTTCAGATCTGTTGATCACGAAACCAGTGATGTTTTTATCATCATCAATTTTAGCAAATAAAGTGAATGTATCTGCAAATCCTGCATTGGATATCCACATTTTTTGTCCATTGATGATATAATGTTTTCCGTCTTCGGAAAGTTTTGCTCTTGTTTTTCCTGAATTGGCATCAGAACCTGCATCCGGCTCTGTTAAACAGTAAGCCCCGAATTTTGTTCCTGTTGCTAAGTCCGGAAGATATTTTTTCTTTTGCTCTTCAGTTCCATACAGAACGATAGGTAAAGTACCGATTCCGGTGTGTGCTCCATAAGCCGTTGCCAATGATCCTGTTGTTCCGGAAATATAGTCGCAGGCAAGCATTGTAGTTACAAAGCCCATTCCCAGACCACCGTATTCTTCAGGAACGGCAATTCCCAACATTCCCATTTCTCCAAGTTTACGCATTGTTTCTTCCGTGAATGCATAATCTTTCTTTTCGAAACGTTCTCTTTGAGGAACTACCTCTCTGTCGATAAATTCTTTTGCAGAATCACGTAGCATTTTTTGCTCTTCGTTCAGCTCTTCAATACTGAAAATTTCGTTTGCAGGAATTTGTTTGATCAGGAATTCCCCGCCTTTTAATGTAGCCATATGTTATTTTGTTATTTAATTTTTTTTGCCCTTTAGATAATAGACAGATTGATGATAGATTTTTATTATTAAAACTATTTAATGATTTCAAACATGTCCGGATGTTCTAAAGAATATTTAAGTTTGATTTTTTGATGTATCTTAAATTTTTCATTTTGATTGTCAAATTCAAATTCATAGTTTTTATTATCAATTCTATAGTTTAAATAAGCAACAGGTTTTTTTCCGTATCTCTGTTTAATACTATCTGTTCTGATTATAAATCCTGTCATATTTTTTGTTTCAGAAGAACTTAATATTGTATTTTTCCTATTTTTCGATAATCTTAATGATAAAGAAAATGTGGTAGCAACTAAAAAAATAATTATAATCGTGTATAATGTACTTAGAATTATATACCTTATTTTCCTCAGAGGGAAATGAAGAAATTTTCCAGGGTTTTTACCAATAATCTTTTCTGCTTGAGACATTGTTAGCCCCATGTAGCTGAATAATAATAAAAGCACAATTATAAAAGATGATGTTGCTCTATCCTCATAGTCTGTATTATATCCAAAAAAGAAAATTATTATTACGATTAGTAAAATAATGAATACTGAAACTTTTTTACCTCTTGACATTCATTTTTAATTAAAGCAATTCAAAAATTGAAGCTGCTCCCTGACCTGTTCCAACGCACATCGAAACCATTCCGTACTTGTTGCCACGTTTTCTCATTTCATCAAGAAGTTGAACAGTAAGTTTTGTTCCGGTACATCCAAGAGGGTGACCTAAAGCAATAGCTCCTCCGTTTACGTTTAAGATATCTGGGTTTAAGCCTAATTCTTTTTTTATAGCCACTGATTGAGATGCGAAAGCTTCATTAAGTTCGATTAATTCAATATCTTTCAATTCTAATCCTGCCTGTTTCAATGCTTTTGGAATAGCATAGATAGGGCCCATACCCATGATTCTTGGTTCAAGACCTGCCGCAGCATAAGCTACCAGTCTTGCTTCAGGCTCTAATCCTAATTCTTTAACCATTTCTTCACTCATAACCATTACAAAAGCCGCTCCGTCACTCATTTGAGAAGAGTTTCCGGCAGTTACACTTCCTCCGTTGGCAAATACAGGTCTTAGTTTGGCTAATCCTGCTAAAGAAGTATCTGCTCTAGGACCTTCGTCTACAGAGAAATCAAACTTTTTCGTCTGCAGTTTTTGGTTTTCATCCAGGAAATTGTATTCTACAGGAATCGGAACAATCTGATTGGCAAATCTGCCTTCCTGGTTTGCTTTTAAAGCTTTCATATGAGACTCAAAAGCAAACTGATCCTGTTCTTCTCTTGTAATATTATATTGTTTTGCAACTTCTTCGGCAGTGTAACCCATTCCCCAGTAGTAATCAGGGTTTGTTTTTGCGATCTCTGTTTCAGGAACTGGTTTGTAACCTCCCATTGGGATGTACGACATAGATTCTGTACCTCCTGCAATGATACAGTCTGCCATTCCTGCTTGAATTTTTGCTGAAGCAATGGCAATCGCTTCACTTCCTGAGGCACAGTATCTGTTTACTGTTACTCCCGGAACTTTATCTGTATTTAACCCCATCAGAGAGATCAGACGTGCAACGTTTAAGCCTTGTTCAGCTTCAGGCATTGCATTTCCTACGATAAGGTCATCTATTCTGTTTTTATCTAATTGTGGTAGCTCAGCCATTAATTTTTCAATAACTGTAGCTGCCATGACATCAGGTCTTGTAAATCTTAAACTTCCTTTTGGAGCTTTTCCAACGGCAGTTCTGAAACCTTTTACTATGTATGCTGTTTTCATTTTTTTGTAAATTTTTGTAAAATGTATAATGTAAAATGTCGGTTGTACTATATTCAGTAGAGCTGCATAATACCTTGTACAATTCTATTTTGAATAATTTTGTTTTAGTTTAATTATCATATTTTGAATATGTCTGATTTCAGTCATTAGTAAATCAAAATCATTTTTCTTTATAAATTCCAAATCATTTGCAATTATGATCTGAGTTTCAAATTCAAATGAAGAGCCTAATGCGATGTTTAAAAATTGACAAAATTGAGGATTGGTATCTCTTCCTGCTCCTTCAGCAATATTAGATGGGATAGAATATAAGCTTCTCCTAGATTGTGAGGTTAAACCAAATAACTCATCCTTAGGAAAATCTTTGGAAACTATGTAATAATGCTTACAAAGCAGAATTGATTTCTTCCAAACTTCTAAATCTCTAAAATTGTGCATGTCAATACTTTTTACATTTTACATCCGACATTGTACAAATTAATTTCTTAATGGTTTTCCGTTTTGCAACATGTACTGAATTCTCTCCAAAGTTTTTCTTTCTCCACAAAGCTGAAGGAAAGTTTCTCTTTCAAGATTCAATAGATATTGTTCTGTTACTACTGTTGGTTCAGACAGGTTACCACCTACCATTACATTCGCTAGTTTATCTGCAATTTTCTTATCGTGTTCAGAAATATATTTTCCGGTTAACATTTGATCTGTTCCCACATAGAACATTCCTAATGCATCTTTACCAAGAACCTTTACTTTCTGTTCGATAGGTTGAGTATATCCCTGTTCTGCTAATAATTTTGCTACTTTCTTCGCTTCGGCAATCTGTCTGTTTTTGCTTACTGAAACGATGTCTTTTCCTTTTTCAAGAATTCCCATATCGTAAGCTTCATAGGCTGAAGTGGCTACTTTGCCCATCGCGATATTCATGAAAGCATCACGAAGTCTGTTGTTTTTAACATCATCGTTGTGGAATTCTCTTGATGTTCTTAAAGTCAATTCTTTAGTACCACCACCACCAGGAATTACTCCAACACCTGTTTCTACAAGTCCGATATAGGTTTCTGCGGCTGCAACTACACGATCTGCGTGCATTGTCATTTCACATCCTCCACCTAAAGTCATTCCGTGAGGAGCAACGACAACTGGAATAGAAGAGTATCGTACTCTCATCATTGATTTCTGGAAGTAAGCAATGGCCATATTCAAATCATCCCAATCCTGCTCAATAGCCATCATAAGGATCATTGCAAGGTTAGCTCCTACAGAGAAGTTAGCACCTTGGTTTCCTACTACCAATCCGTCGTATTCTTTTTCTGCTAAATCAATGGCTCTGTTTAATCCATCAAGAACTTCGCCTCCAAGGGAATTCATTTTAGAACGAATCTCGAAGTTGATGATCCCATCTCCTAAATCTAAGATCGCAGCACCGGAATTACTCCAAAGTGTTTTATTTTTTCTGATATTGTCAAGGATAATGAAAGCATCTTGTCCAGGGATTTTGTTGTATTCTCCTGAATTTTTGTCTACATAAATGCTTTGTCCTTCATCATTTACTTTATAGAAAGTTTCTACATTGTTTACCCAGTCTGATACTTCATAACCAGCATCCTTTGCCAATTCGATACCTTTCTGAACGCCTACTGCATCCCAGATTTCAAACGGACCGTTTTCCCATCCGAAACCGGCTCTCATGGCATCATCAATTTTGTATACTTCGTCAGAAATTTCAGGAACTTTATGAGAAACGTAAGCGAATAATGCTCCTAACGATTTTCTGTATAATTCTCCCGCTTTGTCTTTACCTCCAATCAATACTTTGAATCTGTCGATTGGCTTATCAATGGATTTTGTTAATTCCAGAGTAGGGAAAGAAGATTTTCCTTGAAGTTCATATTCTAAAGTATCAAGGTTTAATCCGTGAATTTCAGATTTTCCTTCTGCATTTTTTACTTTTTTATAGAAGCCTTGCTCTGTTTTTGATCCCAGCCACTTATTATCCATCATTTTCTGGATATAGTCAGGAAGAGCAAATACATCATTAAAATTATTGGCTTCAGCGCCGCTTTGGCGAACACCATTGGCTACCATTACCAAAGTATCAAGACCTACAACGTCAGCTGTTCTGAATGTAGCAGATTTTGGACGTCCAATTACAGGGCCTGTTAATTTATCAACATCAGAAACGGTAAGTCCTAATTTCTGTACATTGTGAAGAAGATCCATCATGGAGAATACTCCAATTCTGTTGGCAATGAAGGCCGGAGTATCTTTGGCTAAAACGGTCGTTTTTCCTAAGAATTTAGCTCCATAATTCATATAGAAATCGATGATCTCAGGAGCTGTGTCATTGGTAGGGATAATTTCAAGAAGAGGAAGGTATCTTACCGGATTGAAGAAGTGCGTTCCTGCAAAATATTTTTTGAAATCTTCGCTTCTCCCTTCAGTAAGAAGATGAATAGGAATTCCGGAAGTGTTTGAAGAGATCAATGTTCCCGGTTTTCTGAACTGTTCAATTTTTTCGTATACGGATTTTTTGATGTCCAGTCTCTCTACAACTACTTCAATAATCCAATCTGTATTTTTTATTTTAGGTAAGTCATCATCAAAATTTCCTACTTTGATTCTGTCTGCAAATTTCGGTGAGTAAAGAAGTGCAGGACTTGCTTTTTTAAGTTTTTCAAAGTTTTCAGAAGCAATTCTGTTTCTTACTGCTTTGTCATCTTTGGTCAAACCTTTTTTCTGTTCAGCTTCCGTCAGTTCAAAAGGAACGATGTCTAAAAGTGACACTTCCACGCCGATGTTGGCGAAGTGAGCCGCGATACCGCTACCCATAATTCCTGAACCAAGAACCGTTACATGTTTGATTCTTCTTTTCATATGTAAATTTTTATTATTTATAAGGTATATGCACCCTTTTCGGTTTCAGTATGATCTATTTTCTGTTATTAAGCAGCTCGTTGGCTATTTTCATGATCTCAGTCATTACATCCTTAAAAGCTTCCATCTTTTCAGGAGCTATCTTTTCCATTACTTTTTTATTAAAATTGACCACAACTTCCTTCGACATATTTCTAGAATTTAGTCCTTTGTCAGTAAGTTTAATGATCACTTCTCTTTTGTCGGTAGTGGTTTTTTCTTTATAGATATATCCGTTATCTTCCAGGAGTTTAATGATTCTGGTTAAAGAAGTTGGTTCTATGGCCATCTTTGGACCAAGATTCGTACTTCTGGTACCTTCTTTGGGATCAATTTTAAGAAGGGTGAGGGCTTGTACTGCTGTGGAATCATGTTCCTGAGCAAGTTCTGTGTACATTTTTGAAACAGCCAGCCAGGTCTGTTTTAAAATTAAGTCTACGTTTTCTATTTTTTCTTTATTATTATCCATCATTTTTGCGCTAATGGTTTTACCCAAATTTAGTAAATATTATGCATGCATAGTATTTATTAACGTTAAAATTTGTTAATAATCTGATAATAAATAGATTAAATTGTATGATTAGCATAATACTATGCATGCATAGTATATTGAATAATCAATAAAAACTTAGGATTAATGAATGTTTTTAATGTAATTGATGATTTCTTCGAAAGATTCACATTGGTATTGAGCTGAATCTTTAGTAATTACCCAAAAAGGCTCTTGAAATTCAAAACTAAGGGAAGAAAGGTCTTTTGGGAAGTTTTTTTGAAGCAGAGAATACAACATTTCTTTATAAAACTGCGGTGCGGAGATATAAGGCGGAATAAAACTTTCGTTGATCTGAAATAACGAAGCATTGGTTAATTCATCATGTTGAAGTAAAATATCCTCAACAATGCCTGTATACAGAGTTTTGTCTTTCACGTACCATATTTTATCTGCAAACTCTTTGGCCAGTCGCCAGTCGTGGGAAGAAAACAGGATAAGTTTATTCTGTTCCTTAGCCAGTCTTCTTAAGGTTTTAAGAATGATGATTTTGTTCTTTTCATCCAGATGGGTTGTAGGTTCATCCAGAATAATAATAGGAGAATTTTGAGTAATTGCTCTTCCTATAAACGCTTTTTGAAGATTTCCATCGGAAAGGTTTTTGAGAATGGTAGATTGATATTGCTTAAGGTCTAATTCTTCAATAATATGAGCAACTTCTTCACGGTCTTCTTTTTTAAGTTCGAAATAAAAAGGGTAGTAGATGTATTTTCCCAGGGAAATAAGATCCTCAACCGTATAATGCTGAGGAACTGGTGCTTTAGAAAAAACGATTGCAATATGCTCAGCAATTTCCTTTATAGAAAGGGTTTTTACATTTTTACCATCAATTAAAATTTCCCCACCCAGTAAAGAAAGTTGATGCAATATTGATTTAATTAAGGTTGTTTTTCCTACACCGTTATTGCCGATCAGCAAGCATACATCACCAAGCTTCAAATCTGCATTAGAATTGGAGATTAGTGTTGTATTATAGCCGATATTTGCTTGCTTGATCTGTAGGTACATATTCGTTGTTGATTAACCTAAATGGCGTAAAATGTTCTACAAAAATAATGTTTTAAGGTGTAAGGAATTGGGCTTTACTGAAATTTTATTCTATAAGTTGTTTACAATTCTGGTTACTCCGTTTTTGAAAACATCAGATTGGAAGTTGAGTAACATCCCTAGTTTACAGTTTGACATTTTTAAATAGGTTAAAAGTTGTGCTTTGTGAGTCGGGTTAATGTAATCGACGGTCTTTATTTCTAAAATAACTCTATTTTCAATAATGATATCAAGTCTGAAGGCATTTTCTATTTTCAAATCTTCATAAATAATAGGAAGAAGTTTTTGTTTTTCTATTAGTAATCCTGTTTTTGATAATTCGTAGAACAGACATTCTTCATAAACGTGTTCAAATAATCCTGCTCCTAGTTTTTTGTGGATTTTTAATCCTGTTTCAAAAATAATTTTGGATATTTCGTTTTCAGTCATTTTTATGTGTTTTTTATTTTTATAAATATAAAAATTGTTTGTGAAAACGCAAAGGCGCAAGGATTTGTAAAGCTTTTTGCATATTTTTAAGGCGCAAGAAAATCAAAGATTTTCAGCAAGGGGGGGGAGTTTTTAATTACTAATCTTAATGTTATGGTATTAAATTTTATCGAAGATAAAATCTTTGCGCCTTATAGCAAGGGGTGGATAAGAAACTAGCGTCTTTGCGTTTCCAACACAACAAAATATTATACCTTGTTTTGCTTCAAAAGCATCATCAGAATCACAGGAATTCCAAATATAGAGCTTATCACGTTCAAAGGGATCTGTGTTTTTTCAGCAATGATAGAGAACAGAAGCATAATCAACATTCCCAAAAACATATTAAGAATCCATTGCTGCCATAGCTTAGAGGGGTTGTAAATCAATCGGCAGAAATGAGGTACAATGATTCCTATGAATAGGATAGGACCCAAAAAAGCTGTAATAGAGGCCGATAGGAGAGATGATGATACAATGATCAACAGTTTTAACTGTTTTAAATTCACTCCCAGACTCTGAGCATAAGAAGTTCCCAGAGAATTTCCTATAAGCGGCTTTATAGATCTGAAACAAAAGAATATCCCAATCAAAACCAAAATAAATAAAACAATAATCTGGTTCCTGGTGACCATATTGTTGGCTCCGAATGACCATAAAATGTAATTTTTCAGGCTTTGATTTTCCGCATAAAACTGAAGAAGAGAAACAATAGCTCCCGCAAAAGCAGAGATTAGGAATCCAAAGATGATAAGGTAGGATTTATCCTGAAATTTATTAGACATCGATAGCAATACAAGCATGAGAGCTAAACTTCCTCCAATTGCTGCTAGACTTATAAAACTGTTCTGTAGAAATTCCGGAAGAAGAATATTGTGCGAAAGTAAGATGTAAAATGCCACCGATAAACTGGCTACCGATGTAATCCCCAAAATATCTGGCCCAGCCAATGGATTCTGAAAATATTCCTGCATCAGAAATCCGGAGGTAGGAATGGATACTCCGGCTAATAACATGATCAAAACGCGGTTAACCCTAATTTCAGCAATTTGATTCTGAGAAGTATTCTGGAAAAAATCCTGTATGCTTAAAGGGAGAAATCCTGTGTTCAGATTAATGATTGCAACTAAAATGATTGCAACCCCCAATAATAAACACAGGATTTTAAATCTTTTTGACATAATTCCGAAAGAGCCTCTGTCTGTTTTATTGTAAAAGAGAGCTGATTTTTGAATTCAACGCTTCTTCTGTCATCAATCCTGAATATTCTTCCACTTTTTCGCCTTTTCTCATATATGTGAAGGGAATAGAACCACCCGTCCATTGTTTGAAGTTGGTTGTGAAGAACTTCTGGTCAAGTTTTGTTCCGTCAACTAAAATAACATTTCCTCCAAGATTATTTTCTTCCACGAAGTTTTTTACAGCAGAATCCCAGTCAGCTTTTTCATCAAGATTCACAAAAGTGAACTTTACTGGCTTTCCTTTTAATTCCTGCATTTTTTCTTTAAAGCTTGGAATTTCCTGCATACATGGTCCACACCAAGTCGCAAAGAAGTTGGTAATATATAAAGTATCGTTATTTTTAGCCAGATGTTGAGTGAGTTCTTCGGGAGAAGTTTCTTTGTTCACAAAAGCAATTTTTTCTGTATCTGCACTTTGGTGTACTGAAAGAGAATCTGTTGCAGCTGCCTGTTCAGATTTCTGATCTTTATTTTTACAGCTATAGATGGCAGCCATG
Source organism: Chryseobacterium sp. Mn2064 (assembly GCF_049319685.1). Lineage (NCBI taxonomy): Bacteria > Pseudomonadati > Bacteroidota > Flavobacteriia > Flavobacteriales > Weeksellaceae > Chryseobacterium > Chryseobacterium sp. Mn2064. The sequence continues at coordinate 1,006,326 of NZ_JBMOUE010000001.1, forward strand.
ACGAACATGGATAAAATTATCTTTTTCATAAATTATTTTTTATCTATTTTTGAATTGAAGTTATGGAACAACAAATCTACAAAGGGAAACTTATACAGTTTCATCGGTTAAAAATAGCGAAAAAGGAAGAGCTGACCAAAAATACTTTCTCTCTGGAGTTTGATATTCCCGAGAATTTAAAGGAAAATTTTAAGTTCGAAGCAGGGCAGTTTGTGAGTGTGAAATTTCAGTCGTATGGTGAAGAGGTTATTAATGATTATTCAATGACTTCGGCTCCCTATGAGAAAAAAATTACTTTAGGAATTAAAGTAAATTCTCCTGATGGCGGTACTTCACAGCTATTCAATAATTATAATGTTGGAGATGAACTGTGGGTGAGCGAACCGGCTGGAAGGTTTACCATCGTTTCCAAACCGAGTGAGTTCCGAACTATTGTTGCTTTTGCTGCGGGGATAGGAATTACCCCAATTTTAAGCCACTTTAAAAATATACTTCATAATGAGCCAAGAACAAGACTCTTTTTGTTTTTTGGAAATAGAAATTCGCAAGAACTGATCTATCGCGAAGAGTTGGATGCTCTGGCAAGAACTTTTGGTGACAGGCTTCAGATTTTTTACTTTTTTTCAAGGGAAAAAACAGACGATCAGTTTTTCTATGGAAGGCTGGATGAGAAAAAATTGGCACTTATTATTAATCAGATCCTTCATTTGGATGACACGGACGAGGAGTCTACAATATGGGATGCAGTGGATGAAGTATTGATCTGCGGTAAAGGTGAAATGATCAGGACATTGGCAAATGCCTGCTATCATCATGGTATTCCGAAAAAAAATATTCATTTTGAACTGTTTGAAGAATTTAACAATGATATTTATCCTGTAGAAAAAGAATTTCCTATTATTGAAGATATTGATGTGGAATTTACCATGCTTGGGGAAAATTATACAACCCAACTTCCTGATAATAAAGATAGAATCCTTCAGCAGCTACTAATGCAGAAATTTCCTGTTCCTTATTCCTGTAAATCCGGAATTTGTGGAAGTTGCGAATGTTCTTTAGTAGAAGGAGAGGTGGAACTTCTGGAGAATGAATATCTTACGGAAAAAGAAGAAGCACAAGGGCACATATTGGCTTGTATGTCGATAGTGAAAAGTAAAAAAATAAAGCTTAACTTTGATCTTAGTTGAGAATTATCAGAAACATATTTAACTTAGGTTTTGTATCATTAGAATTGGGAATTTTAATGATATGTTTCTGTAATGTCTGGGTTTTCGGGCTTACCAACGGCCGTACCTATACCAAGATATCAAAAATACCACCAAGGGAAATTGCTTTGGTTTTAGGAACATCTCCCAAAATGAGATCGGGACTTTCCAATCCTTATTTTACTAAAAGAATGGATGCTGCTGCTTTGCTTTACCACCATGGGAAAATCAAAAAGATTATTGTAAGCGGAGAAAAAAGTAAAGGTTATAACGAGCCGGCTGCGATGAAAAACTATCTGGTGTACCAGGAAGGTGTTCCGGAAGATATTATTGTAGAAGATCCTAAAGGGTTTAATACCTACAAAAGTATTCTTCGCTGTAAGGACGTGTACAAAAAGAAAAATGTAATCATTGTTTCTCAAGGATATCACAACCTAAGAGCTTTGTTTTTTGCCCGAAATAATGATATGAATGCTTTAGGTTTCGATGCTCAGGATGTGACGAAACCGGAAAGTTTCTACAGAAATCAGGCGAGGGAAATCCTCGCCCGTGTGATTGCTGTGGTTTATTTTATATTAGGCGTTTCTCCAGATTAGAAAGGATATCCGAACGCGATATTAATGGTAGGCTTAAAAGGTTGGAAATTTTTGAATCTCCATCGGTCGCCTTCAGGTTTGTTTGGATCATAGATCTTATAGGCAAGATCTAATCTGGCTGTAACATAAGCAATATTTAATCTTAATCCGAATCCACTCCCGATCCCGACTTGTTTCAGAAATTTATTAAATCTAAACTCATCTCCGTATCCGTCATTGTAATTACGAAGACTCCATGTATTACCGATATCTGTAAATAAAGCACCTTCATACATTCTGTTGAAAGGAATTCTGTATTCAATATTGGTAGTAAGCTTTAAGTTGTCGGTCATATAGGTACGTACTCTTTCATCTACCTGAGAATCGGCAGGTCCTAAGCCACCAAAAGCCACCCAGGCTCTGATGTCGTTGGAACCTCCGTTGAAGTAAGACTTAATAATTGGCATATCCTGAGAATTTCCATAAGGAATTCCAACCCCAATGAATTGGCGAAGTACTAATGTCTGGTTTCCATTGAATCTAAAGTATTTTCTGGTATCAATGTCGAATTTGACAAATTGTGCGTAAGGGAGTCCGAAAATAGTTTTTTGAGGAGCAGTTACAACTCCACCATCATTGTCTTTTTTGTTGAATAAACTTAAAATATTACCTGCCAATTCTACTTTTCCGTTAAAATAGAAAGCATTGGGATATTCTTTTTTTCCAATTTCACTATATACAAAATTATAGATCATGGAAGAAATAAGAACATCCTGAGTCTGTCTGTCTTTATTCACCAAAGTTCCCCTGAATGCTGTCAGAAGGTCGGTTCCGGACTGGTTAAGCTGATTGCTGTAATTGGAATCATTCACAATATCCTTTGAAACCTGATCCATGCTAAGCAGACCTGCATCATATTTTGTCTTTTCACCAGGATTGTAAGCAAAATAATCGTTAAAGATCTCATCTTTTACCCTACCATCATTGACGAAATAATCGTAGTAAGCATCTTTATTTTTTGTTAAACTCACCTGGGTATTGAATAAAGTAAGTTTATGATATACCTGATCGTTTACATTGGCCTGATAATTCAGTCCTGTGTTAAAAATAACCCTTCCCAGTCCTATATTTTCCTGAATAGATGCTCCCAATAGAATAGAGGAAGTCGGGGTATAACGTTTAGGAATAAATTTGTAATAATTAAATGGCAGCAGCAATCTCGGGAAATTCAGTGAGGCCTGTGCTGATATTTCATAAGCCGTTACCCTTTTATCAATATCCTTTGTACTTCTGATCGATCCAAATGTACCAGAAAGACTGGTAGACAGGTTTTCTGCTCCTCTGAAAACATTTCTTGTTGTGAGATCCACAGAAGGAGTGATTCCGAGATTTAAAACCTGGGAATAATTAATATCCGTACCCACTTTAAGCTCATACTTTGGAAGCGGCTTCAGTACATATAATACATCAACAATACTGTCATTAGGAGCTGCCATGCCACCTTGTCTCAGGGAATCTCTTGCTTTTACAATACTGAAGTTGTTCATTGACAAGATATTTCTCTTCGTGATATCCAGTTGGGTTTGGTCAAATACCTTTTTACTATCCGGAAGGATGGCTCTCCATATTGATGAAATTTTGTATTTATCATTCATCGTATGGAATCGGATTCTCCTTAAGCTGTCTTTTTTCGTATTTTTTGGATAATCGTTGGCTTCATCCACAATGGCAACGTCTATGTTTCCAAAAGTGGCAATTTTATAGGGAGTGTCTAATGAATCTTTATGAATTTCAAGAGTCAGCGGGATTTGCTTTTTGCTTTTCAGTGAATCTGCCACAAAATATACTTCATCATTCAGATTGTTAAATTTATAAAATCCGAATTCCCTCATAAGATCTGTAATTCTCGTTACTTCTCTTTCAAGTACAGTTTGATCAAGGATACGTCCTTTTCTTACAAGACTCCTGTTCAGATTATAAGTATAATATCCCTTGATCCCCTGATCTGGAATATTATAATAGTAATCTTTAATACGGGTTGGCTGGTTATGCGTAATAAAATAATTAACAGCAGCCTTTTTAGAAGCGGTATCAAGAACTTGTTTATATGTTACGTCTGCATCCCAAAAACCTCTGTAGGTAAGTCTTTTCTTGATAGATTCAGCACTTTTTTCACTTTTTGTCTGATCCAGAATAACGGGAGGCGTTCCCCAGCTATGTAAAAGACGGTCGAAAAATAACCCTTTTCCTATGCTGCTTTTCATATTATACTTAATGAATAAAGAATCCCTTAGTTTCTGATTTCTCATTTCACGGGGATAGGTCATATATTCATTAAGAATAGTGTCGTATTTCGGATTGGCCATATTATATAAGGTAAGACTTAATGGCATGAAAAGAAGTTGCTTCTTATTGGGCTTTTGCTGAACATAGTCTTTCAGCTCCTCATCAAAAAATTCTTTTTTATCTCCGAACTGAAAGTTGCTCTTATTAAGCAGATATTCACCGTCCGGAACTTTTTTTGTCGTACTACAAGCATAAAGGAGACCAACAAATGTTGCAAATGAGATAATTTTATAATATTTTTGAGGAGAATTCTTATAATGCTTACAGCTCATACAATAAAAGTTTTACAATCTTTAGATAAAAAGAAGTTCAGACAAAAATACAATTTGTTTTTGGTTGAAGGTAATAAAATCATTTGTGAACTTTTTAATTCTAACTTTAAAGTTAAAGAAATATTATCAACCGATCCGCAAAAATTGGACCGTACTGATACCCCAATCACTCATATCACTGAGAATGAATTAAAAAAAATCAGTTTTCTGAAAACCCCAAAAGATTCTGTTGCCGTGTGTTACCTGGCTGAAGAAGAAAAAGTGGAAGATAAGAGCATCCAACTTGTCTTGGATGGTATTCAGGACCCTGGGAATTTAGGAACGATTATACGTCTTGCAGATTGGTTCGGAATTGAACAGATCATTTGCAGTGAAGATACGGTGGATTTTTATAATCCAAAGGTGATTCAGGCTACGATGGGATCTTTTACCAGAGTCAATATCGTGTATACAAATCTGGTAGAATATTTATCTGCGACAGACAATGTGAATATCGGAACGGATATGGACGGGGAGAATATTTATACTTTCGAAAAACCTGAAAAAATCAACCTTATACTAGGGAATGAAGGCAACGGAATGAGGCCGGAGACAGAAAGACTGTTGAAAAAAAGCATCAGTATTCCACGATTTGGAAAGTCCCAGTCTACAGAAAGCCTGAATGTATCCATGGCTGCTGGGATCATCTTAGGACAATTATTTTCAAAATAGAAAGAAGAAAATAGAATTTAAAAAATTAGGGCTCAGGAAGTAAAATAAATATAATTATTTAATCAATCCTGAGCCCTAATTTCTCATATCAGTTGTTCCATACTGGAAACACTTTTGTTTTTCTGATAAACCTCCATCTTTTTTCTGACATATTTCAGAGCGATAGGAGCAAGGTATATTAAAGCAGCGCCAATAAGCTTTTTCTTCCAATTGGAACTTTTCATATTTTTTTTGGCGTAGTTTCCTACTACTGCAGTAACCCCGAGTTTGATGATACTGTCTGTTATATTACCTTTGAAAGCTGAACTTGCAAGGCCAACTGCAGTATTTTTATTAATCAAAAGGTCTTTTACTTCTGAGGTAAGCTGTTTGGCGATAACATCTTTTCTAAGAACCACTTTTTCATCACCGTCTTCATCTACTTTTTCCTGCAGATACTGGTCGCTCAGGCCATTGGTAAATGCACTCAGGCTTTCCTTCGTATTTTTGAAGGTAAGAAGATTTTCAAGATCACTTATTTCACCCTGAAGCAGTTTTTTCTTTCTTCTTAATTCTTCAATGCTTTCGTATTTTCTGCTCATAGTTTAATGATTTAAAAATTTAATAACCTGATCTGCAACTGTATTAACGATTTTATTTTTGAAAGCAATAACGAAGGCCATTACCAAGGCATAAAACGCAGCAACAATCAAGAATCCATAGGAATAGTTATCCAATGCTTTGCCAATAAGAAAAGCAATTCCAAAGTTGAAAAGAATAATAAAAAAAGCAAAAGCAACAAGCAGTACTACAAAGTAGGTAATGAGCCCGGCAGAAAGAGAAGACTTTTCGGTGGCTTCAATTTTCAGAAGATCGATTCTCTTAGATGCGTATTCTTTAATAGTTTCTATCATTGTTTTTTTTTAAAGTTACAAAAAAAGGAACTTTCGCACAAAAGTTCCTTTCTGTAATTTACTTAAAAAAGATAAATTACTTTTATTTTTTCAGATCATTAAGTTCTGCTTCTACGTCTTTTACAACGTCTGCAGTTTTAGAAACAATTTGATCTTTATATTTGTCATATCCGTCTTTTACGGTATGTGCAACGCTGTTTGCTGTTTCTTTAAAAGTAGAAGAAATATTGCTGTACTGGTCTTTCATTCTTTCAGAAACCTCTCCGTATTTATCTTTAGCCTGATCTTTTAAATCATTCGCTTTGTTTTTGATTTTTTTTCTGGTTTCTTTTCCTTCTTCAGGAGCGTAAAGCATTCCCAAGATTACACCTGCTGCAGCACCTGCTAAAAGTCCTGCCAATATACCTGCTGTATTATTTCCTTTTCTAGACATTTTAAGTTTTTTAATAATTAATAATAGATTAGTTTTTTACAGTAATAAAACTTACAATTTGTGTACCAAAGGAGGCTTTGAGCCTATTAAAAATTGTTAAATCTTTTCGATGTGAGATAGAATAAGATCGATCGTTTCTTCTTTGGTAAGCTCAGAATTATCAATAACAATAGCGTCGTCAGCCTGCTTCAAAGGGGCTATTTCACGCTCACTGTCGATTTTGTCTCTTTCTATAAGGTTTTGTTTTACCTGCTCTTTATCCGCTTCCATTCCCAGGCTTTTCAGTTCCAGAAAACGTCTGTTGGTTCTTTCGTTAATACTGGCAGTAAGGAAGAATTTATAGTCCGCATTTGGCAGAACTACTGTCCCTATGTCACGTCCATCCATAATAACGCCTCCTTTTTCTGCCAAAGAACGTTGCGACTGCAGCAAAAAGTCTCTTACTTCCTTCTGTTTGGCAACAAGGCTTACATTGTCCGAAACAATATTGGTACGGATTTCTTTAGAGATATCGGTATTATTAAGGAAAAGGATCAGTGTCCCGTCATTGTTTTTAAACTCAAGATGGATCTGGTCAAATGAGGAAAATAAGGTATTCAGATCAATTTCACCATCTTCATTCACACAGTGCTGCAATGCATACCAGGTAACACCTCTGTAAAGCGCTCCTGTATCCATATGAATAAGTCCCAGTTTATCTGCAATGATTTTAGAGATAGAACTTTTTCCGGTAGACGAGTACCCATCGATAGCTATTACAGGTTTTTTCATTCTGCAAATTTCAAGATTTTTTCTTAAAAATCAAGAGAAGCAGATAAATTTCTTGCTTATTTTAAGAATTTCCCACCTTGGCAGTTACTCTCCTCTGTGGCTGGAAAGATCCATAGAAATACCTATCTGATTGACATTCGATGAGTTGTGATATCTTATGTGTGCATAATCTATGCGGAATCTTGATACTTTCACTCCAAAACCTCCGGAAAGCCCTGAGAAGTTTCTTTGGTCTGCTACAGCAAGTTCGTTTCCTCTTTTTACATTGTACCCCAATCGGATGTTAAAATTTTTGTCAGGGAATAGTTCTGCACCTAATGAGAAATGGTCTGCAATTTTTCTTCCTGCATTTACTTTCTGTCCATCTTTATTAAGATCCTGAGAGATATTGAATTCCTGAAGATCATGTGCCGTAACAGTGATGGCCAGAGGGAAGTTTTTTAAAGTTTTGGTATATCCTAGATCTATTCTGAACGGAAGATTTTCTCTGTCTCCATTGAAGGATTTCAGTTGGAACCCGAAATTTCTAAGGACAAGGGAAAGTACTTCTTTGTTCTTTTTGTTGTGGTAGGTAATTCCCGCCGTTCCTGAGATGGCGGAAGAAGTATAATTATCTATTTTTGAGGTAATGAAGTTAAGTCCTCCACCGATGGTCCAGTCTTCTTCAAACTGGTAGGCGTAGCCCGCACCAATAGCAACATCGGAAGCTTTGAATTCTCCATCCTGAAAACCACTTTCATCCGTTCTCGGAATACTTCCGTAGCTCATGTACCTTGCATTGATGGTGGCCATATGACCATTATCAAAGTCTTTAGCATAAGCTATAGTTCCGTATTTAGAATCGGCAAGGTAGGCTGTAGCATTTACAGAAAGCTGCTTGTCTGAATCTTTATTTAAAAGGGCCGGGTTTGCAATAGCAAAGGAAACATCATAATCTCTTATCGAAATTGCATCTCCACCCAAAGCAGCCTGTCTTGCGGATACAGGTACATTTAAAAACGGATACACGTTTGTTCCTGTTTGTGCATAAGAAACAATTCCTGATAGAAATAATGAAAAAATGATAATTTTCTTCAACTCAATTTATAATTAATGCAAAAATAATCCTTTTTCGTACTTTTCAAAATATTTCTAACATTATTTCTAATTAAATATTTTTCTTTTATCAATATTTTTAATGATTATATTTGCAAAATCAAATTTCGGGGAAACCGATACTAATAAAAAGTTACTAAAAATAAAAGATGAAATATAAAAGAATCCTTCTGAAACTAAGCGGAGAGGCATTAATGGGGAACAGACAGTACGGTATTGACAATGAAAGACTGCAGGAATATGCTGCTGAGATCAAAAAAGTAGTTGAAAAAGGCTGTGAAGTAGCGATCGTCATTGGAGGAGGAAACATTTTCCGTGGTGTAGCAGGGGCTGCAAAAGGAATGGACAGAGTACAGGGTGATTATATGGGAATGCTTGCCACCGTTATCAATGGGATGGCATTACAGGGTGCTCTGGAAGATGCAGGAATCAAAACAAGACTTCAGTCTGCTATCGAAATGGATAAAGTAGCTGAGCCTTTCATCAAAAGAAGAGCCGTAAGACACCTTGAAAAAGGAAGAGTTGTAATCTTCGGAGCCGGAACAGGAAACCCTTATTTCACTACAGATACAGCGGCTACTTTAAGAGCTATCGAAATAGGAGCAGATGTAATCCTGAAAGGAACAAGAGTGGACGGAATCTACGACAGCGATCCTGAAAAGAATGCGGATGCTGTAAAATACAACTCATTATCTTTCGATGAAGTATTTGAGAAAAACCTTAAAGTAATGGATATGACTGCCTTTACTTTAAGCCACGAAAATAAATTGCCGATCATCGTATTCGACATGAATAAAGACGGGAATTTAGAGAAAATCGTAGATGGTGAAAATGTAGGAACTCTGGTTGATTTATAGTCAGACTTCAGATTTTCGGATGAATAATGTGAAAAATTAATCATTATTACGCATCAGTTATCATTTGCTTAACATGTACTTTATAACTCTGTTGTAAATTATATACTATTTTTAAGGTATTTAAATTACTTTGAGAAATAAAGTATCATAAAAGAATAAAACTTACAATTGATATTATCATAACAGTGTAAGTGATATAAAATTAAAAGCACCTGCTACAGTTTTGGGCTGTACAGGTGCTTTTTGTATGGATAACATTTCGGAAATTAAAAACTTTGTACTTCATCGGTTTCAGCATTCCGCAAACTATTTTCTTGTTGTGAAAGTACCAGATGAGATAAGATCCAGTCTATAATTTGGTTGATGACTTTTAAAATCATTTCATCCTTTGTTACTTTTGTTACTCCCGGTACTAGAGGTAAAGGATTGTTGGTTGTAGGAAGTGGAATAGGCTGTGGTAGAATGAGCCCATGTAAAAGTGGATTGCCGTTGCTATCTTCAGTACCTGTGTACAGATCTGTATGTTGTGAAGCCAACTGGTAAAAATAATCATTCAAAGACTGGGGAGGTGTATTCATAGAATGGCTTCCATATGTACTTTGAATAGTTCCCGGAAGTGGCTGATTTTGTATTCTTGTATAAGGAGCTCCTGATTTTGATCCATCATCGATCGCAATTTTCTGTAGGGCATCAAGCTTTAAACCTGTAAAGAAATCTGTTGACGCTCCATATATTTTTGCAATCAGCTGCAGGTCTTCATTTGCCCAGGCATGTGGAACCACATCCAGATCATTCCAATGCATCGTATTCCAATGCTGATAATCTCCGGATTGTAATATCCAACCCTCTGGTAATGGAGGAAAAGTAGTATTGAATCTTTCAGCAAAAGTGATGTCACCAGGGGTAGGACCTGCAGTAGGATATACGAGAGTAAAAGCAAAAGCATCCAGTAATGCATGCTCTTTTAAATATAATGCAAGGGTAGGAGATAATGCTCCGGCAAGGCTGTGTCCACAAAAAATAATAGCGGTGTTCGGATCTGGTTTCAAACTCGTAAGAAACTTTTCGAGGGTTGTGTTAGGTGATACTGCCGTTTCTACCGTTGTAAGATTAAGGAGGATACTGATCCCTGTAGCAGTTCCTTTTGAAATATAAGGATCAGAGCCGTTATATGCTGACGGAGTAAAATCAGAAGGATTGTACGTTGTCCAGTTAATAATCTCTGATACTGAAAAATCCTCTGTTTCCCAATCGTAAAGTGAAGAAGGATTGGTTGCCGCAATAGCAACTACATAAGCAGGGATAGTAGGACCTCCAGGAAAAGCAACGCTGTCACATTGAACTACATATAACGCATTATCAGCAACACCGGTCGGATTGCCGTCTTCATCTGTTTCTTCAATCAGAGCGGGTCCCCATACAAGATTCCAGTTTCCCAGCAATGGAGGAATGGAAGGATCGGCTGTTGAAGGTTCTGTCTGGTTCATTATTTCCACGGGCGGAACATTGTTGAAATAATAGGATAAATCATACTGAAGCTGTTGCTGCAATTGAGCTTGATTTCCGTTGTACTGTGCCGCACGGTCTGCTAAACAAGCCAGGCCAAATACCTGTTGATAGGCATCTAAAGATGGATTTGTCATAATCTGAATGTTTTAAAATTAATATTTACAATAATCAAGACCTGTTTTCCGTTGACGTGATCCAGATTTTTTGGTCTGAATATTTTTCATGCTGCTTATTCTTGTCTGTGTTCTTTGTCGTTTATGAATTAAACTTTCAATAAAGTAAAATACGTTATAAAAAAAGAGATCGCTGTAAGGGGAAATAACCGATGTTTACAATAGGTATTTGTACTCGAATTTCTCTAAAAATAAAAGGAGATCTGAATAATGTATTTAACCAGCGTTATATGTTTTTATAAAGTGGATTGTTTTAATATGTAACAAAAAAATAATTCTTACAAACCACATAACTACGGGTTTCCATAAAATTGTGTACTTATAGTATTTCTATATTTGTGGAAAAATTAAAACCATGACAGATCTTTTATTACCTTTAATCATACCCATGTTTTTAGGCCTTGTATTTGGCAGCATCATCACTTATTATGTAGTTAGAGCTTCTGTTAAAGATGCTTTAAAACAAAGTGAATATTACTTAGAAATTATTGCTAAGAATAATATCAGATAATCTAATTTTTAATGCATATTAATATGAATAAACTATTATTAATAATTGTTTTTTTAATAAGCATTTTTATTCATTCCCAAGAATTAAAATATGTGGAAGTAGTAAGTGTTGATCCCAATATTACGAAAGACGAATTATATAATAGAGCTAGAAGCTGGATTGGCAGGAATTTTAATAGAAAGAAAAGCTCAGTTGATATAGAAGACAAAGCTGCTGGAGAATTAGTAGCTAGTGGTACAATAGATTATAGAAAGAGAAAGAGTTACTATGGAGCCTCATGTGTGGAAGGGCCTGTTAAATTAACACTTAGTATTTTTGTTAAAGATGGCAGATATAAATATGTATTTCATTCTTTTGTACATCAAGGATCTAAAGGATTCAGTTGTAAAAATACAGATTATGGATTAATAACAACGGCAGAAAAAGCTCCACAACCCAGCTGGGGTAATCCTAAAGATATTGCATGGGAAGACATTAAGGAATTCATAAAAGATAGTGTTGAACTTAATGTGTCTGATTTAAAACAGGAAATGAACAAACCTTCCGATACAGATAACAACTGGTAATAATAAAAAGAGATTAAATTAATCTCTTTTGCTGTATAATAAAAGCTTAAATTCTAAAGAATGAAATATTGCTTTGCTGAAATATCAAAAACAATCATTATTTTTGCACCACTGAATAGTAAAAAATAGTAAAAAAGCATTGAAAAACAGCTTTAAATAGGCGATTTGTGTTATTTAACTATTTGATTTTCAGATTATATTAAAATGTGTAATTTATCAAACTATACTATAATAATGGAAGAATTAGATCTTATATTAGAATCTGTAAGACAGGACATGGATGCGGCTGTAAAGCACTTGGATCATGCATTTCAAAGAATTAGAGCAGGACGTGCCTCTACAGCTATGGTTCAGGATGTAATGGTAGAATATTACGGAGCACCGACTCCTATCAACCAGGTTGCCAATGTTTCTGTACCGGATGCAATGACAATCTCTATTCAACCTTGGGACAGAACAGCGATCAATGCTATTGAAAAGGCAATCATCAACTCAAACTTGGGGTTTGCTCCTTCTAACAACGGAGAAAACATCATCCTTAATGTACCGCCTTTAACAGAAGAAAGAAGAAAAGAGCTTGCAAAACAGGCTAAAGTAGAAGCTGAGCAAACTAAAGTGACAGTAAGAAACGCAAGACAGGACGGTTTGAAGGAACTTAAAAAGCTGGACGGAGTTTCTGAAGATGTTGTGAAAGGAGTAGAAGAGGAGATTCAAACTTATACTGACAAATATGTAAAGCTTTGTGACGAGCATCTTAAGACAAAAGAGGCTGAAATTATGAAAGTATAATTTTCAGTTTTTGAAATAATAAGGAGGTTTCTTTGAGGAACCTCTTTTTTTATATCATCAGGTTTTGTTATCTTTAACAGCAGAGATACTGAGGACTGCATATTATTTCTTTAGATTTTTTGTGAAAATACTTTCGAAGTTTATACGATATTGATAAGTTCTTACGTTAGCTCGTTATATATTGAGAGAATTATTTCTCCAGTTTTATTATCAACAAGAAATTAAATATTTAATTAATGACAAAGATTATCGGGGTAGGTAATTACATTCCATCTGAAACAATAACCAACTTATTTTTTGATCAACATGTTTTTCTTAATGAGCAAGGCATATTATTAAAAGAAAATAATGCCTCCATTACAGACAAGTTAAAAAAAATTACAGGTATTGAAGAAAGAAGATACGCTCGCAGTACAGAAGTAACTTCGGATTTGGGATACATTGCCGCCCGTTCAGCAATAGAAAATGCTAAGATAGATCCTGAAACGCTTGACTATATTATATTCGCACATAATTTCGGGGATGTTCGATTTGGAACTGTTCAGTCGGATATGGTTCCCAGTCTTGCGGCAAGAGTGAAGCATTTGCTGGGAATAAAAAATAATTTTTGTGTGGCATATGATGTCGTTTTTGGATGTCCGGGATGGATTGAAGGAGTCATTCAGGCAAACGCTTTTATTAAGGCCGGCATTGCAAAACGTTGTTTAGTGATTGGTGCCGAAACATTATCCCGTGTGACAGACATTCATGATAGAGATAGTATGATCTATGCCGATGGTGCTGGCGCTGCTATTTTGGAAGCTGACAGTACTGACGATGTTGGAATAAAGGCACATTTATCAGCTTCTTATACGTTAGAGGAGAAAGATTATCTGTATTTTGGAAAGTCGTATAACAATGAAAACTGTCCTACCATACGATACATTAAGATGGATGGAAGAAAAATATACGAATTTGCCTTACTGAATGTTCCAGATGCCATGAAAAAATGTCTTGATAACAGTGGATACTCCATTTCTGATTTGAATAAGATCATCATTCATCAGGCTAATGAAAAAATGGATGAGGCAATTGTGAGCCGGTTTTATCAATTATACGAAACACCTGTTCCGGAAAATATTATGCCGATGGTGATTCACAAACTGGGAAACAGCAGTGTGGCGACTATCCCTTCTTTGCTGACCATGATTTTAAATGATGAACTGGAACATCATAAAATTGAGAAAGGGGATGTTGTTTTATTTGCTTCTGTAGGAGCCGGGATGAATATCAATGCTTTTGTTTATAAGTTTTAAAAGTTCCATTGTCTATCCCAAAATATTTTAAAAAGATAAATTTGAATCATAAAAAAGCGGTTTTTCAATAAAACCGCTTTTCTTTTATAAAATATCTTAGTTTGTAGAACTGACCATTATTTACAGTTTTCGTTGTAGTCATAAATCACTTCATTGATGAGAGTCATTTTATCTGTCATAGAATTACTGATCTCTTCTCTGATGAATTTTCCAAGGCCTGTTCTTTTTTTCTCTTCGTTTTTCAGCGAGCCATATTCGCCTTTGGTTACTTTTGCTTTTGTATAAGGACAATCCGCAATGATGATTTTTGCTTTTGCGGGAGTAAGTTCTTCTACTTTTCCTCCTTTTTTAGAGTAGATATAGTTAGGATATTTCTGCAGTCTTTCGGTTTCTTCTCTGGATACACCATTGGCACTGTTGGCTGTAACGGATGACGGATAGCCGTATAGTTTATATACTGTAATTTTACCTTCTGCTACAACTTCTGCAAACTGAGAACTTCTTGAAAGGTTATTGATTGCTTTTAAGCCTGCACTCAATCCTGTTATATCGTCAGAAGTAGTATTCAGTGCTTCTCTTGCGTTCGAGTATTTTACAGATTGAAAAACTCTGGGTGTGTCTCCTTCATACACCATATATTCTTTGATATCGTCAGCGTCGTAGTTTTTATATTTGATTTTGTTTTTTACCTTATCGATATCAGCAGGGGCCGCAAATTTCACTTTCAGCTGATTTTGCCATGGGCTGTAGTAACTTCCGTGAAGCCTTACAACACCTTCAGTCTTTTTTCCTGCTTTATCAATAATGTATCCATATTTTTCTCCGTTATAAGATGCTGTTTCTTCCTGAGCATAGCTATTCAGGGAAATAAGCCCTAGTATGGCCGTAAGTAGTAATTTCTTCATGGTTATATATAAATCTTCAGCAAAGATAGATTTTTCATTCAATATAATCATGAATTCAAAATTTCTATAAAAAAAGAAAGCTTTATGATCTCTTTATCTTGAAATGGTAATGAGTTCTATATTCTAAAAAAACAAAAGATCCGGACATATTCCGGATCTTTTTTATGGTTGAATTTTAAATTACATTTATTGGTATCGCTGATGTTCTTTATTCTTAACAAAGAGTTTCGTAATAGGCTTAAAGAACACTTTGTATTTTTCAGCATCAAATAACTGTGAATCGGTGAGCGCTTTATAAGTCATCCAGACTCCAAAAGGAAGAAGGATAAAGTTAGGAAGCCATGCTGCCAGATAAGGATTTAATTTTCCGCTCCATGACATGTTTTCCACTCCTACATTCATAACGTAGAATATAATGAAGATCACAATCGCAATAATCACCGGAAGTCCCATACCTCCTTTTCTGATAATAGATCCTAAACTCGCTCCAATCAAGAAGAAAATAATACAGGTAACCGAATAAGAAATAATCCTCTGCTGGTAAATCACGACTTTACTGAAGTATTTTACATTGGTGCTGAACTCATTCTTTTTAGATTCCAGCGTGGTTTTCAGGTTCTCTAATCGGTTGTAAGAATAGTAGATCATATCCAGTTTCTTATCACTTTTTACAGAGTCTAATTTGATCTGAGCTTTAGGAGCAACCTTATGTTTGTTTCCCTTGTCCATGTAACTGATCACCGAGTTGGTTTGGCTCAGTACTTCATATCCGATATTATCAAAGAATTTTTTATTCTCTTTTTTGCTTCTGTCGACCGTTTCGTTAAGCTGGTTATACGTCTGAAAACGGTAATCATCTGTGATCTGCTCTTTTTCAATCGCTTTATTAATGATTTCACTGATGTCGAAGTGAGAAACCAACGTGTCAAATTTAATAGCCTGATCCGGTTGTTTCTGTCTTGCATTATCGCCTTTTCCTGCAAAAGCATCTTCAAATACATATCCATTATAAAGAACAAGTTTCAGGAAGTTTTTATTGCTGGCAGGAACAAACTGTCCTTTTTCAGCTACTACAGACTGTTGGTTTTCATATGTATTTGCTTTTTTGTGAACAAAAACTCCTTCAATATTTTCACCATTTTCACCATAGATCTTGTCAAATTTTACCATGTACCCGGGAATCTGATCAATGAACTGTCCTGGCGTAAAGTTGATAGCAGGCTTCGTCTGAGCAATATTGAAAAGCATATTTTTAGCCTTTTTCTGAAAATCCGGAATGATATTATTGGAAAAGAAGAAAAGCATTACAGCAAGTATGGTAGCAATCCCAAATAGAGGTGTCATAACTCTGGTTAAAGGAATTCCCGCAGCTTTCATTGCGGCAAGCTCATACCGTTCCCCAAATTCCCCGAAAGACATGATGCTAGCCAACAGGATGGTAAGTGGGAGAACCATACTGATAACGTTCACCCCAAGATAAAAAAGAAGTTTCAGGATCTGCCAGTAGCTTAATCCTTTTCCCATAAATTGCCCCAATTGAACCCAGATAATGTTTACAATAAAAATGAAAAACAATACGCTGAATATAAAGAAAAACGGTCCAAAGAAGGTTTTTATGATATATCGGTCTAGTATTTTTAACATGCGCCAAAATTAATCAAAAAGCCACAAATTTTACTTGTGGCTTTTTATATTTTGTTATTTTTTTTCTAAAGTGGATTCAGAAATCTGCCTTTTTACTTTTTAAAGTTCTGTAACTACGTAGTTTTTGTATTTATTTTTATCAAAAACAAACATGTTAGGATCCAGCTGTTGGTTCTCTTTGTACTCCTTGATCGCAATTACAGCAACATCTTTATTGCTTCCGTGCTGTTCCAGTTTTACCATTTGTTTCTTTGTAGAATCTACAAAAAGATAAACCGCCGTTATTCCGTTTGATTTTACTGGAGTCAGTTTAATGAAGTCGGCATTCACTCCGTTTACCATTTTCTTACCGTTATAAGTTACGTTATAATCATTTCTGTAAGTCGTAAGGTAGTTGATAGGGGAGAACATGGTGCTGCTTCCGTTAGGTTTGGCAATCGTTACTTCCATATCATCCGAATTGATGTTATAGATTTTACTTCCGTCGAAGATCTGTTCTGTATCCATGATCTTCAGTTTGTATTTTTCACCGGCAGCATAGTAGATCCCAGGTTCTGTTTTGGTCACCTGCCCGTTTAGGCCGCTTCCAAAAGAAAATTTGAAGTAAGAATTCTTTTTAGAATTATAATTGGCAGTAATATCATCAAGAATCTTTTTAGCTTTAGCATCAATCTTCTGAGCATTGGCCATTCCTACTGCACCTACTACAAAACTTCCTAATATAACTTTTGAAATAATATTTTTCATTTTTCTATTTAATAATCTTTAGACATTTTTTAATTGTAAAGGTTAAAACCTTCAGTTTATCCCTTAGCTACGCAGATCTTCCAAAAACTGTTCCAAAGAATGAAGATCACTGATCAGAACTTCTCTGGCTTTAGCTCCATTAAAACCTCCTACAATTCCACTGGCTTCCAGCTGGTCCATAATTCTTCCGGCTCTGTTATATCCCAGTTTCAGCTGTCTCTGAAGCATTGAAGTAGATCCTTGTTGTGTAGAAACAATAATTCTTGCAGCATCTTCAAATAAAGCATCTTTTTCATTAGGATCAAAAGTTCCGGCTGAGCTTGATGAAGAATCTTCAGAAACATATTCCGGAAGTAAAAATGCTGAAGTATATCCTTTCTGCTCTCCAATGTATTCTGCGATTTTTTCTACCTCTGGTGTATCTACGAATGCACACTGAAGTCTTAGAATTTCATTTCCGTTGAAATACAGCATGTCTCCTTTACCAATCAGCTGGTCCGCTCCCGTGGAATCGAGAATCGTTCTTGAATCTACACTGGAAATTACCCTGAACGCAGCCCTTGCCGGGAAGTTGGCTTTAATCATACCTGTAATTACATTTACTGATGGTCTTTGCGTAGCAACAATAAGGTGAATTCCCACGGCTCTTGCAAGCTGCGCCAGTCTGGCAATCGGTAATTCAACCTCTTTTCCTGCGGTCATGATCAAATCTGCAAATTCATCTACCACCAATACGATATAAGGAAGGTATCTGTGTCCGTTTTCAGGATTCAGTTTTCTTTCTGTGAATTTCTTATTGTACTCTTTTAAGTTTTTACAGAAGGCGTTTTTAAGAAGGTCATATCGGGTATCCATTTCAATACACAGAGAGTTCAGGGTATTGATCACTTTATTGGTATCTGTAATGATGGCTTCATCTACATCCGGAAGTTTTGCCAGATAATGTCTTTCAATTTTTGAATACAATGAAAGTTCCACTTTCTTAGGATCCACCATCACGAACTTCAGTTCACTAGGATGTTTTTTATAAAGTAGGGAAGTAAGAATAGCATTAATCCCGACAGATTTACCCTGACCTGTCGCTCCTGCCATCAATAAGTGAGGCATTTTGGCAAGGTCGGCCATGAAAACTTCGTTAGAAATCGTTTTTCCGAAAACTACCGGAAGATCCATATCCGTATTCTGGAATTTGTGAGAAGCAATTACCGAACGCATAGAAACCATCGTAGGATTTTTTCTTGGTACTTCGATACCGATGGTTCCTTTTCCAGGCATTGGTGCAATAATTCTGATTCCCAATGCTGAAAGGTTCAAGGCAATATCATCCTGCAGTTTTTTAATGGCAGCAACTCGGATCCCTGCTTCAGGTACAATTTCGTATAATGTAACGGTTGGTCCAATGGTCGCTTTAATTTCTGCAATCCCTACATTGAAGTTCTTCAGCAGTCCTACAATTTTATTTTTATTTTCTTCTAATTCTTCTTTATTGATAGAAATTTCCTCATTCCCATAATCTTTCAGTAAATCTACAGGAGGCATATGGAAGTTGGCAAGATCTAATCGGTGATCATAAAGACCATGTTTCTCTACCAGTTCCTGAGACTTTCTTTCTGAATCATCAAGAGTATCAATTACCGGAGCTACTTCTACATTAAATTTAATATCTTCCACTACCGGAGCTGCTGTTGAAGCAGTCATTGCAGGTGATGGAGTTGATGGTCTGATATCAAATGCCTCCTCCGGGCTCGAAACCGGAACAACTGGTTTGGGAGAAATATTTAAATTGAGAGGTTGTGAAAAATCTTTAGGCTCATTATCAAACGAAGTATGATTAGGAGTAACAATCGTTTCTATCTCAGTAGAAGCAGCCTCTGAAAATCCTTTAGGAGTATTGATCTGAGGTTGTGGTTTTGTGATATTGATAGGATTTTGAGGTGGAGTATTGGTTACTTCACTTACAGTTACATTAGGAGCGATTACTTCCTTTGTCTCTGATTCTTCTATCTCTTCTTTCAGTTCTTCATCTGCTTCAAAATCTTCTTCAGAATCCGGGATCATAGATTTTACTTTCCCAATCGTATTTTCATTAATTTTATTCAGTTTAGCTTTGATGGAACTTGGACGAAGGTTGAATTCCAAAATGAAATATAAAAGAATACTTGCGGCCAGTACTGTCCATAAACCTACCGTTCCGATAATGGCATTCAAATAATCCATGATCTGATAACCATACACACCTCCTAAAACACCCTGACCTTTTGTAAGTGCTCCCATAAAAATAGGCAGCCAGCAGATAAAAAACAAAGAGTGACCGATGGTCTTCCATGGCTTGAAAACTTTCTTTTTAAGGATAAGGGTTCCTACGACTAAAAATAAGAAGGCTATAATGAATGAAGCGATACCGATACTTTCAAAAATAAAAATATTTCCCAGCCAGTCTCCTGCTTTACCAAATACATTTGAAGATTTTATACTTTTATCAAGCATGGTACCTGCCTGGCTTTGATCTGCTTTCCAGTTCATTAAATAAGAGATGAAAGAGAAGGCAAGAACGGCCGAGAAAAGTATAAAAGTAAGCCCGAAAAAAATACGTGGCTTAGATAAAATTCTGCCTGTATCAGGCAATTCAGTCGGTTTTTTTTGTGTCTTTTTGTCCATAATATCAATGTGGCAAATTTAATGTTTTTTCAACACTAAATGAATCTTTTTTACTCTAAAGAAAGCCTAATTTAGGGTTATTTTTTTTGAAATGAAACGGAATTTTAAGATATTTTTCTTATATCATTTCGAACCCTCAATAAAACGTGATCTGAGGTTTATTTTTTACAACAAGAACAAATATTGATCCAAGTTCCAATGAAAATTTTTCAAGCTTTAAAATCATAAATATTTATTAAAATTTGAAAACTATTTCCTTTGAGAATGGATTTTTTATGAATAATTTTTTAGATTTCACGTTGTTTTTATTGTAAAATGATGTAAATGTGCTTATTATGTGTTTTTTGAACATCGCCATATAGAAGGTTTCAATAAGCTGAATAGGAATTATAAATGTATATTTTTTCGGATTTCAAAATTGAATTTTCCCTAATGTTTTCAGGGTTATTAAGAATGGTTCAAAATAAGCTGAATAGGCTCTAAAGTGATAAAAAACAGCTTTTTTTGAGCTCTTTGTGGTTTATCATCCTTATTTTTGCATGTCAAGTACAATAAAACATGAAGAAGCTCCAAGATATTATTATCTCAACCAGGACAATGGCTGTATTGTTACTGGGGTACGCATTTGCGATGGCTTATGCAACGTTCTTAGAAAACGACTACGGAACTCCTACAGCAAAAGCATTAATTTATGAAGCAAAATGGTTTGAACTGATCATGGTGCTGCTTATTCTTAACTTCATAGGAAATATCGGAAGATATAGACTTTGGAAAAGGGATAAATGGCCCGTTCTGGTTTTTCACCTCGCCTTCGTCTTCATTTTCATTGGGGGAGCCATTACCCGATACATTAGCTTCGAAGGAACGATGCACATCCGAGAAGGGGAAACTTCCAATGAAATCGTAACGGATAAAAATTTCTTTAAAATCCAGGTCGAAGAAAAAGGAGATGTTCTTAACTACCAGGATGTACCTTATCTGATGTCGCCGTTACACAAAGATTTCCAGGCAACGTATGACTTTCACGGAAAAGAAATAAAAGTATTCGCTAAAGAATACATCCAGAGAAAGAAAGACAGCTTGGTAGCTGAGCCCAACGGTGCTGAATATCTGCATCTGGTTTCTACAGGAAATACCGGAAGACAGAATATTTACATTAAACCGGGAGAAACCAAATCAATCAATGGAACTCTGGTAACGTTCAACAGAGCGATTGATGGAGCTGTTGAATTTAAAAATGAGGAAGGAAAGTTAATGATTAAAACTCCTGTAGATGCAAGCTATATGACGATGGCTACGCAGGCAACAGGGAATACCGTGAAAAACGAATTTCAGCCTTTAGCGTTGAGAAGTTTATATACCATCAATGAGTTGAAATTAGTTGTTCCTGAAGGTCTTAAAAAAGGAAGACTGATTGCCATTGAAGGAGACAGAAAGAAAGACATCAATGTTCCGGATATGCTTCAGATTGAGCTTCAGGGACCTAAAACAAAACAACTTGTTGACCTTTCTGTAGAAAAAGGAAACCCAAATGCTTACAAACAAGTAACCATGGACGGTTTGAATATCATGGTAGGATTCGGACCTAAAGTGTATAATACTCCTTTCGCTCTGAAACTGGATGATTTCGTAATGGAAACCTATCCGGGAAGTTCATCTCCAAGTGCTTATGAAAGCCATGTGAAAATTATTGATGAAGGAAAAGAAACTCCTTATAAAATTTATATGAACCACGTTCTTAACCATAAAGGATACCGTTTCTTCCAGTCAAGTTTTGATCCGGACAGAATGGGAACCGTTCTTTCTGTAAACCACGATTATTGGGGAACTTTGATTTCCTATATCGGGTACGGACTTCTATTCTTAGGAATGTTTGTGATCTTCTTCTGGAAAGGAACACACTTCTGGAAATTGAATAAAATGTTGACTGATGTTAACAAAAAGAAAGGAAAAGCAGCAGCTGTACTATTGTTATTCTTAAGTTTAGGCTTAAATGCTCAGAAAATTGAAACTCACGGTACAACAGACGGAAGCACAGAGCATGTCCATGTAGAAGGTGATGGCCATACGCATGCTCAGCCTATTGATGGCGCTTCTCCTAAGCAGCAGAACTCTTTGGCTACTCCAATGGGGAAAATGAGATCAATTTCTCCGGATGAGATTATTGCCAGAAACAAAATCAGCAAAGAACATGCTGATAAATTCGGATATCTTTTGGTTCAGAACTTCGAAGGAAGAATTATTCCAATGAACACGCAGGCTTTGGAGGTTTTAAGAAAACTTTATAAGCATGATAGCTTCAAAGGAACAGACGGAAAATCTTTGACGGCTAACCAATGGTTCCTTTCAATTAATACGGATACACCAAGCTGGACAATGGTTCCAATGATTAAAGTTGGACCAAAAGGAGGTGATGAATTAAAGAATAAAACAAAGGCGGATGAAGACGGTTATACTTCACTAATGAACCTTTTCCCTGCGGATGCTAACGGTAACCTGAACTATATTCTGGAACATGATTATAATACAGCATTCCGTAAAAAACCGGCTGAACAAACCAATTATGATAAAGAAGTAATTGCGGTTAACGAAAGAGTACAGATCTTTAATGAGTTTTTCAGCGGACAGTTTATGAGAATTGTTCCTGTAAAGAATGACGCTAATCATACATGGCACTCATGGCTGGATCAGAAATTTGAACCGGACATGGAGTCTCAGGAAGTGATGGGGCCTTATTTTGCAGAAGCACTTAACGCTCAGAAAACTGGAGATTGGACTAAGGCAGATGCAGAATTAGCGAAGCTTTCAGATTATCAACAGAAATGGGGAAAAGCAGTAGTTCCTACAAAATCTAAAGTTGATCTTGAGGTTTTCATGAACAAAGCAGATATCAACTTCAAATTATTGATTTTCTATACCATTATTGGAGGTCTTCTTTTAATTCTTGGGTTTGTTGAATTATTCAAGCCAAGTAAAGTCTTGAAGAAAGCGATTAAGGTTATCATTGCAGTTGGTTTGATTGGATATATTTGTCATTTCCTTGGTCTTGTAGCAAGATGGTATATTTCAGGACACGCTCCTTGGAGTAACGGATATGAAGCCATTATCTTTATCTCATGGGTAGGTATTACAGCAGGTTTAATTCTTTACAGAAATGCAAATGCATTGATTCCTGCCTCTGGATTTATGGTTGCCGTTATCATGATGGGATTTGCGCATGGAGGTTCAGCACTTGATCCACAGATTACGCCGCTTGTTCCGGTTCTGAAGTCTTACTGGCTAATTGTTCACGTAGCAATTATTACCTCAAGTTATGGTTTCTTTGCCTTGTCAATGATTATTGCTGTACTATCTTTAGTATTCTATATTATTTCAAATAAAGAAACATATAAAATTCACCACGATACAACATTGAAAGAATTGGTAATCGTTTCTGAAATGTCATTAACAATTGGTCTTTTTGCTCTGACGGTTGGAAACTTCCTTGGAGGAATCTGGGCCAACGAATCATGGGGAAGATACTGGAGCTGGGACCCTAAAGAAACATGGGCTTTCATTTCTATTATGGTGTATGCTTTCGTATTGCACATGAGATTGGTTCCAGGACTGAGAAGCAGATGGGCGTTCCACGTAGCAACAATGTTTGCTTTCTGCTCAATGGTAATGACTTATTTTGGAGTGAACTATTACTTAAGCGGATTGCACTCTTACGCAGCAGGAGATCCGGTACCGGTGCCAGCATGGGTATACATTGGAGTCTCAGTAATGATCCTTCTGTCAGCAGTTTCTTATGTGAAGTTTAAAGCATTAACTAAGAAATAAAATGTTGATTATATAATATAAAATCCCGGAAAGTAATTTCCGGGATTTTTTTGTTCATACTGTTTCTGACTTTGGATTAAGCTGTCCTAACGCTATGTTCGCAATTATTTTGGTGATGAGTTGTCGTTCGCAAAGGCGTTTCACTCAGCAAGAGAAGGCGGTGGTTTGGTTAAGCTGGAAGTTTTCTAAAATGTAAAGAACTTGTATTTTTCTAAGCGCTAAGATTTACAATGATTTTGGTGATGAGCTGTCTTTCGTAAAGGCATTTCACTCAGTACAGAAACTAGCGGTCTTAGCTAAACGAAGTGGCTTCGCGAACAAAAATATAATGTATCCTAATAAATTAACCTCGCGAACTCTGCGTTAGTTAAAAATACCTGAATCTTATATCCCATACCTCCTAATCCCGAAACTCACTGCTCACACCACATTCCAAAAAATCAAAATTTATCATTCATAATTCAAAATTCATTAGTATCTTTATGATATCAAAATAATATCAAATTAAAAACTGAATTTATATGGAAAAAATCTTAAAACCCATGTCCGGCTATGTGACATTAGTGATTTGTCTCATTTTGTTTATAGCTGCCGTTTACTTTTTCATCAGCGGAGTAGATCAGAGTATTACTTTCGTTGTGTTGGCAATGCTTTGTTTTCTTACTTCCTGCTTCTTCCTGAAAGGACTTATGATTATTCAGCCTAACCACTCAAGAGTGTTGAATTTCTTTGGAAAATATGTAGGAACAGTGAAAGAGAATGGTTTGTTTTTCATCAACCCTTTATATTCATCACAGAAAATGTCTCTCCGTTCAGAAAACTTACAGGGACAGACCTTGAAGGTAAATGATAAAATGGGAAATCCTATTGAAATTGCCGTAGTTATTGTATGGAAAGTAGGAGATACTTATAAAGCAGCTTTTGATGTTGAACGCTATTCTGATTTTGTAAAAATGCAGAGCGAGGCAGCAGTGCGCCATTTGGCAATGAGTTTCCCTTATGATAATTTGGAAGATGATCACGCTCCGATTACCTTGAGAGAAGGAGGAGATAAGATCAATTCTATTTTGGAGCAGGAACTTACAGACCGCCTTTCAAAAGCAGGAATTGTCATTCAGGAAGCGAGAATTTCACACCTTGCCTATGCATCAGAAATTGCCGGAGCGATGCTTCAGAGACAGCAGGCTACAGCTATCGTTGCAGCAAGAACAAAGATTGTAGAAGGAGCTGTAGGAATGGTAGATCTTGCACTGAAAAAACTTTCCGAAGACAATATTGTAGAACTTGACGACGAAAGAAAAGCAGCAATGGTAAGCAATTTAATGGTGGTTTTATGCGGTGAAAAAGCTGCAACCCCTATCTTAAATGCAGGAACACTTTATAACTAAAAGTGAAACAGTAACAATTACATTTTACGGTAGATTTTCTCTACTTTAAAATAGGCAGATAATCTTTTTAAAGAAATTTAGAGAATGAAATCAGAAAAAGCTCAGAACTCTTCAGAAAACAAAGCCAAGAAATCCTTTGTCATAAGAATAGATGAGTCTACGTACAAACTTCTGGAAAAATGGGCCAATGATGAATTCCGAAGTGTAAACGGACAGATAGAATATCTACTGCATCAAAGCCTTGTGAATTCGGGGAGAAAGAAAAAAGACTAATCTTACCCTAAAAAAGAACCTTATTATAAAAATAAAGCAGAGAACATTATTCTCTGCTTTATTTTTTGTGGTATATCAAGTATTTATTCAAATAGAGTGGTAAAGTAATTACTGATCACAGTCCAGAAATTTTTTCCCAGGAAATAGATCAGAGTGGAAGTAATGATTCCTTTTACGGTAAAGAATATAATTCCGCCTATTCCAAACTTCTTTACAAGGCTTTTCCATTTCGAGCCCTTGTTTTCTTTTGTCGTATTATTATCTTCTATTGTGCTGTTATTTTCCATTGCTGAAATTCAAAAGATTACCTTACAAAGATAAGCATGTTTATAATTAGTCCAAATAAAAAACACATTAAAAAATTAAAGTTTTGAGGTTCACATAATATTTTTATCTTTAGAGAGAACGAAAAGTAAGATTTTATGTCAAAAAAAGTAAAGGATTTCGGAATCGAAAAAACACTGAAAAACTTAGGGATTAAAGAAGAAAATAAAGGTACCTCAGTAGGTGGTAAATATTTCGCTTCAGGAAAGGTGATAGAAAGCATCTCTCCTGTGGATGGAAAACTAATCGCAAAAGTGAAAACTTCCGGAGAAAGTGATTATGACAAAGTAATTGAAACTGCTCAAAAGGCATTTCAGGAATTCAGGCTGATCCCAGCTCCTAAAAGAGGAGAAATGGTAAGACAGCTGGGATTAAAGTTAAGAGAATATAAAGATGACCTTGGAAAACTGGTTTCCTACGAAATGGGTAAATCATTACAGGAAGGGCTTGGAGAAGTACAGGAAATGATCGATATCTGCGATTTTGCAGTAGGTCTTTCAAGACAGCTTCAAGGGTATACCATGCACTCAGAAAGACCAGGTCACAGAATGTACGAACAATACCATCCTCTTGGAGTAGTGGGAATCATTACCGCATTCAACTTCCCGGTTGCCGTATGGTCTTGGAAT
The DNA here is from genome assembly GCF_049319685.1 of Chryseobacterium sp. Mn2064. Lineage (NCBI taxonomy): Bacteria > Pseudomonadati > Bacteroidota > Flavobacteriia > Flavobacteriales > Weeksellaceae > Chryseobacterium > Chryseobacterium sp. Mn2064. The sequence continues at coordinate 1,032,717 of NZ_JBMOUE010000001.1, forward strand.
ACAGCATTGGCATGGATCTGTGGAAACGTAACAATTTGGAAACCGTCAGAAAAAACACCACTTTGTGCCATCGCATGTCAGAATATCATGATGGAAGTTTTAAAGGAAAACAACCTTCCTGAAGGCATTTCAAGCGTATTGGTATCCGATCACGAAATCGGACAGAAATTGGTAGATGATAAAAGAGTAGCACTGGTTTCTTTCACCGGTTCTACAAGAGTAGGAAGAATGGTTTCTTCTAAAGTAGCAGAAAGATTCGGAAAATCAATCCTTGAATTGGGTGGAAACAATGCCATCATCATCACAAAAGAAGCAGACATCGATATGTCTATTATCGGAGCTGTTTTCGGAGCTGTAGGAACTGCCGGTCAGAGATGTACTTCAACAAGAAGACTGATTATCCACGAAAGTGTATATGACGAAGTGAAAACAAGATTGGTAAAAGCTTACGGGCAGCTGAAAATCGGAAATCCATTGGATGAAAAGAACCATGTAGGTCCTTTGATTGACGTAGATGCTGTGAACCAATATTCTGAAGCCATTAAAAAATGTAAAAAAGAAGGTGGTAAATTCGTTGTAGAAGGCGGAGTACTAAGCGGAAAAGATTACGAGTCCGGATGCTATGTTCAGCCTTGCGTTGCAGAAGTGAAAAACTCTTATGAGATTGTTCAGCATGAAACTTTTGCACCGATCTTATATTTGATCAAATACAAAACGTTAGAAGAAGCTATCGCTATTCAAAATGATGTTCCACAAGGATTGTCTTCAGCAATCATGACACAGAATCTTAGAGAAGCAGAATTATTCCTTTCTCACGCAGGTTCAGATTGTGGTATCGCCAATGTAAATATCGGAACTTCAGGGGCTGAAATCGGAGGTGCTTTCGGTGGAGAAAAAGAAACAGGAGGAGGAAGAGAATCAGGATCTGATGCCTGGAAGTACTACATGAGAAGACAAACTAATACTATAAATTACACCGCACAACTTCCTTTAGCACAAGGGATTAAATTTGACTTATAAAAGTCTTACTTTAAGCACTCAAAAAAACAATAAAAATTAATAACCTGAATGGTTTGATGTGTCATTTTTTGGCGATTTAATCATTCACTTATTAAATCACACAACAATTTATTATGGAACAAACATTAGATATAAAAGCAAATAAAGTAAAAGAAACAGTTGGAAAACACGTGTTGGCAGACGGTTTCGATTTCGTGATGGATATTGAAAAATCCCACGGATCATGGCTTTATGACAAACTTACTGATAGAGAATACCTCGATATGTTCTCTATGTTCGCATCCGCTTCCATTGGCTACAACCATCCTTACCTTTTAGAAAGATCAGAATGGCTGGGCAGAATGGCAGTGAACAAACCGACTTTGGCAGACGTTTACTCAGAAGAATATGCTCAGTTTTTAGAAGTATTTGAAAGAGTAGTGATCCCTGAAGAATTACAATATGCTTTCTTTATCGAAGGCGGAACTCTGGGCGTTGAAAATGCTATGAAAGCATGCTTCGACTGGAAAACCCGCAAAAATTTTGAAAAAGGACTTCAGACAGAAGCCGGAATCTGCATTCACTTCAAACAGGCTTTCCACGGAAGAAGCGGTTATACGTTAAGCTTAACCAATACTTCAGACCCGAGAAAATACCAATATTTTCCAATGTTCGAGTGGCCAAGAATTTTGAATCCTAAACTTACATTCCCAATTACGGAAGAAAACCTTGAAGAAACAATCAAGAATGAAAACCTTGCTTTACTGCAGATTGGAGAAGCGATTCTGATGAACCCTGATAAAGTGGCTTGTATCATCATTGAACCTATTCAGGCAGAAGGTGGAGATAATCATTTCAGAGACGAATTCTTATTAGGATTAAGAAAAATTTGTGATGAGAATGAGATCTTACTAATCTTTGACGAAGTACAAACTGGAATCGCCATTACTGGAAAAATGTGGGCTTTCCAACACTTTACAGCAAAACCGGACATCATTTCTTTTGGTAAAAAAGCACAGGTATGTGGAGTTTTGGCCAACAAAGAAAAATTCGATGAAGTTCCGAACAATGTTTTCAGAGAAAGCTCAAGAATCAACTCTACTTTTGGAGGTAATTTTATTGATATGCTTCGTTTCCAATTGGTAATGGAAGTGATTGAAAAAGAAAATCTTGTAGAAAATGCAAGAGTGGTAGGAGATTATTTACTGGAAAATCTGAAAGCGTTAGCAGAGAAGTATCCGGAAAAGATCTCTAACGCCAGAGGAAGAGGCCTGATGTGCGCCATCGATCTTCCAACTGCTGCACAGAGAAATCACCTGATGAACGAACTTTTCAATGACGGATTGATCATACTTCCATGTGGAGATCAGTCTCTACGTTTCAGACCTCATCTGAATGTTACCCAAGAAGAAATAAAGTTAGCATTAGACAAGATCGAAAGCAATATTAATAAAATTTAAAACCAAAAGATTTGTAATTCTCAACAAAACATCGTATATTTAGATATTCAAACAAATTAGAATATGGAAAGAAGCACGAGAGTATCGGTTTATGAAAGTGATAACCCTTCAGAGATTCAGTTGGTTAAGTCTAAATTGGATGATGCACAAATTACAAATACCATTGAAAATAACTATCTTACGTTTACTACTACACCCACAGCCACGTCGCTGAAAGTGATGGTAGATCTGCAAGATGAGAAGAAAGCATTCGAAATTATTGATGCTTATCTTCAACAAAATGAAAATTAATAAACAATTTCATAATTTTAAATTTTACTACTTCGAACCGAAAATTAATTTTAATTAGTTTTCGGTTTTTTAATTGATTTAACCATTAAAATTTCAGTTTTCAGAATTTGCTCAGAAACTGTAATAAGAAAGTTTATCTTTTAATCATTCAATTCTTTTTGATCATTTTTTATAACATATATTTTTTAAAACAACATGGATTCAGAAATCAAACTAAGAAAAGCGGAAATTGAAGACAGAGACATTATTTGGGGAATAATCCAGCAGTCTATTGAAAGAAGAAGACAGGATGGAAGCACGCAATGGCAGAATGGGTATCCTAATTTGGACACAGTGGAAAGTGACATCGCAAAAGGATTTGCATATGTTCTTAGTGTTGATGGGGAGATCGCAGTATACGCTGCATTGATTCTTAATGACGAACCTGCTTACAGTAAAATTGAAGGGGCATGGCTAAGCGACGGAGAGTTTGTAGTAGTACACAGAGTGGCTGTAGATGAGAAATTTGCAGGAAAAGGAATGGTGAAAAAACTTTTTGACCATATTGAAGATTTTACAAGATCCAACGGAATTCAGAGCATCAAAGTAGATACCAATCATGACAATTTGGCGATGCTGAAAATTCTGGAAGGCAGAGGATATTCCTATTGTGGAGAAGTCCTTTTGAGAGACGGCATGAGAAAAGCCTTTGAAAAGATTATAATTTGAGGAAAAAGTTAAATCAATTCTCATTGAATTTTTAAAACACCCCATATTTATAATCTCTATCGTGTTTGTTCGTTTAGTTCCGAACTAATATTTACTTTTGTTCAAATTTTTATATTATGCATCAAAGTATAGAAATTGATGAGAAGATTTTTCAAGATGCCGTAAAATTCTACGGCACCGTTTTCAACTTACCCCCTTTAGCTTCAAAAATCTATTCCTACCTTCTTTTCGATTATGAGAGAGTAGGAATTACTTTTGATGAATTTGTGGAAGTGCTTTCTGCCAGCAAAAGCTCTGTTTCTACAAGTATTTCGCTATTACTCAATGCGGAACTCATTATAGACCATAACAAAATGGATGAGCGAAAACGATATTTTTTTATCAATGATGAATACAAAAAAATAAGATTTGAGAAAATAGTTCAAAAAATGCAGGACGAATTAAAACTACTAGATGATTTAGACAATTTTAAAAAAAGTAACGATGATGGATACAACGAAAGAATAGAACATTACAAAGCACTCTTAAACAAAAACATAGAAAATATTCAGGAATCTCTTAATAAACTATAAAATGAATAATAAGCTAGTTATACTTTCTATTGCGGCATTTTCACTCACTGCCTGCAAAAAAGAAGCTCCAAAACAGGATGGCGCAAAGCCATACCCTGTAGTTTCCGTGGAGTCAAAGAATATAGTGGGTTATCAGACGTTTCCGGCTACCATCCAAGGTAGAGTAAACAATGATGTACGTGCAAAAATCCAGGGATATATTACCCAGGTTTTGGTAGATGAAGGACAATATGTAACCAAAGGACAGCCTTTATTCCGTCTTGAAACCAACATTCTGAATGAAAATGCAGCAGCTTCCAAAGCAGGAATCGGTGCGGCAGAATCCAGTATTGCGGCAGCTCAGGCTTCTGTAAATGCAGCTCAGGTTGAAGTTAACAAACTAAAACCTTTGGTTCAGAAAAATATTATCAGCAATGTACAGCTTCAGACTGCACAGGCAAATCTTGCCCAGGCTCAGGCGCAGCTACAACAGGCAAACGCTGCCAAAAGACAGGCAGAAGCCAATTATAAAGGAGTAGAAGCGAATATTGAATACTCTATCATTCGTGCTCCTATTTCCGGGGTGATTGGTAAACTTCCATTAAAAGTAGGGAGCTTGGTAGGCCCGTCCGATCAGACTCCGCTTACAACTATTTCAGATACTTCTCAAATTTTTGCTTACTTCGCAATGAACGAGAAAGAGTATTTTGATTTCCTTGAAAAAGCACCGGGAGCTTCAATGCCAGAAAAGATCAAAAATCTTCCATTGGTTGAACTTCAGTTAGCGAACGGAAGTTTGTATCCTGAAAAAGGAAAAATTGAAGCCATAACAGGTCAGATAGATCCTACAACGGGTACTATTCAGTTCAGAGTTGGTTTCTCCAATGCTCAAAAACTATTAAGCAACGGTAACAGTGGTACCATCAGATTCCCTCAACATTATGAAAATGTATTGGTGGTTCCTGAAAGTGCAACGTATGAGCAACAGGGTATCGTTTACGTGTATAAAGTAGATAAAGGAGATACCGCAAGAAATGTTGTGATTAATGTTATTGACAGAATAGACAATATGGCTCTTATCAAAACAGGAGTTAATAAAGGGGAAAAGGTAATTGCAGCAGGTATCGGAGGTTTAAAACCTGGAACTGCCGTGAAGCCAAAACCCATCAAAATGGATAGTTTAGTTCAATCAATAAAACCGAAATTCTAATGATAAAAAACTTTATTAACAGACCGGTTTTATCCACCGTAATCTCAATTTTGATTGTGATTCTCGGTGTGTTGGGACTGATCTCGTTACCGGTTACACAGTATCCGGATATTGCACCGCCAACAGTGAGTGTTACCGCCAACTATACGGGAGCCAATGCGGAAACTGTAATGAAAAGTGTGGTCGTTCCTTTGGAAGAACAGATTAACGGGGTTGAAGGGATGGATTATATCACTTCATCTACCGGAAATGACGGTTCTGCTCAAATCCAGGTTTTCTTTAAACAGGGAATCGACCCGGATATTGCTGCGGTAAACGTACAGAACCGTGTAGCCAGAGCAACGCCTTTGCTTCCTTCTGAAGTAACCCGTTCCGGGGTTGTAACCCAGAAGCAGCAGACGAGCGCCTTGATGTATATGTCTTTCTATTCTGAAAACAAGGATCTTGATGATGTATACCTTCAGAACTTTTTGAATATCAATATTATTCCAAACCTTAAAAGGGTAAATGGTGTAGGGGATGCCAACGTTTTCGGAGGTAAGAACTACTCAATGAGAGTTTGGCTTGATCCTGCAAAAATGGCTGCTTACGGAGTTACTCCTACAGATGTTACCAACGCTATCAACGAGCAGAGTAGAGAAGCCGCTGCAGGTTCTATCGGACAAAACAGTGGTAGCTCTTTTGAATATATCATCAAATATGTAGGTAAATTCAACGATAAAGGGCAATATGATAATATCATCATTAAAGCGCTTCCGGATGGTCAGAACCTGATGTTGAAAGACGTTGCCAAAGTAGAACTGGCAGGTCAGTCATACACAGGAATCGGGGAGAACGGAAACAACCCTTCTATCAGTATGGGTATTTTCCAGACACCGGGTTCCAATGCTCAGGAAATTATTAAAAATATCAAAGCTTATCTGAAGTCAGCGGAAGGAACTTTCCCTAAAGGAATTAAATATACATTCAACTTCGATACCAACGAATTCCTGGATGCTTCCATAGAAAAGGTGGTACACACCCTTATTGAGGCATTTATTCTGGTATTTATTGTGGTATATATATTCCTTCAGGATTTCAGATCTACATTAATTCCGGCTATTGCAGTTCCGGTATCTATTGTGGGGGCTTTCTTCTTCCTGAATTTATTCGGATATTCATTGAACCTTTTAACCTTATTCGCTTTGGTACTGGCCATCGGTATTGTGGTGGATGACGCGATTGTAGTGGTGGAAGCCGTCCACGCCAAAATGGAACATGGTATTTCAGATGCTAAAAAAGCAACGGTAGAAGCCATGGATGAGATTACAGGGGCTATTATCTCTATTACTTTGGTAATGGCGGCAGTATTTATCCCGGTGACCTTCATTACAGGTCCTACAGGAGTATTCTACCAGCAGTTTGGTATTACTCTGATTATTGCGATTATCATTTCTGCGATTAATGCCTTGACTTTGAGTCCGGTTTTATGTTCACTATTCTTAAAACCTCACGCAGAGCACCACGAAAAGTATCAGAGCATGAACTTTCTACAGAAGTTCTTCTATAAGTTCAATATCGCTTTCAAAACAACTACCGACCGTTACGGAAGAGGATTTGTATTCCTGTTGAGACATAAATGGGTTACCCTTGTTATTTTTGCTATTACAGGAGGTATTTTATATTGGGCAAGCAGCAGCATGAAAAAAGGTTTCGTACCTACTGAGGACAGAGGGATTATCTTTACTGATGTGCAGCTTCCTCCAGGTGCTTCTATGGAAAGAACTTATAATGTTCTGAAAACACTTCAGGCCAATGCACTGAAAGTTCCGGGAGTACAGAACGTAACCATATCTACAGGTAGAGGTTTCTTATCTGGGAACGGAAGTAATAACGGTCTTGCCTTCATTAAACTAAAACCTTTTGAAGAAAGAAAAAGTGCAGGACAGAGTTCTGAAGATATCACGAAAAGACTATTCGGAATTGTAGGAGCTGTTCCTGATGCGAAAGTCGTATTCTTCCAACCGCCGAGTGTACCAGGATTTGGTAACAGTGCCGGTTTTGAAATGGTATTGCTGGATAAAGCAGGGGGAGAATATGCGGATCTGGATAACAAAACCAATGAATTCATCGGTAAGCTGATGCAGAGACCGGAGATTCAATTTGCTCAGACTTCATTTAACACAAAATATCCTCAGTATCAGATGGACATCAATGTTCCGCTGGCAAAACAGCTGGGAGTATCTGTAAGTGATATCTTGGCTACGATGCAGGGATATATAGGAGGAATTTATACTGCTGACTTTACCAAATACGGAAAGCAGTTCAGAGTAATGGTTCAGGCTCTTCCGGATAATAGAAAAACTATTGATAACCTGAATGAGCTTTATGTAAGAACAGGTTCTGGAGTAATGTCTCCGATATCACAGTTTGTAACGCTTAATAAAGCATACGGACCACAATCCGTAAGCCGTTATAACCTCTTTACTTCAGTGAAGGTAACAGGTGCTAACTCTGAAGGATACAGTTCCGGAGATGCCATTACCGCTGTACAGCAGGTGGCTAATGAAACCCTGAATCAGAATTACGCAGTAGAATTTACCGGATTAACCAGAGAAGAATTAAACTCAGGATCTCAGACGCTTTTAATTTTCGGATTAAGTTTAATCTTCGTTTACTTTATCCTTTCTGCACAGTATGAAAGTTATATTCTTCCGCTGATTGTTATTATTTCTCTTCCTCTTGGGGTAATGGGAGCTTATTTCGGACAGAAGATTATGGGCTTGGAAAACAATATTTACTTCCAGATTGCCCTGATCATGCTTGTTGGACTCTTGGCGAAAAATGCGATCCTTATTGTCGAATTTGCGGTGCAGAGAAGACATCACGGTGAAACCATTGTAATGTCGGCCATCAATGCAGCTAAAGCCAGAATAAGACCGATCCTGATGACATCATTTGCCTTTATCTTCGGTCTATTGCCGCTAGTATTGGCAAGTGGAATTGGAGCAGTAGGTAACAGATCTATTGCGACAGGTGCTGCGATAGGACTATTGATAGGAACTATTTTAGGATTATTTGTAATTCCGGTTCTTTATGTGATTTTTGAAACACTACAGGAAAAAGTTAAACCTATCAAAAAAGAAGAAATCAATTTAGCTGAATAAAAAATAATGATTCGGATCTTAGAAGTTAGGCTTAGCGATTACGTTGAAACTAACTTCTGATTTCTGGATTCTAACTTCTAATTTTAAATAATGAAGAGTTTATTAAACATCATAAAAGGAATTACTTTTTCAGTTTTCATACTCGGAGCCATCTCATCCTGTATGGCGAGAAAAGAATATGAAAGACCGAAGAATGTTGTAGACGAAAAGCTGTTCCGTACCGATATGCTTCCTTCAGACAGTACCAATATCGCGAATATTTCCTGGAAGGAGATATTTACCGATCCTATACTTCAGAAGCATATTTCCAAAGCTTTAGACAACAACCTGGATATCAGAATTGCTCTGCAAAGTATCAATTCTGCAGAAGCATATCTTAAACAAAGCAAAGCTGCTTATCAGCCTACAGTATCTATCGGCCCGAATTATACCTTCCAGACGCAGTCTATCAACACTCAGTTTGGACAGATTATCGGTTCAAGACGTTATGTGAACCAGTTTGATATTACAACAAGTATCGGTTGGGAAGCGGATCTTTGGGGGAAACTGAAAGCACAGGAAAAAGCACAGCTTGCGACTTATTTAGGAACTGTTGCAGCACATAAAGCGGTAAAAAGCAGCCTTGTATCTTCTATTGCTTCGGCTTATTATCAATTGTTGACATTTGATGCTCAAAAGAAGATCATTTCAGAAACCATTGCAGTACGTGAGAAAAACCTGGAAACAACGAAAGCTTTAAAAACTTCAGGAACCGTTACAGAAGTAGCAGTACAGCAAAGTGAAGCCCTTGTTTTCAATGCAAAATCTTTATTGATTGATATTGATACACAGATCCAACAGCTTGAAAACACCATGAGCCTTCTGATGGGAGAACCATCACAAACTATTGAAAGATCTACCTTAGAAGCTCAGAATCTTCCCATTGATTTGAAACTGGGATACCCTGCACAACTTTTAGCCAACCGTCCGGACGTAATGAAAGCAGAGTACGGCTTAATGAATGCTTTTGAGTTAACCAATTCTGCGAAAGCACAATTTTATCCGACTTTAAAACTTACCGGTAGCGGAGGAGTACAGTCTGTAGATATAGACCACCTTTTCAGCGTGAATTCCCTATTTGCGAATGTAGTAGCTGGATTGGCGCAACCGATTTTGAATAAAAGACAGATTAAGACCAATTATGACGTTAGTTTAGCTAACCAGGAAACGGCTTATTTGAACTTTAGAAAAACCGTTCTTACTGCCGGAAAAGAGGTTTCTGATGCTATCAGAGTGTACTCTGTTCAGGATTCATTTATTGAATTGAAGCAAAAAGAACTGGATGCCTACAAAAAATCAGTTGATTATTCTCAGGAATTGGTGAACTATGGTATGGCCAATTATCTTGAGGTATTGAATGCCAGCGTAAATTCATTGAATGCGGAGCTTAACATTTCTAATGCCCGCTACAATAAAATGAAAGCAGGTGTAGAGCTTTATCAGGCATTAGGAGGAGGCTGGAAATAACAGTCATCTATCATTCCTTATACAAAAACGTATGTCAGAAATGGCATACGTTTTTTATTGTAAACTATGTTAAAATTTAAATCTTATTTGGATATATGTATTTAACTACGTAGTTTTATACTTTAAAATTAATTGTTATGAAATTACAGATCCAGTCAATAGGTAATTCATTTTCAGAACAAGCAATAGCATTGATTCTGAATATTCAGCAAAACGAATTCAATATTCCGATAACCGTAGAAGACCAGCCCGATTTAATAGAAATTGAAAGCTTTTATCATGAAAAGGGAGGTAATTTCTGGGGCGCTTTTGCAGAAGGCGAATTGGTAGGTTCCATTGCTTTGGTTAAATTTGACGAAAAAGCAGGGGCCATCAGAAAGATGTTTGTGAAAAAAGAATACAGAGGAAAAGAGTTTAATATTGCACAGATTCTTCTGGAAACGTTAATAGTATTTTGTAAAGAACAGAAAATCGATGATCTCTATCTGGGTACGGTCAATGTACTGAAGGCTGCTCAACGTTTTTATGAACGTAATTATTTTATTAAAATTGAAAAAGAAAATCTTCCGGTTCTGTTCCCGCTCATGAGTGCCGATGATGTGTTTTATCATTTAAAATTTGATACCGTATGAATGTAATCAATGAAGCAGGGATTCTTGCCATATCCACAAGGCTGCACCGTCTCAGTGAGCAACTGAGGAAAGATGGAGCGCTTATCTATAAAGCATTCGGAATTGATTTTGAATTGAAATGGTTTCCGGTTATTTTCACTATTTATAAAAAAGAGATAGCTAGTGTTGTAGAAATAGCCAACGAGATCGGGTACACACATCCGTCTACCATAACGCTGCTTAAGGAACTTGAAAAACTGGAGCTGATCCAATGGGAAAAAGACAGGCAGGATGAACGAAAAAGACTTTTTAAACTCACTTCAAAAGGTCAGGAGCTCATTGATAAAATGAAACCCGTTTGGGAACTCATGGCTCAAATTTTGGGAGATATTGCAGACAATAAAAACAATCTGCTAACTGCCATTGATGAAGCAGAAGAAAAAATAGCAAACCAGTCTTTTTATCAGAGGGCTTTGCAGGTGAAGAATTCAAAATAACAGCGATTAATGCAATCTTGAACGGGGCATACTGAAAAGTATGACCCGTTTGGTATTTTTACTGAAGTTCAATTCTTGCATCGGACGCAGTCGTATAGTATTTTAAGGTATGTGAACTTGATGTATAAGGATCTGTAAAGTTGATTTCACTAAGAACAGGATTGGAAGTTCCAGGCTCATTGGTCAGACAAATTTCCTTGGTAACTGCATTATACATGGTGACGGTCTGAAAGCTACTATATAGATCGGTCACTTTTCCGTGTGGAATCCAATGAGGATCGAAACTTGGAATCGTTGAAATATCATCATAGTCATCCATGAATTTTTGTTTCAGATAACCGGACTGAACCAATTCTGATCCTGCCAATATTTCATATTTGAAGTAATGAATCTTTGAATTTTCAGCTAAGGCAGAAAAATTGATTGAAGGATAAATACTAAAATCATAAAGGATAAGAGAACTGGGACAGGGAGTGGAAAGCGAATGTTGTAAAACCATTCCACATGACTGATTATTGATGGTCTGATTGGGTCCAATATTAAATGGAGGAATGGAAACTGTCGTAAGATCAGGATAGCCATTGATGACAGTAGGGAGATTAAAGGACTTTTGCATCTTTTCCGTAATAAAGCTTACATAAGGTGTCAGTACCAAAGTATAATTTGTTTTATTGATGTAACGCATCATTAATCCATAATTATCAGTGATTCCTGCTTTGTAGGGCGATTTATAGGAAGATGTGATGGTTTTATTTACATCCGAATTCCTGTCGTTTATCAATTGATCCTGCTTTTCCAATTCTCTTTCACTGCTGCAAGATAAGAGCATGAAACATCCTGAAAAAAATAAAATTGCTTTTTTCATAATATAATATTTTGTTGATTAGTAATTACTAATATAATGATTTTAATTTTAACGAATTATTTTCGCTTTAATTAGTGTTTTGATATTAAAAAATACTATATATTGTTTATTTTTATTCTTTTTGTATTTTTTCTTACAATAGAGATTGTAAATCTTTCAGGTCTTATAAATAAACAAACCCGCCAAATCCTGGCGGGTTTATTGAATTCGTTATGTAAACGTATTGTATTAGAATCTCAACGTAGCTGCAACAGACCAGGTTCTTCCGAAACCTAAGAATCCTGTATTGCCATCAGCGACACCCTGGTAAACTCTACCAGCATCCTGATATGTTTTTCCGGCATCCGGTCCGCTGGTAATTTTATCACCTGCGAAAATGTTTGTGCTTAATTCAGAAATATAATATTTGTTGAATACGTTGTATACATTCGCTCTTAGTGTTAGAGATTTCTTTGTATCAATCGTGAATTTGTAAGAAGCCCCCACATCAAATAAATGATAGCTTGGTAACTTTACAATTCCTTTTTCTCTTGCTGCTTCCGTAAGGAAATTGATTGGGTTGAACTGTGCATATAGCTTGTCATAATATTCCCAGTTAGCATCAATACTGAAAGCCTTGGTAATATTATAGTCTGCACCAATGCTTGCCGTGGTTTGTGCAGCATCACCAACTTTTAAATCTTTAATGTTGATGGCTCCTGTTGCCCCTGCAATTTCCTGATTGCTTTGAACATCCAGGATGTTGAAGTTGGCATTGCCTTTATACTTCCAGTTTCCTAGAGATACCATTCCTCTAAGTTTAAGATTGGTAAAAGGTCTTGCTTTTGCTTCCAATTCAATTCCCTGGTGTAATTGTCCTACATTCAGAGCGTTATAAAAATAAGCATTTCCAAGGGTTAACTGTGAGAATTTTGCAACATCTGAAGCTGTAGCATTAAATGTTCTTGAAATAAATCGGTCATCCCACTGCGTTCTGTATGCATTGATATTCACGTCTACATATCGGGATTTGAAACCATATCCCAGTTCCACAGAGAAAATTCTCTCGTTCTTTGCATCGTTGTAGATGTTTTGGTTAGATGGGAATAAGGCATTGAATAAAGGTTGTCTTGAAATAACCCCTGTATTGAAGAATACATTATGATGCTCGTCTATGTTGTAGTTAGCACCTCCTTTTACGATATATCCTGTTTTGTGGTACCATTTTGTTTCTTGGTTTCCAGGAGTATACAGCATATAATCTCTTCTCTTGTAATATTGCTCAGAAACGGATCCCTGAACAGAAGCACTCAGCTTTTCAGAACTGTATTCTACCATTCCATAGATCCCTGCCCATTTTACCAAACCTTCATTATAGATAGATACTTTTTGTGCATCTTTAAGCTTAGTAAGAGGCTCTGGCTTTACAGTTTGATTAATATAGTATCCTTTCGGTGCATTGGCTGTATTAGGAACAAATAATGCATCTGATCCCAACATATCAGTTACAATATCATACAATGCTCCTTTATAAGTTTTAAGATCAAGACCTCCGTTAAAAGTCCAGTTGTTCTTTTTGTAATTAAGGTCAGCAATTACTCCGTACCAGTCGTGAGCATTAATACTTTGCTTTCTTACAATTCCGTTGGAACCGTTTAGAGTAGCTACATATTGTCCGTTGTAATCACCAGGAGAACCTGCAGGAGCTGTAAAGGTTGGTTTTTGGAAGGTATTTCCATTATAATCAGTTACCATACCGCCTCTGTTATAACGGTAGATCATATCCCAGTTGATTGTACCATCTCCACCTGCACCATAATTCATGAAATTCATGGTTTGTCCGCTGGCATTTTTAATGGAACCGTTAAGTCCGGTACCACCACCACCACGTCCCCATGAACCATAAAGAACCGTAGATAATTTCAGGTTATCGTTCATATTCCAGTCCCAGTTTAATGAAGCGATAGGTTTGTGATAGAAGTTAGGGGCTAAGTTGAATTGAGAACCGTTCAGCATTCCTGTTTGTGGATTGTATCTTCTTCCGTACGTTTCAAACTGCTGAAGTGTTGCTACATTGGCTCCGGTTGCAGAAGATCTTCTTGTATCGTGTACCTGTGGCGCTCCGGTAGCAATGAAGTTGAAGGCATGCTTTTCATTAGGCTTAAATCCTGTTGAGAAAAACCAAGAATATCCTTCTCCTTTTGTTCCGTTGATGTAACCATCACCTTGCCAACGGGAAAGCAATACTGTTGTTCCCCATTTGTTTTTTAACCCAGAAGAATACATCGCTGAGATTCTGGAGTAGTTGTCGTTACCCACTTCTCCCTTAATCATTGCTTTTTGCTCAGCATCGGTAGCTTTCGTCACGATGTTGATGGTTCCTCCTACAGATGGAACAACAAATTTTGAAGCTCCCAAACCTCTCTGAATCTGAATTGTGCTTGCAATATCCGCCAATCCAGTCCAGTTTGACCAATAAACGGTACCTCCCTGCATGTCATTAACAGGCTGTCCGTTGATAATAACGGCAATATTGGCTCCGTCAAAACCTCTCATATTGATTCTGCTGTCTCCAAACCCTCCACCTACTTTGGTAACGTAAACGGATGGGGTAGACTTCATAATTTCAGGAAATTCTCTATTTCCTAATTTTTCCTGAATTTCTGCCGCTTTAATGGTGGAAACTGCAACAGGAGTTTTTCTTTCTTTGGCCGTTTGGGAAAGGTTTCTACCTACCAACATCACCTCATCAATAGATTTTGACTTTTCTAATGAATCTTTCGTACTCTGACCATAATACAAGGCCGCAGTAGGTAATACAAGCGCTATAATAAGTCGCTTTTTAAAAATAATGCTCATGAAATAAACTAGCGTGTTTGATTTTAAGGCTGCAAAGATGATTATTTATTTTTAAATTGAGTATTAAATCTTCAGGATGTGATTTTATTCATAGTCTAGATCATCTACTGTTACTCGTATTTCTGACCGTATTAATTATTTCAGATCTTTAGTTTATAATTTGTTAATGAAGAAGAAATTGTATTGTTTTTAACATAATGAATTGGTTCAAAGAAGAATAAAAGACTGAGAATTTGAATGCATTATCTTTTTATTGTAATTTCACTGTATTGAAAAGTCTGTCTTAATTGTTTACTGACAAACTGTTGTCAATGATATTTTCGAACTTTACAGAAACAATAAATATATAAGGTATGGGAACTGCTCCGGAAAGATTAACTGTTTATGTGAATACAAAAGCTGAATGGAGGGAATGGCTGGAGAAAAATCATCAGTCAGAGCAGTCCATATGGCTTGTCTGTAATACTAAAAAATCAAATCTTCCGATAATTTACTGGACGGAACTGGTAGATGAGGCTCTTTGCTTTGGCTGGATTGACAGTACAAGGAAAACAATTGATGAAAACTCTTTTATGCAGTTGTTCAGCAGACGGAAACCTAACAGCACCTGGTCGAAAATCAACAAAGAAAAAGTTGTAAAACTGATAGAAAATAACCTGATGACAAAGGCTGGCTTAGAAACCATACGGATTGCTCAGGAAAATGGATCCTGGAATATTTTGGATAGTGTGGAAGATCTTCAGATTCCCGATGACCTGAATGAAGCATTTAAAATAAATGTCGATGCCCATGAGTATTTCGAAAGTTTAAGCAAATCGGTAAAAAAAATGCTGCTACAATGGATCATTATGGCAAAGAGAGCAGAAACCAGACAAAAACGGATTGATGAAATAGTGATGCACGCTGCTCAGAAAAAAAGACCTAAGCAATTTCAGTAAGAGGAATCATAAATATTATATTTAATTCTGAAGTCACTTTTCAGATGTTTCTAAAATTGTAATTTAAAATTTTTCAGAACGATTATATCTCGTAGATCTCAGCATCTGTAAATACAAAAAATTGACTCTTTTTAGGAAGATTTTTAGTATCTAATCCCGTAAATTCACTAAAAGCAGGCAATAACAACTGATTTTCGCTGACCGCAAAACACGGAAGCCGAATACTTTTTACAGAAGAATGTAAAACAATTCCTGGGTGAATGTGCCCCGTAATCTGAAATCCTGGTCTTTTCTTTTCGTACTCGTGAATGAAGGTGAAGCCATTTATTTCCATAACCTCAGTTGTATTGCTGAGACACAGTTTTTTTTCCAAAGTTTTAGAAATGCGGTCGTGATTTCCTTCTATGAGATCAAATTCTATTTCAGAATATTGATTTCTCCACGTGCAGAACTCATCTACGTCAGAATTATCACCGGCATGAAGAAGATCGCCGACTATAATAAATTTTTCTGGCCGGAAGTATTCAATCAGGGCAGATAATCTTTCCAGATCACTTTTCATGATATGATTAGCCAGTGCAATTCCATTTTTGCGAAAATGGGCCGTTTTTCCAATATGAAGATCGGAAAGAATCAATGCTTTTTCTTTTTCCCAGAATGCAGCACGCTGATTGGTGAGAATGAAGGTTTCGTTTTGTATAGAAATGTTTTTGGTGGCTATAAACACGGTGGCTAACTTGTTTTTGTTGTTACGTAGATCAGGCTTGTTTTCTGCTTACATGAAAGTTTTCATCAAAAGTATAAGTCAGAGGAATTCCGGTAGCAATTTCTCTTTCCAGAATTTCTTCAGGAGACAGGTGTTCCAGATACATGATGAGGGCACGAAGGCTATTTCCGTGGGCCACAATCAGAACGTCTTCTCCCTGTTTCAGCAGAGGAGCAATTTTACTTTCGTAATAAGGGATAACCCGGTTGTAGGTATCTTTCAGGCTTTCTCCTCCGGGAGGTTCTACATCGTAGGATCTGCGCCAGATATGAACCTGTTCATCACCATATTTTAATGCTGTTTCAGCTTTGTTGAGTCCTTCAAGATTGCCATAGGAACGTTCATTTAGGGCTTTATCAATAACAATCGGGATGTTTTTTTCACCCATTTCGTTAAGAATAATGGTAAGAGTATGCTGTGCACGGATTAAAGCGGAAGTAAATGCAATATTTATTTTCTGTCCCTTTAAAGCGATACCTGCTTTTTTAGCTTCCTCAATACCTGTTTCTGTGATATCTATATCCTGCCATCCTGTAAACCGGTTTTCGAGGTTCCAGAGCGACTGTCCGTGACGGACTAAGAATAATTTTGTCATTTGTACACTTTATTTTAATCTTCAAAGAAGTTACTCTAAGTTACGGCGATTATTAAACTTTTCAAAGGATTTTAACGATAAGTTTATGTACATTTTCACAAAAAAACAGAGGGCTTTTACAGGATGAATTATCATTTCATTTTTCACAACAATTAAAGAAATACTGGCGTTTTTTTTACATTTTCAACATTCTCCTAATTCTGGCATCCAGTCCTTCACTGGAAAGTGTCTGCCTCAAGCTATCTACTTTTATCGGAAAGCTTAAAGGGGTAAAAGAGCGGGAATATTTTATAATAATTTCCGATTTTTCAATTCTTTTAAAGGCTTTCACGAGTCTCTGTTCCTGCAATTGCATATTGAAAACTTCGGTATAGGCTTGTTTGATAAGGAAATGATTGGGATCGTAATCTTCAAGTACTTTAAAGATGAGTCCTGCAGAGCTCTGTAAAGATTTATTGGATCTTTGTTTCCCTGCATAATTTTGAATCACCATCCCTGAGATTACCGCAATATCACGAAATTTTCTTCTTGCCATTTCTGCAGAGTTGATACTGGCAATTACATCATTCATCAGATTGTCGCGGGTTAAAATCTGTTGTAAGTTATCTTCATTCAGGGGAATTTCTTTATCGCTGAACAGCTCAAATCCATAATCATTCATAGCCATGGAAAAAGAAATAGGGGCCAGCTTCGAAATGCGATAAGCGATCAGGGCAGCCATTACTTCATGCACAAGACGACCTTCGAAAGGATACATAAATAGATGATATCCTTCACGATTTTTAATCATCTCTACTAAAAATTCGTCCTCTTTAGGAATGTGGGAGTTTTCTTCCTGATTAATTAATAGGGGATGAAGGAATTTCAGTTCTTTTTCTGATGCTTTAGGATTTAAAGCATGTGACAGTTTTTCTCTTAAGAAGTGGCCCAAATTGGAGCTTAGAGGTAGCCTGCCCCCCAGATAACTCGGAACCAGCGCTTTTCCTTTTGCCGATCTTACATACACGGTCATATCTTTAATCATAGCCACTTCAAGGGTACGTCCTGCCAGGATAAATTTTTCTTCTTTTTTCAGTTTTGAGATAAAATATTCTTCAATCATTCCAATATACCCTCCGGAAATAAATTTAACTTTCAGCATGGCATCACTTACGATTACTCCCATATTCATCCGGTGAAGCATGGCGATTTTCCGCGAAGTAACTTTGTACAGCCCATCTTCCATAATGACTATTTTATGGAATTCTTCATAGTTTTTTAACACACTGCCGCCAATGGTGAGAAATTCGAGGATGCTCTTCCATTCTTCATCCATAATTTCCTGAAAAGCATATACTTTTTTTATTCTTTCATACGTTTCCTCAGGATAAAAACCATTGCCTACAGCAAGCGTCATCAGAAACTGAACCAATACATCGAAACATAAAACCTGAGGTTCACGGGGTTCTACCACTTTTTGTTTTACAGCTTCTTTTAAGGCGGAAACTTCAATCAGTTCCAGAGAATGGGTAGGAACACAATAAATTTTTGACGTTTCAAAAGGGGAGTGCCCACTTCGGCCGGCCCGTTGAAGAAATCTGGCGACTCCCTTTGCTGAACCAATCTGAATAACAGTATCAACAGGTTTAAAGTCAATTCCCAAATCCAGGGAAGAGGTAGAAACAACGGCTTTTAATTTTCCTGAGCTTAGATTTTCTTCAATCCATATTCTTAAGTGCGCATCAATAGAACTGTGATGGATGGCAATTTGTCCTGCAAAATCGGGATGAGCATCCAACAGCAGCTGATACCACATTTCACTCTGGCTCCTGGTATTGGTAAAAACAATGGTCGATTTTGAGTTGAGAATAATCGGCACAACTTTATCAGCCAGTTTGTTTCCTAAATGTCCTGCCCAAGGCAATATTTCAATTTCATCCGGAAAAACGGGGAGAATATCTATCTTTTTCTGTTCTTTGGCGGTAATTTTTACTTTTTTACAATCATAAGGAATAAGAACTTCCATAGCTTCATCCAAATTACCGATGGTAGCGGTTATTCCCCATATGATAAGATGAGGAACATATTTTCTAAGCTGAGAAATTCCCAGTTCCACCATCACACCACGTTTTGAACCTAATAATTCATGCAATTCATCTACTGCGATACACTTCATATCACGAAAAAAGGTTTCATGATTTTTCTGTGCTAAAAGCAAATGAAGACTTTCCGGAGTTACCACAAGAATTTCAGGCATTTTTTTGATCTGCTGCTGTCTTACTTTTGGGTCGGTATCTCCATTCCTTACTCCAACCGCCCAATCCAGCCCGATTTCATCAATAGCTTCCTGCATGGCTTTGGCGATATCTTTGGCTAAAGAGCGCAGCGGACTGATCCATATCATTTTCAGTCCTTTTTTATATTGATCAGGGTGATTCAGAAAATCTGAAACCAATCCCAGGAATACAGAAAATGTCTTCCCAAAACCCGTAGGGGCAACAACCATTCCGCTGTAACCATTCCCGAATTTTCTCCAGGTATCTGTCTGAAATTTAAATGGGGATATGCCTTTATCAGTCATCCATTGCTGAATGATTTTAAATCCGTCGGTATGTTCAAAGGTTGCCAAACTATTGTATTAATTTTTTAATTTCTTCAAGGTTATCAATTTCATCTACTGTTTTATCTTTCCGCCACCTTACAATTCTGGGAAATCTTAATGCGACTCCGCTTTTGTGACGGTTGCTGAAACCTATTCCTTCAAAAGCGATTTCAAAAACGAGTTCTGCTTTTACGGTTCGTACCGGGCCAAACTTTTCAATGGCATTTTTCGTTACAAACTTGCTGACTTCCATAATTTCTTTATCGGTTAATCCTGAATAGGCTTTTGCTATTGTTACTAAGGCATCTCCATTTTTTACGGCAAAAGTATAGTCAGTATAGTAGGCGCTTCGTCTACCGCTTCCTTTTTGAGCGTAAATGAGTACAGTGTCTATTGTAAACGGATTGATTTTCCATTTCCACCAGTCTCCTTTTTTTCGGCCGGAATGATAGGGTGAATTTTTCTGTTTCAGCATCAGGCCTTCACTGTTGACCTCTCTGGAATGTTCTCTGATGAGGTTGAGATCTTCCCATTTTTCAAAATCGATACTTCGGGAAAGACTTATATTTTGTGGAGACTCATTTAATAATAATTCTTCAAGCATTGCTCTTCTCCCTGAGATTGGTTTTTCTCTCAGATCGGTATTTTCAAGTTCCAGAAGATCATAAGCAAATACTTCGATGGGAATTTCCGAGAGCATTTTCTTGGTTAAGGATTTTCTGTTGAGTCTTTTTTGTAATTCATTAAAATTTAAAACTTTTCCTTCTTTTACCGCCAGTATTTCTCCGTCTAATACAAAGTTTCCTTTCATCGCCAGAACCGTTTCCACAATTTCCGGGAACTGGTCGGTAACAAGTTCTTCTCCTCTTGACCAAATGAACACTTCATCATTTCTACGAATGATTTGACCGCGAATTCCGTCCCATTTGTATTCTGCGATCCATTCTGACGGTTCACCCAGCTCGGGGAGTTCTTTTTCTAAAGGATAAGCAAGGCAGAAAGGATATGGTTTTGAATTATCCGGGTTTACATTTTCTGCTGAAATCAGTTCGTGAAAAGAAGCTTCTTCAGGTTGCCATTTTCCCATCAGGCTATGCATTAATGCACTGGATTCCTGTCCGGAAAACTTTGTGAGAGCGTTAATGAGTGTTTTATCAGAAACTCCGATCCGGAAACTTCCGCCAATCAGTTTGTTGAAAATGAGTCTTTCGGTATAATCCAGTCCGTTCCATGAGTTCAGTACAAATTCTTTCTTTTCCTGCTCTGTTTTATCTTTTAAATGAACAATGTCATTCATCCATTGAGATAGTGTACGCTCAATTTTTGTCTGTGGCGGAGGAAGTATTAAAGAAAGGGTTTCTCCGAGATCTCCCACGGAAGAATAGCTTTCCTGAAAGAGCCATAGAGGGAGTCCGGTAATTTCCAGAGCCCATTCTTTCATGTAATTGGTATTGACATTTCTTTTGGGTCTTTTTCCGGTAAATAAAGCGATGAACCATACTTTATCTTCATCCGGAGCACGTTCCAGATAATCGATAATCGCATCAATTTTGGCATTGGTTTTATTGGTGGTTTCCAATGCATTGATCAGCTCTGCAAAATGTCTCATGGCTTTTGATTTTCAAGGTTTTCCTTTTCATCATCATCGTCACCGAATAAGGTTTCTACAACATCTGCATGAACTCCGATTTCATTAAGATATTTTGAAAACACTTCTGTTTGCCCGTGGGTAACATGAACAATTTCTGCTTCAGTTGCTTTTACGGTCTGTAATAGGCCCTTCCAGTCTGCATGATCGCTCATGGCAAATCCTGCATCGGCACTTCGCCATCTTCTGGCTCCCCGAACCTGCATCCAACCGGAACATATTGCTGTGGCGGGATCCGGAATTTTCTTAATGATACTGCTGTCTAATAAAGCAGGCGGAACAATCACGATCTCATGTTCCATTTCTTTGGGGCGCTCTCTGAAATCTGCAATGGTGTACTCCGGAAGGTGAATTCCTACTGTTTCAAAAGCTTCATTTAGCTTGCCAATGGAATAATGAACGTATATCTTGCCTAAGCCTTCAACTGCTTTCATAATACGTTGAGCTTTACCCAACGAATATCCTATAAATACCGAGGTTTTATGGTTTTCCTGGTTTTTTAGTACCCAGGTTTGCAATTTTTTATTGAGATCGTTAACTTCGAGCCAATTGTATATAGGAAGTCCAAAGGTGCTTTCTGTTACAAATTCATTACACTGTACCAGTTCAAAAGGAGTACTTAAACCATCTTCCTGAACTTTATAATCTCCTGAAATAACAGCTATGTATCCTTTATATTCCAGTCTTACCTGGGCCGATCCAATGATATGTCCTGCAGGATGAAGAGAAAGTTTTACGCCATTGATTGTGACTGTTTCTCCATATTCTACACTTTGACATTCTATATCTGCACCGATTCTTTGATAGAGAATAGGTTTTGTAAAGTGATGACAAAGGTATTTTTTCATTCCCCAGCGGGCATGATCGGCGTGCCCGTGAGTAATGACAGCCATATCAACAGGTCTCCACGGATCAATGTAGAACTTCCCCTGAGGACAATATATTCCTTTTTTGGTAAATGTGATTAATTTCAATGGTGTGACTGGTTTGGAGAATAGGCTTCAAAAACTTAACCAAATTATAATAAAGTATTGATATTTTATTAAACTGTGGTAGAATTCATAAAAGTAGCTTGCGCATTTGAAGTGATTAAAGCACCCATGTATAGGATGAAAAAAGGTTGTCTCTTTACGAAACAACCTCTTATTTTATTTTGTATTAAGGATATCATTCACGAAATCAATCCATTGATGTTCCGGGATTGTACTGTCTATAAAGTAATCCGGCTGAATTCCTTTTTCGTCAATCGCCATATCCGGAATTCGGAAACTTTTTGAAAGGCTGTAGCCCAATTTAAACTCGTTGCAGGGAGAGTTGAGGAAATACATATTGGAGATATCAAGAACTCCGGCAGTTGTGGTTCCGAAAAGCTTTACTTTTTTACTTTGTTTTGCTGCGAGTAAAAATTCTTCGGCAGTACTTCCGTTTCCTTTATTGATGATAATTCCTACATTTTTTGGAAAAGGGAAGATTTTGTCTGATTTATCAATGCTCAGAATGTTGTTGTCATCCTGTATGGACACAAACTTGCCTAAGTTGGCATTCAGTTTATCATATGCTTTTTTAAGGAATTCTCTTTCTTCTTTTGGGATTCCGTATTTTTCATAATTATCATACAGATCCAGCATTCTTTGGTTGTTCAGTTTCGTAGAATACATCTGTGCTCTGATGCTTCTGATAGGATTGGTATAGAGATAAGGGATTATTTCTGAGAAACTGTTATCGCTTCCGCCGCCGTTATTCCTGATGTCTATAATCAGATTTTCTGTACTTTCAATTTTTGATTTATTGGCTATAATCACACTGTCGATGTCTTTTTTCATGGCACCGTTAAATGTCGGAATACGTAGAAGAAGTGTGGTTTTATTTAGTTCTTTTAAAAAAGGTTTCTGGGTTTGTATAGCCTGAAGATAGGTTTCAATATTTTCTTCCCTTTCAAATTTTGGAGAAAGTCTTTTTAAAACAAAACTTCCCATTTGAAGATAATTTTTTCCCATAAATCGGATCTGATTTACTTCCTGACCTGATTTGTCTCTCAGATAGAAAACCCCTTTTGACTGATCTGCATTGATCGTCAGTTTCAATTCATAAGGTTTCCAGTTTTCTGCTCCGGATTGAATGATAAATCCTTTATAGCCATTACCTATTTTTTTTATGCCTATTACATAAGGTTCAGCTTCCCAAATGCCTTCAATATCGGATTCTTTTTTGGAAAGAACTTCCTTTTTGAACTTTTCAAGGTCTACTGTAACAATTTCACTTTTGGGCTGTTCTTTAACGGCTGCTGGTTGAGGTTGTTGATTTTTATTTTCAATTTTTGAAATGGAGAAATGTCCGGATCTGAAGAATTTCATCCAATCATAGATATTTTGTAAACATTCAGTATCAGATTTTGAGTTTTTTATTTTACTTAGAAAGTCTGTATTGTGAGCCTGGTAAGCGGGCATTCCTTTTTTGTCAATAACGTATTGAAATCCGGCATCATTTTCTTCGAACGTTTTTTTTACCCATTGGAAATTGGTTTCACACGTACAGTTTTGGGCAAAGCCAAGAGTAGAAGACGTGATGAAAACGGCAATGAGTGCTTTAATCTTAATCATGGTTTAGTTTTTACTTATAATATCTTGAAAGATACAAATCTAACAATAAATATATTTTTTTTCATTTTTAGAGGAAGAAAAAATGAGGTGTGTGCCTATGTTTATTTATGAAAACAAGGAATGCACGAATAAAAAATATTCGTGCATTCCTAAGAATATATTTCTTTCAAAGAAATTATTTGATTCCCAAAACTTGATTAAGGAATCATTTTTTCAGCTCTCAATCTTTCAAATACTTCAATGAAAGAATCTTCTGTGCTTTTGAATGCTGAGAATCCTAATTTTCGGCTTCCGGACATATCACACATCACTTCCAGAGGTCTTCCGAGATCAAGATCGGTATGCCATGCCGAAGACAAACGTTCCAGACGAGCCTCGTTCAAATTATATTTTTCGGCAATTTCTTTCCAGATCTGGTGATCGTTCTCAAGTTCTTTTTCCAGAGGCTTTATGGATCCTTCAAAGCCTTCATATTCAATGTTAAACCAGTCTGCAAGTCTTTTCCAAAGCCATTTCCATCTGAAAACATCTCCATTGGTGATATTAAATGCCTGATTTTTTGCAGATTCCGTAGTAGAGGCCCATACCAGTTGTTGAGCCAGTACTTTGGCATCAGTAACATCAGATACTCCGTTCCATTGAGCTTCGGATCCCGGCCAGATAAATTTTCTTCCCGTTTCTTTACAAATGCTGGCGTATACAGCTAATGTTGCTCCAATATTCATTAGATTACCCACTGCGTAGCCTACAACGGTATGAGGTCTGTGAATACTCCACGTAAAACCATCTCTTTCAGAAGCTTTGTAGACTTCATCTTCCTGTGCATAATAAAAATTAGGGAGAGGAAGTCTGGGATGTTCTTCTCTGACTGGGGTTTCGGGAAGTACACCTTGTTTGGCATACGCCTCAAAAGGTCCCAGATAATGTTTGAGCCCTGTTACCAATGCAACGTGCTGCACCGATTTTTTTGCAGATAGAACGTTCAACAGATTTCTTACCAATGCACTATTGACGCGAATATTTTCTTCTTCCGTATCATTCCGCATCCAGGTGGTAAAATAAATATGAGTAGGAGAGATTCCCTCCAGAGCTTCTGTAAGGTTTTGCTCATCCATAAGATCTGCCTTAATAGGGATAAGGTTGGGAATGATGTTATTTGGATTTCTGGACAGTCCATAGGTTGTCCAACCCTGTGAAATAAGCTCTTCTGCAAGATTACTTCCTGTAATTCCGGTAGCCCCAACTACCAATGCAATATTTTCCATAAGTATTGTAAAATTTCTTCACAAAATTATGGAGGTTGGCAGCCTGTACACTTGATCTGAGTCATGTGTTTGGCTTGATCTGGATCAAGTATTATTCTGAGAAATCTTCTTACGTATCCTGCTTATGGTTTCAGGAGCGAGCCCCAAATAAGACGCTATAAGATTGTGAGGAACCCTTTTGATCATTTCATGATTTCGTTGGGCAAGTTGCAGATACTTTTCTTCGGCCGTATATCCATTGGAAACAATAAGCCGATAGTCTTTGGTTACAAGGCTGTTTTGATAGAGAATTCTGAAATAACGGTCCATTACAGGAATTTCCAGCAGCATTTGATTATACTCTTCCAGAGTGATCATCAGAACTTCTGTTTCTTCTATGGCATCAATTGTGAGGACTGCTTTTTCCTGATGGATGAAACTGTTGAAATCGGAAATCCACCAACCTTCAAATGCAAACATATTAATATGTTCATTTCCTTTTTCATCCGGAAAATAAGACTTCAGTAATCCTTTGCTTACAAAAGACAGACATTTACAGACATCCCCTTCCTGAAGCAGATATTGCTTCTTTTTAAGTTTTTTAAGTGTGAAAAAAGATTCTAGCTGTTTTTTCTGATCATCGGTTATAGCAACCTTATTCTGAATATGGGCAAGAAGGACATCAAACATCAGATAAATATTTCATCAAAAATAAGACTTTGAAGGCTATTGTTCAAAATCATAAAGAGTAATCCTGATTTCCTCGTTTTTAATTTTTACTGCTCTTATATATAAAAACCGATAAAAAATCCTGAAATTTGCACCCAAATAAAAAATCAATGAAGATCGTAGACCTTGAAAAATGGAACAGAAAAGAGCATTTTGAATTTTTTTCCGGTATGGCAAGCCCTTATTTCGGTTTTACCACAGAGGTAGACTGTACCAAGGCTTATGATGTTGCAAAAAAGAAAGGCTATTCATTCTTTGCCTATTATTTTCATAAATCGATGGTCGCGGTGAATACTGTAGATGAACTGAAATTGAGAATTGTTGACGGACAGGTTGTTCAGTTTGATACCCTTCATGCAGGAAGTACCATTGGTAGACCCGATGGAACCTTTGGTTTTTCATTTACCCGTTTTTCGGAAGATTTTGAAACCTTTAATGCAGCTTTACAGGAAGAGATAAAAGGCGTACATGAAACTTCAGGACTTCGCATCAGAAATGAAAGACTGGGAAAAGATCATGTAAGACATACTACAATTCCGTGGAGCTCCTTCAGTGCTATTCTACATCCTACGGACTTTAATACAGGAGAATCTATACCGAAGATCTCTTTTGGAAAATTCAATATACGTGACGGCAGAAAATACCTTCCCGTTTCTATTGAAGCACATCATGGACTGGCAGACGGAATTCACATTACCCAATATCTGGAAGAGTTTCAGAAGCAGCTTGATGCTGAATAAAGTTGAAGGAAGAAGAGTTGGCTTTTTGCAGTTGTTATTGGTAAACAGTACCTCATTTATTGTCAATTTATCTTTTTTATTACGGGAAACCGTAAATAATATTTCCCTGTTTTCAATACTTTTGAGGTAATATATTGCTATATTAGAGAATTGATTTCCCTTTAATGAAGCTCATTAACCCATCACTCAATTGTATAAGAATGACTCTTTTTGAAAATTCGGATTTACAGAGGTCTAAAGGTATGGTAACAGCGTGTAAAGGTGATCAATTCTAAAAAAGAAACAGAATAACCGAAAATACCAGATGCCGCTATGCAGAGTGATAACTCTCCATTATACACAGACGATTCTATAATTGATGTTTCCGGAAATGCCAATGTCCCTATCTATTTGGGGAATACTCATTCTTTTTCCGAAAATGAACAAAAGATAGAACCGAATTCTTATGATCCTGATATCTGGAAAATAGGAAAAAAATACAGCAGAAAACTCAATCTGAATGATCATCAGAGTACAATGCTGGATAAGATGTCCTTCTCCGGGAATGTTTTTAATGAAATTGAATATTGTAAAATTCAAATCTTAAAACAGTTTTTGAGAGCTCTTGATTATCTTGACAAACACTGTATTCCGATCAATAAATCCTATTCGACGGTCATTGAAGAACTGTCTGAAATTATTGTATGCCTCCGCTATAATTACAGAAAAGAAAGCCTGAATTACAGCTATACCTATGATTCTGTACAGACAGAAATTTTCAACCATATTCTCAAATTATGTGAAAACAATATCCGGGAAATTTATGGTATTAAAAGAAAAATTAATACTGATTTTAACTACAACGAACCGGATATTCTTCATCTGTACAACAAAAAGATCGTTTCTAAACTTGAAATTTTTCTTTCAGACAATCAGCATTTGGTGCTGGATGCAGACTATAAAACAAATATTATCCTCAATGAAAATAACACCAACCGATGGAAGACTAAGTTTGAGCTGATCAAGGAAGATTATTCTAATCCGGTTGCTTTTGAGAGAGAAATTTTCAGACTTGCGGATGTTAACGTTAAAAACCCATCTTTGGATATCATCTTTTTTGAGGCCTCCAAATTTGTGGCAGATTTTGACCGTACCTGTGCCTTACGACTTTACATTCACTATCTGGAAAAAGATCTGAATTCTTCCAAATTCGACCATAGAAAACTGAACAAAACCATTCAGAAGAGCTTATTTTCCAGCCAGGAGCAACTTACAGATTTTGAAAAAATACTGAATGATTTTATTGGCGACAGAAATCTGGAAACCGCTATCGAAAAGGCCAATCAGCTTTATCAACCCAAAAGAAAAAGAATTACCATTGATCCCGAAGCCATTAAAGATATTCAGGCTCAGCATTCTGAAACCGCAGATATCCTGGGACAGATTCTTAATAGCGAAGAAGAGGAAATTGTTACAGAAACAGTCTTAGCGGATGATCAAGAAGAACTGACCATTACTATACGTTCTCAGACTCCAGAAAATCAAATTTCTAAATATCTTGATGAATTGAATTTAACAGCCATTCAGAAAGACATCCTAGATGTATTTGAAAAGAACAGCTTCAATATGCTTCAGACTGATCTTGGAGATCTTATCAAAACAAAAGGTTTATTCATGGGATCTACCATAGATTCTATCAACGAATGCTGTTTTGAAATTCTTGATGATGTTTTGATTGAAGAGGAAGATGAATATTTTATTATGAACACAAATTATTACCAAAAACTATTAAACAATGATTGACAATATTAAACCCAAAGAAGCAACCTCCATTATCAACTCTCTGGTAAGCGGTGTAGTGCCTAAAATTGGGGTACAGCATATTACGGTAGGACGTTCCGAAGAGATCAATGCCGTTATAAACTCTTTAGAAGATGTGAAAAACGGACTGAGTCTTGTTAAATTCTGGATCGGAGACTTTGGTAGCGGAAAATCTTTTATGCTTCACCTTCTCAATACAGTCGCTCTAAAACAAAAGTTCGTTGTTGCCAATGCAGATTTCACTCCGGACAATAGATTATATGCCAATGATGGTAAGAGTGTTATTCTTTATTCTGCCATCATGGATAATATTGCCATTCAGACGAAGCCGGAAGGAGGAGCTTTGCAGACTTTACTTGAAAAATGGATCGAGCAGGTTATTACAAAAACAGCAGAAGAAAATCATATCTCTCTGATAGAAATAAGAAGTGATCAATATCTGGGACTGATTCAAAATTCCATTATGAAAACGGTGAATGACATCACAGAAGTTAGCGGGTTTGATTTTGGCTCTGCTATTGTAAAATATTACGAAGGCTACATTAAGGGAGATGACCTTTTACGCAGAAATGCCTTGAAATGGCTGAAAGGCGAGTACACCACAAAAACAGAAGCCAGACAGGATCTGGGGATTAGAGAAATCATCAACGATTCTAACTATTATGATATGCTTAAAAACTTCTGTAAGTTATTCGTAAGCATGGGATACAGTGGCTTTATGATCAACCTGGATGAAGCCATTAACCTTTATAAAATATCTGTGACGGCTTCCCGCGATAAAAATTATGAGAAGATATTATCCATTTATAATGATTGTTTCCAGGGAAAGGTTTCGAATCTATTTATCAATTTTGCCGGAACCAAGGATTTTATGGAAAATGAAAGGAGGGGACTTTTCAGCTATCAGGCTCTTAAATCAAGACTGGAAGCCAATAAGTTTGAAACTGCCGAACTGCGGGATTTTGCCCAACCGGTGATCAAACTGATGCCTTTGAACCACAATGAAATATTTGTATTGCTTAAAAAGCTGAAGCTGATCTTTGATTTTAATTATAAAACAGAACTCAATATCACAGATGATGAAATCTCTTCTTTTATGGAAGAAATGTTCAACAAACCCGGAGCTTCAGAGTTTCTTACACCAAGAGAGGTAATTCGCGACTTCTTAAATATTCTCAACATTATCAGACAAAATCCTGAAGTTGATAAAAGAAGACTGTTCGGAGAAATAGAAATTGCCGATGAACGACCGAATGATCTGATCCTTATAGATAGTATTGAGGAACTATGACAGCATTCGACCAACTTTCTGAACCTATCAGAAAATATATTCGGGATAAAAAATGGGAAAGTTTAAGGCCCATTCAGGAAGCGGCTATTCAAAGGATCATCCCAACAGACAACAATTATATACTTATATCAAGAACAGCTTCAGGTAAAACTGAGGCTGCTTTTCTCCCTATCTTATCCAAAGTCAATTTTAAAGAAACCGGGGTGAAAGTTTTATATATTTCCCCCTTGATCGCTTTGATCAACGATCAGTTTATAAGAGTTGAAAGTCTTTGCGAATACCTTGATGTTCCCGTCACAAAATGGCACGGAGAAGCCTCCAAAGGTGCAAAAGACAGACTTTTGAAAAGCCCCGAAGGTATTGTTCTTATCACTCCGGAATCTCTGGAAGCAATGTTTGCCAATAAGCCTTATAATATACAGCATCTGTTTTCCGGCTTAGAGTATATTGTTATCGACGAGATTCATTCTTTTCTGGGTTCCGATCGTGGAACTCATCTGCAATCTTTATTGAACCGACTGCAAAGAATTAATACTAAAAAATTCAGTGTTGTTGGGCTTTCTGCAACCGTAAGTGATGTTAATCAGTATCAGGAACTCAAATCTTTTCTGGGAGATCCTGACCGTACAAAAATCATCAGAGATACAACTCCCAAACCGATTAATGCCGTGTTTAAATACTTTGGAGGAACTGTTGAGGAACTTCCGTTGGCCCTTCTGAAGGATCTGTATGTTAAGACCAGAGACAGCAAAGTTCTCATCTTTCCCAATGCAAGAGGGAGAGTAGAAGAAGTTGCCGTAAAACTGAAACAGATTTCAGAAAGAGTAGGTGGTCACAAAAATTACTTTTCCCATCATTCCTCTGTAGATAAGGATACCCGTGAATATGTAGAGTTTTTTGCAAAAAATTCCACGTTACAAAACTTCTGTATTTCCTGTACTTCAACACTCGAACTTGGAATTGATATTGGCAACGTTGATGAGGTCGTACAGATTGATGCTACACACAGCATCGCTTCTCTGATTCAGCGGGTTGGCCGAAGCGGAAGGCGGGAAGGTAAAGCAAGCAACCTTTTTCTATATGCTACAGGGAAATGGAGCCTGCTGCAATCTTTGGCGTGTTGGTTATTGTATAAAGAAAACTATATAGAACCTATTCCTGTCAATAATAAGCCTTATGATGTATTGGTTCATCAGATTTTATCAATGGTTAAAGGTTCTTCCGGGATTTCAATACCTCAATTATTAAACGAAATACAAGTCAATCTTACATTTTCAAACATTGAAACAGAAGCAATAGAAGAAATCATTACTCATTTGATTGGAATTGATTTTCTGGAAAAGGTTGGCAATGAGGTAATTATTGGTATTGAGGGCGAAAGTGTGGTGAACACTAAAGATTTCTACAGCCTTTTTGAAACTCCGGTATTTTTCAAAGTGTCCGGAAATGGAGTGAAAATTGGTGAACTTCCTCTTTCTCCACAGATAAGACCCAATGAAAATATTTATCTGTCTGCCAAGATCTGGAGCATTATTGATATTGATTATCAAACTAAGAAAATAGAGGTGATCCCGGCTATGGATGGAAAAAAGCCTATGTTTTTTGGGGACCCTGCCGATATAGCCTATAAAATCAGGGAGAAAATGTTGGAAATCCTCATTTCAAAAGAAAAATATGATTTTTTAGAAGAAGCTGCACAAGATATTATAAACTTACTCAGAAAAGAGTTTTCTATTTTTACAATTAATGATTTCAAAAAGGAAAGACCTTTATTAAACAGTAATGAAAATCTGACATTCTATTCTTTTACAGGTTCAAAAATTAATAGAACACTTCATTTTCTTTTTAAGAATTTTGGCGTAAAGAGTGTGCTCAGTGACACCGACAGTTCATTTGAAATTGAAGACTGTACTTCTTCAGAATTTATCAGTATTTTGAAAAATAAGATGATGAGTAAGGATGTGAATATGCTTCTCATAGAACTATTAGAAGAATTGCCCGGTACAATAGACTTTTCGAAGTGGGGGAAATATCTACCTCTGCCATACCAGGCGGCTCTTTTAGCGGAAAAATATTTCGATTTTGAAGGTTGTGATACCTATTTTGAGCATTTAATCGTGGTAGAAAATAATTTATAAATCCTAATAGGCTTGAAAATAAAGTTTTTTCAAGCCTTTTTTTTGTATTAATTCTCGTGTTCATCATAAGTGTAGCCTAAGATAAATTACTTGATTTTTCTATAAACCTTTTCTGAAAATACTAAAAAGTATTGATCGAGATCATAAAAAAGTACCTGAAGAATCTGTTACATTTATCCATCGTTAAAAAAACGACTATAAACAATAGAAAAGCTCTTTCAAGAAAGGATTTGTGGTGTTTTGACAAAAAATAGAACGTGGTATGTATGTGGTACGCAGTTTTAACAAAATTTTAATCATTTTTTCTTTCTTTGCTTTACATAAAAAATAAAATAATATTCTGATCTGATTATGATCTCATGGAGTATCAAATCATTTTGAAAGCAATTGAATTTCGGATCGGTGAAAATTATTTTATTATGTGTGCAGTATTATCAATAAACACATTGGTAATAGAAAAGAGCTTGTACTGATGTAATAAAGTTACCGCATCAGGAATTTTTAGCGATGAGAAAAATTATGAAAAACAAAACAACTGAATCCAATGTAGAGGATTTAAATCAGAGAATTCTTGTACAAGATGAAATCATAGCATTAGCCAAAGCAAATTCTCCTCGTTTGCTGAATAAATTCAGATTGGTATATCCGGATTTTTTCAACAAGTTATCTGCCATTCAGCCCGCCTTAAAAAATTCTGAACTGATATTCTGCATTTACCTTAAGCTTAACATGACGACAAAAGAAATTGCTACTTATATCTTTGTGACGCCAAAAGCCATTCAAAACCGTAAAAACCGGATCAGAAAAAAACTCAACATCCCTTCCGAATTTGATATCTATAAATGGTTTAATGAAATTTAAACCATTTTTTAGACTTACAGCTCAATAACAGATTGTTCCAAATCGTGGTAAAGAAGTATTTTCCAGCCCTCTTTCCGGGCTTCTTTTTCCCATTTTAATCTTAGTTCCATAGCTTTTCTGCCGTCAAAATCACTTTTATAGGCCAAATGATATTTCAAATAAGAGGCTTGCGGAAGATCATCAGCACCATAAAATACGGTTTCTCCTTTTTCTCTGATCCAAAAAACCTGCATAAAAGGAGTGTGGCCGCCAACTACTTCGTAAAAAATTTCATTTGTAATTTGCCCTTCATTATCTTCCATCCAGATAATATTGGGTAAGGCGATCAGTTGTTCAAGTCTTGCAAAATCGAAAGAAGGATTTTCTTTATTTTCCAAAGCAAAATCCAGTTCCCGTTTTTGAATATAAATTTCGGCATTGGGAAATACGGATTCAAAATTACCTTCATTATTTAATTTAACCGCACCGTCAATATGATCTTTATGAAGATGTGAAAGCAGCAGTTTGGTAATCTGAGCTGGGGCGATCCCGTTTTTGTCAAGGATTGTAGAAAGAACTGAAATTCCCTGGTCGTTTTTCCAACCAATTCCTGCGTCTAAAAGGATATAATCATTTTCGGTAATGATGAGGAAAGGTTGTACAGACATTTTGATACCTTTCACAGTGTCAAAGTTTTCTTCTGTTAAAAGAGTAAAGTCTTTGGATTTGCTTGCAGAGAAATTGCCTTCTTTGAGGGGAATGATTTTCATGATGCAAATTTCTTTAATATTTCTAAAATTTCAAAGGTTTTCCATCAATCAGCGTGATCAACAAAAGCAATTTTACAGCGGGAAATATTCCAATGATTTAAACCGTTTTTCAAAGCTTTTGTATAGTTTTCATAATCAAAAGGATAGAGATCCGGGGATCTATGAGCTCCACACGACGTTGCTGTTTCAGTTTTTTAATAATTCTGCTTTAATTTCAAAGGGCAAAGTAATGTAGCTTTGTCGCTGATGAAGTGGTCTGTTTATAGGTAAGCTTTGACGAATCAGCAAAGTTGATGCTGTTCTTTGTTCTCTTAGAATCAACAGTTTCAAAAATGAAAGCTTTGCGGCAAAAAATAAGCCCTCAGTATGTCATCTTTTTAATCGAACATCCAATTGATAAATTTAAACAATCTCTTACTATGACAGATTAAATTAATAATGTGTTGTTATTAAAATAACTACCTTTGATCTCTTAAAAAGCAATAGATATCAGATGCTGTTTTTGTTTCATTAAGATTCTGATCATCCTGACTGGCTTTTCTATTCATTAAAATTTTATTTCTAATATGCAGGAGAATTCTACCAACGGTATTTCCCGTACAGTGATATGGTTAATGGCTGTTATTTCAGGGCTTGTAGTCGCCAATAATTACTATAATCAGCCTTTACTGGCTCTTATTTCTGATGATCTTCATGTTTCGGAAAGTGCAGCGAGTCGAATCTCTGTACTCACTCAGATTGGATATGCATTAGGATTATTACTGATTGTACCGCTTGGTGATAAATTTTTCCGTAAAAAATTGATTCTCATTGATCTTTTTCTTGTCTTCGGTTCCTTGTTATGGATGACTTTTGCCAATGAGCTCTGGATGTTGTATGCCGCGAGCTTACTGATTGGAGCAACGTCTGTTATTCCACAACTTTTTGTTCCGATCGCAGCAGAACTTTCATCAGATAAAGAGAAATCTTCTAATATCGGGCTTGTCATGTCCGGATTGTTGTTGGGTATTCTTCTTTCCCGTTTTGTGGGCGGTATTGTAGGAGAAGTCTGGGGATGGAGAGCTATGTTTGGTATTGCGGCAGGGCTAATGATCTTAGTGTGGATAGCAGTTTACAAAATGCTTCCTGAGTTGCACCCCAACTTTAAAGGAACATATAAAGAATTAATGCGTTCCGTAGCTCATCTTGCGAAAACACAGCCTATTCTTCAGTTGGCATCCTTCCGTGGAGCGATGGCTTTTGGGTCTATGTGCGCGCTGTTTACCACGTTGGTTTTTCATATGGAGAAACCGCCGTTTAATGCCGGATCTTCTGTTGTCGGGAGTTTTGGGCTGGCAGGTGCGGTAGGAGCTTTGGCTGCGGCTAAAGTTGGGAAATTACAGAAATATATGGATATCAATAGAATTATATTGTATTCACTTCTTATTGTAATAGGAAGCTGGGGATTCACTTATTTTGCAGGAGAAACCTATTGGGGACTGATTGTAGGAGTGATTTTGGTAGATCTTGGCGTGCAGTCGAGCCACATTATGAATCAAACCAATTATTTCCTGATAAAATCTAATGCCGTTAACCGTCTGAATACCGTCTATATGGTTTCTTACTTCATTGGAGGTTCTTTAGGAACATGGCTGGCTTCTGTGGCGTGGCAGAAGGCACAATGGGGTGGTGTTTGTTTCGTTGGAGCCACATTTGGAGTATTAGCGCTTATTGCCCATATTCTTTTTAGTCAAAAAGTAAATAAAGCAGAAAATTAATCCCTAAAAGAAAAACGTAAAGTCTTAAAAATTTTAATCTTTACGTTTTTTTATATCCATTCAATATTTGAATAAAAATCCAGATTAAGGCTGTTCTTCGAGCATTTCCTGTGTCTGGATGAGATTTCTGTGTTTTCCGCCCCATTCACTCAAAGAATTCCAGATAGGGATAAGCTCTTTGGCAATAGCTGTAAGTTCATAATCTACTCTTGGTGGTACCTGAGCGTGTACGGTTCTTTTTAGTAATCCTTCTTTTTCAAGCTCTCTCAACTGAAGAGTTAACATTCTTTCCGTTATTCCTGAAATGGCTTTTCTAAGCTCGCTGAAACGCTTTTTTTCATCCTTCAATTTATCTAAAATCAGGAGTTTCCATCTTCCGCCAATCTTACATACAGCATAGGTAAGATCACATTCATGCATATATTGTCTATTGATGCTGTTGGTTGAAGTTTCTTTTATTTTTCCCATTACTTACAAATTTGTTAGTACCATACAATTCGCTGTATACCGTGCAAATGTAAGGTTTAGGTTTTAATTTTGCCAACAGAAAACGAAAATATAGAGCAGTAAAGAACAATAGCGCTTACGTTCACTGCAAAAAAGTAGTAACCTCAATTTAAAAGTAACAATGCAATTAACACATAAAGTTATCCAAATATTAGATCATTTAGAGAAAATACAGCCATTCAATGTAAAAGATTCATTAGACGGAACGCGTAAATATCTTGAAGCAATGTCTCTTCAGCTCAGCGGGAAAAAAGAATCTGTTGCGTTGATCGAAGAATTCAATATTCCAAAAGAAAATCACTCAATTCCGGTTCGCATCTATCGTCCAAAAGGGAAGGATACTCAAAACACGTCTGCAATTATTTATATTCACGGCGGTTGGTTTATTGCGGGGGGATATGAAACTCACGATGCTGTAGCCCGAAAACTGGCTAATACGACCAGTTCAGTAATTATTTTTGTAGATTATCGTCTTGCTCCGGAGCATCCTTTCCCTGCAGGGTTTAATGACTGTATAGATACTGTTGAGTGGGTTGTAGAAAATGCAAAAACCTTAGGAATTGACACAAACAATATCGGAATTATAGGTGACAGTGCAGGAGGGGCTCTTGCAACCGCTGTTTCTACACAAATCGGAAAGTATTTCAAGTTTCAGGTGTTGATTTACCCTGCTGCTGATAATAGTCTGAATTCAGAATCCTGGAAAACCTATGAAAATGGGCCTGTTCTCAACAAACCAGGTGGAGTAGAAGCCTGGAATCATTACCTTCCTGAACATGAAGCAGATAACCCTCTTGCGATCCCTGTTTTAATAAAAGATTTTAAAGAAACTCCAGCTACTTTGATTATTTTGGCAGAGCATGATCCTTTGATAGATGATGGAAAGCAACTTTCTGAAAACATGAAAAATGCGGGAGTACCTCTACATACCAGTCTTTACAAAGATATGATCCATGGGTTTATGCATATGGGAGAAATATTGGATGAAACACAGATGGCAATCGATGAAATGGCTTCTTTTGCCCATCAGAATTTTGAAAATATCCAAGAAAATCTGTAATGAAAAAATACGCTTACATTGGATCTCTGGGACTCATTGCTGTTATAACCACGGAGTTTGGAATCATCGGAATTCTTCCACAGGTAGCAGAACATTATAAAATCAGTATAGATAAAGCCGGGTATTTACTGAGTGCTTTTGCCTTGGTGATTGCATTAACGGGGCCTTTTATGACTCTGCTTACTTCAGGAATTGACCGGAAAAAAATAATGATAGCCTCTATTTTTATGTTTCTGATCACCGGAATAGTTTCCTCTTTTTCTCCTCCTTTCTGGCTGTTAATGATTGTAAGAATACTTCCCGCTTTTTTGCAGCCAGTTTATATTGCAACTGCTTTGTCCGTTGCTGTATCTCAGGCCGATGAAAATAAGAAAAACGAACTGATGAGCATCGTATTTAATGGAGTAACCATTGCTATGGTAACCACTGTACCTTTTGCTACATGGATATCGGGCCTTTTTTCATGGGAATATTCTTTTATGATACAAACCGTGGTAAGTCTCATTGCTTTAGTGGTAATTCAGTTGATGTTACCTTCTATTCCGGTAAAAGAAAAGAAGTCTTATGGCAGTCAGCTTACTATTTTAAGAAAGCCCCTGTTTATTTTAAGTACATTGACTAATTTTTTCATGATTACGGCTTGGTTTTCTACCTATAGTTACTTTGCTGATTATCTGAGTAAAGCCAAAGGAATGAATACTTCAATGATCAGTTATATGCTTCTGTTATTTGGAGTTATAGGAATTCTGGCCAATTGGATTGCAGGTAAAATGCTGAATAAAAATGTAGCCGGAACAACTGCTTTTTTCCTTTCGGGAACGATTCTTATACCGATTCTCTTTTATGTTTCGGATGGCAATCTGTGGGCAACGATTATAGTCATTGGTATTTGGGGATTTCTTTATTCGCCAAGCTTTTTGAATGCTTCAACCTATATGATCTCATCTGCACCGCATGCATTGGAATTTGCGAATAGCCTGGCAACTTCATTTGGAAACCTTGGAGTTACCTTAGGAACTACACTTGGAGGTTGGATTATTGTTACACAAGGAGCACAATACATTCCATGGATTGGTTTTGTTTTTGGACTGCTTGCATTCTCAATGATGATTGTAAGAAGTCTGATTGAAAAACGTACCCGTGAGCTATCTACCTGTTAAAATTAAATTGTAATAAATTTTGTTACATTAATGAAATTTGCTAAATTTGTAGTATTCAATTTAATATAAAATACAATGAAAATAGAAATATGGTCGGATGTAATGTGTCCGTTTTGCTATATCGGAAAAAATAATTTTGAACAGGCTTTGGAAAAACTGCCATTCAAAGGAGAAGTGGAAGTAGAGTGGAAGAGTTTTCAGCTGGATCCAACTTTAGATCCTAAAGAGACGAAGAATACTATTGAATACTTTAGAGAGAAAAAAGGTTTTCCTGAAGCGCAGGCTACACAAATGTTAAGCCAGGTAACGCAAATGGGAAAAGGGGCTGGTATTGATTTTAACTTCGATACAGCTTTAATTACAAATACTTTCAGTGCACATAGATTACTTCATCTGGCAAAAAAGCATCAAAAATCTAATGAGATGGAAGAAGCTTTATTTATCGCTCATTTTATCGATGGAAAAAATGTAGGAGATACTGAAGTGTTGGTTTCTTTAGCCGAAAATTTGGGAATTGACAGAGAAGAAGCAATACAGGCGGTTACCTCTGATCAGCTGGATTATGAAGTGAACCAGGACATTATGGAAGCAAGAAACAATGGTGTTTCCGGAGTTCCTTTCTTTGTTTTGAACGGTAAATATGCGGTTTCCGGAGCTCAGCCGGTAGAGGTTTTTGAAAACGCTCTCCAGCAAACCTATAAAGAAACGGTGAGTCCTTTCAAGGATCTTTCCGGAGAAAGCGGAGCTTCATGTGACGCTGACGGATGCAGCATTTAAATATATACCCCCAAACAGTTTCGATTGTTTTGGGGGTTATTTTTATTTAAGATTGATTCTTCATCATAACTGTTGTATCTTTGTAAAGCAGTAAAAATGCTGTAGAAAATCCAATATTTCAATGATAAAAATTAATAATGAACTTCATTATCCGATTGCAGATACTCTTTTTGTATTCGCACTGGATTCAGAAGCAGGGACGGTGTTTGACGGGAAAAATAAACTGATAACAGGAATAGGAAAAGTAAATGCAGCAATAGAACTTACCCGGGAAATTCACCAGAGAAAGCCAAAATTAATTGTCAATTTAGGTTCTGCAGGAAGTAAGGGATTTCATAAAGGAGAAGTGGTATGCTGTACAAAATTTATCCAAAGAGATATGGATGTGAGAGGACTTGGGTTTAAATTGTATGAAACGCCATTATCCGGAGTGCCACCTGTTTTGGAATATGGCCTTAAAATGGATGCTTTAAAAGAAGGTATCTGTGGAAGCGGGGACAGCTTTGAAATGAACCACACTGAAACAGATTATAATATTGTAGACATGGAAGCTTATCCTTTGGCACTCATTGCTCAGAAAGAAAATATTCCTTTTCTATGCCTGAAATACATTTCTGATGATGCAGGAAGTGATGCTGCGGATGACTGGAGTGTACAGGTACATTTGGCTTCTGAAGCATTTAAGAAAATATTATTCTCATAAAATCTGGTGGTTATGATTTCAATTATTATCAATAAAGCTGTGTCTGAAGATTGGGAAACAATCCAACATCTTGGAATCCAGACTTTTTCTGAAACTTTTGCAGAAGACAATTCTGAGGAAGCTATGAAAAAATATCTGGAAGAGAGTTTTAATATAGAAAAAGTGAAATCAGAACTCAGCAATCCAGATTCGCATTTTTATATTGCCTGGGAAGAAGATAATCCTGTTGGTTATCTGAAAGTCAACTCAGGAAAGGCACAAACCGAATTACAGGATGAAACCAGTCTTGAAATTGAAAGAATCTATGTAAAGAAAAGCCACCATGGTAAAAAGGTAGGTCAGCTTTTGTATGACCAGGCGGTGGAAATGGCCCAGCACCTTAAGAAATCTTACGTTTGGCTGGGAGTTTGGGAAGAAAACATCAGGGCTCTCAACTTTTACAGAAAAAACGGATTTGTAGAATTCGATAAACATATTTTCAGACTTGGAGAAGAGGAACAGACCGACCTGATGATGAAAAAAATGTTGGATTAAAATAGTAACCATTTACCCGATACACGGATTTTTCAATATGAATACCTTAGAATTTTCACATCAGATCAATCAGTATTATCCACTCTCTGATGAGACTATGGCTGCACTGATCAATATTTGTACTGAAGAAGAGTACAGCAAAAATGATCTTCTTTTGGAAGCAGGAAATATGGCGAGGTATTATTATTTTATAAAATCCGGGCTGGTAGGATATTATACAACAGACCAACAGGGAGATAACATTTATAAGATTTTTTTTGAAGAAAACAGCTTTGTGGCTTCCACTGCTGCCATTATACAAAATGAACCCAGTAATTTCAGTATCATTGCTTTGGAAGACTGCTCGGTGATCCAATATCCGGTAAAAGCCTATAGAGATCTCTTGGCAAAACATCATGATCTTGCCCTTTTTCAGATGCACTATCTGGAAAAAAACTGGGTAGTAAAGAAAGAACCCCTGGAAGTTTCTTTAAAGTATGAAACCGCAAAACAACGGTATATACAGCTTCTTGAGAACCCATCTCTTTACAAAAGGCTGAAACAGCATCATATTGCTTCTTATCTGGGCATCACGCCTACGCAGCTTAGCCGCATAAAAAAGGAAATAAATTAACAAAGGCTTCAACATATGTTGAGGCTTTTTCGCTTTTTTCAGAAGATCTTTGTATCATCATAAGATCAGAGTGTATCTGTAGTAAAGCAAAAATGAATGTGTAAAACCAGTTTTCTCCTGTTATTTTAATCTTATTCTGTCTTTTTTGGACAGAAATACCCATTCTTAGAAGCTTAATCTGTTAAATATTTTATTTAAAATAAAAAACGATTTAAATTTATACAAGATGCACTCTGATGTTATGCGTATTATTAATTAAATATTTCTCAGCATGAAAAAGTTATTCAACATTGTATTGGTTCTGACGGCTTTTGTACAGTTGTCGGCACAAAAAATTATTCATCAGGAAGTTTTCAGTCCGAAGATGAATAAAAAGATCAAAACTATTATCATTACTCCTACTATACAGCCCAAAACGACCTATCCATCGGTCTATATTCTTCATGGTTTCAGTGGTAACCCCGACAGAATCATTAAAGAGGATATTCCTGATCTTGTGCAGAAAGCTCAGCAGAATAAAACGATTTATGTGTTACCGGACGGAAATTTCAGTTCATGGTACGTGGATAGTCCAATTGTGAAAGATTCGCAATATCAGACGTTTATAGGAAAGGAGCTTGTGGAATTTATCGATAAGAATTATCCTGTGAAAGCTGAAAAGAAATACAGAGGTATTTTAGGATGGAGTATGGGAGGTTATGGAGCGACTAATATTGGAGTGACTTACAGTAAAACATTTGGGATTGTAGGAAGTTCATGTGGAGCTTTAGATTTCCCTTCCTTTGGTGAAGGTTATCAGAAATATATGGTGAATAAAGTACTCGGTCCGATAGAGTCAATAAATCCCGGTTTTCTGACGGATAATAAAATAAAACTTATGGCCGGAGCTGGTCAGCAGTATATTTTTGACTGTGGAACGGATGATACCCAAATGATTGGCATGAACAGAAATTTTCATAAAAAACTTACTGAGCAAAAGATACAGCATCTGTATACAGAATCTCTTGGAGGTCATGTTACTGAATACTGGAGCAGATCATTATCCGAACAATTGGCACTATTTGACCGATTTTTCAAGCAATAAATTTAAAAACCCTCATTTGTATGAGGGTTTTTATTTTTCAGAATACGGGCAGAAAAGCTTTTTTCTTTTCTAATCGTAATTATTCTTCTTTTGAGAATAGATAACTTGAGGCTCCTCCCTGTTTAAAATCTATAGTGTGTTTGTTGGGATCAAAAGCCATTCTAATATCAGCATTATCGAATTTGAAAATATGATTTTCATAAGCAACCATAGGGAAAGCGTTTTGTCCTTCTGCTAAAGCCTGACCATGCAGTGCACCATCTTTTACAAATATCTTCAGCTTCATTGGGAAGTCTTTGGCAGAGTAGGTTCCTATATACTTCTGAAGCTGATCGGCCGTTAATTGAGCCGTTTTTATACTTTCGGTGGCTAGCTTTTCATTATACAGGATTTTTCGAACGCTTTCGCCAGGAATTTTTGTGGAAGGAGTCATATTATTTTGAAGAATAATAAAGGTTTTATCGTTATCTATATGTCTTTCTATAAAAGTAGCGTAGCCGGCCCAGCCTCCGGAATGGTTGACAATTTTTCCATATTTGGTCTTGTTTTTAATGAGCCATCCAAAACCATAATTGGTTTCTTTTCCATTAGCGGTAGTG
Organism: Chryseobacterium sp. Mn2064; assembly: GCF_049319685.1. Classification (NCBI taxonomy): domain Bacteria; kingdom Pseudomonadati; phylum Bacteroidota; class Flavobacteriia; order Flavobacteriales; family Weeksellaceae; genus Chryseobacterium; species Chryseobacterium sp. Mn2064. Next base: position 1,074,873 of record NZ_JBMOUE010000001.1, read on the forward strand.
ATATCATTAAAAATCAGTTTTTTATCATTTTCGTTTACCAGTTTGTCGGTATACAATGCTCTGTCCCATTTCAGAAGATCTTCCAGAGTAGAATTCACCATTCCGTCACCTACAATACCATCCAGATAATAACTGTAATATTCTTTTCCTTTGCTGTCCGGAAGAAATTTGTTTCCTGATTGATCGGCTTCATATCCTAATGCGTAATTGGCAATCGATGTAGGTTGATATCGACTTCTGTATATCAGGGTATGATCCATCCCTAAGGGTTTGAAAATATTCTGGCTTAGAAATTCTCCGAAGCTTTTTTTGGAAACACGTTCTATAATACTTGCCAAAAGTGCATATCCTGTATTGCTGTATTCAAATTGTTGGTTGGGTTCAAACTCAAGAGCAGGTTTATGTTTTGCAAACTCACGGATAATATCATCATTGGTGGCAAATTTAGTTTTGTCCCAGTTTTTTTCAAGCAATTCCATATAGTCAGGAAGTCCGCTGGTATGGTTGAGAAGATTTCTTACGGTAATTTTATCATAAAACGACAGCTCAGGAATGTACTTTGAAATTTTGTCATCGTAATTCAGCTTTCCTGCTTTTTGTAACAGAACAACTCCCATTGCTGTAAATTGCTTGGATACCGAGGCCAGTTCAAATGTAGTGTTTACATCCAGCTTACGTCCTGTTTTTTCATCTGCCAGTCCATAGCTTTTTTCGAAAATAGGTTTGCCTTTATCAGCTACCAGTACATTTCCGTTGAATTTTTTCTGATTGTATAAAGCTGTAAAAAGGCTGTCCAGAGTTTTGGTCTGGTTCTGTGCATAGATTCCAACGGTAAAAAGGACCATTGGGAGACCGATTAGTTTTTTTGTAACAAATGTGATTTTTTGTGTTGTCATGATGGATAGTTTTTAAATTAAATATTTGCTTTTGGTTGATATTCAAAAGTATATGTCGCATTTTATTGAGAAATGTTTCACTTAATTATTGTTTTGTTGAAATATTATAAAAATAAAAACCCTGAGGAAAGGCCCTCAGAGTTACAATAAAACAAAAGATTGATATGTTGGATTTTATATTGTTGTTATATAATGATTTAAGTGTAGTTATTTCTAAATTTGTTTAACTTGAATTTATAGTTTTTAAGCAAAAATAAAGTGACAATTCCCACGACTAATTCTATCAATGCGCTTCCCCAATAAATACTTTTCACACCAAAATAATGAGGCAGAATCAGCATCAAAGGAATGTAAAGAATGATCTGTCGGAAGAAAACAAGAAAGCTTGCCTTCTTGCTCTGATTCACTGCCGGATAGTAGGAAAGTGCCAATACCGTTACGGGAAGCAGAGGCAATACCGAAAAGAACAATCTGAAATCTAGGATCTGATGATGTTCTGCGGAATACCCCGGAAGCATCAGACCAATCAGTTGTTCCGGGAAAATCAAAGCAACCAGAAAGAAAGGCAAAAGGATACCTACACCGGCCAGAATATACGTTTTAAGGAACTTTCCAGCTCTGTCAAACTGTCCTGCACCAAAATTAATACCCACTACAGGCTGCAAACCTCTCATCAGTCCAAACAATGGGGTCAGTAAAAAGAGGAAAAATCTGTTCAGAACGGTAAAGAAAGAAATATCTCTTTCGGTACCATACGCTGCAATCGCATTGAAGATGATAATACTCTGAATAACGCCCATCACAGACAGAATCATTTCGGGAAGGCCCAGCTTCACGATTCTTTTTGCAATCGTTTTATCATAAGCAAAGGATTTCCAATTGGTAGAAAAAGAACTTTTTCCTTTAGCATAATAATAGAAACCTAATAAAGAATAAATGAGCATTCCACAATTGGTAGCCCACGCGGCCCCGGCCACACCCCATCCTAATACAGAGATAAAAACAGGTTTCAGGATAATGTCAATTACAAGTCCTACAGTGATCATTAAAGCGGCGGTTTTCATCTTACCTTCGGCCCTTACGAGCATATTTAAAGCTAAACCGTAGATCCAGAAAATAGTTCCTACTAAGGTTACCCGGAAGTATTCCACAGCAATGGTTTGCAGGTTGCCTTTTGCTCCCATCATGGCCATTAATTCATGGGCATAGATATAAGCAGGAACCGCACACAAAATAGAGAAACAGACACATAATACATTGAAACTCCCGAATAATCTGTAAAGTTTATCTTTGTTATCTTCTCCAATCCAAATACTTACAGCAGCCCCGGCTCCTGTTCCTGCTAATCTTCCCAGTCCCAGTACGATCTGAGAGAGAGGATATGCCATTCCTACAGCAGCCAAAGCCTGTGTATTGATGAGATATCCTACGAAGATAGCATCCAGAAAATTATTGATTCCGTAGAGTACGATAGCCGCAACGGCAGGCCATGAAGTTTCCCACATGACCTTTTTCATATCACCTTCTAAGATGAATGTTTTGCGGTCCATGTCTTTTGGGTATTAAACTCCTGGAAAGCGATTCTTTTTTCTACTTTATAGATCTCTTTTCCGGCAATAGCATTAATGATCAAAGCATTTCGGTAAGCTCCCATTCCAAGGTCCGGGGTTACAAAACCGTGCGTATGAAGCTCAGCATTCTGAACAAAAATGTTCTCTGCCTGATCTATCGTGTAATATCTGCTTACTTCAAACAATCCTTCTTCGGTTCTCTGAATAAGATTTTCTATTCCTTTTAAGAATTTGGGTTCTTTATATTTGTAGCCTGTTGCCAGAATAATATAATCTGAAATATGAGTGAACGTTGCGTTGTCCTGCATATGCGTGAAGTTCATGGCATAAGAGTTTCCTTCAGGAGAAATACTGTCCAGTTGACAGCTTGGTCTTAATGCGACATTCAGAGGTACATTTCCTACACTCATTCCGTATAATGTATCAAAGATGTCGTTGATGAGATCAAAATTGATTCCCTTATAAAGAGGAGGCTGCTTGGCAAGGATTGCTTTTCGCTGTGAAGCCGGCATATTGTGAAAATGGTCTACATATTCCGGGGAAGTAAGTTCAAGAGTTAATTTTGAATATTCCATAGGGAAGAAGCGGTCTGGTCTTGTAAACCAACTCATGAATATTCCTTCTTCAGTTTCCGGAAGAAGATCCTGAAAAATTTCTGCTGCACTTTGTCCGGAACCAATGATGGAAACGGATTGGGCATTGAGAATATTTTCTTTATTATTAAGATATTCAGAGGTGTGAATGACGTTCGGGAAGTCTTTATCCTGCATGAATGAAGGTAAATTAGGCTGTGTACCTGTTCCCAATACGATCTTTTTAGCGTAATATTTTTTTACGTCGTTGTTTTTAAGGTCCAGAACATCAATGACAAAAACATTTTCAGCATCATTAAATATGATATTCTCTACCTTTTTCCCAAACAGGCAGCTTTGTAGCTGATTGGCGGCCCATTGACAGTACAGATTGTATTCTTTTCTTAAAATAAAGAAATCTTCTCTGATATAAAATTTATAAAGACGGTCGGTTTCCTTTAAAAAGTTGAGAAAGCTGTATTTGCTTTTTGGATCTGCCATTGTTACCAGATCTGCCATGAAAGGAACCTGTAGGGTAGCATTATCCAGCATCAGTCCCGGATGCCAGTCAAATCCTTCAGCCTGATCAAGGAATAATGCGGAAACAGTATCCACAGGCTCAAGAAGGGCTGCTAAGCCAAGGTTGAAAGGACCAATTCCGATCCCGATAATATCGTGTATTGTGTTGTTTTTCAATGTTTTATATTTTAAAAAGTCGTGTTGAAATGCTTCAGCTCCATTCATCAGGTATAGCTTTGTGAGTAGAGCCGAAGCTTTAATTATTTAATCTGTAAGAGATCTCTTTATTTAAGCGTTATTGATCTCCAATTTGCTTTCCGGGCACTTTTCCCAGTAATTTTCACGGGTACAGAAAGTAAGGTAAGCTGTTTTATGAGGCATGGTAATGATCCCTTCTCTTGTATAGCCCAGTTTTGTAATCAGTCTGTCTGTAGGAACCGCTTCTACAGATGCTTCTCCAATACATTTTCCTACCTCAGGAAGAGAGAAAATATAGTCTAATGCTACCTGGAAAGATTCGAAAGAATACTTTTTGTCTTTACGGGTTTCAGCAACAAAAAAGTGAGTTCCATAGTCTGTAGGAAGAGAATCATAATACGCTCCTACAATGTCTCTCATTGGCCAGTATGGTTCAAAACTGAATTGCGGAATACCATTAATTTCTCCGATAAAACTGTGCTGCTCATCACTTGGAAGAATCGTTCTGAACCAAAGTTCAAGATCTCTTTTCGGGCCATCCATTTTCCAGTAAGGTTTGGCGTGTTCCATATTGAACCATTCGTGAATCATCTCAAAATCATTTTCAATATCAAAAGGTCTGATGCTGATGGTTATGTTCTCGTTTTCAAAATGACGGGAATATACTGTTTCGGTTGTTGTAGGTTTGATCAGTTTCTGGCTGTAGAAATATTTGGTAAGAGGATTAGGAGTATCCAGGAAAACAGCAGGATATTCCAGAGATTCGTCTGCCTCATTGATGTTCTGTAAGCTGGTGATCAGGTTTCCTTTTGTATACCAGTTTCTTTTGTTGGTAATATAGTTAACAAGACCTGTTTCGTCTTCATTTTCAAGTTCTTTGAATGCCTTGTAAACCAAATTGATTAACTTTTTCTCTTCAACTAGTCTGTTGCATCCCAATGCATTCACTACTCCCAGAATATTATTCGTTACCAGATAATACGTGTACTTTGGAGCTAGAGATTCTTCATCAATGATCGATTGACTTTCATCGGCAATTCCCGGAAGTGCAGCGGAAACCAGTTCTTTTCGTCCTTCTCTGAAAAAGAATCCCTGATTGTCTCTAAAATATATTTTTGCAGGGAATCCATTCTTATCAAGCTCTATCATTACATTCTGTTGGTGGAACTCACAGGCAAGTCCGTAAGTATTTAGGATTCTTACAATAGGCCTTACACAAAGATGTAGATATTGTTTGAACCATTCTACGGCAATTTTTTCTGTAGATTGTCCCAGTTTTTCAGCAGTAGTAGTGATGATATTCTGTAATCTTGAAGGTTTTCCAAGAATTCCATCCTGACATAAAGCAGCCAAAAGGGTTACATTTTTGTTTTTATTCTCGCCCTGGAAAGGATTTCGTCTGATGCTGATATTGAACCCGTTAATCACTTTACCATCAAAGGTAACAGCCATAAAAGCAGGGTCAACCATAAAATCGATCTCAGGGAAATCTCTCTGAAGGTTTTTTCCCCAATCTGTTTTAAGAAGCATACTGATATCATACCCACGGTGCAGCTCCGGATATAAATTAATTCTTTCGGAATTGGTGATTTTTACATGCAGCGAAAATTTGAACATCCACTTGTTGTCTTCGCTGTATACCGTTCTTACCGATGAAGTAGGAGTGAAGTATTCTCCGTAATGTCCTAGAGCAAAAAGAATTCCCTGCTCTTCCATAATCTGTACATTTTGCTGACTTAATAGATAGTCTGCCTCCCAGGGGTGCATTGGAAGAATGTGATATTCAGGATGCTGATCCCAAAGTTTTTTATGTTCTTCATTAAGGATCGGGTAGATTTTCTCAGCCAATTCTTTACTTACAAGTTCTCCGTCAGCATTTTTTTCAATCATATTCTCAGGATTTATAAGAAAATAAAACAGTTGGAATCTTCCGGAAGTTTCAGGAGAATATTTCAGTAGATCTTCACCATTGAAACCTTGTTTTGATTTTGGAACCGGATGCAGAATATGCCCAAGGATAAGAGACTGTTCTGCTTCAATGAAAGACATTTCCAGATCATTAATCGGTTTTTTCGTATGTACTGAATGATAGAGGTACTCTGTCAGATTGTCGATGCTGTTGTTTAATCTTTCTAAAACATTAGTGGAGTCTATCCCAGGATGAATTTCTTTTGAATATTCCGCTGTAAGCGTCATAAAACCGTAAACATCAAGCTCTGAAACCTCATCAGTAGCCAGAACTCTCATCAGTACAGGGAAGTCGAAAAGATGTCTTCCACTTTCAGAAAAATAGGCAACAGGTACGTAAACATCGCATCCTATTGATGAAAAATCTATTCTTATGTGTAGATTTGTCGGAGTTTCTTTGAGATAAGCAGCAATGGCTTCGTCATATTTAGGAATGCCCATATAACGGCTCCAGTTGGTAAACTCTTTAAGGTAGCAGTTGATCAGGGAGGTGTAATTGATCTTTTCTGCGTATTCAGATATATTAGTTGACTTCAATGTATTCATTTCCGTATTTTTTTATGATGTTAAGTATAGATTTAATGTCTTCGATTGTAGTGAGAGGATTGAGTATGGTAAATTTCAGATAGAACTGTCCATTTACTTTGGTTCCTGCTGTAAGGGCGTTTCCTTGTTTATAGAGTTGTGATTTGATGTATGTATTGATCCTGTTCAGGTCAAACGTTTTAAAAGGATCGGCCGAATAGCGGAAGACAAGAGCTGAAATGTCCGAAGAATTTAAAAGTTCAAAATGAGGATCATTCTCTAAAGCTTCCACAGCTTCTCTGGCTGTTGTAATAATTCTGTCAATATAGTTACCCAGGCCTTTTTTTCCGATAATCCTAAGGGTAAACCAAAGTTTTAACGCATCAAAACGTCTTGTGGTCTGTATGGATTTATTAACCTGGTTAGGGATTTCATCTTCATCATGATCTTTAGGATTCAGATAATCTGCATAATGAGTGATGAGTCTGAAATAATTTTTATCCTTTACCAAAAATCCACTACTGCTCACAGGCTGGAAGAAAGCTTTATGATAATCCACCGTTACGGAGTCAGCTTCCTCGATTCCGTTGATGAGATGGCGGTGTTTGTCAGTTAAAAGTAAAGCACAGCCGTACGCTGCATCTACGTGAAACCAAAGATTGTATTTTTTTGCAATCCCTGAAATATTGATAAGAGGATCTACGTTCCCGAAATCTGTGGTTCCTGCGGTAGCTACAACAGCGATCGGTATATTCCCGTTTTCAATTTCTTTTCTTACGGCATCTTCCAGCAATACACTATTCATTCTGAAAGAACGGTCTGTTTTGATCTTAATAACAGCCTGTTCCCCAAGACCCAGCATAGAAGCACTTTTCTGAATACTAAAATGAGCAGCTTCAGAAACAAAAATCCTGAAACGGTGAGCTTCTTTAGGAAGTCCGTCTTTTTTAATATTATGATTAAGGAATTTAGCAGAATAATGATCTCTTGCCAATAGCATACCCATCAAATTGCTTTGAGAACCTCCACTGGTAAAAATTCCGTCGGATGTTTTGTTAAAACCAATTTCCTGGCAGGTCCATTCTATAAGCTTCTGTTCCATTAAAGTTCCTCCGGCACTCTGATCCCAGGTATCCAATGAAGAATTGATAGAACTGATCATTGCTTCTGCCGCCACAGCAGGAATAACTACAGGACAATTAAGATGGGCAACATATTTAGGGTGATGAAAGGCAATTGCGTGTTGTGTGTAAAGATCATTTACTTCGTCAAACAGCTCTTCATAGCTGATAGGGGGAGCATTGAGATCGATATATTCAAACTGCTTTCTCAGCTCTTTGGGAGAAACCCCACTGAAAGGCTGGCGGGTATCCTCTAAAAAAGCAATGACACTTTGCTGTGTTCTGTGCATTGCATCCTGATATTCGTGAATGTTGATATCACAGAATAAATTTTCCAGATTTGGGAAAAGGCTATCCTTCTCCGATACAATCTGCTCGGTAATTGATGTATTCATAGATATGTGAGTTAGTGTGCTTTTACTCTCTACAAGTAATTTTTTGATGTAAACATTAAGGAAACTGATATACTTTAAACCGTCCTTTTAATGAAGGAAATAAGCTGTTATTCAATTTTTGATGTTCTTATTGGTTTAAAATATATCAGTGAAAAATAATAGATAAGAAATTAATAATTAATCGTGTAGCCTACAGAAAACGTTGTTCCACGGCCCTGATAAGCAAATGCTTTCTGAGGCGCTCCATAGAAAAATTCGGAACGCTGTCCCCAGATGGTTGTATATTGCTTATTGAATATATTCTGGATTCCAAAATTGATGACTCCCTTGTTCAGCTTTATATCTCCTATAAAATCGAATAGGGTATAGCCATTAATTTTCATATCCGCCAAATCGGTATAGTTCATTGAGTTCTGCATTTGCAGTCTTAATGAAAATCTTTTTGCATTCCAGCCAGTGAAAACCATAAACTTGGAAGGGTTGGTAGTGTATACCGACTGATTTTGCCAGCCTTTATCTACCGTTTTTGTTTCAGACTGCATCAGGAGAACATTTCCTCCCAATTCAAGTCCTTCAGCAAAACGATATCCCAAAGCACCTTCAAAACCGTAATTCCTTAGTTTTTGATCAAGAAGAGAAACAGTGAATGCTGCGTTGTCAATTTTCAATGTTTTGCTGGATAATGCGTAGAACAATGAACCCTGTGCATATAATCCCGACTCTGAAGTCCTGTTATGTCTGAAACCAAGTTCGATCTGATCTGTTTTAATCCCACTTAAAGGCTGCTCAGCAATATTCATGCTGTTTAAAAGCTTCCAGCGGTTGTTATCCAGCTGGTACTTTCCGAAACCATAAGATTTTGCAGCATCAGGAACAGCGAATCCCTGAGAGAAACTGAACCATGTCTGCCAGGCTGGGGTAAATTTATACAGTAAACTTCCGTTCAGTAAAGTTACGTCGTAATTGTTCTTTCCGCCTTTTACAACATCTGCGGAATTACCATATCCGAAGTGCATATACACCTGTTCTTTGAATCCGACAAAATCATCCAGTTTTACATTGATAAACTGCTGTCTTACTCCTCCGGACAAGGTAAGTTGCTTGGTAATATTCCAGTCAGCCTGAATAAAACCTGCGAGTGTAAATATTTTAGTATCAGGATATCTTCCTACAAAAGCATCTGCTTTATTGATCAATCCTCCGGATTCACTGCTTATTTGCGGATTGAAAATAGCCTGATCTCCATTGAATTTTTCATAATCCAGGTCTGCTCCATAAGTGAAATTAAAGGCATTCCATTTTTTGGATAAAACAGCTTTCGCTCCGTAAACATCTGTATTTCCTCGTCCTGAAGAAAGGAAAACCGGCAAAACAACCCCTGCAGGAGGTTTAGGAATTTCCGCAAAAGAGGCTCCGAAATCAGCCTCCTCACGTCTTCCATAAGCCTGAACAAGCAAATTATGCCCCCCCAGAACATTGCGTAAATTATATTGAAGATTCGCCATAAAACGCTCTGTACGTGGAACGACATCAGAATCCGCTCCTCCAAGAACATTGATCAGATCAGGATTTTTAGTGGTGAATCCCGTAAATCCAGGACCAAAAGAAAGCCATTTTTTATTTCTGACTTTAGAATTGTAATATTGAAGATCGAGACTTAAATCCTGATCAGGACTCAATTTTACACTTAGACCTCCCAAAAGATCGATCGATCTGTTGTATTGGTAGTCTGCCTGTTTTACATCTGTAATGATTTGGTTTCCATTCGCATCAAAAGCACCTTCGTTTTGTGTAAAAGCAGCTCCTAATCTGAATTTCACTTTATCATTACCCCCTGCTATCGACTGTGCAATTCTTTTATCCAGATCATCTTTGTGAAAACCTGTTTTAAGTCCTACAGAAGTTTCAAAAGCAAGTTTGTCAGACGTTGGTTTTTTAGTGATAATGTTGATGATTCCTCCTGTAGAATCTCCTCCATAAATAGCCGATGCACCCGACAGAACTTCAATTCTTTCGATGTTAAAAGGATCTATCGCATCAAATTGTCTGCTGGCAGCTCTTGTGCTGTTCAGTGAAACTCCGTTAAGCATCACCAGAACATTTCTTCCCCTCATATTTTGGGCATAATTTGTTCTTCCCTGATTTCCAAAATCAAACCCAGGAATCATATTTCCCAATACCTCTTTCAACCCGGCACCGCCTCTTATTTGTGTCTGGAGCTCTTTTTCCCCAATGATCCAGACTGTCCCCGGAATGTCGCTGATTTGCTTCGGAGAACGTGAAGATACCAGAATAACTTCATTGATATCTTTTGTGGTAATACTATCCTGCTTGGTTTGCGCAGAAGTATGTGCAGTAAAGGCAGCCAATAAAATGACTGAAAGTGCATATTGTCGTTTCATTTATTTAGAACAATTAAAAATAATGGAGTAAATATAAAATATTATTGAGCAAAAAATCAAAATGATTTTTGTCACATATTTCAAACCAACGTGAGTACGTTAACAATAAATCACAAATGAATGATACCTTTTATGATGATTTATGCGATATAATTAATTTTTTCACAGTCCCAAAATGAGACAAAAATAATTGCAATAACCTTGAAAATTAACGAAAATGTAATATAAAAAAGAGCCAAAAAGGATGAAAATTCATCAAAATGGAGCGTTGAAAAATCCCCAAAATGATAAGCTAGGTGAACAATTTTGAGTTTTTTGAAAAAATTTCAATACTTTTTTCCATTTCATTATCATCAAGATCTCCAAATCCTAATCGTATGGCGGTGAGGGATTTATTTTGATAAAGAAGGGTTTTAGGAATAAACAAATTTTCGCGGGCGCAATTACGACTGAGTTGCATTAGATTAACCGGGATATTCCATTCCAGCCATATCGCCAATCCACCGGAAGGTTTCTGAAAACGAATAAGATCTCCAAGGTTTTCCTGAAGTAAAGCGCAGAGATGATCTCTCCTTTCCTGATAGATTTTTAAAGATTTCTTCAAATAACGGTTGATTTCCCCTTCAGCAATCATTTCTCCAAGGGCTCTTTCCATTAAAATATCGCCCTGCCTATCAATAATTCCGAGGTATTTTCTCATTTCGGCCATCAGATTTTCGGGAGCTACAATAAAACCGGTCCGGAAACCGGGAGCCAGTGATTTACCAAATGAACCTATATAGATTACCATTCCGTGGGTGTCTGCGCTTGCCAAAGGTAAAATTGGGCTTTTGTCATAATGAAATTCATAATCGTAATCGTCTTCGAGAATGATGAATCCATATTCCTGAGCAAGTTCCAGAAGTTCCAGTCTTCTTTGAGCACTTAGGGCGACAGTAGTAGGATAGTGGTGGTGAGGCGTAAGGTACAGCATTCTGATCTTCTGTTTTTTACAAGCCTCCCGAACGCTTTCTACAATGATTCCTTCCTCATCAATGGGTATGGAAACCATATTTACACCTGCTTTCATGAAGATCATATTGACGGAGAAGTAACTTAATGCTCCTACCAGCACCACATCACCAGGGGAAAGTAAAATTTCGGAAACAATATAAATACTCATTTCCGTACTTCTTGTGATTAGAAGATTGTTCTTAGAAATAGGTAATCCGCGGGATAGATTGAGATATCTGGACAAATGTTCTTTAAAAAATTCACTTCCATCATGATTATAGTGTCCGGATATCTTTTGATGAGATTTACGCTTCAGAATAGAGCTGTAAAACCGGGAATGCTGCCCGATTTGGGTAAGTCTGATATCAGGAACCCCATCATTGAATACATATTCGCAATCGGAATGCTCAAACGGATTATCCAGGATGTTTGATGTTTTGAATGCAAATCCAGTAGTTTTTGGATAGTTTTGAAGGTTTTTTTGCTCAAAATCATTCATTTTTACAGGTTTTTCCTGTTCTTTTCCAATAATGAATGTCCCCTTGTTGGGTAAACTTTCTGTCCAGCCCTGTGCAGAAAGCTCATCATATACCGCTACAGCAGTATTACGGTGAATATCGAGCATTTCACTGAAGGTACGCGTTCCGGGAAGTTTTGTTCCAAAAGGTAAAACACCTCTTTGTATAGCATTGATGAGCTGATTGGCAATCTGTAAATAAATTGACGTTTCAGACTTTCTGTTAATTTTTATAAAACTTTCATAAGGAATTTTAACCGGACTATCCATAATATCAAAACTGGCACCATGTAACCATCCGGCAATATACTACTTTTGACATCAAAATAAAAATCTATGGAATTTCATCATCTTTTAGAAAAGATTGTTCAGGATGGCTCTACTCATGCCAAATGGCTGAACACGCTTTCTTTCATGGAAAATGCCGGAGCAAGAAAAATTTCGAAATGTGAACATCCGGTATTGGTGACTCAGATCCAGTTGAAGCACGCTGCTGAAGAACATCGTCATGCATACTATCTGAAAAAACAGATAGGAAAGATAAACCCTGAGCTTTGCAAAACCTACGAAAGCCAGGAACTTCTGGCGCCTATTGCAACAAGACAGTATCTTCATTCCCTAGATGTCAAAGCTTGCAGGTACCTTCAGGAAGCATTTCAATTAAATAAAGAAGATTTAAAATATGCCGCATATCTTTTTGTGACATATGCCATAGAAGTCAGGGCCGATGATTTATATCCCGTATATCAGGATGTTTTAACGAAAGTGTCTTCAAAAATTATGGTGAAATCTATTATTCTGGAAGAAGAAGGACATTTGGAAGAGATGATCAATCAGCTTAATGATTTTTCTGCAGATTGGAAAACACACGCAGATCATGTTCTGACGATTGAGAAAGAATTGCATGAGCAATGGATGAATGCTATTACAGAGGAGGTGACTCAGTTAAATTATGCATAATCATACCGAGTATTTCCAACAGGCTCTTGAGAAAAGGAGGGAGGAAGGTACATTACGAAGTGTAAGACTTGACTCTCAAGGTGTGGACTTCTATTCGAATGATTATCTGGGATTGGCCAGAAATAAAGAACTTCAGAATATTTTGCTTCAGAAAGTAAATGAAAATCCTCAATTGCTTTCAGGAAGTACTGGTTCGAGATTGATTAGCGGAAATAGCAGTATTGTAGCTTTAAATGAAGAATTTATTACTAAACAGCATCAGTTTCCGACCGCATTGCTTTTTCCGTCAGGATATAATGCTAATCTGGCTTTGTTTTCAACGCTTCCCAACCGCCATGATACTATTATTGTGGATGAGCAGATCCATCGCTCTGTGCATGATGGCTGCAGATTGTCAAATGCCCGGAAATTGAAATTCTTACATAATAACGTGGAGGATTTAGAAGATATATTACGAAGGCAGAGCGGTCATTGCTATATTGCTGTAGAAAGTCTGTACTCTATGGAGGGAGATTTTGCTCCTATTTCAGAAATTGCGGAGCTCGCCAAAAAGTATAATGCTGATTTAATCGTAGATGAAGCCCATGCTTTTGGAGTTTTTGGTTATGGTTTGATCGATCAGTATCAGTTGCAGGAAAATGTTTTGGCAACAGTTGTTACGTATGGAAAAGCATTAGGATCATACGGAGCAGCAATACTTTGTAATGAAATGGTAAAATCTTATCTGATCAACTTTGCATCACCGTTTATTTATACCACTTCCGCACAGGATTTTCAATGGGAAAGCATTAAGGCCGGATATGAATTTTTGAAAGCCCATCAGGAATTATCTGAAAAGCTTCATGAAAACATTCAACTATTCCGAAGCCAAAACCTGAATTCTCCTTCCTCGGAAAAGAGTCCTGTTCAGGCGATTGTTGTGACCAATAATCAAAGACTTAAACAAATGCAGCAAACTTTGCATGGAGAAGGTTTTTTAACCTACGCCATCTATAGTCCAACAGTGAAAGAAGGGAGTGAAAGACTCAGAATCTGTCTTCACAGCTTTAATACGGAAAAAGAAATTGTAAGACTTACAGAAATCATCAGAGAATTTATATAAAGCGAAAGGTAAAGACAGAAGAATAAAATTTCAGATTGTCTTTTTCGATCAGCTTTCTCATGACAACATTATGAAATTATTTATTACAGGAATAGGAACCGAAATTGGGAAAACCGCTTGCTCAGCCATTTTGGTTCAATATTTTAAAGCGGAATACTGGAAGCCGGTGCAATCCGGAGATCTTCATCATACAGACAGTCATAAAATTGAAGCCTGGACAGACTGTGAAAAATGCTATCCGGAAACCTATCGTTTACAATTGGCAGCATCACCTCATCAGTCTGCGCGGGAAGAAAATATAACGATCAGTCTTGATGAATTTCAGCTTCCGGAAACCGATCAGCCTTTGATTGTAGAGGGAGCCGGAGGTTTAATGGTACCACTTTCCGACCACACATTTATGATTGATCTGATCGAAAAATTACACCTGCCGGCAGCACTTGTTGTAAGGAATTATTTAGGATGTATCAATCACAGTTTGTTGTCAATCATGGCTTTACAACAAAGAAATATCCCGTTGGGTTTTTTAATCCTTAATGGAAGTTTTCCGGAAGATACAGAACGCGTGATTTGCGGATTTGTGAATAAGGAAACAAAAATTATCAGGATTCCTGAAGTCGATAGTACTGAAAAAGAGCAGATAAAAGCTGCTGCAAAACAATTAACAATAACAAAATTATGATAATGGATCAAAAAACAGAAATTAGAAACAACTGGACTAAAGAAGAGATTGAGGAAATCTACCATTTACCTCTTATGGAACTGATTTATAAAGCAGCGACTGTACACAGAGAATGGCATGATCCTTCCGAAGTACAGATCTCCACATTATTGTCCATCAAAACGGGAGGTTGCCCGGAAGATTGTTCTTATTGTGGGCAGGCAGCCCGATATCATACCAATATCAAAGTACAGGCTTTACTGCCTACAGAAACAGTTATTGCTCATGCACAGAAAGCTAAAGATAGCGGATCATCCCGTTTCTGCATGGCTGCAGCATGGCGAGAGGTTCGTAATAACCGTGATTTCGACCGTGTGATTGATATGGTAAAAGGAGTAAATGATCTTGGATTAGAGGTTTGTTGTACCTTGGGAATGCTTACAGAAGAACAGGCTATAAGACTTCAGGAAGCAGGTTTGTATGCCTATAACCATAACCTTGATACTTCAGAGCAGTATTATGAAGAAATCATCTCTACCAGAACGTTTGACAATAGAATCAATACGATCAATAACGTTCGTAAAGCGGGAATTACAGTATGCTCCGGTGGAATTATCGGGCTTGGAGAAACCCATAGAGACAGAATTTCAATGCTTTTAACACTGGCAACGATGCCTAAACATCCAGAATCTGTTCCCATCAACGCATTAGCAAGAGTAGAAGGAACACCATTGGAAAACAATGAAAAAGTAGATACGTGGGAAATGGTAAGAATGATTGCTACGGCAAGAATTGTAATGCCTTCTTCAATGGTGAGATTAAGTGCAGGGCGTATAGAAATGGATGAAACAGAACAGGCATGGTGCTTTATGGCAGGGGCCAATTCTATTTTTACAGGAGAAAGAGAAACGCTTCTGGTAACTCCTAATCCGGGCGTGTCCGAAGATATGCAAATGTTGCAAACTCTTGGTCTTAAACCGATGATGAAAAAAGAAACCTGTTGCTAAATAATTATAAATAATGAGTGATGGGTTTAGGAATTTTAATAATGAGCATTCTTAAGTTTATTGTAAAACTGTTATCTGATTTATTGTGTTGATAGCACGATAACTAAATACGATATAAAAGATATCAATAACTCATTTATGTTTTCAAATTAATATTTCCAAACTTATCATTCATCAATACATATGATATCAATATATGGATACAATAACACCAACCAGTCTTCAGGAAAGGGATAAAGCAGTCAACTGGCATCCTTATACACAAATGAAGACTGCCAACAGCATTATCCCTATTGTGAAAGGAAAAGGGCTTTATCTTTATGATGAAGAAGGAAAAGAATATATGGATGTAGTTTCTTCATGGTGGGTTACTCTGCATGGCCATTCGCATCCTTATATTGCACAACGTGTTTTTGAACAATTGAATACTGCAGAACAGATTATTTTTGCGGGTTTTACCCATGAACCGGCTGTTCAGCTTTCAGAAAACTTACTGAAGTTGCTTCCATTTAACCAAAAAAAGGTTTTTTATTCGGACAATGGATCTACAGCCGTGGAGGTTGCTTTGAAGATGTGTATTCAATATGCTCATAATCAGGATGAAAAAAAGACTAAGATCCTGGCCTTCAAAAATGCATATCATGGAGATACTTTCGGAGCGATGTCGGTAAGTGGAAAAAGCTATTGGACGCAACCTTTTGAAAGTATGCTGTTTGAAGTCATTTTTATAGATACTCCCAATGCTGAAAATATAGAGGACCTGAGACTTCAGCTGCAGGAACTTGCTGATGAAGTAGCCTGCATCATCTACGAGCCTTTGGTTCAGGGAGCGGCCGGAATGCTGATGTACAAAGCAGAAGATCTGAATGCTCTCATGAAAATCTGTAGAGAACAGGGGATTCTTATGGTTCAGGATGAAGTTTTTACAGGATTCGGAAGAACCGGGAATCTTTTTGCTGCCAATTATCTGACGGAAAAACCGGATATTATGTGCTTCTCAAAAGGGTTAACAGGCGGGACGATGCCTATGGGAGTCACCACCTGTTCAGATGAAATCTATAATGCCTTTTTGTCGGAAGATCATCACAGAACGTTATTCCATGGTCATTCTTTTACAGCTAACCCTCTAGCATGTACTGCAGCTTTGGCCAGTATGGAACTGCTACTTAAAGAAGAAACTCAAATGAATATCAAACGGATCACTCATCAGCATTCAGAATTTTTAAAAGTACTTTCGAATCATTCTCAGGTAGAAAATGCCCGTCAGATCGGAACAATCTTAGCTTTTGATTTCAAAACAGGGCATGGAACTTCCTATTTTAATGAAATAGGAAAAAAGCTTTACCAGGAATTTTTACAACGCGGAATCATTATGCGTCCACTAGGAAATGTACTGTATCTGGTGCCGCCATATTGTATCACAGCGGAAGAGCTGGAATCTGTTTATCAGAATATTCTGGAAGTTCTGAATCAGTTCGGAGATTAATCTATATACAACCTTATAGATTTCAAAAGTCTATAAGGTTGTAAAATAGTAAAATGAGCTTTATAGCTCCTGTTCAGCATTCTTTAGAATCTTGATCAGGTACTTCAATTCTTCCTTAGAAAATTCAGTTAAATTCTGATGGTAATAAGAGGAAGGAATTTTTATATAATGAGCCCAGCTGGAAGATTTTTCACGATAAACACTTCCAAATTCAATATTATTGGTCGTTACAAATTTATACTTTGCTTCCTGACTGTTTTTCTCATTCTCTTTCTGTTCCATCGTTTGAAGAGCCTGAATTAATTTACCAAGTTCATTCTTATCAATAGTCAGTGTTTTTCTTGAGATCTCATCAAATGTTTCGTATTCATACATAATTCCCAGAAGGCTTTCTGATGAATTGTCCGACACATCTTTGGTGACAATTTTCTGGATATTTAAATTTTTGAAATTATTTAAATGGGTCGTCCGTTTTTCAATTAACGTACTTTTTCTTGTATTGATTGTCAATCCGCGGGAAGGAGTAATCGATCTTTGAAGAGTTGGTGGAGGAGAAGTCTGTGCAGTAACAGAGATGCAAAATGCACCGTAAATTGAAATAATAATTCTTTTCATTTGTAAAATGGTAAGGTTATAGTTTTTATTAAAATAGAAGCAACTTTTGTATTTTGGGCTAATATATAAAATCTTCTCGAAATCATTCAAAATATCCCCAAAACAGTCTTTTTAAAAGTCTTTGTTTGAATATAATATATGTTGTTACGAATTCAATTCATTGCCCCATGCATGCAGTTGGTTTAATATAGGGCCAAGTTTTTCTCCTTTTTCGGTCAGTTTGTAATACACTTCGGGAGGGAAATTATACACTTCAATCCGTTGAATGATATGATCGTCTTCCAGCTGTTTTAGCTGTTCGGAAAGTACTTTTTTGGACACTCTCGGCATTTTTCTCCATAGTTCTACAAAACGTACTTTTTCTTCTTCGAAAAGACTGTGTAAGATCAATGGTTTCCACTTTCCGGAAAGAATATCCAGGCTTTTTCTCAAACCACAGTTTTTAAATTCTTCAAAATTCATAAATTACTTGAATGTATATGGTTAACCTTTTAGTAACCCTCGATTGTTTTACCCAGATCTCACCATAGTTTTGTAATACAAATGTAAACAAAATGAAATTACACCTTTGGCGCAACGCCACATTAGAATTGAATATTAACGGAACTTCTATACTGATAGACCCTATGCTTGGAGAAAAAGGATCTCTAGGAGTGTTTCCTATGACAGATAACGAAATGTTGAACCCTTTGGTAGATCTTCCATTCAGTGAAAAAGAGCTGATAGAAAAATTACAAACAGTGGATGCCGTTGCAGTTACCCATCTTCATCCGGATCACTGGGATGCCAAAGCAATAGAACTTGTTGATAAGAATACACCTATACTGTGTTCCGAAATTATTGCAGACCAGATCGCTCAACAAGGATTTTTAAATGTTCTTCCTATCAATACTTCCATCCTTTGGAATAATATTGAAATTTCTATCACGAAAGGACAGCACGGAACCGGGGAAATCGGTGAGAAAATGGGGCTGGTGAACGGTTTTGTATTGAAGACAGAAAAAGAATCCGTTTACATCGTTGGAGACAGTATTTGGTATGATGATATTGCAGCAGAGATCAGTAGGTATCAACCTCAGCATATTATTGTAGCCGGTGGGGCTGCTACTTTTGTAGTAGGAGACCCTATTATTATGACCAGTGAAGATATTGCTAAAGTCTGCGAATACGCCCCGGAAGCTTCCGTATGGGTTACTCATTTGGAAGCAGTAAGCCATTGTAAAGAAGATAGAAACTTTATTCAGAAAAAAATGAATGAAAAAGGATTGGAAAAAAGATGTTTTGTGTTAAATGATAATGAACAAGTTGTTCTTTCCTAACTGATGAACGCTTTTTAAGAAAAGATTTAATATTTTTGCGTCTAATCGATTCTTATGAGACTTATCCTTTCAATCACTGCTTCAGTAGCTTTCAGTGCTCATGTTTTTGCACAAAATACAGAAGCCCTGTTCAAAAAAATAGTAGATTCCACGTACAATGCTCATCCTGAAATGATTGGGTTAATTGTTGATGTAGAATCTCCGGACCATAAAATCTCATGGAGCTATGCTGTCGGAAAAAACGGAAAAGATAATCAACAACCTATCGATCCCGCGCAACCTCTTCTGATTGCCAGTACAACAAAGCCTTACATGGCTGCAGCGATCCTTAGATTGGTAGAAAACGGTAAATTGAGCATTGATACTCCTATCAAAAATCTTCTCAGCGCAAAGACTTTAAAAGTTCTTTCCGATGATGGATATGATGTGGAAAAAATAAATCTGCGCCACCTTTTATCACATACTGCAGGTATCAATGATTATGTGACGGAAAATTATTTCAGTTTTATCAATACCCATAAAACCTATAATTGGACGAGGGATGAACAGATTGCTTTGGCTGGAAAAGAGAAAAAAGTGGGGGAGCCCGGAACTGTTTTTAGGTATGCAGATATCAATTATGTTCTGATCTCTGAAATTATTGAACAGAAAACAGGAAAGCCATTCTATGAAGCCTTAAGAAGTCTTTTGAACTATAAAAAGCTTGGAATTAAAAGTACATGGTTTATTCAGCTGGAGAAAAAACCGGAAAGTTCACTTCCATTGGTTAATCAATATTGGAGACAGTTTGATTGGCAGATCAAAGATCTAAACCCATCATGGGATCTCTACGGTGGTGGTGGAATAGCTTCCAATGTGAAAGAAATGGCTCAGTTTTTCCAAATGCTGTTTAACGGAAAAATAATTAAAAATCCAAAAGTATTACAATTGATGTATACGGACGTTCCACCCAATTTGGAAATCAACTATTGCCTGGGAATCAGAAAAATTAAAAGTGGAGGCATGATGGCTTATAACCATGGTGGAGGTTTGGGAACCGATGCTATTTATATCCCGGAAATTAATGCCAGTATTTCTTCGGCATCCGTAGAAGCGGGGAAAAGAAATGTTGCAGTAGAAGTGAGCAGTTTGCTGGCTGCAAAATTAAAATCTTTGAAAGCCTCAAAATAAGATTCTACATCTTTTATATACAATAAAAAAGCCCCGAATACCTTTTTTCAATCCAAAGGCATTCGGGGTTAATTTTTTTAATCTTCTACATATTTGTTTTTGGCCGCTTTCATTCCAAAAAAGAACATGACTAATACGGCACTACTCATAAAATAAAATGAGCTGTTCCAGGAAACGTCCCAATCATGAAGTTTACCAAATACTGGAGGGCCAAACGCAGCAATCAGATATCCTACAGATTGTGCCATTCCGGAGATCTTCACGGCATTGATGCTGCTTTTGGTTCTCGTTGAAAAAAATAGAATAGAAAGGCTGAAAGATAATCCGTTGGCAATGCCTATAATAACAGCATTTACGTAGATCCAGTTTGATTTCATGAATACAAACATCATTGTGCTGACAAACATTAAGGTACACACAAAAACGATCATCATTCTCTGATCTTTCATTTTACTGGCAATAATAGGACAGCAGAACGTTACCGGGATCATCGTAATCTGAATCACAAAGAAAACCCATCCTGAGCTATCACTCGGCATATGATAATCTGCAAGAAATGAAGGAAGCCAGGCAACCAGGCAATAATAAAATAAAGACTGTAATCCCATAAATATACTGATATTCCAGGCCTGGGAAGATTTGAACATATTAAAATCTGAGGTACTGATTGTAGCTTTCGGCTGGTCCGTATTCTTTTTGTTGAAGATAAATTCCAGAATCAGAACCAGAAATGCCAAAGCGGCAATTACCAGCCAAACTCCTAAAGATCCACGCCATCCAAACCCTGTCCATTCTCCGATTTTTACGCTGAAACCTGATGCCAAAGCTGCGGTAAGGTTCATTGATACAGCAAAAATACCGGTCATAATTCCTATCTGTTTGGGAAAATTATTCTTAACATATCCTGGAGTTACAACGTTTCCTATACATATTCCTAGCCCAATAAAGATAGAACCTAAAAATAATAGCCAAAGAGAACCGGTAATTCTCAGAAACAGACCAAAGCTTAAAATGATCAAAGAATATAACAACAGCTTGCTGATTCCCAATTTACTTGAAAATCTGCTTACCAGAACAGAACACACCGCAAACATAAAAAGTGGAATAGAGGTAAGCAAACTGACCTGAAAATTATCCAGTTTCAACGTATCCCTTACTTCTCCGAGTACCGGTGCTACAGCAACAATAGGAGAACGGAGGTTGCTTGAAATAAGGATAACAACCAGAACATTAATGATTAATAAAACATACGAAGCATCTTTTTTTACTTCATTCTTCATCATGATAAAAACTTTTGTGCAAAATTAGTACAGTAATTTTGTTTAATTTTGCCAAAGTTTTAACCTAAAACGACATGAATACCCACAGCAATATCGAAGTTGATGAATTGAATAAACCTTATTTTGTTTGGTTTGAAGAAAACTGGGTTCATGATGACGTACTTCATCATCATCAAAAAGGTCAACTGGTATATGTAGAAAGCGGTTTTCAGTATATTACCATTGAGGAAAGAATTTATCTTCTTCCGCAGAATCATGCGGTATGGATTCCGCCCAATGCTGTTCATAAAACCAATTCGCATTCTGAAAAGATCAAGCTGATGATCATGTTTGCCGATACAGATGGAAAAGCTCCTTTCTACAACGAAGTGAGTGTGTTTTCTGTTCCGCCGGTTCTGAAAGAAATGATAAAATATGCTGAAAAATGGTCAAAACTCTTTACTAAAGATAAGAGTGAAACTCTTTTTTTAAAGGCTCTTTTTAATGAACTTCCTCAGTTTGTGGAACATTCGCTCAAACTCCATATCTGTCTTCCCAAAGATAAACGTCTTACCAAAGTCATTGAATATCTTCATCATCATTACCGTGAAGAGATCAGAATTGAAGAGCTGGGAGATACAGCTTTGCTATCATTACGCACACTGGAACGTATTTTTAAAAAAGAAACAGGGTTGACGTTGATCAAATATCAGCAAATGCTTCGCATCATCAAAAGTCTTGAACTCCTGAGTTCGGGAAATTTCACCATTTCTGAAACCGCTTATGAAGTAGGGTATAAGAGCATACAGGCTTATACAAGAAGCTTTCAGTCGGTAATGCAGTTCCGTCCTACGGATTTTATAAAAAATATAAAGCGATATAACGAATAAAAGGTAAAATTTAAACCTGTAAAAGGGACTTATATGAATTTGAAATTCTATGTAATGGGCTTCGTAAAGGTATTTGCAGTGTTTTTATGGCTTCGATATTTCACGTTTTCTTGTTTTTTCAGATAAGCATCAAATTCTTCATTATAGAGTCGATAAAAACAAAAAGGTCCCCAAGAGTGGAGACCTTAAAAAAACACAAATGATGAAAAAAAATTATTTCGATTCACAAATATAAGCAAAATTTATATTATGTAGTGCATTATATGGGGATTTTTTTTAAATATTATTTATTTTAAGTAAAAATAATTATCCTTCAATTGATGGGGTTTTTCTTTAAGATTTCGAAATTCGGGCTTACGTTTATCACAAACCCTATATTGCCTGTTTTTGATTGCTTCTATTCTTTTGAAAAGAAAAGATAATTAATTTAAATTTTTCTATAAATAATTAATTTTAATGTATAACGGTCTTTTGTTTTATTGCATGAATTGAATTTTTATCCTTTCTAAAACCTTTCCTGTACATACCGAATGTTTTTTTCCTTTTTTGATCTAGGTCAAAGTTTCGTACCCGACTTAGAAAGACCTTTGCACCCGATCATTAAAAATTAAAGAATTATGAGTATTACATTAGAAAGAGGGCAAACCATCAACTTCTATAAAGCAACTGCTCCTATTATCGTTTCGGTATTTGCAGTGTATCTTACTATAGGAATTGCGTTGGGAGTGCTTCCTGCTTTTGTTCAGAAAAATTTGGGATTTGATAGTGTTATGATAGGATTGGTTATCGGACTTCAATCTCTGGCAACCCTCGTTACCCGTGCTTATTCCGGAAAGATGACGGATACCAAAGGGGCAAAAAACAGTAAAATGTTGGGGATTATTCTGGCGGTAATTGCCGGGATAGCCTATATTTTAGCCATATTATTACAGGCAGATCGATTCTGGGCGCTTGGTTTTTTACTGATAGCAAGAATCATTCATGGAGTGGGAGAAAGTTTTCTTGTAACAGGAGCATTAACCTGGGGAATAGGTCTTGTAGGTCCTTCATGTTCCGGTAAAGTAATGACATGGAACGGAATTGCCATGTACGCAGGAATTGCCATTGGAGCTCCTTTAAGCATTTGGTTGAACAAAGATTACAGTATATTGCCTGCTTTTGTTCTTATGGCATTACTTCCGCTTGTAAGCTGGCTGTCTACAGCAAAATTACCATCTATTCCAGTAGATAAAGAACATATCAGAACTCCTTTTTATAAAGTTATTGGTGCCATATCGGGACAGGGACTCAGTCTTGCATTTTCTTCTATGGCTTTTGGTTGTATTGCTTCCTTTATATCTCTGTTTTTCACTGAAAAAAATTGGGGAGACGCTTCACTGGCCTTTATGATTTTTGGGATATGTTATGTGTTGACAAGGATTTTCTTCGCTTCTTTTCCCGATAGATACGGAGGGTTCAAAATTGCATCTGTTTCTTTAATCATCGAGGTAATAGGACAGATTCTGATCTGGACTTCTGCTTCCAAAGCGATGGCCATTTTGGGTTGTGGGTTAACCGGAATTGGATTTTCACTCGTTTTTCCTGCCTTGGGAGTGATGGCGATTCAGAAAGTAAAACCTCAGATGAGGGGAACGGCTTTAGGGGCTTATGTCGCATTTGTTGACCTTTCATTAGGACTTGCCGGTCCTATTGCAGGATTGGTAGCTGGTTGGCTGGATTATCAGTCGGTCTATTTATTTGGAGGAATAAGCTGCATCCTGTCCATTATTATTCTATTATTTAACAAAAAATAAATACAAAAAATTGATGATAACAAATGTAATGACAACAAAGAAGATACGGTCTGTATTCAATGTGAAAAGTAAGACGTTTTTCACTCCGCATCTTATCCGTGTGGTGTTCAATATTGATGATGCTCAGGCTGAACTGTTGGCTCATGTGCAATCAGGATCTAATAATAAGATCTTCATTCCATCCGCGGAAAATGGAGAACCCCTGATTCGTACTTATACAAATCGTAAAATTGACTTGATAAAAAGAGAGCTAACGATTGATTTTGTATCCCACGGAGATAATGGACCCGCTTCTGCATGGGCATCAAAAGCCAAAATCGGAGATTCATTGGAAATAGGAATGAAAGAAAGCTCAAAACCATTGGTTCCAGAGGTGGATTTTTATCTTTTTGTAGGAGACGCTACTGCATTGCCGGTAATCTGTGCTATTGTAGAACAATTGCCA
Organism: Chryseobacterium sp. Mn2064; assembly: GCF_049319685.1. Classification (NCBI taxonomy): domain Bacteria; kingdom Pseudomonadati; phylum Bacteroidota; class Flavobacteriia; order Flavobacteriales; family Weeksellaceae; genus Chryseobacterium; species Chryseobacterium sp. Mn2064. The sequence goes on from NZ_JBMOUE010000001.1 coordinate 1,099,257, forward strand.
TCATATGTAACAGCAAAAGTACTTTTAGAAGTGCATGGTAAAGAAGATGAACTCATTCTATGTTCTGCTGCAGATCTTACTGTGAAATGGCTTTATAATTCATCTCCCGAAAACGGAAGTATGCTGGCGGATATTACGCGACAAATTGAATTTCCATCTGGAATATCCAAGAAATACGTATTTATTGCTGCTGAATATCATACGGTTCATGATCTGCGCGACTATTTCAAAAAAATATTGGAATGGGATTCTCACGGACTTTACGCCTGTTCATATTGGAGATCCGGGCAGGCAGAGAGCTAATGAAAAAAGCTTAGGAAATTGTAAGCAAAGCCATTTATCACTACTTTTGCTTACATGCAGGAACTTTTAACTACATACATTAATAAGAGAATATCTACCACAGATGAAGAACTGAAAACGATTCTTTCTTATTTTCAACCTATTCAGTTAAAAAAGAATGAAATGCTCCTTAACAGCGGGCAGAACAGCCAGAGAACTTTTTTTGTAGTCTCCGGCTGTCTCCGTATATTTTTCATCAATGAAGAAGGTCAGGATTCTACACGATATTTTGCTTTTGAAAACCAATTTGCTACGGCTTTAACCAGTTTTATCACTTCTGAACCTTCTGACGAATGTATTCAGGCGGTGGAAGATTCAGAAGTATATTATATTACCCATAAAAATTTTTATCATCTTTTGAATATTATCCCTCAATGGGAAAAATTCTATAGAATATATCTGGAAACCGCTTACGTGAACAATACAAAGAGACTGATGTCTTTTCTTGTTCAGGATGCTCTTGATAAATACCGTCAGCTTTTGGATGAAAATCCAATCATTGTAAGAAGGCTTTCCAATAAAATGGTGGCTTCATACCTTAATATTTCTCAGGAAACGTTAAGCCGATTAAAATCAAGACTCTAAAAGTTTATTTCTGCTGTAGTTTTTTGTCTGCAATATGTTTTTTGAAGAAACCAGAGTTCATGATACAAAAGAGAGATCTGAGGCATCTATGACTCGTATCGTTAATTTTCCTTCACTCATTATGTTGAAAGTACTTTTTGTTTTTTAGAAAACCACAACAGTCAAACTTCTTATAAGAATAAACTTACCGCACAGTATAACAGAAGAATTCCCATCACTGTATTGACGATTTTGTAATGACGGTTTAAAAACTGATGAAGTCTTTGGCCTGCCACTGCCCAGATCCAGGTAGCTGAACTACCAATAAAAGAAAGAAGGAAAGCAAAAATAAGGATGATCCACTGTTCCTTGAACTGAGGAAAAATAAAACTGCTGAATGCCGTAATTCCGTAAATAATAATTTTAACATTCACCAACTGCAACAGAAATCCCTTCCAAAAGTATTCGGATTTTTTAGAGGTATATTCTTCTTTGTGATGATCCAGTTCTGCCGGTTTTCCTGAAGCCACCGACCAGGCAAGATAAACAAGATAGGCAGCTCCGATATATTTCAGATAATTAAGCAGAAAACCATAGGAATTGAGAAGGAAACTGGTAAAAACAGCTGCCAGTATCATTACAAGGGTAAATCCTGAGTATATCCCGACCAGGAGTGCTTTACTGTTCTTATATCCTGATTTCATCGTACTGTTTAAGGCCAGAATATTATTGGGGCCGGGAAGAAGTGCTGTGAGCACACTGTAAATAAAAAATGAAAACCACATATCTTTTTTTAGCAAAATTAATCAGCTAAAATACTTCAGACAATCGGAATTATTCATACTTTTACTTCGAAAAAATTGAAGTATGGACTTTCATCAGCTCAAAAGTTTTAAAACAATTGTAGAAAAAGGAAATTTTCAGGATGCTGCAAAAGAGCTCAACTATTCTCTGTCTGCAATCAGTTATCAGATTCAGCAGCTTGAAAATGAGGTTAAATTTCCCCTGTTTGAAAAAATAGGAAGAAGAATGCTGCCTACTGCACAATCTTTAAAACTGATCCCGCACATTAAAAAAATAGAAGAGGAAATAGAGCAGATCAAACAACTGAATTCAAAGGATCAGAAAGTAGAAGGAAATCTCACCATGTCGGTTTCGGACAGTTTGTTAACCTATATTTTACAGCCTGTACTTAAAAAGTTTGTAGAAATGGCTCCCGATGTAAAACTGAAATTAAAAGTGAGAAACTGCTACGAAGTACAGAAAGAGATTATCCGAAATGATATCGACTTAGGTATTCACTATCAGGTACATGGATATGATGATCAGATCAAAGTCACGGAACTGAGTTCTTTTACCGTTGGAGTGATGGCCTCGCCACAATTTTCCGAACAGGAAAAAAACTTTGATAAGAAAGATCAGATAAAATCATGTTCTATCATCAACAATGACGTGAATGGGATTTATCAACAGCATTTTGAAGAATATCTTAAGAAAAAAAATATCCGGACAGGGCAAAGTATCGAACTCTGGAGCATAGAAGCCATTAAAAAAAGCATTATAAATAATCTGGGAATAGCCTGTCTGCCGCATTTTGTAGTAGATGAAGAGATTAAAAAAGGAGAGATTAAGGAAATTAACATCAAAGGATTTCAGTGTACGGTGACAATGATCACAGCTTATCATTCCAATAAATGGATCAGTCCGGCAATGAGCCTGTTCCTGAAAATTCTTAATGATCAGATGATGTATGAGCCTGTTCCGGGCTATAGCAATTAAAATAAAATTAATACTGAAGGGCTTTTCAGACAAAAATTTAAGCCCTATATTTGCAGGAATGATAAAATGGTTCTCCATATTATGCTCGATGATGTATGTGCTGGCTACCACCAATGCGGGGGAAGTACTTAAAGTGCCTATGTTTGTGCAGCATTTTGTAGAATACCAGGGAAGTTTTTCAGAATTTGTCATGGAGCATTATGACAATCATAAAAAAGATGCGGATTGGGATGCTGATCAAAAGCTACCTTTCATTAATCCACCTATTGTACTTACTGTACACGCACAACTTCCTGAACTTACTTTCGAGATTAAAAAACCTAAAGAAGAACCTGTTCCTCAGAAAAACAGTATCTATCAGGAAAAAGATTTTTCAAACCTTTACCTTTCCCGAATTTTCCAGCCACCACGGATTTCTTAATTGATTTCGAACTGAAAACTTGCGCTTTATGTTTTAGATATAAAGTAGTCAATTCTTGTTACATATCAATAAGTTCGCCATGTCTTGTAATCGTTTTTATATGGTACTATAGAAATCAAAAAAAGCTTTGTATTCACTATTGAAACAGCTGGGAAATCCTAAACTTTCAAGATGAAAACGCATGCACATTTTTCTTCTTTTTAAAGTTGAAAATTGGCGCTTAGATTTTGTACAAACTGCTTTTGTATTTCTATACGATACTTTATGATCATAGGCATTCCGAATGATTAATTAATAGTTTTTTCATGTTAAATAAAATTATTGAGTTTTCTGTAAAGAATAAACTCATCATTGCTCTGTTTACAGCAGCTCTCGTCCTTTTTGGAGTGTACGAAACCACTAAACTTCCTATTGATGCACAGCCTGATATCACCAATAATCAGGTTCAGATCATTACCACAGCACCTTCTTACGGAGCCGCAGACATAGAACGGCTGGTTACCTTTCCTATTGAACAAGCTACCAGTAATATCAGTGGGATTACCGAGCTGAGAAGTCTTTCACGTTTCGGGCTTTCTCTGGTAACGGTTGTTTTCGACGATAAAACAGATGTCTATTGGGCCCGTCAGCAGGTTCAAGAACGTCTGCAACTTGTTCAGGATAACATTCCCGAAGGGATCGGGAAACCAGAACTAGGACCTATATCAACCGGGCTGGGGGAAATTTTTCAATACGTGGTAAGAGCTAAAAAAGGATACGAAAATGTATATGACGAAACAGAGCTGAGAACCATTCAGGATTGGGTGGTAAGACGCCAGCTGTTGGGAACGAAAGGAGTCGCAGATGTCAGCAGCTTCGGTGGTAAGCTGAAACAGTACGAAATCGCCATCAATCCCAATAAACTTCAGGCATTCAATATCAATATCAACGATGTTTTTGCAGCATTGGAAAAGAATAACCAAAATACAGGTGGGGCTTATATTGAGAAAAAAGAAACCGTTCTTTTTATCCGCAGCGAAGGGCTTTTGGGCAGTACAGATGATATCGGAAGCATTCAGGTGGCAGAAACCAAAGAAGGAATTCCGATTCATATCAAAGATGTAGCATCTGTCAAGATAGGATACGCCACAAGATATGGGGCGATGACTTTTAATGATACAGGAGAAGTTTCAGGCGCTATTGTTCTGATGCTTAAAGGAGAAAATGCGAATGAGGTCATTGGAAATATCAAGCAGCGACTTGAAAAAATACAGGAATCTCTACCAGAAGGCGTGGTTATTGAGCCTTTCCTTGACCGCGCTAAAATGGTGAACAATACCATCAGTACCGTAAAGACCAACCTGATGGAAGGAGCTCTGATTGTTGTCTTTATTCTTGTTCTTTTCTTAGGCAACTTCAGAGCAGGTTTATTGGTTGCTTCTGTCATTCCTTTAGCAATGCTTTTTGCTATTATTATGATGAACATCTTTGGGGTAGGAGGAAATCTGATGAGTCTTGGTGCTTTGGATTTCGGTCTTATTGTAGATGGAGCCGTTATTATTGTGGAAGCAGTACTGCATCAGTTGGCCCATAAAAAGCATTTCGGAAAAGATAATATGCTCAGCAAAAATGAAATGGATGAGCAGGTTTCCAGTTCAGCAACAAAAATGGTCAACAGTGCTGTTTTTGGGCAAATCATTATTTTGATTGTTTACCTTCCGATTTTTACCCTTCAGGGAATTGAAGGTAAAATGTTTAAACCTATGGCACAGACTGTTGCATTTGCTTTAATAGGAGCTTTTATCCTTTCACTTACCTATATTCCGATGATGAGTTCTCTGGTGTTGAGCAGAAAGAAAAAAGAAAAAGACAATATTTCAGACAGGGTGATGGCAAAAGTGGAAACAGGACATCAAAAACTGTTGATGAAAGCTCTTAAATTCAGAAAAACGATCATCATTACTGTGTTGATACTTTTCGTCGGAGCTGTTTATACCTTATCGAAAATGGGCGGTGAATTTATTCCATCCCTAGAAGAAGGAGATTTTGCAGTGGAAATGAGAATTCTGCAGGGAAGCAACATCAACGAAACCAAAAAAGTAACGACGCAGGCTTCCAGTATCCTTTTGAAACAGTTCCCGGAAATACAGAAAATTGTGGTGAAGATCGGTAGTGCAGAAATCCCTACAGAGCCAATGCCTATGGATGCAGGAGATATGATCATTGTTTTGAAGTCTAAAAAAGAATGGACCTCTGCAAAATCATTCCCGGAACTGTCTGATAAAATGAGTAAAGCATTAAAAATTATTCCAGGGTTAACGACCAGTTTTCAGTTCCCTGTACAAATGCGTTTTAATGAGCTGATGACAGGAGCCAGACAGGATGTAGTCTGTAAAATTTATGGTGAAAACCTGGACAGCCTTACGGTGTATGCCAAAAAGCTGGGAAGCATTATCAATACAGTAAAAGGAGCGCAGGATCTTTATATAGAACCAGTAGTAGGAGCGCCACAGGTAGTGATTGATTATAACCGTTCAGAGCTTTCCCGTCATCATATTTCTGTAGCAGAAATCAACAGAGTGATTAATATGGCTTTTGCAGGCCAAACTGCGGGTTCTTTGTATGAAGGAGAGAAAAAGTTTGATATCGTTGTCAGAATGGATAATGAATATAAAAAAGATCTTACAAGTATTCAGAATTTATTGGTTCCTACGGCCTCAGGAGAGCAGGTTCCTTTGTCTCAGTTGGCTAAAGTAGAACTTAAAAACAGTCCGAACCAGATTCAGAGAGAAGATACCAAAAGAAGGATCATTGTTGGATTTAATGCCAGAGGAAAAGATGTACAGAGCATTGTAGAAGAACTTCAGCAAAAAGCAGGCAAAAATCTTAAGTTTTCTCCCGGATATACCATTTCTTACGGAGGAACATTTGAAAACCTGAATGAAGCAAAAGCAAGACTGGGAGTTGCCGTTCCTATTTCTTTAGTGATGATTTTCCTATTGCTATTCTTTGCTTTCGGATCCGTAAAACACAGCCTTTTGATCTACACCGCCATTCCTTTATCAGCTATTGGAGGAGTATATTTTCTTGCCTTGAGAGGAATGCCTTTCAGTATCAGTGCGGGAGTAGGATTTATAGCCTTATTCGGGGTGGCAGTGCTTAATGGAATTGTTTTGATATCAGAATTTAACCGATTGAAAATGAACGGACTCAACAATACCAGCAGAATTGTACTGATGGGAACAAGAATCAGGCTTCGTCCGGTTTTGATGACGGCTTTTGTAGCGTCTCTCGGATTCCTTCCTATGGCAATAAGCAGCGGAGCGGGCGCAGAAGTTCAGAGGCCATTGGCTACCGTTGTGATTGGTGGTTTGATGTTGGCCACTCTTCTAACCTTATTTGTACTTCCTATTCTCTACGTTTTGTTTGAACATATTAATAAAGATAAAATGAAATTCTCTAAAAAAAATAATTATAAAAAACTGTCTGTTTTCTTGTTGCTGATTTCTTTCGGAAGTATCAGTGCCCAAGAGAATATTACTTATGATCAGGCTTTGGAAAAAGCTTTTCAGCAGAACGGAATATTGAGAAACTCTAAATTAATTTCTGAATATCAGGAGAAATTAAAAGCAAGCTATCTGGATATTCCTCAGTTGGAATTAACTGGAGGTTTTGGGCAGATTCAGGGGGAGGAAACAGATAATTCATTCGGAATATCTCAAAGATTCAGTTTTCCCACGGTTTATTCTAAAAGAAAGCAGATGCTGAATGCGGAATGGACTGCGAGTGTAATCAACCAAAATCTCACAAAAACTCAGCTTACCAAAGAAGTGACGGATGTTTTCTATAAAATTTTAGTACTTCAGGAAAAGAAAAAAGTATTGGAATACATCAGCAAACTGTATCACAATTTTGCTGAAAAAGCCTCTTTGAGATTAAAAAAAGGAGAAGCCAATATTTTGGAAGAATCTACCGCAGAAATTCAGAACGAACAGATAAAAGTACAGCTGAACAGCCTTGAAAATGATCTGAATATTTCAAAATTACAACTTCAATTGCTTCTTCAGTCTGAACAAACCTATCTGCCTGTAGCAGAAAAACCGATTATGGATATTGCTCTTCAGATTTCTGATGATCGTGTAAAACAACATCCGGAACTTCAATACCTTCAACAGCAGATTAAAGTGGGAGAGGCAGAAATACAGTTGGAAAAGAGCAGACTGCTTCCTGATCTTTTGGTAGGATATACCAATCAAAGTATGAAAAATATCAACAATAACCGGTTCAATTCGGTGCAGGTGGGTGTTGGAATTCCTTTGTTTACAAAAGGGCAGAGAGCATTGGCAAAAGCGGCACAGGCGAAGATTGCCGTTACAGAAAATCAGTATCAGAGAAAAGAGATTGAACTTAAAAACAGATTAAATCAGCAGATCAGCAATTATATGAATCAGCAGAAAATCATTGAAAACTACGAACAAAAACAACTTCCAAAGTCTGAAACCATTTTAAAAACGGCTCAAAAACAAATGGAAGTCGGCGAGATAGATTATCTCAACTGGGTAATATTGGTGAATCAGGCGGTTAAAACAAAAGCAGACTACATTGATCAATTGGAAAAACTGAATCAGATCGGAGCCGAACTTAATTTCTTAATTTCAAAATAACATCATGATGCAATTCAAAAAAATATCAATATACAGCCTTACTTTAGTTCTTGTTTTATCTTCTTGTTCAGGAAAAAAAGAAGAGGAGAAAACGGTTTATGAAAACAAAAAATTCAGTAAGAGCACCGAAAATACGGTTCGTCTTACAGAACAGCAGCTTCAGTCGACTGGTATAACGACGACTTTCATTCAGAACAGAAATATGGAGAAACGGGTTCGTCTGAATGGTAAAGCAGTCATTGCGCCTTCTCATATCAGCTCTCTTTCAAGTATTATGGGTGGTCATATCAAATCTATCAATATCATCAATGGGAGCCATTTCAATAAAGGTCAGGTACTGGCTGTTGTTGAAGATCCTCAGTTTATACAGCTTCAGCAGGATTACCTGGTGACAAAAGCCCAATTGGAAGCTGCAAGATTGAATTTCAACCGCCAGAAAGACCTTAATACAAGCAAAGCCAGCAGTGACAAAACCATGCAGACCGCTCAGGCAGATTATTCTACCTTAAATGCAACTTTAAAAGGACTGGAAGAAAAGCTTCGTATCATTGGGATTAATGCGAAAGGTTTAACCACAGGAAATATCCGAAGTAGAATTAATATTTATGCTCCGTTTACAGGTTTTGTAAGCAAGATTCTGGTAAATAACGGGCAGTATATCAACCCTGCCAATACTTTGTTTGAACTGATTAACCCTGCCGGATTACTTTTGGAATTGCAGGTTTTTGAAAATGATGTGAATGATGTAAAGGTAGGCGACGAAATTATGGTGTACAATAATCAGAAACCGGATGTAAAATCCAATGCGAAGATTGTCAGCGTAGTTCCAAGTATTGAAAATGGAGGTTCTGCAACTGCTGTAGCCAAACTTTCCTCTGTAAATACAGATTTTGTAAAAGGAATGTATGTAAATGCTGAAGTGAATATCAGCAGCCGTTATACGCTGGGACTTCCCAACGAAGCCGTTGTTTCCTATGAAAATAAAAATTATGTTTTCGAAGATCTCGGGAAGTCAGGTTATAAAATGATTCCAGTGGTAACCGGAATTTCTGATGATCAGTTTACCGAGATTACAAAAGCTGATTTTTTAAAGGATAAAAAAATTGTAAAGAAAGGAGCGTACAACCTTTTGATGATGCTGAAAAATAAAGCAGAATAATTCTTTAAAAAGATCATTTTACTACATCAGAATTGATTACTTTCCGGAGCGATCAATTCTGATATCTTTCATAGGACCATCCCAATGCACTCCCTGTTTCTGGAAAAATGCATCCAGCGTTCTCCAGTCTTCATAAGTCATCAGAAATTCTTCTTTGTTTACCGGAATTTCTTTTGAGAAATAATAATGATCACAGCCGAAGCAGAAATCAATATATGACCACTGACTAGCTTTATAGATAAACAATGTATTATGAGGTTCAAAACAATAGTTTCCGTCCCATGGTTTATTTTTTTTCTGTCCTGTTATAATATTAATGAGCTCCTGTTTTGCCTCCAAAGTGAGGAGGGCTTTTTTTCTTATGATTTCGCTGTTCGGAATTCCGTCTTTTAGTAAAGATCGCTTTATTCTTACTGTACTTTTCCCCGGTCTTTCAGTTTCTAATATAAGGTCTGCATGGCTTGTCAATACAATACTGTCTGCATCTTGTAGATAATGGGCCAAATCTTCATTGAGATTTTGAGAGAAAAGGAATATTGATTGTGCAATAAAGCTGACGATGAAAATTTTGCGGATGATTGCAGCGGTTTTACCAGCCAGCGATCCTTTATTTTTTATCATGATAGGGCTAAAAGTTTAAGTGATAAATATAGCATAAAAAATATTGATTATAATATGGGCTTTACGGATATCCGTATCCTTCAAATGCCTTGTGATACTATATTTGCCAAACAAATTAAGGTTATAAACAAAGAGAAATAGAACATGAAAAAGATCATCCTATTAACATTTTTATTATTGAATTCTTTATTATTCTGCCAGGAGTTGACCTATGAAGAAGCTATTCAAGTGGATTCTTCTGTGACGAAACAGGAACTTTATGATAGAGCGAAAATGTGGCTTTCAGATAATTTCAGAGTAGGGGAAAAATTCAATACAAATGATAAGGGTATTGAAGGAATAACCGCAGACGGAGTTTTTAAGTATAAAACCAATAAGCTATTCTTCGGATTATGGTGTATTGTGGGGAATGTGCATTTCAAAATAGACATTTTTACAGCTGATGGTGAATATGGTTATGCCATTCATTCTCTGACACATGAAGGTTCATATTTTAATGGAAATATGCCTATAAGTTACGGACTTCTTACTACAAATGAAAAAGCTCCACAACCTAGTAGAGGAGGAGCTAATGACAAAGTATGGAAAGATATTAAAGTAAAGTCAAATGAAAAAATAATGACCATTATTTCAGATCTTAAACAAGCGATGTCAAAAAAGATTGAAACGAAGAATGAGCTGTAATATAGTTGCTTAAAATACAAAACGGGAAACTTGAAAGGCTTCCCGTTTTGTATAATTTACCATGTACTTTTGCGGTCCATAATCTGATTCATAAATGCCTGATTATCCCAGAAGAGATATTCCTCACTCATGGTCCCTTGTTTATTCCAAACCCCAATGGTGGCCATCGGTAATTTGAATTTTTTTCCCGTAGGCTGAATGAATGTTCCATCAGGAAGAGGCATTGGTTTTGTAAATGTACCTTCCATAAAACCCATTACAGCTGTAAGATTTTCTTTTCCCAATCTAAAAGGCTGTTCCTTGATTTTTGTATCCGGAGCATACACAAACATTGCCTGTAAGGTTTTGATGTGCTGATCGATTCCTTTTTCAATATGCCCGTCGGGAAAGTGTACTACAATATCTTTGGCATGGCTCTCCTGTAACCTTGACCATTCTTTGTTGCTGAAAACGACAAAATCCAATGTCTGAAAGGTTTCCAGATTTTTAGAGACAATCTGATCGGCAGCTGCTAATTCTTTAATCTTTTTAAGGGCTTTTTCTACTTCATTTTGTTTGGTGTTTTGAGCGTAATAGCTGATGCTCACTACTAATAAACCTAAAAACAATACTTTTTTGATGATTGATTTTTTCATTTTGTTAAAAATTTACGTTATCTATTTTCTACAAGAAGCTGTTGAGTAATTCTTACCCGATCTTCTTCAGCAAATGTACAGTAGCCTTGAAATTCTGTAGTTATCCCTATCAAAGCAAAATTTACTATATCCAATCCTCTTGATCATTGGATTGCTGCTATCAAACAACATCTTATTGACTATTTTTTCTTCTCTTCTTGAATGAGTTTTGATGAAATAGCTTTGGTCAAAAAAATAGAGGAATAATTTTTTTAATTAAAATATACTAAACGGTATATTTTTTTTCTATTTTTGTATCCTTAAATTTTATATAAGGCTAAAGAAATAGAAATCTCCGATTTTTTTTGCTTATGAAAATACCGATCGGTATAAATTATTTAGTCATTAAGTTTATCAACTATTAAAAGTAAATACTATGAATAGGTTAAGAATTGGTGATTTTAAAACCCAATACGTTTATTATGCAAACATGAATTACAAGATCAGTGCTGAAATGGGTTTGAACATATTCCCATCATTTTCTGTTGCTTAAAATTGATAATTCAATAGCATAAAATTTTTAAACATTATAATACCGATTGGTATATTTTAAATTTAATATCATGAAATCTGAAACAGAAAACAGCTGGAAAAGACTCATACTGATTATAACGGTTATTTCGGCCGCTATAATGGAGCTAATAGATACTTCAATTGTAAATGTTGCCCTCAACCACATGAGTGGTAATCTAGGTGCTACGTTGGAGGACACTTCGTGGGTGATCACCTCTTACGGGATTGCCAATGTAATTATCATTCCTATGACGAGTTTCCTTACCAATAATTTGGGGCGGAGGAATTATTATATTGGTTCCATCATTCTGTTTACGTTGTGCTCTTTTATGTGTGGAAATGCCACTAATATCTGGGAACTGGTTGCTTTTCGTTTTTTGCAGGGAATAGGTGGAGGAGCATTGCTATCTGTTTCTGCGATGGTGGTTTATGAATGTTTTCCTAAAGAAAAGCAGAATATCGCAAGTGCCTTGTTTGGGATAGGAGTTTTCATTGGCCCTACCATTGGCCCTACTTTAGGAGGCTATATTACCGATAATTATTCCTGGAACTGGATTTTTTATATAAATATTCCAGTAGGTATTCTTGCGGCAATTTCATGCTTTAAGTTACTGCCAGAATCTCCCACCAGACAAAAAGTGAAACAAATAGATTGGCCTGGAATTATCTTGCTGATCATTGGAGTCGGTTCATTACAAACCCTGCTCGAGCGTGGTGAAACAGAAGATTGGTTTGCAACAAGATATATTATCTGGCTTACCGTTGCAGCGGTTATTTCCCTTGTCCTGTTTGTGTATCGGGAACTTACAACACCTTATCCTGTTGTAAAAATTTCACTGTTGAAAAATCCTTCATTAAGTATCTCTGCGATATTAACATTTATTACAGGAGTCGGAATGTTCACGTCCATATATCTTACACCTGTTTTTGTGCAGCGGTTGTTGGGGTTTACGCCATCTCTTGCCGGCCAGATGCTGTTACCAGGTTCTATTGTTGCGGTATTTGCATTAATCATTACCGGAAAATTACTGCAAAAAGGTGTTCCTCCCGCACTCATTGTTTTATTGGGGTTCGCCAGTTTTATCTTCTTTAATTACAGTATGTCGCGGGTAGATCTGGATGTTTCTTTCACCGCTATTTCTATCAATCTGATTTATAGAGCAATTGGAATGGCATTGCTTACAGTACCTTTATCAACCCTTGCTGTATCTTCTTTAGAAGCAAAAGATATGGCTCAGGGAACGGCAATCAACAATATGATGAGGCAGCTTGGAGGATCGTTCGGAATATCCATTATCAATACTTATATTGCGAGACAGATGGCCCAGCACAGAATGGACTTACTTTCACATCTTACTCCTGAGAATCTGAGCGTTACCCAGCGATTGCAAAGTTATACGACGTTATTTCAAAGTAAAGGGTTTGGGCTGTATGATGCACAGCAGAGAGCTCTAGGAGTACTCGAAAAAACAGTTGTAAAACAGACCGCACTTTTAAGCTACCTGGATTCTTATATCTTTATTGGACTTGCATTTACATTTTCGTTACCGTTACTTCTTATATTTTTAAGAAAGAAGCGAAATACGAATACTGTCATTCCTGTTTCTGATCATTAACTATTTTTTAAGTGAAATAAGCTCATTAAAAAAATGAGTCTGAAAGTAATTAATATCTGCAATAATTTATTTTTACTATTATATTTTTATAAAGAAAGGCTGTTCTTATGAGCAGTCTTTCTTGTTGGTATTAGAACCTTATTTCTGTACAGACTTCATCCATCCATTCAATATAGGGTCACTTTTTAAATGATTCAATACAATGGATTGGATTGGCCAAATCTTGGTTTGATAGGGATAACTTCAGTAGGGATACGTCACTTTAACTTTGTCCTCAACAAAAACAGTAAAAATGATTAGAATGTGGAATTGAAGAAAACCAAAATTTCTACAATGCGGCCAGACTCTGCTCATCACTGTTTTTATGCATCTGTCATACTATATGTCTTCAATAAAAATATATAAAACTTCGTTGATAAAATGAATACAATTACTTCTTTACATAGTATAAACAAACACAGTTTAGCTATACTCATCCAGCGTGTATCTATAGGCGTTTTGATGTTATTTCACGGCTTTTACAAACTCTCAAACGGCGTGAATTGGATCATAGAAATATTAGCATCAAAAGGACTTCCCGGTTTTATTGCTTATGGCTCTTATATAGGGGAAATAGTAGCTCCTATCATGATTATTTTGGGTATTAAAACACGTATAGCATCGGCAGTTTTAGCAGCAACTTTGCTTAATGCCTTTATATTGATGCATACATCAGATTTCTTGTCCACCAATCCAACCAATGGAGGATGGCAGATAGAACTGATTTTCCTATACTTTTCAGGAGCGGTGCTGCTCATCATCACGGGAGGCGGGAAGTATGCTTTAACAACAAAAACTCAATATGACTAAGGTATTATTCAACAATCATAACTAATCATTATTTCTATTTTATGCTTCGAAGAGAAATTTATTACCCAACAATTTGCTGCAATATTATATCAAGCAGATTGCGGGATAATAGTTTCTCTTTTTTTTGTGAAAAAACAATAGATCTTTCATCAGATGAGATCGAATCAAATGTAATATTAACTCTGCCGTTATATGAACTATTTTTTAATTTACACCGGGTATGTGCTCATTCTATCCCTGTTAATGGGAGTTTCTAGCTGGAGATTGTATAAAATCATGGGATACCATCCGCTGATTAGCTGCATTCCTTTTTACAATTATTATATCATCCAAAAGGAAACCCAACATCCAAAGTGGTGGGTCATTCTGGCTTACTTACCTGTAGTAGGACCAATTATGTTATCTGTTTTCCATCTTTATCTTATGAAAAAGTTTGGGAAAGAGGGATTAAAAGATCAGATTCTCACTGTTTTGCTTCCTTTTATTTATATAGGAATTGTTAACTATTCGAAAAACAAAATACTTCAGGAATCACCTTCAGATGAAGATATTTTCAGTGAAAACAGCACAAAAAAAGATTCTTTTGCAGGTTCTCTTACATTTGCAGTTGTTTTTGCTACGGTTATTCACGTTTTTGTGGCTCAGCCTTTCGGAATTCCCACAGGATCTATGGAAAATACAATGCTGGTGGGGGATTTTTTGTTTGTTAACAAATGGAGCTACGGATACCGATTACCCATGCGTCCTCTCTCAATACCATTTCTACAGGGAACCATTATGGATACAGGAAAGAAAGGAAATCCAAAAGACGATCCCAAATCCTATATAGAATCGGTAAAGCTCCCGTATGAAAGAATTTTTCAGTTTCAGAAACCCAAAAGGAATGAGCTGGCAGTGATCAACTATCCGAGAGATTCGGTACATAAAGCTATTGACCGGATGGATCCTTATGTTAAAAGGAATGTGGCCGTAGCAGGAGATATATTTGAAATTAGAAACGGTAAGTTTTTCATTAACGGTAAATCCGAACATACTATTGGAGATCAATTTTTGCAGCATTCATTTACCGTCAGAACCTCAGCTCCAATGAATATTTCCTCACTGTATAAAGCATATGGCTACTTGCCTCTGAATGAGGTTCAGACCAACAGCGGTTTTACCTATACATTTCAGGGTTTAACAGAAAAGGTCGCCTCTGATCTCAGAAAAGATGATAATATACAAAGCATATTACAGAATTCATGGCCAAAGGATTCTGCGGCTGTTGCCTATCAATTAAATGCTGATCATTCTGCGTACACCAAAAGTATAGATACTTCACAATCTATCTTTCCCATCAACAAGAAATGGAATCCTCATTGGTACGGTCCGGTAAGAATCCCTAAAAAAAATGATATCGTGACGCTGAATCAGGAATCATTACCAATGTACGAATGGATTATTAAAGAGTATGAGCATAATAGTTTAGAACGTAAAAATGGAAAAATCTTCATTAATGGAAAGGAAACTACGCGCTACACGATTCAGCAAGATTATTACATGATGATCGGAGACAATAGAGACGCTTCTTTAGATGGAAGGTTTTTTGGATTTGTTCCTGAAGAAAATATTATAGGAAAACCCATATTAACGTGGTTAAGCATTCAGGGACTTTTCAAAAATGATAGCTCTACATATCAGGCTCCCTTGAAAATCAGATGGGACCGGATGTTTAAGCTTGCCAATACCGGAGAAACCAATAAAACATCCTATTGGTGGGTGGGAGTCATCATCTTGGTCGTGCTTTTTGGTTGGGAAAATATCATTCGATTAATTAAAAAAATAAGAAGCTAACTGAAAGTACCCATCATTATAGAATACATATGATGAATGGATGTTTTGTAATGATTTAATTTTCAGTTTGTTGATTTTTTTATTTTCGTACTTTAAATTTTTCTCAGGATTTAAATATTGAAAACATACGGTTTCTATGGCATCATGGAAGCCGTATGCTTTTATGTGTAAAATGAGCCGTTATATCAAAATATATGAGCCAATTCAAAAAAGCTAACTTCTAAACACTCTATACATTTGTATTGCTTAAAATTGATAAAAAATGAGTAAAACAATATTTATAACCGGTGTTTCCAAAGGCTTTGGAAAACTATGGACAGAAGCGTTTCTTAAAAGAGGAGACAATGTAATAGCCACCTCCAGAGATGCTAAAAACTTAGGTGATTTAGTACAACAATATAAAGATCAGCTCTTGGCTGTTACTCTTGATATTATTGATAGAAATGCCGTCTTCCAGGCAGTGCAGGATGCAAAAAATCATTTTGGTCATATCGATGTTTTTATCAACAATGCAGGGTATGGTGTTTTTGGTGCAATAGAAGAAATCTCAGAAGAAGCAGTTAAAGATGTATTTGAAGCCAATGTTTTCGGGACATTATGGGTAACCCAGGCAGCACTGCCTATCCTTAGAGAACAGGGTTATGGTCATATCATACAATTATCCAGTGTATTAGGGATTTATAGTATTCCAACATTAGGAATCTACAATGCAACAAAGTATGCCGTTGAAGGATTCAGTGAAGCATTAGCAGGGGAAGTTAAAGAACTGGGAATTAACCTGACTTTAGTAGAACCTAACGGGTATAACACAGAATTTGGAGGACAGTCAGCGGTAGTTGGTAAAAATATTCCAGCATATGACCATGTGAAATCCAAACTTCATGAGATTCCTGGAGTAGCACCACATGATTACGGAGATCCTGAAGCAACAATTCCTGCCATTCTGCAGTTAATAGACTCCTCAGAACCACCTCTTCGTCTGTTTCTTGGAAAAATAGGCTTTCAAAAGACCAAAAAAGAATATGCTGAGAAGATCAGAATCTGGGAAGAATGGAATGATGTAGCGGTGGCAGCACAAGGCTAGATTTTCTTTCAGATAAACAATTTATATATCCAAACATTCAAAATTTAACAATGAAATTTCATACAATTAATCCCGCAACGGGTGAATTTATAAAAGAATTCCCCAACCAGACAGATACCGAAGTGTCTGAACTGCTTCACACTGCACATATCCGTTTTCAACAAGATTGGAAATGGCGTCCGATTTCCGAGAGAATCTCTATGGTAAAAAAAGCAGGCGAAATTCTAAAAAGCAAAAGAGACTATTTTGCAAAACTTGCCACATTGGAAATGGGAAAAATTTCTCGTTTCAGCGATCTTGAAGTTGATCTGGTTATCGGAATCTTTGATTATTATATAGCCAATGCAGAAAAAATGCTAGCTCCCAAGAAGATTGAAGAAGAAAAAGATGCCTTTATTCTTTCCGAGCCATTGGGCGTAATTCTCGCAATCGAACCTTGGAATTTCCCTTACTATCAGTTGGCTAGAGTTGCAATACCGCAAATTATTGCAGGAAATGTAGTCTTGATAAAACATGCTGAAAACGTTCCTCAGTGCGCATTGGCCTTCGCTGAATTGTTCGCAGAAGCACGAATCCCCGATGGAGTATACACCAATTTATTTTGCAGTATAGAACAAATTGGTCAGCTTATTGACGATTTCCGAGTGAGAGGAGTAGCTCTTACAGGAAGCGAACGTGCAGGAATCTCTGTAGGCGAACGCGCAGGAAGAAATCTTAAAAAAGTGATCCTGGAATTAGGTGGCAGCGATCCGGCACTTGTTCTAAAAGGAGCTTCTCTGGACTATGCCGCAGAGCAAATAGTGATGGGAAGAACTTATAACTCAGGGCAAGGCTGTGTTAATATAAAACGGGTAATTGTTGTAGGGCAGGAACGTGGTCAAAAAATGCTCGAACTTCTGAAGGAGCGTTTTGCCAAAATTAAAGTAGGTGATCCCAATGAGGAATCAACCGCTCTTGGTCCGTTAGCCAGCGAAAGAGCTCTGAATGGGTTATTGAAACAAATAGAAGACGCTGAACTTGCCGGCGGAAGTCTGGTGATGGGAGGCAAGAGGGTAAACCGGCCAGGATTTTATCTGGAACCCACAATTTTCACTGACATAGCTAAAGACAATCCACTCTACAAACAGGAAGCATTCGGTCCGGTACTTTCATTCTATATCGTAGATACGGAAGAGGAAGCGATCAATCTTGCCAATGATATAGATTACGGGTTGGGAGCTTACATATTTGATGAAGATACAGTACATGCTAAACAGGTCGCAACAAAAATTGAGTCCGGGATGGTGTATATCAATTCCTGTTTTGCAGATGCTCCTTATCTGCCATTTGGAGGCATTAAAAATTCTGGTTTTGGAAGAGAACTTTCAGAACTGGGTATTGGTGAATTCGTCAACCGTAAAATGGTTCGGGTTGCAGAATAATCTTACCATTTGAAATCCTTCAACATATAGGAGTAAAGAGTTTTCAACAAAATTCTGCGAAATTTAAAATATCATACTAGAAAATAAAAAAATGTCACAACAAAATCAATCATATTTTGTGTTGCCGGAAGCAACCGAAGAAATCACACCATTTACCGTACATATTCCGGAAGAAGCTATTATTGATCTGAAACAGCGTCTGCAACAAATACGATGGCCAGATCAGGAACTTGTAGATGATTGGTCTCAGGGAGTTCCGCTGGAAGGTGCTAAAAAACTGGTAAACTCTTGGGAAAACGAGTATGACTGGAGAAAATTTGAAACCCGTCTCAATCAGTTTCCACAATACAGAACCCTGATCGATGGAGTCGGGATTTATTTTATTCATGCCCAATCACCTCATGCTAATGCCTTACCGTTATTATTGAGCCACGGTTGGCCAGGTTCTATTATTGAATTTATGGATGTAATTGAACGCTTAACAGATCCCACTAAATTTGGAGGAAAAGCAGAAGATGCATTTCATGTAGTGATTCCTGCAATGCCTGGTTTTAGCTTTTCAGACAAGCCAAGAGAACTGGGCTGGAACCCCGGACGTATTGCAAAGGCTTACGCTCAACTTATGACAAAAAAATTAGGATATAAAAAATGGGTAGCACAGGGAGGAGACTTTGGATCGGCAGTAACCCATTCTTTGGCAGATATGCAGCCTGAAGGTCTTCTTGCAGCCCACGTTAATTTACTTTTTGTGGTTCCAGACCAATATCCCGAAAATCCCACTGCAGAAGAACAAAAAGCAATAGATGGAATTGAAGCCTATCTAAATAAAAAATCAGGATATGCAGATATGATGAATACGCGTCCTCAAACCATTGGCTATGCATTAGACGATTCACCATTGGCGCTTGCTACTTTTATTTATGAAAAATTCTGGGAATGGACTGATAACAATGGAAATCCTGAAGATGCTCTTTCAATGGAACAAATGCTCAATGATATTTCGCTATACTGGTTTACCGGTACCGGAACTTCTGCGGCACGCCTCTATTGGGAAGGAATAGGAAGTACGATACGAACGCATCTTTTCTTTGCGGCATCAAGAGCTGCTACCGGTATCATCAACCTGCCGATGGCTGCTACATTATTCCCTTCCGAAACTTTTACGCCTCCAAAGAAATGGGCAGAAGCAGCATGGTCTAATATATTTTATTGGAATCATGTTGAGAAAGGAGGACATTTCGCAGCATTTGAAGAACCTGATATTTTCGCAGAGGAAATGGGGAAGGTATTCAAAAATTTCAGATAACAAACCATTGATAAGAAGATGGGAAACAATGTAAACTGACCTTTTAAAACATATGAAAAATAAAGATATAGGCAGACGGGAATTTCTGACAAACAGCACTTGGGCTGCTATTGGGCTCATATTGCCGGCTCCCCTTACTTTACTAGGGAAGTCCAGTGAAGATATCATACAGAAGTCGGGAGATTTTTTACAGAAAGACAGAAGAAGTTTTCTATTTCCCCAAGCTATACCGGGAGTAATACCTTTTAAAGTAAATGTACCTGAAAGTGATATTTCGGATCTGAGAAAACGGCTGGGAAATATTCGTTGGCCAGATAAAGAACTGGTTGGAGACTGGTCTCAGGGCGTTCCTCTGGAAGCTACGAAAAAGCTTGTTAAGTATTGGAAAGAAAATTATGACTGGCGAAAATTTGAGAATCAACTGAATCGTTTTCCTCAATATAAAACCAGGATTGATGATGTTGATATTCACTTTATCCATGCTAAATCTCCCCATAAAAATGCTTTGCCTATTCTGTTGTGCCATGGCTGGCCCGGGTCAATTGTAGAATTTATAGACGTCATTGAGCGTTTGACGGATCCTCCAAGGTTTGGCGGAAAAGCAGAAGAGGCATTTCATGTAATAGTACCCTCCATGCCGGGATTCGGATTTTCTGAAAACCCTAGGGATTTAGGATGGAATATACCTCGTATTGCCAAAGCGTATGCTCATCTTATGGAGGAGAAGTTGGGGTGTCAGAATTGGGTAGCGCAAGGAGGTGACTTTGGCTCTTCCGTTACGCATGTTTTGGCCGATATGCAGCCTAAAGGATTGCTTGCAGTCCATGTTAATCTCCCTTTTGTGGTTCCTGAGACCTATCCGGAAAACCCAACCCATGAAGAACAGAAAGCTATAGAAAATATCGAAAGATATATTAATAAAAAGGCAGCATATGCAGATATCATGAATACCAGACCGCAAACCATTGGATATGCGCTGGACGATTCACCGCTAGCTTTAGCTACTTTTATCTATGAGAAATTCGCTGAATGGACAGACAACAAAGGAAAACCGGAGGATGCTCTAACTCTCGATCAGATGCTTAATGACATTTCGCTATACTGGTTTACTAAAACCGGAACATCGGCTTCCCGTTTATACTGGGAAAGTGTAGGAAATACGATTCGTAATCATAAGTTTTTTTCAGCTGAAACAGGGATCATCAAAATACCGATGGCTGCCACATTATTTCCGGCAGAAACCTTTGCGCCTCCAAAGAAATGGGCAGAGGCCGCATGGTCTGATATATTTTACTGGAATCATGTTGATAAAGGTGGCCACTTCGCTGCGTTTGAAGAACCTGATATCTTCGCAAAAGAAATGTGGAAAGTATTTCAATCATTCAGATAACTTCTTTGAGATAAGGATACAGTTGTACAAGAACTGTATCTTTATTTTATCTGTTCTTTTCGAAAATCAACAGGAGATTTTCCTGAAAAAACTTTGAATGCTCTTGAGAAATGAGAAATGTTTTCAAAACCTGTAGCATAACATATTTCAGTGATGGGCCAATCGGTTGAAACAAGCAGCTCCTTAGCTTTATTGAGCCTCTTTTCTTTTATATATTGAGCAGGAGAAACTTTGTATATGGTATTGAAATCTCTTTTAAAACTGGCCAGACTTCTACCGGATAAATAAGCCATATCCTCTAATTTCAAAGGGCTCATGAAGTTTTCTTCTACAACAGAAGTGATATCCGTTGTGAATTGTTTTTTAAGCTGAATAAGTTGTAACAGCAAATTATGATCTACCTGCGCCAGATCAAAAAGAAGCTCCATTATTTTCATCTTTACCAATCGCTTATCTACCTTTTCAGGCGCATTGAAATGGGCCTTTATAGAAGCAACAAAAGATGATAGAGGTTCATGTACAGGCTTTACACTCACATTGGCGAGTCTCTCTGTCTTCATGGTTTTTATTCCCGCCATTTTAATAAAATCCGAAATAAACTCTTCTTTCAGAAAAAACATGATACTGTCATATATCTCTCCCTTTTCTGAAGAACCTGTTTTATCATAGGTAATGCTGATGTTTTTCTTCAAAAGAACCATCTCGTTCTTATTAACGATATATTGCTGCTTTCCATGGGTGATGCAGTTGGTGCCTTGCAGTACAAAAAGAAGCATATGGTCTTTCAAAAACATACCACCTTTCTGTTCGGCAATATTATGAGAACATGATTCAACAAGATTGATGGAATCTATAGAAAGATAATTTCTATAATAAGGAGCACCAATGAGTTCTTCAGGAACAACAGTAGCTTTCATAAACGTGAAATTGATGCTGCAAAGTTAACGATATAAAAGAAAATTGAGCTAGAATATCAAATGTATTGAGCTTTTCAATAAAGTCCTTCAAGTATGATCATATTTTGTATTAAATAAGTCTAAGAGCCAAAGAAAAGTGGAAAATTGATTTTTTTAAGAAGTTTATCTCCAACCGAATAGGGTAGAAATACAAAATCCCCGAATGAACGGGGATAAAAAACTAATAACCATGAAAACTCAAATTAACTATGAGAATCACGTGCAAATTTAAAACAATTAATACTAATTTCCTATTCACAGCGTCTATAAGTAGTATTATAAATTAAATTTATTTTTATGTTGTTGATTTTCATGACGCTATAAAACGTAATTATTTTAAAATTTTATGATTGAAGAGCAAAAAATGTATTATAATTTACAACATTGCTTTAAATTCGGTGGGCCGCATGTTGGTAAGCTGGAAAAAAGTATTGCTAAATGCAGATATATTGGAGTATCCCACTTCATACGCGAGCTCTGTAACCGTTAAGTTGGTATTTTTGATAAGTTCCATAGCCCGGATAACACGAAGCATTTTAACATATTGGATAAATGATATATGCAGCTTTGTTTGAAATAACCTTGTCAGGCTCCTTACGCTGATGCCAAATTGACTTGCGGTTTCTTCCAGGGTAAGAGGTTCACTGATTCTTTTCCGCAGATCGGATGTGATATCATTAAGGCGTACATCGTCTGTCGTAGGAAGCTGGATCGAAAATTTTCTCAGATTCTCTTTGGAAAGAAGACTCCATAAAGTATATAAAAATTCGTACTCCCAATCTCCCGGAAAAAAATCTCCCTGCCATTTTTCACTGAAAGAAAGCATCTCAGAAAGGAGTTTACTTACAGGATAGATGCCCAGCTCATTGTAAAAATCATCCCTGATACTTTCGGGGAAATAAATATTGATAATGTGTAGATCTTGGGCGTTATACATCAAATTGTGCGGATAATTCTGTGGAATCCATATATAATGGTTGGAAGGGATATAATATTCTTTCTCACCAGTTTTCAGGTAGGCAATTCCTCCCAATACTAAAAGCAGCTGTCCTTTTTTATGCTGATGTGCAGGAAGGCGTTGTTCGGTCTGTTGCCGAACGACTAAGATTGAATCATGATACTGGTCTACAATTCTGTTAAGCTCTTCTAAAAAACTCATATGGCTAAAATAAACAAAAATTAGGCTAATTATATAAAAAGACGTGAGTGGGCTTCCAATAATTTTGTATCAAAGTTTTTATTAATAAGATCAGTTATGAAAAAAAATATCAAAATTAAGATGAAAAAGCTGAATAAATATATCATAGAAAGAGCCAATGCGCGAGAGAAATTTACTGAAAAAGCGGAAAATCAATTTGAGTTTTTATTGCATTCTGCCTACATCAATGCATTTAATCCTGTAACAGATTTATCATTTATTGTAGATGAACTGAAAGCTCTTATAAAGCATTTTAAGCAAAGAAAAATCAATCAAAAACAGCTAAATAAAAGATCATATGAAACCGTATAAATTGGTCCTTTGGCCAGTTATAATAGGTATTCTTTTAATTTCTCAACCGCTCAAAGCACAGAATTCCGACACTGTAAAAGTTTTGACCCTTGAAAAGATATGGAGTCTTACGGAGCTCAATAGCAGGCAGTTGAAATTATCAGATTTATACCGAAAAGAAAGTCAGCTAAGCGTTGATGAAGCCCGAAACCGAATTTTACCTGAAGTTTCTGTTGGGGGAGATGTCAGACTCAATTCAAAATTTCTTATTTATGATAATGGCTTGTTTTCGTCGCCTCAAGACGTTCCTGTTTCAAGCTATGGATACGCTGTGGGGTATAATGTAAATTTTAATCTGTACAGTGGTGGAAGAGAAAAAAGAAACATTAAAATAAAGAAGGAAGAAGAGATTGTAAAGCAATATGAATTTGAACTGGAAAAGAATAATATAAAATACAGTGCAGCAGTTGCTTACTATGATCTGTATAAATTTTTACAGTTTCGGGAGTTTATATCGGTTGAAATTTCTACACAGAGAAAACAGCTTTCCCTTATAGAAAACCTGTTTAAAAATGGGGTAGTGATGAAAAGTGATGTATTGAGAATCTCAGTAAAACTCTCACAGCTAGAGCTAAGTCTGTCAGATATTGAAAAGAAAATAGACATTGCCAAGCAAAGGATTAATATTTTGATGGGTCGTAATCATTCGGCACCTTTTGATATTGCTGATGAAAACAGTTCAGGGTCTGAAGCAATAACAGAACCGCAATCTGTTGATTATATTGATATTGCCTTAAAGAAATCTCCGCAATTCAAGATTACTGATAGTCAGATTGCGCTGAGTGATATGAATACCAAGCAGATACAGTCTACTTTGTTGCCAAAAGTGTCTTTGTATTCCAACTACAATTATACCTTTCCTCAGATTTCTTTCTATCCTTATTCTAATGATTTGTGGGGATTTGGACAAACGGGAATCAAAGTGCAGTTTTCTATAGATAATTTGTATAAAAGCAGAAAATCTATCGCCCGTGCACAAAATATATCTGAACAGCAAAAGGAGAAAGCGAGAATCAAAAAAGATGAAATTACCATTCAGGTTAATGAGGCCTACCTACAAGAACAACAGGCTTCTGAAAGTGTAGAAATGGCAGAGAAAAATATCGTAAAAAGTACTGAAACCGTTCGGGTAATCCGAAACAGCTATATGAATCAGGAATCCCTTTTAACCGATCTGCTGGATGCAGAAAGCGTCCTTCTTGAAGCAAAATTTAATTTAACTACAGCGCAAGCCAATCTGAAACTAAGTCATATCAGATTACTGGCAATTACAGGAATTCTTTAATATACTTAAAAATATGAACAAAAATAGAACCGATAAAATAATTGTACTTATAACCCAATGGTTGGGAATCGTTTTATTATTAGCATTAACGATATGGGGAGGTATTTACTTTTGGAAAGCGTACCATTATCAGCATACCAACGATGCGCAGATTGATGCCTATTTATCCCCTTTAAACGTAAAAGTAGGAGGGTATATCAGTAAAATTTATTATAAAGATAATCAGTATGTCAGAAAAGGCGACACACTTGTTCTTATTGAGAGGGATGAATACAGCTTAAAGAAAGATGCCGCACTGGCAGAACTGATGAGCTCCGAAGCAAAATTGCCTATTCTTGCGGCTAATGAAGAAACTCAGACGAAAAGCATAGAAGTGATTAAGGCTCAACTCTCAGGAGCACAGGCAAAACTTGAACAGCAGCAGCGGGAATATCAACGTTATAAAAACCTGCTGTCTGATGAATCTACAACCCAGCAGAAGTTTGATAATGTGACTGCTTCACTCGCTGTTAATCAGTCTGATTACCAGCAGACGAAGGCCTCATTGCAGGTGGCTGTATCTAAACTGAATGATATCAAGGCACAGCGTGCTGCAATCAACGCTGAAATAAAAATTAAAGAAGCGTTATTGGGAAGACAGCAGTTGGATATTAAATATACGGTAATTACTGCTCCTTTTGATGGGCAGATCGGAAAGAAGACCATTCAGGAAGGACAATTGGTACAACCTGGTCAAACTCTGGCTTTCATGGTCAACGATTCTGAAGAGAAATGGGTGATTGCTAACTTCAAAGAAACCCAAATCAGCAATTGTAAACCGGGGCAGAAAGTAGTGGTGGAAGTAGATGCTTTTCCAGGTGAAAAATTCACAGGAACCATAGAGTCTTTATCTCCAACTACCGGCTCCAGATTTTCTATTTTACCTCCTGATAATGCTACAGGGAATTTTGTGAAAATTACACAGCGAATTCCGGTTCGGATAAAACTGACGGACAGTCCTAAGAAATTAATCCATCTCTCTGCAGGAATGAATGCCAATGTTGATATTATAAATGACTAATGATGCAAGCACATAAAATTCCTGTTTTTAAAACATGGGTAACAGAATGGGGGGCCCGAACCGTTATATTTTTTATCCTGATGGTTTGTCTCTATAGCTTTGCTTTTTACTCTAGCCCGGTAACAATCATGGGATTTTATGGGGTGGAATCTACGGATATTCAATATGGAATGGTGGTGATTTATGGTTCTACGGTAGCTTTTTTGGCATTAGACTTTCGTATTGTAAAGTATTTTACCCCGCGAAAATATCTTCTTGGTGCTATTGCTGTGAATGCAGGATGTTCGCTGTTATGTTTCTATACCAGAAACTGGACTATTTTTATGATCGTACAGTTCATTCAGGGCATTGTCTGTGCGTTGATGTCAGGAATTGTTTTGAATATGATATTTCCCCGTTTGGAATCTACACGGGCAAGAGTGATTGGCTATACTATTTTGTACGGAGGAATACAGATATCAGTTCCTTTATACTCGATTTATTACAGCATCATGATGTATTTCTTCGATTTTAATTGGTTGTTTTACGGATTGCTTGTGGTACTGCTTGTTTTAACTGTGACGGTACTTACCACCATGAATGGGAAAGCAAGGTTTCATAAAAAAGTGCCGCTTTATCAAGTAGACTGGATCGGTTATCTGTTTTATATCACTTTTATTCTCGTATTAGGCTATATTTTGGTGTACGGAAGACAATTGGGATGGTTTGGCAGTTCTTTGATTGTTTGTTTGATGATCTTCAACACTATGATAATGTGTGTTTTTGTAAACAGAGAACTGAAATTAAAACGTCCTCTCATTAATTTACAGATTCTCAAAGCAAAGAATTTTGTTATCGGATTGTTGCTGCTTTTTACTTTTTATATCTTTAAAGGAAGCACAGGCCTTGCTTATGGATATCTGGAAGCTGTTCTCGGAAACGATCCGCTCAACACAATTCCCGTATGGATCGCTGTTATTACTGGAACTGTTACCGGTATGTTTGTTATTTCCCGCTTTGTTTTAATGGGGTACAATTTGATAAGAATAATCATTGCAGGCTTCGGGATGATGGCTTTATTCTATATTTATATGCTCCTTTTTGTATCAGTTCAGGGAGAAACTATTGATTTTATTCCTGCTTTGTTTATCTATGGTTTTGCTACAGGGATATTGTTTGTCCCTATTGTATCTTTTACCACTTCAGCAGCCCCTCCACAGATTGCAGTGAACGCCTCATTGCTTGGAATTTTTGCAAGATTTACAGGCTTTACAGCAAGTATGGCTTTTAATAATGAAATTCAACTTTATGTAAAAGCGGCGGTGAGAGAAAAGATACGTGAATCAATGAATGATACCAATCCACAGCTTTCTCTCAGATTACAGGATGCCTACCTTACCTATATGAATACAGGAAACGATATGTATACCGCCAAGAGTTCTTCTGCCGGATATATCAACAATCTCGTCAAAGAACAGATACTGGCAAGGGCAACCCGTGATTATTATGATTGGATGCTTACCGGAGTTCTTTGCGTTATCATCCTTCTTCTGATATTGCCCCATATTCAGGGAGTGGTGCTTAAACTAAGGAAAGGACAAATTCCTTATTAATGTATAACAATAATATCAGGAATAAATGATGCTATTACTGAAAAACCATCGGAAATTCCGATGGTTTTTTTACTTTGCCCTTGAAATGGCCATTTTTATGGCAAGAAATGTTAAAACACTAGCCATAAACCATTTCTGAATTTTGATCCATGTAGGGTTCGCTGCAAAAAAAACGGCTGCTTTAGCGGCTGATAATACAATAACAAAATTCACCGTTAGACTTACACAGACTTGAATCACTCCAAGTTCCAAACTTTGGGTAAAAATGGATCCATATTCAGGTTTTATAAACTGAGGAAAAAATGATAAATAGAAAACGGCAACTTTGGGATTAAGAACATTCGTAAAAAATCCGACTGCAAATAACTTTTTGCGTCCATCCACTTGACTGTTTTTTTCTACTTCAAAAATATTCTTACTATTCGGTTTTATAGCCTGGAATGCCAGATATAAAAGGTATACAGTTCCTAAAGTTTTTAAGACGATGTAGGCAAACGGCACTGCAAATAATACGGCGGTCAGTCCAAAGGATACCATAATAATATGAAACAAGAATCCACAAATGACACCGGTAAGAGATGTCATGCCTGCCTTTCTGCCTTGCGTTAAGGTTCTGGATATTAGATATATCATATTCGGTCCCGGACTTATGACCAATACAAGTGCAGCCAATGCAAAAAATAAGATTTCATGAATAGGAATCATAATAGATAAATTTTTGTTTTAGATTGATATTTCTAGTGTTAATTAATAAATTATAGTCAGTTTGATATTCCTTTTTAGAGTTTCAAAATAATTATGGACTATTATTTTCTAGAGGATTCTGACTGTGGATTTCTGATGTTAGGTAAGAATATGGCGATAATGCCTATAAAAGGGAGATAGGAACAAATGGTAAATACATATTCTATACTGGTTCTGTCGGCAATCCAACCCAAAGCAGCAGAACCAATTCCGGCTATCCCGAACATTAAACCATAAAATAAGCCTGCAATAGTACCAATTTTACCCGGGACAAGATCTGTTGCATACAACATAATCGCTGAAAATGCGGAAGAAAGAATAAGCCCAATCAGTATTGCAAAAATTACTGTCCATTCCAAATTCATATGAGGTAACAACCATGTGAAGGGAGCAACCCCCAAAATAGAAATCCAGATGACATATTTTCTCCCTATAAAGTCACCCACAGGACCTCCTATCATAGTTCCTACTGCTACTGAGGCGAGAAAGGCAAATAAATAATACTGGGAATACTCAACGCTAATGTTAAATTTATCAATCAGATAAAAGGTAAAATAACTCGTCATAGATGCCATGTAGATATATTTGGAAAAAAGCAGTATCAACAAAATTGCCATAGAGATCATCACCCGGTTTTTAGAAATTCCCTCAACGTGTGCTTGGCTATTATCACTGGAATACTTCTTACGGAATTGAAGATGCTCCTCATACCATTTTCCGATACGGCTTAAGATCAACATTCCTATACAGGCTGCAATACAAAAGTAAATGAGAGAAAACTGCCCAAAAGGAATAACAATCAATGCTGCTAACAATGGCCCAATGGCTGTTCCCGCATGGCCCCCAAGCTGGAATATAGACTGTGCTAAACCTTTTCTTCCTCCTGATGCCAGATAAGCCACTCGTGACGATTCAGGATGGAATATTGAGGAACCGAGCCCGATTAAAGCTACCGCCCCAAGAAAGAAATAAAAATTGTCAGCAAAAGATAATGCAATAATTCCTCCCATCGTAAAGATCATCGCCAAAGGAAGTGAATAGGGTTGTGGCTTCCGGTCTGTATAGAATCCTATCAAAGGTTGTAAAAGAGAGGCTGTGATCTGATAAGTAAAAGTAATGATCCCTATTTGAGAGAAACTGAAATTGTACTTATCCTTAATAAGCGGATATACAGAGGGGATAACAGATTGCATAAGATCATTAAGCAGATGTGAAAAACAGATCATCAATAATATAGGATACACTGTTTTCTGAGCAATTTTCTGTGGTGACAAATCACCTGTTGTTTTCGTTATTTCCATACTATTTTAATAATTCGTCATATCATCAGATGAATTTTGATAAATAATAAGTTTATACCAAACTTATTATTAATTCTGTCGCTTTCCAGGCATTCAGAGGGTCTTTTGCTTCAATACATTTAAAAAGATTGACATGCCTTTCATGAGACTCGGCCAGGGAAGATGTATCTTTATAGGTATCCTGAAACCATTTTTTCAAATGCTCCGATGCCGCTTTATAAATATCATACAGCATTTCATTGTGTGATGCTTTTGCTACTGCCAAATGAAAGTGTATATCTGCTTCAATACAATTAGGAAGATCACCAGATTGCGCGAAATGTAGTCTTTGTTCAAGACTTTTTCTAATATTTTCTAGATCATCTGGAGTTCTATTTAAAGCAGCTTTTTCCGCGATCTTTAATTCAATAATTTCTCTTACTTCATTGAGTTCCTTAATCGTAGCACGTGCCATACGATGCTCCATGCTTTCATCATTAATAAACTGCTTCTGAACATAAGTACCTCTTCCTTGCTGTACATTGAGAAGCCCTATATTGGAAAGAATTCTGACAGCCTCCCGTACAGTTGAACGCCCAACGCCATATATATTTACCAGTTCCGGTTCAGTAGGTAGCTTTTGCCCAACGCTATATTTCCCTTCTGTAATTTCTTGTTTAAGAAGATTAGAAAGACGTTCAGCAAGTGATTCTTTTTGTATTAATTTCGTCATATCATCTGATGAATTACAAAGGTACATTCTTTTTCTTAATTGTAATAAATAATCTTTTGAATTATAGGAAATACATTACTTAGCATGATGAAAGCTTCTTGAACGCAGCTCGCATGGTGGCATATGATAGTATTTCTTGAAAAATCGGTTAAAGTTAGAAAGATGCTCAAACCCCAGGCAGTAAGCGATCTGACTGATATCCCAATGGGTTGACAGTAAAAGAGATTTGGCTTCTATTGCTGTACGGTCTGCTATTAAAGCCGTTGTGTTTTTCCCCAATGCCTTCTTCAGGGTTTTATTAAGATGATTAACGTGTATCATCAGTCGGTCAGCGTAGTCCTGAGGGCATCTCAGTGTTATTATATGATCGGGAATATCAATTTTGTATTGCTGCTCCAGTAAATTATGGAATGATGCACAGATCCTTTCGGCCGAATTAGACAATTTTAAAGTTGGAGGCTGCGGATTGATTTTCAATGTTTCATGAAGTATAATTTCAATGTAATTCCTCAATACGTCATATTTTTTCACATAGTCTGATTGTACTTCGCGATGCATATGTTCGAAAACGGCCTGTAAATAAAATATTTGTTCTTCTGTGACATCCAAAACCTGATTATTCCCGATCTCAAGAAAAGGACTGGGAGCTAATCGATGATTTTTTAAAGAAAGATCCATAAACTCGCGATTGAATGAGCAGTAATATACTATTTGAGTTTCCAATAAAGGACGCCACACACATTCCACTTTTGGACTAATGAACAAGAGAACATTACCCTGTATAGGAATTTCTTTATGGGAAACGGAAAGAATACCTTCACCATTCCTAATGAGTATCATCTTATAGAAATCACGCTCAGAATCATTGAAAAATGTAACGGTAGACCCAGGGTTTTCTTTTTTATAAATATTAAATGGCTCTTGCGGAAGAATGGCAGGACTGCAATAGGGAGAAAAATTTTCTGTTGAAATTGTATTCATCTTTTTAAATAGAAGAGACTTGGGGGGTGTTGTGCTTATTGGGTTGAAATACAAAGTTTAAGATTTATTTCTGGCGAGAAATTCATCCAGACTCCATTGGTGATTTGAAATAGCCGCCAGTAAAAATGCAGCAGTACTATCTACAAATACGCTGTAATCAAGAGGACTCTTTAATCCAAAAGAATAGGCCATAGATAACGCAAACAATAAAGTTAATAAAGAAGCAGCCAAAGCAACCCATCTGATTTTGAATCCTATAATCAGCAGAATTCCGATACCAATTTCAATACCAGTTGCCGTGATGGCTAAAAAGGGAATCATTCCTTTATCTGCAAAAGAATTGACAGAGGCTGTATATTCCAGAAAATCATTCCATCCGGAGCCGTCATTCCATAAACCAAGCCTTCCGGCAACAGCTGATAAAAATGTAATACCGAGTCCTAATCTTAATAGAAAAGGTGCTAATCCTAATTTTGAATCCATTATTTAAAAATTTTCTGTAAATGTATATCTTTGTTGGATGATCAATGTAATCCAGTTTTAATACAATTGCTAATCCAGATGAAAGATTTTCAAGATTTCGTTATTATAGATAAATCATCAGATACACCTGTTTATTTGCAGATTACCGATGCCATTATTCAACAGATAAAACTTGGAAGGTTGCGGGAAGGAAGAAAAATGCCGGGATCACGCCAATTAGCAAATCTTTTGGCAGTTAATAGAATGACTGTTGTAGCAGCCTATAACGAACTTGAGGCTCAGGGCTGGATGATACAACATTCCAGAAAAGGCAGCTTTGTACATAATGATTTGCCATTATTGCAACCCAAGCTGATCGCTGAAACAGGTGAAATCCCTATTTCTTCAGAAACCAATACTTTTTCTTTTAACAATAATTTGGTAGAGTCTTATCACGATGGTGATATTAAAACCGGGCAATTGGTTATCGATGATGGTTTTCCAGATCCACGTTTAGCACCCATTGAAGAGCTCACCCGAGCAATGAAGATGGTCTTTAAGCGACCGGGATATATCAAATACCTTAATTATGGCTCCACAAAAGGCAGTGATGTTTTGAGAAGATCGCTGGCTGCTCATTTGAATGATACAAGAGGCTTACCGGTAACAGAAAATAATGTGTTGGTAACCCGAGGTGCAACAATGGGAATTTATCTGACAGCAAGAATAATCGCGAAGCCTGGCGATGAGATGATTATGAGTGAACCCGGTTTTCATTTGGCCCGAAAAATATTTGAACAACTGGAACTCAACATCAATAAAGTTCCTGTAGATGAACAAGGAATAGACGTGGAACGTATTGAAAAGATCTGCAAAACAAAAAAGATTAGTTTTATATATGTCGTCCCTCATCATCATTTTCCAACGACTGTTACACTTTCGCTGGATAGGAGAATTCGGCTGTTAGAACTCTCGCATCAGTATAACTTTGTGATTATCGAAGATGATTATGATTACGATTTTCATTATGCCAGCAATCCTATAATGCCCATGGCAAGTATCGATACAAATGGGAAAGTAATTTATATCGGGACTTTAACAAAAACTTTAGTTCCCTCAATTAGAATCGGATTTTTATCTGCTCATGAGGATTTTGTGGAACACGCGGCTTCTTACAGACATCTGATCGATTTTCAAGGAGACGGTTTTCTGGAGGTAGCTATCGCAGAGCTGTACCGCGATGGAACCATGGTAAGACATATTAAAAAGTCAGTAAAAACCTACAGGGAAAGGAGGGATCACTTTTGTGAGCTTCTTAAAAAAGAATTGGGAGAGAAAGTACAATTTACAGTTCCTAATGGAGGAATGTCTGTATGGGTGAAATTTGAGAATATAGATCTGAAAAAATTATCAGAAAAAGCACGTTCCAAAGGACTTGAAATAAGTGACGGTTCAAAATATGACAGTATCGGAAATCCCTGTGATGCTCTGCGGCTGGGTTTTGCCAGTTTAAATTATACAGAGCAGACAAAGGCTATTGAAATTTTGAAAACCTGCCTTTGAGCCATTTTACTAAAAAAGGTGAACCGAAATAGTCCACCTTTTTATAGAATATAGGTTCAGTTAAGACTGGATAAACTCCAAAAGATCCTTATTGATTGTTTCATGCTCTGTTGTTGGCATACCATGAGGGAAGCCAGGATAGGTAATCAGTTTACCGTTCTTTAATAATTTCGCAGATTTGATAGCAGAATTTTCAATAGGAACAATCTGATCATCATCACCGTGCATTACAAGAACAGGTATATCAACTGCTTTCAGGTCTTCTGTAAAATCGGTTTCAGAAAAAGCTTTAATACCATCATAATGTGCAACAATTCCACCCATCATACCCTGTCTCCACCAGTTTCTCTGAATACCTTCTTTTACATTTGCACCTTCTCTGTTGTAACCATAGAAAGGAAATGTAAGGTCAAAATAAAACTGTTGTCTGTTATGGAGTGTCTGCTCTCTGATATTATCAAAAACTTCTATTGGAACTCCATCCGGATTAGTTTCACTTTTTACCATTATTGGTGGAACTGCGCTTATTAATACGGCTTTTTTTGCACGGCCCTTCGCATATTTGTGTACATAGCGGATAACTTCGCCACCACCTGTAGAATGTCCTATATGCACCACATCTTTCAGATTAAGAAAATCTACAAGTTCCGCAGCATCAGAAGCATATTGCTCAATCGTATGGTTGTAGATATTTTGGCTTGAGCGTCCGTGGCCTCTTCTGTCATGCGAAATGACTCTGTATCCTCTCTGTAGGAAAAAGATCACCTGTGCGTCCCAATCATCTGATGATAAAGGCCATCCGTGGTGAAACATTAGTACCGGTCCTTCTCCTTGGTCTTTATAAAAAATTTCAGTTCCGTCTTTTAATTGTAGTGTGCTCATTGTTTTAAATTTTTAATGTTGTTATTGTTTGTTGTTTTAATTCTTTAGCAAATGTAGGACAGCTGGGCTTCATAGAAATTAATCTAGTTTAATTTCGTTCATTATGGCGAAAATTTTTTGTTAAAATCATTCTATAACTTAAAATATGGAATTGAGAGCTGATTATAAAGCTTTCATAGAGATTATATAATCTATCATTAAGTTCTGTATTTCCCATCTTATTTTCCACGTTGGAAAAATTCATAATTACAAATGTCATATTCAAAGTAAAATTTGTCCGATTGGTTAAAATTATTTACTCAACTAATTCAAAAAGTTAGGAAATTTGAATAAAAATAAACAGATATGAAGGATTTTTTGAAAAAGCTCAAAGGTAAAAACATACTGGTACTTGTTCTCATTGCTTTTGTAGGAATTCAGTTCTACAGACCCAGCATTACCCATGAACCGGTAACCGGTGAAATTCATGTTCCAAGTGATGTTAGAGCAGTTTTGGAACGATCGTGTTTTGACTGCCATTCTAACCAGACGAATCTGAAATGGTTTGATCAGATTGCTCCCGCTTATTGGCTTGTAGCAGATCACATCAAAAAAGGAAAAGAAGGCCTCAATTTTTCAGAATGGGATCAATTGCCAACTCCGGCCCAAAATGCAAAACTTTGGGAAGCTTTCAATCAGATTCATTTGGGAGCGATGCCACTGAAAAGTTATGAAATGCTGCATCCTGAAGCTAAACTCTCTGAAAAAGATATTAATCT
Source organism: Chryseobacterium sp. Mn2064 (assembly GCF_049319685.1). Lineage (NCBI taxonomy): Bacteria > Pseudomonadati > Bacteroidota > Flavobacteriia > Flavobacteriales > Weeksellaceae > Chryseobacterium > Chryseobacterium sp. Mn2064. The sequence continues at coordinate 1,134,001 of NZ_JBMOUE010000001.1, forward strand.
GCTGAAAAAATACGTGACTTCTCTAGCTCCTAAGCAAAAACCGGACACTGCAAAAATTTCCGCTTACAATAAGCAATATCAACAGGTGAATACCATGAATGCTAAACCTTCCAGTGCTTCATTACCCAAAGCCCTGAACGGCATCAGCTATATTCCAGATTATAAAAACTGGAAACCGATCAGCTCTACCGAAAGATTTGATAACGGAACCATGAGAATTATTTTCGGTAATGATATCGCTATAAAAGCAGCCAAAGAGCACAAGACAAATCCATGGCCGGACGGGGCCATTTTGGCAAAAGTAGCGTGGGACCAGATCATCGACAGTGATGGGAATGTCACTACAGGAGCCTTCAAGCAGATTGAATATATGATTAAAGACAGTAAGAAGTTTGCCTCTACAAAAGGGTGGGGCTGGGCAAGATTTTTATCGCCTAAACTGGAACCTTACGGTAAAACGGCAGAATTTACCAATGAATGCATCAGATGCCACCTTCCTATGAACGACAATGATTATGTATTTACCTCACCTCTTAATCACTAGTTATGAAGAATCTTATTACTTGCCTAATGCTGTGCGTTTTTATTGTAAGCTGCAGCCCTAAAAAAGAATATGAAGCGGTAAACGAAAACGCTTCCCTTCCCGAAAAGTTTGATTTCAATGCGATGAATCTTAAGGTCGTAACCTCTTCCATTAATCATAAAAAGCAGACGATGATGACTCTTTACGGAAATCCTTCAGCCATTAATGAGTTAAAAGGAAACTCCGGAAAAGGCGAAAATAAAGAAAGAGTCCTAACCCTGATAACCTGGTCTCAGAAAGGTGATCCTTATTGGTATGGAGCAAAAATTCCGGATCATCTTCTGTCTGTTGAGGTGATCAAAAGTGAAAAGCCCTTTGCCGAACATTCAGAAATACTGTATCAGAAGTATGAAGGGAAAGACCTGAAAAAAGTGGATGCAGAAGGAGCTGACAGAATACATACGATACTCAGTATGAAACCATCAATTATGCCTTAATATAAAAGACTTTCAAAAAATAAATACTAAAAAAATAATACTCATTAAAATTGTTAAGAAATGAAAAAAATCAAATTCAGGTCAAGACTAGTGGCAGGATGTTTCGCTGCAGCATTATTGCTTTTCACTTCCGTAGCGTGTTCTAAAGATAATCAGGATGAAGTGGCAGATGCTGGGCCCAAAGAAGTTCAGCTAAGGAATGATGCAACTCTTGGAAGTGTGCTTATCGATAAAGATGGTCGTACTCTTTATTCTTTTGCTAATGATGCAACAGCAACCAACAACTGTACCGGAGGATGTGAGCCTGTATGGCCTATATTCAATGTAGATAATCTTTCTTCCGAAAAACTGGGGTCAGGACTTGAACTGTCTGATTTTAAATCCATCACCACCGGATCCGGAAAAAAACAACTTACTTATAAAGGAAGACCTCTCTATTATTATGCACCTTTGGTAAACGGAACCAATGTAAAAGAAGATGCAGGAAAAACAGGAGGTGAAAATATTGGGGGAGTATGGTTTGTCGCTAAGCCGGATTATACCATTATGCTGACCAACGCTCAGCTTGTAGGGCATGATGGCAAAAATTATACATCAACGTATACTGAAGGAACAGGAAAAACATTATATTTTACTGATGCCAGAGGGGTAACATTATATACCTTTAAGAATGACAAACAAAATAAAAACAACTTTACAGCTGCTGATTTCTCAAATAATGGAGTATGGCCTATTTATGAAACGGATAAGATAGTAGTTCCTTCCGGTTTGGATAAATCGCTTTTCGGATCTATTACTGTGTTTGGTAAAAAGCAGCTTACCTATAAAGGATGGCCTCTTTATTACTTTGGTCAGGACAATATGGTGATGGGATCCAATAAAGGGGTGTCTTACCCTGCGCCTGGAGGTATATGGCCTGTTCCTGTGAAAAATATGGCAGCAGCTATGCCTTAATTTTGTGTTTTTATAGAAATCTCAGTGCTAAATAACGGATGTGCTGCCGTGCCATTATTTAGCTTTTGTATATTTGTAGCTGCTTAATGGCTTGATTTTCACTTATGATCTATGCGAAATATATCAATACGAACGGAAGAAAAGTTTTCAGGATAGACCCGAGAATCATCCTTTTCAGTTCTCTTTTTATGGGGATTCTGGCTTCAGTGCCCAAAATACTCCGTATACATATTACATTGGGAGAGCTGATGATAGATTTTTCCATATCTTTCTTATTCTCTCTGTTTGTATGGTACTTTAATATCTATAGTCTGCCTAAGTTTTCTATTCAGAATATATCAACCCGGTTTTTCAATAAAAAACTGGGGATCAGTTTATCAATCGGTATTGTGGTGATGGCTGCAATAGTACTTATCCATCACATATTATTTCCCAAATACGGATTTAATACGATGGTCGTAATGTATGAATTCCGTGGGATACTGATCAACCTGACTATTTATATGTTTCTGTATCTTTTGTATCAGACGTATAATTCTCAACAGATCAAGTTTGAACTTGAGCAGATTCGTACAGATAATCTCAATGCTCAGTATGAATTGCTTAAACAGCAGATCAATCCTCATTTTCTGTTCAATAGTCTCAATACGTTGAAGTCTATGATTGATATAAAAGATGAAAGTTCAGGAGATTTTGTCGTAAGGTTGGCTGATTTTTATCGCTTTACCTTAGATAACAGAAAAATGGATCTTATTCCTTTAAAAAAGGAACTTGCTATATTGGACGCCTATGTTTTTCTTTTGACATCCAGATTTGAAGATGGAATAGAGTTCAAAATAGACATTCAGGAAGATATATTAAACTCTTATATTCCTCCGTTTACATTGCAGTTACTTTGTGAAAACTGTATTAAACATAATGTGGTGTCGTTGGCTAATCCTTTAATTATAAGATTATACAGCGATCGGGAATATATTGTCATTGAAAACAATTTTCAACCCAAAAATATTCCCCAGGAATCTGCAGGAATAGGAATAGAGAATATCAGAGAACGTTATAAGCACTTTGCAGAAAAGGAAATGACGATCCTGCATAATGATACTAGTTTCACTGTCAAATTACCCATAGTAGATGAAAGTTTTAGTAATAGAAGATGAAATAAAAACCGCTAAGGCTCTTGGGCGGATGATTACTACTGTACAGCCGGAAGCTACCATTGTGCGGTATATTGAAAGTGTTGCTATGGCAGTGGAATATCTTTCCGGGGATGAAATTCCGGATGTAATATTCATGGATATTCAGTTGGCAGACGGAAATTGCTTTGAAATTTTCAGTCAGGTAAAGGTAAAAGTGCCTGTTATTTTCTGTACAGCATTTGATGAATATGCCGTTGAAGCATTCAAAAGTAACGGAGTAGATTATATTCTGAAGCCATTTGAAAAAAAAGATATTCAGAGTGCTTTTGAAAAAATCAATAATTTAAAGAACTTCTTCCAAAGCTCTTCGTCACCCGACAGAAAACTGGAAGACATTCTCAATAATCTGACTACAGGAAGAGGAAAAACCAATTTTCTGGTGTTTTCCAATAATAAGTATAACAACATTCATGTTGATAGAATTGCCTGTTTTTATAGTCAGTTTGGAAGCACGGTATTGGTAACTTTTGATCAGAAAGAATATACAATTCCACAGTCATTGGATGATTTGGGGCAGTTGGTTTCAGGGACTCAATTCTTTAGAATCAACAGACAGTATTTAATCAATTTTACAGCTATCGTTGAGGTGGAGCATTATTTTTCACGCAAACTTCTTGTCAGTTTGAAAGTGACAACTCCGGAGAAGCCTCTTGTTACCAAAGATAAATCCTCCCGTTTTCTTCAGTGGCTTGAGGAACGATAAAAGGAAAAGATCCCTTAAAAAACGCAATATATAAAAAGAAACCTCCAGTTATAATTGGAGGAGGAACGATGTTTTGTATCGTCAGAATCGAAATATCCAAAGATAAAATTTAGAAACCTTACTGAAATAAGGAACCAATAAAAATGAATCAAAAAAATAATAAAGTAAACGAGTTTATTAGCCGTAAATTTGGCTTTTTGGGCGAAGGCTTTATGGAGGAGATGAGAACTCATGGGATTTATGATCGTATAGAGGACAGGCAGGAAATTATTCAGGAAGGTGACCGTGTAAAATATGTTTTATTCCTGATAAAAGGAGCTATTAAAGTTTATTCTCTTAATGATGGCCGGGAGCTTGTGTATTATTACATTGGTAACGATGAGAACTGCCTTATGACTTTTTCATCAATGTTCAATAATAATATAAGTAAAGTATATGCGGTTACAGAAGAAGATTCTGAAGTGTTTTTAGTTCCCTTAACCGTAATGAGCAGATGGCTGGTTGAATTTCCGGAAATTAATAAAATGTTTTTTCATGAATATGAAATGAGATTTTCTGCGGTGATGGACATGATCAACGAAGCCATGTTCCATCATTTGGATACACGGGTTCTGAATTATATCAAAAGGAAAGTAACCGTAGCAGGAAATCAACCTATAAAATGTAAACACAGAGAAATTGCGGGGAGCTTAGGATCATCGCGGGAAGTGATCAGTAGAGTGCTGAAAAAACTTGAAAACGAAGGAAAGATCCTTAAAGATGAAGAAGGCAGAATATTTGCTGCAGATCAGATAATGATGTCGTTGAACAAATAAATAATATGTATAAAATTAATATTAAAATCTTTTTCAAATGAAAAAAATACTTTTTATCGGAATGGTGCTTGTAGGAATTATAAGCCTTTCGTCATTTATCAAATCAGAAGCTTCTACCGATGCAAAACCTCCGAAATCAATTTATGATTTTAAGATTGAATCCATCGATGGAGGAAAAATTGATTTTTCTGATTACAAAGGGAAATATATCCTTATCGTAAACACAGCATCAAAGTGCGGATACACGCCTCAATACAAAGGATTGGAGAAGCTGTATAAAGATTATGGTGATAAACTGGTTGTGGTAGGTTTCCCATCCGACAATTTTGCAGACCAGGAATTTCATGATAATGTAGAAATTAAGTCTTTCTGTGAGAAAAATTATGGAGTAACTTTTCCTCTTACAACCTCTGTTAACGTAAAAGGTGCAAAAGTAACCCCAGTATTTGATTTCCTTACTCACAAATCTAAAAATGGAGTATTGGATGCTGAAATAAGTTGGAACTTCAATAAATTTCTAATCAGTCCTGAAGGAAAATTATTAGAACATTTCGATTCTAAAATAGTTCCGGAAAGTGAAAAAATCACTCACTATTTCAAATAGTTTGAAAATAATCTATACCATGTAAAAATGTAAATCCAGTAAACTTACTGGATTTTTTTGTGGAATAGAATGATGGAAACTGTTGTTATCCTAACATTAAGCCTTTTGGAAAATGTAGTATTCTGAGGTTTTCATGTACTTCATGATCCATTAATTGGCATAATGCATCTGAATTTGAGATTGATGGTAAAAAAGAGCATGAAAAAGATCAGAAAAAATTACAGGGTAGATTTTAGATCCGGAAAAGTTTTGTCTTAAATCTGGAATTCATCAATTTTTTTGTTGAATAGGCAAAATGAGCCAATGAAAGCAGATGATATTTTATCATCGATAAACTTCAGAGCAAGATTTTTATCATTCTATTATTACTTTTGAGTAAGTAGGGATTATGGTATTTAACTAAACCTTTTGTGAAAATTTATTTAAATACATATTATAATGATATTTGTTTATTTTTAAATAATTTAGCGATTAATATGATGAACAATATCATTCCTGATAATGAGTCAGGAAGACTAAAAAAGATAGAATTTTTTGATCTCCTGAACTTAGGCAAAGATCCTCAATTTGATGTTTTTGCAGAGACTGCATGTCTCATTTCCGATTGTCCTGCATCTTTAATTGCGATTATGAAAAGTGAAACGCAGACCATCCAAAGCTGTATAGGTCTTGAGATCGATTCTGTAGAACGCAAGAATACGGTTTGCCAGTATGCAATAGCAAGTGGAGAAGTAGTGGTTATTAATGATACGCTTTTGGATGATAGAACCATGAACAATCCCCTAATTTTGGAAGGCGGAATAAGATTCTATGCGGGCATACCTGTTATTGATGACGAAGGTTTTGCATTAGCAACAATCTGTGTGATTGATTATGAACCCCGAACCATATCAGACAGGCAGATTGCAGCACTCAAAAAACTTTCAGATGTTATTTCTAACCTTCTCATGGTAAAGAGAAAAACAATTTATGCAGAATATTTTCAACAACTCTTCAATATATCGAATAATCTGATCTGTGTTTTAGATGACGAATTAAACTTTAAAGATTTCAATCCAGTAGTCGGAAAATTGTTTTCATTAAAGAAAGAAGAAGCCGTTGGATTGGGTTTCAATCAGGTTTTCGGTGAAGGGAGTGAGGAACTTTCAAAGCTTAAAAATCTTACAAAAATTCACCAGGAAGTATCTTTTACAACCTCTACCATAATTCAAGATGGCAGTTCTGTGATTGTAGAATGGGTTTTGAAACCTAATCACGAACTTTCTGAAATTTTTTGCTTCGGAATCAACATTACTGCGCAGACTGAAGAAAAACGTCAACTGGAAAGCTCAGAGAGACGTTTCAGGAGTTTCTTTGAAAATGCCATCGGTTTGATGAGTATGCATGACATGGAGGGAAATATTATCGCTGTTAACGAAAAAGGAAGAGAAACACTTCATTATTCTGCAGATGAGGTAAAAAAATTAAACCTTAAAGATCTTGTTCCTGAGCATAATTGGCCTTCTTTATATCAGTACCTTGATAGGATTAATAGAAACAAGGAAGATTTCGGAACGATGATTCTTAAGGGAAAGAATGGGGTAGAGCAGATCTGGATGTACCACAATCTTGTTGAGATCGATAAAGAAGGAAAATCTTATGTCATAAGCACAGCATTGAATGTCACCGAAAGAATGATTTTAGAGAAAGATCTGATTCATACCAAAAAAATGCTGGAGCAGACAAGCTCTGTAGCTCAAGTTGGAGGTTGGGAAGTCAATTTGAAAAAAGATACCGTATTATGGTCTCAAAGTACCAGAGAAATTCACAAAATAAGTAATGATTTTCAACCTGATTTAGAAAATACAATCAGTTTTTATAAAGAAGATAGCAGAGAAAGAATAAAATTTTTATTCGACAGAGCGGTAACAGAAGGAATTCCGTATGATGACGAATTCCAACTGGTACGTAATGATGGTGTTACGATCTGGGTAAGGGTAAAAGGAATCCCGGAATTTGAAAATGGAGTTTGCAACAGGGTGTATGGGATCATTCAGGATATTGATGTATTCAAAAATATGTTTCTTGATATTGCTAAAAAGGAGGCAATGATGCAGTCGTTCGTCACTTATGTTCCGGTTGCCGTGGCGATGTTTGATAAAGATCTTAATTATATTTCTGTAAGCAGCAGATGGAGAGATGAATTCAGAATGGAAGAGACTGATATGATCGGAAAGAATCTTTTTGTTGTATCACCAAACGTTCCTGAAGAACGAAAAGAAATTTATCGTGCCGCTTTGCAGGGTAAAACTTATATTAATGAAGATTTTGCGATTAGTGTTGATGGCAAAGAGGAAATTCAGCATTTCGACCTTAAGGTGGGCCCATGGTATCTTTCAGATCATGAAATTGGAGGAGTAATTGTTTCTGTACAGAATATTACCCATTCTGTACACATCAATGAAGAGCTTAAAAATGCAAAAAAAATGGCTGACATCGCAAGCAAGGCAAAATCAGAGTTTCTTGCTAATATGAGTCATGAGATACGCACCCCTTTAAATGGAGTGATTGGTTTCTCTGATCTTCTTTTGCGAACGCCTCTTAACGATATTCAGACTCAATATCTTAATTATATTAATGAATCGGGGGAAAATCTCTTGAACATTATTAATGATATTCTGGATTTTTCCAAAATAGAATCAGGTAAGATGGAGCTTCTGATAGAGAAAAGTGATGTTTATGATATGGTAAGTCAGGTTATTAATGTGATTCTGTATCAGTCTCAGAAAAAAGATATTGAACTTCTTCTTAATATTGAGCAGGGACTTCCAAAAACTTTATTACTTGATGAATCCAGATTAAAGCAAATCCTTATTAACCTCCTTGGTAATGCAGTAAAGTTCACCGAGCAGGGTGAAATTGAGCTGAAAGTGGAAAAACTCCGCATGGATGATAGAAACATTGTGCTGCGATTTTCTGTAAGAGATACAGGAATTGGTATACCTGTGGAAAAGCAGAAACATATTTTTGATGCTTTTACTCAGGAAAATAGCTCTATCAGTAAGCGTTACGGAGGAACCGGTCTCGGTCTTACCATTTCAAACAATATTCTTGGATATATGGGAAGTCATTTATCGCTGACCAGTATACCTGAAAAAGGTTCTGTTTTTTTCTTCGATATTGAAATTCCTTACGAAATATCTGAATTGAGAGAAGAAGGTGATCTCAGTATAAAAAAAGTGCTTGTGGTAGATGATAATGAGGCAAACAGAATCATTCTTCAACACATGCTTACCTATAAAAATATAGAATCTACGCTGGCTGCCAACGGAATGGAGGCTTTGCAGATATTGCTTAAAGGGGAACGTTTCGATGTGATCTTAATGGATTATCATATGCCGGTCATTTCCGGTTTGGAAACAATTGATAAGATCAAAGAGTTATTTAGTCAACGGAATGAGACTTCACCATTGGTCATTCTTCACACTTCTTCGGAGGAGCATGATGTCCTTAATTCTTTCCGTAAAGAAGATAATTCTTATTTTCTTCTGAAGCCTATTAAGTCTGCTGATCTTTATAAAACGCTTAGACGTGTAGTTCAAAATACCGTGACAGAAGCAACTGTTTCGCAACATTCTGAAAAAGATCAGTTTTCTTTTATGAATGAGCTGGAAGTTCTCCTGGTAGATGATAACCCGGTGAATATGGTTCTGAATAATAGAATGATGAAATCACTTATACCTGGCGTGCATCTTACAGAAGCAGTCAATGGCCTCGAAGCTTTGGAAGAATGTAAGAAAAAAGATTTCTCAATTATTCTTATGGATGTACAGATGCCGATAATGAACGGTATAGAAGCTACACAACAGATCCGTCTCCTGCCTGCATACAAAAATGTACCTATTATTGGGGTAACAGCCGGAAACGTTTTGGGGGAGAAAGAAAAGTGTCTGGAATCGGGGATGACCGATTTTCTGCCTAAACCTTTGCGACAGGGAGATCTTTTGGAAATGCTCAAAAAATATATTGTTATTAAAAAAGATAAAGATGTTGAAGCAGAAGCTGAAATATTACCCGAAAAATATATCAATATGGATATGCTGAATGAGCAGATTGGTGGTGATGATGAATTCAAAGAAATCTTTTTAAATCTTGTAATTAACGAGCTTACACAGACTGAGAATAATATTGTGGCCACAGCAGCAGCAAAAGATGCAGCCTATGCCAAAATAATTCTTCATAAGCTTAAAGGAACCGCCGGAACTGCTGGCCTTTTCAGACTTTCAGATTGTGCTTTGAAATGGGAGAAAAAAGCTGATGAAAATATAGATTTTTCAGCGATGGAAAAAGAAATAAAAGAAGAAATAACAATAGGATTGGATCTGATAAAAAGTGTACTAAAATAAAATCAAAAATTTATGTAAAAATATAATCTCCTTGATGTTGCGATAAGCAAATTCGAGGAGATTATATTTTTGATAGCACAGGAGCTTCGTGAGTCTGGTTTCTGCCAATCTCCCGACCTTCGGTTCTGCCAGTATAAAGTGATTGTACGAAAAATTCGCTGAAGGTAGCGGAGTGAATCATCTATCTTGTTGTGAGAGATAAGATCCCATAATTCCCCGGGATGATAAAGCCGGAAATAATAGAATGTTTACTGATTGTACAGCCTAAGAATCTCCACCAATTCAGGTACAGATCGTATTTTAAGCTTCTCAAACAGTCTGTTTTTATAAGTGCTGACTGTCGATGAATGGAGATTAAGCTGATTAGAAATTTCTTTGAGGGGCAGACCTTCTGCAATCTTATTGGCAATTTGCAGTTCGCGGTCTGACAGTGTTTCAAAGGGTGAATTTTTTGTCTCACCATTCAATGATTCTAAAAACAGTGCTTCTTTTATGCTCTCACTTGCATATCGGCCTGTACTTAGCATCTTCGTTAAAGCCGTTTCAATTACTGCAGTGGAGCTTTGTTTGCTTAGATAGCCACCGGCGCCCATCCTTAAATATCGCACTGCATACAGCTCTTCATCCTGAGAAGAGAATATGAGAATTTTTAAGTCGGGCTGGTGAATTTTTATGTAATCGATCGCTTCTTGAACAGAACCATTCGGCATATTAACGTCCATAATGGCCAGATCCCATTTTTCTTTCGAAATTTCTTTGTACAGCGACCTGTAATCCTCTACTTCTGAAATGACAGCATCAGGCTGGAGGCGTTTGATGGCTTGTACCAATCCCATTCGGACGATGCCATGATCGTCTGCGACAATAATACGAACGTTTACTTTTAAACCCATCATTCTATTAATTTATGTAAAAAAAGGGAAACTGTAGTGCCTTTATTTTCAGCGGAAATGATTTGGATGTTTCCACGCATCAAGGATACAAAATTTTTAACAATTTTCAAACTTAATCCAACGCCTTTCTCGCCAGAAGTTCCCTGGAATATAGGGTTGTCAAAAGAGAAAATCGCAGATACATATTTTTCAGCCATTCCCGTTCCAAAATCGATGACAGAAATTACGATCTGGTCCCCTTCTGTAGCTTCCTGGAGATAGATGTCTTGCCCGGGAAAAGAGTATTTCACCGCATTATTAAAAATTTTGTCTAGAACATATTCGAGTAATACGCGATCGGTAGCAAGAGAGGTATTGGGATCGCCTTTAAAATGAAATTTAATATTCTTTTCTTTTAATTGAGTGGCATATTTTTCTTCCAAATGGTGAAAAAGATCAATCACCAGCATTTTCACAGGCTTAATCTTAAAGTCTCCGTATTGTGTTTTTAACCAGGCCGTGCTGTCCTGAATGGTTTGCATATTCTTTCGTGCATCGCCTTTTACCTGCGGCAACAAGTTGGAAAAATCTTCTTCATTGATCATCTTATCTTCCAGCGCTTCTATAAGCCAAAGAAAATTTCCAAACATTTCTTTTGAATCATGAGACAATATAGAGATCAGACCGTTCTTAAAACTGATTTCGTTTTCCAGTCTTTCGATTTTTAATTGTAGTTCGTTGATCACGTCATTCATACATTCTGTATTAATACTTAAAAAAAATCCGGCCTTCTGGCTTGCAGAAACTGCTCTTGCCAGTAAGAATCCCTTCTGGCACTGCAATAATAGGTATTTCAGTACATTTTTCCAAAACTCTTATTGTTTTGGTTGCTTCCATGCTTTTTTAGATAAGACTGTAAATCTCCGAAGTCATAAGATCATGACTCCTTTTTTGCATTTTTCAGTCGTTTTAATGCCATAATTTGCTTCGAATACCAAATTTTTAGTAATAATATTATTTGAATATATTTTGTGAAGAAGTAAAATTAACATTATTGTAAGAAGTAATTAAAATTTTTATTAGTGCTTACTCACTTGAGGTGCTAAGTTTTACTTTGGGTTCAGTTTGTCTTTTTCTGAACTCTTTAAGGTAGACAACATCTGGTATATTTATGATGTACAAATGGTTTTACAATTTGATTCTCTATTTCCATTTGTTCACATGCATCCTGCCAATTAATGCCATCGGAAGAACGATAAGGAACAATTCACGGCGCTACATGGTGAGCGCCGTGAATAATATCTTCATTTTCTAATGGTTCTGAGGAGTATTGTTAAATTGCTGTAAAGCTATAATATACATTGATAGAGTAGGTGGTATTTTCCTTACCTACCAAACTTTGAGCACCCGCCGCTGGTATGGTATATCTGATGTTCAATCCACGGTCCAAAACTGGTGTTCCATTAAAAAGTATTTTTTGGGGAGTTTTGGATAAGGGAGCATTTACAGAGCTTCCATCTATGCCAATTTGTAATAAGTTGGAATTGATGTCGGTCTGCAAGCCGCCTTTCTTGAAATAATTTTCGTCCGATTTTACATACAGTTCAAAATTTTCATTATTGGACAATACAATCTGATTAGGAATCATTTGTGACTGACCATTCGTGTACTGAGCAGCTGTATTAAAATTGAAATTGACATTTCGCCCGGAGCTGGGGATGGTGATTTCCGACAGAGGAAGAACCTTTAGCTGAACAGCCGTATTTTGCAGACTATTAATGGAGTTATCAGTACTTCTGGCATTGAAGTTCAATTCAAATGTATAAGTTCCGGCTTCAAAAAAAAGGGTTTTGAAATCTTCGGCAGACACATAAAGCTCTGGACTGAAGTTGTTTCTGTTTCCCGCAACAACACTGAAGTTAGTAGCGGAAAAATTCTGAAAATCAGCAGATAAAGCTTTGGTCGTGAGTGTAGATCCATTGCTGCCCAATTTAATAGCTGATACATTTCTGGTTCCAGGAACACCTTTAGAAGAAGTGAACTGAATATTGGCGGCAGCAGTTTTCGCCCATACACTAAAATCAACGGTATGCGCAATTTCCGCATTATCCAGACTCAACACTCGTGTGCCTGCAATTCTGTAGTCATTTAAAGACGATATTTCTATGTATTTTGTTAAAGAGGTTGTATTCCATTTGATTGATGAAGGAATAGTTAAAATTGTTTTAAAATTACGTGGCGTGAAATCATTATAATTTTGACTGATATCCATGGAGTAATTCCCGGCCCGGTAAGCATTGGCAGCAAACTGTGCGGCTGGAATTTTAAATGTAAAATTAATATTTCCCCTGTTAAATCCTCCCGCAATACTGATCGATGGTGGTTCAAACCATTTTACAGCGCTTGTACTGAACGACTGAAAGCCGGGCAAAGAACCTGAAAATCCAGTAGCTGGCAGCTGGCCGCCCATACTTTCCAACTGCCACAGAAGAATGGAACTGGGTAAAGTAGATGAGGAAGTGGTATGTGTAAAAGTGGATCCGGACACTGAGGTAAATGTGGGAGCTGTTGGCACCAATCCGAAAAAAGTATAATCCCAGTTGGTCCTGTTGGCGTTCACCATTACTCTGGTAGGTACTGAGGTAAATTCACTTCTGTTAAAAATATTATTTTCAGGAATCGACAGGTACAGATCCTGAGCTTTCGTGGCTGTAGACCCGCATAGCACCATGAAAATTCCTGTTAAAAAAGCCTTCATCTTTTTCATACGTCTAAATTTAAAACTTTTTCACCTTAATGGTTGTGTCTTTCTTTTTGTATTCAAAAATAACGGTTTCTGAATAACCGTCTTTTGTTACCTTAATAGTTTGGATGGGTTTTGTATAGCTATATTTATCATTTTCAATATAGAGATCGTATTTTCCGTCTTTCAGGAAAAACTCAAACTCATTTTTTTGGTTAACCACTGCGGTATAGATCTTACCATCTTCTCCTTTTGCGTACACCTGGATTCCCGTTACATCAGTTTCCACCACATCATATGCTTGTCTGATCTCTGTTAATTTCCCTTTGATCCTGATATTTTTTACCAAGCCTACTTTGCGGTTGATGTTTTTATTCACCATAATTACAGGATCCATCATCAATTGAGCCCCTGTACTTTCGTTTACTTTCAGGGTGTACATACCTTCAGGCACATTCTGAAAAACTACTTTTCCATTTTTATCGGTTAATGCAACAAAATTGTCCAGTTTTACTATTTCATTTGCCAATACCGATTCACCAGTCTCCAAAAGTCCATTGAAATTTTTATCTTCAAATAACTGTAATGTCACTTTATGATTTCCCAGGGAGGTCGCTGCTGTAAAGTATTTTTTAATTCCGATTCTAAACTGATAATAACCGCCACTGCTTATATAATCAGCCGTAGATTTATAACCGGAAAAATTAAAATAACCCGTGTTGGACCAGGAAGGTGAAATCTTATATTCCAGATTACCACTCACGTTACTATTTAAGTTTTTATAAAGTTCCGAATAAGAAGCTCCGGCTGAAAAAGATCCGCTCAGATGATTATTCATCATCTGGAAATTATACGAAGCATATAAATTATAGTTGGCGAAATTACGGTCTTCAGCGTTGTAATAAGAATTTAAATCAAAAACACTCGTTGCATTCCATTGGGCAGTTCCGTTAAGGGAGAAAGATTTATACCTGTAAGACAAAGTTGTTTTCAGGCTGTTGAACCATTCTTCCCTGTTATTGGCTTTTGAATAAGAATATTCCGCTGTCCAGTTCAATCCGTGAGAACCCAATACAGCGCTTATGCTGGTCTCCAAACGGTAAGAAAAAAGTTCCTGCGAAGTATAAAAATTGGCTGTTTTCTGCTTTTCAACCTTTGGAGCCAGTAGAAAATTCCACTTCTTTAAAGCAAACTGGTAACCTAATCCCAAAGCTTCTGTACTATTGAAATAATAACGCAGATTAGCGGTATTCCCAGGTTGTATGGGAGCATTCTGGAAACTCAGGAACTCAGGATCTACCTGCGAATCCTGATATTGTATGAAAGCACGCTGAGAATTAGACAATTGGATGCCGATTCGCTGATTTGAGATAAAAGATCCCCTTTTAATCCCTGCATAACTTTTGGTAGCAAAGGAATTAATAGATTGGATATCCCATTTTCCTATTTTTCCTTCGTAATTGGCTCCCATTAAAGCACCTGCGTTCTCATCTTTGTTCGAAAGACCTTTTTCTTGGCTTAATCCTACCTCTGTGCGGATGATATGTTTATCGTTAATTAAAAATGATGTTGTTCCGTTCGCCACCTGTGTATCTACGTTGAAGCGAGGATCATGGTCGAATATATAAGATACTTTCCCATTGAAAGATTTGGCATTCCCGAAACTGTATTTTGCTCCCGCCATGGTAGATCCTTTCGTCTGTTGAAAGTAAGTACCATACAGGTTATAATTATTTTCCAGCGCAAGAACTTCAATCTGGTTATTTTTACCAAATTGGGTAGAAACTTTTCCACCTCTTCCGAAAACCGGATAATCGTAATCGTTGCTATTAACATTTCCTACCCGTAATACCGTCTTTTTTCTCTCTACTTCCAGCCAGGTGTCATACAGGTTATAACGGCCGTCAAGATAGTAATCGGCACCTATATTGAAGCGCGATTTCAAATTTTCGTTGATCTGAAAAGCTGTATTTCCTCTCAATTGAAGATAATCGAAACCAGAACTGTTTTCATTATAGCTGATTTCCGCAAAATTACTTCCGTTCATCGCTTCGTTTCCCCGGGCAATTTGTCTGTTGTGTGATAAAATAACCAGGTAGAGCGTATTGCTCCCCACTATTTTATTATCAAGCAGGTCTGTAGCAGTTGCATTGATATTAAATTCAGGATAAAGCGTATTCTGTTTTCTGACCGCAATTTTGATCTCAACCGTTTGTTTTTCTAAACCCTCCAGCGATACGGTTTGTTGCCTGGGCATCATTTCCAAGCCATCGGGAATTGACTGCAAATCAATCTTAACCGTTCGTTTGCTATAGCCCTGGTTTTCTACAATCAGCAGAATTGAGGAGTCAGGAGTACCAGGATTAATAAAATTTTCGTAGGTGGCTGTATAAATTGCGATGTTTTTGTTCTCGTCTTTTTTAACGAAGAATGACGCGTTTTCAGTGGCGGTGACCGTTGGGGTGGTGTACGAAACCTTGAATTTGATCTCATTAGATCTCAGCTTCATAAAATCCAAATTGGCGATCAGTTTCACAGGAAGGTTTTTAGACTGACCCGCACCTAAGGTAAAGTCATTTTTGGGATAAAAAAGCAATCCCGGATATTGTTCCCCAGGTATGATATTCTTAATGGTAATCTCTTCGGAACTTTTATTCTCAATAACCAGAAAATTAGTAAAAGTAGAACCTTTCTCAACAGCTACATTTTCATTTTCAAAATGAATTTGGATATCCTTCTTTTCCTGCGCAAATGCGAACGAAAAATGCAGGAGAGCCAATGCAAAAAATAAGATGGTTCTTCTTAGGATTGATATCGATATGTCACACTTTTTCAAGACTTAATTTTAAAATTTAAAGTTTTTTTCGCCTACACGTAAATCATTGGATTCTGCCATTTTAATAATAGCCACACCAAGAAAGTTCCCTGAAATGTTGTCTGGTAAAGAAAATTGAACGGTTTGGTTGGTATCCGGAAGCATGGAGATGGAAATTGAAGGTAATTTTATTTCCTTACCACTATCGGTGTCAGTAAGTTCAAACGCAACGGTAGCATCATTGATGGTGTTTCCATCATTGTGGATGCTTACTGCTACTTTTCTGTTCGCTGCCTTGTCATTATTCACCTCTGAAATATTGGTAATATCCAGACTTTTCACATGGTTCCCCGGTGGTGTATAAAAGATGTGAAGTCCTACCTCAAATAAAGTAATAATACCAATGCCATTCTGAATACGTGCCTTATCTGCCTGCTGAGGAAGCTGGGTGAAAAACAACATGCTGTTTGTAACGGCAGATCTGGATGCGTTTGCAGGAATCTGCATGGTCACTACAATCTCCTTCGTACTTTTTGCAGGAACTGTAACAGCGTTTTCTAAGGTAGATATCCAGGAGGCATTGGATGTTTTTGAACTGCCTGCATCAAGATACACCTTATTTCCATCTTCTTCTCTCACCCAATCTTTATAGTTGAGATTAAAAACATAATCCTTATCCGAACTGTTTTGAAGCGTAACGGTCTGTGACACTTTTTCACCTGGATTACCGGTAAAAAACAAACGTGTAGGAGACATAGAAATACTCTGTGCCAGTATTGAAGAAGACCCCGTGAGGATAACGAAAATGAAGAGATGGATAAACTTGCGCATGTTGTAAATTGTTTAAAATAAAAGATTCCTAAAACTACTGAAAACGTCACAAAAGGAACCTTTATAAACTAAAAAAAATATTATAAAGCAGTCGCGGTATAAGTTACTGTTTGCGTGTAAGTTCCGGCTGGTTTACCTAAAATATCAGACGAAGATGATTTCGCTGCAGGAATAGTGTAGTCCAAATTCAGTGTTAATGCGCTTCCAAGCGGAGCGTTTGATACCAGTGTTTGATCTGTTGCAGATAAAACAACAGCGCTTTTTGTTCCGCCCATTGTTCCGGAAGCTGTAGCTGCTTTAATGGTCAAAACATTGACAGGGATTACATTGGTTCCATTCATGAAATTAGCACCTCCTGCTTTTACTTTTACATTAAAGTTCTTCGTTGAAGTAACTTTTAAAGAATTGGCTTTAGTAACCGTTTGATCAGAGTTATAATCTGCTGCAGTAGCATAGTTAAAGTCAACCGTATTACCGATGGCAGTGCTTCCCGCATCAATAGAGATTACATCGTTCAGGGTGATATTTACAGTTGTGGTTGCCGTAGTATTTTGAGCCTGAACATTGTTAGTTCCAAGTATAACGGCTCCGATAGTTAAGGCTGCGATGGCGATTTGTTTTTTCATGATCGTACTATTTAAATTTTATTTTTTACTTAATTGTTATCTTTTGTATACTGCAAATTTATAGTGGTGCTAAAAGTTTCTTTGTAGTGGAAAAAGGAAGTTCATGTAGTAAAATCACTACACGGTTTATCATTTTGATATAAACAGTAAAGCCCTCAAGACTTTCTAAGTGTTGAGGGCGTATATAAATTGCTGTTATTTCTATTATAAAGCTGTCGTAATATAAATTCCCGGATTTTGAATTTTATCTATATCGGTACAATACATACAAAATCAAAGGCCTCCTGAGGAAGCCTTCGAAACACCAAATCACAAAATATTAATATGAAAAAATTAATTTATAAAGCAGTCGCGGTATAAGTTACTGTTTGCGTATAAGTTCCCGCTGGTTTACCTAAAATATCAGAAGATGATGATTTTGCTGCTGGAATAGTGTAGTCCAAATTCAGTGTTAATGCGCTTCCAAGTGGAGCGTTTGATACCAGCGTTTGATCTGTTGCAGATAAAACAACAGCGCTTTTTGTTCCGCCCATTGTTCCGGAAGCTGTAGCTGCTTTGATGGTCAAAACATTAACAGGTATTAAGTTGGTTCCATTCAGAAAATTAGCACCTCCTGCTTTTACTTTTACATTAAAGTTCTTCGTTGAAGTAACTTTTAAAGAATTGGCTTTAGTAACTGTTTGATCAGAGTTATAATCTGCTGCAGTAGCATAGTTAAAGTCAACCGTATTACCGATGGCAGTACTTCCCGCATCGATGGAGATCACATCATTCAGAGTAATGTTTACAGTTGTGGTTGCAGTGGTATTTTGAGCCTGAACATTGTTAGTTCCTAATATAATTGCTCCAAAAGATAAGGTCACGATTACGATTTGTTTTTTCATGATCGAAATGTTTAATTGTTGTTTATTTATAATGCAAATCTACAGTGGCTATAAAAGTTTCTTTGTAGTGGAAGATGGAAGTTCATGTAGTAAAATCACTACAGGATTATGTATTGGGTGTAAATAGAAAAGCCCTCAACACCTTGGAAGTGTTGAGGGCTTCTATAAAATTGCTGTTTGTTTATATTATAAGGCTGTCGCAGTATAGGTTAGCGTTTGCGTATAAGTTCCCTTAGGTTTCCCCAGAAGTACCTTAGAAGCTTTTTCTGCCGAAATAGAATATGCAATATTTAAAGATTGCTTTGCTCCTGAACTTGCGTTACCTACCAGGACCTGATCGGTTGCAGATAAGGTGACCTCATTCATTGTTCCCATTAAACTTCCGCCCGGCATTGCTTTTACCTGTAATATATCTACTGGAATTACATTGGAGCCACTTACAAAGTTTGAACCCTCAGATTTTACTTTTACATCGAAATTTTTGGAGGAAATAATGACTAAACTATTGGGCACCGTCACCTTTTTTGAAGAATTATAATCTGTTGTATTCACATAATTAAAATCTACAGTGCCTCCTGATGCAACAGAACCTATATCCATTGAAATAACATCTGATAACACAATATTGACAGAGCTGCTAACTTGCTCAGAATTTTGTGCCAAAACTTGTTCAGTTTCTAAAGCGATTGCTCCTAGAAACGACACTGCGATAATGATTTGTTTTTTCATGATAGAATAAATTTAAAGGGTAATAGAATGCTGTCATTCAAAATTAAGCTCTCTTTACAAATATCATTAAATCAAATCTAACACCTTTATCTGACATGGCCAAAGCCTTTATTGTTAATTAACTAATTGCGACTATGTCGTTGTAGATATTTTATTTCCTAATGGAACGTCCGTAGATATCTGCTGATTTGCTCAATATTTTTTTTAAAAATTTCATCGTTTTTTTGATTATGTATTGCGATTACATCGTTATATTTAAAATAATTTTTTCTGCTGATGAAGGTGTATGAAAATAATCGTAGGATCTTATATTTGCTGCCAATTTAATCTGAACTTAGATATTTACTTTAAACTGAACTGGATTAAATTTACAATGCGCATACGGTTACCATATTGACCCACTTATATTATTTAAATATTATGATATCCAGAAAATTATAAATCAACATCTAAACTTCGAAAGTTATAAATGAAAAAGATATTGACGTTAAGCCAGGTACAATATGGTATACGTTTCCGGGCGCCGAACATAATATTTTTTCAAATGACACAATTAATTCAGGTATAAGATTTGTGTTAGACGAGAACGGGAGATTAAAAAAAGGAGGCTCATCCTTTTTTGATATTGTATCAGTAACCGATCATGAATATAATCACTATAAAGAGTATTTAGATCTTAAGTCATCATTAAATAATGGAGCAAATGTTAATGATCTTGTAAATAGCTCAGATCCACAAGCAAAAGAACGATCTTCAATAGAGTTTCAAAGGTCAAAACCATATTATAAAAATACATCTATAACTCAACAAAATGCGGATAATGAATATTATCAACAAAATGGTGGTAATTAGTACTATATTATTATTAGGTTGTAATTCAAATAATAATAATTATAAGAAATGTTTACCAGTCGATGAAAAAAATGAAAAACCCCTCGTAAAAAAAATAATATTGACTCTAAGCGAAAGCAACAACGTTAAATATATTGATGTAGAGTTCAGACTTAAACCAGTCCTTACTAAAGAAAAAGAAATGTATTTTTATTTTCAAAAGGGTAATGACAATTATTTTATTAATTATCCTATTGAAGATAGCGCTATATCAACAGCTAATAAAAGGTTATATATTTATAATACTGAGAAGCTCTTTGAAGAAAGAAAAAAAGAGAAAAAAATTCATTCAAGTGATAAATCATACTATTATATTGAAGATAAAGATCTAAGGGAGATTATATGCAATATAGTAAAAGAATCAAAAATTGTTTCTCAGGATTTTAAAGGGAATGAGCTTTCTTCTTATACATTTAATCAAAATAGTGAAGTATTAATCGTGAAAAAGAATATTAATGATGTTATTATTGGTAAGTATATGCTTTTGTATCCTAAATATAAAGCTCGTTGAGAGATTCATCACAAACCAAGAGAGTTTTTTTAAGTGATATTTTAATAATTTACTTAAGCCTCTAAATTGATATTGTTCAACATGATTTTTTGTTTTAAAAGTTACTAGTGTAGAAGTTGTTATTCTTCTAAGTAAGTTCCTTAAGGGTAAATAGTAATAGTCAGCAGTATTAATAAACCTTCCAATTATTTCTTCCAAGAGAAAAATTGAAATCAATATTTTTCGGAGAATAAATAAATTATGATGTTACTAAGTACAGATAGTGCATTTCTTACAGGGGCAGAATGTGATTACTCACATTCGAAGTCGATTTTTGGATGAAAATAAAGTATTATTAATACAAACTGACTGGCTTTTGTATGAAATAAGGATTCGCCGTTGAATTTGTCGACCATCGCCTTTGGATTGAGAAAGTACAACTAGTTCTGCATTTGGAAATATTGCTTTTGGGTCGCCTGGGAATTGCTGAAGTATATCAAGGGTTTTCCGTCCTAAAAATGAGGTTACTTTTTGTCCTATGGAAGGCTGTAGGCGTCAATAGCAGTGTTAACTAATTCCAGTACCCTGCACCGACTCTAAGCAACCAATATTTTCACGGCCAGAATATGCTTGCACAACCCGCGTTTGTCCTGATGATTGGTAAACCAGTCGCAGGTACACTTTGATAGTTCGTTTTGGATAATCACCGTATGCTTTACATTTGTGCCTTCAACCCTTGCTTCAATATTTCCGGGCTCTTTTCGTATGAAGACCACCGCATTCTCATCAATTAGCTTTTGTGCATTCTTTAAGCGCGGATTGAGCGTTAGAATACGTTCTGTTTTGAAAGGAAGGCGACGGTAATAATGCTGACGATCGTGAAGGTCATAGCCCAACAATCCCATGGAAGAGAGTGAAGATGTTAGGTTATCCATTGTATCAAATGGAATATCGTGCTCTATAGAAAGCATTGTTAGGTCTAATTGCTCATTAGATTTCAGCAGACTGTCCATGGCTCGTACCCATTTTTCGGGTATTTCAAGAGCCATGCTTTCCAGCACATTGCCTTCTCCTGAAAAGCCTCTGTAATTATCCGGCGATAAGGCCAGAGTGAACCTCATTTTCCCCAAATCTGCAACTATTGCCACACTTTCCCCACCCTTTGACTGGTAAATGGACATGTTTTGAAAATAGGTGGCAATGCCATCCAGCAGTCGCAAACGAGCAACGCCTCCAAAACGGATGGCATCTTTGCTCTCAACCGGCGACCATATGTGTTTATTGGCACGTTGGGTCAAATAAAATGCTCCTTTCGTAGTGCCTTTAGGAATACTTTGGAACAATTGAATGATCTGGATCTTGTTAAGTGTGAATTTTTCCTCCATATCAGCAAGGTATAGCTGTACGCTCGTGAGCCCCTTGATCCATCGTTCAGGAAGCGTTACCTTTTTTTCGGTTACGGTTCCTTTTCCGGTACTTATGGACAAATTTTTATTGCCCACACCCAATATCATTTTTTCTTCTTTTTTAACAGCGTTCAGGGCATTCAGCATCGGCTCATTGAAATCCACATTGGTTGTGCCGCTGGCAATGAATTCGCCGTCTATAGCATCTTTCAGCAAATCCAAGCGTGCATAAACACCGTTACAAGAGGAAAACCCTTCGAACCTTAGCTGGCCCGTCCCTGCGGAAACAATCGGGTCGCGTAACCGTGCCGGTATAGGAGTAAACGATGAGCGTACTACTTTTGATAAGACAAGCAAGCACCTCGACGTCAAAAAAGGCTCCGTTAGGGTTCCCCAGAAAAAGCAGGGAATGTCGTTATCCTCCTGAATTTCCGACTGATGGGACAGTACCAACTGATTGATGCCGCCTGTGTTTGTCAATGAGGATTGTCCCAGGTATTCAATATCTAAATCGGTTAAATCCATTTATTTCTTTATCTTATTGATAATCGGTTGCATTATTTTCAGGCTTTGCAGTTCATTTAAAGCTACTTCTACTGATGGACCTATCGGCCTGTTCAATTTGTGCTTCAGGTCGTAATATAACTCCAGTATCTTTTTGAGGTTGCCCGGCATATTGTCCGAAAGCTTGATTTCAGGCAGTATGTATTCCAACAATTTAAACAATGCATCGTTGTGCTTGTATGAAATATCTCTTGCAGATTCTAGTATCCCAAGCATCCTGTTAGCCGGGGCATAATGCCTGTTGACAAGTATGCCAAGCTTTGAGCCCATATCATCTATCGGCAGGCGGTTTTCCTCTATGCTTCGTATCAATACTTCACCGGCTATAGCCCTCGCATTTTTATTCTTATTGAAGATCGAGGTTGCCAGGTAGATAACCGAACCTGGGTCGAGCGTGTAAAAACTATTTAGCATATGACTAAGCAGAACAGGGGTCGACCTGTAATCAAATTCCTCATCTTTATTAAAGATCGAAGCGAGAAATAATGCCAAAGCTTCTGTGTTCTGGGGCATCAGGCTGTACATAAACGTTATATCGGAACCATCGATGTACCACGCTCCCTTTTCCTCCCTCATATAAATATCTTTGCCGTAAATAAAAGTATAAGGCATATCAATGCGTTTTGGGAAGGGAATATCAAGAACATCGGCTACGTATTTCGTTTTTTCGCGATCGCTTAATGTAACATTATATGCCCCCCAGTACTTCTCTTTTGTCTGAAGCCCAGGCCTGTAAGGTTCTATCATAAATGGAACATCACCAAATGATGCCGAGAACTCATTGAAAACAGCATTTTGCTGATGTGTCCTTGCCACCAATGCCCACAAACCTGCCCAATCATGATCTTTTACAATCAATACCTTATCGGTATTTCCTAAAGCGTAATTCAATAGCTCTCTGATATCATCATCTTGTATTTCAGACAGTTTTTTCGTGGCCTCCTGTGTATTTTCTCTTGGCATTCTGCTGAGTGCAATGGCAAGATCTGTAAGGTCAATTTTTTGGGTGGCCTTTTCGTAAGCTATTATCCTTTCGGCTAATACCGAGGGATCTACCCAAAAAGGTAGGTGTGTTGGCGTACTGAGAAAAGGTAGGGATACTTTATCGCAAATCCTCTGCTGTGCCAGGATAACCAGATCTGAACACATGTGGATATTGTATGTGGCCTTGTCATTATAGCGTTCGTATCTATAGACCATATCCTCTTTTTTAAGGAAAGGGATAAATTCTTGGGAAAAATTACGGTGCCATGATTCCGGCCTGTATTTATCCAGCTGTTTTATGTAAGGTTCTGATTGTTTCTTGTAATCCGGTGGGAAAAGATCTCTTTTGCATACCCAGCTTTGCAGTAAAATTTCCAGGTCAATAGTGTTATCTGACTTAACAGTTTTTCCCATATGAAAAAGGATGTCGTTCCATGTTTCGGGATAGGTAATTTTTTCGCTTAGTTTTTTAACTCTTATAGGATTGAAGGTATATTCTTCGTTATCATCCGCAGTAATATTTGATTCTTCGTCTGATGTATCCTGAACCATCAATGCTTTCAGGTCGTTGGCAACTTTTCCCAGCATTTGCGAAGCATAAATCGCCAATTTCTCGCGAACCTCTGCCTCTTTTCCATGTTTCAGCAAAAAGGCTGCTGCTCTTTCCTGGAGCTGAAGATCAGGAATTATAAACACATCGGCTACAAGGCTGCATATTTTGTCTTTCAGTTCTGTTTTCTTTGTGATTACAACATCCAGCTGAATAAGCAATGCTTTAACGCCTCCTTTCATTTCGGCACGCATAAAAACAGGTTCTGCCCAGTTGAGGAATTCATCAAGGTCAAAATCCTGTTCTGCAAAATACGGTTTCAGGGAATCTATCACAAAGTTGACGATGGAGCTTTGTTCCGAATGCAGTAGTGGCAGGAACAGCGCTTGGTGCTTTATTACCATATCTTTTTCCAGCTTGGACCTTAACAGGACTTTCCTTAAGTAAGCTTTTAGGTGATTGTGCCAGTTCTTTGTCTGTACCCCGAGCACACGGGTAAGCAGGAGTTCTTTATCTAATTTTCCTTCTTCGAGCAAACGCCAAAAAGCAACATCCCAAAAAACGGAAAGATCTTTAGGCCAGGCAGCGGCGGAATCACTCCCTTTGTAGATCCAGGTAGTATGGAGACTGGTTTCGTATTCAAATAGCAAAGGAAGATCACGCTCATAGGCTACTTCATCAGTACAGATATAATTCAGCCCATCCGAATAGATGCTGAGATATAATGCGAACAATTCGGGATTATGTTTCACATGTCCCCATTCTTCAAGCTTTCTCAAGTGGTTATAATGAAAGAATATACTCCTGCCATTTCTCTGCCATTGCCTAAAATGCTGTAAAAGATATTCTTCTATCCATGCTGGTTTTGCCCAATCCAATGCTTTTTTTACTTCATCAAGCTTGTGATAGGAGCGTAAAGCATCCGCCAGCTTTTCCCAGTTGCGGGTATCCGAAAGTTCGAAAACAGCAAATGCAACACATGAGGCTACTTCATTTTCGTCGGTACCCAGCCAACCTGAGTATGTCTTTATTTCTTTTTTAAGCAAATCCTTATGCTGTTTTGCATATTTTTCAAGAAAAGGTATAATGCTGTCATAATTAGTTTTGCTGATGAGCTCTTTCAATTCTCTGGAGATGTTTTCTTTCACTTCTTTAGCAGAAACTTTTGAAGCAGTTGAGACTTTGGCTGTTGGCGTTTCCTTTGCCGCCCCGTTTTCCGAATATCCTTTTTTTATTTTTTCATTTACCAATTTCCCTGCATCGGCAAGACAGGCTTCATCAGTATCAAAAGTTTTGGTTTTGGCCTGTCCGGAAGCACCGCTTCTCCCAAAAGTTACCGTATGTGAATTCCCTGTTACTTCTATCTGCCAGAATTTGTTAGATGTATCATCAGTATATTGTAAGTGTTTGTACATATATAGTTATTAATTGGCGACTAAATATAGATAAAAAAAAATGATAACTTTGATTCACTTAAAATCTAAAAGTCCTCAATTTGGCTCAGATGCAGGATAAAATTAGATAGCAAGTTTCATTCTATTAGGCAAAGATTGGATCTTGAATATATTTCTCTTTACCAATAGCCTCTTGCTCAGTAATTGCATATTCTTCTGTCTGCTTCACAGAGTAATGACCTAACATGTCCTTGACAACATGAATAGGGACACCATTATTGAGTGTCACAGTACTTGCAAAAGTTCTACGGGCCTTATGTGTATTAAGATTTGTCGAAATCTCACATATATCAGCAATCTCCTTTAAGTATGCATTCATCTTTTGATTAGACCGAACAGGTAAAACACTTTTTCTTTGTGTACAGATCGGATCGTTTTTATATTTTGCCATAATTTCAACAGCTTTAGAGAGTAGGGGAATATCAGTTTGAGATTTTGATTTCTGACGGCTACTCATAATCCATAGGCCGTCATCGTTACCATCCTTGATATCTTTCCATTTAAGTTGGTAAACATTGATGTATGTAACATTGAAAAATAAATATATCTCTTAGAATATCTAGTCTCTCGGAATCAAAAATAAAGTCCTCAAGCCTCTTAAGTTCCAATCGTGTTAAGGGCTGCTTTCTTACTTTCGTTTTTTTTTTCCTATAAAAAGTTTGAAAGGATCTTTAGTAATGATTACTTATGTATTTAATAGCCGTATTATTTGAACAATTTCGAACTGTTCTCAGATACATATAATAATTCTTTGCGAATTCATAATTTAACGCAGTAAATTCAATATCATTACGCTCAAACTTATACTTTATAAAATCTTGGACATGGGATCTTGCTGTGACATAACGGGTATGAGTTCCTTTGGAATATTCTTTCTTCATAACCAGAACCCTGATTTCTTCATTTATACCAGTGGAGAATACGGGATTCGAACTTTTTCGTTCTTCTGTGTATTTATCAGGTTTTTTAGTGGTTGTGGCTTTATTTGCCACGATTTTGCCACACTTTATAAAAAACCTTCATGTAAACGTCTTCAAAGCGCAATTGCGGAAAGGGAGGAATTTGAAGCTTTTAGCGATAAGTAATTGATTTTATGATGTTTGAATGGGTTTGTTTTTTTTATTGTCATGAATTAGCCACAATCTATCGCGCTACTTGAGGTTCGATCCTCTATCTTTCCAGACTACTTTATAATCTGCAAAAGTCTTTAACTATAATCGAAAGAACACTTTAGTCTAATATACAAATATACCAAAATATACTATTGAAGTATTTTTTGAATTTAGAACTTTAGAACAAATGTTTTTTGTGAAAGGTATTAATTCTGTCAAGTGAACTGGACAGGACTCTATCGAAATCATTTATTAGAAGATATAGACAATATTTTGAAGGTGTTAAATGGTATTTAGGTTATACTTCAATGTGAGAAACTTAAACAAAAATATATGATCATATATTTTTCTCATAAAATATCTATCGAAATTGATTTGGTACACAAAATATATATTTTTACCTTAATTATATGCCAAAATGTGTTTATAATACGAAAGGTTTTGCATTTCATAGAGATATCTTTACTTTAAATCAATTTAGAAAAGGAAAAGGTGATAATACATTAAATCTCATTCATAAATCTTATCAATGTGATATAAAATATGTAGATTTGCCATACTTTAAAAATTAATAACAATAACTCAAATCTAGACGCTAAGTATGAAGAAATTCTACCTAGGGGCATTATCACTATGCTCTGTCTTGAGCGTATCTGCTCAAGAAGTGATTTGGCAGAAAGATATCAAATCCTCTACACAGGATTTTCTTTCACAAGTCACTACAACTGTCGACCAGCAGTACCTGGTTTCAGGAAGCTCGATTCAATCGAAGAAACTTTCTACAGAAAACAAACAAAATAACGGCTACGATTTTCATCTGGTTAAGTTGAACCAGCAAGGAGAACAAGTCTGGGAAAAGTATTTTTCAGGAAATAACCATGATTTTTTATCGGCAACAGTCAATACCCAAGAAGGAGGGTTTCTTTTAGCAGGTTCTTCTTATAGTGGGAAGGGACAGGATAAAAAAGAAGAATCTAAAGGCGGATCTGATATCTGGCTGATCAGAATCAATGAATCCGGTGATGAAATGTGGCAGAAAACTATTGGCGGAACTTCTGATGAAGAAGCAAGATCCGTTATCCAGACTACAGATTTAGGATTTTTTGTAGCAGGTAATATTGAAAACTCTTCAAATAGTTATAGTTCTAAAGATGTTTTGGTTGTAAGACTGGATAAAAACGGGAAAGAATTATCACAACTTATTTTAGGAGGAAAAGGACTTGATGAAGTTGAAAAAATGATTCCAACAAAAGATGGTGGAGCTTTATTAGGAGCTTATTCCAGAAGCAATGCAGGAGGATCAAAGAAAACGGAAAACTTCGGAGAAGGAGATTATTGGATCATTAAACTTTCAAAAGATGGAAAAGTTGAATGGGAAAAGAATTTCGGAGGAAAAGGTGACGATCATTTGAGAACTCTTTCTTTAACATCAACAGGATATTTAATTGGTGGAGAATCAAGGTCTGAGAGATCGGGAAATAAAACTGTCGGAATTGAAGAAGGAACAGATTTATGGCTACTTTCTTTAAATGAAAGAGGTGAAGAAATCTGGCAGAAATCTTATAATTTTAAAAACAGAGATGTTTTAATGGGAATGAGCGTTTTGCATTCCTCAGATGAAAAGTCTTCAAAAGGAATTTTACTTGGAGGTTATACTCAGGCGGAAGGTAGAATTGAAAATGATGATGAGACTTTCTGGATGCTGTACTTGGATTACAACGGTAATGAGCAGTGGAGAAAGTATGTAAAAGGAGAATCCAGAAAAAGAGAGGAAAGATTGTCTGATATTAAATTAAACAGAGATGGTTCAATTATTTTGGCAGGAACGAGCGCAGAGGAATTAGGTGAAGAGAATTGGAAGATTGTCAAACTTGGAGACAAGCAAATCGATCAATTAATCGAAAAACAAGATATTAAAATTTATCCGAATCCAGTATCTGATTATGCGTATGTCGAAATAGGATTTGATTTCAAAGAAGCTGATATTATATTGTATGATATGGGAGGAAGACAATTACAAAGCTTGAAAACTAAGAATAAGGTGACCAAGATCAATACTCAGAATTTGATTCAGGGAGCTTATTTGATTGTCATAAAAACAGACATGAATAAAACCGCAAATGCAAAAATTATTAAAAAGTAAATTATGAAATTTTTTTTTCTATTTTGTCTCATTTCAGTATCATTAGTAAAAGGACAGTTTAATGGTGAGGAAGGCTTTTATAGTCCTGAATTTTCTAAAAGTCCAAACTCAAGTGAATTTAAAGTATATGGAGGAACTAATTTAAATCTTTCACTAGGTAAACCTGATATTAATATCAGCTTGCTTTCCTTAAAAATTGATCATATAAACAAGCTTGATGTAAATATTAATTATGATGTTGCTCTGAATAAGCCAGATACTTACCCTTCATGGACGGGGTTAGCATGGAATTTAGGTGTTTCAGGAACTGTTACAAGAAATTTAAGCGGCATGGCAGATGAGTCTGATCCAGAAGCTTATTATTATAAATATGGCCTTTTGAATTCAGGTGATTGGAATTCGTTAGATAAGCTAAAATCCTTTTCGTCTCGTTTTGAATATGAAAATAATGAAAAAGCATTAAATCCTGATACTTTTAGTTTTTCTGTGAATGGAATATCAGGTACTTTTATTAAAAATCATGAAGGAAAATGGATTGTAAATTCGGATACACCTAACTTGTCTGTTACCAATACGTTAAAAAATAATGAGTTCGATATGGGTTCTTTCATATATTCCTTTATCATTACGGATGGTCTCGGAAACAAGTATACTTTTGGAAATCAATATTCAGCAATTGAGGTGTATAGAAGTAGAAAAAAGAATCAGAATCCAAAACTCGCTGCGGAAACTTATAAATATGTTAAAAATTGGCATTTAACTAAAATCGAGTATTCAAATGGAAAAGATGTTAATTTCAGCTATAATAAATCTGCGGAACCTATTTATTTTAGAAGTTCATATTCGGGGTACAAACAATTTACATATGGCGGTTATAATATTAGTGGCTGCGTAAAGGATCTTGATAAACACAACTGTTTTAACCTTTCAAGTTTTGAAGAAGGGCAGTTTAGTTATTTGGATAAAATTAATTTTGAAAATGTTGAGATAAAATTTAATAGATCTTTGGCAAATAGCCTTGAATTTACCAATGAAAATGTATACCTAATTGATGGAAATGAAATTAAAGCTCCAGATAGTTATTATAATTCTAAACATTGGTATAAACTTGATAATATTTCCTATAGCGTCAACAATAAAAATGTAGAAACGATCCGTTTTGAGTACGATGAAAACCCTGCAAGACGATTAAAATTAAAGAAAATAAAAATTGGTGAAGCAGAAAACAATAAATACGAATTCCAATATAATAATAACTTATTTCCAAAATTTAATAGTGGAAGTACCGATCATTGGGGGTATTTCAATGATAAGACATTTAATTTTTATGCAGTTAATTCTACGGATATTAATGCTATTGCGGCAGCGTACCGACAAGCAAAAGAACCGAATTTCAAGTTAAATGAAATTTTAGAAAAAATCTCTTATCCTACGGGAGGAAGTACTCGTTTTTATTATGAACCTCATGATTATACTAAAGCAACCAGTTATAACAATGATTTTTTCATCAGTGAGGTGAATCCGAGAAGATTAACAAGTGGTTTCAGGGTGAGTCAGATGGTAGATTATAGTTTTGCAAGTGTGCCTTCCCAAAGAAAGTTCTATTACTATAAAGATTTACTTGCCAGTAACTTAAATTCCAGTGGTGTCCTGTCAAATACGACAGATTACAATCATAATCAGTATGTTTATAGAGAAATTTCACCAGTAGGTTGGCCATTAAATTACACAAATGGGTCACATATTGTATATTCAAAAGTTTATGAAGAAAAAAGTAATGGTGGACTAACTGAATATGCATTCAGCAATCAAGATAATGGCTTTATTGATCAAAAAGCTGATAACACAGTAATGTCTACTGCGCAAATGCAAAGAATCACACAAGGAACCAATAATTATGTATGGATTGGCCCATATACTGAATATTTTGAAAATAATGGTACTAGAATAAACTCTTTCAGTTCTCTCCAAAAAGAAAGGATGAAGATATTATTTAAAAAAGAATATACGAACACTAAGATATTATTATCTGAAACAACATATAATTATAACAGTACGTCCACAAGATTTTCGCAATATGCGAGAATAGTCGAAATTAGTGGACGTCCTTTTGGCCCTGTCCCAATGGGGTGGAATGCACAAGGCCACGCTCTAGATAACACGTGTGATGTCATTAATGCTTCGGCCTATAGACTTTATTTTTACAATCATTATTTAGACTCAGAAACCAGAAAAGATTATTTCGATAACGGAAATGTTTCCACTACTACAAAGTATTTTTATGATAGCTCTAATGATGGTACTCTAAGAAAAGAAGAAACGACATATCCAGACAATAAAGTAACGTCTAAAACCTATCAATATGCGAATGATGCTGCTATAAACAATCAGTATTTGATGAGTAAAAATATGGTAGGAATTCCATTGGTTACAGAAACAACAAAAGTAGATAATCCTGCCAATAAAATTCTTACCAGGTGGGAAACTGTTTATCCTGTTTCTCAATCAGATGCGAATATAAATACCGGTGGTATGCCTCTGCCCAAATCGGTAATATCGCATAATCTTAAAGATTTGAATAGTCCTTCTCCTATTCCAACAACACAAATTACCTATGACTTATATGATCCTAAAGGTAATATTCTACAATATACCAGTAAAGATGGTAAACCAAACACAATTATTTGGGGGTATAACCAAACTTTACCTATTGCTAAAATAGAAGGAGGCTCCTATAGTACCATCATGTCTGCTTTAGGAGTAAACAGCTCATCTTCAGGATATACAAATCTGCCGATTTATATAAAATCCAATGCAGATATTGATATCCCTTCTGAGCAATTATTAATTGAAGCGCTGGATAATTTTAGAAAAAATCCTGCCTTGGCAAGCTACAACATCACCACGTATACTTATAATCCATTAATCGGGGTGACTAGCATAACTCCTCCAACTGGAATAAGAGAAAACTACAGTTATGATTTGGCCAATCGGTTAGAGAAAGTTGTGGATAATAATGGAAAATTAATCAAAGAATATAAGTACAATAATGCTCCAACAACATATTATAACGCTATAAAAAGTCAGCCATTTACAAAAAATAATTGTGCTACTGGTATGATATCAAATTCGATAACCTACACAGTTCCTGAAGGTACACATTTGTCAACGATCAGTCAGGAAGACGCTGATCAAAAAGCTTTAGATGATATTAATTTAAATGGGCAGAATTATGCCAACTCAAACTTAACATGCTTCTATCCATCTTGTAACTTTAATGCTCTGGCATCCAGTCAGTATATTATGATACAATATGCACCTTTCCAAAAAGTAAATAACGTTGTTAATGCTCAATTAAACTTTATGGTTACTTCAAGCCAAGGTGTAAACTGGTCTGATACCGTACAATTAGGAAACATTCCTGGTTTATGTTGGCCAATCACCACAGTTACCAAATCTTCTGGGAATTGGCAAGTTACTCTTTATCCAGGATCTGGGCAGACGGTAATAAGATGGCTAGGCAGTGGCAATCCTTCTACAGGTGTTCCGTATAGCATAAGTTTTAGTTATGATGTATATTAAAAACGAATCCATGAAAAAAATAATAATTCCTATAGGTGCTTTACTCTTTTCAAGTACCACATATGCACAGCTAAGCACAGTCGAAAACTATGTCTATAGCAAAACTTATCTTGATTATAATGGCAATACTCCAACAAAAAGTACAGAAACCGTTCAATATTATGATGGACTAGGCCGGCCGAAACAGACCGTCAATATCAAAACATCTCCTTTAGAAAAAGATGTCGTAACACCTATTGTATATGATGTATATGGAAAAAAGACGAGAGAATATCTACCTGTACCACAAGTATCGGCAAATAACGGAGCAATTTACCCTCAAACTTCAGGAGACTTTCCAGTAGGTGATCCTACGTCAGCGTATACGAATGAAAGAGCTTTTTCAGAGAAAATATTAGAAAGATCTCCTTTAGACAGAGTTTCACAGCAAAAGCAGGTTGGAATTGCTTGGAATAACAAACCTATCCAGTTCGGTTATGACACCAATACCACTGGGGATGCCGTTAAAAAATATACCACCATTACCACTTGGGAGAACGACGCAACTATAAGTGCTGTTAGTCAATCTACAAATTATGGAAATTCACAATTGTATAAAAATACAGTAACTGATGAGGATGGTAATGTCACAATAGAATTCAAAAACGGTGAAGGAAAGATCATATTGGTTAGAAAAGTAATCAGTGCTACAGAAAATGCAGATACTTATTATGTGTATAATGAATTTAATCAGCTTGCCTTTGTCATTTCACCAAAAGCGGCTGTTGTTTTAGATCCCAATTCCGTGCTTAGTGATCTTTGTTATCAATACCGTTATGACAAATGGAATAGACTGGTTGAAAAGAGAATTCCTGGTAAAGGGTGGGAATATATGGTTTATGATAAGCAGGACAGATTGGTGATGAGTCAGGACACTAATATGGGAGTATCCAAACAATGGCTTTTTACAAAATATGATCAATTTGGAAGAATTGCCTATACAGGAATCTATATAAGCTCACAAATTTCTGGGAGCGAAGGAAGAAAAGTAGAGCAGGCTAGTGTTGATTCAAAAGGAAGCAACAATGTAGGACGATTATCGATGATAGGATTTACAAATAGTGGTATGGACGTTTATTATAGCAATGATGCGAATACCAGTTATCCAACTTCTTTTAGTAAGTTACTGATGGTTAATTATTATGACTCCTATCCTGTAGGAACTCCTACTGTTCCTCTCGTGGTTTTAGGTCAGGAAATTTTACCTCAAGATAGTCAAAACTCATCTGTTAGTACCAAAAGTCTTCCTGTTGCTGCTTACATTAAAAATATTGAGGATGATAACTGGACAAAAAATTATACATGGTATGATAAAAAAGGAAGATTAATCGGATCTCATTCTATCAATCATTTAGGAGGACGTACAAAAGTTGATTCTAAATTAGATTTTGTGGGAATGGTTCAGCAAACAGTAACAACTCACAAAAGGTTGGATACTGATACAGACAGAGTAATCATAGAAAACTTTACTTATGATCCTCAAAATAGATTATTGACTCATACCCATCAAGTTGACAATAATCCTGTCGAGTATCTGACTCAAAATACTTACAATGAGCTTTCTCAGGTTACCAATAAAAAAGTTGGGGGGATTGCAGCCTCTGTACCTTTGCAAGAAATTGCCTATAATTATAATATCCGAGGTTGGATGACCAAGATTAATGATCCAGCCAATCTTAACGGAAAGCTGTTCGGATATGAGATGAGATACAATAATCCTGTGTCTTCAAATATAGCTCAGGGTAGATTTAACGGAAATATTACAGAGGTTGACTGGGCAAATTCACAAGATGGTATTTTGAAAAGATACAATTATGAATACGACAATTTGAACAGATTAAAAAATGCATTCTACAAAGAGCCAACAACTGGGGTTAGTAATTTTTTTGATGAGTATTTGACATATGATTTGAATGGTAATATCATGACTCTGAAAAGGTTTGCTCCCCTTGCTTTTTCACCAACATCCACAAAGATTGATGATCTCGAATATAAATATACAGGAAATCGTCTGTATCAAGTTATTGAAAATGAACCGAATCATACTGGGTACGAAGGTGGAAATAACCTTATTGATTATGATCTGAATGGAAGTATGACTAATATGAAGGATAAAGGAATTCAAAATATTTCGTATAATTATATGAACCTTCCTGATGATTTTGCTATTAGCCAAACAGATCCATTTGGTACAGCTGTAAACTTTCGTTTAAGCTATCTATATCGTGCTGATGGAACAAAACTTCGAAAAACCAATATATCAGGCGGAGGAAGAGGTCAATCAACTTCCTATGCCTATACTGATTATCTGGATGGTTTTCAGTATAGTTTTTCAGAAGTTGTACAGCCGTGCCCTTGGTGTAGAACGAGCGTAGCCTATGAGCAGGAAGCATTTAAAGATCCGATTCTTCTTGATCCTCCTCCTTTTGGCTTAGGTTGGCTATTGGATTTTGTACCAACAACAGAAGGTTTTTACAGCTTTACAGAAAATCGTTATATTTACCAGTATAAAGATCATTTGGGAAATGCAAGGATAAGCTATGCTAAAAATAGTCAGGGTAATCTTGAAATTACAGATAGCAACAACTATTACGCTTTTGGAGCAAACCATATTGGAGGAACTAAATCCAAGTTAGGAGGATATAAAGGCTACAAATATAATGGAAAGGAATTGCAGGAGACTGGGATGTATGATTATGGGGCAAGATTCTATATGGCTGATTTGGGCAGATGGGGAGTGATCGATCCATTGTCAGATAAGATGAGAAGACATTCTCCCTATAATTATGCATTTGATAACCCAATCAGATTTATAGATCCTGATGGGCAGGCTCCAACTGATGATTACAAACTTAATAGAAATGGTAAATTTGAACTTATAAAAAGCAGGCCAGAGGATAAATTTGATAGGCTATATAATTGGAATAAATCAAAAGTCATAAAGCTAAGTAAAGAATTTATGAAAAATACTCGTCAAGATTTAGTAAAGGATGATTATTTTAAAACATATAAGCCAGATGAAACTGTAATAACATTCGAAAATTCATCTGTTTCAACCAAGCAGATTAAAAATTATTTTTATTTTTTAGCTGCCAATACTGAAAAGGAGTGGGGATTCAATCATTTAGAGAAAAGCGGATGGCTTTCAGAGGGTTCAGTGACTATAATTAATAGTAATCACTTAGATGGTAAGGTTAAATTAAGTCCAATTTTTAAATATTTAGAGGCGGGATACGATTTGATAGGGTCTGGTCATTCACATCAAATGATGATTTATGATCATCCTGAGAATAACCATTTATTGAAAGGACGTTATGATGCTATCAGTTTTCCTTCCGGGTTTAATCACGATGGAAGTGTTGATTATAAAGCTATAGATGGAGATAGAATAACCCAAGAAAATTTACTGGAAAATTACGGTAGCCAGATCAAAGCTAATCCATGGATATACATATCAAATCCAGATAACAGACCACATTTTATATATTATGATACAACATCTTTTAGAAGAAAGTAAAGTACTTTTGGTCTTTCTCGTTTTGTTTTCTTGTAAAGAAAAGAAAGAGGAAAATATTGCGGAATATTCCTATCCAAGTATAATAATTAATAATATCCTTAAAAAAGAGATTTTATCTTACAAAGAGGATTTAAGGAGAATGCAGGCAGAAGAGTCAAATAGTATATGCCTTTTTTTTTCAAAAAGGAATGATAGTACTTTTATTGAAATAGGGGATTACAAACCTAATTTTAAAATGATACATATGAAAGGTGTTGAAATTTCAAAAAAGGATACCATATATTTACTTGTTGAGAATGAGCATCTAGATGTTAATAACTTTTATAAGAATAAATCCACTGAAAAAGTAAAAATTATATATAAATTCAAACCGAGTTTTGATCACTATGATCCTCATTATAGATGTCTTTACAGCAATAATAACAATATTAGTGTACTTTCTTACAATAATAAATGTAGGTAAAATTTATGTTTAGACATTAATGAAATAATTCACAAACGGGTAACTTAAAAATTACCCGTTATTTTTATACGACAAGATGAAAATATGGGTATTTTATTTGATTTTCAAATAGATGTGATTGTTTAAAGGTAAATTAAAAAAGAGTATAAATTTATGAATTGACTTGTTAGCTTTATTAGGACATAATTTTTATATTACTTGTCTCTAATAGTAAATCAGAAAACATTAAAAAACCACTGCAACTAGCAGTGGTTTTTTAATTTAAGTTATTAAAACTTAAAGCCAAATAAAGACATTTAATTCGATATTTTAAATGATAGTGAGTTGATTTACTAATTTGTGTTTTTAAGTTACAAATGAAAAGCTCGATTAATTTCAAAGCTGTTAAATCCCATTCAGAAGTCCACAACTTCAGAAGAAAAACCTTTGATTATATTCAAAAAGATTTGACGGAGAAAAATGAATATTGGTCAAGGGACAAGATTTCAAAAATGTTTCATAAGTATTCAAACAGATAAGCGTCTAAAACATTTTCTTTGAATCTACGATTTAAGCGCTCAATATATACGTTTTAAGAAGGCTTTCCAGGTTGTATGTTCTGCAGCTTGCAGAAATCCACAAATACTTTGGAGAGGAATTCTGGACCGTTATCGGTTCTTATACACTTGGGCTAAGGTCTATATGTGATTAATTATTTTAACTTTTGTAATAACCTGACTCCTGCAATTAAATAGATAGATTTCTTAGTGGATACAACTTTCTAACTTCTACCAGTATATATTAATCGTAAATTTTTAGGTTTTAAAGCGTATTGATAATTTTCTTATTGCTTTCCTAAGTAATGTATTCTTTTTAGAAAAATAATAAATTAATTAAAGAAAGTATTCTGCAATTAATTTATTTTTCTCATATTGGTGAAAAATAAATTTAAGGAATATTATTTCGAATATTAGTAATGTCTTTCATTGAAGCTGATTTTACCAATTAATACTTTCGAGTATAGCAGATAATTGAAATTTTGAGTATAAATGATTGAATTTCTAGTCAAAATTTAATTCTGATATATGATTTTATTATACATACATGTTATGGATAAAGTGTTGTATAATATATTTTTATTGACTTTGGATTGTCATGGGATCAAGCTAAAGATCATAACTTAAATATCCTTGAATACCTGTAACCCACATTATATGAAAGTACTAATAACTTATTTTCTTAAAGCATTTTTCATTGGAATTTGTGTGATTTTGATTAATATTATCTTAATCTCTTGTGACTTTAAAGTAACTCATAAACCAAGTAGCTTTAAAGAAGATAGAAAGGCTGTGGTAACAAGTTTTGTAGATGGAATTAAAAATACTTACCATATACCTGGAATAGCGTTCACTATAGTACATCAAGATTCTATATTTTCAAATGCGGTTGGGATAAAAAACGATAATGGGGAATCTATTGTGCCAACTACTGCAATTTCTACAGGAAGCTTATCCGAACCATTATTAGCATATGCGATTCTTAAATTGTCTGAAAGTGGAAAGATTGATCTTGATGATAAGGTAGTTAAATATTTACCTTATTTTAAGATGCGAGGAGAAAGTTATAAACTAATTAGTATCAGGAATCTTCTTACTCACTCTTCAGGTATTGATCATTATTCACTTTTCTATGATAATCCGTCTTTTTCTTTTGATGCACTGGAAACCACTACTAGAAGTATTGAAAATCAGACCCCAAAATGGGAGATTCCTAAGTTACAAGTTTTAAGATCTGCCTACAACTATGATATATTAGCTGATCTGATTAGTAAAGTTGCTGGAATTCCTTTTGAGGAATATGTTCGAAAGTCTATTTTTATGCCGATTCAAATGGAAAATGCAAGTTTCTCTAGACCTTCAGGTTCTGCTGAGCCCTTTCAGACAGTTGATTTTTTAGATTATTCTTTTAAAAAACAAAAACTCTATCCCTATAATAGAGAGAATGGAGGAAGTAGGGGAGGCCATGCCTCAGCAGTTGATATGGGAAAATGGATGTTTCATGTTCTGAATGAGAAGAATTCTGTTTTTTTCAATAAAGAATTAAAAACAGGATACCAAACAGCTGTTGGTTTTGGTTGGGATATCTATACAGATGAATCTGGAGTTGATATTTTTTCTAAAGACAGTGAATTTGGTGGATTTACTTCACAGATGATAATGATTCCTTCTTTAAAAATAGGTGTTGTTGTGCTTTCTAATATATACAATGCTTTCAATTCTTCAAAAATTACAAGCTTAATTGTGAGCTGGCTAGTTAATGGAACGGCCCTAAGTATTAAGACACCAGTGCATTTAAAGATGGGACTTTTAATCAAAAAAACTGGGAATACGAAGGAAGCTATAGACCTTTATCAAAAAATTAAAAAAGAAAAATCTAGCAAATATGATCTTTCTCTAACCTCATTACTACAGCTGGGAATGAACCTTGCGCATAGAGAAAACAAACCAAATGCCGCAATTGAGATTATGAAATTCAGTACAAATGAATATCCAAATTCTTGTAAAGCCGCCCTTGAACTAGCAGAATGCTATCTTATAAAGAGAGATTTGCCAATGTGTAAATCACAAATCAAACATGCTGGTTTGTTGAAAGAAGATACTATTGGCCGTTCAGCAATGATAGAATATCTAAATGAAAAAATGGAGATTATTGAAGAAAAAAAAGTTGTAATAAACTAATATGTGAGTAACCAATTTAAAAATTATAATTTATGAAAACAAAAAGAAAATTAAAAAAGTTGCAAATGTTAATTTTGGCATTCTTTTCATTCATGTTGATTGGGTGTGATAAAGAAGGAGAGTTATCATTAAACCAGGATGAATTTGTTGTAGACAATGATATGATTCTTAAGCCTATGGCCATTGCTTCCAAGGTTGTCAATTTTAATAGGGCGGATGGCATATATACTAAAGCTCAGGCTGAATCTGATTTTGGGGGAAGTATTTTGAATAATTGGCAAAATATAGATATTTATAGTAACCAGGCACGTGTTCGTATTCCAGCCAATACACTTTCCAGTGGTAACATTGTAAATATTGATGTAGCTGACGGAACTGAATATGAATTGTCATTTAAAGTAAGATTTGGCCCAAACTTCGATTGGAGCAGAGGGGGGAAAGTAGGTTTTGGGTTTCATATTGGTAATGGATATACTGGTTGTAATAAAGCAGATAATGGTTTGGGAGGAACGGCAAGGCTTATGTGGTATAATGAGACTGGTACCAAGACAAATTTTGTCACAACGGGCACTTATTTTAGGCC
Organism: Chryseobacterium sp. Mn2064; assembly: GCF_049319685.1. Classification (NCBI taxonomy): domain Bacteria; kingdom Pseudomonadati; phylum Bacteroidota; class Flavobacteriia; order Flavobacteriales; family Weeksellaceae; genus Chryseobacterium; species Chryseobacterium sp. Mn2064. The sequence goes on from NZ_JBMOUE010000001.1 coordinate 1,173,673, forward strand.
TTATGTTTATTATCGGGATATGCCTCAAACATGTGGAGACAGTTTTGGAAAGCAGAGCCAGCAACTAAGTAAGAATACATGGTATACTGTTAAAATCAGAGTAAAAAGTAATAGTGGTTCAGATACAAATGGTCTTGTTTTGTACGAGGTTGACGGTGTTAATCTTTTGAGCCAATCTATACGTTGGACTACCGATGATAACTATAGAAAAATACGTTACATTACTTTCCATACATTTAGAGGGGGAAGTCAGGAATATTGGCAGTCTACGACCGATGGTTTTATTTATTATGATGACTTAAGTTTTACACGAATCTCAAGTTAGTATAAATTGGAATGGTAATTTAATCTGTGTTTGGAAACTGATGAGTAGTTTTTTAGAAAACTATTTTATTATTGATTTATATCAAAATAGATATATGCTAAATCTAAACCTCCCTAATAATAAACATTTTTTCTAAATCGATGGGCAAATAAGGTTTACTTTTTTTAACTATTAATAAATAACTAAATCAATTTTGAGACAATGGCAGGTTTCTGATTTTTGAAAAAGCTGATTTCCTCTTCAGTGTTCTTAAATCCGTATTTTAAAACATATTCTTTTACTTCAGGAATACATTATATGATAATGGGTATAACGTTTTCAATCTCCAATTCCTTAATTTTCGTTTCAAGTTTATTTAGCGTTTCATTGTAAAATTTATTCATTCAGTTATTGATGTTTCGATAGCCTAAAGAAAAAGCCTAAATATAACATATTTAGGCTTCATCCAGTTTATGTTATGGAAATAAAAGACAAGCATTTCAAATGCTAAACAAAGCATTTTTAGGCTGTTCTTTTGGTGCTGTTTGCTTTATTCGGCATTGTAAAAGCATAGATTCCCATTCACGGTTGTATATCTAATTGAATGAAGCCCGAAACTCCAAAGGTATTTGATTAGTACTATTTTTAAATAATTTGCTGAAAGATTAAGAATATTGAAAGCCGAGTTCAAAAGCAATTTCGCTAACGGTAATATTTGTTGTAGTGAGAATGTATTTTGCCTTTTCAATTATTTTGTCTTGTATATGCTGTTGAGTACTTTGCCCCGTAAGATTTCTTAACATATCGCTTAAATAGTTGGCGGAAAGATTTAATTCACTTGAAAAAAGATGAATAGATGGAATGCCCTTTTGCTGTAAATCTCCCCTATTTATATAGTCGGTTAATAATCGTTCAAATTTAATCAGTAATTCATTATTTGCAGCTTTTCTTGTAATAAAATGACGAATGTAAAATCGGTTGCAATAGTTTAAAAGCAATTCAATTTGAGAAATCAAAATATCCTGGCTGTAAACATCAATACCCGAAATGTATTCTTTACGAATAATCTCCATTACTGCTAATGAAGTAAAAATTGTAGGTTTTGTTTTTCAGCCTTTCATCATGATAGTTTTTGATATGAAAAGTAATTTGGCTGTCAATTCAATGGGGTTTTGTTAAATCTATATCGTGAGAAATTAGTTCAGATATGGTATAGGAATGATATGTATGTTGAAAGCAGAGATTAATAAAGTTGGTACCTTTTGTTGTTTTTGGAAAACTCAATTCAAATTATTTTTTGATACATCGTGTAAGTAAATCATATTTTTGAATGGAAAAATAGTTTATTAATATACTATATATGTGTAATATATACTTTATACACCTGCCTTTTTAAAGGCGGTTTTTTTTATTGAAAATTTATATAATATTGATTATTAGTTGTTTTTCTATTTCAACAAGTGGCTTTAATATTTAGTCATAATCCAGTAAGAATAAGAATAAAAAAATAAAAGTATATTTATAAACTTAAATAAGTATATTTGTATACTAATTTATTTGATATGAATTTTGATCTTATAAAAGCCGTTGTTGAACTTGTTCAGCAATTCATGGAACAGAATGAAGAGAAAGTTCAATATAGTAACGATCTTCAGGGATTTACAGAATGGATCAACGCTTCTTCGAAATCTTATTCTGAGCAGCAGCATCCGGATTGGGTAGGGAAGGAATTAGGAAGAAGTTCTGATAGTGTCATCAACACCTTATTGATAAGAATGGGAAGGTATGCAAAAACATACTCCCGTTCAATTGGTAATTCAGTTTTTTCAAGCCAAGATGACTTTATTTATCTGATAAGCCTGAAAACCATGGGAGCTATGACAAAAATGGAGCTTATAAGGCATAATGTTAGTGAGAAATCTTCCGGGATGCTTATTATTAACCGCTTAATTCTTAATGGCTGGGCTGAACAGACTGCCTCTCATAAAGATAGGAGGGTTCAACATATTCAGATAACTGAAAAAGGACTTTCTGTCCTGGATGAGCACATGGATGAGATCCGGAAAGCTTCAAAGGTGGTAGTGGGAAATCTGAACCATTCTGAACAAATGCTTCTTATTGCTATACTTTCTAAATTGGATGAATTCCATGATTCTTTTTACCGTATGAATATCGAAGCGACAGACTTGCTGAGTACTGTCTACAATAGACTGAGCTGATAACATATTAAGAGAGTCTGTAAAACTATTAAATAAACAACAATGAATACTGGAAACTTAAGAAAGAAAATTGCGGTGATAGGTTCCGGATTTTCCGGAATTTCAGCCGCAGCTTATGCAGCAAAATCAGGTAATGAAGTACATGTATTTGAAAAACATCATCAGCCAGGGGGGCGTGCAAGACAATTTAAAACAGATGGAGGATATGTGTTTGATATGGGGCCCAGCTGGTATTGGATGCCAGATATTATAGAGGGGTTTTTCAGTGATTTTGGCTATAAAGCATCCGATTTTTTTAATCTTGTTTCTTTGGACCCTCAGTTTGAAATGGTTTTTTCAGAAGAAAAAATTGCAGTTCCCAGGAAAAATGAAGACATCCGCAATCTCTTTGAAAAAATAGAAACAGGAGCCGCTATGCAATACGATCAATTTATGCAGTCTGCCCAATTTAAATATGAGGTTGGGATGAAAGAATTTGTCACAAAACCTTGTTATAACTGGCTGGAATTTGCTTCTCTAAAAATAGCAGGTAGTGCTCTGAAACTTGATCTTTTAAGTAATTTCAGGAACTATGTTTCTGGATATTTTACTAATCCGAAACTAAGATCCCTTATGGAATTTCCGGTTATATTTCTTGGGGCATCCCCTCAGCAAATTCCTGCACTTTACAGCCTTATGAATTACGGAGGGTATGTTCTGGGAACAAAATACCCAATGGGAGGTTTTTATCAGCTTGTTCTCGCGATGAAGGAAGTGGCGGAAAGACAAGGGGTAACCTTTCATTTTAATCACGAAGTACAGAGAATCAATACAGAAAACGGAAGGGTATCTTCCATAACAATAAATGATGAAATGTATGAATTTGATGCAGTCATTGCTTCCTCAGATTACCATCATACAGAAACATTGCTTCCCAAGTTACAGAGAAATTACAATGAGGCATATTGGAAAACCAGAACCTTTGCTCCTTCCTGTCTTATCTACTATCTTGGAATCAGAGGTGAAATTCCTCATTTAAAACACCATACCTTGTTCTTTGAAAATGAACTGGATAATCATATAGACTGTATATATATAAATAAGAAATGGCCTTCCAAACCGCTTTTTTATGCCTGTTGCCCATCTAAAACAGATCCGGAGGTAGCGCCTGAAGGTTGTGAAAATCTCTTTTTACTGTTACCCCTTGCTCCTGGAATACATGATGAAGAATCTATCAGAGAAAAATACCTGTTGGAGATGCTTGAAAGAATTGAAAAACATACCGGTGATGCTGATCTTATTTCCAGAATAGAATATAAAAGAAGCTATTGTGTAAGTGATTTTATTTCTGATTATAATGCTTACGAAGGTAATGCCTATGGACTGTCCAATACTTTATCACAAACAGCTGTCTTGAAACCCAAAATAAGAAACAGAAAGATCAGAAATCTTTTTTATACAGGACAGTTAACTGTTCCCGGCCCAGGAGTTCCACCATCAGTAATTTCCGGAAAAATTGTAGCGACTGAAGTCAGTAAACTAAAAATAAAATAATATGAAAAAATTGTTTGATGAATTGTCTTACGAAGTGAGTAAGTACACTACGCAAAAATACAGTACCAGTTTTTCATTGGGAATACTGGCATTGAAGCCTTCCATCAGACCTGCTGTTTATGCTGTTTACGGGTATGTTCGCTTGGCAGATGAAATTGTGGATAGCTTTCATGGCTATGATAAAGAGAAACTTTTGAAGAGATTAAAGTCCGAAACCTATGAAGCGCTTGAAGATGGTATATCACTCAATCCTATTTTGCATTCATTTCAGGAAACCGTTCGTCAGTATGATATAAACAGGCAGCTAATTGATCAGTTCTTACACAGTATGGAGATGGATCTTCATAAAATTGATTATAATTCCGAATTGTATAAAGAATACATCTATGGATCTGCGGAAGTTGTAGGATTGATGTGTCTGCAGATATTCACAGAAGGTGACAAACAGCAGTATGAGAAACTGAAACCCTTTGCCATGAAACTGGGATCTGCTTTTCAGAAAGTTAATTTTTTACGGGATCTGAAAGATGATTATCAAATTTTAGGAAGAACTTATTTTCCGTTCCTGAATATGTCAGTCTTTGATAATACAGTTAAAACGCTGATTGAAAAGGAAATTGAAGAAGAATTCAAAGAAGCGTTGCAGGGAATTAAAAAACTGCCGGGCTCATCCATTTTCGGAGTATATCTAGCCTATAGATATTATCTTTCCCTTTTTGAAAAAATAAAAAAAACAAGCTCCCAGAATATATTACAGCAGAGAATCAGGATTGCTAACTCACAAAAGCTGCTGGTTGCTTTCAAAAGTTATATTCGTTACAAGTCTGCTTATTTCTAATTGTAGAAATCCGTTTGAAATGATTTTGTGAAGCGTTTAATAATCAATAAAAATAAATGATGTACAGATTATACAGAGAACAACAGCTTAGCTGCAATATTGAAAAGGCATGGGAGTTTTTTTCATCCCCTCATAATTTATCAGAAATAACCCCTGAGAGTATGGGTTTTGTAGTTCTTTCCGATGTGAAGGATAAGCCTATTTTTAAAGGAATGGAAATAGATTATACAGTCTCTCCTATATTGGGGATTCCCATGAGGTGGAAAACCATTATCAGCCAGGTTGAAGATTATAAAAGTTTTACAGACTTTCAGAAAAAAGGCCCATATAAGCACTGGAATCATTTTCATGAATTTATTCCTAATGAGCATGGAGTACTCATGAAAGATACGGTAGACTATGAACTTCCTATGGGATTTTTAGGTGAAATAGCTCATCAGTTATTTGTAAAAGAAAAGCTTAAAAGTATTTTCGATTTCAGATACAGGGTTTTAAATGATCTTTTTAACGATAAACATAATGAATCATGAATGTTCTGATTGTTTTGGGTGTGTTTATTTCTATGGAAGGAGCTACATGGCTTATTCACAGGTATATTATGCATGGTTTCCTTTGGATTCTGCACCGGGATCATCATGATCACAGCCATGATGGCCAATTAGAAAGAAATGACTGGTTCTTTTTCATTTTTGCAAGCCCGTCTATTGCCTTATTGTATCTGGGAGTACAACAGGATTTTAGTTATTGGTTTTTTATCGGTCTGGGAATAAGCCTTTACGGCATGGCCTATTTCTTTGTGCATGATATTTTTATTCATCAGAGGGCTAAGATTTTTACTAAAACAAAGAATCCGTATTTTCTTGCCATCAGACGTGCTCATAAACAGCACCACAAGCATCTGGGAAAAGAAGATGGAGAATGTTTCGGTTTTTTGTGGGTGCCTGTTAAATATTTTAAAATGTATTTCAATAAAAAATGATGCCTTATACTTACATATTGATTAACTTTTTTACTGTCATTATCTGCTTTTTGGCATCTTTTGACAGAAGAATACAGTTTAATAAGCTTTTTGGGAAATTTTTGCTGTCTTCCACCATTGTAGCCATTCCCTTTATTGCCTGGGATATTTGGTTCACGGCAAAGGGAGTATGGTGGTTTGATCTCAATTATACCTTAGGATTTAAAATAGCGGGACTTCCAGTAGAGGAATGGTTGTTTTTTTATTGTATTCCTTTCGCTTGTGTTTTTACTTATTATTGCCTTGAAAAGTATTTTAGTCTTGGCTGGACGAGTGCTTTTAATAATCTTATTGTATTTACTTCTTTTATTGTTCTAGGTGTTGTAGGGCTACTTTATTATGAAAAAATATATACATTGCTGACGGTAATTGTAACCATACTTACACTTTGTTATCTTCATTTTATTGTTAAAAAAGAATGGTTAGGCAAAGCCAGTTTTGTATACCTGGTTCTGATACCTGGTTTCTTTGCAGTGAATGGAATACTGACAGGCTCATTGATTCCTTCACCGGTAGTTAATTATAATCCTGATGATTTTTTAGGCGTTAGAATGGGGACAATCCCTGTTGAAGATGCCGTCTATGGTTATACCCAGTTTTTACTCAATATTTATTTCTTTAAAAAAATAACTGAAAATGAAAAATAGAATAATTCTTCTAGTCATATTATGCTTTGTGTTGTTAAATAGTATGACTTCCTGTTCGTCTATACCTGAGAAAGCTCAGCCTGTCAGACAATTTGATGTCAATAGGTATTTAGGCACATGGTATGAAATAGCAAGATTCGATTATTATTTTGAAAAAGATCTTGATAATGCAATGGCTCAGTATTCCCTTAATGCGGATGGAAATGTAGATGTAGTTAACAGTGGCTATAATTTTAAGAAGAACAAATGGGTATCAGTCAATGGTACTGCTAAATTCAGAGGAGATAAGGATGCTGCTGCGCTTAAAGTGAGCTTTTTCGGTCCTTTTTACGCGGGTTATAATGTCGTTGCGCTGGAAGATTATAAATATGCGTTGGTTGCAGGCAAAAACTTAGAGTATCTCTGGATTCTGTCCCGTGAGAAGACTATTCCTGAGAACATAAAACAAAGTTTTATATCTAAGGCTCAGGAGATTGGTTATGATACATCAAAACTTATCTGGGTAAAACAGGACAAAAAAAGCCCGTTTGATAAATAATTATATAAACTTAAAAAGAGAAAAAATGCTCAAAATACAAGCACAATCAAAAATACCTACAGATTATGGGGTGTTCACAGTATATGCATTTTCAGACAATGAGGAAGACTGGAGCCCTCATTTGGTTTGGGTTGCAGAGAATACAGATTTTAGTACAACCGTAAATGTACGTTTTCATTCGGAATGTATTACAGGAGAAGTTTTTCATTCCAAAAAATGTGAATGCGGACAACAGCTGGATGCTGCGATGGCATATATGTCTGAAAAGGGTGGAGTGATTATCTATCTTCGTCAGGAAGGAAGAAATATTGGGATTATCAACAAGCTCCGGGCTTATGAACTTCAGGAAAAAGGATTGGATACCGTTGAGGCCAATCTGAAACTGGGACTTCCGGCAGACGGAAGAAACTTTGATGTAGCTGTTGAAATGCTGAATGTTTTGGAAATAAGAAAGATTAATCTTCTGACTAATAACCCAGATAAGATCAAATCCATAGAGAACAGTGGAATCATTCTCAATAGTAGAATTCCTTTAGAAATTGATTCTAATGAAGTGAATGAAAGCTATCTTGTCAAGAAGAAAAAATACTTTGGCCATCTTTTGGAGAAGATATAAGAGTGTATCCGCAGGATAATGTTTTTTATGATCCATTTAAATTCAGATGCCATGGAAAAAATTTTGCTTACCGGTGCTACCGGATATATTGGAAAAAGAATGATCAGTGTTATTGCGGCACAAGGATATAAAGTCATATGTTGCTGCAGGGATGTCAATCGGTTTGAAACTGAAATGGATATCGATGACAAGCGCATTGAAGTTATTGAGGTTGACTTTCTGAAGCCTGAAACATTAAAGAATATCCCTAAAGATATCACTGGAGCATATTATCTGATGCACTCAATGAGTACTGCTGAAGATTATGAAGATTCCGAAAAGAAATGTGCCCGTAATTTTTCTGAATATATAGAAAAGACACAATGTAAACATATCGTTTATCTTTCCGGTCTGGTGAATGAAAAACAATTGTCAAAGCATTTAAGTTCCCGGTATCAGGTTGAAAAAATTCTGATGGAGGGCAAAATTCCTGTCACTGTTCTTCGGGCGGGTATTATTATTGGCTCAGGAAGTGCTTCTTTTGAAATTATAAGAGATCTTGTTGAAAAATTACCTGTAATGATCGCTCCTAAATGGCTTTATACGAAATGTCAGCCCATAGGAATTGCAAATGTCCTGGATTTTTTGATTTTCGTTTTATTTAAAGAACAGGCTTATCGCAAAGACTTTGATATAGGGTGTGATGATGTGCTCACTTATAAAGATATGTTGCTGAAGTTTGCCGAAGTGAGAGGGTTGAAAAGAACTATTTTTACCCTTCCGGTGATGACTCCAAAGCTTTCTTCCTATTGGCTGTATTTTATTACTTCAACCTCTTATAATCTGGCAAAGGCACTTGTGGGAAGTATGAAAGTAGAAGTTGTGTGCGGACCGGAAAGCTTATTACAGATTAAATCCATTACACAGATACAGCCATTTTCTTATGAAACTGCACTCCAAAGAACATTGGCAAAAATTCAGTCCAATGAAATCATCTCAAGCTGGAAAGACAGTTTTATCAGCAGCCGGAATGATTCAACTTTAAAAGAATATCAGGATGTACCTAAATATGGTTGTTTTACAGATCTAAGGAGTAAAGAGTATGACAGTAGGGAAGCCTGCGTGAATAGAATTTTCCAGCTGGGAGGTAATAATGGATGGTATGGGCAGGAACTCTGGAAAATAAGAGGTTTAATTGATAAAATTTTTGGCGGGCCAGGACTTAGAAGAGGGAGAAGGCATCCCTCAGACCTTAGAGAAGGAGATGCTTTGGATTTCTGGAGGGTTTTGTATGCGGACCGTAAAGAGGGTAAGCTGATTTTATTGGCAGAAATGAAACTTCCTGGAGAGGCCTGGCTCATGTTTAAAGTGTATAGAAATAAGATATGGCAGAAAGCTGTATTCCGCCCGAAAGGCCTGTGGGGGAGAATATATTGGTTTATGGTCCTTCCGTTTCATGGAATTATTTTTAAAGGAATGGTTAAAAACCTTGGGGGAGGTAAGTAGGCTGACATCAGTCGTAAAAACATAATCATCCTAGGCTTCCATGATAGAAAGAATTATACCTTTGAATATGAGGTCAATAGTTCAGTATGCAGTAATTTTTGTAAATGATAATTTGATATTTTAAGAAATTTTAACGTTTTGAATAATATTTTAGGCATAGACATTGTTTATTTATATACCAATTACTAAAATATTATATTATGAACAATTCAGATTATAACAAAGCGGAAAATGCAGTTAATGAAACAGAAAAATCTTTAAAGAATGCAGCGGATAATGCGAAATGGAAGATTAATGAATTAGCGGATAAAGCGAAAGATTATATCAATGAAAAAAGAGATAATGATCAAGAAGCAACGCAGCAGGACTGGTTAGATAAAGTGAAATCAAATGTTTCTGATGCATGGGAAGATATCAAAGATAAAGCCGATGAAGCATGGGAGAGTACAAAAGATGCAGCAGAAGATGTTAAGGCTGAATGGAGAAAAAAAACAAATTAATTTTTAAGACTACATACTACAAACTGTCCGAAGCTGATAAAGTTTCGGACAGTTTTTCTTGTATATAGTTTATTAATATACTTTTATGATTTATGTAAAATGAATGGGGTATAAAATAGTAATAGTTTCTTTTTTATCATTTTTGAACAGACTTACCATGCGATGATTAGAGAATTGATATTAATTTAAAAGCTGGTATATTTGTATAGTATTTATTAAAAGGAATTTTACCCTTATAAAAGAATTTATGACTCTTCTCTAGGAATTCGAGTCAGATAATAACACTTATCCACCTACTATCGAAGGCTTTAAATTATGGGTTTAGGGTGGAAATAAAGTTGATTATGAGAGTGTTCCTGATGAACCATATTGGGAAGGGAAAGAGAATGGAAGAACGGCTGAAAGTGCACTGTAAATTGATTTGCGATTATTGGCCATTAATGACGGATATTAATAGGAGAACAATAAAATTAATTCCATATATTAAAACAGATAGATTCCCTATATGAGCTGATGTACTTAAATCATTAATAAAAATATGGCTTTTGTTTCAAAATAAAAAATATCTTAACAGATACTTAGTATTAAATTTTCTAATTAAAACAATTTTATTTCTTCCCTTATCATCTTAGGATCAACATCTCGATCATTCTTAAAAGCAATAAAAAATCAGTAAAAATCTTTTCGGTACTACGAAAAGGTAGTGATTTTATATGATTTTTCTTGTTGAATTTTACATCACCAATAATCATAAAAATCACAGTTATGAATATCGAAAGAACAAAATTTATAGCCTGGATGGAGAGAATCATGGAAAGATTTCATGTGGTTTAAATATCTCTATGCAGAATGTTACCACCATAGCAATTGCCCATCGATTATCCACTGTGCGTCATGCAGATCAGATCGTAGTAATGGATCATGAAAAGATTGTAGAAAAAGGAAAACATCAGCAGCTGCTTGAAAAGAATGGCTACTATGCTAAACTTTTAGAATCTGATAGTGTCAAACAGTTATAGTAACTGATTAAAATAGCTGAGTTTTTAGGTATATTGGAAAATAAAAAATTAGTGTATTGAGTTAACTTTATGGATCAATAAAAAACAAGAGCGGATATTTTTGACCAAAAGATACCACAAAAATGCAGTTTTCCATAAACAGTGATGTATGTGGCATGCCCATTGTTAATGTTAAAAGAGGTTTTTTAAGAGAAAACTTGTTTAACACCACATCACTTTACTTATAATTCATTTTGAACTTTTGCCTCCCTATTGACACGGGAGGTTTTTTCATAACTAAAATAATAAATAATCCGAATAATTAATACTTATATCTGAACTGCTCTTTTAATAAAATTTAAGGTTTCCACATTTCCTGGGAAGAGATTAAAATGATAACACAAAATTATTATTAACCTAAAACTCTATTTTGAGAATTCCTAAAGACTTTAATAAGACATAACAGCTATTAGACTTTGTCTGTGCCGAGTGTATGCATCCAATGATTAAAGTCAACGTCAGATGGAATATTATATTTCTTTCGTAGTCTATTTCTCCTTATCTGTACAGCTCTTACAGTGACAAATGTATACTGAGAGATTTCTTTGGTAGAAAAATTCAAATATGCAAAAGCACAAAACTGTATTTCTGAATTTCTTATTTGAGGATCCAAAGTGGTGAGTTTAAAAATATATTCTGGATAAAGTTCCTTGAACAAAATTAAAAACTCGGGACTATTAACTTTAGCGAGAGTAATAAGTTCTTCAATTTTCTTAGTATTTACGTCTTCCAAGCTAATTTTTTAATTCTCATTTTCATCAATAATTTTGATCTGTTGATCTAATAAAGATCTATTCTGTTTTTTCCTGGAATAATAAAAAAATACGAAAAGCAAAGCTAATACAGATATAGATATGATAATATAAATATATATATTAATTGTTTGCTCATGTTCAATTTTATTCTTGCTTAATATTTCATCTAAAGCTATTTCAATCGCCTTTTGATTTTCAGTTTCAATGGAATCATGTCCTTTTTGATAATTAAAAAGATAATTATTTGCACGTTCAGGTTCCAAACCATTTTTTGTCAAATAATCTCCTATGACCTTATTTAAATGATTAATGGTTGCATAATCATTGAGCTCTCGAGCATTTTCATAAGCTTTATCATAAAAATAAATCGCTTTTTTCTTATTACCCTTAAAATTTTCAAGATCTCCCATTACTTCAAAAGTATAATGCAGATATCTTATATTATATTTTTTTAGGATAGCTAAGGAATTGTTTAAATATATGCCCGCTTTTTATAATCCTTATTCAATATCCTTTCTTCTGCTTTTTGGACATATGTAGTAGATAACATTATGCTGGCCTGTTTTTCATTAAATTCTTTCAGTAGGCTCTCTTGAAGTGCTAAATGTTTCTGTAAAGAATCCATTTGGTTCTGCCTTTGAAACAAAACAGATAAATTTTGGTGAGCCAGAAAAATATATCTATATCTTTCCTGTTTATCATCCAGTTTCTTTGAAAAAGTTAACTGTTTTTGAAATTCTTGTAATGATAGTTTATATATTTTAAGATTAGCATAGGCCCGTCCTCTAAGCCTTGCTACTTCAATAGTATAGTGTATGGAAGTTTTAAAATAGGGTTGTTTCTCCGCATCTATTAAATAGTTAAGTCCCTGCTTATATACTCCTATTTCTAGTAATGCTTTTGCTACGGATATATTGGCATCGGTAATGCCTTGCGAAATCTGATTTTTTTTTGAGATAGCTAAAGCTTTGTTGGCACTTTTAAGGGATTCCAAATATCTGATTTCCCTAAATTCTTTATCTGCTTTATTTAAAAGAGATTGAATTTCTATTTTACAACTTGAATTTACCTTAAAAACATTAGCTAAGAATAAGAACAATAATAGGTGAAATTTCATTTTTGCATTTTTAAATATTGATAAATTTTAAATAATTAAAATTTATATGTGTAATAAACCCGCTAACTATCAATACTGATGTGGAGGAATTATAAAAAAGAAAGGAAATAATTAATAATTTTGAATAAATTAAAACGAATTACAGCCTAGATGGACAACAAAATCTTGGCAATACTTATTCAATCATTATCAGCTAAAGATAAAATCACTCTTTAATATCAAAAAACTTGCCAAGTTTTAATAATTCTAAAGCTTAAAATGTATAATTTTAATTTGTTTCGGTTTATTTTGAGAATCTAAAATTATTAAATGCTAGGATCCAAATGATAGCATTACTACTTTTTAAGTCATTTCTTTTTAAGAAAATCATTTTAGAACTAGAGTATAAGTTCAGAAACAAGATTGAAATATTTTTATCCTAAAATCTTAAGCATGACAGTATAGAAAGAAATTCACTTTGTTTCTAAATATTTCTTTCAGTTTAAATACAGAAAATCTTTAAAGCAAGTGCACGTGTTTTTTTTGTACTTAATGATCTGCATTTGTTGTTTTTTAAACTCGTTGTATAATAATGTGTTATGTAATTGTGATATCTATGTGAAAGAGTTAAAAAGTAATTTTACCTAGAAATATTAATACTTTTGACCAATGATTTTAGTGATAGTTAAGATTTTATTTTCATTATTAATTTTATGTAAGTAAGTGAATTGACTAATGATCTTCCAGTAAAAAATACAAGGTAATTTATATTGTTTGAAAACTAAATGTAGTATATTTTTTTCTTCAACCTCCCTATAAAAAAACACAATCAACTATAAAGATAAAAGACAAATTAGGGAGGTTTTTATTTATATAAAACATTAAAATCAAAAGTAAGAAGATAAATAGTTATACAGAAATATATTTGTTAAGCAGGAAATCACCCACATAATTAAGACAAATTAAAATATCAGAAATAACATTTTAATGGCTTATAAAAGTCACAAATAATAATAAATTAGATTTTGATGAAAAATTTTATTTTACAAATTGCTTTCTTTTCAATCAGTTCTCAAGCATTTGCTCAAGTAGGGATAAATACAGCGTCTCCGGATAGAAGTGCAATGCTGGATATTTATAGCCAAAGTAAAGGGATGCTTATTCCAAGACTCAATAAAGTAAATAAAGAAGAAATTCCTAATCCAGCTCACTCACTTTTAGTTTATGATACTGATAAAAAATGTTTGAGCCAGAATATTGGTACACCTTCGATGCCCGATTGGTTTTGTATTAGTAGTAATGTTGCCAAAATATTCTATATGCCAAGCATTTCTTTCGACACCAGCCAGGATATAAATGGTGAAACCAAAGATTTATATGCTCTTTATAAAAATCAATTTGCATCTCCAAGGGCAAAAAGTACGAGTGCTCCATCATCAATTCCTTATTTCCCCTCGAGTACTGATATATACTATTATGTAACCGATGCTGATCCAAACGTATTCAGAAATATTTCAATTTCAGATTCTGGAGTAATGACCTATGATGTGAAAGGAACGGCGACTGATTGTTCATTTATTAATATTGTTTTTGTTGTAAAATAATTAAGCTATGATGCTAGATGCTAAAATTTTAGATTATAAAAGCTTCGTTTGTTTTTTGTTTTTTATTTTTTTCCAAAATGTGACTGCACAAAATCCGCAAGGAACAGGTTATCCATATTTCGTTAATTTTACAGAGGGATCACAACCTATGGAAGCATACAAAATAGTAACAAGTGGTATGCAGAATGATGCAACTTTTACTACTGATGGGTTAAGACTAACAAGAAATGTAACAAATATATCAGGAGGTGTTATATTGGCTGATAGGATATTTAACAGTAATGAAGGAATTAAATTCGAGTTTGAATATGCCATTTATGGTGGTAATTTAGATGGGGGAGATGGTATTTCCATATTTTTAGTAGATGGATCTATTCCTAAAACTCAACTTAACTTAGGATACTTTGGGGGAGGATTAGGCTACACTTATATTCTTAGAACACGCCAACATAATGGGAATTTAGAGGGATTGAGAGGGGCTTACTTAGGAATTGGTTTAGACGAGTTCGGAAATTTTAAAAATACATGGAAACAGGGAGACAGAACAAGAAATGGACTTAATACAGTATCTATAGCCAGCTTCCGAAGTAATGTAACACTAAGGGGTAAAAGAGGAAATAAATATATATCCCAAGCTGAACCCGCAGGTTACAATGGCTATCCTTTATTCTATAGCACAGCAACAAATGTAGCCCCCCTCAGTAATAATCGTTCAATATATTTAGATGTTAAGACAGGTAAGCATATAGCTATCAAAAATCCAAATTTTGAAAAATTTAATTTAGAAAGTGGGGGGAGCACTATACCTCAAAATGAAAATGATGCAAGATTCCGTAAAGCATATGTAACATTGGTTCCCAATCCTTTAGGTGGATTTAATATAACATTAGAAATACAACATGGTATTGTTAAAGAAAAAATAATTGATAATTATTATTATCCAACCAATTTAAAATATATAGAGAATGGAACAAAAAACAATGAGGTAAGATCTTTAGATACTTCTCCACCGGCAACTTTTAGAATTGGCTTTGCGGCATCAACAGGTGATGCTAAAAACATACATTTATTAAAAAACTTAGGAGTTACAAAACCTTTTGCTGCAGAAGTGACAGATGACTTATATTCAGGGTGTCCGAAAATTAGATCTATTTATTCACCGTTATTAAATGATGCCGCCTACTCATCAATAAATGGTCAAAACCCATCCAAACCTTCCTATGAAAATATTGATTTCAATTCATTCAGATTTTTAGATATAAATGGAAAAGTGATTCCGGATATAAAAGACGGAGCTTATATTTCAACAGAAGGGGTATGGACTTATTACTCAACAACCGGAAAGGTTTCTTTCAAACCAAATAACGGATTTATCGGCACAGCTAAAATAAGATATGATATTAAAGGAGGAGGTAGAGATGGCACAGAGGACCCATATAATCAAGAAGATTATAGGTCAATGCCCGGATTGATACAAATCAATATTTCTGGTTCTAACAATTGTAGAAAACCATGTGTTATTTCTAATAAAAATGTTACCTAAAAACTGTCTGAATAAATGAGTAGTATTTAATATAAAAATTTACAGATAATAATTTATATAAAGATTGGAAAAGTTTTACAGCTTTGAAATCCTGAAATTTTCTTCATTTAAATTCACTTAACAAGAAATCGTTATATCTAAAAATTATATCATAATTTATGAACCAATTGAATAACAGAAAACCTGCAAAAAAATGCTATGAGCATATTGGAGGAAAACTAGGTCAGCTTCTTTTAGAACAATTCATTGATAAAGGCTGGATTACTAAAGATAACCCTACTGACAGACATTACTATATTACTGAAAAAGGAGAAAAAGAATTTACAAAATTGGGTGTTGACCTTTCAAAAATAAAGTCGGATTAAAATAAGATCAATCCTATTTAACGTACTAAAAATTACTGTACTTTATTTCTCAGTATACAGATAGTAGGCAATTAGTTTTGTAAATCTTTTATCAAAACTTTCCCAATATTATAAATAATAATGTTGGGAAGATTTGTTTAAAGGATCAGTGTGCGAATTTTTGATATTGTCCATCAATTTTGTAGCCGCAAATGTTCCCATTTCATATCCGTCATTGATTAGATATTCATAATTTTCATCAAGATATTTAGGGAGCTTTCCTTCACTGATGACAACAATTTTTTTATTGGTATTATTTAGATTTCTTTTTATTAATGAGCTGTGAAGTCCCATAAGTGTCTCATCACTCATCGCAAAGAAGCCATCAAATGATTGATTATCTAACAATACATCTAATTTTTTCTTTACCAGATCAGCTGATTTACAGAAAATGGTGTAAAGATAAATTTCAGGAGATTTTTCAATTGTATTTTTGAAAGACATCAATCTGCTTTGGGTAATTTCTAAGTTTTCATCACCGAATATGGCCAGTATCTTTTGACATCCGTGATCGATCAGCTTTTCTGCAGAACGTTCAGCATTCTTTTTGTTATCAAAAGTTACAGATTCGAAAATATCTTGGTTCACCGTCTTATCAAAGATTATAGTGGGTATTTCCATTTCTCTTAATTTTTTTAAATGCTCAATATCCTTTGTTTCATTGGTCATGGAGATCAGAACTCCATCCACTCTGGAATTGATACAGGTTTCTATATGTTCTTTTTCAGTCTCAAAAGAATCATTAGAGGACAGGATGAAAAATCGGTATCCTTCTTTATTGAGAACAGATGAAATACCATTGATGATCGATGGCAGAAAAAACATAGAGATCTCAGGAACGATAAGCCCAATTACTTTAGAAGATTTCTTTCTGAAATTGATTGCAAAGTCATTAGGAATATAGTTAAAAGTCTCAGCAGCCTCTCTTACCCTGAGTTTTACGGAACTACTGATATCAGGATGATCTTTCAATGCTCTAGAAACTGTAGAGGCGCTAATGTTAAGCATCTCAGCAAGGTCTTTTATGGTTGTTCTTTTCATTTTGAATATTCACATCAATTATTGGGAGAAATAATGAATAATTATACTCATTTATTCTGTTAATAATTGTTAAATAATTACATCTTATTTGTTAATGAAACGTTAATTTAATGAAAAGTTTTCCACCGCAAACGATTGCGCAAACGGTTGATATTTTCAAACTGTTAACACTCTGTTTAAATTCATATTTGCTATCGTAAAAAAAATACTTTTGAGACATAACAAAAACTCATTTAGATTATGGAATCACAGGTAATAAAGAAACTACTGATTTTCGGTACAATGAACATCGCTGCTTTTATGTTTTCTCAGACGACAATAGCAGATACGGTATCTACCAGAAACAAAACAATTGATGAAGTTGTAATTACAGGAAATTCTAATCCTAAAGCTTCCATTAAAACCAGCACATCAATTTCTACCTTGAAACCGGCTGATATTATCAATTCGGCTCCAAGAACTACTGCTGAAATTTTCAGAACCATTCCAGGAATACGGGCCGAATCTTCAGGAGGTGAAGGAAATTCAAATATTACTGTGAGAGGAGTTCCTGTCTCTGCAGGTGGTTCAAGGTATCTTTTAATTCAGGAAGATGGGCTTCCGGTAATGCAGTTCGGAGATATTGCTTTTGGGACTCAGGATCAGTTTACAAGATTTGATACCTTTGTATCTCGTGTTGAAGCATTAAGAGGCGGTTCTGCATCAGTTTTTGCCTCCAACTCACCTGCAGGGATTATCAACTTTATAACAAAAACCGGTGAAAAAGAAGGTGGTAGTATCACTCAGCAGGTAGGATTGAATTATAAAAATTTCAGAACCGATATTGACTATGGAACACCTCTTGGCAAAGATTTTTATATTGGAGTCGGTGGTTTTTACAGGGGTGGAGACGGACCTAGAAAAACAGGATATACTTCCAATAAGGGAGGGCAGTTCAGATTATCTTTATTAAAGAAATTTGAAAAAGGAAGTATCCGTGTGTATGGTAAATATTTGGACGATAGAACGGCAGCTTATATGCCGATGCCAATCGCTGTTTCAGGATCAGATTCTCATCCGGATTACAGCTCTCTAACAAATTATAATATCTTAACCGGTGCTCTCCAGTCTTCTAATTTCAAAAATGATATTACCCTTGGTGCAAACGGACAAATCCTGAAGAGTGATATCCGTGATGGAATGCATTCAGTATCTAAGGCCGTAGGGATGGAGTTCAATTATGATTTTGGTTCAGGTTGGAAAGTAGATGCGAAAGCGAGGTATGCTGCCAATGGCGGACAGTTTTTAGCCCCATTCCCCGCTTCTGTAGGGAGTAAAGCTGAAATTTTAGAATCTGTTGCAGGATATGGAAGTGCAGTCTATGCAGGAACCAATACAGTAGTGGATAGCAATGCAAAATATATGAAAACCGTCCTGTTCAATACGAAACTGAATAATCTGAATAATTTTTTCAGTGATGTGAACGTCATCAAAAAATGGGATAAAGTAAAGATGAATGCTGGGGTCTATAACAGTTCCCAAAATATCAATCTTTCGTGGAATTGGAATACCTATCTGATGGAAGTTTCAGACAATAATGCGAGACTTGTGGATGTTTTGAATAGTACCGGAACTAAGATCACAGATAACGGACTTCTTAACTATGGGGTTCCTGCGTTTGGAGGTGTAAACAGAATTTACGATACCAAATATTCTGTCATTGCTCCACATGCTCAAATTGAAATCAATCCTATTCAAAATCTTACCCTGGATATCGGTGCAAGATATGATTTCGGAAATGTATCAGGAAGTTTTTCAGGAGTACATAATATCACAAAAGCTATTGATGTTAATCAAAACGGAACTCTGGAAACCCCTGAACTGGCAGTTGAAGTGGTAAACGGAACGGTTCCTGTTGATTACAAATATGGTATTTTCGGATATTCATTGGGAGCTAATTATACTTTGAATTCCCGTAACGCAGTTTTTGCAAGAGTAAGTCAGGGCGGAAGTGCTTCAGCCGATAGAATTCTTTTTGCAGGATATAACTATACCAATAATGATGATCCTGCTTTAGATGCTGTAAAAGTGAATAAACTAAATCAGATTGAAGTAGGCTACAAATTGAGAGGTTCAAACTATTTTCTTAATACCACATTGTTTCAGGCAAGAACGATTGAAGCCAATTACGAAGCTACCACTCAATTGAGAACAGAAAATAAATACGAATCATTCGGGGTAGAGTTTGATGGATTCTATAAATTTAATAAAAACTTTGATATCAAAGCCGGATTGACCTATACCCACGCTGAAATTAAAAATGCGATTGATCAAACGATCATTGGCAATATACCGAGAAGAACCCCGAAAGTGATGTATTCCTTTAATCCAAATGTGAATATTGAAAAGTTAAGCTTTGGTTTCTTTGCGGTGGGATCTACAAAAGCGTATACCCAAGACCGTAATAAACTGATTATGCCGGGATACATTATTGTAAATCCATACATTTCATACAGATTGTTGAGTAATTTAACGCTAAATGTCAATGCCAATAATGTATTTAATGCATTAGCGATTACAGAAGCAGAAGAGGGAACTTTACAAGGTACGAATGGAATCATCAGAGCGAGAACACTTCCGGGAAGGACTTTCGGAGCGAGCGTGAAATTTGATTTTTAATAATGAACAATAGATGTCAGATTATTACGGATCGTAATTTAAAACAAAATCATTTGATATAATTAATTCTACTAAAAAAAATATGTTTACAAAAGAAGCCTTACACGTTATAGAACAGGCCGTTTCTGAACAGGGAATTCTTGCATCTTGCGAGCAAAAGGACAACTATGCAAGAGTCTGGTCAAGAGATTCTATGATGACAGGAATTACAGGAATTCTGATTCAAAATCAGCTGATTGTTGATGGTTTGGAAAAATCAATAAAAACTTTGGTGGATCATCAGACAGATAACGGGCAGATTCCTTCCAATGTGTATGGAGAAAAGGCCAGTTATGGGACGCTTGTTGGAAGAACTGATGCAACGATTTGGTGGATTGTCGGAGCTTGTGAATATTTGATATATTCTAAAGATAAAGATTTAAAAGAGACCTTAAAAGATAAAATCTATAAAGCCTTTGAATGTCTGAAAACTTGGGAGTTTAACCAAAGAGGTCTTATATATAGCCCATTAGGTGGAAACTGGGCAGACGAATATGTTACCTCAGGGTATGTTTTGTACGATAATGTTCTCCGGTACTGGGCTCTTAAAAATGCAGCGGAAATATATCAAGATAAACAATTGAAATCTTTAGCTGAAACTACTAAAAAACTAATCGAAAATAATTATAGGAAAAATAATTCTGATGAATGCAGATACCACCCAACTGCCTATCAGAAAGCGAATGAAAAACCGTACCTATGGGCATCACTAAATGCCAATGGCTATGACGAACGCTTCGACCTTGCAGGAAATGCTTTGGCAGTCCTTTTAGGATTTGATGTAGATCTCGATTCTTTCACTCAGTTTTTAGAAAAAGTAAACAAAGAGTTTAATCATTGGATGCTTCCAGTTTTTTATCCAATCATCTTCCCAAAAGATACTGATTGGAACTTACTTGAAAACAATTACAGCTATGACTTTAAAAATAGGCCCTATCAGTTTCATAACGGAGGTTCCTGGCCAATTTATCTTGGATGGCTTTGTGTTGGGTTGAAAAGAAGGGGGTACCTTGAAATTCCTGAAAAGATTGTCGCTCAATATGAGAGTCTTCTCCGTGAAAAAGGAGCAAGTTTCAAAGAATATTATTCTACAGATCATTTAATTCCTTCAGGAACAGATCAATTATGTTTTTCAGCTTCCGGATATCTTCTGATGAAGTTGAATGATGCTGACCAAGAAATATAAACAAAAACTATTTAATTTTATAACAGATTAAACAATGATTGGAGATGTAATTAATTTGGAGCAAAGACATTTGGATACCGCAGAAAGCATTTACAGAATAATAAAGCAGAATGAAAAGAACACTGAAAAATGGACTGTAGGAATCTGCGGAGAAAGTGGAAGCGGAAAATCAGTCACAGCATTTGCACTGAAAAAAATTCTGGAAGAGAAAGGAATCAGAGGTTATGTGATTCAAATGGATGACTATTTTAAGCTTCCACCCAAAACGAATCATGAGAACCGCCTAAAAAGTATTGATAATGTAGGATTACAAGAAGTTCAGTTAGACTTGATTGAGCAAAATATAAAGGAATTTAAAGATGGAAAACTCTGTATTGAAAAGCCTTTGATTCATTATCAGGATAATTCGATCGCTCAGGAAATTATTGATATTGAAGATGTTCAGGTATTGATTATTGAAGGGACTTATATTTTGAGTATTCATGAGTTTGACTTCAGTATTTTTATTGATCGTATTTACAAGGATACCTACGAAAAGCGAATGGAAAGAAACCGAGATGAACAAAGTGATTTTATTGAAGCAGTATTGGAAATTGAACACGAGATTATCCGCCGTTTCAAAGAGAAAGCAGACATTGTGCTAGGTAAAAACTATCAAATTGTAAAGCCATAAATGATGAATAAAAAAATAATTCCTAAGCTTAATTTTTGGCAGATCTGGAATATGAATGTTGGTTTTTTCGGGATTCAATACAGCTTTGGGCTTCAGCAAACTGCTGTTAATCCTTTGTATTCTTTTTTGGGAGCTCATGCTGATCAGCTGCCGATCCTTAATTTGGCAGGTCCTGTTACAGGATTATTGATACAGCCGTTGATTGGAGCAATAAGTGATAAAACCTGGAGTGTGAAATGGGGGCGAAGAAAACCTTTCTTTTTATTGGGTGCAATATTCTGCAGCTTGGCTTTATTTGTTTTTCCATTCAGTTCTTCAATTTGGATGGCAGTAGGACTTTTATGGATCTTGGATGCCGCAAACAATACCGCTATGGAACCTTACCGGGCGTTTATCGGAGATAAGCTACCTGAAGAACAACAGACCTATGGTTTTCAGATGCAGAGTCTGTTTGTAGGAGGCGGAATTACATTGGCTAATCTCTCTTTATTTGTTTTTCAGAAATATTTTGGTGGAAGCTCAGAATCCGGAGGTATTCCTGCATGGGTCTATTACTCGTTTTTTTTAGGATCTTTCTGTTCCATTGCTTCCGTGGTTTGGTCCGTGTATAAAACTCCCGAAATTCCACCAACTGAGGAAGAATTGGTAAAGCTAAAAGCAGAGAAAGAAAACGATACGGTTTTCACGCCGTTCGTTGATATTTTCACAGCTATTGTGAAAATGCCTAAAATCCTTTGGCAATTGGCGCTGGTCTATCTATTTCAGTGGTATGCACTTTTTTGCTACTGGCAATTCATAACACCGATGATCAAGCAGACTTTGTATAAAGTTTCTGAAACTGATGAACAAAGAGCCAATCATTTTATTGAACTTTCAAAAGATGGACTGTCAGTTTCTCAAAGTGATCTGTTCTGGGCAAAAAATATCCAGAATTTGGTAGAAACAGCGGTAGGACAAACAGGATTAATGAATGGTTTCTATAATTTTATTACAATGATCTCAGCATTACTCTTAATTCCTTTTGCACTCAAATATTCTTCCAAATATGTGTACGTATTTTGTCTTTTTGCTACCGGAATATCTTTATTGATCTTACCCAACATCCATAATGAATATCTGATCCTGTTGCCGATGGTTCTTTTTGGAATAGGGTGGGCTGCCATGATGGGATTACCTTATTCGATGGTTTCTTCATCGATACCTGCAGAAAAAAGGGGTGTTTATATGGGGGTTATCAATATGATGATTGTCATTCCTATGCTTATACAAACGCTTACTTTCGGAACAGTGTATCAATATGTATTAGGCAGTAATCCGTCTTACGCCATTTCAGTCGCTGGAGTGTTATTTCTTTTGGCTTCTTATTTTGTAA
Organism: Chryseobacterium sp. Mn2064; assembly: GCF_049319685.1. Lineage (NCBI taxonomy): Bacteria > Pseudomonadati > Bacteroidota > Flavobacteriia > Flavobacteriales > Weeksellaceae > Chryseobacterium > Chryseobacterium sp. Mn2064. The sequence continues at coordinate 1,196,800 of NZ_JBMOUE010000001.1, forward strand.
CTCGAATTAAAGTAAACAAATATAATGTGGTATAAAGTTAAAATTGAAAGTGAAAGTGTAGAAGATTCCTATAGACTTCTTATATTTGAGAATATTATTATATGCTATAATATTTATTAAAAGAACACTTCGATCCCGGGTTTAAAATGCGTTCAAACCTTTTAATTCAAATTTTAGTGATAATCATGTTAAAATCTTTTTTAATAAGACTGCTATCTATGATAGAAAGCTAGAGACTATAGAACGATTGGGTGTTTGATATTTCCCCAAAAAGTCGAATTTGGAGGGAAAAGTTTTCAAACACCTAAAATGAATATTGTTGCTCATTGTATACTTATACTTTATAAAATCTTGGACATAGGATCTTGCTGTGACATAGCGGGTATGAATTCCTTTGGAATATTCTTTCTTTATAACCAGAACCCTGATTTCTTCATTTATACCAGTGGAGAATACGGGATTCGAACCCGTGACCTTTTGACTGCCAGTCAAACGCGCTACATGAAATACTTAGAAGCTATTGCAGAATTGCGTTGTTTTTTGCTAATTTAGTATAAGACTCTATCTTATTAAATGATCGAATGATCTTTTACTTTATCTTCTTTTAATACCTCAAGTTTGTATTCCTTTACTTAGCTTTTTCACCCAAATACAACAAAAGGGCTTCTCAAAGATAGCTATCAAACACTAGTTTTCCAAAATATAAGAACTATTACGGAAAGCCGTATTTTATCTTTACCCAGGTAATATATTTTTGCATCAAATATATCATTCATACATGAAAAAAATAATTTTACTATAGATTTTTATTACAGTTTATTCTCGCGAAAGGTCTAATGATACAATTTCTTCAGACTATTCTGATAGCTGTTCTTATAATAGGCACACTTTACACATAGGTGAAAAGGGAAGGCTGCTATTAATTAAAGTATAACTCATATGTAATTTGAGTTTTTCATAGTTATTACATTTATCCTCAGAAAGATCTGGGGATTTTTGTTTTATCAGTTTTACAATTTACTTATTTTAACAAAATTATATTTTCGTCCACTCACATATTAAAGCCATCATAAAGAATTCATTAAACTTTATTTCCTTACCATCTTTACGTATAAATTCTATAGAAGACTGTTGCGAACCTCTTATTATCTTAATTTCATGTAGAATCCTAATTCCTTGGCCATATGAAGTATTCTTCAAAGCGTCTATAATAGTAAGGATGATAAAGTTCTGGAATGTGAATTTCATTCTTCTAAAATACTGTTATTGTTAGTAAACCAATTGTGGATTTCCATAATTAGTAAAGCAACTTGTTTCTGCGGATTAGATGTTGTATGTATTGCAATTGCATTTCTAAATAAGGTATAATTTCTCAAAAATGAGGGATTTCTGTTAGTAATTTTAACATATTTAATAGATAAAAGCCCTTATGCATTTTCTTTCAAAGCTTTCAAAATTACATTTATTGTCACATATCTCTTTTTATATTTTTCAGATAAACAATAACTTACATTATAGTGTTATGAAAATGGGAAATAAGTTTCATAAAAAGTAAAGAAAATCCTTGTAAATACCGATTAAATACTTATTTTTGTAACGCTTTAAGCAAAAAATGGGGGATTGGCGCAGTTGGCTAGCGCGTTTGACTGGCAGTCAAAAGGTCACGGGTTCGAATCCCGTATTCTCCACTGTGGCAAACCTTTTTCAATAGAGGGTTTGTCATTTTTTTTGTCTTATAATTGCATTAATCGTGTACTAGATCGTGCACCAGATAATTAACAAAATATATTTCCAAAAAAGCTAGAAGAATTTGAAAGGAAACTTTCTGAGCATATTGTTAAAAGAATATTAAAATGATATGTGAATACATAAAAAAGGCCCTGATAAAGGGCTTTTTTATTTTTCTCTGTCATATTTTACCAATGTATCTTTATGAAAGTGACCAATCTGTAAAAGTTCCTGTGAAAACCATACACATTCATAGTAGCCGTCACCCTTTGCCGAAGCACCATTAATGGTCATTATTGTTCTCGCATCCGATTTTAAATAAACTGTATCTCCAATTTTGAATTCCATGTGATCTGATTTTGAATTTAACTCAAATATAACGAAATAGACCACTATCTCCTTATTATTACCTCTCTTTTTATAATATTTAACTTACTGAATTTATGCGATTCTTATATAAAAAGAAACCCGCTGTACGAATTCGTCACAGCAGGCTATATGAAATCAGATCGTTTTATTATTGCGTTCTGGAGCGGGCGATATTGATAAGGTAAACAAGATGAGCATACATGCTTCTTTTTACTGATTCTACTTTTATATCTCCGGTTGTCTGATTAATAGTAGTAGTAATATCGGTATTACACTGACCACCAAAGCTCCCACTTCCTAAATAGTTAGCGAGATTTGTGTTATAGGTAATTCTGGGATAATCCGGTGGGGTTTGATTACCTGTAGAGGTTGCTGATACAAGCCCTTTATTGTCAACATATCTTGCAGTCCAGCTTCCTAGAAATTGACCGTTTCCTGTATTAATTCCCTGTCCTACAACAATTTGTGTTTCCACAGGATTCGTAAATCCTGCACAAGATGTATAATGATTCAGAGAAACAGTGCATGAAGAAGCGTTATCTGTAGGTTGGAAACATTTTCCTTCATATATGGTAAACCGCTGCTCAGCGGATGACATTGAAGTATTAAGCAAAGCTTTCGGTGCAAAAATTTCCTCAGGAGAAATCAAGGTCAAAACTCCCTGAGCATTGGCCGCTACAATTTTATTGTCAGGGTTTGAAAGTGCTCTTACCCTTACCAGCCCGTTAACATCTAAAGTTTGTGTAGGAGAGGTTGTGTTAATTCCTACTTGTGCATTTATACTCCCACAAAATGCCAATAAGGACAATGCAAATGTCTTTGTTTTCATGTTATAATTTGAATAAGTTTATTTTTTTCACTAAGGTAAGAAATATCCTGTAAAAAGGAATAATAATTTACTTTAAAATGAAATAAAGTAATATTATACTTAGAAATAAAAGATTATAGTAATATTTAAATTAAAAAATGGCGAAAAGTGATCACAGTATTTGGGTTAAAAAAAACTTAAATAAATTTTAAAAACAAAGATGTCTTTTTATGAAATTTTCAAAATAACTCAAAATTTCCACATCTTAAATTTGTTTGAAAAATATTTGTATTTTAGCAGGAAAATGTTGTTTTTTAATAAACATATTGACCACTAATTAAAATTCAGATAATTTGAAGAAAAAATTAGTAGATTTGCACGGAACAAAAAATAATAAATATTAAATACTATTCTTTGTGTGTCATTTTTCAGAAATGAAAAACAGAGAATAACAGGGATTTTTAGGTTATAAAACTACTGAAACTATGAAGAAATTTTTTTTACTTTTTTTAATGGCGTTTTTATTTATCGGTTGTAGCTCCAATGATGATACCATTTATGATTATGTAGGAACGTGGTCTGGTACTTATGACGGAAGCGATAAAGGAGTCTGGAATATTGTAGTGGACACCAACGGTAAAGTGGTGGGAACAATGCATTCCGATGTAAATCAAGAAAACTATAACATTTCCGGAAATTTAAGTGAAACAGGAGATCTTAATGCATCAGTAGGACTTCCTTCAGAAGGAGACTTCAAAGGAAAACTGGGAACAGATAAAAAAGGAAGCGGAAATTGGTCCAACTCAATTCCAACGCCTGCAAGATCAGGTTCATGGAAAGGAGAGAAAAAATAAAACAAAAAGTCTGCAGTAATCTGCAGACTTTTTTATTTTACACAAATCCCATATAAATTATTTCATCCTCTTCACTTTTCAACGCTAGAAAGTAGAGCAGAACAGCATCTTCAGAAAAGTGTTTCTTAAAATCTATTTTTTGTGATGAATTCAGAACTATAGTTTCTTCTGCGAATTCAGTAGTATAATTTTCAAAATCCAGTTTTATTGTTAAAACGACAGCTTTATCTGCTTTATAATCTTTTTTCAGATATAACGTTTGATTTTCAATGACAATATCTGACGGTATATTCTTTATCTCTCCAAACTGGAATGCCTTTAATAACTTTTTCCCTTCCGAAGTCTTCAATCCGTTTTCTACATTTCTTTTTCCTCTTTCAGAAACGATATCCAGATCTTTTATTTCGGTCATCACCTTGGCAAACTTCTGGTAGAGGAGGGGATCGCCCGCGTTTTTGATGTACCTCTCAAGACTTTTCCTAATCGCTTTACCGATTTTAGAACAATGTCCGAACTCCGAACTGTTCTGGCGTACCTTTTCGTAAGAAGGGTTTTTCTTAAAAGCAGCTTTATTGAATCCACTTTTCTTCCGAACCACATTCTTTCCGTTCAGATTATAAAATACCAAATCGCCCACAGATCCTGTGATCTTGATTATACTTTCATAGGTTGCCATATCTTCAAAATAGAAATCAAAGATACCAATAAATACTTGAAAACAAAATTTTAACATATATTTATCATATAGTTGTAGTATAGTTATAGTATTATTAAAATATAAAATGTATATTTGTCATAAGTTTTGTTAATTAATTATAAATCAGAAGAGTATGGGAACGGAATTATTTCAACAAAAAATTAAAATAAAACAGATTGTTGTTGTACTGGCAGCTTCTGTTTTTGTAGTTTCCTGCGGTTCATCCAAAAGTGCTTCCGCAAGTAAAAACTCGAATTCGAAGAACATTGCGAAATCTGAGAATCTAAGAAAACTGGATTCGAAATTTGATGGCAAAATTTCCAGATCCATCAACGATATCTTAAAGGATGCTGAAAAATACATGGGTACCCCTTATAAATTTGGGGGCAATACTTCCTCCGGATTTGATTGTTCTGGTTTTACGGTAAAAGTATTTGAAGAAAATGATTTCAACCTTCCCCGAAGATCTTCTGATCAGGCTGAAGCCGGAAAAAATATAGACATCAAAGAAGTGAAACCCGGAGATTTATTATTTTTTGCAACCGCTGGAGGAAGCCGAGTATCTCATGTGGGAATTGTTCACGATATTGGGCCGGATGGTGAAGTTAAATTTATTCATGCGTCTACTTCAAAAGGAGTTATTATTTCGTCTCTGAACGAAAAATACTGGAATAAAGCCTATCTTCATGCTCAAAGGGTTTTGTAATATAAGCCTTGCTCCATTGATCCTCATAGAAATTGAAAAACCAAAGTTTCACCTTTATTAAAACAGGCAAAAACGGTTAAGGTCTTTTATAATAACATCACCATTATTAAATGATCGGGAAACTATGTGGAAATTTTGACCACAGATCAGAAAAATATAATTATTACAGGTCTTTAAAAAATTTGATTGAAAAAGTATATTAAAAAATGATGGAGTTTAAATTTGCGAAGAGAATAATAACTGTAAAATACATTTTGTATTCAATAAGAGCAAACTTTAGTCAAAACCTAACAGATAATTTGTACTCTTCATAAAATGATAAATACGATAAAATAAAGACAACCCTTCTTTCGAGAAGGGTTGTCTTGGAAATATCATCTTTCTGATGAACAGTTAAATTTGTTCACAGACAGGGGGGGCAAAATCATTTTGTTCTTCATTTTCATCTTCTTCAATCTTTTTTGGGAAAGAAAAGAAACTCAGAACAAATGTAACGCTAAGAAGTAAAACGCTTACTGAAAGAATATGCTGGACTCCATAATAGGAACTAACAATTCCTCCAAGAAATGCACCCAATGAAATTCCAATGTTAAAAGATGATGTGAGTAAGCTATTAACGAATTCCAATGCATGATGAGGAATATGCTGTGTGGTACGGATATTAGAAACTAAAAATCCTCCGGTATGGATCATTCCCCAAAGAGAAACAATAATAATCATAGGAATAAAAATACCTCCCAGAAAATAAGCGAAAATTTGTACTGTAATTAATAGCAGTAAGAAAAGCCTTGTTGTGAGTTGTACATTTTTATGTAAAGCAATCCCGATCAGCCAGTTTCCAAGTGTTCCCATCCCTCCGAAAAGGAGAAGCATAATACTGATTTGCGCTCCATCCATTTTGGTTATTTCTTCAAGATATGCAGTAAGATAAGTATAGCTGGAAAACATAGCAGCTAATGTACCGATGGTAGAAATAAGGTTAATCCATAAAAAAGGATTTTTCAATAGGGTTAATTGATTCTGTGAAGACTTTTCTTTTTCTGCCGGTAGAGAAGGAATAAAAAGTAATAATCCAATAAATGCAATCAAGCTGATTATACTGCTTAGGAAAAAAGAAGCCTTCCAATCATGAAAGAGATCAGCAGCATAGGTCGTCATCGGAATACCGAGAACAGTTGCAAGACTAAGTCCGAGCATTACGGTAGATACTCCTTTTGCTCCTTTTTCTTTAAAGGCAATGGCAATGGAGATATTCCAGAAAAGCGGATGCAATACAGCCGGTAGTATACGGGCAATCATGAGCATGGTGAAGTTGGTGGAAAAAGCAGATAACACATTGGAAAGGACAAATACGCTCATTACAAGACATAGAAGCAGCTTTCGGTTTATTTTAGTTGTGAAAGATGTGATAAAAGGTGATGAGATAGCAACGGTTATGGCAAAAGCACTTAGCAGCCAACCTGCTGTATCTATGGATACTCCGAATTGACGGCTGATGGTAGGAAGGATACCAACAACTCCGAATTCGGTAGTGATAATGCCAAAAGCTCCCAAAGCCAGGACATAAATTGAATTTTTCATTAAATCTTAAATTTTTTACGTAGCAAATTTGGACAGAAAAAATGTAAAAAATCAGTATAATTTAATGATAAATAAGTAATTTTGCTACATGAAAAGAGAGAATATAGATCAATTGGTAAAAGTTGAATATCACCAAACAGAAAACTGTCCTTTAAAAGACATCCGATTCTCATTTTTTCAGATTGTGTATGTCATTTCCGGAAAAGGAGCCTTTACAATCAACAACAATATTTCTGCTTACAGTAAAGGGAGTTTGATTCTTCTTACCCCTGATGATCAACATCATCTAGACATTGAAGAAAAAACTGAACTACTGCTGGTAAAGTTCAGCGAACGGTATGTGAAAGACTATAAATGGAAAACTATCAATTCAATAGGATGTTTGTTATATGGTGCCTCTTACCTTTCCGGATGCATCTTACAGAATAAACCGGATGTGATCCTGGTGGAATCTATTGTTTCATCACTTCTTCATGGGATCAATTATCCTGACATCTATCAGGAAGAACTTACTCTCCACTATGTAAATGCACTCATTGTCATTGCTGCCAGGAATATTTCAAAGATGCGTGCTGAGCATGTGGGCTCCAATACGGATAAGAGAATACTGGACATTATTGACTATATCCAGGGAAATATACACGATCCTGCTCTTTTAAAAGTTTCTGTGATCTCTCAAAAGTTTGGACTTTCAGAAACTTACCTTGGAAGTTATTTTAAAAACCAATCCGGAGAAACGATAACACATTATATCTTAAATTACAAACTGAGATTGATTGAGCACAGACTTCTTTTCAGTGATATGAGAGTCAATGAGATTGTTACAGAGTTTGGTTTTTCAGATGAAAGTCACCTGAATAAGTTTTTTAAAAAAAAGCATAAAATAAGCCTTACAGAGTTCAAAAAAAATAAGAGCGCGGCTAAATCATTAGTTTAGATAAGATGAAGCTTCTTAAAAAAAATCAAATAAGATATTTAATAGAAACAGACTTTAACCAAAACCTATGTATACTATTGATACCTGACGCTGGAGATTTAAATATTAAAAAAATGTTTCTTTTGTGATTCACTTTTGATGCAATAGCATTGCATCACGAAATGTGTGAAATTTGCTCAAAATTATTAATATATGACAGATTTCATCAGATTCTTTATTCCTTTGTACTTTATATGTTTCTTTTCGGTTTCCTTTGTTGGGATCAGTTATAAAGTGGCCAAACAGATTGGGAAAAGTCCTAACGTTCTTCCGAGAGATGGTTCAGCATACGTACTTGTAGGAATTTACTTCAAGCTGATTTTGCTTACGCTTTTTATTTATGCAATGCTGATATTATTTCTACCGGAATATATTTTTAGAATATTTAAAATCAATTTTTTAGAGAGTAATATTCTTCAATGCACAGGTGTTGTTTTGATGGCTTTTGCTTTAATATGGGTTATTATAGCTCAATTGCAAATGAAGGATTCATGGCGAATCGGGATCGATAATACAACAAAAACAGAGTTGGTAACGCATGGCTTATTCAGATTTTCAAGAAACCCTATATTTCTGGGAATGACCATCAGTCTCTTGGGATTTTTTATTGCTTTTCCAACTATCATTGCACTTTCTTTTCTGGTGATAGGAAGTATGTTGATGCAAATTCAAATAAGGCTTGAAGAAGAGTATTTGCTGAAAGAGTATGGACAAAATTATCTGGCTTACAAAAAGAAGGTGAGACGCATATTAAACCTTTATTAAAACCATAATGTTAAAAACAGTTTTGCTGAACTTTTTTGTATCTTTGGCCGGTATAATTTTTCAAACTAATTTAAATAAGAAACATGTCGTTACAACAAACTATTGAAAATATTTGGGATAATAGAGATCTATTACAGAATGAAGACAGCCAGAAGGCGATCAGAGAGGTTATTTCTTTAGTTGATAAAGGTGAACTTCGTACTGCTGAACCTACAGAAAACGGATGGCAGGTAAATGAATGGGTGAAAAAAGCAGTAGTAATGTATTTCCCGATCCAAAAAATGGAAACTATTGAAGTAGGTCCGTTCGAATTTCATGACAAAATGCCTTTGAAAAGAAACTATGCTGAAAAAGGTGTGAGAGTTGTACCCCATGCGGTGGCGAGAGAAGGAGCTTATATTGCTCCGGGAGTAATTATGATGCCATCTTACGTAAATATTGGTGCTTATGTAGATTCTGGAACAATGGTAGATACTTGGGCTACAGTAGGGAGCTGTGCACAAATCGGTAAAAACGTTCACCTAAGCGGTGGTGTAGGTATCGGTGGTGTATTGGAGCCATTACAGGCTGCACCGGTTATCATTGAAGATGATTGCTTTATCGGTTCAAGATGTATCGTTGTAGAAGGAGTTCACGTAGAAAAAGAAGCAGTATTGGGTGCCAACGTAGTATTGACGGCTTCTACAAAAATTATTGATGTTACAGGAGATACTCCTATTGAAATCAAAGGAAGAGTGCCTGCACGTTCAGTGGTAATTCCTGGAAGCTATACTAAACAGTATCCTGCAGGAGAATATCAGGTTCCTTGTGCATTGATCATTGGTCAGAGAAAAGAATCTACAGATAAGAAGACGTCTCTGAATGATGCATTGAGAGATAACAATGTAGCTGTTTAAGATTATATTTTAAACTAATATACACATCTTGAAAGAAAAATTTCTTAAAATACTTTTAAACCCTAAATATATATTTGGGGTTTATCTTATTATATCGGTTGTTACAGCAATTTCCAAGTACTTCAGAGGAGATTATGCGATCAATAATTATCTGATTTTTAAAAATGTATTCTTTAATACCATCCATCAGAAAAACCTATTCATCCATTATCCAAACCTCTATTTTGATTTAAATCATTACGGAGTCTTTTTCAGTGCATTAATTGCTCCTTTTGCGATGATGCCTGACTGGTTGGGAATCTCTCTCTGGAATATTGCCAATACATTCATCTTCATCTACGGAATTTATAAGCTTCCTTTTTCTGATGCTAAAAAAGCGATTTTCGGCTTGCTTTGCCTTCAGGAATATATTACAGCGGCTTTAAGTTTGCAGTTTAATGTTGCATTAACGGGGCTTTTACTATTATCTGCAGTATATATTTACGAAAGAAAAGAAGTAAAATCGGTTACGGCAATATTGGTAGGTGTATTTGTGAAAATCTACGGAATTGTAGGACTTACCCAGTTTTTCTTCATTAAAAACAAAACTAAATTTATTCTTTCAGGAATTGGAATTGCCATTTTGTTTTTTGTACTTCCTATGGTCTATTCAAGCCCAAGCTTTGTAATTCAGTGTTACTCAGACTGGTTTCAGTCTATTGTAGAAAAGAACAATGAAAATCAGGTGTTGGGTAATATGCAGGATATTTCCTTAATGGGCTTCGTAAGAAGAATTTTGGGGGATGCATCTATTTCCAACCTGGTATTCCTTGGATTTGGTTTACCGCTGTTTGTATTACCTTATATCAGAATAAAGCAGTATAAGCATTATGCTTTCCAACTGATGATCCTTGCTTCCACATTGCTGTTCCTGGTTTTATTCAGCTCCAGTTCAGAATCTCCAACATACATTATTGCTGTGGTGGGAGTTTTATTGTGGTTTTTCCTTCAAAAAGAGAGAACACCGCTTATCATCGGATTGCTTGTTTTTGTGATTATTTTCACTTGCTTTTCAACTTCCGATTTATTCCCGAAATTTGTGAAAGAGAATTATATTATTAAATATTCATTAAAAGCAGTACCTTGTATTGTGATCTGGTTGAGAGTAACTTATGAGCTTTTAACAAAAGATTTTGAGAAAAATTACAGCCTGAACTAGTACATATGAAGAAAATTTCAATTGTAATTCCTGCCTATAACGAAGAAGGAAACGTTGCCATGATCCATCAGAAAATAAAAGAAGTTTTTGAGGGTCTGCACAACTATGACTTTGAAATCATATTTGTAAATGATGGCAGCCGTGACAATACACAACAAAAATTAGAAGAACTTTCCCGTCAGTATAACGAAGTTAAATTCATTGAATTTTCAAGAAACTTTGGTCATCAGCCTGCTGTAAAAGCTGGAATGGATAATGCGAAAGGAAATGCCGTAATCTCCATGGATGGTGATCTTCAGCATCCGCCGGAGCTTATTCCGGAAATGATTCAGAAGTGGGAAGAAGGATATGATATTGTTTTTACCGTAAGAACCTATCCTAAAGAAATTTCGTATTTCAAAAGAAAAACCTCGGACCTTTTCTATAAACTTTTATCAAGTTTGTCGGATGTTAATTTAACCAAAGGCGGTGGTTCAGATTTTAGACTTATGGATGCCAATGCTGTTGAAGTGATGAGATCCTTTAATGAAGACGATCTTTTCCTGCGAGGGCTTACGAGCTGGATGGGTTTCAAACAAGCAGGAATCGACTTTAAAGCCAATGAAAGACTGTCCGGACAAAGCAGTTATAATCTTAAAAAGATGTTTACCTTTGCCTTCACAGGAATTACAGCTTTCAGTGTAAAACCCCTTTATTTAGCGGCTTATTTAGGGTTTCTTTTCTCCGCTATTTCAGTTATTGGCTATGGAGCATATGTTCTGCATTCCTTCATCGCCGGAACCGAGATATCCGGTTGGGCGTCATTGATTATGACCATTGTCTTCTTTGGAGGACTTCAATTGATTATCCTCGGAATCATGGGGATTTATTTAGGCAAAATATTTAAACAGGTGAAAGACAGACCTAATTATATTATTAAAAACAAAAATTTTTAGAATGGTTTTATTGAGTTTTGATATTGAAGAATTTGATATGCCATTAGAATATAAGGGTGAGATTCCCTTTGAAAAGCAAATTTCAATTTCACAAACAGGGTTAGAGAGGATTCTTGATATCCTTAAAAAACATAGCGCTAAAGCTACCTTCTTTTCAACGGTAGTTTTTGCAGAAAACAGCAAATATCTCATTGAAAGATTACTGAAAGAGGGGCACGAACTGGCTTCTCATACATGGTTTCACTCAGAATTTGAAAACAAACATCTGAAAGAATCACGTGAGAGACTGGAAGAGTTATTTTCAACAAAAGTAACAGGATTAAGAATGCCAAGAATGATGCCTGTAGACGACAAAGAAGTGGAAAAAGCAGGATATTCTTACAATTCTTCGATCAACCCAACCTTTTTACCGGGAAGATATAACAATTTAAAAGTATCCAGAACCTACTATAAAGAAGGAAATGTAACACAGGTTCCAGCCTCTGTATCACCCAATTTCAGGGTTCCTCTGTTTTGGTTGAGCTTTCACAACTTTCCTCTTTCAGTGTATAAAAAACTGGTGTCAGATGTCCTTAAAAAGGATCAATATCTGAATATTTATTTCCATCCTTGGGAATTTGCGGAAATTAAAGATCAAGCCTTTAAACTTCCTGGTTTTACAGTAAAAAACTCAGGAAAAGATATGGTAGAAAGATTCGATTCATTTGTTGGATGGCTTAAAGAAAAAGGTCATACTTTTGGAACATTTCAGGAATTTCAAAAACAGATAGAACGTTGATGCTATTGGTTAAATTTTAGTATAAATAATGCTATAAAAAACAATGACTATCAACGATATAAAAAATAAAAAACATATGAAAATTGCCTTTGACGCAAAACGTTTTTTCCATAATACGTCCGGCCTGGGCAACTATTCAAGAGATCTTGTAAGAATACTCTCACAATACGAACCGGACAACGAATATTTCTTATTGAATAAAAACAAATCTGAACGCGGAAAAGATATTCTTGAGCGTCCAAATGTTCAATTTGTAGCCACTTCAAAAGGGAAATTCTCCCGTCAGTTGAAAATGGGAAAAGATGCTCAGAAGCTTGGAGCAGATATTTTTCATGGTTTATCCGGCGAATTACCTTTGCAATGGGACCAGAAAAAGATCAAAAAAACAGTTACCATTCATGATCTGATCTTTGTGAGATATCCACAGTATTATTCTTTTTTTGATCGTAAAATCCATTTTTGGAAATTTAAAAAAGCGGCAGATATGGCAGATAAAATCATTGCCATTTCAGAGCAAACGAAAAGAGATATTATACAATTTCTGAAAGTTCCGGAATCTAAAATTGAGGTGATCTACCAGGGTTGTCATCATGCCTTTAAAGAGCAACAATCTCAGGAATTAATAGAAAAAACAAAACAGAAACATAATCTTCCCGAAAGATTTATTTTGAATGTAGGAACCATAGAAGACCGAAAGAATCTGTTGAATGTGGTAAAAGCCATTAAAGGAACCGGAATTCCTTTGGTTGTTGTAGGAAGAAAGACTAATTATTATCAGAAAATTGCCGGTTTCCTCAAAAAAAACAAAATGGATAAACAAGTTCTTTTTCTGGAAGGCGTTTCCATGGATGAACTGGCTGTTATTTATAAACTGGCTGATATTTTTGTGTATCCAAGTTTCTTCGAAGGTTTCGGAATCCCGGTGATAGAAGCTCTTTTCTCAAAAACTGTTGTGGTAACCAGCAATACAAGCTGTCTGCCTGAAGCAGGAGGAAAAGACTCCGTTTATATTGATCCCCATAACGAACTGGATATAAGAGCTAAAATAAAATTTCTATGGGAAAATGAATCCGAAAGAAAACGCCGTGAGGAAAAGGGTTTCGAGTTTGTTCAGAGGTTTAATGACGAACCTATTGCTCAGGAATTGATGAATTTTTATCAAAAATTACTATAAAAAAACTTTGCAGTTTAAAAATAAGTCCTACATTTGCATCATAATTCAATACAATGAAACCAACTATTTTAGCATTACATCATTATTATCATCATCTCTGTTAGGCGGAATTGATTGATATAGGTTTGTGCTAAAATCAAAAATAATTAAAACCGTCTGAGTAAATAGGCGGTTTTTTTGTTTCCTGAATTCACCTCAGAAATTTTCAATAGATCAGTTTTTATTTACTCAGACTCAAAAAAGGCGAAATGAGTAAATTAAAAATTGCGATTCAAAAAAGCGGCCGGCTTTACGAAGAATCTCTACAGCTTCTCAAAGATTGCGGAATATTGGTCAATAACGGAAAAGACCAGCTTAAAGTTTCTGTAGACAATTTCCCCCTGGAAATTATGTACCTGCGAAATTCAGACATCCCACAATATCTGGAAGATGGAGTGGTGGATATTGCCATCGTAGGCGAAAATCTTTTGATTGAAAAACAAAAGAATATCCAGATCGTGCAGAAGCTTGGTTTTTCAAAATGCAGAGTTTCCATAGCGGTTCCAAAAGAAATAGAAACCGATGATCCCGCTTACTTTCAGGGAAGAAAAATTGCGACTTCTTATCCCAATACCCTTAGAAATTTTTTAGAAAAAGAAGGAATTACTTCTGATATTCACATTATTTCCGGTTCTGTAGAAATCGCTCCCAATATTGGTTTGGCCGATGGAATTTGTGATATTGTAAGCTCAGGAAGTACTTTATTCAAAAACGGATTAAGAGAAACAGTTACCTTGCTGAAATCTGAAGCTGTTCTGGCAAAAACACCTCAATTATCTACCGAAAAAACAATTATTCTTGAAAGATTTCTCTTCAGGATCAAAGCCGTTTTAAAAGCAAAAAATTCAAAATATATTCTGATGAATGTTCCTAATGATAAGATTCAGAAAGTAGCTGAAGTTCTTCCTGTTCTGAAAAGCCCAACAGTCATTCCATTGGCAGAAGAAGGTTGGAGTAGTATTCATTCCGTCATCAATGAAGAGCGCTTTTGGGATGTTATTGACGAGCTGAAAGACAACGGAGCTCAGGATATTTTAATCATTCCAATTGATAAAATGGTTATCTGAAAATAAAAATTATACTAAAATATACAATGAACATCTATAAATATCCTACAAAAGATACCTGGAAAGAGCTGGTGAAGCGCCCTGTTCTTGAACAGCAGGAAATTTCAGATCTTATCAGAGACATCTTTAATGAGGTGGAGAAAAACGGAGATCAGGCTCTCATCGAATTTAATAGAAAATTTGACAAAGCTGAAACAGAAAGCATCGCTGTAATACCAAAAGAAATTGAACGTTCTGAAAATCAGATTGAAGAAGAACTGAAAAAAGCCATTCAGCAGGCTAAAGACAATATTTCCAAATTTCACGAGTCACAAAAAACTGAAATTGAGAAAGTTGAAACAACAAAAGGGGTTGTTTGCTGGAGAGAAAACCGAGCAGTAGAAAAAGTAGGAATTTACATTCCGGGAGGAACAGCTCCTTTATTTTCAACCGTATTGATGCTTGCTGTTCCCGCCAATCTGGCAGGATGTAAAGAAATAGTACTGTGTACGCCGCCGGATAAGGAAGGGAATGTCAGCCCTGCTATTTTGTATACCGCAAAACTTTGTGGAATTACTCAGATATTCAAAACAGGAGGAGCCCAGGCCATTGCTGCCATGACACTAGGAACTGAAAGTGTTCCTGAAGTATACAAAATTTTTGGTCCGGGAAACCAATTTGTAGTTGCTGCAAAAGAATATGCACAACGTTTTGGGGTTGCGATCGATATGCCGGCGGGCCCCAGTGAAGTTCTCGTTATTGCAGATGAAAATGCAGTTCCTGAATTTTGTGCCGCAGATCTTCTTTCCCAGGCAGAACATGGAAGTGATAGCCAGGTTGTTTTTGTGACAACAGATCTTAAAGTTTTTGATGAGACAATCAATGCTGTTGAACAACAAATCAGGGATTTACCAAGAAATGAAATGGCTGGATTAGCATTGGGAAACAGTTCGTTTATTGTTATCAATTCTTTGGAAGAAGCGTTGGAGTTCAGTAATCAATACGCTCCGGAACACCTTATTTTAGCGGTAACCGATTTTGAGAAATATATTCCTATGGTTCAGAATGCAGGCTCTGTTTTTCTTGGAAATTATTCCTGCGAAAGTGCGGGAGATTATGCAAGCGGTACGAATCACACGCTTCCAACTAATGCGTATGCTAAAAACTATAGCGGAGTGTCTCTCGACAGCTTTGTAAAGAAAATAACCTTCCAGCACTTATCTGAAGAAGGACTTCAGAACTTAGGAAAAACAATAGAACTTATGGCAGAAGCAGAAGGACTGCTTGCTCACAAAAATGCAGTATCAATAAGATTAAAAGAAAACAATGGAAAATAACAGTATAAAGACTTTAGTAAGAGAAAATATTTTGAAATTACAACCTTACATCAGCTTCAGGGATCATAATGAGTTTAGCTCACCTGTACTTCTTGATGCCAATGAAAGTCCATTCGGGGAATGTAATCGTTATCCGGATTCTACACAGAGAAAGTTGAAAAATCGCCTTGCTGAGCTTAAAAAACTATCATCTGGCCAGATCGCAGTAGGAAACGGAAGTGATGAATTGATTGATCTGATCATCAAAATCTTCTGTGAGCCGAAAAAAGATTCCATTTTGATGATGAACCCTTCCTTTGCTATGTATGGCTTCTATGCTACCATCAATGAAAACAGGGTTTTAAAGCTTGATCTGGATGAAAATTTCAATATTATAAAAGAGGATTTTCTCAAAATTGTAAATCAAGAAGACATAAAAGTGTTCTTTCTCTGTTCACCCAACAACCCTACCGGAAACAGTGTGGAAGATGTTGAGTTCTTTATTAAGAATTTTAACGGAATTGTTGTAGTGGATGAAGCTTATATTGAGTTTTCAGGAAATAAATCAAGTATTGAGCTTCTCGATCAGTATCCCAATCTGATTGTTCTTCAGACTTTTTCAAAAGCATGGGGAATTGCAGGGGCCAGAGTAGGAATGGCGTATGCTTCAGAAGAAATCATCACCTTAATCAACACAGTAAAAGCTCCTTATAATGTGAATGTCCTGAGCCAGGAACTGATTTTAAAAACACTTGACGATGAGAATATTCTCTCCGAAAATGTTAACATGATTCTGAAAGAAGTTAATTGGTTACAGGATCAGTTTGAAAATATAGATTGTATTGAAAAAGTATTTCCTACAGATGCTAATTTCTTTCTGATCAGGATGAAAAACATTGATCAGGTATATGGGAAAATGCTGGAAAAAGAAATCCTTACGAGTAGAAGAGATCCTGCGATTCCGGGATGTATAAGAATTAACGTAGGAAACCGACAGGAAAATGAAATATTGATTGATCTTTTAAAAAATATCCAGTCATGAAAAAAGTACTCTTTATAGACAGGGATGGGACATTAATTATTGAACCTCCTACCGATTTTCAGGTAGATTCTTTAGAGAAACTTGAGTTTTATCCGGGAATATTTCAGAATCTTGCTAAAATTGCCAATGAACTGGATTATGAATTGGTAATGGTGACCAATCAGGATGGCTTGGGAACAGAAAGTTTTCCTTTTGAAGATTTTAGCCAACCTCACGAAAAAATGCTGAAAGCTTTCGAAAATGAAGGAATTATTTTTAGTGATATTCTTATAGATAAAAGTTTCGAACATGAAAATCTTCCGACCAGAAAGCCCGGAATAGGGATGCTAAGCAAATACATCTATGGTGATTATGATTTGGAAAATTCATACGTAATCGGAGATCGTATCACAGATATCCAATTGGCTGAAAATTTGGGCACTCAATCTATTTTTATCAATCAGAATGATAATAATAAGGCAGAACTCACCACTACTTCATGGGCAGAAATTTATCAGTTTTTAAAAAAAGGAATAAGAAAAGCCAAAGTATCCAGAAAAACGAATGAAACTCAAATAGAGGTTGAAGTAAATCTCGATGGCCAAGGCAGATCAGAAATTTCCACAGGACTTCATTTCTTTGATCATATGCTGGATCAGATTGCCAGACACGGTAATATGGACCTTGCCATTAAAGTAAGCGGAGATCTTGAAGTAGATGAGCACCACACGATTGAAGATTCCGGAATTGTTCTTGGAGAAGCTATTGTTAAAGCATTAGGAAAGAAAAAAGGTATTGAAAGATATGGTTTTTTGCTTCCAATGGATGATTGTCTGGCTCAGGTGGGTATCGATTTCGGAGGAAGACCATGGCTGGTTTGGGACGCTCCTTTTAAAAGAGAAAAAGTTGGAGATGTTCCGACAGAAATGTTTTTTCACTTTTTTAAATCTTTTACAGATTCTTCCAAATGTAATCTCAATATCAAAGCAGAAGGAGATAATGAGCACCACAAAATAGAATCTATCTTCAAGGCATTTGCAAAAGCTGTGAAAATGGCAGTAAACCAATCAGATACCAATTATAATTTACCTTCCACAAAAGGAAGTTTATAACAATGATCGCAATAATAAAATATAACGGCGGAAATGTAAGCTCTGTTCAGAATGCTCTCAATAGGTTAAAAGTTGATTCCGTAGTGACAGATGACCCTGAACTTATTATGAAAGCTGATAAAGTGATTTTTCCGGGAGTTGGAGAAGCCTCTTCAACAATGAAGCTTCTGAAAGAAAAAGGACTTGATCTGCTGATTCCGCAGCTGAAACAACCTGTACTGGGAATATGTCTGGGAATGCAGTTGATGTGCAAAGAAAATGAAGAAGGCAATACAGAAGGACTTGGGATTTTTGATATCAAAGTCAGAAAATTTCCTTCCATAGATATTGTCCCTCATATGGGCTGGAATACCATTTCCGGACAGAACTCTCTTTTATTTTCAGAGATCGGAAATAGGAGCGATGTATATTTTGTTCACAGTTACTATTGTGAGTTGTCCGAGTACACAACGTCGGTTTGTGATTACATTTTGCCATTCAGTTCTTCTTTGCAGAAAGATAACTTTTATGCGGTACAGTTTCACCCGGAAAAGTCAGGAGATATAGGAAGTACAATCATCAATAACTTTATCAATTTGTCATGATGAAAATTATACCAGCCATTGATATTATCGACGGAAAATGTGTCCGTCTTTCAAAAGGAGATTACAATACCAAGAAAGTGTATAACGAAGATCCAGTGGAAGTTGCAAAAGAATTTGAAAGCTTTGGAATCCAATTTCTACATTTGGTAGACCTCGATGGAGCTAAATCAAAACACATCGTTAATCAGAAAGTCCTGGAAAATATAGCCGGTTCAACCTCGTTGCACATTGATTTTGGGGGTGGATTAAAAACACAGGAAGATATAGAAACTGCTTTTAATTCTGGAGCAAAACAGATCACATTAGGAAGTATCGCTGTTCAGAACCCGGAATTTTGCTACAATGCCATCGAAAAGTATGGTGTGGAAAAGATTATTTTGGGAGCAGATTTTGATAACAGAAAAATTAAGACCTCAGGCTGGCTGGAAGAAAGCGATAAGGACATTATTGATTTTATTCTTCAATATCAGAAAAAAGGGATTCAAAATGCGATATGTACCGATATTTCAAAAGATGGAATGCTGGAAGGCCCATCAACAGGTTTATATATTGAGATTTTATACAAAACTGCAATTCAGCTTACAGCAAGTGGTGGGATTTCAGGCATCAAAGACGTGTATAAAATGAAAGATATCGGTTGTTCCGGCACAATTATAGGAAAAGCTATTTATGAAGGAAAAATAAGCCTTCCACAACTTCAAAATTTTATTGAAAATGCTTAAAAAAAGAATTATTCCATGCCTTGATATCAAAGATGGAAATACTGTAAAAGGAATCAATTTTGAAGATCTTAAAAATGCAGGTGATCCTATAGAGTTGGCTAAAAAATATGAACGGGATGGTGCAGACGAATTGGTCTTTCTGGATATTACGGCTACCATTGAGAACCGGAAAACTTTTGTAGAGTTGGTAAAAGAGATTGCAAAAGAACTCAGTATTCCATTTACAGTGGGAGGCGGAATTTCTTCGGTAGAAGATGTAAGGAAGCTTCTGGAAGCAGGGGCAGACAAAATCAGTGTTAATTCTTCGGCAGTGAAAAATCCGCAGCTGATTTCTGATCTGGCCAACGAGTTTGGAAGCCAGTGTGTCGTGGTGGCTATCGATACAAAACAGGTAGGAAATTCAGATCTTGTTCATATAAAAGGCGGCAGACAGGCAACAGATCTCGAAACGGTAGCATGGGCAAAACAGGCTGTTTCCCTGGGAGCAGGAGAAATTCTTTTAACTTCAATGGATGGCGACGGAACAAAAAAAGGTTTTGATCTGCGCATTACAAAGCTGGTTTCCGAAAATGTTACCATTCCAGTTATTGCCTCAGGAGGAGCCGGAAGTGCAGAAGATTTTGTGAATGTCTTTTTGGAAACGAAGGCTACGGGAGGTCTGGCAGCCAGTATTTTCCACTTTAATGAAGTAAGTATTCAGGAATTAAAAGAAGAATTAAAAAATCAAAAAATAGAGATCCGATGAAAATTAATTTTAATAAAGATAAAGGACTTGTTCCTGTGATTATTCAGGATGACAGAACATTGCAGGTTCTTATGCTGGGTTATATGAACGAAGAAGCCTTTGAAAAAACAGAGAAAGAAGGAATCGTCACATTTTTCAGCCGTTCCAAGAACAGATTGTGGACAAAAGGAGAAGAATCCGGCAATTTTTTAACAGTGAAAAGCATTGAAATAGATTGTGATCAGGATACTGTTTTGATCAAAGTTACTCCCAAGAATGTAGTGTGCCATACAGGAAGCTTCAGTTGCTTTGGAGAAAAGAAATCGAAAGGCTTTTTATACGAACTGGAGGAAAAAATATCTCAAAGGATTGATCAGAAAACTGAAGGATCTTATACGTATTCTTTGTACCAGCGGGGAATCAATAAAGTAGCTCAAAAAGTAGGAGAGGAAGCGGTAGAATTGTTAATAGAAGCGAAAGATAATAACGAAGATCTCTTTAAAAATGAAGCAGCTGATCTTCTTTATCACTTCCTTATTTTATTGAAAACTAAAGGCTTCTCATTGGAAGAAATTGAGCAGACTCTTCAGGACAGAAACAAATAAAATTTTAAAAAAAATTCAAAAGAGGTCTATGGGATAGGATGTTATCGCTAAGCAAATCTTAATGATATTATCTATCTTTGTCCTCTGATACTAAATAACCATTCTTATGAGCGACTTCTCAGGCTATGAAAAAATGCCCGATTCCTTAAAAAAAACAGGACTTAACGAAAAGGATTTATCAAATATGGATAAATTGAAATGGGTGGCGACAGAAAAAATTCATGGGGCTAATTTTAGCTTCTCATATGAGGATGGCCAACTGAGATACTCCAAAAGAAGAGAATATCTGTCTTGGAATGACGATTTCTTTGGTTTTCAACTTGTTGTGAGCAAACTGGAAGACGCTGTTCTTCGATTATTTGAGCATGTGAGCAATAGGATCACAGGAAATCAATATATTCTTTATGGAGAACTTTTTGGTGGAAAATATCCTCATTCTGAGGTTGAAATAACAAATAAAAATCTACAGGCTATTCAGACAGGGGTTTATTATGCTCCTGATATTCATTTTTGTGCCTTCGACATTGCCGTGGTGGACGAGGCAGGAAATAAATCTTATCTCGATTATGAAACTGTGATATCGTATGCTGAACAATTCGGTGTTCCGTATGTAAAACCTTTATTTATAGGTAAATTTAATGAAGCTGTTAATTTCAACATCAGAATTAATTCTCCGATTCCAAAAGAATTGGGACTTCCTGAGTTGGAACATAATCTGATAGAAGGAATTGTAGTAAAGCCTTATCAGAAAGACAACTTTTTGTTTTCAAAACGTCCCATTATTAAGATTAAAAATCCTGAATTTGAGGAAGAAGAAAAATTTCATCAGGCTGAAAAATGGTCATTTGTACCCAATATTTCTTCTAAATCTGAGGATCTGTCTTTTATCACTTCTGAAATAAAAACCTATGTATCTCCAAATAGATTGGAGAGTGTGATTTCTAAAGTTGGAGCTCTTGATTTTAATAATCCTCAGCGTCTTTTGGAAATTCAGAAAGAGTTTTTGCAGGATGTTCTTACAGATTTCAATGAAAATAACAGCGACCTTCTTACAGAATTGGAACAGGAAGATATGAACTGGATCACAGAAAGAATTCAATCCGATATTCAAAAAGTATTGGTTGCAGCTCAATCATAATTTGGAGCAATTTCGGGTTTAATTTAACTTTAACCAATTTATATATGTAGTTGTTTTATAATATTTTGATTTTATTTGTTTAAAAAACACTTTAATAATGAAGAAACAGAGCAATTTTGCTCTGTTTCTTCATTATTTATTTTTAGGAAGTTTTTATCTTGCTATTAAAATATGCTTTGTGACTGTTTGTTCACCTACTTTTAAAACTCCAATATAGACCCCATTTTCTAATGCAGATACATTGATCTTTGTTTCATTGTTTGTCTTTAACATCGATCTTCCTGATGAATTTGTGATTTCAAAACTGAAGTTGGATCCTTTGAGATCCAGAAGATCAATATTCAAAATACTGCTCGCAGGGTTAGGGTAAATTTTTACTGTTTCCAGAGATTCTTGTTGTGCTGTTTTTGCAGTGAGAGAAGTGGTAGTAGAGGCAACGGCGAAATGTTGTAAAGCACCTACAGTAGCCTTTCCAATATTATAAACATACACAGGATCTACATTAGCAAAAGTATCTTTAGAAGTGTGAGGGTAGCTGCTTCTTATTCTTTCAAAAAAACCGGTAATCACTTCGCCTTTCTGTTCAAAAGGAATATAATCGGTAGATTCTGCTGGATCTACAGCCGTTTGAAGAGGAGAGTACAGCGCAGTACAGTTTCTAAGCTGTTGAGTGATGGCAGCAGATGCCGCATTGTTGCTGGAAACTCCACCCTGATCTTCATCACAGTAAACAGTATTGTTGTTGTTACCTTTTACCCCGCCAACCTGGTCGAGATTGAATACCAATTTGATATCTAGCTTTCTTACACCTCCCTGATACACCACATTGTTTACATAATGGGTGCTTCCTCTTAATCCTTGCTCTTCACCGGAAAAATGTATGAATTTGATAGAGTATTCTGTAGGAATGTTTTTCAGTATTCGGGCAGCTTCCAAAATAATAGATGTTCCACTGCCATTGTCATTGACTCCGGGACCAATAATAGTATCAAAATGTCCGCAAATAATCACGTATTTATTAGGGTAAACGGTTCCGGTCTTAGTGATGATGAGATTTTTAGAGCTTGTACTTCCATAAGTGAATGGATTTTCCTCAATCTGACTGGCGGTATAGCCATACGACAGATATTTGTTTTTGATCCAGTTTAAGGTATTGGCATTGGCTTGGGAGCCGGTTGTTTTTACTCCTAAATTGCCAAAATCCTGCAAATTGGCGGTAATATTGGCTTGGGTAACCATATCCGCCCTGTTTTTATAAGCCTGAATGAAAGATTGAGCTCCAATGGTTGGCATAGCCATAGCAGCACATAGTAATGTGGTGAATTTTTTCATATTATTTATTTTGTTTTGGTAGCACGAATGTAATGAATAAATCACAATAAAGTGTTTACTATAATAAGAAATGCATAGTAAATTGTATATATTATTGATTGGTAAGTGTAAATAAAAAAACCTTTGAAAATAAATTCAAAGGTTTGTATTGTAAGTTTAGCTATTTATGAATCACAGATGTCGATTATCTTTCAATAAGAACTTTCCTTACTACAGTCTGGTCTCCTGATTTTAGAATACCGATGTAAGCACCGTTCTCTAAGGCTGAAACGTTAATTTTGGTTTCATTTTTCGTTTTAAGGATAGATCTTCCTGCAAAATCTGTAATTTCAAAACTGTAATTTTTCACTTGGGAATCCGGAAGTTCAAGATTAATAATATCTTTTACCGGGTTAGGGTAGATCCTTAAACTTTCCAAAGCATTTTTAACAGCAGTTTCCTGGGTGGCAAGCGTACTGGTGGTAGCCACCGCAAAATGTTGTAATGCTCCTACAGAAGCTTTTCCTATATTATAGATATATACAGGATCTGTATTGGCAAAGGTATCATTAACGGTGTGAGGATAGCTGCTTCTTATTCTTTCAAAAAAACCGGTAATGACTTCGCCTTTCTGTTCAAAAGGGATATAATCGGTATCTTCTGCAGGATCTACAGCAGTTTGAAGAGGAGAGTAAAGCGCCGTACAGTTTCTTAACTCCTGAGTAACAGTAGCGGAAGCTGTATTATTAGAAGTAAGGCCTCCCAAATCCTGATCACAGTATACCGTATTGTTGTTATTTCCCATAACACCACCTACCTGATCAAGGTTAAAAACCAGTTTGATATCAAGAACGCGATTATTTCCTTGATACACGACATTGTTTACATAATGGGTACTTCCCACAAGTCCCTGTTCTTCTCCTGAGAAATGAATAAATTTAATAGAATATTCCGTGGGAATGTCTTTCAGAATTCTTGCTGCTTCCAGGATAATAGAAGTCCCGCTTCCGTTATCATTTACGCCTGTTCCGGTGATGCTGTCAAAATGCCCACATATAATAACATATTTGTTGGGATATACGGTTCCTGTTTTTGTAATAATAAGGTTTTTAGAAGTAGCACTGCCATATGAAAACTGATCTTCCTGCATTTGGGTTGCAGAATATCCATAAGAGAGGTATTTATTTTTAAGCCACGTTAATGCATTGGAGTTTGCCTGAGAGCCTGTAGTTTTTACCCCTAAATTGGCAAATTCCTGTAAATTGGTTATAATATTGGTTTGAGTAACCATATTAGCTCTGTCCTGATAAGCCTGAATAAAACTTTGAGCACTGATGCTCTGACAGGCTATGGTGGCTAATAAAAAAGCAGCGATTTTTCTCATATATAGATGATGACTTGCAGATTGATGAAAATACATTCAGATCAGCAGGTCATATTTTGCATTATTTATTGATGATTATCTTTTTTGTGGTATTTCCTTTCTCCGTTTTTATAGTAATGGTATATACTCCATTTTTAAGGCCGGAAGTATTTATTTTTTGTTGATTTTCGGACTGCAAAAGCATATTTCCCGCCATATCGGTGATTTCAACTTTAAACTGATTCACTTTTTGTGAAAATTCAACATTTACTGTATCTTTTGCCGGATTAGGGTAAATTCTAACGTTTTCTGATGGTGCCTGAGAGGTTTCTTTGGTTCCTAATAAATTATTCACGGTAGAGGCCACTGCAAAATGTTGTAATGCTCCCACGGTAGCTTTTCCTACATTAAGTACATATACAGGGTCAAGATTCGCAAAAGTATCATTTACAGTATGCTCATTTTCACTTCTTAGATATTCATAAAATCCTGTAATGGTGTATCCTTTTGCTTCAAAGGGCATATAATCCGAACTATAGGCGTAAGAAAGATTAGTCTGAAGAGGAGAGTAGAGGGTAGTGCAGTTCATAAGTTCCTGCGTTACAGTATTGGATGCCACATTATTGGAAGATACTCCTCCTGTATCTCTTTCGCAGGTAATCGTATTGTTGTTATTTCCTATAAGGCCACCTACCTGATCGATATTTAAAACCAGTTTAATATCTAATTTTTGTACGCCTGCTTCATAAGCAACATTGTTTACATAATGAGTACTTCCCACAAGTCCTTGTTCTTCCCCAGAAAAATGAATGAATTTAATAGAATACTCAGTGGGAACATTTTTCAGGATTCTTGCTGCTTCCAGAATAATAGAAGTTCCGCTTCCGTTATCGCTAACACCGGGACCTGTAATGGTATCATAATGACCACATACAATCACATATTTGTCAGGATATACTGTTCCTGTTTTGGTAATGATTAAATTCTTGGAATTAGCACTTCCATAAGTAAAAGCATCTTCAGTAATCGTACTGGCTGCGTATCCGTAAGACAGATACTTGTTTTTTATCCAATCGGCAGCATTATTGTTAGCGGCTGTTCCTGTCTTTTTTACTCCAAAACCCGCAAAATCCTGAAGGTTGTTGGTAATATTGGCTTGGGTAACCATATTCGCTCTATCTTTATAAGTTTGAATAAAGCTTTGTGCAGCAATACTTTGCACAGCAATGGAAGTCAGCAGTAACGCTGCAATTCTTTTCATTTATTTTTAATCTTTAGAGATTGCTAATATAATAATAAATCACTATTTTTTATTACTAATTAAGATCATTAATTCTATATTGTTTAGTATTTCAATAACAAACATTCGTATTATAAAATTTATCATTATAACAGACTGAAGCTCATGAAATAAAAGGAAGCTCTGATATTTATCGAAGGTTTAAAATAACAACAAAAAAATCCCGGGAAAACCCGGGACTTATATTGATAACAAAAATAGTATTCTACATTATTTTACTTGATCTACAACAGCTTTGAAAGCTTCAGGGTGATTCATTGCTAAATCTGCTAAAACTTTTCTGTTAAGCTCGATGTTGTTCTTTTTAAGAGCTCCCATAAATTGAGAGTAAGACATTCCGTGCTCTCTAGTTCCCGCGTTGATACGAGTGATCCAAAGTGCTCTGAAGTTTCTCTTTTTCTCTTTTCTACCACGGTAAGCATATTGCATTGCTTTTTCTACCGCGTTTTTAGCTACAGTCCAAACGTTCTTTCTTCTTCCGAAGAAACCTTTAGCTTGCTTAAAAATTTTCTTTCTGCGAGCTCTTGAAGCTACCGCATTTACTGATCTTGGCATAATTTAAATTGTTTTTTTGAAATGTGCGGCAATCTGTTTCATTGCACTTAGCTGCACCATTTCAGGGTTAAAATTTTGAATTTGTTTTGAATTCTTATAAACCGAATATAGATTTATAAAAACTACTTAATTGCTAATTGACGTTGAACGCTTTTCTCATCCACTTTAGCTACGTAAGAAGTGCTAGTAAGATTTCTCTTCTGCTTAGTTTCTTTCTTAGTTAAGATGTGGCTTTTGTAAGCGTTTTTTCTTTTGATCTTACCTGTTCCAGTAAGAGCAAAACGTTTCTTAGCACCTGATTTCGTTTTTAATTTTGGCATTGTTTTGCTTTTTTATTGTTTTTGTTATCAATATCTGTATTGGCTACTCCTAAAGACATTAGGAATAATAGTTTGCAAAGATACAAAAAAAATCAATTCAAATTTTTATAATTTGCGATTTTATTGCATTTATAAACGAATCGTCGTATCTTCAAAATCTACCTGAAATACATCATTAAGATTTTGATTGTTCCCTCCCAAAACAAATTTAATTCTATATCCTGAGAAACCTAGTATATTGGTTTTTGAAAATAACTGGAGCTTCATATGAGGGTCATTGACAAAAAAGTTAACTGTTTTATTGGTATTCCAGAGAGGAATTCCATTGTTATAGATTACCATATTTCCGTCATTTTGTGCAATAAGCTGTGTAGAACCCCCTGCAGGTTTGTAACTGTTAGATTTCCATAGTACAAAAATGGAGCTTCCTGAATATTTGTATAATACAAGATTATTATCATGCTGCATTACAAGTTGGTATTTGATACCATGATCCTCTAAAGTAATGGCCTCTCCAGCATTTAATACAGAAGTATGAAATTCTTCCTTGATTAATTTTACAGTAGTCGTACCAATACGTGAAGCATCAGCTCCGTTTACTGCAACTTGTTTTTCAGCTGACATTACATTGTCGCGGGTCTCATCCTGAGCACAAGATGCCAATAGCATCGAAAGACTTAAGAAAGTCATTAATTTTAATTTCATAGGTTATTTTTTGACGAGGCAAATATAGTATTTTATTATATTAATTCACTAGTTAAGGAAATTTTAATTTAGTTAAAGTGTTTATTAATGGATGTTTACGATTTTATTTAATACACTTTTTGGTGTTTAATAATAAAAAAGGTGCAATTGAATTCAATTGCACCTTTTAAATATAGTAGGATAATTAATTATGATTGAAAAAACGCTAAAAGATCTCTGTTGATGGTTTCAGCTTCCGTTGTAGGCATCCCATGAGGAAAACCTGGATAAGAAATCAATTTTCCATTTTTAAGAAGAGTAGCAGCTACTTTCCCTGTTGTTTCAAAAGGAACAATCTGATCATCTTCACCATGCATTACCAGTACAGGAACGTCTACACTTTTAAGGTCTTCTGTGAAATCTGTTTCAGAAAAAGCCTTTACACAATCATAATGTGCTTTTATAGAACCGCTCATTCCCTGTCTCCACCAATTTCTCTGAATTCCTTCAGAAACTTTAGCTCCTTCTCTGTTATAACCATAAAAAGGGAACGTGATATCAATGAAAAACTGCTGTCTGTGTTTAGCGGTATTATTACGAATATCATCAAAAACTGAAATAGGAACGCCATTCGGGTTATTTTCATTCTGAACCATAATAGGAGTTACAGCACTTACCAGAACAGCTTTGGCCACTTTTCCGTTACCGTGTTTGGCTACATATCTGATAACTTCTCCGCCACCGGTAGAATGTCCAACATGGATTACCTCTTTTAGACCCAAAGCCTCTACAATTTCCGCAACATCTGAAGCATAAGTATCCATATCGTGTCCGTAAGGTGTTTGCTCGGATCTTCCATGACCTCTTCTGTCGTGTGCGATAACTCTGTATCCCTGTTCAAGAAAGAAGAACATTTGTGCGTCCCAATCATCACTGGATAATGGCCATCCGTGATGGAAGAAAATAGCAGGGCCTTTTCCCCAATCTTTGTAATAAATCTCTGTTCCGTCTTTTAATCTAAGTGTACTCATTATATTTATTTTTATTAATGGATTGTATATTTGGATTTTTATATTCACAAATTTGGATAGAATATCTTTATAATATCTTGATCTAAGATAATAATTGATAGAAAAATATAAATAGTAAATAAATATTATTAACGTTAATTTAACAGCTTATTGGGTTAAAAAGAATCTACTTATTCTAAAATATAGCTGATAATCGGGATTGTCTTATTTTTCATTTCTCTCTAATATTGATTCATATTTCGACATATGAAAACAGTACTATTGAGAAGCTTTTTTATGCTTACGTCTTTCATAGCCTGTACACAGGAAAAAAAGGATAATTCAGCATCAATTTCTTTAAATATGAAAACGATCAACGGCATTCCGTTTCTCACCCAACAGAATGATTTTATGTATGTAGATAAAGTAACTTTAAAGCCTGTCATCAAACAGAAATTCAAAGGAGCATCATTATTTACCCCTACGGGTTTTGCCATTGTGGGAAATGAAAAAGGCGAATCTGCCATTATAGACGAAAAAGGAAGAATAGTACTGGATTTTTCAGCAGATGAGATCAATATAAATGTTATCAATGGCCTTACTTTTTATAAAAGAGAAGTAGAATATGAAAAGAAAATGCCCATCTGGAAATGGGATTGGAATATTTTAGGAAGTGGCATTAAAAAAGAGCAGACCTATCATAAAGTAGAGATCGGCGTTGTAGAAACCAAACAAATTCTACTTAATGAAGATGTTCCCTATTTGGAGGATGAGTATGCTCTGAACTTTGTTTCGATAGATGAAAATCATGTTTTTTGGAACGGTAATCTTTACGAAATCAAAAAAGGCCGCTTAAATAAGATAGATGATAATATTACAGAACTGTTGGAAAACAAACGCTTTATCAAACCTTCCAATGAAACATTTTTTATCTATGAACTCAACCAGAAAAAGGCGGTTCATAGCAAGTTAAAAGGAACAGAAACACTTTCTCTTCGTTTTGGAAAAGAAATAATAACACTGAAAGAAGTTAATAAAGAACGGTATGAGCCTGAAGTTCCCAAACTCTTAACAGAAGAAAAAAACAACAATGTATTCGCATTTCCGCAATATGAAAAGGAAGTTCCCAAAGAAATTACAAAGGCTACGGCTGAACAGATTGATTTTATTAAAAAAGTGTCTTTGGTATATTCTATAACCAATTCACCTTACTTTTTATTGGGTGTTTTTAATTACGACGAGGATGTATGGGCCTACAGCTGGCTTTATCTTGATACCAAGGGAAATGTTACAGATTCTATCGGAACCTATGATTTTAAGGTTTTGGATCAGGTAGGAAATTTGGTTTGGCCGGACAGAAAAATGATTTTGCCCGATCAGTTTGTTGGCAAAAACTGGAAATTTGGAAAGATAAACTGGTACCAGGGAATGAATGATTCATATCTGATAAGAATTGAAAACGAAAAACAACAGAGAACGATAGGTGTATGGAATCGGAATACAAAAAAATGGGAAATACAGCCTGAATACCATGATATTTCTGTTTTGGATCCGGAAAAACAGATCTACGCTCTTCAGAAAGAAGAAGAAGGATTGTATCTGCTTTATGATCATAAGAATAGGAAAAATATTGGATCGAAAGGGTATAAATCCATTAGTTCAGATGGATTGGTGACTGTTAAAATAGATTCCGGGAAAACTATTTATTACTATATCGATATGTATTCCGGAAAAGAATATAAAGAATGATTGTTGGAATTTCTTATCCAATTGTAAACCAGCTTTTTTGAGCTTGTTATAGTTTATATACTTGATTTAAATATGCTTGAAAAATTCAAAGAACTCATTAGAAGAATAGAAAAACTGGGCGAAAAACCAGAGTTTTACGGAGCGAATTCCCAAGAAAATATTTCAAAAATTGAAGACGCCTTACACCTGAAATTTGATGATTTTCTGAAAGCCTACTTATTAGAATTTGGTGGCGGCGGAATTCCCGAGCTATTGCATACCAATGGAATTTTACCCGATAATCCGTTGAGTGAAAATAGAGGTACACTGTTTGGTGCCACTGTTTTCGCACGGCACAGGTTTCATTTACCAGATAACTTTTTGGTGATTAATTCGAGTTTCCCATCAGACGTTTTGGTTTTAGATGGTCAGTCCGGAAAAATTTACCATTATGAGATGATATCAAAAAATAGAAGCTCAACATTATTTTCGAGCTTTGAAGATTATCTTCTGACAGAATGGGATGCTTTGATTGAAGAATATTAAAATAAATCACTACATAAATCTCGGATCAACCTAAGAAACTATGGATATAAGTTCTTGTAAAAACAGAAAACATAGAATTATACATTTCAATGAAAAAAATTAAAAGTATTTCGCTGAACAGCATGGGTTTGACGTAAATTAGCATGTATTTTGCCTATATTTACGTTCTTTATTATAATACAACTTAATCGATATAAAGGTTTGGTCTACAGATTACTATTTATATTTACTTTACTTATTTCTCCTTTTTTTACCAAAGCACAAGATGTTTTAACCAAATTAGAAAAGGAATATAACAATGTTTCAAATTCACCAACAGAGCAGCTCAATCTGGCTCCAAAGTATGCTAAAGCATTATTTCTGCAAAATAATAAAGAGAAATCCTACCAGATTTTAAAAGCGAATATTCCTATCGCTGTAAAGCAGGCTGATGGGAAGTATGCTACGATTTTGTATGCGGTACAGGCTATGAACTATCGGCTGGATAATAAACATTCTGAAGCGTTGAAAAGTCTGGATTTAGCTAATGTATATAGCACAAAAACAAACAGTAATGAAGCAAAAGGATATCTGCAGTACGCAAAAGGCTGGATTCTTTCACGTAATAACAAAACAACTGATGCTGTAGCAGCTTACCTGAAAGCAATTAACTATTACGAAAATTCACCCACCACTTCAACGCTATACGGAAGATTCGCCACTGCAGTTAAAGAGCTTTCTACGGTATATTCTAACCTAAATGAATATCAGCTTGAAGAAAAGTACAGTAAACAGTTTTTGCTACTCGCCTCAAAGCAAAATGATCCTAACCTGACCTTCGATGCTTATATGAGAATGGGCTATGTATACGAACAGAAATATGCTCAAAACCCATCAGATATTGAATTTAGAAATAAAGCAGAACAATATTATCTGCTGGCTGTTACTACTTTCAACAAAAGCAAAGAAATGATGCTCAACAAGAGCAATTTATCGTATGCTGCAATCAATTTGGCTAATCTGTATATCGGATTTAATAGAGATGAAGCCATGCATTACGCCCAATTGGCCAACAAAATAAGTCTGGAAACGGGAGAGGCTATTCATATAGCTTCTTCATTTGGGATTTTAGCAGAACTGGCTATACAGGATAAAAATTACAATTTAGCAAAGTCTTACTTTCTAAAAGCATCTATGGAGATTGGAAAAAGCCCCGTTCGAGATCAGAATATTGAACTGTCCATCCTTGAATCTCTTTCCGAAATCAGTGAACAGCAAGGTAATTATAAAGAAGCATTGATATACTATAAAAGTTATGTAGACAAATACAAAAGTGTGTACGATCAGGAAAAGCTGGATATTACCAAAAGGCTGGAATCCCAGTTTGAAAAAGAAAGACAGGAACAGAAATATATAAAGCTCCAGCTGGAAAGTGATAAAAAGGCACAGCAGATCAAGTTGATGAATATCTTACGCGCACAACGCGAACAGGTTTATAACAATTTAAAACTGACAGAAGAAAATCAGCGTGAACGATTAAAGTTTTCTGAACTCGAATCTGAAAAAAGAGCTCAGCAGCTTCGTTTGGCAAAACTGGAAACCGAACGAAAGAACAACGACATTAAGAATTATAAAGAGCTGCTGACATTCAAAGAAAAGATCAATACCTATTACTTTATATTCATCATCATTTTTATTGTTTTGATCATCTTATTGCTTTATGGTTATAAACAGCGTGTAAAGTCTATGAAACAAAGAGACGAACTGCATGCCTTAGCCATGGAAAAAGAAAAGCAGAACACAAAAATATCTACTCTTACAGCATTATTAGAAGGGCAGGAGCAGGAGCGTGGCCGTTTAGCCCGGGACCTTCATGACGGATTGGGAGGTTTACTTTCCGGAACCAAGCTGCAGCTGTCTTATCTTGATCCTCATCAATCAGAAACCATAGAAAAGGGAATCTCGAAATCGATCACCCAGATTGATGGCGCAGTAGAAGAACTGAGACGCGTAGCACACAATTTAATGCCCGATTTATTAATGAAATACGGTTTGGAAGCCGCCATCAAAGAGTTTGCCAGCCGAATGTCGACGAATGTGTTGAACATCCATACCGAATTCATCAATTATAGCAATTCCATTTCAGAAGAGAAACAGCTTATTGTGTACAGGATCATCCAGGAATTGGTTAACAATGCTATAAAACACGCCAATACCTCAGAAATTATTATTCAGATAAGCGAAGAAGAAAAGGTACTTAATATTACCGTTGAAGATAGTGGTAACGGCTTTGATTCTGGAAGTCTGAATATGAAAAAAACAGCTGGTTTTCACAATATAGAATCGAGGGTTCAATTTTTAAAAGGAACGATGAATATCGCCTCCGAAGTGAATATTGGGACCAGTATAGAACTTCAAATTCCTATTCATTAATATGATAAAAGTAGCCATAACAGACGATCATCCACTTCTATTAGAAGGTCTGAAAAATATTTTAGGAAACAATGATACAATAGATGTCGTAGATTGTTTTAAAAATGTCACCGAAATGAATACAGGCTTAGCCAAACAGGCCATTGACATTTTGTTGCTGGACATTAACCTGGCAGATATCAACAGTATCGAGCTTATTAAACCTTTAAAGAAAAAATACAATAATCTTCAGATTATTATGCTGAGTGTTCACAATGAGCTGCCTGTTATCAACAGTACTCTTGCGGAAGGTGCATTAGGGTATATTCAGAAAAATGCCTCCGTTTCCGAAATTCTGGAAGGCATCAGTACGGTATATTCCGGGACGCAGTTTTTATGCTCACAAACGAAGTCAGTTTTGGATAAGAAACCCTCGGATGGTTTGAGCCAGGTCCCTAAGCTGACACGAAGAGAAAAAGAAATTTTAGCCGAGGCAGCGAAAGGGCTTACTACCAATCAAATGGCAGAAAAACTTTTTATCAGCCCGCATACAGTAGAAAGTCACCGAAAGAACCTCATTGAAAAATTTCAGACTTCCAACCTTAGTTCGGCTATTAAGCTGGCCATAGAATACGGTTTGATTATTGAATAATATAGATACAGCAAAAAAGCCTGCTTACGTGATGTAAGCAGGCTTTTTTTATATAATCAAATAAATTCGGTGTCTGAAATAATCAATTGTTGAATTTTAATGTAGCCTGAAACAGATTTTTCTTTCCTATCAGGTCATATTCATCGTTGTATGTTGGTTCATACATCAGAATATAAGCATTTTCATTAAAATCTTTTAAATGGACTGCCTGATCAGTCATAATATCATAGAACCTTGTGATTGTGCGGGTCGCTGTCCATTGTTTTATATTTCCTTTAGGTGTTTTATCAAATCTGTGATCTTTTGCATCGGTGTAGTACCAATACGAAGGCGCCTGATCCATCAGAAACATTTCTTTGTCTTTGTTATAAAGTTCTTCCGCCATCCCTGTGTTTTGAAACCACGGAACTTCAGCATTGTAAAGGCCTGAAGCCGAAGTATAAATATCTTTATTCGTGGTAGCTCCGATTAAAAAACCTTCAAGACCTGTAGAGGTAATTTCGAATTGAAAGGGAGATTTTTTCAGCTCATAAACATTATTTACAGGCTCAACTACTTTTCCATCCTGTTTGATCATAACTTTTAATGACTGTGCAAAAGTCAAACAACTTAATAAACAAAAAAGGATTGCTAAACTTATTCTTTTCATTGTATATTTTTAAAATATCTGCTGCAAAGATATTCGACTTTAGTTCCATAAACACTGGCTGGTTTCAGGGGTTTTTGTTCTTTTTTATTATTTAAAAAGATTCGCTTTCAGTTGAATTTTAATGTAAGCAGCCTTTCGCTTTTTATGGTGAGCCGATTCTGAATTCAATGGATATACTTCTGCATAATAATTATCATTATCGGTCCAGAATGCTTTTTTATCATCAGCTATTTTGAAATTGGTAAAGTTAACATACAAAAGATTGTCCTGCTTTTTAGTGGCTAGAATATAGGTGCTAATCACAAAATTACTCCCAACATCATTATTGGATGAGACAGCGGATACCCAGTTTTTAGTAGGAATAATTTGTGGATAGCCCTCTGTTCCCAAGTCATACGTGACTACATTTTTTACATTGAAAAAAGAATAATAAGAAGCGATTACTTCGTCAGAATGTTCTTTAAAAACTTCCATACCCAAATGTGGGGATCGTCCTATGTATTCATTAGCGAGTAGTCCAGTTTCCGTGGATACGCTTTCGTACTGTGTAATGAATTCATTTTTACCATTTTCAGTATATACCCAATTGTTATCCTTCACTATTATATGGGGATTTTTCACCAATACTTCATCAATCCTCTTTTTTGAAGCCATTTTAAATTCTTGCTCTGAAACTTCAGTAATTCTACCGAATTTTTCAAAAGATTTGTTTTTGAAGTCATCGGATTCTTTAAACGTACTGCTTCTGATCTCATAAAGATTGACTCCTTTTAAAGTCAGTTCAAATGCAGCCTGAAATTCTGATTTTAACACGAAAGCTTCAATACTGTTCGAAATATTATTATTAATGCTGTAATGAATAGAGTAGAAGTCGTCAAATTCTTCGAACCCATAATATTTATCAAGTTTATTATAGGCGATCTTCAGATGATGCGCATTTTTATTTGGAGACACAAAAAACTGTACAGAATCCATTTTAGTAAATACCTGAAAGGGTACATCTTGTATATTATCGACTCCTTTTATCTTTTTAAAATCGGCAAATGTTATCTTTTTTTGTGTATCTTCAGATTTTGACGGGGTATTTACCGTAGTTTTATCTTTTGGATTGCATCCCACCAAAACAATAAGTATAGAGGATATGACGAATTGATTGAATATTCTCATTGCATATTTTTTAGGTAAAGGTATCAGTATCTATTGCAGCAACCAACAAAACACCCTGAAATAGGCAATAAATGGCTGAAAACAGGGATATTTTGAATGTGAGATTTTGAAGAATTTTACCAAAGAAAAACTAAAATATTGTAAATTGTTTTATTAACATGAAAAATGTAATTATCAACTTTTCGGTTGTAATGGCCTTATTGGCTTCCTGTTCACCTTCTTCGGAAAAGAAAGCAGTGGAAAATGTTTCAAAAAGCGTAAAGACGGATTCAATTTCTATATCGGTTCCGGAAAAGAAAGAGGTTAAAGAATCTGAAATTCCTGACGAGCTTTCATCATTAGTTCCTATTGATGTGTTAGAAAGTAAAAGTACCAATGTGTTTGAAAAATATGGGATTGAATTTTCTGGAAACTGCTATTCATGTGACTTGGCAGGTTTATCTATCACAAAAAATAAGATGACCTGGACCAATATCTGTGATGAAAAAGACACTTTCGAAGTTCATGATTTTACATTTTCTGTTGAAGGGAAGAAAGTCACTATCAAAACAGCAGAAAGAACTTATATTCTGACTCAGATAGACAAAGCACCGGTTTATGAACTTGTGATAGAAGGTCAGAAACTGGAATTAGTTAACAAAAGAATTTCCAAATATTTTACCACGAAGAAAGCTTTGCCTCTTTTCAAAGAACATGATTGTGGCGATTTTGAAGGATAATTCAGTTTTTAGTAGAAAATAAGCTCGGTTAAGCTTAAAAAATGATACAAAAAAAGCCTCAAAGTAATTTGAGGCTTTTTATATAAAATAATGACTTAATTATTTTGCTGGTTTTTTAGGACTCATCATCATAATCATCCTTTTTCCTTCAAGTTTAGGAAGTTGGTCTACTTTACCAACGTGCTCCAGCTCCTGGGCAAGTTTTAAAAGTAAGATTTCTCCCTGATCCTTAAAGATAATCGAACGTCCTTTAAAAAATACGTAGGTTTTTAGCTTAGAACCTTCTTCAAGGAATTTTTCAGCATGCTTTTTCTTAAATTCATAATCGTGATCATCAGTCTGAGGTCCAAAACGGATCTCTTTTACCACCACTTTTACTTGTTTTGCCTTAAGTTCCTTTTGTTTTTTCTTTTGCTCGTATAAGAATTTTTTATATTCCAATACTCTTGCAATAAATGGTTCTGCCTTGTCAGAAATTACTACTAAATCCAATTCCTGTTCCGCAGCAATTTGTCTTGCTTTGTCAATTGGATAAATTCCTGGCTCTACGTTATCGCCCACTAAACGAAGCTCTCTCACACGAATTTTATCGTTGATCAAGTGTAAGTCCTCTTGTACCGGACGTCTCTGTGGGCCCCTGTTGTTAAATCTTTGTGCTATTGTATTATAATTTTATTGGTTAACTTTCTATTTATGTAAAATATTGAGAGATTACTGATTTTCATCTCTCAATACTTTAATTCTTTTTTTCTAAATGGCTGCTTCTTTCTTGAAATAAGCTACGAAATCTTCCATTTTCATTACTCCAAGATCTCCTTCACCACGTCTTCTTACAGAAATCGTGCCTTCTTTTTCTTCATTTTCTCCTACAACAAGCATGAAAGGAATTTTCTTCAATTCAGCATCACGGATCTTTTTACCTGTCTTCTCGTTTCTGTCATCAATCTGACCGCTAATATCGTGATTTTCCAAAAATTGTGAAACTTTTTTCGAATAATCTACATATTTTTCACTGATCGGTAGAATTATAAACTGATCCGGGCTCAACCACAATGGGAAGTCACCTGCTGTATTTTCTAGTAAGATAGCGATGAAACGTTCCATAGAACCAAATGGTGCTCTGTGGATCATTACCGGTCTGTGCTTCTCATTATCATTTCCAATATAGTGAAGATCGAATCTTTCCGGAAGGTTATAATCCACCTGGATGGTTCCAAGCTGCCATTTTCTTCCTAAAGCATCTTTCACCATAAAGTCAAGCTTAGGGCCATAGAATGCAGCTTCACCGTATTCAATTACAGTTTTTAAGCCTTTCTTTTGAGCCGCGTTGATGATTGCACTTTCAGCTTTTTCCCAGTTCTCATCAGAACCGATGTATTTTTGCTTGTTTTCAGGATCTCTTAACGAAACCTGAGTCACAAAGTCCTCAAATCCTAAAGATTTGAATACATAAAGAGTAAGGTCAATTACTTTTTCAAACTCTTCAGAAAGCTGATCCGGAGTACAGAAAAGGTGAGCATCATCCTGAGTAAATCCACGAACTCTTGTTAACCCGTGAAGTTCTCCACTTTGCTCATATCTGTAAACGGTTCCGAATTCCGCATATCTTTTTGGTAAGTCTCTGTAGCTCCATTGTGAAGTTTTGTAAATTTCACAGTGGTGAGGACAGTTCATTGGCTTCAACAAGAATTCTTCTCCTTCATTTGGCGTTTTGATAGGTTGGAAGCTGTCTTCTCCATACTTATCCCAGTGTCCAGAAGTTACATATAATTCTTTTGCTCCAATGTGTGGAGACATTACAAATTCATACCCTCCTTTTTTCTGAGCATCAGAAAGGAAATTCTCCAATTTTCTTCTTAAAGCAGTTCCTTTTGGCAACCAAAGTGGTAAGCCGGCACCTACTTTTTCAGAGAACGCGAAAATTCCAAGTTCTTTACCTAATTTTCTATGATCTCTTCTTTTTGCTTCCTCTAATCTTTCAAGATATTCTGTAAGATCTTTTTGCTTAGGGAAAGAAATACCATATACTCTTGTTAACTGAGGATTTTTTTCATTTCCTCTCCAGTAAGCTCCTGCAGCATTTAAAATCTTAACAGCCTTTACAATTCCTGTATTAGGAATGTGGCCACCACGACATAAGTCGGTGAAGTTATCGTGGGTTACAAAAGTAATTTCTCCATCATTAAGATTAGAGATCAATTCTACTTTGTACGGATTGTCTGCATATGTTTTTAAAGCATCTTCTTTAGATACCGGATATAAAGAGAATGTAGAACCTTTCTTTGCATTTTCAAGGATCTTCTTTTCAATCTTTTCAAAATCTTTTTCAGATAAGCTTTCATCCCCGAAATCTACGTCATAGTAGAATCCGCTTTCGATTGCCGGACCAATGGTCAACTTAGCATTAGGATAAAACTCAAGGATTGCCTGCGCCAATAAGTGGGCAGAAGAATGCCAGAAAGCTTTCTTTCCAAGATCATCATTCCAGGTCAAAAGTTGTACCGTAGAATCCGTGGTTATAGGTGTGGTCGTTTCTACTTGTTTGTCATTAACAATTGCGGAAATGGTGTTTCTAGCCAATCCCTCGCTTATAGATTTTGCCACATCTAGGGGAGTAACTGCTCCCTCGAACTCTTTGACACTATTGTCTGGAAGTGTAATTTTTATCATTGTTTACTAAGAAATTTTAAGAGGCAAAAATACGCATTTTTTACATAAAATACTATATTAGCCTATATTTAGAATGAGAATTAATATTAAAAATGAAAAAGATACTCGTTGTTTTTATCTCGTTGGGTTCCATATTCGGCTTTTCACAGAAAAATAGTTCAAAATTTTCTGTTTCTTACAACAAAAATATTGAGACTTACTTCCTTGCTGAGATCCTTTCTGCAGATCACAGGAAGATAAATAAGGATTTTGAAC
Organism: Chryseobacterium sp. Mn2064; assembly: GCF_049319685.1. NCBI lineage: Bacteria > Pseudomonadati > Bacteroidota > Flavobacteriia > Flavobacteriales > Weeksellaceae > Chryseobacterium > Chryseobacterium sp. Mn2064. The sequence goes on from NZ_JBMOUE010000001.1 coordinate 1,235,892, forward strand.
TCTATAAGATCAAAGAATGTTCTGCCTATCAGCCTATTGTTAAAAGCGCTTTACAGAAATTTGAGCGATTGAAGAATTCAAAAATAGCTGTTTTAACAGCCGAACTGAACGATGTTTTACTTGAAAAATACGGTATGGGAAATGATATTTTGATGAAACCATTAATGTATCACCATGAATTTCCTGCCGTAGACTGGCTGAATGAATATCAGGTTGACAATAATAATTTGACCCAGGAACAAAATAAAGAAGCAACAGATTTAATCAAAAATTATCTTTCAGAACTTTCAAAATTCTATACAGAAGAAAATATTTCTCAATTTTTTGCTGAAAATAAAGACTTTTACATGGGCAGAATCAAAGAATACAACCGACAGATTCCTGAAGGATTTACCAATGCTATGGAACAATTCTACGGAGAAAGCTTTAATAAATAAACAATTCTGATTTCACCTATGATGATGTGGCCTATTGAAGATAATGAGGGAAGAGGAATTGCGACAGAAATGATTCTGAAATCAGGAAAAAAGGATATTTACGAAATTGCAAGTCCGTTTATGAAAGTAGAAAAACCTGGAGAGTTTGGTTACGATAATCAGTTTCAGGCGAGGTTTTTAAGTGTTCATGAGTTTGGGCATTCTTTTGTAAATAAAGAAGTGTATGCCAACAAAGATCAATTGAGTAGGTTCAAAGACCTGTTTGAGCAATCAAAATTAAAAGAAACGATGATCAAAACGGGAGGATATGGAGACTATCAGACCTGTGTTGCTGAACATCTTGTGAGATTGGGAGAAATACAGACAGCGAAAATTCAAAAAGATGGTGAAAGGGCAAAAAAGCTGGATGCTTATCATTTGAAGAATAACTTTATTTTCATTCCCTTATTACAGGAAAAGCTGAAAGAATACAATGTTAACCGAAAAAAATATAAGACATTTGGTGAGTTTGTTCCTCAATTATTGAAAGTTTTTGAAAACAGCTCCGTGGAGTTTATCAATAGTGAGCTTAGCAAAATAAAAAAATAAATACCCAATTATATCCTAAATATGAATATGATAAATATTGTGTAAAGCATCAGAAATTACACTCCTAAATTCGTTTTATATCGATGAAATATAGGTAATTTGGTTTGCTTTTTTATATATTTTGCACTTCTTTTTCTAAGCATTTAACATTTAAAAAAATTACAGAGTTCGGGATAGAAATATCCCGAACTCTGCAGCCCTTTGTTGTATAATAAAAACCCATAGAAATGTTTTGATGCGAGTCTTTGTCATAATTCAAATTTTGTAAAAATATTTTTACAAAAAGTAACAAAAAACGTGATTTACAAAAATTAATTCAAATAAGTTGCATTAAAAGACATTGATATCGGATTACAAGTCATATTTCCCCCAGAAACAGTCCCAATATTAGTAGTTCTTCTCATCCGTATATCAATTGTATGATTCCCCGCTGTCAAAAATTTCACCGTACTAAGCGTAAATTGAGCGCTAAGACCACCTTCTCCATATTCCTGAGTCCGCATATAACAATCCGTTGCCACTCCGTCAATATAAAGTCTCGCTTCATAATATGCATAACCGGATCCTGAAGGAGGTAAAGAGTAATCTATACCCAGCATAAAATTAATAAAAAGTGCTTTTCCTCCGGCTGGTATGGTTATCGTTTGTGATGTACCGGGAATCATTTTAGTTGACGTATCATTAACTGTAAAACTATTACCTGTTGTTGTATTAACAGTAAAAGAGTTGGCCGTAGTAGGAGCAGCATTTGGCATTGTGATAACATTACCATTACTATCAACACCAATAGTTTGACCTGTACCAGTAACAGGAGAAGCAGATGTTAGGTTAGAGAATTTAAGTCCTGAAGTGTTTGAAACACCACTATCAATATGTAATTTTGTATCTGGTGAAGCCACGCCTATCCCTACATTTCCTGTACCTGTCAAAGCGGTATCAAAACCTGCGGTTGTAATGGTAGTATTTTCTGTTAATGTACCCCCTAACTTTACGTTGCTACCTGTTTTTGTAAGACCGTTGCTTGCAGTAGTTGTTTCCAGTGATGCAGCTGCTACTTTTTTAGCCGTACCGTCACTGGCAAGAACCATTACCTGATCAGTTGCAGCAAATGTTGCAGAAGTGGGCACCTGTCTGAATCTTACATTGCCATCCACATCCAATTTCTCTATTGGAGAAGAAACTCCTACACCCAACTTTCCTGTACCTGTCAAAGCGGTACTAAAGCCTGCGGTTGCAATATTGGTGGTTTCTGTCAATGTACCCCCTAACTTTATGTTATCACCTGTTTTTGTAAGTCCATTACTAGCTGTAATGGTTGGGGTTTCAGAGTTCGTAACTAATTTCACCCAAACGCTTCCATCAAAATAATAATATCCTATTGCCGTAATATTTATTCTAGGGCCAGAAGCAGTTCCTCCGGATAAATCAGTAATGTAAACCAATGCTCCCTTGTGATCGACTCCATAAAGAGTATTTCCTTTTGCCGTAAGTTCTTCTCTTGTAATCCTGGGTGCCTGTAAGCCAGTAGCATCTGTTGCCAGTAAAATTCCAGACGCATTCTTTTTCCCGCTGACATCTAAAGAAGTCTTTGGAGTTGTAGTATTAACCCCTACCTGACTGTAGACCATGGAGCTTATAGAAAAAGCAACCATAGGTAAAAATGTTTTTCTCATCACTTGTTTTTGTTCAAAATTGGAAGGTAAAGAAACAAACTGTAGCATTTTTAATCAAATAATGAGATACGCAATAGATACTTGATTTTTATATTTTTGATTATTAGTGTTTTATATTTTTGAAACATATGATAAAGTATTAATTAAGTAGTTGTAGAATGTTAATTTTCACATATTATACTTCATGAATATGTTCAATATAGCCAAGATTTGAGAGGAAAGTACTTTCTACATGAACAATAGGCTAATTTTTTCTTTTATATTTCACCTTTTTCTTTATAATTTCAATAACATCTACATTCTGAACCTTAGACTGTATCCAACCATGAATGTCGATGTAAAAGAGTGATCTTCTGTAATATTCGTTTTGAGAAAATTCATCAAGCTTCTTATCGAATTTTTCAAATGCACTTTGCCTCTGATCCGGAACCTGGTTATTCAGATTTTTAAAAAACTGTATGCTTTCGAAGTGAAATTCTTCTGGTTTTTTCATCTTTTTAGCAAATTTTAAAGTAGAAGCAATAAATTCATCATAATCTTCGTCATGCCCAGATTCATATTTAGCCATTAAGATCAATATTCTGGTATGGAAAAGCAGGTCTTCCTGAACATTTCCTTTAGATTCCAATACTCTTGTCGAATATTCAATTGATTTTTCGAACATTTTACTTCCAAAAAACATAGCCGCCATTTTAAGATAAAGAATCATAAAGTGGTGTTCATCAATGCGTTCTCTCAGTTTTTCCATTTTGAGTTCAATCTCCGGGATCAGCTTTGTACCCGTGAAAAATTCTCCTTTTACAAAGTGAATATTCATCAATGTATTATACTGGGTAAGGAAAATCAGAGACTGCAGGTTTTCATTCTGGGCAAAACTTTCGGCATGAACCGTTTTGTTGAAGTTTTCAAAGTGTTCTTCAAGAATATCAATATTTCCATACAGAAACAAAATCTTAAGCAAATAAGTGTTTCCTTTAATATACCACACAGGATGACTGAAAATCATTTCCGGTTTTTTATGAAAAAGATCAACCCATTGATAGGCATATTTTAAGGTATATTTATAATCCTGAAGCAATTGGTTTTTCCAGACATGAGCTTTAAAATACCAAAGTTTTTCTGTAAAATTAAGCCTATCAAATGTAATATTTTTGATTTGAGAGTTAAAAATTTCAAGAACTTCCTCACGATCAGTATCATTTTTTACATAACCATGAGTAAGCATTTCACTGTATAATCTCAGCGAAAGATTAGATAGTTTTGTCGTGTATCGGTTCTGTCGGCTTATTTCCTGAGATTCACGGATAAGCTCATCAGCGCGACCTTCAATACTTCGGGTAATAAATTGTGATTCAATTACTTTTTCAAGATCAATGACTTCGGATGCAATGCTTTTTTCATCCAGTTCAAGAGCCGATTGTTTCGTTTTATCCAGGATTTTCAAAGCCTGTTTATAAAGCCCTTTTTGGTATAAAATATTAGCAAAATCAAGCTGCTCGCGAAGCTGAATTCTATAATTCTGATGGCTCGGGTTCATGCGGAGGCTGACCAGAATTTGTTTATAAAGGTGCGCCTTCAGGTTGGAAAGCTGTTGCTTTGTCGAAATTTTCTTTTCGATAATAATGCTTTCATCATACTCCTTCATCTTGTCTATTTCTGAAAATAACAGGAGAAATTTGGCATCTACGTTGATTCCGAGACGGTTGACATAAAGCTTAAACTGTCGCTTCTCTGAGGTGGTCAATGACTTTACCAGTACAAACAAAAAATCTTTCTGCAATTCTGCCATTGTAAATTTTTAATTATTAAAATATTGATTAACAAATAAATATGGGTATTTCTTCAACTATTGGATATTGTAATTTTCAGAAAAAGCGAAAATAAAAAAATATTGCAAGCTGTAGTTTTGAATCAAAATTAAGTAAAAAACTTCATTTATGAATTCCGAAAAAATTGAAATTTTTGATACTACACTGAGAGATGGGGAGCAGGTTCCGGGATGTAAACTGAATACGGGACAAAAACTGATTATTGCTGAAAAGCTTGATGAGCTGGGAGTTGATATCATTGAAGCAGGATTTCCTATTTCCAGCCCTGGAGATTTTGAATCTGTTTCAGAAATTTCAAAACTGGTAAGAAATGCAAAGGTTTGTGGATTGACAAGAGCCAATAAAAAAGATATTGATACAGCTGCAGAAGCTTTACAATTTGCCAAAAGGCCAAGAATACATACAGGAATCGGAACTTCTGATTCGCATATCAGATATAAATTCAATTCCACAAGAGAAGATATTATTGAGCGTGCAGCAGAAGCTGTAAGATACGCCAAAAGATATGTGGAAGATGTAGAGTTTTATGCAGAGGACGCCGGAAGAACAGATAATGAATATTTGGCTCAAGTATGTGAAGCTGTGATCAAAGCCGGAGCTACGGTTCTCAATATTCCTGATACAACGGGGTATTGTCTGCCTGAAGAGTACGGCCAGAAAATAAAATACCTGAAAGAAAATGTAAAAGGCATCGAAAAAGCGGTTTTGTCTTGCCATTGTCACAACGACTTAGGCCTGGCAACAGCCAATTCTATTGCCGGGGCAATCAACGGTGCCCGTCAGATTGAATGTACTATTAACGGCTTGGGAGAAAGAGCAGGAAATACAGCTTTAGAAGAAGTGGTGATGATTTTAAAACAGCACAGAGACCTAAACCTGTATACCGATGTCAATTCCAGGATGTTGAATGAAATGAGCATGATGGTTTCTGATCTGATGGGAATGTCTGTACAGCCTAATAAAGCCATTGTTGGAGCGAATGCTTTTGCACACAGTTCAGGAATTCATCAGGATGGTGTAATCAAAAATAGAGAAACATACGAAATCATCGATCCTGCTGAAGTAGGAGTAAATGCTTCATCTATCATTCTTACCGCCAGAAGTGGTCGTTCTGCACTGGCGTACAGATTCAAGCATATCGGCTATGAAGTAACCAAGAATGAACTTGATTTCCTATATCAGGAATTTTTAAAGATTGCCGATCTTAAAAAAGAAGTATGTAATGATGATCTAAGTCTTATGATGGATACTTTTAGCAGAAAAATAGGGTAGTAGGTTTGATCTAACATTGAGAAAAAGAAAAAATGAAGAATAATAGAAAGACGCTTTTTGATAAAGTTTGGGACGCCCATGTTGTGGAAATTATTCCCGACGGACCCCAAATCATTTATATAGATAAACATTTGATTCATGAAGTAACCAGCCCACAAGCATTTGCAGAGTTGGAATCCAGAAATTTGAATATTTTCAGACCAGAGCAGATTGTTGCTACAGCTGACCATAATGTTCCTACTTTAGATCAGGAATTACCGATTCGTGATGATCTTTCAAGAAATCAGGTGCAGCAGCTTACACAGAACTGTGAGAAAAACAATATTGAACTGTTTGGTTTAGGACATCAGTATCAAGGCATTGTACATATCATTGCTCCAGAGTTGGGCATTACTCAACCCGGAATGAGTATTGTATGTGGAGACAGCCATACTTCCACTCATGGAGCATTTGGTTCAATTGCTTTTGGAATCGGTACCAGCCAGGTTGCACAGGTATTTGCCAGTCAGTGTTTGCTTCTGAATAAGCCGAAATCTATGAGAATTACTGTAAACGGTAAATTGAATGAACATGTTCAGCCTAAAGATGTTATTCTTTATATCATTTCCAAAATAGGAACCGATGGAGGAACGGGATATTTCTGTGAATACGCCGGAAACGTTTTTGAAGAAATGTCGATGGAAGGTAGAATGACCGTTTGCAACATGAGTATTGAAATGGGAGCCAGAGGAGGAATGATTGCCCCGGATGAAACTACTTTTGAATATGTAAAAGGAAGAGAATTCGCGCCCAAAGGCGAGGAATGGAATGAAAAAGTAAACTACTGGAATACTTTAAAAACAGACGAAAATGCTGCTTTTGATAAAGAACTTACGTTCGAAGCTTCAGAAATTTATCCGATGATTACTTATGGAACCAATCCGGGAATGGGAATTTCTCTTCACGAAACGATTCCGGCTCCTCAAAATGAATCTGAGGAAAAAGCTTTAAAATATATGGGATTGGAAGCCGGACAGGCTCTTTCCAGTATAAAAGTGAACTATGTTTTCATTGGAAGCTGTACCAACGCAAGAATAGAAGACTTCCGTTCTGCAGCACAATATATTAAAGGAAAAAGCAAATCTGAAGCAGTTAATGCCCTTATTGTACCCGGTTCTCAGCAGGTTGTAAAACAGATTTATGAAGAAGGACTGGATAAAATCTTCAGTGATGCAGGGTTCCAGATTCGCCAGCCGGGATGCTCAGCGTGCCTTGCCATGAACGATGACAAAATTCCGGAAGGGGAGTATTGTGTTTCCACGTCTAACAGAAACTTTGAAGGAAGACAGGGGCAGGGAGCAAGAACGATTCTCGCGAGTCCGTTAACAGCAGCAAAAGCAGCAATAGAAGGTAGAATCTCTGCTTTTGAAAGTTTAAATTAAAAAAGGATTTAACCACAAAGACACAGAAAGAGATAATCCGTAAGTAAAAAGAAAGTTCCATTTGCTTGCCAAAAAGAGCCTTACGCTTTTTGAAGATTTTTTTGATTTTAATTCTTATGTGAACTTCTTATATGAAGTCTTTTATATCTCTTAAAATAAATTGAAATCTCTTTTGTGTCCTTTTGTGGTTCTAAGTCCAAATAATATAAAATACATGCAAAAATTAGTTGTTATAAAATCCAGTGCAGTTCCACTGCCTGCAGAAAATATAGATACGGACCAGATCATTCCGGCAAGATTTTTAAAAAGTATAGACAGAAAAGGCTTTGGAGAGAATCTATTCAGAGACTGGAGGTTCAATATCCACACGGGAGAACCTAATCCTGATTTTGTTCTCAATAACCCGAAATTCAAAGGAGAAATTTTGGTAGCCGGTAATAATTTCGGTTGTGGAAGCAGTAGAGAGCATGCAGCATGGTCTTTAACAGACTATGGTTTTAAAGTAATTGTTTCCAGTTATTTTGCTGATATTTTTAAAGGAAACGCTTTAAACAATGGGCTGCTTCCTGTAGAAGTTTCTGAAGAATTTTTAAAAGAAATTTTAGAAGGAATTAATGAAAATCCTGATAGCGAAATTGCTATTGATGTAGAGCTACAATCCATTAGTTTTAGAGATACTACTGAAACTTTTGAGATTGATTCCTATAAAAAAATATGCCTTTTAAATGGGTATGATGATATTGATTTTCTAATCAGTAGAAAACAGGCGATTACAGAGTTTGAACAAAAAACACAAAAAGCAAATGAGCGACAATTATTTTAACATTGCAGTTCTTCCAGGAGACGGAATAGGTCCGGAAATCATTGGTGAAAGCATCAAAATATTAGATGCAATTGCAGAGGCTTTTCAATACAAATTTCATTTTGAATATGGATTGATAGGCGCAGATGCTATTTTTAAAACAGGGAACCCTTTACCTGACGAAACGTTAAAAATTTGTAAGGAGTCTGATGCGGTTCTTTTCGGGGCGATTGGTGATCCTTCATTTGACAACAATCCGGAAGCGAAAGTAAGACCGGAACAAGGACTTTTGAAACTTCGTAAGGAGCTGGGATTGTTTGCCAATATCCGTCCTTTAAAGACTTATGCCTCATTAATTGAAAAAAGCCCGCTTAAAAGAGAGATTATTGAAGGGGCTGATATCCAAATTTTCAGAGAATTGGTAAGCGGGATCTATTTCGGGGAAAAGTATACTGATCCTGATGGTGAATATGCTTATGATATCTGTAAATACAGCAGAGAAGATATCATTCCGATTGCTCATATGGCATTTCAGGAAGCACAAAAAAGAAATAAAAAACTTACCCTTATTGATAAGGCAAATGTGTTGGATACTTCCAGACTTTGGAGAAAAATCTGTCAGGAAATAGCTCCTGAATATCCTGAAGTACAGCTGGATTATATGTTTGTAGATAACGCAGCCATGCAGCTGATCCTTAATCCTAAGCAGTTTGATGTTATTTTGACAGAGAATATGTTTGGAGATATTATTTCTGATGAAGCAAGTGTTATCGGTGGTTCTATCGGGTTGCTTCCTTCAGCGTCTGTTGGAGATAAAAATGCTTTGTTTGAACCTATTCATGGATCTTACCCACAGGCAAAAGGGAAAGGAATTGCAAATCCTATTGCTTCTATCCTAAGTGTGGCTATGATGTTGGATCATCTTAATCTGCAGTCGGCAGCAAGTAAGCTAAGGCAGTCTGTAGAACACGCTATCGAGAATAAATATGTAACAATAGATCTTAACACAAAGCAATATTACAGTACCAGTGAAGTAGGAAGTTTTATTGCCGATCATATCAGATATTCCGAAAAGTCTTATTACAATTTTGAAAATGTAAAAATCGGAAAATCAACCATTGTATAGAAACAAAAAGTTCAATTAGATAGTTAGAAGAAAGGTTCCGCCTCGTATGAGACGGAACCTTTCTGTTTTTTTCTAAATAAGAAAGCTTTATGCCTTATTTATTTTTAGTATTATCCGTTTTTCCTGATTTGTTTTTGGAAGCTTTTTGAATATCTTCTTTATCAATATCAGGCGGGTTGGTCTTTTTTGATGAAGCAGGAATATCCTGGAAATCCTGATTCTGCTTTTTAGTTTCTGCAGTGTTGGCAGATTCTTTCTTTTTGCTATTTCCGTTTGCATCCATAACTTTAAGTTTTTAATATCAAGAATATGGATAATATCATTCAAAGTGTTTGCCAAAAACGGATTGATCAGAATTTATTCTTCTTATAGCCCTAAAATACCAATTTTCCCGGTTTTATCCTCAATGGTATAATTTAAAGCTTTAGCTAAAACGAAAATATTATTAAGATTTTCCATTAGTTGCTTACGGCCTTCGCTTCTCAACTGGTTCTGATCAATAGATTTCACAGCCGTTTCCTTTGCTTTTTCGGTTACGCCCTTAATATCTTTTTCAGTAATTCTATTGAAAAACGAATCGTCCAGTGACTGTATTTCAACACTTGGAGTGATTCTTATGTCTGCATCAGGAAGTTCGGTAATCACCAGCTTTTTGTTGATGGAATCTACCTCAATCTTCATTTTATTAAGATCATAAGAAACCTGAGCGTTGGTTTTGGTGTATGTAATAATACTATTGCTTGAAACTTCTTTTCCAAATACTTCATAACCCATCTTGGTTTTCTGCATGCTGGAAGTGTTCTGTTCCATTACTACCATCTTATTCATCTTGGAGATCTGGTTGGTCAGAATATAATAATCCGACTGCTCCGTTTTTCCACCAAGGTTCAGGCAGGATTTCAATCCGAAAAACAGAAGTACCATTACTCCGGCTCCGGCAACAAAGGATAAGATTGTTTTATTATTTCTCAAAATCTATTTAAAAATTTCTTTGATAACTGATGAATCATTTTTTTTCAAAATTTCTGCCAAATCTCTTTCAATATAGCCGGAAGTAGGCATTTCTACAATTCTTCCCACTTCTTTTCCGTATCTTTTAAGAATGATTGTCGGAACCTTCTGTATATTGTAAAGGCTTTCTTCTCCTGAAGGTGACTCTTTTTTACGGTTCACAGCAATAATAGTAAGTTTGCTGTCCGGATAGTTCGTGGCTTCAAGAATTTTCATTAATCTTGGAAAATCTCTGTGACTGTCTTCACACCATGTTCCCATAAAAACGATAACATCATAAGACCCGATCTTTTCTTTTTTCAGCTCGCTTACAGCTTTTTGATCAAGTGCGTATTCATCATGTTCCTTTACGTACCAATCTGCATAAGGAGCTTTTAAAAATTGTTCTTTCAGTTGGTGTCCCAAAAGCATTTTGCCATCTTTCTGAGTGTCTACCTCGCGGTTTACTACCACTTTCTGTGCGCTCAACTGCTGGGTGGCGAAAAAAATGCTTGAAAAGGCAACAAGATTTGTAATAAATTTCTTCATATTGTATTATTTCTCAATAATTGATTTTAAATCAGCAGGAGAATAGTATTTGTTTTTCAATACTTTATGATCGGCCTGTCTGTATACATTAAATTTTTCACCAGACTTTTCATAAAAAGATTCTACTTCTTTTTCTTTGTAAAATTCAACTGTTTCTTTTGCCTGATCTTCATTATCACATGCCTTCGACATATTAGAACGCTGAACTTCGTTGAATAACTCTACAAATTTATTGCCAAGTCCGAATTCAAGTACCGCGCCACTCAAAACATATTGCAAATCGCAAAGTGCATCAGCAATTTCTACGATATTATTGTCTGCAATGGCTTGTTTTAATTCGTTTAATTCTTCCTGAAGAAGCTCTACTCTAAGATTACATCTTTCTGGAGAAGGAATTTGTGGGGTATCTAAAATAGGGGCTTTGAAAGTAGTATGGAATTCTGCTACTTGGTTCAGACTATCAATTTTATCCATGAAATTTTTTATTTCCTACAAAGATAGAAAAGGATTTGTAAAATGGGAAATGTACAGAAACAAAATACACCGTTAAAAAGGATAGGCTATAAAGCGTTTTAATCTAAATTCCTAGTTGCAAAATTGAAAGGCATTCTGAATTTGGTGCTTACAGGTTTTCCTTTAATTTTTGCAGGGCTCCATTTCGGTTTAATTTTTTTTATTGCAGATTTTATATCTTCAAAAAAGCGGTCACTATTTTCTACTTTAGGTTCAATATCTACATCAGAGATCGCACCTTCAGGGTCTATAATAAAAGAAATAATAAATTTTCCTTTGGCTTTATAAGATTCTGTGTCCTGATAATTTTCAAGTTCTTTTTTGATTTCTTTTCTTAATTCGGACATACCTCCAGTCAGCATAGGGTACTGATATAGTTTTGATAAGTCGTAATCGGATCTGTAATTTTGAAAAAAGTCCTGTGGAAAAAACGGAAAGTCATAATAAGCAATAACTTTTTCTCCATTTTCTTCTGCCGGTTGCCAATCTTTTAGATTTCCCAAAGATTTAACTGCGAGATTAAAAGCGCATTTATTTTTTTCAATACGACTGTCATCGCTTTTTTTCTTGACTAAAGATGGTTTACCATTTTCATCAATTTTTAAGGCAACAAAATACATTTCATCCTTATCGCAGGGTTTTGCTCCGCTTTTTAAAAAATAATCTTGTATATCTGAAGCCATTTTAACGGTACCTCCTTTGTAAGGTGATTGTCCGTCAGGATATTGAGCAAGTGTTTTTTGTGAAAATGCTGATTCAAAACACAGCATAGAAAGAAATAAGGTTATTTTCTTCATTGTTAAACGTGCTTTCACGGTTGTTGATCGTGTTATTAATTTTATTGCTAAAGTAAGAAAAAAGTCCACAAATTCTAAATTGTGGACTTTTAATATAAGGTAAAAAGTATTCCAATTACTCGTACTTCCAGATTCCGGAAATGGTCAGTACCGTTAATCCCGGTTGTTTTTCTCCATAGCTGAATACGCAGAAATAGTGGGAATAACAGGAAGAGCAGTCGATGCCAAAATATAAAGTAGGTAAATTATTCACCGTCAACTCTCCAAAATGAGACATTCCTTGGGAGGTTCTGTTGACTATTTTCTGTTCCAATAATATGCTTCCAGATACTACTTTATCTTCATGATAGACCTGGGAAATTGGAAATCCTGACTGATAGGGAATTATTTCAATTGTATTTTCATGATGACAGTCACAGCACGTAAAAGTGGTGTTGGCAAAAGGACTCGTTTCGTTATTGATAAAAGAATTTTTGCCGACGATAGCTTTTTTAACAAGGGTTATTTTTCTTGAAATTGAATACATTTGAATACAATTTATGGCTGAATTACAGTGCCTACTAAGTTAGGATATTTTCCGCTTGGACTTTTCTTAATAGTAACTTTTATATAACCTTCTTCTGCCAGTTTGTTCCATGTTTTCTGGTAACCGGTATTGATGTCGATAGGAATTTTCCACATGGTTTGTTTCCCTTTTCCTGTCTGGTTGAACCAAGGGATGATATCTGCTGTTTGAGTTTTGAACTGCATTGCATTGTTCAAAACATCAATCTCATAGTAGAAATCGTATTTATCTTCTGACTGATTGAGAGCTCTTTGTGTGAAAGTATACACATATCCATTGATAATAGGGCTTGTGAAGCTTCCTCCCAAAGTAGGTACGCCTGTTCCGTTATAATTACCAACAGCTCCGCTGTATCTGTCGAATTTTTGTCCGGCTTGTAAAGGAACATCATCAACAATGTTATAGCCGCCGTTTGCTGGTGGCCAATTACCATTCAGATTATTAGCTTTGAAAAGTGCTTCTAGCTCACTCCATTTCCCCTGTTTGTATAGATCGTAAATCTGACTTCTGAGAGTAGCATTTACGGTATTTCCGGGATCATAGGTTGCTGCAAGTTCATCACCGTTTTTGTAGAATACAGTAGTGACTTCACTAGGTGGATTGCTGATTTCCTCTTCTCTGTCTGAGCTACACGCTACCGAAAGGGAAGCGATGGTTAATACAAAAAAGTACTTAAATAGATGTTTCATATAAAAAAATTAAATTGTTTTCAATTCAATGAGGTATTATAGGACATCCGATTTTAGTACCTTTTATGAAACACGATTCTTGGGATAGTTGATCAGTACTGCTTTTGTGAAAAAAGGCGTATTGATTTTTTGATTTCCCATCAGTAAGATTCAGGGAAATTCAATCAATAAAGACATAAAAGGTCATCCATCGTAGAAAGTGATTTCTGTGCCTTTAATACCAGCTGAGTAAACAGTACAATATGGGTGAATATTGAGTGATAAAAATAAATTAAAAATATTAAATATCAGTAAAATAATTCCATATAATTAATTATCAATGAATATAATTTCCAATAAATGAAATATTTATTAAAATAATTACTTTTTTAAAACATATCTAAAAGTGAGATATTTCGAAAGTTTAAAAAAGATAGCGTGCTAATGTTTTGATATTGTATGTCTTAATTGCAGCGGTTATCGGAAACACTTGTTTGCTATTTTTTGAAATATTTTAAAGTACCCTTTCTCAAATTGATTATAAAAAAACAAGGCAGTCTCTTTCTGAGACTGCCTTGTTATCGCATCGTTTAATTTTAAAGGGAATTAGTTTTTAATGAATCTCTTGGAGTTTTCACCGATCTGTATCATATAAGCTCCTTTAATAAGACCGCTTACATTTACAGAACCTCTCTGAAGTTTTCCTGAGTCAATTAGTTTTCCACCCATATCGAAGATCTTATAATCTTCTGAAGTCGTATTTGAAACAGATAACATATCTTTCACTGGGTTAGGGTAAAGTTTAATATCTGTGATCAGATCTTTTGTATTAGAAAGTTCGGCCTTTCCGGAAGAAACGATATTCACTGTATAATCCTCAACCTGACCGTAAGTATAAGCTTCGCAAGATGAAGTAGGAATTGAGCTGTATTTCATCATTACTCTCATTCTTGTTGAGCCTATAGTTGCTGTTGACGGAATGGTTACTGATCCTGTAACAGGCGTTGTAGTAGAACCGGCTTTAGACCATACTAGCTCACCACTGTCTGCAAAACTTCCGTTTCCGTTGTAGTCAATATACACTGCATACGCTTCACTGTAAACCGTTGAAGTCCATGAAGGCGTAATAGAGATTGTGTAAGCGTTTCCTCTCGTTACATTCGTAGATATTGATGTGAAGTTTTCATAACCTGCTGTTCCTGTTGATGTATTGTTGATGGTTCCGAATTTCACATTTCCAATTCTTTCATCAGCTGTATTGGATGCAGAAGCTGAGCAATAGGTTACTGTTCCTCCGCCTGCAAGTGTAGTTACACTTACTGTATTACTTGAAACTGAAGTATTTCCTGCAGCATCTTTTGCTTTAACGGAGAAAGAATACGTTGTAGACGGGCTCAATCCTGTCACTGTATAGGTTGTAGAAGCTGTAGAGCCAATTAATGAAGCTCCTTGATAAACATCATAGCCTGTAACGCCTACATTATCCGTAGCTCCGGACCATGAAAGGTTGGTTGTGCTAGAGGTTGTTCCAGAAGCGGCAAGGGTAGGAGCGGTAGGGGCAACAGTATCGGTTGATCCTGAACCTGCATTTACGGAAATATTGGCATTGTTTACATCAAAGAAGATATGATTGGAACCTTTTACCATAATTCTTCCTGTAGTGGTGGTAGCATTAGGAATCGTTACAGCCTGTGTTCCGTCATTAGGAGTTCCTGCCAATAGAGTTGTCCATGTATTTCCACTGTCGGTTGACCAAAGAATATCAACGTTTGCAGTATTTACACCATTTGCTGTAGTTCCAGCTACATCCCAGGTGATGGTTTGTGAACTTCCTCCTGTGTAAGTAGTTGCTGAGTTTTGAGACGTTACGGTAAATGGTCCTGCTGTAGAATTTACTGTGATTACGGCATCGTCTGAATTATTTCCTGAACCACCGGCTTTATTGTCACGTACAGTAAATCTGAAATTCAATGTTCTGGCTACTGAAGATAGTGCTTCAACAGTGATTTCTGAACCTGCTGTAGTGGTTGCACCCGCCAGCACAGAAGCCATTCTTGGGAAATATCTTACCGGAACAGTGGTTGGAGTCCATGATCTGAAGTTAGGCCCGGAAGCTTTCGTCGCACTGGCAGCAGAGCTGGCGCCTGTTTGAGAAGATGAAGCGTTATCCATCTGCTCCCAGATATAAGTTAAAGAATCTCCGTCTGCATCTGTTCCTGTTCCTGTAAGTACAAATGGAGTTCCTTTTGGAATGGTATAGTCTAAACCTGCATTTGCTGTAGGAATTGAGTTTCCGGTACTTGTGTTAACAGAGCAGGTTTTTGCTTTAATATTGTTAGTGATTTGTTGAATGCTTATCGCATGGAAAAACGCATCAGAATGAGGCTGAACATCCTGGCTGGTAATTCCTGCATATCCCATGATGGTTGATCCTGAGCCCGGTTCCATATTCGCACCTGTACCTTCATTATTCATAGAGAAAGTATGATTTCCACCGAACTGATGTCCCATTTCATGGGCTACATAATCAATGTCAAAATTATCTCCTGAAGGGATAGCGTCTGCAGGAGAAGTATATCCGCTTCCTTTGGATCCGTTGGTACAGATACAGCCGATACATCCTGCGTTTCCTCCGCCTCCTGAAGCTCCGAACAAATGTCCGATATCATAATTGGCTTCGCCAATAACTGATGTTAAGGTGCTTTGTAGCTGAGAATTCCAGCTGCTCATTCCTGAAGCGGCAGAATAAGGGTCGGTAGAAGCGTTGGTGTAGATAACAGCATCATTATTGGCGATCAGAACCATTCTTGCAGCAAAATCTTTTTCAAAAACACCGTTTACGCGGGTCATTGTATTGTTCATTGCGGCTAATGCCTGAGCTTTTGTTCCTCCGAAATAAGTAGTATATTCTCCTGTACATGATAATGCAAGTCGGAAGGTTCTTAATTTAGCATCATCGGCGTTAGGTCTTGCTGCCAGTGACGAGTTGGCAACCCCTTTTTGAGCAGCGTCTACTACCGTACATTCGAATTTGTTCAGATCATCTTTTTTATCAGACTTTCTGTATACAACATAGGTAGAAAGATCTTTAGAATAAGGCTCAATGAATACTGCAGATTTGTCTCCATAAATTTCCATTGAAGATAAACCAAGAGGAGAAACACTGAAGTAAACAGTAGAATTTGGATCATCAAGGCCTTGGCCTACATAAGATTTGATCTCCGGAAATTTCGCGGCCAGTTCCGGTGCGAAGTTAGAATTTTCCCTTACTTTGAAATTTTCCATTTTTCCTTCAGAATTCGGGAAAGAAATGATAATTTCTGATTTTTCGCCGGCTGCCAGTCTCTTAGGAGCTTTTGCCAGAACATTTTTTAATCCTTCAATATTTAGGTTGTAAACCTTAGGATTAGCAATGCCTGACTTGTTTTCAAAGATCTCTGATGGAGATTTTCTG
Source organism: Chryseobacterium sp. Mn2064 (assembly GCF_049319685.1). Taxonomy (NCBI): domain Bacteria; kingdom Pseudomonadati; phylum Bacteroidota; class Flavobacteriia; order Flavobacteriales; family Weeksellaceae; genus Chryseobacterium; species Chryseobacterium sp. Mn2064. Next base: position 1,252,576 of record NZ_JBMOUE010000001.1, read on the forward strand.
GAGCCTTCAGACCATAGACGATCAGTCTGAGCGAAAGAAATGCCACTCATAAGAAGCATTCCGATCAGGGTTAGTTGTTTTTTCATATTAAATATAGATTTTGATTGTGGAATATCAAAGCTAATAAAAAATATGTTATTGAAAATAAAATTTTTTAAGAAAATTTTAGACTATCTGTTTAATGTATTATGTAATGCATTAGGTATAATTGAAAAGGCCTTTCTTTAAAAGAAAAATGACACATACCGAAGTATATGTCATTCTTTTTGACTTGATATAATGTTATATATAATTACATATTATCATCAGCAGTAGGTCCATAAAGTCCCGGAACTTTGTTTCCTGTTGATCTTAAATAAACAACCAGTTCCCCTCTGTGATGGTACAAGTGATTGTATAGAAAAGCTCTTACTACCTGAACTTTTGGCATTGGAGGGAAGAGAACATTACCGTTCATTTCCATTTTCCATTCGTTAAAATAATTGTTTTCATCAGAAGTCTCAAGAGCTTTTTGAGCTTTCGCTACATTTTCTTCAAACCTGGCAACAATATTTTCTGCTTTGGAAATATCTCCTTTGTCATACTGATAAGCACCCATATCAAAAACATCCTGATTAAAAGTGGCGTCATACCAGTTATAAACTTCTGCAATGTGAGAAGCTAACTGACCTGTAGTCCAGTTTTTTTCAGACGGTTTCCAATCTAAAGCACTGTCGGGAATTGCTTTTAAAATTTTTCTTGTGTTTTCTGCTTCATGCAGAAACTCACCTAATAAGGCTTGTTTAATCATTTGTGTATGTTTTAAAAAATTGAATTTATTTTGTAATATCTCTTCCGATTACCAGTCTCTGGATTTCAGAAGTTCCTTCACCAATTGTACAAAGTTTTGAATCTCTGTAATATTTTTCAGCAGGGAAATCTTTTGTATATCCGTATCCACCGAAGATTTGAACGGCATTGTTAGCAATTCTTACACATGCTTCAGAAGCATATAGTTTTGCCATGGCGCCTTCTTTTGTCATTTTCTGCTTCGCATTTTTCAGGGTAGAAGCTCTTTGGATAAGAAGTTCTGCGGCATCAATTTCTGTAGCCATATCAGCCAGCATAAAGTTGATCGCCTGGAATTCAGAGATCGATTTTCCAAACTGCTGTCTTTCTTTAGCATATTTTAAAGCTGCTTTATAAGCTCCTCTTGCTGTACCTAAACTTAAAGCTGCAATAGAAATTCTACCACCATCCAAAATTTTCATGGCCTGTTTAAAACCTTCACCTACTTCTCCAAGACGGTGAGAATCTGGCACACGTACATTGTCAAAAATAAGTTCTGCGGTTTCTGAAGCACGCATTCCTAATTTGTTTTCTTTTTTTCCTGAAGAGAAGCCAGGCATTCCTTTTTCTAAAACGAAAGCTGTAGAATTATTTTTGGCTCCTTTTTCCCCAGTTCTTGTCATTACCACGGCAATATCTCCGGAAATTGCGTGAGTGATGAAATTTTTCGCACCGTTGATGATCCAGTCGTCACCATCTTTTACTGCAGTAGTAGACATTCCTCCTGAGTCTGAACCTGTATTGTGTTCTGTAAGCCCCCAAGCTCCGATTACTTTTCCGGTAGCCAACTGAGGAAGCCACTTGTTTCTCTGCTCTTCGTTACCAAATTCATAAATGTGGTTGGTACAAAGTGAATTGTGTGCTGCTACAGAAAGACCGATAGAAGGGTCTACCTGAGAAATTTCGTCAAGAATGGTAACATATTCATGATATCCTAAACCGGAACCTCCATATTGCTCAGGAACTACAACTCCCATAAAGCCCATTTCACCCAACTGGTGGAAAAGTTCTTTAGGGAACGTCTGGCTCTCATCCCATTCCATAATATTCGGACGGATATTCTTCTCTGCAAATTCTCTAGCTGTCTCCGCTATCATTTTGATGTTGTCAATAGTCTCTGTGTTCATATAGATAATAGTTAGTTCCCAAAGATAACCAAATTGATGGAATGCTAAAAAAAATTATTACATTCATAGTATTTCAGGGTGAATGCGTTTAATTTTCAATTTTTTATATTTTTATAATTAATGTTTTGTTAATAAAATTTTCATCGTTGAACGGTTTTTATTTTACTATTTTAGTCGCCCAATTTTTAAGGCATGAAAAAAATTCTACTTCCTATTATTTTAATTTCCTCTTATATTTCTGCGCAAGTTCCTGCCGGATATTATAACGGAACAGCTGGATTGACAGGTTATGCTCTGAAATCTAAACTGCATGACATCATTTCAGAAAAGAATGTAAACTGGAATTACAGTGATCTTCAGGATTATTATAATCAGACAGATTTGGATATTTATTATGATCATAATACCAGCAATACCACTTTGCTTCTGGATATTTATTCTGAGATCCCAAGCGGACCAGATGCTTATGAATATACCAGCCAACAGATGATTGGAAGTGCTTCTGCAGAAGGGCAGGGCTGGAACAGAGAGCACATGATGCCTCAAAGTACTTTCTACAGTAATTATCCTATGTATTCGGATCTGTTTTATGTAATTCCTACAGATGCAAGAATCAACCAGTTGAGAAGTAATTACCCTTATGGTATTTCTACGACAACTCCTTCTAACATCTACTATAATTTTACCAATACCTCTAAGATCGGTAAAAGTGCTATCCCTAACTGGGTGTATACAGGGCGTGTTTATGAACCTATTGACGAGTTTAAAGGAGATGTGGCTAGAAGTTTATTGTATTTCGCGGTAAGATATGAAGGTAAATTAGGTACCTTCAATTATAATAACAATGCTAATCCTGCTTCTGATACCAACCCATTGGATGGAACGGAAGAAAGAGCATTTGAACCTGCTTATATAGCTATGCTTTTGCAATGGCATCAGCAGGATCCGGTTTCGCAAAGAGAAATTGACAGGAATAATAAGGTGTATGCTCTTCAGAAAAACAGAAATCCATTTATAGATAATCCAGGGTGGGTTAATATAATCTGGGGACAAACGGCTGATGCAGTAGCTCCGCAAACTCCTTCCAATTTGATTACTACACAGAATAGCGCTTATTTTACAACATTAAGCTGGGGTGCTAGTTCGGATGCAGATGTTATTGGATATCAGGTTTTTCAGAATGGAACTTTAGTGGCAACTACTAAAAATACGTCTATCAGTATCGATCATCTTACCCCGTCTACAACCTATAATTTTACTGTAAAAGCATACGATAGCGGTTATTTGCTTTCTCCTGACAGCAATATAGTACCTGTTACTACCTTAGCTTCTGACGTATATGCAAAAGATCTTTATGTTTCTAAGTATTTAAAAGGATCTTCTAATAATAAAGGAATTGAGATTACAAATAAAACTGGTCACCCAGTGAATCTTAGCGATTACAGGCTGTCTATTCAGTTCCCAAGCGGTGGTAATTACTATTTCCCTGCACCTTATGAATTGGAAGGAACTGTTCAGAATAATGAATCCTTTGTTATTCTAAACCCTGGAGCCAATTTTTCATGCTATACAATAAATCAGGCAAAATTTGTGACTGCTGCTCCTCAGATGACCTTTACCGGAAGTCAATATCTTGAACTGAGATATAAGTCTACGACCATTGATGCGATTGGTGCGAAAAGTCAGAGCAATACTTCTACCTTAAGCAATGTTTCTTTATATAGAAAAGGATCTGTAAACCAGCCGAATAGTACTTTTGATATCAATGAGTGGGATTCTTACGCATCCAATTATTGTCAGGACCTTGGAGGTGTATTGTCTACCAGAGAACTGGTTGCTGCTAACAATGGGTTTACTATTTATCCAAATCCGGTGTATGATAACCTTTACGTAAACGGAGCAACAGAAAAAGTAACAACAGCTCAAATTATAGATGTTTCAGGAAAGGTAATTTATACTGAAAAAGATCCTTTCAAGAATAAAAAAAATATATCAGTACAAGGAATTCCTACCGGAATGTACTTCTTAAAACTTGATGAGAAAACCCACCCGTTTATAAAAAAATAAATGTTCCTAAGAATTTAAACACTATTGTTTCGATGAGAAACCCAACCTCACAGATTTTAAAAATCTGTGAGGTTTATTTTTTTTAACATAATTTCTCAATGTATAAAAGAAATATATAGTATGATTATTATAGCCCTGATAGCAGCGGTTACCCCGCAACAGAAGAGAAAAAGGAGAGAAGTGAGGAGTATGGGTGGATAGCAGGAACAGCTTCTCATCTTAAAAAAGTGAAAAAAGTAGAGTTAAAGTAAATATTGTTATAAAATTTTCATTCATTTTCTATCATTTCGTTATTTTTTTAGTTTTCTATAAAGTCCTAAAAGCCTTATATTTACTGGATGATTGATATAAGCAGATTCACTAATAATCAATATCTATAAGGGTTTTTGCTTATATTTTTTATTTATAAGTAATTATGCTTATATTTGCAGTATGATAGCGGTCATTACCGGTGATATTATAAATTCACAACATTCGGATACTGAAGTTTGGATTACCAAGCTTAAAAATCTTCTCGAAACCTGGGGAAGCGCTCCCGGCACATGGGAAATCTACAGGGGAGACGAGTTTCAGTTCAAGTGTAGTATTGATGCTGTCTTCTGGCACTTCCTAGCCATAAAATCTCTTATTAAAAGTCAAGAAAATCTGGACGTAAGAATCGCCATAGGAATCGGTGAAGAAAGTTTTTCTTCTGAAAAAATCACAGAATCTAACGGAACAGCTTACGTCAACTCAGGCAGACTGTTGAATGACCTTAAAAATGACGGTCACACTGTTGCCATCAAAACTTCCAGCGACTCGGTAGACAGAGATCTGAATATTCTGCTGAAGTGGTCATCAAAAGATTTTGATAACTGGACGATGGCTACATCGGAGATTATTCATGAGATGATTATGAATCAGGATATTACCCAGGAAGATCTTGCCAAGAGATTTGCTATTTCACAGTCCTCTATCAGCCAGAGACTGAAACGAGCCAACTATGAGCTCATCGTGGAAACCAACCAGTATTTCAGAAAGAAAATCTCAGAATTATAAGCATGATCTTTATCAAACTCATATTGGCACATCTACTCGGAGATTTTATACTTCAGCCAAATTCATGGGTTGCAGATAAGGAAAACCATATACTGAAAAGTAAGTTTTTATATCTTCACATTCTGATTCACATTGTTTTAAGTCTTATTTTTCTTTGGGACATAGAACTTTGGTGGGTAGCTGTGTTGGTAGGAATTACCCACTTCATTATTGATGCTGCGAAACTGAGTTTCCAAAATGTAAAAACTAAGAAAAAATGGTTTTTCATCGATCAGTTGCTTCATGTTCTTGTCATAGCCGGAGTTTCTTTTTATTTCAAAGAATTCAGCTTCGGATTTTTACAGGATCAGGAATTTTTGAAAATACTGATGGCAGTTTTGTTTCTTACAACACCTGCTTCTATTATTATCAAAATTCTATTGTCATCATGGACGCCCGCTCCGGATGGCCCTAATGCTATTCAAACCGAATCTTTAACAAGTGCCGGAAAATATATCGGAATTTTAGAACGCCTGCTGGTTTTCACTTTTATAACGGTGAATCATTGGGAAGGCGTAGGTTTCATGGTGGCTGCAAAATCTGTTTTCAGGTTCAGCGACCTTGCACAAGCAAAACAGAGAAAACTTACAGAATATGTACTGGTAGGTACGCTTTTGAGTTTTGGGCTGGCTGCCTTAACAGGAATAATAATAAAATAAATCAATAAATCTAACTACAATTTAGAAAGTAAAATTATGAGTCAAAAGAAAGAAATGTTGTACGAGGGTAAAGCGAAACAGGTATTTGCTACCGATAATCCAGATGAAGTAGTAGTACGTTTCAAAGACGATGCTACAGCATTTAACGCTCAAAAGAAAGGTCAGGTAGATCTTAAAGGAGAGATGAATAACGCTATTACAACTCTTATCTTTGAATATTTAAATGAAAAAGGAATTAAAACTCACTTCATCAAACAATTGGATGAAAGAGAGCAGTTGGTAAAAAAAGTATCTATTATTCCTTTAGAAATGGTGGTAAGAAACTATTCTGCGGGAAGCATGGCACAAAGATTAGGGGTTGAAGAAGGGATCAAATCTCCGGTAACTATTTTCGATATCTGCTACAAAAAAGATGAATTGGGAGATCCGCTTATCAACGATCACCACGCTGTTTTCTTAGGTGCAGCTACTTATGAAGAGCTTGATGAAATGTATGAGCTTACTTCAGATATCAACGAGATCCTTATCGACTTGTTCGACAAAATCAACATTATCCTTGTAGATTTCAAAATTGAATTGGGTAAAACTTCGACAGGTGAGATCATCCTTGCAGACGAAATCTCTCCAGACACTTGCAGACTTTGGGATAAAGATACAATGAAGAAGCTAGACAAAGACAGATTCAGAAGAGATCTTGGAGAAGTAACGGAAGCTTACGTAGAAATCTATAACCGTCTGAAAAATCTTTTACAGAAATAAGATTTCAGATACCGGATTTCAGATGTTAATACAGAAAATACTTTGTTCGTTAAAACAAAATTAAAATTTGAAGTTAGCTTTTAGTCTGAGATCTGAAATCTGACTTCTAAGATCTACAATTAGAAAAAATAGAAATGAAAAGTTTAGACATTCATAAAAGTGAATATTTAAAACAGTTTGAAAACCAGGTTTACGGAAGGAATCTTTTCAGAACTCAGGAAGAGGAAAGATTAGATGCTCCCAACGAAGAATGTGGAATCTTCGGATTGTATTCAGATAATGATCTGGATACATTCTCTCTTTCGCAGTTTGGCCTTTTCGCATTACAGCACAGAGGTCAGGAAGCGTGTGGTATTTCCGTCTTGAAAGAAGGCAGAATTACCAATATGAAAGACGAAGGGCTGGTTTTGGACGTTTATAAAGACATTCAGGAACCTGAAACTTTTATGGGAAATTCTGCAATCGGACATACCCGTTATACAACTGCAGGAGATAAAAAGAAATATAATTTTCAGCCATTTTTCGCTAAAAACGAATATGACCAGATTATACTTTCCATAGCACACAATGGTAACCTTACCAATGCGAAAGAATTAAAAGCTGAATTGGAAGCTGAAGGCGTGGTCTTCAGAGCAACCTCCGATTCAGAAGTTATTCTGAGATTGATTCAAAAAAACCTGGATCTGGGTCTTCGTGGAGCCATCAAAGCAACCATGGAAAAGATCGAAGGTGCGTATTCTGTAGTAGGAATGACAAGGAATAAATTCTTTGCGTTCAGAGACTTCAACGGAATTCGTCCTTTAGTACTGGGTGCTATTGATGAGAAATCTTACGTGGTAGCATCAGAATCCGTAGCATTAGACGCTGTTGGAGCTCAATATGTACGCGATATTCTTCCTGGTGAGATCATTTATACCAACGAAAATGAGCCCGGAAAACTTCACTCTTATATGATGGATGAAGCCAAAGGAAAACAGAGAATCTGTTCTTTTGAATACATCTATTTTGCAAGACCTGACTCTACCTTAGAAAACATTAATGTGTATGAGATCAGAGAAAAATCCGGAGAAAAAATCTGGGAACAGGCTCCTGTAGAAGCTGATCTTGTTATTGGAGTTCCCGATTCCGGAGTTCCGGCAGCTATTGGTTTCTCAAAGGCATCAGGAATCCCTTTCCGTCCTGTTTTGATTAAAAACAGATACATTGGACGTAGTTTCATTGTTCCTACCCAGGAAATGAGAGAAAGAGTAGTCAACCTGAAACTGAACCCGATTATCTCTGAAATGAAAGACAAGAGAGTTGTCATCATTGATGACTCCATTGTTCGTGGAACAACTTCTAAGAGATTGGTTAAAATTCTTAAAGATGCAGGAGTAAAGGAAATTCACTTCAGAAGTGTTTCTCCGCCCATTATTGCTCCTTGCTATCTGGGAATTGATACGCCTTCAAAAGATGATTTGATCTCTGCAAATATGTCTACAGAAGAGCTTAAAAATTACTTAGGTGTTGATTCACTAGAGTTTTTAAGTATTGATAACCTGAAAGTCATTTTAGGATCCTCCAATCACTGCTTTGGATGCTTCACTGAAGAATATCCGGTAGGAAAAGGAGAGGAGGTAGAATTATTCAATTAATCATACTGATCCAAACATACAAAAGAGCCAGGTGTAATACATCTGGCTCTTTCTATTGGGGTTAAAAAATTGGTTCTATTTATTAAAACTTATAGTTTAGACCTAACTGAAATACTCTGTTGTTATTTTGAGCAGCAGTCATGCTTTTGTCAATTTTTGTCAAACTGTTTACATATCTTGCACTGATCCCGATATTGGAAGTGATATCATATCCTAAACCAAGACCTAACCCAACATTGAATCTGTTAATTTGGTCTTTGTCGATATCCGCAGAGTGAGAACTTGTTGTAGTTGTCGTAATACCTCCGGTAGTACTTGCTACAGTTGTTTCTCCTTTATTTTTCCCAGTGATGAAATAACTGAATTCAGGTCCTGCTTCAATATAAAAATTATCTGCAGGTCTCATCTGAACCATTAATGGTACGGAAATGTAATCCATTTTTACTCTGCTTTGAGCTTTAGTCTTTACATTCGTTACTCCATTGTCAGTTTCTGTAGAATAAATGACATCTTTTGCACCCATCTGGTTATATAAAACCTCTGGCTGTAAACTGAACTGTTTAGAAAGTGGAATATTAACAAATGCTCCGGCATGGAAGCCTAATTGCTGACTATTGATACCGAATTTCTGCTGACTGAAGTACGCTGAGTTTCCTCCTGCTTTAATCCCGAATCTAACCGGCTGTACATCTTTTTTTAGCGGTGATGGATTTACTTTTTCAGTTTTTTGTGTTTCCTGCGCGAAAGCTAGAGTACCAGCTGCTAAAGCCAGTCCTAAAAATAACTTCTTCATAATTTTATCTTTTAATTTTACTATTTGTGTCTTTGAATGATTTCTCAATCAGACTTGAATTATTTTGCAAATTGCTTGCCAAAGTTGAAAAATCCTTATTTAAAGGGCTTTTAAGCCAGGTTATGAAATGTTTTGTATTTGTGATTTTAAATGATTTATTAAAAAGGATATCATAAAAATCACTTTTTAGGGAATATTTCACAAGCTATAAAGAGAATTTTTTCGTATTTTGATATTAACCATAATTTACAATCCCAGCCTGAATTTAATGACAACAAATGATCTCAATGACGAAAAATTTCGGAGGAATATTATTTATTAGACTCCAAAATTTAATAATTTGCTTTTAAAAATAAAATGCCAGATCTCAAAAAGGTCTGGCATACATTTGAAAAATAATAAATATCTCTACTTGATTAAACTAATCCACAATTATTTTAAAAGAAAAACATTTTCCAGAGTTAACTACCTGTTGAAAGTAATTGATTGGCTTACAAAAAGCGAAAAAGTCAGACTTAAACAAATAAGCCTGACTTTTTCTATTGAAATCAAAATGTATTTTATTTTACAGGATTATAGCTCAGTATTCCGATATTTTCCTCTACAAGGTACCACTCAATTTTAGGTTAAAAAAAGTACACCTGATTTTGAAATGAAAACCGATTCTAAACAAAATCAGTAAACATTTTATCTTAATATCAGAAATTTGTAGGTTGGATATATTTCGAAATAAGGATACAATCACTACTTTATACGCAAATTTCTTGCCAAAATAAATTGAACTGTGAAAACACAGCTCATTTTCTTCTTAGAAGCTGATTCTTAAAAAGATAAATTTCATTAACAGAAATAATCTTAACGCATAAAAAAAACCGGACTTAATTAATAGTCCGGCCTTATAATTTATAATCAGTTTTGCTTAGAATTTGTAAGCTAAACCTACCTGGAATACACCATTTTTAGATTTGTCTGTAGAAAGATCAGGTCTATTTTTGGCAACATCCGTTAAACCTGCAACATATCTTGCAGTAACTCCAATGTTCTGAGTGAAATAGTACCCAGCTCCTAATCCAATTCCAAAATCAAATGATTTAAATACATCCTTACCATCTGTAGAGTTTGATCTATACTTTATGTTAGAATTTACCAAAAAGCTAAATTGAGGTCCTGCTTCTACATATAAATTAGGAAGAGCATTATATTGAATCATTAATGGAACTGAAATATAGTCAAGGTTGGCTTTTACATCACTATTTGCTTTAGTTTTTGCGCCCATTCCACTATACAAAACTTCGGGCTGGAAAGAGAAATCCTGTGCTACTGGAATATTCGCAAATACACCTCCATAAAATCCAGCTTTTGAATTAAAATCCCCACCGGAAAGGTTAGAAATATTAAGACCCGCTTTCAAACCGAATCTTGCTGAACCTGTTGGAGTTGAAGTTGATGTTTTCTGAGCGAAAGTGAAAGTACCTGCTACAAGGGCAAGGCCTAAAAGAATCTTTTTCATAGTATTTTCTTTAATGTTGGGTTATTAAGTTTTATTTAACACTTTTTTTATTATCAAATGGTATGCCAGAATATAGAGATTTTAATTTAATAAGCTTATATACAGCCTTTATTGCACTTTAATTATAGATTTAATTTGAAATTTTCAATTCAACACGTTAGCATTTGTTAACACATTTTAAGATATGTAGAAAAAAAACGACTGTCTCAATTACTGAAACAGCCGAATATATTCTTTTAATCTAAAGTTTTTTATCTAAAAATAGAATTCAGATTTAAAATTTATAAGATGCACCTATCTGGAATACTCCGTTTTTTACAGCATTGGTATTATCGTATCCATAATAATATCTTGTTTTTACAATATCAGATAAACCTGCAACATATCTTACATTCACACCAATGTGACGGGTAATATAATATCCTGCTCCCAATCCGATCCCAAAATCAAATGACTTTGTTCCGTTTTTGTAAGCTCCTGTGGAGGCAGTTTTCTTTAATCTGGCATCAATTAAGAAATTAAACTGTGGTCCGGCTTCAATATATAAATTAGGCAGAGCATTATATTGAAACATTACAGGAACGGATAAATACTCTAAGTTGAGCTTAGTACTGCTGTTTTCTTTTAATATTCCTCCCACAGCGCTGTACATTACTTCCGGCTGAACGGAGAAATCTTTAGTTACGGGGATATTAGCAAATATACCACCATAGAACCCAGCTTTTGCTTTCATATCCATATTAGAAACGGTAGAAACATTGAGTCCTGCTTTTAATCCGAATTTGATAGGAGAAGAGGAAGGAGATGGAGTGGTGGTGGTGTTAGAAGTGCTTTGTGCGAAAGCAAATGAGCCTGCAACAAGTGCCAGACTGAAGAAAATCTTTTTCATAGGTTAAAAGTTATTTTTATATATGATTAACCCGCGATAAGGAACAAACAATATGCCACCAGCCCTTTATTGATGGACATTAGCGTTTTATTAACACATGAGATGAATTCTTAAATTAACACCTCTATTCACTCTTTTGTGAAGAAAACAAAAAGATCAGACCGAAAATAGTCTGACCTCTTTATTGAATATAAAAATTTGTTAGTGAATGTATAGGGAAAGCTTATTTGAATTTATAAGCTAATCCTACCTGGAATACGTTGTTTTTTACAGAGTCTCCATTGTTATTTTTGTAAATATCTGTAAGACCAGCTGTATATCTTGCGGTAATCCCTAGGTTAGGAAGGAAATAATAACCTGCTCCGATTCCGATACCAAAGTTGAATGTTTGGAAATCATCCTTGTTAAGGGTAGCAACCTGAGTATTGTTGTTATTGTTGGTTGAGTTTTTGAATTTATCCTTAGCACTTACTAAGAATCCAAATTCCGGACCTGCTTCAAGGAAGAATTCTGGAGTTGCGTTATATTGGAACATTACAGGTACTGCAACATATCCTAAGTTTCTTGAATATTCACTTCTATAGGTGTTTCCAAGAGCTGAATATTCTCTGGTTACTTTTGAACCTAAGTCATTATAAATAACCTCTGGTTGTACACTGAAAGAACTTGCTAATGGAATGTTTGCAAAAACACCTGCATTAAAACCGATTTTTGATTTTGAATCACTTAAGTCAGCTCCGTTAGATAGTGAAGATACGTTCATACCCCCTTTTACACCGAATGTTACCGGATTGGAAGAAGTGCTAGGTGTTTGTTGAGCGAATGCTAATGTTCCTGCAGTTACTGCTAATCCTAAAATTAACTTTTTCATAACTTTAATTTTTTAATTTTACTCTTTCTTAATTTTAAATTTTACTACTTGTCAACATTTTCAGTTGAACGCTGAGTATCTTCCAAATTGCTTGCCAAAATTCTTTTTTATGAGTAAAATCAATAAAAAAACCACTTAAAGAATAAGTGGTTTTATGTATAAATAATTGGATTTCAGTATTTTATATAATTAAATAAACATTTGTTTATAAATAATCTAAATTGACAATTTTGTCAAAAATAGGGTTAAAAAACTGAATATTTGAATGCGATTTGTATTATGCATCATTCAATTTTCGGTAAAAATGAATGGATTCAAGAATATTTTTCTGGGTGCATTGGTGATCATAAGTACAAGAACCAATTCCCGAAAGTAAAGAAAAATTGATTTTGCTGTCGGTATTCTTTTTATCATTCATTAATAAAGCTGTGATATCTTCATCTGTGAAATCACTGATGTCCAAATATGGATAATATCTCTGAATATTTTCAATGATCATGGTTGAATCTTCTGCTGAGATAAGATTTTCAAGATAAGCCAGATGAGCTTCTGCGATCATTCCCATAGCTACTGCTTCTCCATGAAGAATAGGATTTTCCTGCTGCAGACATAAGCTTTCAACAGAATGTCCTATTGTATGTCCAAAATTTAATGTTTTTCTTATATTCTGCTCATGGAAGTCTTTGTCTACAACTTCCTGTTTGATATCCATAGAAGTCTGGATATGTGGGGTAACAGAAGCTACGTCAAGCTTTGAAATCTGGATCAGCTGCTCCCAATGCGCTTTATCTGCAATAAGCCCATGTTTCAGCATTTCTGCAAAGCCACTTCTTAATTCTTTAAAAGGTAATGTTTCCAGGAACTTAGGATAAATAAAAATTTGCTCCGGGAAAGCGAAAGTTCCCACCATATTTTTATAATGCATCAGATCAATCCCCGTTTTGCCTCCTATAGAAGCATCACACATCGATAAAAGGGTAGTTGGGATATTGATGAACTTTATTCCTCTCTTATAAGTAGAAGCAACAAAGCCTCCCATATCCGTAATTACGCCGCCACCAAGGTTGATAACCAATGCTTTTCTGTCTGCCTGCATTTCCGTAAGAATTTCCCACAGCTGATTGGCTGTCTGGATATTCTTCATCTCCTCTCCGGCTTCAATCTCCAGAATTTCGAACCCAAGATCTGTTTCCATGTTTCCTAAAAGAACAGGAAGACAGTATTCATGAGTATTCTCATCTACCAGTATAAAAATCTTACTGAATGATTTTTCGTGAAGAAAGTCGTTAAGCTGAGAAAAATTATCATTTAATATTGTTATCATCTTAGTTGATATATAAAGTTAAAAACATAAACTATATTGCAAAGTTATGATTCTTAATTTTTAACTCATAACTAAATTACTATCTTTGCAGAAATTTTTAGAATGAGCAGAGATAATAATAATTCAGACAGACCAAAGAGACCAAGAATTTCAACCAAGAAAAGTTCTGATGATTCTCGTGCTTCCAGATCTGGAAATTCTTCAGGATCAAAACCTTTTAAAAAACCTTTCTCTAAAGACGGAGGAAGAAAAGGCCCGGAACATCAAGGGTCCAACTCAAAATTTGAAAAGAAACCTTTTAAGAGAAATACAGAAAGTTCTGAAAACTCGAATGAAGATTTTGGCTCAAGATCTGAACGTAAGCCATACATTACGAACAAAAGTGAGAGCTTTGAGAGAAAATCTTTTGGAAAACCTAAAAGAGGTGGAAAAAATTTTGATACAAGAGATAAGTACGAAAGAGGCAGCCTAAAATATGGTAGAAGACCATCCAACGGCGAAGAAAGAAATGATGACAGAGCAAAATCTTTTGTACAGAAAAGAAGGCTGAACAAAATCGAAAAGGATGTCCACAAAGACAGCATCCGTTTGAATAAGTATATTGCCAACTCAGGGATCTGCAGCAGAAGAGAAGCTGATGAGCTGATCACTCAGGGACTTGTAGAGGTAAACGGAAAAGTAGTAACCGAAATGGGTTATCAGGTACAAAAAACAGATAGAGTAGTGTTTGACGGACAAAGCATTACACCGGAAAAACCTGTATATGTACTTTTGAACAAGCCAAAAGGTTATATTTCTACTACTAAGGATGACAAAGCCAGAAAAACTGTAATGGATCTTGTAGCCAATGCTTCTCCTTACAGACTTTTCCCAGTAGGAAGACTGGATCGTTCAACAACAGGAGTTATCTTGTTGACGAATGACGGCCATATGACGAAAAAACTTACTCACCCTTCTTTCGATGCTAAAAAGATTTACCACGTAACACTGGATAAGAAACTTACAGGTGAAGATTTGCGTCTTATTGCGGAAGGAATTCGTCTTGATGAAGGAGTAGCGGTTGTTGATCAGATTTCATATATCGAAGGAAAACCGAAGAATGAGATTGGAATTGAAATCCATATCGGATGGAACCGTGTGATCAGAAGAATATTCCAAAGATTAGGATACGAGGTAGAATCTTTAGACAGAGTAATGTTTGCCGGATTAACGAAGAAGAACATCAAAAGAGGACACTGGAGAATCCTTTCAGAACTGGAAGTAAACAACCTTAAAATGCTTTAGAACAATGACAACCTTTGAATTTCAGATTCAGGGTTTTGATTGAAATCATTTTATGGTAAAGAATAGAAAGCGCAGAAATTGTTTCTGCGCTTTTTTGTTGTATTAATAGGATAAAAATGCGGTTTCATTTTACATGGATTTATTATTTAAAAATTAAATTGTCTCAAAGTTGAGACAATTGTCGTATATTTGAGTCAATAAAAAAGATATGAATACCAAGCAGAAAATTATTGATGCGGCAATATCCGTTTTGAACGAGAATTTTTCAGCAACATTTGAAGATATTGCGGTAAGTTGCAGTATTAACAGAAGAACGATTCACCGATATTTTAAAAGTCGGAATGAACTGCTGGAAGAATGTAACAGGAATATGATGGAAGCATGGGAATCTGCCACTCTTAAAGTTTGTGACAGCTCAGAAGATCCTTTAATACAGCTTGAGCATTTATTATATGCAGGAATTGACAGCGGAACAAAGTATGCTTTCCTTATTAAACTTAATGATCATGTTAAATTTTCTTCAACAATTGACGAAAACAGTCAAAGTGAGGTCTATTTAAAAAGAAGAAATCAATTATTTGATGCCATTCAGGAATTACAAAAGCAGCAAGTGATCAGTAATCAGCTTCCATTACCCTGGATAAGAATTCTTTTCACAAGTGTGATCACTGCAACGATTACGGCGTTCAGATCCGGAGATATTGCTCAGAATGAAGTGAAAAAACTGGCCTGGTATTCATTCAGCAGAAGTATTGGTATACAAGAAAATAAAAAATGATACATTCCTTTTTAATGATAGGCCAGTCCAATATGGCTGGTAGGGGTTACGCCAAAGAAGTTCCGGCTATCTACGATGAACATATTAAAATGCAAAGAAACGGATTATGGCAGATTATGTCTGAGCCAATTAATTTTGACCGTTCCAATGCCGGTGTGGGACTTGCCGCTTCATTTGCTGCCTCCTGGAGACTAGACCATCAACAAGACGAAATAGGATTGATTCCCTGTGCTGACGGAGGAACCAGCCTTGATGATTGGGCGGTAGGAGGTGCTTTATTTGAAAATGCTATATCACAGGCAAAGTTGGCACAACGAACAAGCCGGATTACAGGCATTCTCTGGCATCAGGGGGAAAATGACTGTTCTCCGGAAAAAGCCGAGAGATATAGCGAAAAATTTTCTGTAATAACGGAAACCTTGCGCCAGGAGCTTAATATTCCGGAAGTTCCTCTTATAATAGGTGGCTTAGGAGATTTTCTATCCAGTGGAATCTTCGGGAAATATTTTACTTCATACCCTCTGGTGAATCGGGCACTGGAAGAATTTGCAAAAGCCCATGCGAACTGTTATTTTGTTACCGCGAAAGGACTTACGGCCAATGCTGACAACATTCACTTCAATGCCCTGTCGCAAAGGATATTGGGTGTCAGATATTATAGTGCTTTTCGGGAGGCAGAACATCTTCTTGTTCCTCGTCATAATGAAGAACGTATTCTGAAGACCATCTATGATAGACCTTATACCAGAACCGAAAAAATCAAATTGTTGGAGCATGAATTTGCGATGGGAAATATTGAACCTAAAGATTTTCTGTCAGAATTAACGGTACTGAGCCAGGAGTAATCTATTATATCAAAAAAATAAACAGCATCACTGATGCTGTTTATTTTTGAGTATATCTTTATTGTATGCTTGTTTTATCCAAGTACCGTTACTCCTTTTTCAATCATTTCATAGATCGCATCTCTTCCGTTATCCGGCTTTACATTGACAGCACGGGTTCCATTAAAATGTAAGCAGGTAACATATCCATTAGCGACAGCATCCTGAGCCGTAAACTTCACACAATAATCCATTGCCAGACCTACGATTTCTACCAATTGAATATCATGGTATTTCAGGAAATCATCCAATCCGGTTTTCATAAAATGGTTATTATCCTGGAAACCGCTGTAGCTGTCTATTTCAATATTTTTACCTTTTTGTATAATGTGGGTTACTTTATCTCTGTTCAGATCTTTATGGAATTCTGCACCAAAGCTTCCCTGTACACAGTGATCCGGCCACATAAACTGAGGAACACCGTTCAGGATGATGCTTTCTCCCACTTTTCTTCCGTTGCTGCTTGCAAAGCTCTTGTGGCCTACAGGATGCCAGTCCTGGGTAAGAACAACCTGATCGTATTCATTTTCTTCCATCAGCAGATTGATGTAAGGAATAATTTCATTGGCTCCCGGTACAGCAAGTGCTCCTCCTTCACAAAAATCATTCTGTACATCAACGATTATTAACGCTTTTTTCATATTTAGATTTCTCGAATTTTTGATTAATTTACGAAAATCAGCGTCAAAAAATCTTCCAAAACAAAATTATCGGACAAATCGGCAATATAATTTTATCAAAACGCTGAGAATAGAGAATGGGAGTTTAAAATAAGACGTTTTAAGCTTTTATGAGACAAATTGAAAAATCCGGACTTTAATTCTTATTTAATTTAAAGGAAAAAACAAGACTTAACAGATTCAAATGATCATATTTTTTTAATAAATGCCTGAATTCTTTCAACTTATAGAGTAAAAGATAAACTTTGTCTGCAACGGTTCCTTTTTACAGCGAAAACCAAATCTCAATAGCTTATCTTTGCAGAAAATAAGTATTTTTATGTCATTCGAGTCTTTAGGATTATCACACAATATTATTCGTTCTGTTAAAAAATTGGGGTATTTAAAGCCATTTCCCATCCAGGAACAGGCTGTCCCGGTTATTTTGCAGGGAAAAGATCTTATGGGAATTGCGCAGACAGGCTCCGGAAAAACGGCTTGTTTTGTAATGCCTATTTTGGAGAAACTGCAGAATTCAGAAGTTAAGAAAGGACGTAATGTTCAGGTTCTGATATTGGTTCCTACCCGCGAATTGGCCATTCAGATTGATGAAGTTTTCAGAGCTTTTACAGATAATCTGAAGCGTGAAGTTCGTACAATGGCAGTATATGGAGGAGTTTCCATCAATCCACAGATGAAAGGAATGTTTGGAGTAGAAGTTCTTATTGCTACACCAGGACGATTATTAGACTTGATTGATCATAATGCTTTAAGTATTTCAGGTATTCAGCATTTGGTGATTGATGAGGCTGACAAAATGTTTCAGTTGGGCTTTGGTGAAGAGATGAACAAACTTTTTGCCATGATGCCAGTAGCAAAGCAGACCACTTTATTTTCAGCAACATTGAATGATAAGGTTTCTGAAATGAAAGAGCGTTTATCCATCAATCCTGTTATTGTTGAGATTAAAAAAGAAGAAGTAGAGATTGATAATATAGAACAATTGGCTTATCATGTTTCTCCGGAAAGTAAAGGTCCTTTTCTGCGTTATCTGATTAAAGAAAAGAAGGTAGAAAAAGCGTTGGTTTTTGTTTCTTCTACAAGATCGGCAGACAATCTGGTTGAAAAGCTGAAAAAAAATAAAATTAAAGCAGTAGCAATCCACAGTCAGAAATCACAAGGAGCCCGTAGAAATAATTTAGAAGAATTTAAAGTGGATGGAGCTCAAATCCTGGTAGCGACAGACCTTATCGGTCGTGGAATCCATATTGAGTCTCTTCCTTGTGTAATCAATTACGAATTGCCACGTTCTCCTATAGATTATATTCACCGAATTGGTAGAACAGGCCGTGCCAACGAAAAAGGAACTGCCATTACCATTCTCACGGATGATGAATTGCAGCATTTCCGTGTTATTCAAAAGAAAATGGGCCGAAAAGTTACCTTACAAAGGACAGAAGGTATTGATCTTCACGGCTATTAATATTATAATATATAAAGACTTCAGTTTTTGATAAAATTGAAGCCTTTTTTTGTAGAATGAAGATCATTCGTTTTTTTAGTACAATTAACATTTTGTTCATATTCAGATATCTCGGATTTTTGATACATTTACAGTCATAACAACTAAAATTTGCTTTCAACTGAACAATCAGACTGATCCTGGCAATATTTACAAATTAAAACCCTGAATAATGAGCGATTTAGAGAAAAAAAAATTTCCTATAGGAATGTTTGAAACTCCGGAAAATATCTGCGATACCACGTTGGATACCTACATCAAAGTGATCAAAGATTTCCCTGGAAGGTTAAAAAATCTCATCGAACATTTTACGGATGATCAGCTGGATACTCCTTACAGAGAAGGCGGATGGACAGTAAGACAGGTGGTGAATCATCTTTCAGATAGTCATATCAACAGTTTTATCCGTTTCAAACTGGCTCTTACAGAAGATAATCCAACGATAAAACCTTATAATGAAGCGCAGTGGGCAGAACTTCAGGACAGCTATCATATGCCTGTAAAGCCGGCAATGCGTATGTTGAAAGGAACACACCAAAGATGGGTTACTCTTCTTAAAAGCCTTACCAATAAACAGTTTGAAAGAACATTTCAACATCCGGAGCACAACAGGAGCTATAATCTTAGAGAAAGTCTTGCCTTATACGTTTGGCACTGCAATCATCATTTTGCTCATATTGAAAATCTGAAGAAAGAAAAAGGTTGGTAAAGAAAAAACTTAATAATCCGATATATTACCGAGAAATTGTAAACAGAATTTCCAAACTTTCTGAAAAATCTCTCAGAAAATGGGGGAAAATGAATGTAAGTCAGATGCTTAAGCATTGTGATCTGGTTCTCCAGGTTGCCTTGCAAAAAATTGAACTTCCCCGCATCAACTTCCTTTTTCAAACCATTGGGGCCGTTACAAAAATAGAAATGTATGTTTTCAATAACGGAATTCCCAGAAATATGCCTACTTTTCAAAAACTAATCGTTAATTTTGAGTGTGATTTTGATGAATCAAAGACCAATCTACTGAAAACACTGGAAGAATTCCGTGAAGCCTGTGATGATAACAGTCTACCGGACCATCACAGATTATTCGGAAACATGACTGAAAAAGACTGGGAATTTTTAGAATATAAACATCTAGATCATCATTTAAAACAATTTAATGTATGAGTTTTTTTGATAAAATATTCGGCGGAAAAAGTGAAAACCCCGAACAAAAATCTTTTTGGAAGAAGATAGAATCTGAGGAAGATCTGGCACAAGCTATTGAAAATTCTCACCGTCATAAAATAGCGATATTCAAGCATTCTACAAGCTGTTTTATCAGCAGAACAGTGTTGAAAAATTTTGAAAGAGAAGTTGAAAATGCAGATCAGCCTTTAGAATTATACTACTTGGATCTACTGGCGTACAGGCCAATTTCCAATAAAATTGCCAGCGATTTTGAGATAAGACACGAAAGTCCGCAAATGATTGTTATACAGGACGGAAAAGCGGTAAATAACGCTTCGCACCAAGACATTTCCTTAAGCCAGATTGTATCATGAAGAATATCAATAATTATTTAGCCAAAGTTTTAAACGTTCCGCTTCAAAGTGTGAACGCCTGCAGTCTACATTACGAAGTAAAAAAGATTCCTAAAAATCAGTTTCTTTTGCAGTATGGAGAAATATGCAGACATATATTCTTTGTAGAAAGAGGGCTTTTAAAAATGTATTCTATCGATAAAAACGGTAAGGAGCATATTATACAATTTGCGCCGGAAAGCTGGCTGATTTCTGACCGAAGCAGTCTTTACTTCAACGAAAAATCCAATTACTATATTGAGGCCGTTGAAGATTCAGAAGTACTGTTTCTTCACCCGGACTTCTTCAACAAGCTGGTAGAACAATTCCCAAACAGTATTGAAAGAAGTGATTTTCTTCTTCAAAAGCACATCAGAAGTCTTCAGAACAGAATCAATTCTTTGCTGGGTGAAACTGCTGAGGAAAGATATATGAAATTCATTAAGATGTATCCGGATCTTCTGCTGCGTGTTCCACAATGGATGATTGCTTCTTATTTAGGTATCACTCCTGAAAGTTTAAGCCGCGTAAGAAAAGAGCTGGCAAGAAAGAATTTTGTTCCGGATAATAAATAAAAAACGGAAAAATTGAAAAAATAGAGCTGGAAGTGATTATTGAAAGTAATGACTTCCAGCTTTCATTTTTAATATCAGAATCCTTTTAAGAAGTCTGATAAATCTTTTTAGCAAGTTGCCCAACCTGTCTCAGTTTTGTCTGAGTATCTTCTGACCATGGGAGACCAATGCAAAGGCGCATACAGTTTTCAAACTGCTCCTGAAAGGTAAACATTCTTCCGGGGGCAATGCTTATATTCTGCTTAATAGCCAAATCGTAGAGTTCGGTGGTACGGATTTTTTTATCAAATTCTATCCATATAGAAAGTCCTCCCTGGGGGCGACTGGTTTTAGTTCCTTCAGGAAAAGATTCGGCAATAGTCTGTACATAATTCTGGTAATTGCTTTGAAGTGTTTTGCGAAGTTGCTGAAGGTGTTTTTCGTATTTTCCGGATTTTAAAAAATTGGCAACCGCTTCATTGACAATTGAAATAGAAGAAGTGGAATGGAGCAGTTTAAGTTTCAATATTTTCTCTTTATATTTTCCAGGGGCAATCCAGCCAACACGATACCCCGGAGCCAAAGTCTTTGATATTGAGCTGCAATACAATACATTGCCATCTTTATCAAAAGATTTGCAGCATTTTGGGCGTGAAGCTCCGAAATACAGATCTCCGTATACATCATCTTCGATTAAAGGGATATTATTTTCGGATAATATTTTAACAACCTCTTTTTTGTTTTCATCAGGCATACAGCTTCCTAAAGGAGAATTGAAGTTGGGAATTAACAGACACAGATCAATTTTAGGAATCAGTTTTTTTAACGCTTCTATTTCGATTCCTGTAGTGGGATGGGTGGGAAGTTCCAGAACTTTTAGGCCCATACCGTTGGCGAGCTGTAAAATTCCCGGATAACAAGGGCTTTCTATAGCGATTGTATCCCCAGGCTTTCCCAATGCCATGAGACAGAAAGACAGGGCATTCATACCTCCGTTGGTGGTTACAAGATCATCTTCTTTAAGGCCGCCTCCCCATTGAAAAGAACGTACGGCAATCATTCTTCGAAGCGTAAGATTTCCCTGAAGTTCTTCATACTCTGTTCCGCCTTCTTTCAGTATACGGATTGCATTTACAATCTCCTTTTTCAGTTTGGCTTGAGGAAGCAGATCTCCGGATGGAATTCCTATAGAGAAGAAAGTAAGATCTTTCCGCCCCATATTTTCATAAACTTTACTGATCAGTTCATCCGGTTCATCATTGTTGGCAATCAAAGAGGGGCGACTTATTGCGGGGAGAGGGAGTTTTACAGACAATAACTGGCTTACAAAATATCCGGATTGGGGTTTCGATTCAACCATAGACATCGATTCAAGCTCCAGAAATACTCGTTTCGCAGTATTCATGCTTACCTGATGTTCCTGACATAGCATTCTTACTGAAGGAAGCTTATCTCCAGCTTTTAACACTCCATTTCTGATTTGGTTGGCAATGCCGTCTGCAATTTCTGTATATAAGAATTCTTTACTCATAATCTCAAACTGTGCTCATGCAAATATACAAAACTGATACTGTGTTTATCTGTTTTTCCTTTCTAATTTTGAACCATACAAAAAAATTAAAAAGATGATGACAAATACAATTTCAAAAGATCAGGCGATAAGCGGATGGATTAATGGATTCATTGGTGTCTTGCTTTTTAGTGGCTCAATGCCGGGTACAAAACTTGCTGTAATGGAAATGGATCCTATATTTGTAACCCTTGCAAGAGCCGTAATTGCAGGTGTTCTTGCCCTTTCTGTACTGATGATCTATAAAGAAAAACGTCCGGCCAAAAATCAGCTGTTTTCTCTGGTTTTAGTAGCATTAGGCTGTGTGATAGGATTTCCGTTGCTTTCTTCTTTAGCATTGCAATACCTTACCTCTGCACATTCTATTGTGTTCTTGGGAATGTTACCTCTTGCTACCGCTATTTTTGGAGTGTTCCGTGGTGGAGAAAGGCCTCATCCTATCTTTTGGGTCTTTTCAGTGATTGGAAGTCTTCTGGTGATCGGTTATGCTTTTTCTCAAGGAATATCTGCGTCTCCTGTTGGAGATATTCTCATGCTTTTGGCTGTGATACTATGTGGATTGGGATATGCAGAAGGAGCAAAGCTTTCAAAAACATTAGGAGGTTGGCAAGTAATTTCATGGGCTTTGGTGATCTCTCTGCCTATAATGCTTCCTCTTTTCTTTATCTATTTTCCCGAAAATCTGGCAACCGTAAGCTTTAAAGGCTGGTTTGGATTAGGTTATATTTCTTTATTCAGCATGTTTATTGGTTTTATATTCTGGTATAAAGGATTGGCGCAGGGAGGCATTACAACAGTAGGACAGCTTCAGTTGCTACAGCCTTTCTTTGGATTGGCATTGGCTGCATACTTTCTTCATGAGCAGGTGAGTATAGGAATGTTGGGAGTGACCGTAGGAGTGATTTTATGTGTTGCAGGAACTAAAAAATTTGCTAAATAATACAACGCAAGCATTAAAAGGCCCCGGAGCCTTCAAAATATTTTCAGATAATGCATAGTTCTGAATAGCCGATTCCAGTTTATTTTCATGATGAAAATAGCTGGAATTTTTTTTGAAATCATCAATAGTATAATGATGGGCATAAATCAGTTTAATCATTGAATGTTTAAGAAAAACATTTGATAACAACTTTAATGAAATAGAATTTGATAATCAATTTAACTATTTTTAACATTTTCATCAATTTGTAAGGTTCACTTTTTGTATAAACCTTGAAATCCACAAACACAACCAAAATAAAATTATGAAAACGATAAGCTGTATGAATATTGATGAAGATCTTTTGTACTCATTCGGTGCAGAAGACCGTATTTACAAACCCAAAGAGACTATTTTTAAAGAAGGAGATCATACGCTTTTTTATTTTCAGATTACAAAAGGAAAGGTGAAGTTGAATAACTATAATGAAGACGGAAAAGAGTTTATTCATAACATTCTGAAAAAGAATCAAAGTTTTGGAGATCCGTTGCTTTTCCTGGAACATCCTTACCCGATGAATGCCATATGTATTGAAGGTTCTGAGATTATAAGATTGCCCAAAAGCAGTTTCATTGAAATGCTTAAAGAAAATCCTGAGCTTTCTCTGGAAATGAATGCCTGTTTTTCTCAACAGGTGTATTATAAACTGGTGATGATGCAGAGTTTAGCTTCCCAAAATCCGTCCCAGCGTTTAAAAGGTCTTTTAGATTATCTGAAAAGTTTCCATGAAGAAAGCTGTGGAAGTTTTCAGGTTGAATTTACAAGACAGGAATTGGCCAATCTCGTTGGGCTTCGAGTGGAAACGGTGATCCGTACCTTGAAAAAAATGGAAAAAGAAGGACATATTAAGCTGGAAAACAGAAAAATATTCTATTAATGCTTTTTGCTATGATCCAAATCATAAGAAAAGGAGTTATTCTGATTTAAATTTAAAATATCAATTTTAGTAAAAATAATGGCAAGTTTATCAACAGAATGAAGTACCATTTTTAGCCTTTTATTCTGAAATTTTACGGAGACAAAATCTTTTGCTAAGGTTTATTATACATCAGAAACTCAAATCATATGAGATATGGATTGTCAGAAAATAATAAAAGACTTAAAGCACAAAGACTTTGTAAAAGTTCCGAACAAAGGAGATTGGTATGAAGCTGGGGCAGCCATTTATGCAAAAGAAATCAAGGAGAATATATTTCTGCTGTTTATCATCTTAAAAGATATACATATTGAGAATATTCAGGCTCTGATTGCTCATTTCGACTGTTTCAGCAGCATTGGATGTAAAGAGCCGGAACAAATAATGTTCTATCTTTCTATTAAAGACAAGGATGATCTGCACTATTTTGAACACTATTTAAAATCAACCCATAACTAATAACCAGAAAATATGATATTTGAAAATGAAACTTTACTGCATTCGGGATTGAATGATAAAAACAATGCTCTTGAAAATGAATCTTTGTTTCCGGTTATTATCAATTCTTACGGAGTCACTGCTTTTCTGATCAAATCATTGGAAAAGATTAAAAACAATGCACAATGCGAAATTCTGAAAAAAGTAATTGACGATTGTATAAATGAATATTTTCTTCACATCCGCGATTTTCATACCCAAAACACAATGGGAGATACCACTCATGACGCGGAAGTAAGAATGGAAAGTCCATCTTTTACTTTATATGCCAAAACAGCTTATTATAAAGTGAGAAAAGAAGAAGAGTATATCAACCGATTTCTTGAAATATTGGAAAACAGTAAAAAGATAGATTAGAAAACACCCTTCACACCATCTTATAACATTGAAATGAAAAGCTGCAGTTTTGATATACATTCAGCAGCTTTTTTACCTTCATGATGCTGAATCCCATGTAACCTATCACTTAAAATATTACATTATGGATTTTCAAAAAAATCTTCTGGAATATATAAGTCAATCTCTGCTCACCATAGATGAAACGATTTCTGTGGCGGAAAGTGTCACTTCAGGATGCTTACAGCTGGCTTTTTCCCAAATGCCCAATGCTCAGCTATTTTATAAAGGAGGAATGACCGCTTACAGCCTCCCGGAAAAAGTAAGATTGTTGAATGTAAACAGAAAGGAAGCCGAAGATTGTGATTCTGTTTCAAAAAACATCGTGGAAACTATGGCTCTGCAAATTGCAAAACTGTTTGAATCCGACTGGTCTATTGCTACAACAGGCTATTCAACCTCCAACAGAAGCTCTGCCTATAAGGTGTATGCATACTTTTCATTTTCTTATAAAGGAGAAATTATTCTCACCAAAAAGTTGGAACTGCATCCCAAAACCCAGGCTTTGAATGCCCAATTGTATTATACTGAGTTTATTTTAGGCTGTTTTAAAAGTGAACTCAACAGATTATTAATCTTAAAATAAAACCAGTTCTATTAACTTTCGGTCTTATTCTTATGATTCCCCGGCTTGGTTTTCATGACCGTAAAATAAGAAGAGGTGAAGGCTGAAAGACTCTGATAACCTACTTTATAAGCTACTTCACTTAAAGTATATTGACGGGTATCAATCAGTTCTATACTTTTTAAAATTCTGGTCAGCTGCATATATTTTTGCAATGTCATCCCTGTTTCATTTTTAAAGATACGCTGCAGACTTCGGACCGACATTTGTGCTTTTTCCGCCAAAGAATCAACATCCAGATTATATTTAAAATGAGTATTTATTTCCTGACATACCGGAATAAGTCTTGTATCAGTTGGCGCTGGAATTTCCAGTCTATTGGTTTCTTTACAGAAGTTGGGAAGGCTCTTTAAAATTGCCTTAAAGAAAATATCCTGTTCCTCATTTTCCACTAAAGATTTGTTCCATTTTGAGGCATAAAGCAACATTTCTCTGAGAACTGGTGGAACAGCAAATACCTGAACATTCTGATAAAACTCTTCCTCAAACACAGATTTGAAAAGAAATACCATCAAATTTACAGTTTTTGCTTCAGAAGTGATCTTATGCGCTTTCCCTGAAGGTACCCAAATCACATGATGCTGCGGTACGAGATAAATCTTCCTGTCGATATGAAAATACTGATAGCCGTCTTCCACAAAAGTGAGCTGGGCACGGTGATGAATATGTTCGTGATCATCATGCTTCCAGTCTTTTTCGCACCATACATAAGCTTCCTTTTCAATAGTGTCTACAAACTGGCTTTCTGTTGTTTCGGTTAATCCACATTTCATATTGTCGTTTCAGATATATTTTTTGGCAAATTTAATAAAAACGCCAATGCTAATTTTGTACTATCAAAGGAATAGATATTTTAATTCATCCATTTTTAATAAAAAACATGAGAAAAATGAAACCGAATATCTGAAAACAATAAACTTATATCTTATTAATAATGAAAAAATTATGTTCTTTTTTTATCTTAATTTTACTATTTAACACCATCAATATCATGGCACAAAATAAAGCAAAAATATTGGTCCTCATTCATTCCGATAATGGAGGAACTTACGAACTGGCGAAAGAAATAGCCAAAGGAATTGAAAGTGAAAACAATGCTGTTCCTTACATCAAACTTGTAAAAGAATCCCCCAATCCAGTTCTTAAAAATCTCCCTGTAGCAACCGTGGAGGAACTTGCAACATATGATGGAATTGCTTTTGGTTCACCCGTTTATTTCGGGAACATCAGTACAGGAATGAGTGAATTTTTATCAAAAACCGTTCAGCTTTGGACCAATCATGCATTGGAAGGTGTTCCGGCTACTGTTTTCATGTCAGCAGGAAGCGGTGCAGGAAAGGAACTGGCGTTACAGGCATTTTGGAATAGCCTTGCCGTGCACGGAATGGTTTTGGTTTCCAACGGAATACGGGGAACTGAAGATTTGAATAAATCTATCCCACAGGGCAATTCTGTATTGGGAATTACAAGCATGGCTTCTTTAAAAGATGTGGAAAGACCTACAAAAGGCGAACGTCAACTGGCCGTACTTCAAGGCAAGAACTTTGCAAAAGTGGCATTGGCATTAAAAGATACGCATTCTAAAAAAACAATTCCTATGGTTGAAAATCATCAAAACTTCAATGAAATATTAAAGCAAAAAAATATTACTCTTCCTCAGGTTCCAAAACCTGCTGGAAACTATCAGCCTTTTGTGCGTACAGGAAATCTGGTATTTATCAATCAGGTGGCATTAAAAGACGGTAAAATCTTCAATCCTGGAAAACTGGGAGTGGAAGTGAACGAACAGCAGGTTAAAGAGGCAACGAAAGTAACCATGCTTAATGTGATTGCAGTATTAAAAGACGCTGTGGGTGGAGATTTAAGCAAAGTAAAACAATGTGTACAGCTTACAGGAATTTTCAATACTAAAGACGATTATACTAAACATGCAGATCTTATGAATATTGCATCAGATCTTACTGTGGATGTTTTTGGTGAAAAAGGAAAACATGCAAGAGC
Source organism: Chryseobacterium sp. Mn2064 (assembly GCF_049319685.1). Taxonomy (NCBI): domain Bacteria; kingdom Pseudomonadati; phylum Bacteroidota; class Flavobacteriia; order Flavobacteriales; family Weeksellaceae; genus Chryseobacterium; species Chryseobacterium sp. Mn2064. Next base: position 1,280,339 of record NZ_JBMOUE010000001.1, read on the forward strand.
AACATTGGGAGCTTCTTCAATTCCGGTGAACTCATCCGTTGAAATTCAGGCTATTTTTGAAGTGGAATAGTTCTTATACTAATACTTTTCTACAAAATCCGCTGATCTTAACAGGTTAGCGGATTTTTTATTGAGGAAATGATGATATTTGACATGTTTTCAACATTAGAAGTGTTATTTAATGCATAGTTCATTGTAAAATAATATATTTAAAGAGTGAATAGTTTTTAGAAGGATTTTTAGTGCATTAAGGAAAACTTTTATTGACAACATATGACAAAAAAACCTTTGCACAATTTCCATATTCCGGTAATGGGACTGGCGTATACAATAGACAGCCCCATCCGTGTCGCTCAATATGGAATATCTTCCGTTATTTCCATTATTGATGATGAGATTCTGGAAAAAATGAAAAACTTTTATAATAAGAAATTTAATCTCGATTATTTAGGAATTTCAACAAAAACGGAAGACTACAGAGCCAAAAGAATTACAGCCTACCTGGATATGGTTGATGATATCGTGAACGAAAAATTTGAATCTTTCAAACAGGAAATCAGCAAAAATAAGGAGACTTTAAAAGACTTTATGGCAATGTTGCCCAATACCTCAGATCTGAAGGACAGCCTTCAGAACTTTATGAATCAAACGGATAACTGGAGCTCTAATATTAAGAATTTTATTGAGTCTAACCTAAAGCCGGGAAGTATTGATGTAAATATCATGACGAAAGTAGATAAAGATAATTTTCAGAAAAACGAACAGCTTCCTGTAATGTACAACGATGCTCATGCTTCACTTCGCGGGTTTGCGATGAGTAAATTATCTTCTTCTATGGTTCTTTCTGCCGGAATGAACCCCCGTTTATATAGCTATATGGAGGAATTTGAAGACTTTTTCCCCAATGAAAGTGGTATTATCAAAAAGAAAATCATCCTTAAAGTCAGTGATTTCCGTTCGGCAATGATCCAGGGAAACTTTTTAGCTAAAAAGGGACTTTGGGTTTCAGAATACAGAATAGAATCCGGGCTGAACTGCGGCGGTCATGCATTTGCTACCGAGGGAATGCTTTTGGGGCCTATAATGGAAGAATTTAAGCAGAAGAAAAATGATTTGATCCAATCTGCTCATGCTTTAATGATTACGGCTTTGCAGCAGAAAGGAAAACCACTTGTTTCCGAACCTTTAGAAATGAAAATTACGGTTCAGGGAGGAGTCGGAACTTCCGAAGAGCATGATTTCTTATTGGCGAATTACGATGTAGACAGTGTCGGATGGGGTTCTCCTTTTCTTTTAGTTCCTGAAGCAACTTCTGTAGATCCGGAAACACGTAATCTTCTTTTACAATCTAAAGAAGAGGATCTTTATCTGAGTAATATTTCGCCTTTGGGCGTTCCTTTCAATACCGTTAAAGGGACTTCCAATGAAAGATTAAAGTATGAAAAAGAAGCAAAGGGCAAATATGGAAGTTCGTGTCCAAAGAAATTGCTGGCTTTAAGTAAAGAATTTTCACCAGAGGGAATCTGCACAGCGTCTAGAAAATACCAGGAGATCAGATTGAAAGAACTGTATGGCGAGCAATCGTCTTTATCTCCGGAACAGTTTAATAAAAAGAAAGTAGAAATCACAGACAAAGCCTGCCTGTGCGTAGGATTGGTAAATGCGGCATACATGGAACAGAATCTTGCAATAAAAGGAGAAAAGCAAGGCGTTGTTATCTGTCCGGGACCAAATATCGCTTTTTTTGATAAGGAAGTTTCTCTATCGGAAATGGTACAACATATCTATGGAAATGCCAATATTCTTTCTGATAATCAACGTCCGAATATGTTCATCAACGAACTTAAAATGTACATCGATTATCTGAAAAAGGAAATTGCCAGCTCATCTGTTCAGATCACTAATTCTCAGGCTAAAAAATGGAACACCTTCAAAAATAATGTATTGGAAGGAATAGAATATTATCGTAATCTGTTTACAATCTCACCATTCTTTAAAAATGGATTACCAACGATAAACCTGCAGCTGCAGGAATATAAACTACGGCTTATAGCTCTTGAGATTCCTCAGGCTGAGAAGTAGCCTTATTTTTTTATTGATAGAGAAAACAGTCTTTCATTGGAAGGCTGTTTTTTTGTCTCCTTATTGAAAAAAAACGAGGAAAAATGGGGCTTTTGATTTATAATAACTATAGACGGCATGGCTATTTTAAATCTTTTATTTGCCTCTACATTTCTTACCTTAGAGGTCACTTAGTAAAATTATTTTTATGGAAAAAAGAAAAATTAAAAATACGGATCTTACCATAGCACCCATTAATTTTGGAGGAAATGTCTTCGGATGGACTTTGGATGAAAAAGAATCCTTCGATATATTGGATCGTTTTGCAGATGCCGGATTCAATTTTATAGATACCGCAGATACGTACTCATGGTGGGTAAACGGAAAAGGCGGACAGTCTGAGGAAATCATTGGAAAATGGATGAAAAACCGCTCCAACCGCCAAGATATTGTGCTGGCTACCAAAGTAGGTTCTGAAACCAAAGAACATGGTTATGATATCAGCAAAAAACATATACTACAATCTGTAGATGAATCTCTGCAAAGACTTCAGACGGATCATATTGATATTTATTATACACATTTTGATGATAATACCACTCCGGTAGAAGAAACCCTTTCTGCTTATGATGAGATTATTAAAGCTGGAAAAGTACGTTATATTGCAGCGTCTAATCTTTCTCCGGAACGTTTAAAAGCCTCATTTGAAGCCTCAGAAAAATATAGTCTTCCTAAATATGTAGCATTACAGCCTCATTATAACCTTGTGGAAAGGGAAGGTTTTGAAAAAAAATATGCCCCTTTAGTGGAAGAATTTGATTTAAGCGTTTTTCCATATTGGTCGTTGGCAGCAGGATTCTTGACAGGAAAATATCGTACAGAATCAGATTTTGCTAAAAGCGCAAGGGGAGAAGGTGTGAGAAAATATTTGAATGATAAAGGAATTGCTGTATTAAAAGCCCTTGACCAGATAGGTGAAAAGTATCACGCTCCACAGAGTACGGTTGCTCTTGCATGGTTATTGGCCAATCCGCTGATTACGGCACCTATTGTAAGTGCAACCAGTGCATCACAACTCGATACGCTGTTCAATGCTCCCAAGTTGGTTTTAGATCAAGACGATATTGATTTGCTGAATAAAGTAAGCAATTAATTATATACCCCTCATTATTAGATTAAAAGAAATCCGTTCAAAATTGAACGGATTTTTTATTGATAGGGTTGAAAAAATGATCTTAATCGGAGTATTCTTTAAGAAGCTGTCTATAGCTCATCAGGATAGAAGATTTTGAGATAAACCCGATAAAATCATTATTTTCACTGACTACAGGAAGATTCCATACCCCTGTATCATCAAAAGTCTGAAGAATATCTAAAGGCTTATTTTCACGATGAAGAATAGCCGGCGGAGCTTTCATCACCTGGATAACTTTCTGTAAAGGATCAATCTCTTTATTGAAAAGATAAGGTCTGATATCATCCAGAGTAAGTATGCCTTTTAGTTTTCGGGTTTCGTCTACTACGGCAAAAATATTTTTATCACCATTTTTTACCAGTTCAAACAATTCTGTAATAGAGTCATTTTCATTGATCGTCTGTGAATATTTATCAATAAAATCTTCTGTTCTAAGAGCAAAAAGGAGGTTTTTATCATGTTTATTAGTAAATATTTTTCCTTCATCGGCCAAAGATTTAAGTTCCGGAGAGATAGGAGAGAACCACTTGGCAATAAGATAAGACATTACAGAAACAATCATCAGAGGAATAAAAAGGTCATATCCGAAACTGGATTCTGCAATCAGAAATATAGCGGTAAGCGGGGCATACAAAACACCGCTCATGGCTCCTGCCATTCCAACCAGGACAAGATTGGTGACCGGAACATACGTAAATCCAAGATGCTGGCAGATTAAGGCAAACAAATATCCCAAAGTACCTCCAGCAAATAGAGACGGAGCAAAGTTTCCTCCATTTCCTCCACTAAAGATGGTAAATGACGTAGCAAAAGCTTTTAAAAGAAGAACCAAAACCAGAAAGATAATGATGGTCCAGTCTCCGATTTCAAAATATCTGAAAAAGCTGTTTTCGATAATAGAATAAGTATTTCCATTCGTAAAAGCCTTTACGGTTTCATAACCTTCCCCAAATAATGGAGGAAACAAAACGCATAATAATGAAAGAACAGCACCTCCAAACATCGCTTTACGAATTCTGGAAAGTTGAAGTCCCTTGATAAAATGTTCTACTTTTTGAGAGATAATAACAAAATATCGGGCGTATAACCCTGTTACCAATCCCAAAATAAGGTAATAAGGTACGTTTTTATAGTTAAAAGGATCTCTGGTATAAAATCTAAAAAGTACATCTTCCTGAAGCAAAATCCTGGATAAAAGACTTCCACAAACGGCCGCAACAACCAGAGGAATAAAATCAGTAAATACAACTCCGGTGAGTAGAATTTCAAAGGCAAACATGATTCCGGCAATAGGTGCATTAAATGCTGAAGCAATCCCGGCAGTAGCTCCCGCAGCTAAAAGCAGTGTCCGTTCTTTATAGCTAAGCCTGTAAGTCTGGGCATAGTTGGACCCGATGGCAGCTCCGGTAACGGCAATAGGACTTTCTAACCCTGCAGATCCTCCCAAACCAACGGTAATGGCACTTTGAATGACCTGCGAGTACATTTTGACAGACGCTACAATACTTGAATTTTGGGCAATTTCATATAAAATAGCGCCAATCCCTTTTCTGTCCTGCCCTTTAAACAAGGTCAGAACAATCATAGTTGTTAATACAATTCCTAAGAAAGGAAAAACAATATAGAATAAAATCTGATATTCAAAATGGACTTTATTGGTAATAAAATAATGGATGTTGTGAACGAGTGTTTTCAGGATGACTCCGGCTAAACCAGCCGTACATCCCACAAGAATTCCGGAAAGAACAAGAAATTGGTTTCTGCTCAGACGATTGTTCAGCCAATGCAGAATAAGCTCATAACTGCGTGCTTTTTCCAAACCATATTTCTGGAAATCTCTTTTAAATTTAAGGAAGCTTAAGTACTTTTTTTTGTTGTGAATTTTCACCCGGGAAAAATTTTAATCCTGCCATCAGATTGATACAGTTCCGTAAATTTATGAAATATCTGACAGAATTACCAGTTAAGATATTTTTCAGACTCAAAAATTGTTGAATAATGTTCTCGCAATCAATGTTTATCATGGTATATTTAAAGTTAAAATTTCTAATGATTAAAATAGGGAGAAACATTCATTTTATTTTTGTACATTCTATTCATGGATTAGGAATTCAAAATTTATTCAAAATTTAATGATAGTTTTATCACATGAAAATTCTAATTATAGAAGACGAAACCGAACTGGCCAAAAGTATTTCCGAGTATTTGTCGGAAGAAAACTATCTCTGTGAGCTGGCTGGTACTTATACCGAAGCGATGAACAAAGTAGACACGTTTCAGTATGACTGTATCGTACTGGACATTATGCTTCCCGATGGAAACGGTCTCAGAATTTTGGAAGAACTGAAGAAAAAGCAAAAGCAAGATGGAGTGATCATCATTTCAGCAAAAAATGCATTGGATGATAAGATTGAAGGTCTGAAATTGGGTGCTGATGATTATCTGACGAAGCCTTTTCATCTTTCGGAACTGATGGCCAGAGTGTATTCCATTATCAGAAGAAAGCAGTTTAGCAGCTCCAATGTAGTGACGCAAAACGAACTTCAGATTGATCTTCTGGCTAAAACGGTGGTGGTAAATCATGAAAATATTGCACTCACGAAGAAAGAATTTGATCTTCTGATCTATTTTATCGGGAATAAAAATAAAGTGATCTCAAAAAGCACTCTGGCTGAGCATCTTTCCGGTGATTTTGCAGATATGCTTGATAACCATGATTTTGTGTATGCTCATGTGAAGAATCTCAAAAAGAAACTTTATGATGCCGGCTCGCAACACTACCTCAAAACGGTGTATGGTACAGGATATAAATGGGAAGTGGAATAAATCGGACCATAAAATAGTAAAGTAAAACAAGGAAAATACCTTTATCAATTTTGAAACCTCTACTTGGTAAAACCACAAAGCCTTTCCTCATCTACGTCCTTATTGTATTGACGATAAGCATTCCCGTATATTATTTTGTAGTTGATACCATCTGGAAAAGCGAACTGGATGAACATAACCAGATTATTGTAGAGAAAACTGCTTATGAGTTTAACCAGTTAAAACTTTCTGATACAGAACTTGATAAAAGCCTTACTCTGTGGAATCATATTCAACCTGAAACGAATATTGAGAAAATTCCGACAGATAAAATCAAAGGAGATACGGTTTACACCTATGAAAAACACTTGCCTTTCATATCAGAGCAGAAAAAAGAGCGTTACCGATGTCTTCAGAAGGTTATTTATATTCAAAATAAGCCTTATCTTTTTACGATACAGACCAATATTGAGGAATCTCACGAAACAATAGCGGTAATTGCGATGATTACAATATTTTTCTTTGTGATGATTGTTGTCGGCCTTTTATACTTGAACAGAAGACTTTCCACATCGATCTGGAAACCTTTCCGGGATACATTGGACCGATTAAAAACCTTTAAACTAAACAGTCAGTCTAAAATTGAGTTTCCCGTTTCGGATATTACAGAATTTGAAGAACTGAATCAATCTCTTCAAAAATTGATTGAGCACAATGTCTCAGTCTATAAAAACCAGAAAGAGTTCACCGAAAATGCTTCTCACGAATTACAGACCCCTCTTGCCATTATCAAAAACAAACTGGATCTTCTGCTTCAGGATCAAGATCTTACAGAAAAACAATATAGAATTGCAGAAGATATCAACAGGGCGTTGACAAGAAGTTCCAGAATCAATAAAAACCTTCTGTTACTGGCTAAAATAGATAATAATCAGTTTGATAATTCTGAAATGATATCATTTGATCACCTGCTTCATCAGAGTATCGAAATTCTACAGGAACATTTTGAACAGAAAAATATTTCCGTACAGGAAAATATCTCTTCCGATGTAAAACTCAGCGGAAACAGCAGTCTTACGGAAATTATGATCAATAATCTTATGGTAAATGCCATCAGACATACTGTTCCAGGAGGTTCTATTGGAATACTTTTAACCGAATCTATTTTTGAAGTTTCCAATTCCGGCACCGAAAAACTGAATGAGGATCTGTTATTTAAAAGATTTTCAAAACTGTCTACTGATAGCAATGGCAGCGGCCTGGGGCTTCCTATTATTCAGGAGATAGGGAAATTTCATCATTGGACCATAACGTATAGATTCGAAAGCGGTTACCATATTTTCACTGTTAATTTATAGTTAAAAAAAACGCAGAATCTGATAATTCTAAATTTCTTCTAAATCGGATTGCATCTTTGTATAGAAAATATACTGAAGTGTAAATTTTATTTAGAAATGATTGTAAAAATTGCCCTTTTATTCGCAGGAACAATACTTGCATTTTGGATCAGCGCTATTTGCGGAGGCGGTGCAAGTCTGATTTTGATTCCTATTCTTAATCTGTTGCTTCCTACATCTCTGGTTCCATTCTCATTAACGATTGGTACCTTTACAAGTTCTGCCTCACGCATTGCCGTGTTTAAAAAACATATCAACTGGAAAATATTTCTGTGGTTTGTGCCATTTTCCATTCCGGCCGTTCTTCTTGGAGCCTACCTTATCAAATATGTAAATCCCAATTATCTGCAGCTCATGGTAGCTTTCTTCCTGATCGCTAATCTGCCGCAGCTTTTTACTTCAAAGAATAAAAAAGAGGAATCGGAGAAGCCTTATCCTACGTCGGCCCTAGCACTCATTGGCTTTTCGGCAGGCTTTATTTCAGGAATTACCGGTGCTGTAGGTCTTCTTTTTAACCGCTTTTATTTAAAATTCGGTCTTAAAAAAGAGGAAATTGTAGCAACACGTGCTGCCAATGAAGTTTTTCTTCATCTGATCAAACTCATCATCTATATATCCTTAGGACTGTATTCCAATATGGCATTATGGCTGGGAATTGCGATTGCGGTAGGTGCTGTAGTATCCTCTTATACAGTACAATATATTCTTCCTCACCTCAGTGAAAATCTGTTCAGAAAAATAGGGTATGGAGCAATGGTTGTTTCTGGAATTACTTTGATGACGTCTACTTCCAGTAAGATTATTCAGCAGGATCAGATTACCATCAATACTTCGTCTACAGAAAGTAAAAATGTATACGCTATGTCCTGGAGAAATACCCGTTTGGTATTGGAATATAAAGCCAACAAAGGTATTGAGCTTGAAAAAACCATACAGCCTGAAGATTTGTCCGGAAACCTTAAAGACATGTATCACAATCTGATGGAACATTACGATGATGTACACATTGAGAAAGTCTATGCTTTTGGTAAAAAGACTACTCATGAATTCTACTGTTATAAGAATAATGTACTGACGAAATATAAAGCGTAAGTGCTTGGGAATAAAAGGTAAGATAACAGGAACGAAAAATTAGTTTAAAAACAAAACCAATCCAGATGAAAACACCCAATAAAGTAGCTGCTGTGACCCTTCTTTTCTGGTTGATGAAAATTGTCGCAACCACCTTGGGAGAAACCTTAGGAGATTTTATTTCCATGACGTTGAATTGGGGATACACCATGGGAATTGTTGTTACCTTACTGTTCTTTATAATAATCTTATCGGTACAGCTCTCAATCAAGAGGTACATTCCTGATATCTACTGGCTTGTGATTATAGGAACAACAACTTTAGGAACCGAAATTTCAGATTTTATTGACAGAACCTTACAAGCAGGTTATTTCGCAGGCAGCCTGATCTTGCTTTGTGGTCTTCTGTTCTCACTTTTCCTTTGGTATAAAAAATATAAAAACCTTGAAGTATATCCTATCATTGAACGGAATAAAGAAATTTATTACTGGACCGCCATATTATTTTCCAATAGTTTGGGAACGGCATTCGGAGATTTTCTGAGTGATAACCTGGGACTTGGGTATTTAACTGGAGCCTGCATTACAGGTCTTATTATTATCGTGGTGGTTATGCTTCATTATTTCACAAAGATCAATCATGTCATGTTGTTTTGGATTGCTTTTGTTTTCACAAGACCTTTTGGAGCTACTTTCGGAGATCTTTTAACAAAACCACTCGCAAAAGGCGGTCTGGATCTAGGGACCTTAAATGCTTCACTCATATCATTGGCTTTGATGATTCTGATGATTATTATTTCACAAAGAAAACACAATAAAGAAATGCCTTTAAAAGGTTGATCTGTCATAGACACAATTCTTTTTAGGAACAAAAAATTATATTATGAATAAAACTACGCTGTTAATTTTTCCCACAATTGTTATTTCTTCAATGGCTGCTGCGCAAATGAGCTCAGTGACCGTTTCAGGCAGAATTCTCAACAAAGAGAAAGCTTCGCTGCCTTATGTCAATATTATTTTAAAAAAGGAAAAAGACAGTGCGTTTGTAGCCGGCACCATTACCAATGAAGAAGGAAGATTTTCGATGATAGGAGTACAGCCGGATCATTATCTTCTTGAAACTTCTGTTACAGGGTACACTACACAAGTACAGCCTGTTTTTATCGGAAGTCTATCAGAATTTCTGGAAATCCCAATCATTGAGCTGGAGCAAAAACCTCAGCGCGAAAATGCAATAGAAGAAGTAACCCTTACAGCTTCCAAAAAAGCGGAAATAGGCAATCAGCTTGATAAGAAAACTTACTCGGTAGCAGACAACATCAGCCAAAGCGGAGGATCTGTACTTCAAAGTATGCAAAATCTTCCCGGAATTACCGTACAGGACGGAAAAGTACAGCTGCGGGGAAATGATAAGGTTACGATTCTTATTGATGGTAGACAAACAGCAATGACAGGGTTTGGAAGCCAGACAGGGCTGGATAATATCCCTTCCTCTTCAATAGATAAAATTGAAATCATCAACAATCCTTCTTCAAAATATGATGCCAATGGAAATGCAGGAATCATCAATATTATTATGAAAAAGAATAAGAAAAACGGATGGAACGGTAAAACAGGCTTTAACGCTGGACTTGGGTCTCTTTGGGTAAGAAAAGAAAACCTGCCAACCATTCGCCCTCAATATACGATGACCCCAAAAATCAATCCCTCACTTTCGCTTAACTATAGAAAAAATAAAGTCAACATTTTCCTGCAGGCCGATAACCTGTATACTCAAACGCTGAATAAAAATGAATTTGTAACCCGTACGTATGACGATGGAACTGTGATCAATTCCCAACTGAAAAGAAACCGGAATACTAATTTTTTGACGACAAAAGCAGGAATAGACTGGAATATTGATGATCAAAATACATTCACCGTTTCCGGAATATACGGCAGTGAGAAAATTATAGACCGTGGAGATCAGCCTTTCTTTAACGGAGATAGATCACAGCGGCTTCGTCTGTGGCAGTTTCTGGAGGATGAACTGAAAACAACCATCATGGGAACCGCTTCTTATCAGCATAAATTTAAGGAAGCCGGGCATTTATTGAACGTAGGATTTAATTACACTTTCCATCGCGAGGATGAAAAATATTTCTATGATAATTATTTGCCTACAACTACCGGTACAGATGCTTTTAAATTATTGTCCGATGAGCAGGTGTATGATTTTAATATAGATTATATCAAGCCATTAAAATACGGGAGAATTGAAACCGGAATTAAGCTGAGAAACAGAAGTATCCCAACCGATATGAATTTCATGCCTGGAATGAATTCTGTGCTGGATGTTTCTGCAGGAGGAAAAGCAGATTATAAAGAATTTATTCCCGCAGTGTATGGAAATTATGTTTTTGAAAACGAAAAATGGGAAGCTGAGCTGGGACTAAGACTTGAATATGTGAAAATTCAGTATGATGTAAATCCCAATCATCCAACTTACAAAAGTGATGGTTACAATTATACCCAACCATTTCCCAATTTCAGACTGGCTTATAAGGTAAATGATCACCATAAATTCTCGGTTTTTTATAATAGAAGGGTAGATCGTCCCAATGAAGTTGATATCAGAATTTTTCCAAAGTATGATGACGCAGAAATCATTAAAGTAGGAAATCCGGCATTAAGACCTCAATTTACCAACTCTGTAGAGCTCGGGTATAAATATAACTGGGATAACGGATATCTGTATTCTGCTCTTTATCATCGTTTTGCCAACGGAACCATTACCAGAATTTCAAGTATTGTTCCGAACAGCACTTTGATTTATGCTATATTTCAGAATGCCGGAAAAAGCTACAACACAGGTATTGAAGCCATCTGGAACCAAAAAGTTTCTGATATATACTCTTTCAACGTCAATGGAAATCTGTACAGAAATCAGATTGATGCATTCTCGGTATTGAATCTTTATCCTTCACCCAATACATTTTCTGCAGATCAGCAGTCTGCCATTTCAGGGAATTTGAAGATGAATAACATTTTTCATTTTACAAAAGGTCTGGATGCACAATTAACTGCAGTATATCTGGCTCCTGATGTTATTCCACAAGGAAGAATACAATCAAAGTTTTCGATTGATGTAGGAGTGAAAAAATCAATCCAGAAAAGAAAAGGAGAGGTCTTCCTGAATGCCTCCGATCTTCTGAACACAATGGTTATTAAGAAAAAGATTCAGGGTGTCGGTTTTGCTTACACCAGCAACGATTATTACGAAACCCAGGTCATAAGACTGGGCTACAGCTATAAATTTTGATACAGAATTTAAAACTCTATAAATGTGATTTAGGATGAAAAAGCACTTTCAAAAAAAACTGATGTATGGCGCTGTTTTACTCACAGTTTTCAGCAACGTTAATGCTCAGAATACCAATGATACAATAGCCGTTCAGGAAAAAAAACAGGACAGTATCGTAAGTATTCAACCCAGCAGACTGAATTATAAAAGTCTCATTATTCCCACTGTATTTATCGGATATGGGATTGCAGGATTATCTATGAATAATCTGAAACAGCTTAATATATCTACCAAGACGGAAATCAACGAACATCAGCCCGGTCGTACCAACCTGGATAATTATACCCAGTATGCTCCTGCAGTGATGGTATATGGTTTTAATGCACTTGGAATAAAAGGAAAACACAATTTGAGAGACCGAACCATTATTTATGCTTCTTCTCAGCTGATTTCGGCCGCGTTCACCATGCCATTGAAGTATCTGGTGAAGGAAGAAAGGCCAGACCGCTCCAATACATTGTCTTTTCCATCAGGACACTCTGCTACAGCATTTTCTTCTGCACAATTTATGTTTAGAGAATATAAGGATACCAATATATGGCTGAGCCTTTCCGGATATCCTTTTGCCATTTTCACAGGAGTGTACAGGATGTTGAACGATAAGCACTGGCTGGGAGATGTGGTAGCAGGAGCAGGATTTGGAATACTCTCTACGGAATTGGCGTACTGGCTTTTTCCTAAAATAGATCATATGCTTCGTGGTAAAAAAACAAAAAATACACTGTCCTCCACGATGGTAATGCCTTTTTACCAGGACAAAACTGTGGGAATAGGATTGGTAAAGAATTTTTAAAAACCTGAAAGTCTTTTTATACGGGAATTTCATTCTTTTCATAGAGTGGAATTCCTGTTTTGTTATACGACCTTCGCTTTTCGAATGATCTTTGCCAGTATTCCGGGAACAAATCGTTTCAGATAAACAGCCAGTACTTCTTTTCCTCCAATAGCTTTTTGGTTTTTCTTTTTTTCAATAGCATGAAGCATTTTCTTGGCAAAAACGTCTACAGGCATCCCATTATTGGTAGCATTATCCATGGTTCCTTGTTTGGAACCATCTCCGGTGACTGCATTGATAGAAATATCGGTCTGTATAAAACCGGGACAAATAATGGTGATGAGTATTTTCTTATCATATAATTCTGCCCGTAATGCATCAAAGAAACCGTGCAAAGCATGTTTTGCAGCGGCATAGCCACTTCGCATTGGAGCTCCAAATATTCCCATAAGGCTGGAGACTACGGCAATCTGTCCGCCTCCATTTCCAATCATATAGGGAAGTACAGCTTTTGTAAGAGCTACCGTTCCTAGAAAATCTATATCCATAAGACGTTTATCTACTTCTATATCCGTTTCTATGGCTAAAGAACGCTGGGATAAACCGGCATTATTAATAAGGAGATCTATTCTTCCAAATTTTTCTATTGCTTTGGAAACCACATCGGGCATATTTTTGTAATCCATCAAATCTAGGGGTATCACCGCATAGCGATTGGCGGGAAGTCCTGCTTTCTCAGCAACAGCATGTAAAAGTTCTTCTTTTCTTGAGGAAAGAATAATGTGGGCATTTGTATTCAGAGCTAGATTTTTTACCAGGGCTTCTCCAATTCCTGATGAAGCGCCGGTAATCCAAATCACTTTGTTGTTAAAATAATGTTTCATGGTTTCTTACCTGTATTTTTAATGAAGGTATTATAAACCTGCAATATATTTTCCTGCTTTCATTCCTGAAAAAATACATCCGCCTAAGAATGTTCCTTCCAGGGCACGATAGCCATGCATTCCACCGCCTCCAAACCCTGCGGCTTCTCCTGCAGCGTACAGACCTTCTATGATGCTTTCATCTTCCTTTAGAACTTGTCCGTTCAGATTAGTTTTAATTCCGCCTAATGTTTTTCTGGTCAGAATATTAAGACGTACAGCGATCAACGGGCCATTTTCAGGAGACAATATCTTATGCGGGGCAGCCACACGGCCAAGTTTATCTCCCAGATAGTTTCGGGTATTTCTAATGTAATTCACCTGTGTGTCTTTCGAAAATTTATGATCCAACTCTCTGTCTCTTGCTTCTATCTGAGACTTTATATGGTCATAATGTAAAAGATGATCGCCAGATAATGCATTCATTTTATCTACCAAATCTTTCAGATTGTCTGATACGATAAAATCCTTACCATGTTCTTTGAAAGCTTCTACGGGACCCGGCGCTTTTTTTCCAAAAATTCTTTTCAGGAAAAGTGAATAATCTTTATTGGTAATATCCGGATTCTGTTCTGAACCTGACAAAGCAAATTCTTTCTTAATAATTTTCTGAGTAAGAATAAACCATGAATAAGAAAAACCTGTCTCCTGAATATATTTCAAGGTTCCTAATGTATCAAAGCCTGGAAGGAACGGAGCTGGAAGACGGTTCCCTTTAGCATCAAACCAAAGAGACGAAGGACCTGGCAAAATACGGATTCCGTGATTAGGCCAGATGGGGTTCCAATTTTGTAAACCTTCTGTATAATGCCACATTCGGTCACGGTTAATGATATCTGCACCTGCGCTTTCTGCAATACCGATCATTTTTCCGTCTACATACGCAGGAACACCGCAAACCATATTTTCAGGGGCTTTTCCCAGTCTTTCCGGCCAGTTTTTTCTTACGAGTTCGTGATTGGCACCAATTCCTCCGGAAGCAATGATAATATTAGGAACATTATATTCGAATTGAGAGATTACATTTCTGTTGGTTGCTACACCTCTTTCTTTTTGATCATTTTCCAGAATATCGCCTTTTAAACCTTTTACTTTACCATTTTCAATAATAAGATCGGTAACTCTGTGCCTGAATTTCATTTGCAACAATCCTTTTTCTTTGGCCTGATAGGCTTTTTCAACAAAAGGTTTTATAACACCTGTTCCAGTTCCCCAACTCACATGAAAACGGGGTACAGAATTCCCATGACCTGTTGCCGATCCATCACCACGCTCAGCCCAACCTACCATAAACATCAATTTGATCCCAAGCTTAGAGATATAATCATATTTCTCGCCTGCGGCAAATTGCAGATAAGCTTCTGCCCATTGACGGGGCCAATAATCTTCTTCACGGTCAAATCCTGCAGTTCCTTGCCAATCCTGTAAAGCCAGTTCATAGGAATCTTTGATGCCCATACGCCGTTGTTGTGGCGAATTGATCAGAAAAAGACCTCCAAATGACCAGAAGGCCTGTCCTCCCATATTTTCCTCCGTTTCCTGGTCTAATAAAAGTACTTTTTTCCCCGCATTGGTTATTTCCATCGCAGCAGTGAGCCCTGCAAGTCCTGTTCCTATGATGATGACATCAGGCTGGAATGTTTCTTCCTTATTCATAAGGTATTTTTATTGAATAATACTTCATATAAAAGTATAAAATTATTCGATAACGAACTGAAAAATCATGAAAGGAAAAAGGTTGGGCATATTGTTTTCAATGTTCAACTTCTTCATTTATCTTTGTGAAAAATAGAAGTATGAAGTATTTGTTTATCATTGTCTGCATGTTTGGTTCTATATTCGGTCATGCACAACAAAAACCTGATCCATGGAAAGACAGCCAGCTTATGGATCCTGCTTTACTGGCATCCAGAATTGAAAAAAAGAAAACAAAAGATCTGGTTATCCTTTCGGTAGGGCCTGAAGCGATTATTAAAGGTTCTGTGGATATAGGACCTACCCGCGAGCCCGAAAACCTGGAAAAGTTAAGAAACTATCTTAAAAACGTTCCTAAGGATAAGGAAATTGTGATTTACTGCGGGTGTTGTCCTTTCGTAAAATGTCCTAATATCCGTCCTGCCTTTAATTTGTTGATGGAACTTGGTTTCAAGAATGCCAAACTCTTGAATCTGCCTAAGAATATTAAAACAGATTGGCTGGATAAAGATTACCCTATAAATGATTAGTATGAAGATTCGTTTTATATTACTTTTAATGGTAATTTCAGGACTTGCTTTTGCTCAAAATGGTAAAATAGAAATAGGGAAGAAGGCTCCCGAAATTAATATGACGAAAGCGGACGGAACTGTTTTTTCTTTTTCCACGCTTAAAGGAAAGCTTGTGTTAATAGATTTCTGGGCAACGTGGTACGCTCCATGTGTAGAAGAACAGCCTGAGCTGAAATCTCTTTATACGAGCTATTCTGAACAGGTGAAGAATAATACATTTGAAATCCTTGGGGTTTCTTTGGATAAAAGCAAAGATAGTTGGCAAAAAGCAATAGAACGTTTTGGTATCAGTTGGGTTCAGATCAGTGATCTGAAATTCTGGAAAAGTCCTGTTGCCAAAACGTATGAAGTGGATGAACTTCCTTTCAATGTGATCATCAATGGAGAAGGAACTATTATTGCTAAAAATCTCCACGGTAAAGATCTGGAAGAATTTTTAAAGAAGAATTTGCTTTAAAAAAATTTATAATTAAACATTTTGTTGAATAAAATAAAGAGTGGCAGATGCCACTCTTTTGTATTTGTGTATTAGAATCTAACGCGCAATAATTTTTAAAAATCATTATTGTATTGATAAAAGAGACAATCATGAGGGAATAGATTATCTTTTATCATTATCCTGTTGAGCGGCTGTAGGAGTTCCTCTAGCAAGGTTCTCCTTTCCTGCATCTATAGTAAAATTACCTTGTGGAGTAGAAGTACTAATCCCTACTTGATCATATACTTTGACCGTAAAAAATAAAAATGCCATGACAGCTGATAAAAGTATATTTTGCATATATTGTGTAATTGAGTATTGTAAAAGTAATCAATTATTTTATATATTTCGCTATTTGGTGAATTTATATATGAATATTAACTAAAAATAATAATTGATTCATACTAACTTATCTATTTGTTTAATTATTTGATAGACAAAGCATAATAAAATTGATTGAATTTGTCTTAATTTCAATAAGCAGAAGACTTGAAATATCATTATATTGCTCTTTACAATTAAGAAGTTTGATCATGTTAACAGATATTATTACCCACAATCTCGATGTTATATTCTGTGGAATTAATCCAGGATTGAAATCAGCAGATGATGGTCATCATTTTTCAGGAAGAAGCAACCGTTTTTGGAAGGTTCTTCATCAGTCTGGTTTTACACCTTATGAAGTTGAGGCCATTCATGATACCAGTATTCTAGACTTTGGATATGGTTTGACTACTGCGGTAGCCAGAGCGACTTCCCGCGCAGATGAGCTTTCAAAAGAAGAATTTGATGATTCTCTGGAAACTTTTAAAACAAAAATCCACGAGTTTCAACCCAGATATGTAGCTTTTCTTGGTAAGGCAGCGTATAAAGCGTTTTCTAAAAAGAAAGAGATTCTCTGGGGTGCGCAAGATGAAGATTTCTGCGGAGCTAAAGTATGGGTTCTTCCCAATACCAGTGGCCTTAACCGCGGATTTTCATTAGAAGATCTTGTTGCGTCATATAAAGAATTTTATTTGGCCATAAGAGAATAAAGATTTTTCCCATTGTAGCACATATTTGGTAATTATTATTCACTCTAATTGCTTTTAGAATCCTCTTAAAATGTATTGGGTTTGCTTACATATCGATTTCCTTTCACAAAGAAACGCCACGGCAGAAGTGCGTCTTCCTGTGCATATGCAACACCTATTCTTGGAGCTTCAATAATGTCTTCAGCAGAATACTGAATTCCGTGATCTTCAATCCAGATTTCATTTCCGGCAAGGTCTTTTTTGTTGAAAGCTTTGTCAATACCCAATGCTTTTGCAGCAGATCCGGGACCGGAAGATATGGCAGCTTTGGTAACTGGCATTTTTCGTCTGATTTCCATGAATTCCTTGCCTAAAAACGGTTCAACAGCTCTTATTAAAACAGCGTGAGGTTCATCCAGCACAGAAGTTACCACATTAAAAAGATGATGAATTCCATAACACAGATAAACATAGGAAACCCCACCATGATCATACAAGATTTCCGTGCGATCGGTACGTCTCCCTCCATACGCATGAGAAGCCTTATCTGATACACCGTTATAAGCTTCTGTCTCTACAATGATACCCGCTGTCTGGTTTCCGTTGATTTCAGTAAAAAGTACTTTTCCCAAAAGATCTCGTGCCAGAAAAAGAACATCTTGGTTGGAATAATAGGTGAGTGGGAGTTTCAAATCAATAAATTTATAGATGATTACCTCAAAATTAAGGATATTAATGTAATTTTATTCAATATTATCAACCAAATCCTGTTTCTATGTATTACGAAGACAGTACAATTATTATCCGAGAGTTTACCCCTCAGGAATTTTCTTTATTCTTTGAACTTTTTGAAAACGAAAACGTTACCCGCTATCTTCCCTATAAAACTCCTCAAGAATATAAAGAAATGTTTGAAAAAGCATTATCAGATTATCAGGAAGGAAGCTTTAGCCGATGGGGAATATTTAATGCCCAAAACAATGGTTTTGTAGGAATGTGTCTTGCCAGAATCTTTCTAGACAATCCTGAACAAATAGAAATAGGGTATATCTTAGGAGAAAATTACTGGGGAAAAGGATTGGGAACAAATGTTTGTAAAGCACTCGTTGGGTATTGCTCATCATTAAATCACGAAAAAGATATTGTTGCCGTAACAAATCTGGATAATATAGGATCTCAAAAAGTACTTCTCAAAAGCAACTTTGCCAGAATTGAAAACTTGAAACGTGAAGATAGAGAACTGGCTTACTTTATATTAGAGAAAAAATAGATAGATTCTGATACCAACCTCGAAATATGAAAAATATTTTCTCTTTCGGAAGGTCCGCAAATTAACGGATTTTATAGTTGGTTCTAATCCATTACTTCATTATAAAACATTTCATAAATAAAATAATTTATCATAACTTGCAGAAATTATGATGTCAAAACGTTGCAAATACGCACTAAAAGCAATGGTCAGATTAGCAAGAAATTACAATCAAGGCTTTCTGCCCACTTCCGTTATTGCACAAGACGAAAATATTCCCAAAAAATTTTTAGAACAGATTCTTCTGGAGCTTAAAAGAGCAAAACTGGTCAACAGCAAACAGGGAAAAGTAGGAGGGTACTATCTCCTGAAATCTCCCGATGAGGTCTCTCTTGCAGATATTTACCGTATTTTTGACGGTCCCATCGCACTTACTCCATGCGTATCTTTAAACTTTTATGAAGCCTGTGATGATTGTGTGGATGAGGCCGTTTGTTATCTTAGGAAAGAATTAATGATCGTTCGTGAAAAGACCAGAACAAGTATGATGGAAGCTACTCTGACTAAGTTTATTAATAACAAATAATTTTTTTTCATTTAAATTCTACTATTTTGATAGGAGTTATAGAATTTTATATATATTTGCAATACAAAAATTCGAATGGATATGGAAAACATTCTTAAAAATGAATATGATATACTTCTGAAAGAGCTTTATGAAGGCTCTTTTCGAGGCAATGAACTGCAAACCCTTGCCGAAAGATTTCCTGATAAAGTTATTTTCTCTACCAGCTTCAGCTATGAAGACCAGGTGGTTACTCATCTGATAAAAGATCTCAATATTGATATTTTCACACTGGATACAGGGCGGCTTTTTGAACAGACTTATGAAACCTGGACCAACACAAGAGCTTTCTTTAAAAAAAATATCAAAGCCTACTATCCTGATACTGAAGAATTGAAAAGCTTCATTTCTGAAAACGGTCCCGATTCATTTTACCAGTCCGTAGAACAAAGAAAAACCTGTTGTGCTATTCGCAAAGTTCATCCATTGAAGAAAGCACTGAAAGGATATCAGGTATGGATCACCGGGTTGAGGTCTGAACATTCTGCCAACCGTCAAAACATGCCTCAAATAGAATGGGATCCAGATAATAATATCATCAAGTTTCATCCCATTCTTCACTGGAGTTCCGAACAGGTTACAGAGTATGTAAAGACCCATCATTTACCTTATAATCATTTGCATAAAAAGGGTTTTGTGAGCATAGGATGTGAACCTTGTACAAGAGCTATTAAAGAAGGCGAAGATTTCAGAGCAGGCCGTTGGTGGTGGGAAGATGCCAATAAAAAGGAATGCGGCCTCCATATTCATCAATAAAAAATAAAAATATGTCAAAATACCAATTAAACTATCTGGATCAGTTAGAGTCTGAATCTATTTATATATTAAGAGAAGTTGCGGGCCAGTTTGAACGCCCGGCTTTGCTATTCAGCGGAGGGAAAGACAGTATTGTGCTGGCTCATCTGGCAAGAAAAGCTTTTCTACATGGGAAAATTCCTTTTACATTCGTTCATGTAGATACAGGACACAATTTTCCGGAAGTGTTAGATTTTCGTGATCAGCTGGTAAACCAATTGAATGTCAAGCTGGTAGTAAGAAAAGTTGAAGATACCATAAAAAGTAAAAAATTAACCGAAGCTAAAGGAAAATTCCCCAGCAGAAACTGGCTTCAGACCTATACTTTGCTGGATACTATAGAAGAATTCGAATTTGATGCCTGCATTGGAGGAGCAAGAAGAGATGAGGAAAAAGCCAGGGCTAAAGAAAGAATATTCTCTGTTCGCGATGAATTCGGGCAATGGGACCCAAAACTTCAGCGACCTGAACTATGGAATATTTTCAACGGAAAAATTCAAAAAGGAGAAAATGTAAGAGTTTTCCCCATCAGTAACTGGACCGAGCTTGATATTTGGAATTATATCCGCAGAGAAAAGATCGCCTTACCTTCAATCTATTTTTCGCACGAAAGAGAAGTGATCGATTTCAACGGACAGTGGCTGGCCAATTCATCACACGTTCTGCTGGAGCCTGAAGACATTATTACCACCAGAAAAGTGCGCTATAGAACGGTAGGAGATATGACTTGTACTGCTGCAGTAGAATCCAGTGCAGCAACCATAGATTCTGTGATTGATGAAATTGTTGCGACAAGAATTTCAGAACGTGGAGAAACCCGTATTGATGACAGAGTAACTGAAGCTGCCATGGAAGACAGAAAAAAAGGAGGATACTTTTAGATAAGTAATCAACTTTACTTAGGTAACAATAAAATTACTCATTATTTATAATTAAAATCGGATGGATATATTAAGATTTATAACAGCAGGAAGCGTAGATGATGGTAAAAGCACCCTTATCGGAAGATTGCTTTACGATAGCAAAAGTATTTTACAGGATCAGTTGGAAGTCCTTGAAAAACATTCTAAAAATAAAAATGAAGACGGTGTAGACCTTGCTCTTTTAACGGACGGGCTTCGTGCCGAAAGAGAACAGGGAATAACCATTGATGTGGCTTACCGCTATTTCTCCACTGCCAAAAGAAAATTTATCATTGCAGATGCACCGGGACACGTACAGTATACCCGAAACATGATCACAGGAGCCTCAAACTCTGACTTGATGGTTATTTTGATAGATGCGAGAAAAGGAGTAATAGAACAAACCCGAAGACATTCCATCATCGCATCACTTTTGAAACTGAAAAAGGTAGCTGTAGCCATTAATAAAATGGATATGGTAGATTATTCCGAAGATGTTTTTGAAACCATCAAATGCGATTATTCAAAAATTGCAGAAAACCTGGGATTGAAAGAGGTAAATTATTTCCCGATTTCTGCGCTGAAAGGTGACAATATTGTTTCCAATTCATCCAAAACAGATTGGTACAAGGGAAGCTCTCTTCTTGAATATCTGGAACAGGTAACCTTGAATGAAGAATTGAATACCGGAAGCCGTTTTCAGGTTCAGTATGTTATCCGCCCTCAAACAGAGGAACTTCATGATTATAGAGGATATGCCGGACAAATATTGAGCGGGTATTTCAAAAAGGGAGATCAAATACAAATACTTCCTGCAGGTCTGGTAACCGAAATTTCAAAAATTGAGATCAACGGATTGGAAAAGGAAGAAGCATTTGAGGGACAGCCTGTTGTTATTCATACCGTTCATGATGTAGACATCAGCAGAGGAGATATTTTCGCTACAGAAGATCAGCTTCCGGCAGCAGAAAAAGATGTTGAGGTTCTTTTATGCTGGCTGGATCAGAAACCCTTAAAACCAGGTAATAAATATCTGCTGCAACAGAATAGCAGACTGGTAAAAGCTATTGTTAAAGAAGTAGATTATAAGATTGATGTGAATACTCTTCAACAGGAAGCGGTTGATTCTGATATCAAACTTAATGAAATTGTGAAAGTTACCCTTCGAACGGCACAGCCTTTGGTCTATGATAGTTTTATCAATAATAAAACAACAGGGTCTGCAATTCTGGTAGATGAAACTTCTAATTCCACTGTTGCAGCCTGTATAATTCAATAGAAAAGATGGCAATTTCCAATCATTTAATTCAGAAAATTCATCATACAAAACAGAACAACATTCATGGATTTTTTGATAAAATAAAAACAAAAAAGTGGGTTAAAGAATTGTATGAAGTACTTTTTCTTCCCCAAAATGATAATACTGAAGAACAGCTGGAAAAAGATTTCGCAACCTTGCAGAGAACTCTTTCTGAACTAATCAATACGATAACCGTAGATAAAGAAGAAACTCAATTTCATGTGAACAGATTCTTTGAAGCTTTACCGGAACTGTATGATCAGCTGGTGCTCGATGCAAAGTCAATTTTAGAATTTGATCCTGCTGCAGACTCACTGGATGAGGTCTATCTTGCTTATCCCGGCTTTTTTGCCACTTACGTTTACCGTATTTCGCATCAGCTTTGGAACCAGGAAGTAAAGATATTACCGCGGGTCATTTCAGAATATGCTCACAGTAAGACGGGAATAGATATTCACCCCGGAGCAGTGATCGGAGCCTCATTTTTTATTGATCACGGAACCGGAATTGTCATTGGAGAAACCACCATCATAGGAAACCATGTGAAAATCTATCAGGGAGTAACCCTGGGCGCGCTGAATGTTTCCAAAGAGAAAGCCAATCAGAAGAGACATCCCAATATTGAAGATGATGTGATTATTTATTCGGGAGCCACTATTCTTGGAGGAAATACGACAATAGGCCGCGAGAGCATCATTGGAGGAAATGTATGGATCACTCAGGATGTACCTGCCCAATCGTTGGTCTTCCATAAAAGCGAAATTAAAATAAAGGATAACAGTTCCTTACCGGAATCTTTAAACTTTGTGATATAAAAAACAAAAAATAAAAATTACAGTGATATGAAATTTCAGAATGCATTAGAAACGATTGGCAATACACCCGTCGTGAAAATCAACAACCTTTTCAGTTCCAATCATGAAGTCTGGATCAAATTGGAAAAAAATAACCCTGGCGGAAGTATCAAAGACAGAATTGCATTGGCAATGATTGAAGATGCAGAAACCAAAGGATTATTAAACAGTGATAGTACAATTATAGAACCTACCAGCGGAAATACAGGTATTGGCCTTGCACTGGTAGCGGCTGTTAAAGGATATAAACTCATTCTCGTAATGCCCGAAAGCATGAGTATAGAACGTCGTAAGATCATGGAAGCTTACGGAGCCGAATTCGTTCTTACTCCAAGAGAAAAAGGAATGAAAGGAGCTATTGAAAAAGCGAATGAACTGGCGGAAGAAACTCCAAATTCATGGATTCCAAGACAGTTTGATAATCCTGCCAATGTAAAAGTACATACAGAAACAACAGCACAGGAGATCCTTCAGGACTTTCCGGACGGCCTCGATTATATCATTACCGGAGTCGGAACCGGAGGACACATTACCGGAATTGCAAAAGTAGTAAAGGAAAAACTTCCTCACGTAAAAGTAATTGCCGTAGAACCTGAACTGTCTCCAGTATTAAGCGGTGGAAGTCCTGCACCACACCCTTTACAAGGTCTCGGAGCTGGATTTGTACCTTCCATTCTGGATATTACCCTTTTGGATGGAGTAATCACCGTAGGAAAGGACGAAGCTTATGAATATGCCCTTAATGCAGCCAAAAAAGAAGGCCTTTTTGTAGGAGTTTCTACAGGAGCCGCTTTAGCTGCCATCGCAAAACATTTACCGCAAATATCTCCAAACGCTAAAATTCTAACCGTAAACTACGATACCGGAGAAAGGTACCTTTCTGTAGAAGGACTCTTCTAATTCCTTAACTAACACCGACTTCAATGAAAACAACAATACAATCACCAAAGGTTTACCTTATCGGTGCAGGGCCTGGCAACCCCGAACTCATCACAGTAAAAGCAGTAAAAGCTATTGAAAAGGCAGATGTCATTTTATGTGACCGTCTGGTAAGCCCCGAAATTCTGGAAACGTATGCCCAAGCACACACAGAAATAATCTATGTAGGCAAAGAATGCAGCAAAAATGCGTCTACTCCTCAATCTCATATCAATACTTTAATGGTAGAATATGCTCGCCAGAATAAAACCATTGTAAGGCTTAAAGGCGGAGATGTTTCTATATTTTCGAATATTCTGGATGAATTGCAGACGTTAAAAGACAATCGGATTCCTTACGAGATTATCCCGGGAATTACGGCTGCTCTCGGAGCTGCTGCTTTTGCGGGAATGCCTTTAACAGCAAGAGGATACTCAACTTCGGTACGGTTTCTTACCTATTACAAATCCGATATTCTGAATGAAGAATACTGGAAAGAACTTGCCCTAACTAGTGATACCCTTGTTTTCTATATGTCGAAAGGAAACCTTACCAAGCTTGTAGAGAAATTCAGACAGCTTGGAATCTCCGAGGATAAAAAAATTGCCATTATTGAACAGGCTACCACTCTGTATCAAAAAGTGTATACCTCTTCATTTGAAGATTTTAATCAAACATTTGGAAATAAAACCTTTGTTTCCCCTTCATTGGTTGTTGTGGGTAACATTGTCAATCTTCATGAAGAATTTGCATGGCTTGAAAACACAGAGAAAGAAGGCCTTTACTTCAAATCGGTGGAAAATGGAAGCTTAATCCCTAAAAATCAAAACTTCTTTGAATATGCTGTCTGAAAATAAACTGAACATATTAAAACAAATATCCGGAGATTTCTCCAGAGATGAAGCCATCTGGGCCAGTGGATATCTAGCGGGACTTGCAGGAGGAAATTCTCTCACCGCTGTATTGCCTCCCCAACAGCTTGAAAATACGCTGCCCAATACAGTGAAAAAAATCACGCTGGCATATGGAACAGAAACAGGAAACAGCAAAAAATTGGCAACAGTACTGGCTGGAATTGTTAAGAAAAAAGGAATCCAGGTCAAATTAGCAGATCTTTCCCAATACAAGCCAAAAGATTTGAGCAAGGAAGAATTCTTTTTTGTTATTATCAGCACACAGGGAGAGGGAGAACCTCCGGCTCTTGCCAAAAAGTTCTATGATCATATTCACGAGAATGATATCGATCTGAATGCCCTGAAATTTGGTGTCCTGGCTTTAGGAGACAGCAGCTATCCTCAATTTTGCAAGACTGGTGAAGACGTTGACTCCCGTTTCGAGATTTTGGGTGCACAACGTATTGTCCCTTTAAAAAGATGCGACATTGATTATGAAGAGGAAGCAACGCACTGGATAGAAAATGTATTCGAAACAGTAAGTAAAACTTCTGCTCATCCGATAAAAAACAGTACGTCTTCAAAATCAACATCAGGAAGAAAAAAATACAAAGGAAAAGTTTCTGCGACGGTAAATCTGAATGACATAACATCAGAAAAAGAAACGTATCACATTGAAATAGAGACAGAAGAAAACCTTGTTTATCAACCGGGAGCTGCTTTAGGCATCATTCCTTTCAATTCAAAAACGGTAGTTGAAGAAATTATACATCTCACAGGAATAGATCCTGACAGAAAAATTGAGACCGCCAAAGCTACAGATACTGCAGAAGAATTACTATACAGGCACCTTAATATCAGCTATTTGCTGAAATCTGTAGTGGCTCAGTATGCCAAAATCACAGGACATTCTATCCCTGAAGTTCGTTTAAGTCTGCTCGATCTATTAAGAATTTATCCGGTAAAGAACGCTGAAGAATTTGAAGAAGTCATCCAGATATTGACAGGGCAGGCTCCTCGTCTTTATTCTATTTCTTCATCTTTAGAAGCGCACGGGGAAAACGAAATTCACATCACAGTTGCTAAATCAGAGTTTTTTATTGATCATCAGAAACATAACGGACTTTGTAGTGGTTTCTTAAGTGATTTTCAGGAAGGAGAAGATATAGAGTTTTACATTCAGGATGCCGGACATTTCAAACTTCCTGAAACGGATAAAGATATCATCATGATTGGCCCTGGAACAGGAATTGCGCCTTTCAGATCATTTCTTTGGGAGCGTGATGCGGTAGGTGCAGAAGGGAGAAACTGGCTGTTTTTTGGAGACCGGAATTTTGTATCGGATTTCCTTTACCAAGCTGAACTTCAAGAACTTATTAAAACAGGAAGCCTGACTCACTTAGATCTTGCTTTCTCCAGAGATACGGCAGAGAAAATATATGTACAGCATAAACTAGAACAGAAGGCTCAGGAAGTTTTTTATTGGTTGGAAGGAGGAGCGTCTGTATATGTATGTGGAGCAAAAGAACCTATGAGCAGGGATGTGGAAGAAACCCTCGTTAATATCATTCAGAAAGAAGGAAAACGAAGTAAAGAAGAAGCACTTCATTACCTGGAAGAAATGGAACTGGCCGGAAGATACGCCAAAGACGTCTATTAATCTGAAACAAAAACATTTGTAAAATTTAAAGAAATCAATCTATGAGCAATAAAGATAACCTTTCCCCTGTAGAAAGGATCAAAACTGCGAGCAACGGCCTTAGGGGAACCTTAAAAGAAAGCCTTGCAGATCACATTACAGGAGCCATCAGAGAAGATGACCAGACCCTGATCAAATTTCACGGAATGTATCAGCAGGATGACAGAGACCGAAGAGAAGAACGTGTTTCCAAAAAACTGGAATGGTTGTATTCTTACATGATTCGTCTTAGACTTCCAGGTGGCTTTTTAACCCCGGAACAATGGGTAGGATTGAATGAAACCGCAGAAGATCATTCCACGGGAACCATCAAAATTACAACAAGACAGACGATACAGCTTCATGGGATCTTAAAATCACATTTAAAACCAACGATTCAAAGTTTTAATCTCCAGCATCTGGATTCTATCGCGGCTTGTGGAGATGTGAACAGAAACGTAACCTGTACAGCCAACCCTTCAGAATCACCTTTACATCAGGAAGCTTATGAATTGGCAGGAAAGATCAGTGCCATGTGTCTTCCTAAAACCCAATCATATTATGATATATGGATTGATGATGAATTGCTTGTAGACAGAAAATCAGAAGAAGATCCTTTATATCAGGACCGTTACCTTCCCAGAAAATTAAAGATCGGAATTGCTGTACCTCCAAATAATGATGTAGACGTATTTATCAATGATATTGCCCTGATCGCCATTATTGAGAATAATACAATCGTAGGTTACAATATCGCGGCCGGAGGCGGATTAGGAGCCACTCACGGAAATGAAGCAACGTATGCACGTCTTGCTTCTGTACTTGGGTTTGTAGACACAGAAGAAAAAGTTCTGAAAGCCGTTTACGAGATCATCACCGTACAAAGAGACTTTGGAAACAGAAGCGACAGAAAACTTTCAAGGCTAAAATATACGATTGATAAACTAGGGATTGATCAATACAGAGCCGAAGTAGAAAAACGAACGGGATTCAGCTTTGAACCTGCCAGAGAATTTACATTTGAACAGAGAAAAGACCGTTATGGCTGGATACAGAACCATGAAGGAAAATGGTTTTATACTCTCTTTGTAGAACATGGAAGAGTGCTCAATACTCAGGAATATCCTTTGAAAGAAGGATTGTTGAAAATTGCCAGACTTGGTAAGGCCAACTTCCGTTTTACCTGTAATCAGAACCTTATTTTAGCTGATATTGAGGAAAAAGATAAACCTGAAATTGAAAACATTTTAAAAGAACACGGAATTTCAGATTATACCAGTGGAGCAAGCGCCTTACGTAAAAACTCTGTTGCCTGTGTTGCCCTGAATACCTGTTCACTCGCTTTAGCCGAAGCACAACGTTATTTACCTTCTTTGGTTACTAAAATAGAACCTATCCTTGAAAAATATGGCCTTTTAGAAGAAGATATTACCATTCGTATGACGGGTTGCCCTAACGGTTGCGGAAGATCTCCCAACGCTGAAATAGGTTTTGTAGGAACTGCTTATGGCAAATATAACCTTCATATTGGCGGAGACCGATTGGGAATGCGTCTTAATACAAAGTTTAAAGAAAACTTAGGCGAAGAAGAAATTCTTACCACATTGGACGAGCTTTTGGGAATTTATGTACAGAAAAGACTTGCAGATGAAACATTTGGTGATTTTTCATACCGTTACTTACACACCTTAAATTAATTATATGGCTAATTTTCATTATGATCTGAAAAAAAACAAAAAAACTAAACCACTTCATTTAGGCGGACGAATGTGCATGTGTTGTTGATTCTCAAAATAACAATACAAACAAAGCTGTCTAAACTTTACAAAATCACAAAAGTTTCAAATACATTAGTTTTTTTAAGAGCCAAACTTTGTGCATAACAAATTACCTAAGTTTTGTAAAAATCTTTGATTTTAATCTAATGTGAGCTTTTCTTCGACTTACACTGAAAACTTTTGTGGTTAAATACAATCAATAGAAAAGTTCAGACAGCTTCATTCTCACCCTAAAAAAATGAAGCAAAAATGAAAAACAAAAAACAGGGAAATTTTCTACCAAAAGCAGGTATTATTGCATTTACATTTTTATTTTTTAATCTGGCAGAAGCCCAGCAACAGCTTATAGAACTAAGCGGAACAATTAAAAGTACAGGAACCCGAAAAGGATTAGATTCGGTACAGGTACAGATCCAAAGTACAGAAGATACAGCATTAACGGATCAATTGGGGAATTTTAAAATCAGAACGAGGGTAACCATTCCATTTCGTTTGGTCATTAATAAAGAGGGATTTGCCAGTCAGACTGTTGAAGTTCTTTCCCCATCCAATAAAATTACGGTGGGATTGAATCCTCAAAATACAATCATTGATGCCGTTGTCATTTCAGCATCAAGGGTTCCGGAAAAAATACTGCGATCTCCAATAGCGATTGAAAAAATTGATATTAAAACCATTAGAGAAAGCCCCGCTGCGTCTTTTTATGAAACCTTAGAAAATGTAAAAGGGCTGCAGTTACTCACCTCCAGTCTTACCTTGAAAATTCCTAATTCCAGAGGATTTAATTCTCCCAATAACTTTCGCTTTATGCAATTGGTAGATGGGGTAGATGTACAGTCTGCAACGTTGGGAGTACCATTGGGAAATGCGATTGGGCCTACAGAATTAGACATCCAGTCTATGGAAGTTACTCCCGGTGCAGCTTCGGCATTGTACGGAATGAATGCTATTAACGGATTAGCAAGTCTTCAAACCAAAGATCCATTTACCTCTGAGGGATTAAGTGTGTACTTTCGCGGAGGAGTCAATCATGTAGACAATGTTAATCATAAAATAAGTTCCTTAGGAGAAAGCGCCCTTCGGTTTGCCAAAGTTTTCAATAAAAATCTGGCAGTCAAAATTAATGCAGCCTATTTTACAGGAACAGACTGGATTTCCAATAATCTGACCGATCAGAATCCCAGTTCACTCATTACAGCCAATCCTAATTTTCAACTGGCAAACAATCCGGCAGAAGATCTTTGGAATAAATATGGAGACGAAAGAAACAACAGAGTAGCCATAAAAGTAGATTACAACGGAAAACCTACTACTTTTAATGTTTCAAGGACAGGATATTTGGAAAAAGATCTTGTGAGCCCGGAAGTGAAAAATATAAAATTTGATGCCGGATTGTATTATCGCTTTGGTGATCAGTGGAAAGCATCTTATGTTTACCGCTATGGCCTTTTGGACGGTACTTTCCAGAGAGGAAATAAAATACGGTTACAAAATGCCACTGTTCAGAATCATAAGGTAGAGCTTACAGGCAAAGAACTTACTTTCAGAGCGTATGTATCGATCGAAAATACAGGAGATTCTTACAATCTGAAACCTTTAGCAGATAATCTCGATCTGACGAATCTTTCGAATAACAACTGGAAAAGCTTATTTCAGACTGCTTTACAAAACAACATCAATGCAGGAGTGAATCTCAATGATGCTTTTATTCTGGCTCGCAAAGAGGCCGACAAAAATAGAGTAGTTCCGGGAACTGCTGCTTTTGAACAATTGAAGAATACCATTATCGGGATTAATAATTGGGATTCAGCCAATGCAGGAATTGCCGGAGCCCCCGCAACAGGAGGCGCTAAACTGGAGCAAAAGTCACGTTTTTATCAAGGCGAATTAACGTACGATCTCAGCAGATTTGTAAAGTTTTTCAACCTTCTTGCAGGAGTGGATTACCGTTTATACAGCATTACTCCTGATGGAAACAATTTTGTGGATTTCAACAGACCCGTTAGTGAAAGAAATGTTCCTTTAGCTAATGGTACATTCGGAAAAGATGTGATTTATGAGAAGTATGGAGCTTTTGCGCAGCTTACCAAAGTTTTCTTTAATGATAAATTAAAATTGAATGCTGCGTTACGTATTGATAGAAACCCTGAATTTGAAGCCAAACTCAATCCTAGGATAAGCATTGTATATTCACCTGTCAACCAGCATAATTTCAGAGCATCTTTTCAGAATGGGTATCGGTTTCCTTCTCTGTTTGAAGCCCTCTCATTTGTTAACAATGGAAATGTAAGAAGAGTAGGTGGTCTCTCCAAGGTTAATGAAGGATTGGGATATCTGGAAAACTCATATACCATTGCTTCTATAGATCAGTTTACAGCAGCAGTGAATGCCGATGTAGATGCCGGGAAAAGTCAGAGCCAAGCCGCACAGGATCATAAACAGCTTTTAACAATAGCGAATCTGCAGAAACTGCAACCCGAAAAAATCAATTCTTTTGAAGTAGGATATAAATCTGTTTTCTTTAATAATAAATTGGTTCTGGATTGGGATTTCTATTATAATATTTATGAAGGATTCCTGGGCCAGGTAGAGGTTGCAGTTCCCAAAAACAGTCAGGTAGGAAGCAATGCTGCTGTTCTTGCGATGCTGGACAGAAGCAAACAGGACCGATACCGGGTTTATACCAACAGCAATACAACTTATAAGAGTTATGGAACATCATTAGGCATCCGATATAATGTGACCGGAAATTATAATATCAATACAAACGTTTCTTATAATAATCTTGCTTCCAACAATTCCTCTGATCTGTTTATCACCGCCTTTAATACCCCAAAATGGATGGTCAATGTCAGTGTAGGAAACAGAGAAATTGTCAAAAATATAGGGTTTACTGTTGTTGCGAGATGGCAAAATCGTTTTATGTGGGAAAGTCCTTTAGCATCAGGAGAAATTCCTGCATATTATACGATCGACGCTCAGGCGACGTGGAAACTCCCGGAAATTCATGCCAATATAAAAATAGGCGCAACGAATCTTTTGAACCGCCGATATTTTCAATATGCAGCAGGACCTGAGATTGGAGGTTTATATTATCTCGCTTTTACCTATGATTTAAAACTGTGATCAAATGAGTAATTCTTTATATCCCATATTTTTAAAACTTGAAACCCTTTCCCTGCTGCTCATTGGTGGCGGGAAAGTAGCCCTCGAAAAACTGGAATCTATTCTTGCAAATTCTCCTGAGACTTCTATAAAGCTTGTCGCAAAGGAAATTATTCCGCAAGTTAGAGAACTACAACATCAATATCCCAATATCATTCTTCACGAAAGACCTTACAACGAGAATGATTTTCATGAAATGGATCTTGCGGTGATTGCGGTAAACGACATTACTTTGGCAGGAAAGATCCGTGAGCAGGCTCATCATAATCATGTATTAGTTAATATTGCAGATAAACCGGATTTGTGCGATTTTTACTTAGGTTCTATTGTCAAAAAAGGAAATCTTAAAATTGCTATTTCAACCAATGGAAAATCTCCGACAATCGCTAAAAGGTTAAGAGAAACGTTTACTGATACTATTCCTGATGAAATGGATCTGGTATTAGATAATATGCAGAATATCAGAAATCGGCTTAAAGGTGATTTTAATTATAAAGTGAAAGAGCTTAACAAAATTACTACAGAATATCTTTCTGAAGGAAAAAAATCCAACGTTGAGATTGAAAAATTGATCAATATTACTAAAATTGCCCAAAGAAAAGCCAATATTTATCTGGCTATCATAGGAGTATTTTTGGTTTTTGGGATTTTTGGACTGGTTGTTTATCAATTTGATCTTTATGGAGATATTCAACATTTCCTGAATAAAGATGGTCATATATTTTACTGGATGCTGTTTGCCGGTTTTATGGCAGAAATGGTGGCAGGATCTATGGGAATGGGATACGGTGTTATATGTACTACGATTTTATTATTGCTGAATGTTCCACCGCCTGTGGTTAGTGCGAGTATTCATTCTGCGGAATCATTTACAACAGCAGCCGGAAGTTTCAGTCATTACAAGTTGGGAAATGTAAATAAAAAAATGGTTTGGGTATTGTTTCCTCTGGCCATTGTTGGCTCTATTATTGGCGCTTTGACATTATCTCATTATGGGGAGCATTATGCACATATTGTAAAACCCATTATTGCCTGTTATACTTTGTATCTTGGATTGAATATTTTAAAAAATGCCTTCAAAAGCAAAAAAAATAATCAGATTAAAGTTAAAAAGAGAACTAATCTCAGAGTGTTGGGATTGATAGGTGGTTTTATAGACTCTTTTGCAGGAGGCGGATGGGGTCCCTTAGTTACAGGAACTTTGATTAAAGAAGGAAGAATTCCCCGATATGTGGTTGGAAGCTCAACGGTTGCGAAATTTCTACTTACGGTTACGAGTGCTGTTACTTTTATCTTCACTATTGGCATTCATCACTGGAATATTGTTTTGGGACTTCTGTTGGGAGGCGTTTTTACAGCCCCGTTTTCGGCTATGCTTACCTCTAAACTTCCTACGAAGAAGATGTTTGTTGTGGTAGGAATAGTGGTGATTATTATGAGTCTTATCACTATTGTTAAATCTTTACTATAAAATCTGGTTACCCAATTCATTTTTGGTAGCTTTTTGGTTGAAGAGTGTTTTTAAACCACAGATGATACAAATTTTCACAGATAATTGTGGGTGATTTTCTAGAAAATACATCAACATAGAATATTATCTTTTTAGCCACAGATGACGCAGATTTGCACGGATGATTGTGTGTAAGGGGAGTGTAGAAGTTTCTTCTGTGTCGTTTGATTACCACTTTTTTGAGGTTACTCTATTATAAAATCAGGAAAAGTAATTTTGGTTCTATTGTTATGGGGTGTTTCAAATAGATTTCAAGTAGTTTTTAATTAAAAGATTTTCGGAATTCTACAGGAGAAACAGTAGTTCGGTTTTTAAATAAACGGTGGAAAGATTGTGGATGTTCGAATCCTAAATGATAAGCAATCTCAGAAACAGACATGTTGGTTGTGGAAAGCAATTCTTTAGCCTTTTCTATCAATCTGTTCTGTATATGCTGTTGAGTGGTTTGCCCAGTATGCGTTCTGAGCATATCACTGAGATAATTGGGACTGATATTCAGTTGTGAAGCAATAAGCTGTACAGAGGGAATACCAACAATCGCCAGTGTCTCATTTTTAAAATAGTCATCCAGTAAATTTTCAAGCTGGGTAAGAAGATCGTGATTTACTTTTTTTCTGGTTAGAAACTGACGGTTGTAAAAACGGTCGCAATACTTTAGCAGCAAATCGATGTTGGATATTAGAAGATCCTGAGTATAGCCATCCATATTGGCTTCTATTTCCCTCTCGATATTCACAAGGATATCTGTAACGGTTTTTTCTTCTTTTTCGGAAAGATGTAATGCTTCATTGGCCGTGTAGGAGAAATAACCATAATTTTTTATACCCGATGCCAATGGATATCCTTGCAGAAAATCCGGATGAATCACAAGAACACTTCCTTTCACTTCGGAAAGTAGAATATTTTCAAACTGTACAACCTGATGGGGAGCAATAAAGTACATGATTCCATCTTCAAAATCATAGTATTGCTGGCCATATTTGAACTTCCCGGCACATTCATTTTTAATGGCAACCACATAAAAATCTGTAGTTACGGCACTCAGAAGAGTTTGGGGATCAACGGAAACATCATTAAAATCAAAAACACTAATTAAAGGGTTGGAAGGTTTCTTCAACTTCAAATAATGGTGTAAAGCCGTAATGGAGGTTACTTTTTCCGGTGTTTTCATAGTTGACCTTTTTAAGGTTGGGTAATGCATTAAAACTTTTCAATTCTAAGTTACGATTTTGAAAGCGTTGGTTTACTTTTTCTGTTCTTTTTTGATCTGTTCAATTCCTTGTCTGTAAGTGGTCACTTGAAATTCGGGGAATCTTTTTCTAAATTTTGAATCATCAAAAATATTATCATATTCATATCTCGGAAGTAATTCCTGCAATTCTTTTGCATTTTTGTTAAACAAGGCTCCTATTTTAAAAGCAAACTTAGGAATTACAGAATATCGGAATTCCTGACCGTAGACCTCGGATGCTAATGCAATAAATTCCTGATAAGTAAGTTTATGATGGTCTACAGGAAGATGCCACGTTTGCCCGAAAGCATCCGGTGTATTTCCAATGAGTGCAGTGGCACGGCTGGCATCAGGAGTCCAGATAAGGCTTCTTATTGTATGATCTCTCAAAGGAACTTTCAGTTTTTTATCTTCTTTTATCGCATTAAAAATGAGACTATTGGTAATGCTTTGTGTTTTTCCTGGGCCATAAAATTCAGGAGCTCTGCAGATTACAGCATCTATTGAACCAGCTTCCATTTCTTTCAGAAGCATACTGGTCATTTTTTCTCTTACTTTTCCTTTTCTTCCTACAGGAGCAAATGGGGTTTGCTCTGTGAGAATTTGGCTATTCTGAGGGTACATATAGGTATTGTCAAAAAACACGAGCTTTGTCTTATTGATGATACAGGCATCTATTACGTTTTTCAGAATCAGAAGAAATTGTTTTTCCCATAACTCGGTATCCATGGGAAGTCCAAGTGTAAAATAGGCAACTTCACTTCCTTTTACCGCTTCTATTGCTTTCTCTCTGTCTGAAAGATCTGCAGAAAAAACGGTATCTGTATCATTTACTTTTGCTGCTTTTCTGCTTACAATTCTGATGTCTGAGGTATAATTCCGTTTCATTTCTCTGGCCAGTTCTTCACCAATTTGGCCGTTGGCTCCTAATATCGTTTGCATCATTTTATATTTTGAGGGTTTATATTCTGTTGAAAATAAATATTTTGAACAGCTTTTATTTCTGATACAAAATTCTGATATCCTTATGAAAAGAAAGTATCCTAATCCGCGGAAGTTGTAACATAATCTCCGAAGGTTGGGCTTGATTTGTGAATAGGGTAAAGATTACCAATAGAAACCCAAATGAATCTGTTAATAATCATTACCCACACAAGAGTTATTTATTCTCTTTATCCAATGTCAGGGAATTGTCTTCTATTCTGCTGATGAGTATATAAAACAGTCCTGCGTAGATCATCTGAACACCCATTGCTTCCCAGTTTTCAATAGTACTGCTTCCAAAAAGCAACACAATCATCAGAAAAGCACCGGCTATGTTTGCGATACGGGTTTTAAAACCAATTATCAACAACAATCCGATGATAAGTTCAAAAAAGGGCAGTATCATTCCAAAAGGGTACACCATAGCTTGTGGAAGCCAGCTTTTTTCGAATCCCTTCATCATTCCTGATGCAAAATCCTGAAGTTTGAGAATCCGCACCAATCCGTGACCTAAAAGATTGACTCCCATAGAAATTCTCAGGAAAAAATAGGCTGTTTGTTTATTCATAGTTGTTTATTTTTAATTATGATTCTTTATTTATTATATTTTTCTTCGCTATTATCTACAGGAGTATTAGGATCATTTATTACCATTTTAGCAATGTCATCTTTTCTCATAAAGACTACCCCTTGTTTTTCTTTGGTATATTTTATAAATTCTTCCATCGCATGAACCATTGCAGGAGTTCCGCCAATTCTGTCATGGAAACTGATACTCATCATTCTTCTTTGGGAAGCTCCTTCTTCATAAAGACAATCAAACTCAAATTTTAATTGGGTAAGAAACTGATCCGGGCTCCAGTGTTTTCCTTCAATATTTACAATATCATTATTACGAAGGGTATAAGGTATTACAACAAAGTTTTTCCCTTTCACTTTGATAATAAAAGGTTCATCACGGCTCAGATCATCAATATGATAGAGAAAACCAAGCTCCTGTAAGGCTTTTAAGGTGTTTGTACTTCTTCTCAACCAATTGGCATTGTAACCGACTGCTCGTTGACCTGTAATTTTTTCTACAACATCTACACCTTCTTTTATAAACTTTAATTCATCTGTGTAGCTTTTGTTCCATTGATTGTCCCAGGTAATTCCATGAGCGGCTATTTCATGTCCTCCATTTGCGATTGCCTTAGCAACATCCGGGTATTTTTGTGCTGCTGTGCCTACAACATGAGACGTTACTTTAATATCATACTTTTTCCACAAATCCAGCATACGATAAATTCCTTCGTTTCCACCGTATCGGTACCAGCTTTCCGCAGGAAGATCGGGTTGTCCCTTGGGAAGAGGTGTTCCACTGAACGGGCTTTCTGCTCCTTCCGGCTGCCCACCGGTTTCAAACTGCATTGAAACAGATATGACCAGCTGAGCACCATTTGGCCAATATTTTTTTGTCGGAAGTTTTGTTTCCTGTTTGTCTTTTTTCTCTGATTTCGGCTTGTCATTGTCTTTGGAAAAGGACATTAATACAATAGTAGATGCAAGCAGCAATGCAGATTGTCTTAAATATTTCATTGTTAATGTATTTGTAAGACAAAATTGATCAATAATCCGTCATGAAGTATTGTAAAAATAAATGGTAAATTTGTAAAAATCCATTCTATTATGAAACGAATAGTGAATTTTAATTCTTTTAATGTTTTCAGTGTTGAAAAAGAAAATTGGGATATTGAGTATCACAATCATAATTTCTATGAACTCATCATTATCGAAAAGGGAAAAGGAGTTCACCATCTCAACAATATTACATTTCCTTATAAAAAGGGAGATGCTTTTTTGCTAAGACCCAGTGATGCTCATGAGTTTACCATCAAAAACAAAACCCGTTTCATTTATATAAAATTCACAGAGCTTTATTTATGGGAAAACCTTCTTGCGAATACAAAAAATGAATTAAAAAAAACGATTCAGCTTCTGATGGAAGACCATTCATTTGTATATGAATCTGTTATTAAAAATACAGCTGATAGAGTACATCTTTTGCAGCTGGCACGCATTCTATTGTACGAATTCAGCCATAAGAATACCTATAATAAAGAAATAACAGCTGATCTTTTTGCGGGTATTTTTACCATTCTGATCAGAAATACGATGCACAATGTTTCCGCTAAGAATTGGGTCACCAAAAATCTGAGCAGGATCGAAAAAATACTCTATTATATTAATGTAAATGTATTGGATGCTGAAAAAATGAAGATTGAAAACCTGGCAAAAGAATGTATGCTTTCTCCTAATTATGTCAGTATTTATATCAAGAAGCAGACAGGATTTTCTATACAGCAACACATCATGCAACATAAAATAAAGGTGGCCGAAAAACTTCTTCTCCAGAGTCATTATAACATCAGTGAAATTGCAGATAAACTGGGTTTCAATGATGCAAGTCATTTCAATAAAATATTTAAAGGATATCAGCAAATATCTCCTTCTGAGTTTAAAAAGAGAGCTAATGGTAGCTTATAATTCATTACCACAAATGCACAAATACAAAATATTTGTGCATTCGCAGTTCATTATAAAATGATTTTTCTATTAGTAATTGGGATCTTTTCCGATCTATATTTTCACGCCAATTGCTTTCAAAGCACTGGATGTTAAATAGATATCGTCAAAAACAGTAAGCGACTCTACATCCTGAAAACCTGCAGGAAGCAGATCGTTTTTATTAAAAGATAATTCTATGGAAGGATCATAAGACGCTGTAATTCTTACTTTTGAATATCCGTTATAATCTACTTTAAAGCCTTCAAACATACATTGCAGTTCTGCCTTCTGATATTCTGTATATTCTTCAAATCCTACGATATCTGTTCTTTTCCCGTTATTATGTTCCAAAGATTTCCATGAAGCATAATTTTTGGGTTCTTTAAGGATGTTTCCCTGAGAATCTACAGGAACAAACATTCCCAATGTAAGGCTCTTTTTTAGAAAATTGGCATAATTATTCATCAAATTTAAAATTTGAAGATCGGCATATCCTTCATGTGAATAATATTCAATGACGAAGGTGGTCATCGGGATCAGCTTATGAGAAGCGTCAGTCGGCATAATTAGTCTTTTTCTTTAATCGGGCGATAAAATTAATATTTTTATTTACTTTTCCCAACGTAATGCTATCAATAGGGCAGTATTTATACCGATTCTGAATAACAATAAAGAAGATGAAACTGTTTATTTTCCACTGTTTTTCAAAGAAAAAATGATTTTTTTTCTCCTTCTGACTCCTTTTATTTTCTTATACTGTAATTTCAATCCAATTCCCTTCAAGATCTTCTATGACACTTTCATAATATCCGTCTCCTGTAATTCTGGGTTCACCAACAACTTTATAACCATCGTGACGGAGCTTTTCCGTAAGATGATCTACCGTATCTTTACTTCCCACTGAAAAAGCAATATGCGCATATCCTTTCATAAAACCCCGGATATTTTTGTTTTCGGGAATATCCGGTCGTTTCATGAGCTCTAATCTCGCTGTGGAATCATCTGAAAAAGTCAGAAAATAGGATTCATACTTTTTGGCGGGGTTTACATATTTCTTATTACTGTTCATTCCAAAATAATTGATATAGAATGTTTTCATCAATTCTAAATCGTTACACCAAATCGCATAATGGTCAATTTTAATGTTCATTTCAATTCTTATTTTTAAATTTTATTTTGCAATATTATGCAAATTTGCATAATATTGCAAAATAAAATAATTAATTATGATCGACAAAAAAACTGTTCATGCTAAAAGAGCTACCCAATTTATATTTCTGATTTGTGGATTAGGAATAGCGAGCTGGGCACCGATGGTTCCTTTGGCTAAAGACAGATTAGGACTGAATGAAGCAGATTTAGGGCTGTTACTCCTTTCATTAGGGTTGGGAGCATTGGTAACAATGCCATTGACAGGAGTTTTCATCAGTAAATTGGGAACCAGAAAAGTAATTATGGGCAGTGTTTTATTTGCTGCTTTATTACTTCCTTGTTTACTGATTATTTCCAATATTTATCTTATGGCACTTGTACTTTTTGCTTTTGGATGCAGCATAGGAGGGATAGATGTTGCGATGAATGCTCATGGAGTTCAGGTACAGAACAGTTATGGAAAACCGATTATGTCTTCATTACACGGTTTATTCAGTGTTGGTGGGCTGTTTGGATCTTTGGGGTTAGGATTTTTAATTAAAATGGGACTGAATCCTATTCATGCAGCGATTACCATTTCTATATTGCTTATCTTATTATTAATCTTTCAGTATAGAAATCTGTTTAATTATTCAACAGAGAAAGAAATCATCATGAAGTTTTCTCATGTAGATGAAGAAAAAGCGGTTTCCAGTCGTTTTCAGTGGTTCAATTCGAGTGTTTTATTGTTAGGCCTGATGTGTTTTATTGTTTTTCTTTCAGAAGGAGCGATGTTGGACTGGAGCGCTATCTTTTTAAGAGATAATAAAAATATTGATCCTGAATTCTCAGGAATCGGATACGCTTCTTTTTCGGTGGCCATGGCTGTTATGAGGCTTACCGGAGATTCTATTGTAAGTAAATTCAGCGGAAAAACGGTGGTAATTGGGGGAAGTATTCTGGCTTCTTTGGGTATCTTTATTCTGACCTTCAGTCCATGGTTGATTTTGTCTCTTACAGGGTTTATTTTCCTTGGAATGGGAGCGGCTAATATTGTTCCTGTCTTTTTCAGTGTAGGAGGAAAGATCCCTGGATTGTCACCTACTGTTACCATTCCGGTGATTACGACGATGGGATATGCAGGGCAGCTTGCGGGGCCGGCATTACTAGGTTTTATTGCTCATCATTTTTCTTTGACAATAGCTTTTGAAACCATAGCTTTGCTGTTTATTGCAGTTGCTGTTATTTATAAACTCAGGAAATCATAAACGATCATGTTAAAAGAAGAACGTTTCGAGACTATCATTAGCCAGTTAAAAGAGAAGAATAAGGTTAAATTTGAAGAACTTGCCCTATTACTTCACGTGTCTGAAGATACCATCCGAAGAGATATTGATACTCTGCACCGGAACGGATTATTATCAAAAGTAAGAGGCGGTGCGATGTTGCGGGAAAAAGATCCGTTATCTTTTCAGGACAGACAGTCGTTTCTAACCAAGGAAAAAGATATTATTGCCCTTAAAACCCAGCAATTTTTAAAAGATGGTATGACTGTTTTTATGGATGGAGGAACAACCGTATGCGCTGTTACTAATTATATGCCTTTGGACATAAAACTGAGAATTATTACCAATAATTATTCATTGCCTGCCATTCTTAGTAAATTTAAGAACATTGAATTGGTCATGCTTGGCGGGATATACCATCATGATTTGGCTGTAACGATAGGAACAACCACCTGTAATGAAGCCTCTCAGTACATTGCCGACCTTTTTATCATGGGAACCTGTGCCATTGATGTAGATTTTGGAATTTCCGCCACCGCCATTCCCGATGGAGAAACGAAAAAAGCAATGGCTCAAGCGTCCAAAAGGATAATTGCTTTAGCCAACCGAAATAAACTGCGCCGCACAGAAGCTTTTAAAGTATGCAACATTCATGATATCGAAAGTCTGATCACAGATCTGGATTCCAACGATCCGGAACTTGAACCTTTCAGAAATACTGGTATTCAGATCATCTAATAATAATCCTTCCAACTTTGGAGGGATTTTTTATAGATAAGAATTTCTTTCCTTTATTGTGATACTGCACATTTAGGGCAAATACCACTGATGATAAAATTGTATTCCTGAGCAATAAAATGTTCTGGTAAACTAATTTCCGGAATAGCATTTTCAATACAGGTCACAGAATGACATTCTTTACAGTTAAAATGCACATGGTTATGAAAATGTTGTTCACTTGTACATTTCCCGATACATTTAGCAAAATTAACCACTCCGTCTATATTTACAATTTTGTGAATAGCGCCTTCATTTTCAAGTCTTTCCAGAACCCTGTAAATAGTAACTCTATTGCACAAATCTCCTAGTTTCTTCTGAATATCAGAGTGGGTAAGTGCAACCTCAGATTCGTTAATCAGGTTTAAAATTTCAGTTTTTGCGTGCGTATTTCTTACTTGTTTCATTTTTTAATGCAACAAAGTTGCGTTATTTGAAAATTAATGTATACTTTTGCAACAAAGTTACGATAACAAATTTAAATCCCATCCTTTAATGAAATCAAAAATATTAGACACCATAGGAATTTCTGCGGCAGTTTTATGCCTCATTCACTGTATTGTTTTTCCATTGCTTATGATTATTCCTTTGGGAATCTCTCACAATCCTTATATAGACTTTGCTTTTTTGCTCGTTGGGGCTGTTGTGGTTTTCAGAATCACCAAACAAATATCCAGTCGTTGGCTGAAGTGCCTATTCTGGATTTCTATAGGCCTAATATTGATCTCCGTATTGGCAGATTTAATATTTGAGGTACATATTCCCTTAATCTATCTAGGAGCGGCAGGCCTTATAACAGGTCACATTATCAATTTCAAAAATCATAAACACTAATTTTTAAAGATATGACTAAACTTCCTGTAACAGTATTGAGCGGTTTTCTGGGAGCCGGAAAAACCACTTTGCTGAATCATATCCTCCACAATAAAGAAGGATTAAAGGTCGCTGTAATTGTTAATGACATGAGTGAAATCAATATTGATGCCCGCTTAGTTGAAAATCAGAATACACTTTCCCGAACGGAAGAAAAACTGGTAGAAATGAGCAATGGATGTATTTGCTGCACGCTTAGGGAAGATTTGATGGAAGAAGTAGAGCGTTTGGCTCAAGAGAATCGCTTCGATTATCTCCTGATTGAAAGTACCGGAATCAGCGAGCCGGTTCCTGTAGCGCAAACCTTTTCCTATATAGATGAGGAAAGTGGGATTGATCTTTCCCGTTTCAGCTATGTAGATACCATGGTAACGGTGGTGGATTGTTTCAATTTCATGAAAGATTTTGGTTCAAGTGAGCTTCTGATGGACCGTGAACTTACTGATATGGAAGGAGATTACAGAACTATTGTTAATCTCTTGACTGATCAGATTGAATTTGCAAACGTCATTATTCTAAACAAAACAGACCTTGTAGATCACGAAACATTGGGATTCTTGCAATCAGCCATATATAAATTAAATCCTGAAGCCAAGATTCTGCATTCAGAATTTAGTCAGGTAGATATCGGGGAAATTATCAATACCAAGCTCTTTGATTTTGATAAAGCCCAGGCTTCGGCAGGATGGCAGAAAGAACTGCAGGGAGAAACTCATACTCCTGAAACAGAAGAATATGGCATTGGTTCTATGGTTTTCAGACACAAAAGACCATTTCATCCTACCAGGCTCTGGAAATACCTCAATGAAAACTATCCTGAAGGCATATTCCGGGCTAAAGGTTTATTCTGGCTGGCTTCCCGCCCCAATGATGCTCTCAATTTCTCACAGGCAGGAGGTTCTTTCCGTCTTGAAAAAGCTGGAGTTTGGTGGTGCAGTATGCCAATGAGTCAAAGAGCACAATATGCTTCTTTCATAGAAAATCAGGATTTTATAGAAAGCAGATGGGATAAAGATTGGGGAGACCGCGTCAATGAGCTTGTCTTTATCGGACAGAATCTGGATAAAGATCAGATAGAAGAAGACCTTCAGAAATGTCTTATCAGCGATTATGAAAAAGATTTTTTTAAACAGGAACGTACTTTTCAGGATCCGTTTCCCAGCAATATATAAAGTTAACTTTTAATTAATGCAACAATGTTTCGATAATTAAATAAATAAAATAACTTGCATCATATTTTGTAATAAAATGGATAGAAGAAAATTTCTAAAAGGTTCAGCATTGCTTTCCGGAGTATTAACTATATCTCCTTTTGAGTTATTCAGCTCTAAAGAAAAAGCCAACTTAAATACAGCTGGAAAAGCAAAAAATATCATATTTATGGTCAGTGACGGAATGAGTCTCGGGACTCTTTCTATGGCAGATCTGTATGCCAGAAATATTTTAGGGAAAGGGAGTAACTGGATGAATCTTTATCATGATAAAAAAGTTTCACGAGCACTTATGGATACTGCTTCGGCCAGTTCTATTGTGACTGATTCTGCTGCAGCGAGTTCTGCTTTTGGAGGAGGAATAAGAGTAAAGAATGGTGTATTGAACATGGGAGCTAATGGAGAGAAGCATGTTCCTATATGGCAAAAATTCAAAAAGGCAGGTAAAAAAGCGGGTTGTGTAACGACTGTAACCATTACTCATGCTACACCGGCAGGTTTTTGCGTTAATTCAGCTCAAAGAAATGCAGAACCACAGATCGCAGAGATGTATGCAGATCTTGAAATTGATGTACTTATGGGCGGAGGGGATGAGTTCTTTAACCCGGAAAAAAGGGAAGATAAAAAAGATCTGTACGCTGTTTATAAGAAAAAAGGATATCAAATCCTCAAAAACAGCCATGATCTAAAAAATACAACCCAGAAATCAAAAACTCTCGGAATTTTCAATACCGGAGCTTTGCCCTATTCTATAGACAGAGCAACTCTTGCTGAGTTTAAGGAAACTCCAACTCTAGCGGAAATGACCAAAACAGCCATTGATCAGTTGAAAGATCATTCCAATGGTTTTGTACTTCAGGTAGAAGGGGGAAAGGTAGATTGGTCGGCTCACGCCAATGATGTAGCAGCACTTATTCACGATCAGCTGGCTTTTGATGAAGCGGTGAAAACAGCCATCGATTTTGCGGAAAAAGACGGAAATACCTTGGTGATCATCACTACAGATCATGGAAATGCCAATCCGGGAACCATTTATGGAAGTGATGCTACGAAAGGCTTTAACAGTATTTCAGATTACCAATATACCAATGAATATCTTCTCAATAACATCCACAAGGATTTTTCTATGAAAGATATTAAGGATTGGATTTATACAGGAAATAAAATTACTCTGACTGATGATGAAGCTAAGCACTTACTAAGTTTCTATAACGGGCTGGAAAAGGAGGAAGGACTGTACAACTATAAAAAACTTCCTTTCAAAATATATTCAGAGATTCAGAAAAAACATAATTCTGTAGGGTGGATCAGTATGGATCATTCAGGAGATTATGTTGAAGTGGCCGCTTTTGGTCCCGGCAGTGAGCTTTTGCAGCCTTTTGTAAAAAATACAGATCTGCATTATCTGATGCTGAAAGCAACTCAAATATAAAAGACACATTTTTTAAACACATTATACATTTTTAACAGATTTTTTGAAACAGAGCGGATATTATTCGCTCTGTTTTTCTTTTCTATTTGATAAATGAAATATTATATGACATTGATTTAAAGCTGTTTTAAAATTTAATCAAATGATTAAAATAATTGATTAACTTTTGGAAATTGTTTTTATATTTGTAGAAGAAATTGAAAAGGGAA
Source organism: Chryseobacterium sp. Mn2064 (assembly GCF_049319685.1). Classification (NCBI taxonomy): domain Bacteria; kingdom Pseudomonadati; phylum Bacteroidota; class Flavobacteriia; order Flavobacteriales; family Weeksellaceae; genus Chryseobacterium; species Chryseobacterium sp. Mn2064. The sequence goes on from NZ_JBMOUE010000001.1 coordinate 1,325,014, forward strand.
TGAAAAAAATAGATGCCAGTACGGAAGAAAAAATTAAAAATGCTGCCCGTACTGTATTTTATAAAAAAGGATTTGCAGCAACCCGAACGAGAGATATTGCGGAAGAAGCAGGAATCAATCTGGCATTGCTCAATTATTATTTCCGAAGCAAAGCAAAACTGTTTGAAATGATTATGATAGAAACTATGACAGGTTTTTTTCAAAATTTGATGATGGTACTGAACAGTAAGGAAACCACTCTTGATGAAAAGGTAGAACAGGTTGTAGAGCGGTACATTGATCTTATCATTAAAGAACCGGAAATTCCGACCTTTATCATTAGTGAGCTTCGCAATAATCCAGATCTTTTACTGCAAAAAATTCCTTTAAAAGAAGTCATACAAACTTCTGAGTTTTTGAAACAATATCAGGAATCTGTACAGAAAGGGGAGATGAGCGAACCCAACCCACTGCATTTTCTCATCAATATATTAGGTCTTACAGTTTTTCCTTTTATTGCCAAACCTATGCTTCTGGGAAGCAGTCAACTGAATGACAAAGAGTTTGAAAGCCTTATGTTGGAACGCAAAAAAAAGATCCCTATCTGGGTAAAAGCGATGATGGTAGCAGAATAATTTTAAATCGAACAGTAAATGATTTAAATAAACCCTGCAATTGATTTTTAACTTCAAATTATCAATTCTTATGTATAGAAATTTTAATATACACTGGCTTGCCATCGTATTTTTGAGCGGAACGCCTATTATTTCCTTACAGGCTCAATCGGTAAAGCTGACTCTCGAAGAATGTTATCGTCTTTCGAAAGAAAACTATCCTATGGTTAGAAAGCTTGGTATAATCTCAAAAACAAAAGATTATACCATAGAAAATGCCAACAAAAACTATTTGCCACAAATTTCCTTTTCAGGACAGGCTTCTTATCAATCACAAACTATTAATTTTTCTGATGCTTTGGGAGTGCTTCCTATAAGCACATCATTGCCTTCATTAAGCAAAGATCAGTATAAAATTCAAGGTGAAATAGATCAATTATTGTATGATGGAGGAATCATTCACAATCAGAAAGAACTTACAAAAGCCAATACGGAACTGCAGACCCAGAACATAGAAACCAGTCTTTACGCATTAAAGCAAAGAATTAACACCCTCTTTTTCTCAATCCTTCTGTTGGACGAGCAGTTAAAGCAAAATGCAATTAAAAAGAATAGCCTCCAGACCCAGGTTCAAAAAGCGGAAGCATCCTTGAAATATGGAACTGCATTCCGAAGTAATGTTGATGAGCTTAAAGCCGAAGTTGTAAACACCGATATGGAAGGAACAGAATATACTTCCAATCGGGCAGCCTATCTTAAAATGCTCTCCTTATTTATTGGCAGAAATGTATCAGACTCGTCAGAGCTTGAAGTTCCTGATCAGGAGATCTTAGCTTCAGAAATAAACCGACCGGAGCTGAAAGTTTTTGAACTTCAAAAATCTGTTTATACACTTCAGAAAGAACAGCTTACATCTGATTTCATGCCTAAAGTAAGTGCTTTTTTCCAGGGAGCGTATGGCAGGCCTACTCTTAATATCATTGAAAATAAATTTGGGCCATGGTTCGTGACCGGAGTTAGATTCAGCTGGTCACTGGAAAGCTTATATACTTTTTCTTCTAAAAAAGAAATCCTGGAACTTAACCGAAAAGCAACCGACGCAGATCAGGAAACATTTTTACTCAACACTAAAATGGACCTGGCTCAACAGGAAGAAGGGATTAGAAAGTATAATGAATTGCTTGAACAGGATAAAACGGTAATTGCTTTACGCCAATCTGTTACAAAATCTGCAGAAGCTCAGCTGGCTAATGGTGTGATTACCACTCACGAATACATTCAGAAACTTAATGCCGAACATCTTGCTGCCCAGATGAGGATTCTTCATCACATTCAACTGCTACAGGCAAAATATAATCAGAAATTCATATCCGGAAATTAATAATCCATCAATCCCATGAAAAAAATTATCATTACCATAAGCACTTTTATTCTGCTGGCAGGATGTCAACAAAAAGACAATTTTGATGCATCGGGAAACTTTGAAGCAGACGAAGTTATTGTTTCAGCGCAACAAAATGGAGAATTAATAGCCTATTCGATACAGGAAGGAGTCCAACTTAAAGCAGGCGCAACAGTAGGGCAGATTGATGTTAAAATGGCAACATTGCAAAAAGAACAAACAGAAGCTACCATTAAAGCCCTTCACGAAAAAACAAGCAATACCAATGAACAGGATCTGCTGGTAAAAAAGCAATTGGCAGTACAGGAAGCACAACTGGATCAGCAGCTTCATGAAAGAACAAGAACCGCTAATCTGGTAAAATCTGATGCAGCAACACGCAAGCAATTGGATGATATAGATGCGGCCATTGTACAGCTGAAAAAGCAGATCTCTGTAACGAGGCAACAACTTTCTGTGAATAACTCCAACAACAGTACCCAAAACCGCAGTGTCTTAAGCGAAAAGGCTCCTTTGGAAAAAACGGCAGCCCAGTTTCAGGAGCAGATTGATAAAGGAACGATTATCAATCCCATTAACGGAACTGTATTGGTTAATTATGCCTTAAAAGGAGAAATGCAGGTGATTGGAAAACCGCTGTATAAGATTGCAGATGTCAGCAGTTTAGATTTAAAAGCTTATATCACAGGAACCCAACTGCCACAAATCAAGCTTAATCAGCAGGTAAAAGTAAGGATTGACCAGGGAGAGAAAGGATTTAAAGAGTATCCGGGAACCATCGTTTGGATTTCTGAAAAATCTGAGTTTTCCCCAAAAACTATTCAGACTAAAGATGAAAGAGCTAACCTGGTGTATGCCATTAAAGTAAAAGTCAAAAATGATGGCTATTTAAAGATAGGAATGTACGGGGAAACCTTATTCAAATAGAAAAAATGCACAGATTTATTTCTGAAATATAAAATTCAAGGATCGAAAATGCACTCTGTTACAGTACAAAATATTATCAAAACCTATAACGGCGTAAAAGCGGTGGATGATGTTTCTTTTGATGTAAAAAAAGGGGAACTGTTTGGTCTTATTGGCCCAGACGGAGCTGGAAAAACATCGTTGTTCCGTATTTTAACCACTCTCATTCTCGCCGACAGCGGAACGGCAAGTGTGGAAGGACACGATGTTGTAAAAGATTATCAGACCATCCGAAATAAGGTAGGTTATATGCCTGGGAAATTTTCTTTATACCAGGATTTGACCGTAGCCGAAAACCTGAACTTCTTTGCCACTATTTTTGAAACTTCTATTGAAGAAAATTATGACCTGATCAAAGATATTTATGAACAGATTAAACCATTCAGCAACCGCAGGGCAGGCAAGCTATCTGGTGGAATGAAGCAAAAACTAGCGTTATGCTGCGCTTTAATTCATAAACCGGAAGTCTTATTTTTAGATGAACCTACAACAGGAGTTGACGTAGTTTCGAGGAAAGAATTCTGGGAAATGCTCGCCAAGCTCAAACAGCAGGAAATTACGATTATCGTTTCTACCCCGTATATGGATGAGGCAAAACTTTGTGATCGAATAGCATTGATTCAAAACGGTAAAATAATGTCAGTCAATGAACCGGAAACTATTATTCATAATTTCCCCAAGACTCTTTTTGCCGTTAAAAGCAGAAATATCTATCAATTATTAGAGAATCTCCGGTCAGACAAAGCCGTTGAAAGCTGCTATGCTTTTGGAGAATACCTTCATCTTACTTTATTGGCTGATGAAAATGAGCAGACTGTAAGAAATATCGCATTACAATACGATCCGGAAGAGCTGGAAGTCATGAAAATTACGCCCAACATCGAAGACAGCTTTATAAGACTGATGCAGGAACAAACACTATAAAAGAAATACCATGGAATCTAAAGCAATTATCTGTAAAGATCTTTCCAAACAGTTTGGAGACTTCAAAGCGGTGGACCGTATTTCTTTTGAGGTAGATCAGGGAGAAATATTCGGGTTTCTTGGAGCAAACGGAGCAGGCAAAACTACTGCCATGCGTATTTTGTGCGGACTTTCTTATCCTACATCCGGAACAGCCTCAGTGGCGGGTTTTAATGTTTATAAACAGCAGGAACAGATTAAGAAGAATATTGGCTATATGAGTCAGAAATTCTCTTTATATGACAACCTTACCATTTTGGAAAACATTGAATTTTATGGAGGGGTATATGGCGTTTCGCGTTCAGATATAAAGACGAGAAGCAATGAGCTGGTTTCTACTTTAGGATTGGAAAATGAAGCTAAAAAACTGGTAGGAGCATTACCGCTGGGCTGGAAACAGAAGCTTGCTTTTTCTGTCGCCATTTTTCACAGGCCTAAAATCGTATTTCTTGATGAACCTACAGGAGGAGTAGATCCTATCACCAGAAGACAGTTCTGGGACATGATATATCAGGCTGCCGCAGATGGAATTACCGTTTTTGTAACAACCCATTATATGGATGAAGCGGAATATTGTAACCGGATTTCAGTGATGGTAGACGGAAGAGTAGAAGCAATAGACACCCCCGCCAGTCTTAAAAAACAGTTCAATGTTCATTCTATGGATGAAGTATTTTACGAATTGGCAAGAGGCGCTAAAAGATCAGGAGACTAGCAAAACGGAAAGAATATGAAACAATTATTAGTATTCATCAGAAAGGAATTTTACCATGTATTTCGGGATCGCAGAACGTTGTTGATTCTCTTTGGTTTGCCGATTGTACAAATCATTCTTTTCGGATATGCTTTGAGCAGCGAGGTAAAAAATATTGGTATTGTGGTATTGGATAACGCTCACGATGTTCAATCGGAACAGATTATTTCCAAGATAGCCACCAGCCGTTATTTTAAAATGCAAAAACCTGTACTGAATTATCCTGATATCGAGAAAGAATTCAGAAAGGGAAATATTAAATGTGCAGTCATCTTTCCGACCAGCTTTGGTTCTGATCTTTACAGCAATAACGGGGCGAGAATTCAGATTATAGCAGATGCTTCAGATCCCAATACTGCAACAATACTAACCAATTACCTCAATGCTATTATAGCAGATTATCAGCAGCAGCTTAATCCTAATGTACGTCCTTCTTATCAGATTATTCCGGAGCTCAGACAGCTTTACAATGCCGATCAGAATGGATCTTTAAATTTCATCCCGGGAGTTATTGCTTTGATATTTATGATTGTAAGTACGGCCTTAACATCTGTCGCAGTCGTTCGGGAAAAAGAAATGGGAACCATGGAAATTTTATTGGTATCTCCATTCAAACCGGTTATGGTGCTCATTGCTAAAGCTATCCCTTATCTGGTGCTTTCTCTTGTTAATTTTATTATTATCCTTTTTCTTTCTGTCTATCTGCTGGACGTAGAAATTCGGGGAAGTTTGCTACTGCTATTTGCAGAAAGTATTCTTTTTATCATCACCTGCCTTTCATTAGGATTACTGATTTCCAATGTCACCAATTCACAGCAAACAGCGATGCTGATTTCCATGATGGGGATGATGCTTCCCACATTACTGCTAACAGGCTTTATGTTTCCGGTAGAGAATATGCCCTTGGTTTTTCAGGTAATTTCAAGAATATTACCCTCCCGATATTATTATGATATTGTGAAAGCAGTGATGTTGAAAGGTCTTGATTTCAGTTATGTATGGAAAGAAACACTTGTTTTATTGGGGATGTCGGTTGTATTGCTAACTCTTGCTTTAAAGAAATTTAAAATCCGTCTTTCATGAAAATAATGATATTTATATTGAGGAAAGAATTCCGGCAGATATTCAGGGACAAAACGATCTTGGCCATGATGTTCGTAATGCCCACAGTACAGCTGATTATTATGCCGCTGGCCGCCAACTTTGAAGTGAAAAATATTAATGTGGCCTATGTAGATCATGACCATAGCAGCTATTCTCAGAAATTGCTTCATAAAATTGGTTCATCAGGGTATTTTAAGCTTACCGGAAATCCCGATTCTTATAAAAAAGGACTGAAAATGATTGAAGAAGGTTCCGCAGATCTTGTCCTTGAAATTCCACAGGGATTTGAAAAAAATCTTGTTCGGGAAGGAAGCCAGAAACTCAATCTTTCCGTAGATGCTATCAATGGTACGAAGTCTTCTGTAGGAGGAAGTTATCTGCTTTCAGTGATCAGTGATTTTAATAATAATCTTGACATCAATATTAAATCTCCACAAGGAAACAGTACCGTCTCTACAGCGAAAATAAGTACGGATACCATCAATTGGTACAATATAAGAGCTGAGTATAAATATTATATGGTACCGGGAATTTTGGTGTTGTTGCTTACTTTAATAGGAGGATTTATAACCGCTTTAAATATTGTAAAAGAGAAAGAAATAGGAACGATAGAGCAAATTAATGTAACTCCTATAAAAAAGTGGCAGTTTATATTAGGAAAACTTATTCCGTTCTGGATTGTCGGGATGATTGTTTTTACTATTGGTCTGATTGTGATGTATATTATTTACGGTATCTTCCCGGAAGGAAGCCTTTTGACGCTTTATCTGTTTGCCGCCATTTATCTGATTGCTTTACTAGGATTAGGATTACTTATTTCCACTTTTGCCGATACCCAATTGCAGGCTATGTTTATTGCTTATTTCTTTATGATGGTATTCATGTTGATGAGTGGTTTTTTCACGAATACGGAAAGTATGCCGGATTGGGCAAGAACGGTTTCAAATTTCACTCCTGTTACTCATTTTATTAAGGTAGTCCGATTGATTGTACTGAAAGGAAGCCATTTCTCTGAAGTTAAAAATGAATTCTTTTATCTGATAGGATTTGCGTTTGTTTTAAATGGTCTTGCAATTTTCAATTATAGAAAAACCAGTTAATTAAAATTCATATAAAGTTATAGAGTAGGCATTTAATTAAAAAAAGGTATATTTACATACACCAAAAAATTATTAATATGTCATTCATAACACCAGAAGGAGCCAGAAAGGCCCAGCTCGATTTATCGGATAGAACTACAGTTGCCAATGCACTTCTTGCAGGCGCTGAAAGTATTTCAAAATACAATACAGGAGTATGTCATGATGCGGTTGCCTATGCTTTATATATGCGGGGAGCAAGGATCAGCCCAACCGAACTTGCAGAATCTACAGGACAACGATGGCTCAATAAATTCAACTATTTAGGAGGTCAAAAATGGAACGGATATTCTGTGATTCCTAAAGGAAAAGCAATCGGATTTTACAGGGTTATAGACAAAACATTCTTTCATTCTGCTATTACTACAGGCAATATTAATGAAATTCGTTCTGTAAACGGATTTAAATTAGGATCTGCCTGGGACATTCCGGTCAACATGAAATATGCGTTGGGTAAAATGAACCACGAAGATGGAACATTTACTTACGATGGAACAAAAATTGAAGTCTATATCTCTGATTTATAAATATCTTAAATATACAACAATTTTATGATCTATTGAAAATGGCTGGAAATTAAACTCCTCCCATTACATACATATTCTCCATAGTAGGTTCTTTGCTTCCCCCTTCTTTTTCAAGGGTTATAGCAAATGCCTGCGCTTGGGGAACTTGCGCCAATACGATCAAACTGTCTTTGTTCTCCGAATATAGACCTGCACTCACGGGTTTTCCGTCTGCTATTGCCCAGAGCTGATACTGCATTCCGGTAGGAGCTTTGGGTAAACTTTCGGCACTCAGATAAACATCTTTTGTCTTTTTATCCCAAAATACCATTGCTTTAGAGTCTGTATGCTTTTCGACACCCTTCAGCATTACCATCTGCATATCAGGATTGGAAAACATTCCTATTTTCTGATTCATTTTTTGCATTTCGATATCCTGGGCCTGCTTTTCGGTATGCATTTCTGCAATTTCTATTTTTCTTTCAGCTTCTTCTTTCATCCAAAACATATTTCCTGCAATACTTGCAATCAATATAACAGAAGCCGCAATAGCCAGATTTTTCCAGATATTACTTTTTCCTTCAATTTTAGTTTCCTCCTGAGGCTTGGCAGAAGGGATATCCAAAGCGATCACCGGCTGAAGTTCTTCCGCCGTTTGTTGTTCCTGAATCTTATTCCAGATCTTTGATCTTAAATCATCTGGAGGTGTTACAGCCTGAGCCGTAGCAAGATTTTCCAAAGTTTTCTGAGCTTCTTCTACAGCTTCTTTTACTTCAGTATTATTCTTCATCACACACTCCAAAATACCAGCTTCTTCAGGAGAAGCATGGCCTAGAATATAAGATTCTATGATTCCGGATGATATGTATTCTTTAGTGTTCAATTTATTGATAATCTTTTAGCAAATCCTTTAATTTCATCAGCGCACTTCGCATCTTTGTTTTTACCGTTCCCAGCGGTATCTTCAGTTTTTCGGATATTTCATTTTGGGTATATCCCTGATAATAAGCAAGATCAATAAGTTCCTGCTTGTCTACTTCAAGCCCTTCCAATACATTACTAAACCCGATATAATCGGAGGATTGATTTGTCGTTGAAAGTTCTGCAGTATTATATACGAAATCGGGAAGTGATTGGTTTTTAAGTTGATTCTGAAATCCTTTCGACTTCAGATAATCTATTGCCGTATTCCTTGCAATATTAATCATCCAGGTATAAAATCTCCCTTTGGAAGCATCATATTGATGAATAGAATTCCAGATTTTAACAAACACATCCTGAATAACTTCTTCTGTATATTCTTTAGACTGAACGATTCGAAGAATGATTCCGTATAACGCACCAGAGTAGTGATCATACAGATAATGAAAACCGTTTTCGTTTTTTTCTTTTAATAAAACGATAAGTTCCTCTTCAGAATAGGTTGTTTTAATAGCTTTTATTTTTCTACCCAAATGTAATAAAATAAATAACACCATCAACAGAATATAAATAATCTTTTATTTCAAATATTGTATTAAAAAAACATTCATAGAATTATCAATATGAAATATTTTCAGCTTTTTCTTTTCAAATATTCTAAAAAATCGGTTTCAAAAAAATTCGAACTAAAAATAAACAAGCTGATAATCAATTATTTATGATTTATTTTCTTTTTTTTCAATCTAAAATAAAACCAGCTTCGTAAATGACATCAAGAACAAACATTAATTACTAATAAAAAATTAACGCAATGAACACACTATCAAAAATCACAGTTGCAGCAATGATCACCATGTCATTCGCTTTTAGCGGGAAGGTAACAGCACAAACAATGAAAGAAAAAACAGTAATGGTAGGAGGAGCTCCGATGTATCCCTCCAAAAATATTATTGAAAACGCAGTGAATTCTAAAGACCACAAAACGCTGGTAGCCGCTGTAAAAGCTGCAGGCCTGGTAAGTACTTTGGAAGGAGCAGGCCCCTTCACGGTATTGGCTCCTACAGATGCAGCATTTGCCAAACTTCCAAAAGGAACTGTTGAAAATCTTGTAAAACCAGAAAACAAGGCAATGCTTACAAAAATACTTACCTATCATGTACTAGCCGGAAAATACAGTGCTAAAGACATCTGGGCAGCAGTAGCAGCAGGAAAAGGAACAAGCATGATGAAAACCGTAGAAGGAGAAGATCTTACATTCTGGACAAAAGGCAAAAATTTGTATGTGAAAGATGCTAAAGGAAATAGTGCAAAGGTGACTATCGCAGACGTAAACCAGTCTAACGGAGTAATCCACGTAATAGACACCGTTTTGATGCCATAGTAAAATTAGTTGTTAAACAGCATAGTAATATGCTGTTTTTCATTCTTCAAACTCAATCAATCACTAAAAATAATACTATGAAAAATACAATTTACGTATCTAATCAGGGAGCAACCCTTGATACTGGCAGAAGAAATTTTCTGAAACTGAGTGGAGTAGGAATAGCCATTGCAGGCTTGGCACTTATCGGCTGTAATGATAACGACGATTTCCAAATTATGAATGATAGCCCGGTTTTTGATCTGGGAGCTGGAGACGTTGGAGTACTGAACTATGCATATGCTCTTGAACAGCTTGAAGCAGACTTCTATACAAAAGTAGTTAACAATTTTTACGCAGGAATATCAAGTGTTGAAAAAGAAATCTTTACAGATCTTTATCATCATGAAGTAGTTCACCGTGATTTTTTCAAAGCAGCCATCAGTTCTGCTACCCAAAATGTGCTTCCAAAGCTTGAATTTCAATATCCCAATGTCAATTTCAATGATCGAAATTCTGTATTAGCAACATCAAAAGCGCTTGAAGATACGGGAGTTGCAGCTTACAATGGCGCAGGGAAATATATTACCAATCCCGACTATCTTGTTATTGCAGGAAAAATAGTATCGGTGGAAGCCAGACACGCTTCTGCCATCAGAAACCTAATCAATCCAGGATCTGCTGATTTTTCAGGGGATGACGTTATTGATGCAAACGGACTTGATCTGGCCAAAGAACCGAAAGATATTGTTATGGCAGCCGGAGCATTCATAAAAACTCCTTTCACATGGAAAGAAAGAGGAATAAGTTAATCATTCACTACCAAAATTTTATATTATGAATATCCTAAAACTATTAGATAAACTCTCTAATGACAAGTTTTTCACTGAAAAAACTTCCAGATCAGATTCTTTTCACAGTATTTCAGAATTTGGAAAAAAAGCAGCCATAGCATCGGTTCCCCTTGGACTGGGCACTATGATGTCCTCTCCTGCAAAAGCCGAAACTACAAATACAAAAGCAACTGCATACTTCTTGAAAAGTACTCTCACAGACGCATTGCAACTTGCACTGGTATTAGAATACCTTGAGAATGAATATTACAGTATGGGACTTTCTAAAGCAGGCCTTATTCCTAATGGAGACCGAACTGTTTTTATGCAGATTTCAAAACACGAATCCGCTCATGTTAATTTCCTGAAAAGCACCCTTACTTCATTAGGGGTAACTCCTGGTGCAAAACCTACATTTGATTTTACAGCCAATGGTAATTTCTCTCCGTTTACAGATTATAATCAATTTCTTATACTGGCTCAGGCTTTTGAAGACACAGGAGTAAGAGCTTATAAAGGACAGGCAGGTAATGTAATGTCTAATAAAGTAGTTTTACAGGCTGCTTTACAGATCCATTCCGTAGAGGCAAGGCATGCTTCACAGGTAAGAAGAATGCGTGCTAATAAAGGATGGATAGAATTGGCTAATGGAGGAAATATGCCTTCAGCTACCAATGCAGTGTACGCTGGTGAAGATAATATTAACCAGGCGGGTTATAATACCGGAACTTTATTTGGAGCGGCGGCAGGCTCGGCAGCTTATGATGAAATTTTAAGTGGCAGTGATGCACAGTCTATTGCTTCTTTATTTATAGTATAATTGTGATTTGGATGGTGATAAAGTGGTGTGTCCTTTTCCGGGACCTCCGGAAGAGGACATTTAATGAAAAAAAATTAGATCGTAGTTATTCCTTAAGAAAATACAGCTATCATTATCCTATCAGTTTTTCTAAATTTTTAATAATACAGCCGAGCTTTTATATGTTCGGCTGTATTATTATAGATTGGCTAGTACAATTTTTATACGCTTGTATTAAGCTTTGCGACGGCGAACAGAAACTTTACGATCCAAATCTCTAATGTCCTGTCTCAGTTCACGGAACATTTCTTTGAAATTATAATTTTCATAATCTCCCGGTTCAAAATCTTCCGGGAAAATACCTGAAGCATATTGCCATATTTCCACAACTTCCTCAAAAGGAATATCATAAGGCTCATAGAATGAATTGTCAGCACTTACACTAATAGCATTATCTTTTCTTTCCTTAAACCTTTTATAGGTAATCCCATCATTCAAGGTAACAAAGACATATGTTTTTCCAGGTTTCAGATCATTAACGCCTTCTACATATTTGCCTACAATATAAGACCCGTTTCTGAAAGGTGGCATAGAGTCTCCGTCAGCTGGAAAAGCTCTGTATTTTCCATTCGTAAGGAAGGGAAGGGCAATTCTCTGAAGACTTTCAATATATTCTACATCGCTGTATCCTTCAAGATATCCCATAGAGGCTTTTTGAGGAATAATTTCTATGGTATCATTTCCATGATTATCTACAGCTACTGGAAGAACAATTCTGTTATCCGGAAGCTTCAGCATTTCATCTATAGGATATTTTTGAATATCAACAGACAGAAGAAGGTCTATACTTACATGGAAATATTTTGATATTTTGATCAGAAGCTCGATGGGTGGTTCTGATATTCCATTTTCGTATTTAGAATACCGAACTCTGGAAATAGTAAGTTCATCGGCTACATTTTGTTGGGAGAGTTTTCTCCCTGCTCTTAAGAAGCGTATATTATTTGAAAAAATTGACATTGATAAAAGTATGTCAGCAAAAATACAAAATTTGATATTGCCTATCAATGATATGAGCAGGTTTTACTGTAATAAATAAAGAAATTAAGCCTCCTTTTTTTATTTGCTTTAAAAAGTATAGATTTTGAATGCTTTTTACCCCCTTATTTTTATTCCTTGTGATCCGTTTCAGGTACAAATTTCATCTATTCTTAACGATTTGAAAAATACTCATAAATAAACCACATTTGGTGTAAAATATTAACTCTACATTTTTCAAATTGAATTATTATTTTTAACATTTAGTAAATCAATCACATATAAGTGAAAATATTATTTTGACTAAAATACACTTATATTAATGAAATATTAAATAATAAAAACATATAATTAATTTATTGAAAATAATTTGCAATTGTATTGTTATTATTCATATATTCGTGATGTAATAATCATATAAAATTATAGTTATGAAAAACTTAAAAAAATTAGACAGAAACGAATTAAAAGCTATTTCAGGTAATGGATTATTAGATCCAATCGGAGGTCTACTAGGTGGACTAGGAGGAGTAGTAGGTGGTGTAGTAGGTGGTGTAGGTACTATCGTTGGAGGGGTAGTTTCCGGCGTAGGATCTACAGTAGGTGGAGTAGTTGGCGGTGTAAGCACTGTTGTAACTAACGCTTTATGCCAAACACAGTGTGTAGTAAATGGTGTTATCCACATCAAATTACTAGAGTGTGGTTCTACTTGCTAATCAGCAGACCCATTAAAGTTTAAAAGTCAACCGCTCTTTTTAGAGCGGTTTTTTTATGAATAATATGATGATAGTAAGAATTTTTAAATAAATACAATCAACATATGTATAGGCTTCTTAGAATTAAGAGCTTTAGGTTTGCCTAAATTATTTAAAACAATGAAATCTATATTCAATTTATCAGCCCTTTTACTGGGCTTTCTGGCTTTATCGCAAAATACGAATTCTGTATTACACAAAAATCCAAAAACAATTTTTGATCCAACCCCATTTGCCTTTTCACATTCTGCAACAGTAATTGAAACCAAAGGGAAATATGTATTTATTTCTGGCCAAAGTGGAGGAGAGGGTTTGCATCATGTTCTTTCTAATGATTTTAGAACCCAGGTTAAAACATCACTGCAAAATCTGAAAACCATACTTGCGGAATATGATTTAGAAGCTAAAGATATTCTCAAAATTACAATACTGATTGTAGATCATAACCAGGAAAAACTTAAAATATGGACCGAAGAAGCTTCTAAAATTTGGAAGAACGATCAGTTTCCTGCAAGTACTTTAATTCCTGTACCCAAATTAGCATTAGACAATATGCTGATAGAAGTAGATGCTGTTGCATTTATGAAAGACAAACAGAGAATTTAACACATTGCATAATATTCTGATTTTGAGACAAAAAAAAGGTTTAGAGTACTAAATAAGTGGCTTAAAAAGTAGTTGATGGGTTGTGAAATTTTATTAAAAATTAGATATAAAATATACTTTTGACAGAAATATTTTAAAAATACTAGTTGATGAAAAAAAAGATTTTGCAATTAATGTTTCTTGTAGTAGGAACATATTTTTTTGGACAAGTAGGTATTAATACTACTGTTCCTGGAAGTACTCTAGCTATCAATGGTTCTATAGCCACTAAGTACAGACTTCTTACAGGTAATTATACAGCCACTATTAATGATGAGTATCTCGATTATAAAGGGACATCAGACATTACAGTAACATTACCTGCGTCCATATCCGGTACAGGTAATTTTGAGGGTCGAATTTATGAAATAAGAAATGGAAGTACAAATAATACAATTACAGTACAAACTAGTGGAACAGAGAATATTGATATTCAGACAACAAACACAAACTCTATTGAAGTTCCTGCAGGATATGTAGCTACTCTTAAAAGCAATGGAAAAACTACAGGTGCAACCTGGATACTTACATTATTAGGTTCAGGAAGCATACCAGCTGGTGCATCAGCTACAATAACTAAAAGAAATTATTTTATCCCACAGGGTTCAATAGTTGGTGATTCGTTCGATGTTACAGATACTTCTTTGGTGCTAGTTCCTAACACTTTAGTAACAATAAATACCCCTTCTGATAAAGTGGTTTGGCTGAATTTTCTTTTAGGAGTGGATGAAGCAGGTACCGGAACTGGTGTACCTTATTTAAGAGCTGAAGTATATCTACAGCCTACATCTGCAGGAACTCCTGCTACAACAACAACCAATCAAACTCTTTATGCTACGGGAATAGCATTGATTCAACAGGAATCAGTTAGAGGAGCTCAATTTCAAGTGTCACTATCAGGGGTATTGAATGTACCAAAAGGGTCATACTATGTGTATGTAAGAATGCTAAGATGGGCAAATCTGGGAATAACTTCTGGAACCAATCAACCAATGACTACATTATCATCATCGTTTAGCTCTGCATTTCTTAATTAAATCAAGAATTTGTTTAGAAAGGTCAAGTAAACCAGAATAAATTTAAGAAGCACTAAATTAAGCTCCAAAGTAATAGACTTTGGAGCTTATCTATGTTATGTACATCCGAATTAAGAAAATTGCTTTGTCCAGATTAGTATATCAAAAATCTTATTAAAGTATTAACAATCTTAAATCCAAATATATACATCAATGTTACACAAGAATTAATTAAAACTCAACAGAACATGAAGAAAAGATTATATCCCAGAATTATAGAAAAGACTAATTTCACGGAATGATATTCTATAAAACAATTCACTATATTATGAATTATTAAAATTGTTTTACGCAAAAACCGACTTAATTTTGTAAAACAAAAACTAACCTATAAACTGAAAATTAGAAAGAAGAAAAACTAACTATTCAAGAGATTTAAACATCTATTTATCTCATTAATAAAGGGATGCCTTGATTTGTTTTCATTTGAACCTAAAAATTCAAAATGACCAGTTTCTTTTACAATTTGTATACAATCGTTATTTATTTTATATTCTTCAGAATATTTTTTTTAATTACAATTTCACGAATCAGTGAATTAAATAAGCAAATTGTATCTGATTCATTTAAAAAATAAATCGTTAACATTTATTTTATGACTATCAACCAACTTATAAAATCTTAAAAAAACGAAATGAAAAATTGCAATCAACACCAAAGAATCGAGGAACGGACAAAAAGCATCATTAAAAGGAATGATGAAATCCCGTTACAGACTGAAAAGCTTGAAATATTAGCAGAAAAAGGATACAATTTCACAAAACTATTATTTATGAAAGCTATTGATAAAATTATGCTGATACTGTTCATGATGATTACAGGAATAGTATACGGACAGGTAGAATCAAAATATTTCTATTATTACAAAGATAAAAAGTATTATCTGCAGCTTGATAAAAGTACAATAGCCATTTCTGCGGGTAATGATAATATTGATAAAATTTTTGAGTCAAAAAACAAACCTATGGAGCTCAATAGCAGGAAAACAGTTAAAACTATTGACAATCTGGCTTTGAAGAATAGAGACAACAAGGCTTTCTATCTTGAAATTAAATCTGATCATCAGAAAACAGATAAAGAATATATTTCTAATGTGAAAGAAAAAAATAGTCATTCGGATGTTTTGCTTGCATCGCCTTGCTTCATTTCTCCAGAAGGGAAAAAAGTAGGAATGTCTAATAATTTCTATGTAAAACTTAAATCTAAAAATGACGTAAAGCTTTTATATGAATTAGCAAAGAAGAATAATATAGAAGTATTAGGTTATAATGAATATATGCCGCTTTGGTTTACACTGGCCTGTACAAAAAAATCCGCACTTCCAGATGCTATGGTAATGTCTAATTTATTCTATGAAACCGGTTATTTTGAATGTGTTGAACCGGAATTTATTTATCATGATCTCCAAAATTCACAAGACCCGTATTTCAATAATCAATGGGGTTTGAAAAATACAGGACAGCACGATGCTGCGTATACAGGGTTAGATTTAAAAGCCGAGCCCGCATGGCTAAGTTCTACAGGAACCAATATTAAAATAGCGATTTTTGATGACGGTTTTGAAATGGATCACCCGGATCTTGTAGACAATGTCCACGGAACGGGCTTTGATACGTTTACAAACACTTCTCCTTCAGTGGTAAGAGGAAGTCATGGTACGGCATGTGCTGGGATAGCTGCAGCCGTTCAAAATAATACTCTGGGAATAAGTGGAGTAGCTCCAGGAGCACAATTGATTTCCATCAGCAACACCCAACTCCTTTCAGATACACCTCAGCAAATTGCGCGCGGTTTCAATTGGGCAAGAAATCAAAATATTGATATCATAAGTAATTCCTGGGGAGGTCATATTCCATCTGGCATTGTAGATGATGCAATAACAGATGCATTAACACTTGGAAGAAATGGTAAAGGGATGGTTATCGTTTTCAGCGCAGGAAATAAAGATTCTAATGTTTTATATCCTGCTAATTCCAATCCGCAGATTCTGGTTGTAGGTGCAATGAGCCCTTGTGGAGAAAGAATAACTCCAAATTCTTGCAATAATTCATACGGTTGGAGCTGTAATGGTCCTAGGTTAGATGTAATGGCTCCCGGTGTAAATATACCCACTACAGATCGCCAGGGAAATAACGGCTATGATGCATCAGATTATACACAAACATTTGATGGAACATCGTCCGCAGCTCCGGCAGTGGCAGGAATAGCAGCTCTTATTCTTTCAAAAAACCCAACCTTGACAGTAGCCCAGGTGAATAATTATATAGAAATGTCTGCCAAAAAAGTAAGAACAGATCTTTATAACTATAATAATACAGCCGGAAGACCCAATGGAACATGGAATACACAAATGGGATATGGTTTGGTAGACGCAGAAATGGCACTTCTGTTTACTCCGCCCGCACCGCCAAATAGCATTAATAATGAAAGTCGTCAGAAAGCTCAGGAAACCATTACTTACGATCCCATAATTATTGAAAACAATCTGGGAATATCAGATGTTGATATGGTGAAAATTTTCCCAAATCCAAATAACGGAGTATTTGAGTTGAAGATTAGTGAAAACCTAGTAGATTATTCAGTTTCAATATATTCAGCATCAGCAAGAGAAGTCTTCAGTAGAAAAAATATATTTAAAAATTTGATAAAAATTGATATCAGTAAGGAACTGCCAGGAATTTATATCTTGAATGTTATCGATAAAAACGGTAATGTATATACAGAAAAAATGATAAAGAAATAATAATATATTCTGTATAGAACAAAGAATATAAAATAATAACACTTATGATAGCTGTAGGAATTAAAATACAGCTATCATATTTTAAAATAAACTAATTCTAATTGACGAGTTTGAGAAAATAAACGCAACAGACTTTTTATATTTTATTTCTTCTTCATTTTTTAGTATTAAGGGGAAAATGAAAAATTGAGACCACAAACAACTTTAACCAATTAATATGATTAAAAATAAAGACTAGAATGTATTCTGTTTTAAATTATTCCCACTTTGCATTACTGATTTTTGGAGATGACCCAATAGCTATGGAAGTGCCTGAATTCATAGAAAAGATTCAAATCTATTATCTGAACCTACAAAAATGTTTTTTTAAAAAGTAAGACTGATGAAATATTCAATTTAACATAATATAAATTATAGGAATAATATAATATCTTGGAAAGAGAAGGGTAACCGTCTTAGAATCGATTATTTACCCTTATTTTCTTCCAGATAACTTATAACGATTTCTCGGAACTCTTCCTTTGTCAATATCCATAAGAATAAAACAAAAAGATAAATTCCATTTCCACGCCGTCTACAATATCACGCCGTTCATCTTGTTCTATAAATCCGTCCAAGTCTCCATAATCCTCTGAATCTTTTTTTAACGGCGTATAAAGCCAATTTTTGGAAAAATATTGACCATAAGAATTCATGGTTAGAAAAATAATGTTTTAAAAGTTGGTCAAAAAATTTAGGCTTCTCACTTATCCATATACATCCCAATCATTGTCGTAAAGATAATGGTCAAAAGTAATGCTCTGCCATTGTAATGCGAAACGTTTATCTCCACTCAGATGATCTGTATTTCCGCCTAACTTATTGATTTTCTTTATAATACTTTCATTCATTATTTTATATTTATACTATGTTTGTAGAAAACCACTTCAATATTATGTTAAATCCAACACTATCTTTCCTTTAAAAATACAAAATCTTGTCCTATGACAGTCTTAATGATCATTAAAGTTGATAATTTTATATACTTAAAACCAAATAATATGAAACCTAAAATGATTTGGGCTAACTTTGCCGTTGCTAACCTAGAGCGCACTCAAAATTTCTATTCTGCACTTGGATTTAAACCTAATAATCCGAATAGTTCTAATGAATTAGTCAGTTTTTTTGTGGGAGAAAATGACTTTGTTATTCACTTTTTCCTGAAGAATATCATTGAAAGTAATGTGAAAAATGTAGTATTCGGAGATCCTCAAAAATCTAGCGAAATCATATTTACCCTTTCTGCGGAAACTAAAGGCCAGGTAGATCTTTGGGCAAATGAAGTGAAAAAAGCAGGCGGAACAATTGTATCAGAACCTGAAGAGTTTGGAGAAAAGTATTATGGTTTTGTGTTTGCAGATCCTGATGGACATAAATTTAATGTTTTTAAAATGTAGGAATTCTTCATTGGTTTCCCTACATTTGCTATCAATAATTTTTCTATGAACCGAGCGAACTGTTTGCCTCCTCCGGCACCTTAATATTTTCAAATTTGATTTGAAGCTTTATTATGCTGTTAAGATTTAACAGTATAATTTATTGTACTTCATAGTCTTAAAAAATATTAATCAAAATTTCAACAGTTCATTATCAATGAAAAAATCATATTTATTATTACATCTGGCCGTAGTATTGGCTGGGTTTACGGGTGTATTCGGAAAATTAATATCTCTTAACGAAGGTTTACTGGTCTGGTACAGACTTCTCTTCTCCTCTATTATTCTGTTTTTTATTTTAAAGCTGCTTAAAATTCCTTCTGATATTCGGTTTAAGGATAAGGTTCAGATAGGTAAAGCAGGGCTTCTTATTACTTTACACTGGTTGCTTTTCTATGCCAGTATAAAATATGCCAATATCTCTATAGGAGTTATTTGTTATTGCCTTACAAGTTTTTTTACAGCTATATTTAAACCCATTATTGACAAAGAAAAATTCAAAATATCTGAACTGCTTTTAAGTACACTTACACTTTTAGGAATAAGTCTAATTTTTCATTTTGACACGGCCTATCAACTTGGGATCATCCTTGGTGTATTTTCATCTGCTATTGCTGCTCTTTATACCATCTACAATAAACGTTTAGTCCAACAGTTTGATACTAAGGTAATCAACTATTACCAGATGGCAGCCGGAACTTTATGCTGGGGCGCAATTTTGCCTATATACCTCCTCTATTTTAAAGCAGATAGCATAGTTCCTGGATTGAAAGACGTGGCTTATTTGGGGCTATTATCGCTTTTCTGTACTGTAGGGCTTTATGTGCTATTTGCAGAGGTTTTAAAGAAAATTCCAGCATTTACAGTGAATCTGACTTATAATCTGGAACCGGTATATGCTATTATCATGGCTTTTCTGTTTTTTGGAGAAAGTAAGGAAGTTAATCTTTCTTTTTATATTGGTTTGGTATTTATTATTGTATCTGTGATTTTACAGACTATAATTTCACTAAAAAAATCTCAATAATCCTATTTACCTAAAAGAAACCGGGCCCTTAAGCTAGCTTAAGGGCCCGGTTCTGTACTATATGATACGTATTAAAAACTAACCGTTCATTCCAAGACTGTTATACAGCTCTACCTGCCATATTCCCAGCACCTCTTTTAGCATCACAAATGTAAATGCCGCATTATAACTATTAGGAAATAAAGTAATTTCAGTATCAATAAAATCTGAAGCCTCAGGAATAGGATTCAATCCAAAAGTTTGAAACAAAGCAATAGATCTTTTTATATGAAAACCGGAAGTTACCAAATATACATTGGAAGGAGACATCTGTTGTAAGATCTTACTTGAATATTTGGCATTTTCATAAGTATTCATGCTCTTATCTTCTTTAATCATATCAGAGTCTGGCACTCCCATGCTTTTAAAATTTTCACGGAATAACTCTGCTTCACTGATACGCCCTCTTCCCTTTCCGGAAATTATTATTTTACAAGGAAGATTATTTTTCTTGTATTCATGATACAATTGGTAGGCTGTAACAACTCTGGAATAGGACAGAGTATGCAGCTTTTCAATGTTACCGATATCTACAACTCCACCGCCTAATACTACAATTACGGGGTTCTTCAAAGCTGTATTCTTTGCATTTGCTGCCTTCACATAGCTTTTCTGTAGATAATCTGAGGCTAGTCTTCCCAGAAAGCCATTTCCTATCGCAATGATCATTACAACGGTAAAAGCATAGATGCCTATTTTGAGATTTTTTCGTTTGTTTTTTCTTCTTAAGAGTGCTATAACAATTACAGCAAGGAATAATAAGAAATAAGGTTCTGCTAAAAGTTGCAAAACTTTAAATAAAAGGTCAAGTACAAATTTCATTTTTAAATAATATTGATGAATGCTTAAAAACATTGGATCAAATATAAGACGAATTTATCGTGTATTCTTCGTTATTTTTCCCTTATTATTTAATAATTTTAGAATTAGAATTATTGTATTTTTATGGATTATCAGATATTTAAACCTAACGCCAACCTGGCTCCTTTTATTAAATGTTACTGGACTCTGGATCACCCAAAAGAGGATGTTCCGCAGGTGCAGACCATTGTGCCGGACGGATGCATGGAAATGATCTTTCATTATGGAGATCTATACCAGCAATATATTGATGAAAAGGCAGTTGTACAACCCAGAAGCTGTGTTTTCGGACAACTGACACAACCATTAAAGATAAAGCCAACAGGAGTTACAGGTATATTTTCTGTAAGATTTCACCATGATGGTTTCATTCCGTTTGCTACTCTGCCTATAAAAGAAATGGATGACAGAGCTGTTTGTTTAAAGGAACTTTATGGTAATGAAGGAACTGAACTAGAGAAAAATGTAGTTTCAACTCAAACTATTAAAGAGAAAATAGATATTGTAGAAGCATTTTTATTGAAAAGATTTAATAACGAAACCATCGACAGGATTGTGAAAACTACTTTAGATTTGCTCTTAGATATGAACGGGCAGATATCTGTAAATGAACTTTCCATTCAAACCAATATCAACCGCAGACAGCTGGAACGGAAGTTTTCTTCAACAATTGGATTAAGTCCGAAACAACTTGCCAAAACCATCCGACTTCAAACGACTCTGAAGCATCTTCTCAATAAAGAATATGTAAATCTTACGACGCTTGCCCACGATTCTGAATATTACGATCAGGCACATTTCATTAAAGATTTTAAAGAATTTACAGGGCTTACTCCTAAAGAATTTTATGGGGAAAATCTTCAGATGTCTTCTTTATTCTATGGATCAGAGTAAAGATGTCGCATTTTTACAATTCTGAATCCTTCACCATGCCCGAACTTTGCTTCAATAAAATAAACGGCAATGAAAACAAAACTTCTTCTCCCTGTTTTTGGATTATTAATATCAGGAAGCTGGGCTCTTCAACAATCTGGAATTCAAAAAGCAGAATGGTTGCTGGGAACCTGGGAAACTAAAACTTCCAAAGGCAGCCTCTACGAAACATGGGTCAAAAAAAGCAATACTGAACTACAAGGAAAAAGCTATTATCTCAATAAAAAAGATACTATTCTATTTGAATCTGTCAGATTAATAGAAAAGAATAAGCAACTGCATTATATTGTTTCCGTAAAAAATCATAACAATAATCTCCCTGTTGATTTTACCTTGAAATTGATTAAAGAGCCCTATTCTCTCATCTTTGAAAATCCCAAGCACGACTTTCCTCAAACGATTGTATACAAAAAAGCCGGCAAAGACTCTCTGTTTGCAGAAATTTCAGGAATGATGAATGGAAAAGTAGCAAGACAGTCATTTCCTATGAAAAAGATACAATAGATTATATGCTGGTCTGCAGCTAAGAGTAATTTTTTCTGTTTAAAATTGAAATAACCTCTTTATATTTAAAAAAGAGCTTTTGCTTTTTTCTTTACAAAAATGTCTGTCCAGAAAAATACGGAGTACATTCATAAAAACGGAGATACTTTTATGCTTTTTCATGAGGAGAGAGATTAATCTTTTTTATTAACACACTAAAAAGTGTGTTGTTTTATGATGGCAAATGTATAAAATAATTATATACTAAAAAAGATAAATTAGCTGAATTTTAATACCACCTTACTATAATAGAATTTTCATGATAATATATGCTTCGGCGGCCAAAGGCCGCCGAAACTATTCATACAACTTAATCGGGCAACTTTACTTGCTTACACCTTAGCTTCTTACCATAAAACTCATCATCAAATAAAATTTTGCCTTTATAAATAAAGATTTCTCGTTAATCATTATCAATTCACATTTATTAAAAAATGTTAAACAGATTCCCTTTTAAAATTAATATTATATAAACATAATATAGGTTTTAATAAAATACATTTGTCTTGTAACTTCAATACAATCAATAACATGTCAACAGTTCTCAAAACATTTGTAGCTTATCTTAAAAGACCTGCTCTTTATCCTGAACTGGGCAGAAAAATCATTAAAAATACGGTAAGCAGAAGAAGTCCTTTCAAGGGAAAAGTAAAAACAAATTCCTGGGCTGCATCTATAGCAATGTCTCAAAAAGAAGCCGTTTCAAGACTTTTCGATATGGACATCGATCATTTTAGAAATATATATGCTGATATTCTGGAAACAGCTAATGTAAAAGAAAAAGAATGTCCTATTACAATGGGCGGTGCTGGGGCCTTGGAACTTATTTATTATGCATGTGAATTCACGAAAGCACAGAACGTTCTTGAAACCGGAGTGGCGTATGGATGGTCTTCTTTAGCAATACTACTTTCACTTCAAAAAAGAGACGGCACTCTGTATAGCTCAGATATGCCTTATCTTGCTCAGGACGGGGATCATTATGTAGGATATATTGTTCCTGAAAACCTGAAAAAAGGCTGGAGGCTATTCCGTTTTGCAGACAGGGAATCTTTGCCAAAAATCTTTAAAGAAGTTTCCACTTTTGATGTTTTCCATTATGATTCCGACAAAAGTTACCATGGAAGGATGTGGGCTTATCATCAGATTTATAAAAGATTGAAACCCGGTGCTGTTTTTATCAGTGATGATATTGGAGACAATTCTGCCTATCAGGATTTTTGTACTAAAAGAAATATTAACACTTCAGTGGTTGAATATAACGGAAAATATATAGGAGTATTTATAAAACAAATAACTTTTGGCTGATCAGTTAGATATTATCTGCAGCGAAGAATCATCCTCTTAATCAGAAAAGATTAAAAAATTATACAGCGCATTTGAATCGCTACAATAGTTTTACAAAAGCTATATTTATAGAATAATATGGAGATCATTAAGGTCTCCATTTTTCTTTTAAAGAATAGACTTTTAATAACTTACAATCGATTTTATTTAAAAATATTTGCGTAGTTAAATAACTACATGTATATTTGTAGTCAAATAACTACATAATGAATTTAAGAAGAGATGTATTTCAGGCAATAGCAGATCCTACCAGAAGATCTATACTGATGTTAGTGGCAGCACAATCTATGACGGCAGGAGCTATTGCCTCCAATTTTGATACAGCGAGACCTACCGTTTCAAAGCATCTCCAGATTCTTACAGAATGTGAACTTCTTAGGTCAGAGCAAAACGGCAGAGAAATTATCTATCACCTCAATCCCAATAAAATGAAAGAAATAGCAGACTTTATAGAGCCCTTCCGTAAAATGTGGGATGAAAAATTCAACAAACTGGAAAGTGTAATGAAGGCATATCAGAACTTAAAAAATGAGGAATAAGAAAAATGATAGATAGATAGATAGATAGATAGATAGACATCAAATAGTATTAATATTCGAAAACCCTCAAACCCAAGAAAACTCAAAATATGGAACTTAAAACAAAAATCCACGCAGAGGATGACAAACAGGAAATCGTCATTATCAGAGAATTTGATCTCCCTGTGGAACTCCTTTTCAAAGCCTATACAGAAGCAGAACTATTCGAGCAATGGATGGGAACAAAAGTGACAAAATTTGAAAACAAACCGCATGGAAGTTACCGTTTCGAAACCTCTAATCCTCAGGGAAATGTGATGTTCAGCGCTAATGGAACTATTCATGACATTGTTCACAATGAGAGAATTATAAGAACTTTTCAAATGGAAAACACGCCTTTTCCGGCTCAGATTGAGTTTTTAGAGTTTGAAAAACTAACAGATTCTACCAGCAAAATTACCATTCAAACCATTTATAAGTCAGTAGACTATAGAGACCAACATCTGAAAATGCCATTCGCACAGGGTATTAATATGGCTCATAACCGTTTACAGGAGATGTTTAAGTAAAATGAATTTAGAGATATAGATAATAGACGAAAACATGATAGACAATGAATTCCAAAATGTCAATAGTAATTGTACATTGTAAATAAATAATTAATGATCAATGAAAGCATAATACGATCACTCTCCCACTCTAATAATCTAATACTATCAAACACAAAAACCAAAAAATGAATCCAAAAGTTAATTTTTTCTTCGAGAAAGCCACCCAATGGCAAGAAGAATTTGAAAAATTAAGAACCATTGCTTTAAGCACCGAACTGACAGAAGATTTAAAATGGGGCTGCCCATGCTATACCTATGAAGGGAAAAATATCTTTCTGATTCACGGTTTTAAAGAATACTGTGCTCTTTTATTCTTTAAAGGTGCGTTGATGAAAGATCCTGATCATATTCTGATTCAGCAGTCGAAAAACGTACAGGCAGCAAGACAGGTCCGTTTCAAAGAGGTAGAGCAAATCAATGATCTGGAAGAGATCCTGAAGGCTTATATGTTTGAAGCCGTTGAAATTGAGGAATCAGGAATTAAAGTAGAAATGAAGAAAACAAAAGAGTTTGAAATGGCTGAAGAATTTCAACAACAACTAGATCAAAACCCAGCTTTACAAGAAGCTTTCAAAGCATTAACACCAGGGAGGCAAAGAGCCTATCTACTCTACTTTTCTTCTGCAAAACAGTCCAAAACCCGTGAAGCCCGCATTGAAAAGTGTATTCCACAAATCATGGACGGAATAGGACTCAACGATTAATTCTAAAAAAACATATCATGAACACACCCAATCTTTCAACAAAAAGAACAAAGATCATTTATTGGATATTTACCCTCTGGATGGCTTTGGGAATGGTTTCTACAGCCATAGTACAACTTATGAAAAGCAAAGATGAACTGACCAATTTTACAGGGCTTGGATACCCTTCTTATCTGATGACGATCATCGGAATATGGAAAATTCTGGGCGTTATTGCTATTCTTATTCCTAAACGTCTACTATTAAAAGAATGGGCTTATGCAGGATTTTTCTTTGTTATGTCAGGAGCTGTAATTTCCCATCTGATCGTTGGTGATGAAGCAGGAAGAACCTTTCCGGCAGTATTATTATTCGTGCTGGTAATTATTTCTTGGTATTTCAGACCTGCAGACAGAAAAATTGCTATTATTGATTAATAATTTTAAAGATAAACTGTCAGAAATTTTATCAGAGATAAAATTCTTGCGCATTAAACAAATCCTCATTAGCAAAACTTGAATCTTTGCGATTTCCAATAATACAACACAACAAAATTTGATATGAAAAAGAAACTGACACCAGAACAAACCAACAAACTTTTAAAAACACTAAAAGCCCGTTTCGAAAAAAATACGAACCGTCATAAAGACATTATATGGGACAAAATTCAACAAAAACTGGAAGCCAATCCTGAAAAATTATGGTCTCTCAACAAAATGGAAGAAACGGAAGGCGAACCGGATGTAATAGACTATAATAAAGAAACAGATGAATATTCCTTTGTAGACTGCTCTCTAGAAAGCCCAAAACGCCGAAGCCTATGCTATGATTATCTAGCCTGGAATTCCAGAAAAGCCAACAAACCGGAAAGTAACGTTATAGATACTGCTACCGAGATGGGCATTGAATTACTTAATGAAGATCTATATCGCCAACTTCAGAAGCTCGGACAATTTGATTTGAAAACATCAAGCTGGATACAAACTCCGAATTCCATTAGAGAACTTGGTGGCGCTATTTTTTGCGACAGACGTTATGATACCGTTTTCACTTACCACAATGGTGCTGATTCTTATTATGCTGCAAGAGGTTTTAGAGGAATTTTGAAAGTATGAGACAATATTAGGATTTAAGAGCTGAAAACCTACTGTCCCATTCATTACAGTGAAAGAAAGATCAAAATTAATTAGACATCTATGTATGTTTAGAAATTTCCAAAGTAAATCAAAACATTTAAAGCTTCTATTTTGGGGATTCTACAATCAATGATTTTAATTCAAATTATTATCTCTTTATATCCTATTTTCAATATAAATCTATTCTTTTCTATTCTCAATATTGAACTTACACAACGAAATCTGCTTTTTCATGGCTGTCAGCTCTTTTATTTTTTGATTTATTTGTAGTAATTTAAGATCAAGAACTTCTATTTGTGCTTTTTTGGAAAGATCTTTTTTATACCAAACATCAATAACCTCTTTTATTTCGGATAAGGTAAATCCTACAGCTTTTGCCATTTGGATAAATCTTAGTTTTTCGATGACCTCATCTCCGTAATATACATAATTGTTGGTTTTTACTTCTTCTTTTTTAGTACCGCTAAAAAGTCCGCTTTTTTCATAAAAACGTATCGTAGCAATGGGTATTTCGGTTTCTTTGGAAAGTTGACTTATAAGTTTCATTTCAATTAAAATAAAAAAACATAAAGTATGAAGTATACTACATACTTGTAGGTTGTAAAAATACTATATAAATTTACAACTCACAACATATAAAGTATATCATATTCAAAAATAGAAATTACATGGAACTACAATATTCTGACGTAGAGTTGATTAAAAAAATCCCAAATTTTAGTAATCATTTTGCTGTTGTCAATGATACAACACTCCATTATGTTAGCGGTGGTCATGGCGAACCACTTTTATTAATCCCTGGTTATCCGGAAACTTGGTGGGCATATCACAAAGTAATGCCCATACTTGCTGAGAAATACCATGTAATTGTTGTCGAAATGCGTGGTATGGGAAGTTCTGACAAACCCGAGTCAGGATATGATAAGAAAAATATGGCTAAAGATATTCATGAACTTATTAAAATCCTAAATTTTGAAACAGTTAATATCGCTGGACATGATATTGGAGCTCATGTTGCTTTTAGTTTTGCCAGTAATTATCCCGATTTCATTAGTAAGTTAATTTTGCTAGACACACCTCATCCAGATGCTGGAATGTATAAACTGCCTATGTTGCCTATACCTGGAAGCCATTATACCTATCCGTGGTGGCTTGCATTCAACCAAGTAAAAGACCTGCCAGAACAACTACTGGATGGGAGAATGTCGATTATTATTTCATGGTTATTCGATCATTTGATAGTTGACAAAAAAGCTATCACTGATTTTGACAAGGCCATATACACCCAAGCCTACGACAGCAAAGAGGCCATCCGAGCATCCAACTCGTGGTATCAGGCTTTTCCTCAAGATATCTCTGATTACAGCACTTATAATAAGATTGAAATTCCCGTTTTGGGAATTGGCGGAAGTGGATACAACTTACTCGAAAATGTCTTGCCACAAATAGCGAACAACCTGCAACTTCAAAAAATTAATGATTGTGGCCATTTTTTACTTGCCGAGAAACCCAATGAAACAGCTGATTTTATTATTAAGTTTATAGGATAAAAAATCTCAACGTTGTATTAAATTTACTTTTAAAACAAAGTTTATCGAGAAGGAAAAAGTATTGGATAAAACTAACAAAGTTACTAAACCTTACAAAAAATTAATTATTATCTTATAAAACTATAAACAATCCAATAGCCCTGATTATTTTCAAAAAGTACTATTGGATTGTATTTCAAAAACACATCTTTAAAAAGCTTTATGAGTGAATTGTAAATCTCATTTTTATAGCTTACCAGGAAGGTTTTATAAAAAATTACTCCATATGATCGGTAATAAATCTGACAACATTTCTTATGGTCTGATCACTTTCCTTAAGATTCGGTCCATATTGTGGCCATACATGAAATAACCCGGGCCAAACTTCAAGATTAACCCGCACACGGTTTTCAGCCAGATGCCTTGCAAGATCTATAGCATCATTTAACATCACTTCATTCTCTCCTATTAATATCAGTGTAGGAGATAGATTTCGGACATCTGCATACACTGGTGAAGCATCAGCATCAGAAGGATGAATCCCATTCAAAAAAGTAGCTGCCATTGCATCCAATATTTCTTTGGTCACAACCGGATCAAGTCTGTTGCGATTATACATCGATCGACCGTTGTTTTCCAGATTGGCCCAAGGAGAAAGAGCTATAGCCGCTATCGGTAGTTTGATTCCTTTATTTCTTGCTTTCACCATTGTTGTGATGACAATTGCACCACCTGCGGAATCACCTGCAATTGTCAATTTATCGGTATTGCAGCCACTTTTCACCAACCATTGATAAGCTTCAAATACATCTTGCAGAGGAGTCGGATAAGGAAATTCCGGAGCTAACCGATAATCGGGAATATAGATTTTAGCGTTCAGCTGAAGTGCAAATTTTGCAGCAAGATTTACATACATCATGGCACTGCCACTTACATAACCACCTCCATGGATATAAAACATGGTAGTATCGACTTGCTGTTTTTTAGGTGTAACCAAAACTGCTGGTACATTTCCCATTTTTATTTTGTCGATATTTACATCTTCTGGCAAAGGATAGGCGCTTTCAAATACACTGTTGTAGTTCAATTGTGCATTTTCCCATGTGGTGTCGGGATCATTCTCCAATGCTTTAATGAGCAGTCCAGCGGCTTTTGGTAAAAGTGATTTGATATCGCCGGATTGTAGAGCGATATCATTTTGTGGTTTCAAACCATAATTCTCTGTATTCATAATCTTTTTTTGTCATTAAACATTGTACAAAGATGAATGTAGTTGAATGATAAAAAAAATAATATAATTTATATATAACCATAAACTAATTTATAGATTTGTCTATGGTTAATTTAGAATGGTACCGTACCTTTAAAACAGTATATGAAACAGGCTCTTTGACTGCAGCTTCAAAATTATTATTTATTTCTCAACCTAATGTCAGCCAACACATTGCTGCATTGGAAGCTCATATCGGTAAAGCTTTATTTGAAAGAAGGCATAAAGTTATTCCAACTGATTATGCAGAAATTATCTACAGACAAATCGTGGATCCAATCTATAAATTGGAAGAAGTAGAAAGTGTTTTTAAAAAAATGTGCCTTACTAAATCAAAGCCAACTATAAATATTGGTATAGAAAAAGAATATTTGTACTTATTTGGAAGCAGCCAACTCAGTTCTTTACCCGCTATCTTTATTGTCACTGTAGAAGATACGGTAAACCTTAGGGAAAAACTCGCGAATGGATCCATTGATTTTCTGATCAGTTCAATAGACGATAAACTGCCAAAATTTAAAAGTCAAATTCTGTTTGAAGATTATTACAATATCGTAGCTTCTGAAAAAGTGGATAGCCATACAATTAATAAACTGATCAAAAATAATGACCTTGAAGAGATTGAAAAATGGTTAGTACAGCAAAATTGGATCAGTACAAGTTCCGAAATGCCTGAAGCCCGTTTGTTTTGGCAAAAAAATTTCAGAAAGATTCCCGTTATCATTCCATACTTCATTATACCTGATCAACACGGCCTTTTAGAAATCGTGAGCCAAAGCGATAGTATTGCGATTATGCCCAATCATCTCCTTCAAAATGCATTTCTACGTGAGAAATTACAAGTGATATGGTCTGGAAATACAAAAGTTAAAAAGGTAATTTCAATGCAATATAATCCTTTGAAAATACCATCCAATATTTTATCTATAATGGAAACTCTATTGGAATTGTAGACCTGACAAAAAAAATGCGTCCTTCTTCTATGCTTTATTTTATTAGCTTTCTTATCCCCATCATATATCCTAAGTGCAATCCTTCGTGAAAATTGTTCCACTCAAATGCATCATGGATAGAAGTCAGGTGAAAGCCCGTCCCCGTAGTTCGTTCATGATAACCAAGGAATATATTATTTTTTAAGTCCTTCATCGTAGGTTCAATCTGTGAAATGAGCAGTTCCCGTAGCAAATTTGCTTCTTCTTGTGTTACTGATGAAGTTGGCCTTGTTCCGGATTGATATTTTTGAAACAGCTCATCGGAGATATGCCCTTGTAAACCTGAACCTAAATAAATTAATTTATGATGAGTCGCTATAATGTGCCCAATATTCCAGATCAGATTATTGTTAAAACCAGAAGGAATAATATTGAGTTGATCCAATGAATGTTTTTCAAAGAAAGCCAGGTAAGCCTTTCTGCTTGTTTTCCATGCCTTAAAGAGTGAATCCATATATTTAAACTTATTGCTTACAAAGCTAAAAAATATATTGAAGAAGCCTTTACAAAATTAATAAAGAAGAATAAACATTAGAATTTCTTCCTATACTCTTTTCTAAACTCATTGGGAGTCACTCCCGTATTCTTTTTGAAAAATTGGGTAAAATTGGGTTGGTCGGCAAATCCAACGGCGAATCCTATTTCCTGCAAAGGCCAGTCAGTTTGTACTAGTAATGCTTTGCTTTCATCCAAAACTCGACTTCGAATATGAGTACTCACATTCTGTCCGGTATGTTTTTTCAGTAAGGCGTTTAAATAATTGGGGTGTACAGCAAGTTCTGCGGCAAATTCCTTAGCAGACTTTATTCTTAAAGGTTTACTATAATTGATATGGGCTGCTTCCTGCTCCAATAACTGGAAAAAATGATAGATGTGTCTTAATTCTTCGGTAATAGCAGTCGGTTTTGGATAATTAGCTGCTTTCATAGTTTCTACTATCATTAACTGAATATATGCTTGTAAACTATCCTCAAAATAATCACCACCATGTAAAGCCTCCTGCTGCATTTTTATAAAAAGTTCGTCAATAGCAGCAGTGGTCTGATTATTTAAGCGTACTACACTTTTCCCAGAATTGCTAAACACGGGATATCTTTCTATAATAGCCCGCAGCGAAGGAAATTGATCAATATATCTTTTTTTAAAAAGACAATAAAATCCAGCGGAATGATCGGACAAATTTTTCCATGAAATAATTTCATTAGGATGGATAAATAATAAAGTTGGATCCTCTATATAGTAGGTATTTGCTCCGATGGTAAAAACACCAGTTCCTTTTGTAATAAAAAGTATTTTATAGAAATCCCGGCGGTTAGGAGAAAGATAATTTTTGCAGGCAAATTCTTCTCTGTTAAAAACTCTTATATTCCATTCCTCATAATAATCTCTGGTTACAGGAATAAGATCAGGAACATCACGAAGTTGGTCAATGATACGTAAATCTAAAGTCTGTGCCATATTTTCTTATTCTATAAATTTAAATATTCTTTATAAGGAGGTAATTTCATGAAAATCAAAGAAATTTATTATGAAATAGCAACTGTTATATTTAACGAAAAATATAACAGTTTTAAATACCTAAAGCTAAATAGAATCGTAAATAACAACTTCATCAAATAAAATACGGAATTGATCCAAAAATGCAAGATGTAAAGGGTGAATCTGATAAGAATCCAGACCATCAATATCATCAAAAACTACATTCAGGGAAAAAGTATACGAGCTGTCTACAACATCACGATCAGTGGGCACAGGAGTACCAACATGGAAATGACGTATGGTTTCGATATCTTTAAGAGATTCAAGCCCTTTTCTAAAAGCCGCTTTTTGATCTTGTGTGTTATCTTCCTTCAACCAGAATAAAACATGGTGATTTAACATATATATATTGTTTTAAAAATTAAAATTTGCTCTGAATTATGATTAATAAAGAGAATAATGGCTCGCATCATCTCTTTATTGCAAGTTACAACTTATTCTTCAGGAAAGTCAGCCCCAAGAGTAACCTTTTTCCATGCTTCAAAATCAGCTGTAAGCAGGTCAATTTTTCCCTTCGCAAGATCATAAGCTGCCTTACCTAAAAGTAATCTCAATGGTGGGTTTTCAGATTCAACAGCTTTAATAATTGCTAAAGCACCTCTTACAGGATCGCCTTTTTGCTTACCGTTATAGCCCGCAGTTGCTTTCATTCGTTCACCAACCGTAGATTCATAATCTGCAATCTGTAAAGGTGTTTGAAGTGATGAACGCCCGGCCCAATCAGTTCTGAAAGGCCCTGGTTCCACCAAAGTCACTTTAATGCCTAATGGAGCTGTTTCCAGAGAAAGCCCTTCCGACATTCCTTCAACAGCATACTTAGTTGCATGGTAAAATGCTAATGCCGGAAAGGAACGTAGGCCTCCTATAGAAGAAAAATTCACAATATGTCCGCTTTTTCTTGAACGCATTCCGGGTAATACAGCCTGCGTAATCTGTATTAATCCAAAAATATTAGTTTCAAACTGAGCACGAATTTTATCTTCTTCTCCTTCTTCGAAACTACTGAAATAACCGAAACCTGCGTTATTAACCAAAACATCGATTCTTCCAAAAACTTCTTCCGTTTTTGATACAGCTGCCTGTACTTGTTCTTTATTCGTTACATCAAGAGCCAATATTAAGCTATTATCTTGATAGCCTTTTGCCAGATCCTGGATTTTGTCTGTATTTCTAGCCGTAATAACCACATTATAGCCTTTTGCTAAAAGTTGTTTTACCAATTCACGTCCAAAACCAGTAGAACATCCTGTTACCAACCAAACTGGTTTTTCTGATTGTGTTGCCATTATATTATTTTTTTATTTATTTTTAGGAAGTAACATTGTTTTAGCAAATTTTTGATTATCCAGAAATGCTGTAACCTTTATTATCTTGCCATTCTCAAATTTCATAAACCACGCATACTCCCCATTATAAGACTCTCCCGCATTAGTTATTGCATCGCTTTTCCACCATACAATCACCATATCTCCATCTGCATAAATTCCTTTAACATTAGGGGTTATCCTTTTGGAAAGCCGCTCATTCAATGGATTTAATACTTCATTAATCAGTTGCTTTTTACTGGTATAGGTTTTTGATTGTTTGGAAGAGCCTGTAATGGTCCACTCAACATCATCTGCCAGTAAATCAAAGGGAGAACCAGTTTTGCTAACCCAGTTTTCAAAACTTTCCCTGACAAGTTCTTTATTCGTGCTAACTGTTTTGCTACTCTGTGCCTTTATTGTGCCAGTAGTTCCCATTACCAAAAATAATAACAGACCGTATGAAATTATTCTTTTCATGTTTTTTCCGATATTATAGTTTAAAATAAGTCAGTTTTAATCTTCACATCCATAAGCACTCCATTTACGGTTAATGGCTAATGGATATCATCATGATCTGTACTGGTTGTCACATCCAGCCATTCTTCTATATCTAATTCAAAAGAGGCTGTTTTCAAACGGTAAGCTTTTAAAGTGTCATTACCTAAAGGAAGATGTACGGGTGGGTGCTCTGTATGGCCAACTTTTACAATAGCCAGGGCTAGTTTTTCAGGATCTCCGGGTTGTTTGTAACTTACTTTGGGAGCAAATTCACGCATGTGACCAGATGTTTCTGCGTAGTCTTCAATAATGTGCTTGGCAGTTGTTAAAGATGAACCGTCAAGAAAATTGGTACGGAAATAGCCAGGCTCAACGGCTGTTGCATAAATCCCCAATGGAGCCAATTCTTTTGCAAGAGCTTCTGTTAAACCTTCTACGGCAAACTTGGTAGAACAATATAATCCCCATCCTGCGGACCCGGACAAACCACCAACAGATGATAAATTGATGATATGTCCACTTCTCTGTGCGCGGAAATTTGGCAGCACAGCTCTTAAAACATTCAATAAACCAAATACATTGGTTTCATACATATGACGGATTTCACTATCACTGCCTTCCTCAACAGCTCCCAATAATCCAAAACCCGCATTATTAACGAGAATATCAATCTTTTCAAAATGATGGAGTGCTTCATCTATAGCAGCATTCACAGATTGTTGATTGGTAACATCCATTTCTACCACCAACAGTTTATCATTTTCAAATTGTGCAGAGAACTGTTCTTTGTCTTTACGCACGGTAGCAACTACCCTATCTCCATTGGCTAATGCTGCTTTGGTGATCTCTAATCCGAAACCTCTTGAAGCTCCCGTAATGAACCATGTTTTATTTGTCATCATAATACATAAATTTTATTGTTAATTTCTTATTACAAATGTCAAACAATAACCAAAAAAACGGGATATGCCATTCAAATTAGTTTTTATGAATTTCAAAGATATTCATGGAAAAATATCTCAGTAATTTTGCTTCGTTTTTAGAAGGTACGTTAATTTAAAAATTATAACAAAAAGATTAACAGAAACATACGTGAAGACTAAAGAAAATAAGCAATCATTATTCGGTTTATTAAACTGTAAAATTATCAAGAAGAATAAAGAACTTGCACTTGAATAAATTGGATTGCAAAGCATTTTCGAGACCTTCAGAGTAAATATGATCTCTTTTCAACAAAAAAATGAACCGTATAGGGTCCATCTTTTTACTCATATATATTTGTACTATTTTTTTTGCAAAGGGTTATCAGTTCAAGTGAAGATAATCCTTAATTGTTTTAAGAACTCCAAAGCTGTCATTGGTAGAGGTTTCAAAATTAGCGACCTGCTTTACATTAGGATGTGCATTTTTCATAGCATAAGAATATTTGGCATTCTTCAGCATTTCTATATCATTCATATAATCGCCAAAAGCCATCGTATTTTCAGGAGAAATTCCCAAAGATGTCTGAAGAATTTTCAGTGCATTCCCTTTATTGATATTCTTATTCATAACATCAAGCCAGTACTCACCGGAAACAACGACTTCCAATCCTAATTCTTCAAATCTTTTAAGAGGTGAATACAGATGTTTTTCAGAACCTTCAGAATGATAAACAGCTATTTTAAAGGCTGTATCATCAATTTTCTCAGTAAGGTCCTCTTTTTTCATGTTTTTAGTATAGTATTTTGAGAAAAAATCTATAAACTGCTGGTCATCGGTTTCATAGTAGGCCATTTTTTTTGCTGACAATACAGCTTTAGCGCCTGGTATTTCACGTACCGCCTGAACAATTTCAACAATATATTGGTATTGCAGTACATCAGTAAAAAGCTCCTGATCTTTATAAATCACATAGCCTCCATTTTCAGCAATAAAACCCATTTCACTTTCTATTTCTCCAAAATAATGGGTGATGCCCGGCATTTGTCTTCCGCTGGCAGGTACAAATAGGATATTTCTTTTTTTTAATTCTTTGTAAACCTCTGAAAATTCAGGGCTCATTTCATGACTGGAGTTAAGAAATGTTCCATCCATGTCCGTCACAATTAATTTAATCTCTTCCATAATTTATTAAGAAATGTAATATTCCGTAGCTAACAGCAACACAATTTATTTATTCTACCAAAGATATTGATTTTAATTTCAGTTGAGACTTCTTTAAGCAGCTTTTCGGTACAGCATTACAATTTACTATTTCGCTAAAAATCCTTTATTTATGCGATTTATTAACCATTTTTACATTTTTCTAAGAGTTCAATACTTTCATATACAAATACTATTATTACTTTAGCAGATTATAAATTCGATTTTAACAATTAAGGATATGAAAAAATTAATCTTATTGGGTGCTGTTTCGGCTTTTCTCATCAATTGTAATAAGAAAACTGAAGCTCCGGCTCCCAAAGTGGAAGCAGATACTGTTGCCGTGGCAGAACCAGTTATTGATACATTGGGACCTAAATCATTCTGTTATGTAGGAGTTACCGGAAAAGACAGCGTTTTTGCTTCTATCGATGATAATCTGGGTACCATTACCGGAAAATTATCATATAAAAACAGTGAAAAAGACAGTTCAAAAGGAGATGTAACAGGTTTCAAATCAGGGGATACTCTAAAGCTTACCTATGAATTCAATTCTGAAGGAAAGAAAAGCAAGACGGACATTTATTTCCTTCAAAAAGATAATGTTTTAATGGAAGGAATTGGAAATCATAAAGAAGAAGACGGCCAGACAAAATATGCTGATGAGAAGAAGATCAGTTATAAAGATGGACAAAAGTTAAATCCTGCAGATTGTAAAATCGTAGCTAAAGCCGTAAAATAAACGTTTTTCAAAAAATTACAATATAAAAATGCTGCTCCATAATCCAAGAGCAGCATTTTTTATTTATATGTGTTGCTAATATAATTCCCTTTCAATGATTTCGATAAAACGATCCACAGCTTCATCTCCTGTATTCCATGAGGTGATCAATCTGATTGCAGAGAACTGATCATCTGTTTTTTTCCAGATATAGAATTCAAAATGCTCGGATAAAACCGCAATAAGATCACGATGTAAGATCGGGAAAATCTGGTTGGTATAGGTATCAGAAAGAAACTCCACTCCTTTTTTCTTCATTGCATTCTTGATTTTCATAGCCTGCTGATTTGCATGTTTGGCAAGATCAAAATACAGATTATCTTTCATCAGTTCCAAAAACTGTATACCCAGCAACCTTCCTTTTGCCAGTAAAGCCCCTTTTTGCTTAACATTAAAAGCGAAATCTTCCTGAAGAACAGGATTGTTAATAATGACAGCTTCACCAATCAAAGCACCATTTTTTGTTCCTCCCAGATAAAAAACATCGGTGAGCGAAGCTACGTTTTCCAATGTAAGATCACTAATTTCAGAAGTAAGGCCATGCCCTAATCTGGCTCCGTCCATGAACAGATACAAGTTGTTTTGTTTACAAAAAGTAGAAAGTTCCTCCAGTTCCTGCTTTTTATAAATAGTACCCAATTCTGTGGAGTTGGAAATATAAACCAGTTTTGGCATTACCTGATGAGGAATATTCCTATGATTTTCCAATATTGGAGTAATATCTGACGGTCTTAGCTTTCCATCTTCCGTTTCAATACTTAAAACCTTATGGCCTGTCGCTTCAATAGCTCCCGTCTCATTATTCAGAATATGACCTGTAGAAGCAGAAATAACACATTGATAAGGTTTTAAAATCGAAGAAATTACAATAAGATTGGCCTGAGTTCCGCCTGAAATTAAGAAAATTTCAGAATTCTGATTGTTAATTTTTTCTTTGATTAATGCCTTCGCTTTTAATGAATACTCATCTTCTCCATAGCCAGCCTGCTGATCAATATTATATTGTAAAAGTGCCTGCAAAATATTCGGGTGGCACCCTTCAGAATAATCGTTTTTGAATGAAAATTTCATAGAGTAAAAGTAAAAAGAAAATAGCTCTTATGAAACACTAACTATTTTTTATTATATTTATTTAACAGCATCATTAGGCTGCCCAATTTGAAACCCTTTTCCGGAATTTATATAAATTTTATATTTTTTTTTCCATTTTTTTTCCAGCGGTTCAATAAAATAAGAGATTCCATTCTCCATATAAGCTCCTGTCAGGCTTCCGGAAGCAATGGTTAAGGTAATAAGCTTTGTTCCATCTTCAGATTTTCCTTTAAAACTGTATACCTGCTCTTTTCTCAGTGGTTCTGTGGTTCTGTCTATCGTTATATATTTTGTTTCCTTACCATTTATATCATATAAATTAAAAATAATCTCTTTTCCCGCTCCCTCATTGAGTTTATTTTCCTTTATAAATTTATTAGGATTAAAATTAAATGTAAAGCTTCGGGATTGGCCAAAGGCATTACAAAACGACATAAGAAGCAGAAATAGTAAAATGTTTTTCATCTTTTTAAATAGTATTTTATAGATAGTATACAAATTCTATACAAAAAGAGAGCTATAATGATATAGCTCTCTTTTAAATATTATAGTTTCTATTATTTTTTGATAACTTTTGACTGATGAATCAGTGTTTTGTTATTCAACAATTTTAAAATATAAACACCGGTTTTGAATTTAGTGAAGTTAATAACTGAATTACTCATCGTATTACTCTCCATTAATCTTCCTGAAGCATCATAAATTTCATAATCGGTTATTTTCTCATCACTGTATACCTGAAGAAAATCTTTTACAGGGTTCGGAACCAAACCAATTGTTTTTTTAGCAATCTCTTTGGTATTTAATACAGAAGTAATATTTAAAGTAATATTGTTTCTGCTTAACTGGTAACAAACTTTAGCCTGATTAAGCTCAGCAATAGATTTATTAAGCAACGCACTTTCTGCTCCGGCAAACGAAATACCCTGTACTGTATATGTACCTACTGGTAACGTTGTAAAGTTGGCTGTTGAACTTGTAGCAATTATTGTATTGGTGGCAGTATTAATCGCTGCATAGGTGAAACTAATACCTGCAGGCGCACTTACAGTATCATAGAATTGCCCAGGCCCGTTAATGCTAAGGACAACACTTGATCCTGCAGGAGTACTGCTCAGATTTCTTGAAGTCATAAAATACTCTACACCCTTTTCAAGATTTACAGTGAATGTTCTGTAATAAGTAAAGCTGGTTCCTGTTCCTGAATACACCGCATTAGAAGTAAGGAAATTAGCTGCCCCCGTTTGGGTCCCTTTATATAAAGTAATAGCCACTCCGCTTGGAGAAGGATAGCTTAATGTATAGCTTCCTGTTTCTGTTGCTTTGAATTTTAACGGAAGCATACTTGAACTTGCATTAAGCAGATAAGGAGCTGTTTGTGCCTGATTGAATATATACCAGCTATTGGCAACCATATTCGCAGCATCGAAAGTAAGCGTTTTGGAATTATAGGTATCATTAGATGGTGTCTGCGGTACCAGATTAAGATTAGATTGTGCACTTCCCTGTATTGCTGTTATCACTTTCGGATTATCTACCATAATGGTTTGGAAAGCATTACAACTGGAACTGATGATAAAATTAGTATCAGAAACATCAAAAAATTCTGCATAATCATTGATCACTGCAGTGACTTTTATTCTTGCTTTATTGGTATAAGGAACAAACGGCAAAGTTACAGCTGCTGTTCCATTATTAGGAACATTGGAAGCCAGTACATAGGGGAAAGTATCTCCACCGTCAGTAGAAAGAAGGACATTTACGGTATTTTTCAGAACATTGGTCTGGTTTACATCCCATGTTACATTCATGCTCGTTTCAGCATTTACCGTCACATTTGAATTGGGATAGGTCACTGCTAAAGGCCCCTGGTTAGTTACTGTTACAACAACCTGATCAGAATCTGCTCCCCCTGAGACCACACTGTTATCTCTTACAGTAAATCTCATTTTCATTGTTCTGGCTACCAAAGGAAGTGCTTCTGCTTCATTTACAGGAGGATTATTCTGGTTATTCAGAACAAATTTCATTTTTGGAAAGTATCGTTCAGTGGTCGTGGTACTCTGCTCAGATCTGAACAATGGTGCTGTTGTACTGTTTACAGCAGAATATCCGCCACTTCCGTTGATTGTACTTCCAAAAGCTCCTTTATCATTAGCCGTAGCAACATCTACCTGATCCCAGGTATAGGAAAGGTTCGTATCTTCGGCATCACTTGCTATTCCTTTCAGTTTAAAAGGAGTATTTTTTGGAATGCTTATAGCTGTATTCCCCGGATTAGCCGTAGGTGGTGTATTATTCACCGCCACAGAAGTATAGCATGTGGAAGATACTGCTAATGTATTTAAAATCTGATCAATACTTTTAGCATGGAAATAATTTAACCCGTTATTTCCGGTATTGGTTTGATCGACAGGCGTAGTACAGTTATTTTTGTAAGCCATTATAGTAGATCCGGAACCAGGCTCTGTAGCTGCAGCAGAATTCCATCCGGAAGTACAGAATGTAGGGCTTGAAGAAGTTCCTCCTACCGCGTTATAGGTATGCCCTGCTCCAAACTGGTGCCCCATTTCATGAACAATCAAATTGGCTGACAAGGATTTCGGCATAGAGAGTGTCCACTGGCTCCAGGCTCTTGCTTTTAGAGATGCAGTACATGGACGAGGGCCAGCCTGTCCCTGAGCACTTCCTCCTGTTCCTGGCATAATGTTAAAAGTATGGCCGATATCGTAGTCTGCATAAGGCAGCGTTCCGTTCGTATTCATAGTATCAAAACCGGATTGTGAATTAGCCGCTGAGGCAAAAGAAGGATCTATTGTAAAAGGATCTGTTGCTCCATCAGTAAAAATCAGGGTCTTGTTAGTGGTTTTATCGATTAATGAAAAGGAAATAGATAATTCCGATTCATATATCTGATTGATCAGGTTCATCATAGCGACCAGTTCTCCTAAAGCGGCATCCTGATTTCCTAAAGCCGTTGTAAATTCACCAGTTGTTGCTACGGCCATTCTAAAGGTTTTCAATGTGTTTCCGTAAGGAAATCCTGACGCAGACTTCTGAACGTTAAGCCCTTTGGCTACAGCTTCTAGGCTTGCTTTAAAATCATTTTCATCGGTTCCGCATGTAAATTTTTCCCCAAACATCTCAAAAGAGTTGTAAATACGGTATTCCCCTTTTTTAGTTTTATAAGGTTCAATAATATAATATCCCGTACCGGATTTAACCATTGCGGAGATTTCATTACCCACAAGTGTAAGTTTTATCTTATCCTTTTTGTCCTTTGAATATCCGTCAAAAGCGACAATATTATCAATTTTTCTGTTTAAAAGATTATTTTCAGATAGAATAAACTCTTTTTTAGTACCATCAATAAGCGTTAAAACAATAGATTGGTTTCTAATTTTTTCAGAATTTTTTCTATCTGTGTTAACGCTTCTTTTAAAATCGTCAATATTCAATTTAAAAGTGGTTCCCGGAAGGTCTTCACTGCTAAGACCATTGGGTTTTAATACCTGCGCATTCAAGTAAAAGGATGCACAAATTGAAAGGAAAGTAATTTTTAATTTCATTGCTCTATTTTTTGCGAAGTTAAGATAAGTAATTAATCAACAAATCACTTAAAAATGAAAAAAAGCAAATACAAATTACACATATATTAAAAATAACATACATAATTAAAATAATTAAAAATAATATTCATCAAACAATAGAAATAATAAAATGACAAAATCTTCTGACATTCCATGTTACACTTTCATTTTAAACTATTTACAACTAATGATATTTTTGTAAAAAAATTAATGATGATTTGGATGAACTTTTTAATTCATAAGCAGAAGAGATTTAATTTTATTTTGTTAGATTTGTAGTGAAAATCATCTAACATTTTGAAAACAACCCTAACAGAAGAGAATTACCTGAAAGCTTTGTTTCATTTAGTTGACAATGAAGGAAAGGTTACGATTAATGAGCTCAGCAAATTTTTAAATGTAAAAATGCCGAGTGTCAATAACATGATGAAAAAATTTGCAGAAAAGAAGTGGGTCATTTACGAAACCTATAAACCTCTGATCGTGACAGAAAGCGGAAGGCGTGAAGCTGCGCTCGTTGTCCGTAAACACAGACTTACCGAGATGTTTTTGGTGAAAAAAATGAACTTTGGCTGGGAAAATGTTCATGAGATTGCGGAACAGCTGGAACACGTTCATTCACAGGTTTTCTTTGATAAAATGGATGAGATTTTAGATTATCCTAAATTTGATCCCCATGGTGAACCTATTCCTGATAAAGACGGAAACATTATCTCCCAAGATCTACAAAAGTTAAGTAACTGTGAGGTAGGAGAAACGGTGGTTTTTGCCTCTGTGACGCTTTCCGATGACGCTTTCCTTACTTATCTGAATGACAGAAAACTGCTCCTAAATACCAAAGTAAAAGTTGTAAAAGTGGAAAGTTTTGATAAATCAATGACGATAGAAATTGAAGGCAAGACTGAAATTTTAAGCAAAAAAGCAACTGAGAAAATATTGGTTAAGAAATAATTTTAACGATAAAATAAGCCTCACATATTAAAAACTATGAGGCTTATCATTTCATAAATTTATAGTATAAAGGCTTTTGAAACCTACTCTTTTCCATTTATAACAATTCAGATTAGTTTACTTTTTCCTGTATTATTTTAGCTTTCCTGGGTTTTATACTCAATAGAAAAATCGTTGAAATAATAAATAAGCTTCCAATCCAATCAATTAAAGAGTATGAAACATTCAGCCAAATCACTGCTAAAATAGTTGCAGACAGAGGTTCGATAGAGGCAAGAAGACTTGTTTTCTGCCCTCCGATGATCTGAACGGCGGATAGATAGAAATAAAAAGCGATCAATGTCCCGAAAAGTACGATAAACGCAGTATATCCAAATGTCTGAAAATCCCATTCCCCTTGAATATCCCACGGAGCTTTTACAAAACTGAAAACGATACCGGCACAAAGCATTCCCCATCCAATGACCAGAGATGATTTGTATTTTGATAAAAGTTTTACAGGCTGCAATGTATAAATAGCTAATGCAACAGCTGAAGCCAAACCAA
Source organism: Chryseobacterium sp. Mn2064 (assembly GCF_049319685.1). Taxonomy (NCBI): domain Bacteria; kingdom Pseudomonadati; phylum Bacteroidota; class Flavobacteriia; order Flavobacteriales; family Weeksellaceae; genus Chryseobacterium; species Chryseobacterium sp. Mn2064. The sequence goes on from NZ_JBMOUE010000001.1 coordinate 1,368,003, forward strand.
AGAATAAAGCAGTCCCGGAAATAGAAAGGCTGGATGCATCTCCATGAGTCACCAATAAAAACGTTCCGACTACGGCTAAAATTATTGCTGCTATTTCTACCAAAATAGGAATTCTTTTATTTTTAAAAGCAAGGTATAAAGCAATAATAACCGGTCCTGCATACTGTAGAACAGTTGCTGTAGCAGCATTAGAATGCTTTATGGCCGCAAAGTACGTATATTGAACCGCAAGCATTCCGGTTATACTGAAAACAACAAGCTGTATGACATCCTTTTTATTTTTCCAGATTTCAAAAAGATCCGTTTTATCCCCAAGCTTAGCATACAGCAAAAGACATATCCCCGAAATAAGCAAGCGTATAGTAATCAGCCACTCAATATTAACTCCCCGCTTTTGAAAAAGAAACTGTGCAAATGTTCCGGAAACACCCCAAAATAATGCAGCCAATACTGCCAGAAAAAAACCTTTTATTACATTCATAATTATAAATTATATTTAAAATGCAAAATTGCATCAAATACTACTTTATTTTTCATGAAATCTGAATACTAATTTGCAATTTTGTTTCATCAAACTCTATAATTTTGAAAAAATGAATGACCTTGATCACTTTGACCTACAAATTCTTGAGATCCTACAAAAGAATAATCTTACCCCACAAAGAGATATTGGGGATCGTATAGGTCTGTCTGCCGCCGCAGTACAGAGAAGAATCAAAAGAATGCGGGAAACAGGAATTATCAAAGCAGATATTTCTGTGATTGATACGGAGAAAGTAAAACATTCTGTAACACTTATTGTAGAAGTCTTTCTTGAAAGAGATAAAATTGATCTCATAGATCAGGCACAGACACTTTTTACTTCTGCTCCTGAAGTTCAGCAATGCTATTATGTTACAGGAGAATCGGATTTTGTACTCATAATTGTGGTTTCCTCTATGAAAGATTATGAACAGCTTACCCGCAGAATATTCTACAGCAATGATAATATCAAACATTTCAGAACGCTAGTTTCCATGAATACGGTAAAATCAGGGCTTGAAATTCCAATCGATATGCTGTTATAATATCAAAAATAATTCTCTATTTTACGTAATAATAGATTCTAACTGAAATTGTTAAAAACATTATCAACAATTATTATACTAAAAGTGACTCATTTATAAAGCCACTTTTAGTATAATCTATTAAAAAGGTACAATCAATTTCAAAGAGATATTTCTTCCCATATTATAAATATTGCCCAAGTATTTTAAACGGCTAAGATGAGACTGATAGGCTCGGTCCATTACATTATTTACCTGAAACTGCAGGACTGCAGAACGGTTTTCAGAATAATGTATTTCTACCGCTGTACCAATATTAAATAATGTATAATCCGGGGTCGCTGTTTCTGTATGATCCAAGCCCAGATATCTGTTTTGTGCGGCTGAAAATTCTACTTCGGCTGTAGGTGTCACAGATGAAATTAACTTTGATCCAACAGATATTTTCTGAGATATATTTCCCGATAATTTCAGGGGAGAAATTAAAGGAAGATATTCTCCCTGAGTTTCTTTATTTTTAAATATCTTATCCCGATTGAATCCGTAAATAAGAGATAAGTTGGCTTCAGCATTAAATCCTTTCCATTTTTCCGGATGTAATGACAGCCATGCTTCCATTCCGTAAAGTTGAGCTGAAGACTGTTGGTATTGGTAAGTTTTATTTCCTTGTGAATCTACCACAGGGCTTCCCTGCGGATCTACCAATAATGACAAATAAATATAATTCTGGATATTATTGTTGAACCAGCTTACTTCTGCTGAGAAATCTTTAAAACGTGTACTGATTCCCAAATCTTCCTGTAATGAAAATTCGGGGTCGAAATTTCGGTTTCCTTTGTAAATGATATGTGCCCCGGGATCCAACCCATTCGAACCAATTTCTGTAATATTAGGAGCTCTGTAACTTCTTCCAATATTAGCTTTAAGACTGATCTGCTTTGTTAATTGAATTGCAGAGCCTATACTGGCTGATAAACCGCCAAATGTTTTATTATAAGCATCAAAACCAAGACGCGTATTTGGTGATGCCTGAGCGGTCTGTTCTTCAAATTGAGTAACGGGATTGGTTTGAATATAAAAATTATCCCAACCAATTTTTCTGATATCATAACGAACTCCTCCACTGATGTTCAGCTTTTTGTATTTCCATTTGATATAAGTATAGATACCACCTTCATTTAAGTCATAATCGGGAATAGGAAAATCTGTCGCTGATTCATTTTTATTGTTTTGTATCATTCCATTAATTCCTGTGGAAATTTCAAAGGAAGAAAATTTAGGAAAGTTATAACGTGCCCCATAATTTAATGTATTTAGACGGACGTACATTCCGGGTTGTGAAGGAGCCGTAGGATGATTATATTCTCTACGGACGTTCTGCTGTAAAGCTAACTGAACGTCAAGATCTCCTTTACCCATCTGTTGATTGTGCTGGGCATAGAGCCTGTAATGCTGAATCCTTTGGTGTAAAGGGGAAAGAGTATAAGAATTAAGATTTTTTTGTGAAACAATGGGCCTTTTTTCAACATCGTCATCATCTCCCTCTTCGGTCTGATAGGTGAATTTTCCTGTTTTTGGATCCCGGCTTCCGTCAGGAATTCCCTGTAGATTATCATATAATGTAAAATTGATCTTTGAGAAGCTTGTAGTGGTTTTGCTCCCTAACAGAAAAGAAAAGTTCTTTTCTTCAAAATTAGTATTGTAAACTCTTCCATCTATAGGATTTCTGTAATTCTTTGCCATTCTGTAGGAAGCGTTTAATGATGCTATAAAAGAATTCTTTTTGTATCCTAACTGCATTCCGTTACCTATAAGATCATTATTACTCTGATATTCACTGGTTATTTTTCCGTGTACTATACCATCATTCTGAGCGGGCATATAGGGAAAAAGACTTACTACACCTGCTAAAGCATCGGAACCAAACATAAGGCTTGCAGGTCCTTTTATCACTTCTGCCCGTTCTATAATATAAGGAGCGACTTCTATACCATGTTCATCTCCCCACTGCTGTCCTTCCTGGCGTATACCGTCATAAAGAGTCAATACTCTATTATATCCTAATCCTCTTATAAAAGGTTTTGAAATATTAGGCCCTGTTTCTACAACACTCAATCCTGGTGCAGATTTCACCAATGAGCTTATGATGTTGGTAGCCACAGCCCTTTCAATCTGTTTTGTGGAAATACTGAGAATGGCCACAGGCGTTTCTTTAATTAAAGTTTCTCTTGAAACTCCTGTTATTGCTATTTCATCTATGGTATGAGCATTTCGAAGAACAATATCCGGAATTATTGTCATTTTTTTCTCTACAACTATTTCCTGCTCATACTCCCCGTACCCTTTTGCCTTTATGACAAGGGTGTAACTTCCAGGATTCAGGCCCTCAATCGTATAATCACCATTTTTATTGACAATTGTTTTTGTGGAAGTATCTTTTAGCATAACTTCAGCAGTTGTAGTATCACCATTTTCAAAAAGGAGTTTCCCCATTATTCCGGTCTCCTGAGCATTTACTATCGAAGCAATAGAGATAGCAGATGCAGACAGCATCGATCTGAAATTCATATACATTAATATTTTTATTATGTCCGTTAAGTTTTGGAAAATGGTTATTAATAAAACTCAAAAGTAGTAAAAAAAACAATATAGCAACTATGTTGCATTATTTAATTTTAAATTTATTGATTCTGAGGTCGGAACATTATCAAAAGAAATATTAGGAGCTTTTTAACTGTTAAAAAACGGTTAAACTCTGTGTCATACAATATTTGATCTTTTAAATTTATTAGGTTTGCAAAACTTTGTACTTATTTTGTCTTTCTTGCCATTCTTAGTATTATAATCATCCATCTTAAAAAAATTATGAAAAAAAGTATTTCGATTTTCGTCCTTTCAATGCTGTTAAGCCCTTTTGCAAATGCACAACAGGTAAGAGATTTTGTGATTGAACCTCAAATTCAACCTAATTTCTACATCTATAAAACTTTCGGGGTATTTGGAGGGAAAGAATATTCAACTAACGCGGTATATCTTGTAACCAAAAAAGGGGTTGTCCTGTTTGATGTTCCATGGCAGAAAACACAATATCAAAGTCTATTGGATACTATTCAGAAACGTCACAACCTTCCGGTAATTGCTGTGTTTGCGACTCACTCCCACGAGGACAGAGCCGGAGATTTAAGTTTTTATAACAAGAAAGGAATCAAGACCTATGCTACTGCAAAAACGAATGAAATTCTTAAAAAAGAAGGAAAAGCTACTTCTACAGAAATTATAAAAACAGGGAAACCATATCGTATCGGAGGGGAAGAATTCACTGTAGATTTCTTGGGTGAAGGTCATACTGCAGATAATGTTGTGGTTTGGTTTCCTAAATACAAAATATTGGATGGCGGCTGTCTTGTAAAAAGTAAATCAGCGGTTGATCTTGGCTATACCGGAGAGGCAAATGTTGCCCAGTGGCCACAAACAATGGAAAAATTGAAATCTAAATATGCACAGGCCATTCTGGTTATTCCCGGACATGATGAATGGAAAGGCGGTGGACATGTAGAACATACCCTCGAGCTATTGAATAAAAAATAAAATGAAAAGCCCTGGCAAATGCCAAGGCTTTTTGAATATCTTAAAAACGGGTTTAAAAAAATTACTGTGTTAAAAGTTGTGAAACTTTTTCTATTTCTTCCAGTGTATTGAAATAATGTGGAGATAATCGTATAGCTTGATCTACATTTTTAAGGGTAAAATCGATCAATGCATTATTTTTATCGTTTACCTTAAAGTATACATTATGATCAGCAAGTATTTTACTACTTCTATCAACCTTTCCGTCTTTCTCACAAAAAGTAATGATACTGCCCAATCTATTCCCTTTATCTAAAATCCTAAAACCGTTATTCTGAAGATTCGTTCTTAATGTTTCAGCAAGTTTAAGGTTATAATTTTCAATATTAAGCATTCCTATTTCGTTAGCATATCGTAATGCTTCTTTCAAACCAATAAGATCAGCATTAGACCTTTCAAAGAGTTCAAATCTCTTTGCAGTTTTATTCAACAGATAATCATCAAAAGTTGTCCATTGAGCTCCATTACTGTCTAAAAACAAAGGAGCAAAACCTTCGTTCAGCACACGATCTGAAACATATAAAAATCCTGTTCCTGTTGGTCCTCTCATGAACTTTCTTCCTGTTACCGTTAAAAAATCACAATGGATTTCTTCAACATCAACAACAATCTGCCCAACAGACTGGCACGCATCTACCAAATAAAGAATATTATATTCCTTACAAAGCTTTCCTACCCCTTCTACATCCTGAATAAGACCTGAGCTTGTCGGAATGTGAGTGACTGCAATCAGTTTGGGATGATGCTTTTTGATCAAACTTTCAAAATCTTCCAAATCCAGCTCATTATCTGGTAGATTAGCAACTCTGATGATCTTAATATGATATCTTTTCTGCAAAGAAATAAAAGCAATCTGGTTGGATATATAATCATCATTAGTCGTAATGATGGAATCACCTTCTTGAAAAGAAATACTGGATAAAGCTTTTGCATAGCCATCTGTAGAACTGTTTACAAAGGCAATATTGGAAGGTTTGGTATTGATGAGTTTTGCTGCTTCTTCATAAAAACCACCTATCTTCTCAGAGTCTCTACCGGCTAATGCATACCCCCCTATTTGCTGCTCTTCATATAGATAATTAACCACCGAATCTACAACGCTTTTTGGCATTAATGATGAACCGGCACTGTTTAAAAATATCTTATCTGAACATCCCGGGGTGTCCTGTCTTATTTTTTCTACATTCATTTTCTCTAAATCGTAAAACGAATTTACTTCTATCTTTTTTAATATGAAAGCTGTTTAAACATTTTTATTTGATCGCAAAAAACATACAAGTTTTTATTTTTAAGCACTTTAGCGTATTTTAGAAAATGTAAGAAAATAAAATTCATACATTTTTTTTATACAAAGTTTAAACAAATTTATAAATAAAAATTCCCGAATTTTCATCCGGGAAATATACTTTAAAAGTTATATTAATCTAAAACACTCCATCCTCTCTTCGGATTCGTGTTTGTAGTAACTTCCTGTTCGTTAACAATAATATTTTCTTTTCTTTGACCAATGTAATCAAGCTCACTTAGCTTAGCAAAGATAGTTTCCAAACTTCTCAGCATTTGCTGGATATAAAGTAATGGTTCTCCACAATTGTGATGATCATAGTTGGTTTCTGCAACAATAGAAAGTTGGTTCAGTAAAGTATGAGGCGCAATTTCGCTCCATTCCAAGCTATAATTAAGCATTTCCTCCAATTCTGCAGGAACCAGAAGTTGTGTGGAATTGTACAGATGAAGAGCCAGTCTTGCAAAAGATTCAATTAAAAATACAGGCGGTTGCCAAGGCGTAATATTTCTGAACTGAAAATACATATCCCCAAAAGTATTCACCATTGTAGTACACAAAAATTTAACGTTTTGTGCTAAAGCTGTATTCTGATTTTTGTGTGATGCCTTCTGAATGATTTTAAAAGCGTACTGCTGAAGGTTTCCGATAGATTTCGCATAGCTGCTGTAATAATCTACCAAAGCCGGATGACTTTGAATTGAAGTACAAGGCGGAATAAAATTAGAATCTACCTGTGCTATGTTTCCTTTTAAATCTACTTTACCGATAATCAGGTAATTTCCTCCTGAATAGCTGCTGTTAAGAGAAGTAACAGGAAGCAGTTCAATATGATGGTTGGGCTGTGCGCTTGGGTGACGTGGCGGAATTTCTTCCGGGTCAATATCACCAAAAGGCACTTTATCAAAAGGATTTACAGAGATCAGAATATAATATTCTCCGTCTGCCTGCTCCTCGTTCATCGATTTTGCCAAAGATTTCACACTGATTCTTCGGTCGGTAAGCTCAATACGGTAACCAGCCATCGTCACGGCACTGCAACGTTTGATAACAAGCTGTACGTCATTGGTTGCTGTATTGTGAACATCAAATATCGTACGGTCAGTAAATTCGGTAGAAATAGGCAGAAGTCCGTAATTATATGTCGTAATTCCAAGAGAATTGGAATCTCTGATGGTGTCAATTAAAAAGTTATCCTGATCATTAAGGTGTCTCTGGGAAACTTTCATCCCATCTACCCAATTGATTGCAAAATGTTTAATAGGCTGTATCATGTTTAATCTTTTTTAAAATTTTGTGTTTATGGTTTTCTTACGATCCCTTCTTCTTCATGCTGAATAACTCTCTTACAGATCACCACTTCATTTTCAGAAATGTTGTTTGTCATAATATCATGATCGAAATCGATATATTTTCTAAAACTGAAAAATGATTTTTTAGTGTAGAAAATCCAGTAGTAAGGCTCATTTCCTTCATCGGAAAGATGAATAATAGATCCCGGGTTTTTATGATTATAATCGTCTACCACTCTGTAAAACCAATCTCCAAAGGTAACTCCTGTCGGAAGGGTTTTTGCTTTGATTCTGAATCTATTGGTATCTTCAAGGTTTTTGCTCAATTCAACATTCAAGACCATTAAACGGTCAAAATCTGCTCCTTCGAAATCCGGAAGTTTCTGTTCCGGAGAATATCTCCATGTTTTATAGATATCAAAAGGAATGCTGATAAACTGAATATAGCAGTAATAAAATACCATTGGAACAACAAAGATCAGCATACTTGTTGCAGCCATCACGGCATATCCTGTTCCTCTGCTCACCCAGTTAAAAATTAAAGTAAAAAGATATCCTCCCAAAACCATACAGGTTATCGAAAGAATAGACTCAAACAGAATGCTCATGGCAAGAGATTCTATATGTTTTTTGAAGTATCTGTGTAATAAATTAACGTGAATAATCCCAAAGATAAGATAGATCACCTGTGCAATAAGATACCAGTATGGGTTAAAAAGATTTCCTGCAAATCCGAAAATACCAGGTAATGACAGACATAAGCTGCAAAGAAGAACGTAAACAATAATCACTTTAATCTTTATCGCAGGTTTATTTCTTCTGATGATTCCTAAAATAACCATCATAATAATTGCGATTAAAGGCATTAAAATATACCTTAAAAAAATACCTTTTACTGAAGAGATTTCCATTTGTTTCTTTTCGAATTTATACTTTGTTGGTAATTGTAAATATAATAAAATAATTTAGAGAAAGGTAGAATATCCAAGGCGGCTCGCATTTCTCTCGTCGTCCTCAAGGCTGAAAGAATATTCCACTTTTTCCGTTACGAAATTCTCCTCCACGTCTACAGTTACAGGAAGAAAATAGTCATACAGAGCCTGAAGCACTTTTCTGAACGGGCTTCCCGGGATATATCGCTTCATATCCTCATAAGGAATCGGTCCGATATTCACGACCCAGTTTCGTTGTCCGTCCATATGTCTTCCACTCGGAATGTACGTTACTCCAAGTCTTGAATTCCCCAATAGCATAGAATCATCATTTTTCTCGATTTCATCAATAATATTGGGAGAAAAGGTAACTTCTACCGGTACCTGCAGAAAAGCGGTCATACATCTTTCGAACCATTTTTTATCACCTCTGATCTGGTGGAAAAAAGGTAAAATATGCATGAATATATAGGCATTCTGCTTATCCAGCATCTTAATTAGCGGCCAAAGCTCACTCACCGTTTCCATGAGGGCATCTGTATGGCTTGTAATATCAAATTCGGATTCTTTAAGCAGAGCACTGATTTCTGTAAAGAATACTTCCAGTTCAAAAGGACGGAAAAACTTTCGGGCATCATCTTCTACCCTTTTCTGTTTACGGATTTCCCGAACCACACTGTCCACATTCTTTCTGGATGTTCCTAATGAAGGCGGATGGAACAGCCCTTCCGGAAGATAGTCATAAATACCTTCCCTGTAACTTTCTATCGTAAAAACTTCCTCGTCGAAACCCAAATAGCTGCTCGAAATACTTTTAATATCTTTCAGATAAGCACGGTCGTTGATGCCTACCCGCTCTATGAATATATTACTTACAGCCCGATGATATTTCAAAAGGTTAACAGCCACAGCTTCAGCCTTAAAGTCTGTCTGCAGCTTATTGTAATTCATGTCTACAATATTATTCTCATACATAGTGTTTCCCCTGATTATGACTTGTAAAGATAATATATCTCTCAAGTTTGAAAAAATATTTTGCTAGTAATTTTGCCCTAAAAGTAATAATTTATTAAGACTAACCGTAAAAATTTTCAACAAATACCGTAAAAATACGGTAATATAGAGGATTTTGAAATGTCTTCAATTTAGAAATCAATCATTTACAAGTCAGAGTTTTAAAGGTGATATTCAAAATTTAAAAGGATAAACTTCACTTCCCTATTCTTCTTTTATTACTTTTTACCCATTCTCTGCAGTCAGATTTTATTTAGATTAATTTTTATTAACATAATATTATAGAATAAATTTCTGATAATTGATGCTCATTCGAAAACCGGACCGTATCTTTGCAGACTGAAAATTGTTATTTAAAATGAAAAGTATTTATTCTAAAATTCTGATTTTAGCATTCATTTCCTCTTCACTTTATTCTTATGCTTGGGGACTTACCGGGCATAGAGTTATTGCAGATATTGCAGAAAACCACCTTTCCAGAAAGGCAAGAAGAGAGATTAAAAAAATGATGGGGAGAGAACGTCTTGCGTATTGGGCAAACTGGCCAGATTTTATCAAATCTGATACAACAGGTGCGTGGAAGCAGGCTTCATCTTGGCATTATGTAAACATTGATCCACAAACAGATTTTAAAGCTTTTGAGCAAAATTTAAAAGCACAGGCAGGACCAAGTCTTTACACTCAGGTGAAAACACTTTCAAGCCAGATCAAGGACAAAAATACTTCTGAAAAAGACAGAAAAATTGCTTTGATTTTCCTTATTCACATTATGGGAGATCTTGCACAGCCATTACACGTTGGAAGAGCAGAAGATTTAGGCGGAAACAAAATCAATGTAACGTATTTCGGAGAGAAAACAAACTTACACTCTGTTTGGGATGGTAAATTGGTAGACTCACAAAAATACAGCTATACTGAATACTCTAAACTTTTGGATATTAAATCTAAGGAAGAAGTTGCACAGATTCAGACCGGTACATTAGAAGACTGGTTGTATGATTCTCACAAGATTGCCAACAAAATATATGCACAGACTCCTAACGATTCCAAATTGTCTTTTGACTATCAGTACAAATTCAATGATACGGTTGAGAGACAGCTTCTTTATGGAGGTTTGAGATTGGCAAAAGTTCTTAACGATCTTTTCTAATTGAAAAAATAAAATTAAAAATAGTAAAAACGGAACTTCGGTTTCGTTTTTTTTGTTTAAAGCTAAAATCTAAAACTTGAATATATATCCTTTATCAGAATTTTAATGATATTATACACAAAATATTCCGAACATCTATTCTTTCTCTATTAAAAAACAAAAATAATTCATAAATAAAAGATAAATTTTAAAACACTAAATATCAATAGATTAAATCTATAAAAGAGTCATTAATGTACTTTTTATCTTACATTTTACAAAAAAACATTGCACCCTGTGTAACCTTTTCATGTTTTCAAACGTATATTATATAGTAACTCTTTTTTGAGGATAAAATAAATGAGACAATTAAAAATCACTAAGCAGGTTACCAACAGGGAAACTGCTTCATTAGACAAGTATTTGCAGGAAATTGGTAAAGTGGAACTGATCACTGCGGACGAAGAAGTAGAATTGGCACAAAGAATACGTGCAGGTGATAGAGCCGCACTAGAGAAATTAATCAAAGCCAACCTTCGTTTCGTAGTTTCTGTATCCAAGCAATACCAAAATCAAGGTCTTTCTTTACCCGATTTGATCAATGAAGGTAACTTAGGATTGATGAAAGCGGCAAAAAGGTACGATGAAACTAGAGGTTTCAAATTTATCTCTTATGCAGTATGGTGGATCCGTCAATCAATTTTGCAGGCATTGGCAGAGCAATCAAGAATTGTAAGACTTCCGTTGAACAAAATTGGTTCCATCAACAAAATTAATAAAGCATACGCTCACCTTGAGCAGGAAAATGAAAGACCACCTTCTCCGGAAGAATTGGCTGAAGTTCTTGACATGAGCGAGGAAGATATTAAAGAATCTATGAAAAACTCCGGAAGACACCTGTCTATGGATGCACCTTTAGTGGAAGGTGAAGATTCTAATCTTTATGATGTATTGCGTTCAGGAGAATCTCCAAGTCCTGATAAAGATCTGATGCTTGAATCTCTACAAATTGAGATTGAAAGAGCATTGAATACTTTAACGCCAAGAGAGGCAGATTTGGTAAGACTATATTTCGGACTGAACGGGAAACACCCAATGACTTTAGAGGAAATTGGTGAAACTTTCGATCTTACAAGAGAGAGAGTTCGTCAGATCAAAGAAAAAGCAATTAAGAGACTAAAACACAATACCAGAAGTAAGATCCTTAAATCTTACCTAGGTAAATAATTTTAGCGTAACAAATGTATAGCGGAGTCTGTTTTCAGGCTCCGTTTTTTTATATTTGTATCACTATGGAAATATACTACTTCATTTTTGCCATTATATGCTTTGTTATTTTCGGAAATCTTGGAATCCACCTCTATTATAAAAGAAAACATAAAGACTTTATAGAGTCATTGAAAGGTAAAAAATATACACTTTTCAAAAAGCTCAATATGGAAATGGAAAGCATTGGAAAAGTAGGTTTCAAATACCAATTCAATACAGCAGATGTTGTATTTCTGGATGACAGTATTTTTATCCTGCTCTCTGTTAGGCCTTTTGGCATGGCACAACCCATTTTACAGATAAGCAATAACAGCGATATTTTCCCTTCAATATCAAGAAAATTTTCCTATGATTCTAAAAATAATGAAAATGGAAAGCTCAAAATAAAAGGGAGATTTGGCCAGGGAATGACAGGAGGAACCTATACAATATGGATTAATTTTAAATCAACCGGATTTGATCTAAATTCTATTTTATAGCTGTTTGTAACAATTATAAAAGTAAATTCAACTAATAACAATATATATTCTATTAAAAAAATACAATGACTACTCTACCCTTTGAAAACAAAATTACAAGAGATAAAAACATATTGATCGTTCTACCGGAAAGTCAAAATATCGATAATGAGCTTCAATATCTGATGAATAACTTCTGTGGAGAGGTTATAAATGATTCGGCAAACCTTCAATTTGATTCCCAACATAAAAAAATATATGTTTGTGGAGATCTCAACCAACTGAAAAACAGTAATCTGTTAATACATGTTATTAAAGAACTGTCTACGAATTATGAAAATTATACTCCTGAAAACCTAAAAATGGTTAATTTAGGACAAGTTCCCATTATTGTAAGTAATGCCGGTATCTATTACAGAAAATTGTTTACAGATGATTTTAGTTTCGACAAAATTAAATCTGAACACGATTTTCAGGAACTTACAGAATCCAACAAAGAAGCTAAAGCATTCAGAAAAGGAATTTACCTGAGTAAAATTACCAGAGAAGTTACCGAAAATGGTCAGGAAGCTTTTCATTATCACCTTTTGAGATGCTCCAGTAACTTAACAGGTCCTACTGATAATTTCCGTGAGATTGATACCCAGATCATCCAACTTCTGAATGAGACTGCAAAAGATGCTTTCGAGTACGATACAGATATGAATCATGCTTTGGTTCAGATTTATGAAAACAAAAAGAAAACTGTTGATTCTGACAAAGAAGTAAAAGCCAAAATAAAAGCCCATTCTGATAAAACGAAAGATATGCCTAAAGAAGGGCTTATTGCGTTTTGCACGTTCTACGATCATTCAAATATGGACAAAGTAAAACCATCAGAAACGGATAGATTCGATCGGTCTTACAAACAAAACAGTGCTTTCACAAGGCTTCATTTCAGACTTAAAAAAACAGTCGAGGATAGTTCGCTTGAAAAAGAATTCACGGTTACATTATATCCCAACTCTGCTTTTTTGATTCCTCTTTCTACCAATAGGCTGTATACTCATGAGATCAGACCTTCTGCTCTTGGAGTGGATCAGATTCCGCTAAGAATGGGATATGTGGTACGTTGTTCTAATGTAGAAGCAATGTACACTGAAAATCAGGCTTATATTAAAGAAAACGGAGAATATATCAAGCTTGAAGAGATCACTCCGGAACTTCATGAAGAATTGCGAAGCTCTTATTATGAAGAAAACAGTACCGAAAATAGAGTTGAATACGGAAAGGTTCATTTCAGCATGAATTCAGGAGATTATGAGAAACCGATTTATTAAGAGTTGAAAAGTATGAATGATACCGAATTCAAAAAAATACTCCTTCCGCTAGAAGAAAATCTTTTTACAAGGCTTTCTCTTTCTGCGGAATTTGAATCAACTGGGAAAGGCCGGCTGGGAACCCATCTTGTAAACGTGGCAGATCTGTTAGTTCCGATAGTAAGAACGACTACGCGATATACGATTCCGGCAACAGCATTTTCAGAGATTCATCATCAACTTGTTGACCGCATTAATGAAAGCCTTTCCTCTGAAAATTCAGAGATACCAACACAGAATTTCAACAATGCTTTAATTGAAATTTATGATTCGTCTTATGCTAAAATGGGATTTCACTCCGATCAGGCATTGGATTTAAAAAATGATTCTTTTATAGGCCTTTTTTCATGCTATGATCGTCCGGATGAAATTGAAGACTCTCAGATGAGAAAGCTTGTCGTGAAGAATAAAACAACAGATGAAGAATTTGAAATATTACTGCATCACAATTCTGTCGTTTTATTCTCGGTGGAAGATAACAAGAAATTTCAGCATAAGATTATTCTGAATTCAGCTTCCAGTTCCAGGAAAGTGGAGAATGATAATAAATGGCTGGGAATTACCTTTCGTACTTCCAAAACCTATATCAAATTCCAAGATGAAAAACCTTATTTTTCAACTGGAGAAGTCTTAACAATAGCTGATCAGGAACAGGAAGCAGCGTTTTTCAAGCTCAGAGGAGAAGAAAACAGGTCACTAGATTTTGTTTATCCCAATGTATTGTATACGATCAGTCAAGCAGATATCTTACCTCCTACTCATAAATAACAGATTTTAAAACACAATATCGGTTATATTATTGAAAATCAAATAAAAGTGTAAATAATTAAAATAACACCTCATGGAATATACCACGAAATGGCTCACCGATAAAACCCGCATCAAGGAACTGGTAGATTTTTTCATCACTCACAAAACAGATTCCTATATCTCTCATGGGGAAATGATGTCTGGCAGAGCACTGGATTCTCATCACTGGAACCCTGATCTTGAAGTGATATTGACTGAACAGCTGCTTACAGATTTTAACTCTGATGGAAGTTCCAAACTGAATATTCTAATTACAGAAAATAAGAATGGAGAAATTGTCGGAATGATGGTTTTCAATGTGATCAACAGCCCTTTTAAAAAGTATGCAATCTTAGAAGATATGCTTTTGGATCAATCTGTAAGAGGGCAGTCTCTTGGAAGCCAACTTTTAGAAAAAGCCCTTCAGGAATCTAAAAACTGGAACATCAGCTTTATTTTATTAGAAAGCGGGGTCAACAACCATGGGGCTCATAATTTTTTCAGTAAATACGGTTTTAAAAAAGTATCTGAAAGTTATATTTTAACGTTATAATTAAAAACTACTGATTATTAACAAGTTGAACAGTAGTAAATATTGTAATCGTTCAACAAAAAATCAATGCTAATGAACGCTATTTCAATCATCGGAGCCGGAATTGGTGGTCTTACCTTAGGAAATATTTTGAAGCAACATGGGCATAATTTCACTATTTATGAATCTGCCCCTGAAATAAAGCCTGTAGGGGCAGGAATTATGATGGCTATTAACGCCATGCAGGTTTTTGACCAGTTAGGGTTAAAAGAAAAAATTGAAAATGCCGGAAATAAAATTCATAGAATTACTATTACAGACGAATCTTTAAAACCCATTTCCAAAACAGAGGTTCTTGAGCTGGAAAATCAGTATAGATCGTGTAACGTAGCGATTCACAGAGCAGCATTACAGAAAATTCTTGCCGAAAATATAGATACAGAAGCTATTAAGCTTGGATATTCTTTACAGAAAATAGAAAAGCATAAGAACTATATTTTAGATTTTGAAAATACAGTTCAAGTGGAAAGCAGGATTGTATTTGGGGCAGATGGCATTAAGTCTCCTATCCGAAATCAGATTCTCAAAACAGGCACTATCCGCAGCTCTGGACAAAAGTGCTGGCGGGGTTTGGTCAACTTTGATCTTCCTGAGAAATACCACCAGGAGGCTTTTGAAATGTGGGGAAAAGGAAAACGTTTCGGCTTTGTAAAGATTTCTGATAAAAAAGTATATTGGTACGCTTGTATCAATGAAAAAGATTTCGGCAGATATCGTGAAATTACTGATATTTTTAATGATTTCAACACATTAGTTTTGCAAATCATTGAAGCTACGCCCTATGAGAATATCATTTGTAATACCATTACCGATCTCGCTCCTATCCCAAAATGGTATACGGATCATCTTTGCCTGATTGGAGATGCGGCTCATGCAACAACTCCCAATATGGGACAGGGAGCATGCCAGGCCATTGAAGATGCTTACATCATTGGGAAATTACTTGATCAATACCAGGATTTTAATACTGTTTTCGAAAATTTTCAGATGATCAGGAGAAAAAAGGTGGATTATATTGTTAGTACCAGCCGAACCATCGGAAAAGTTTCTCAATGGAAAAAAGGGAATTCAATCCGTAATTTTCTAATGGGACTGATTCCTGAAAGCGTGAACCAAAATATGGCAAAAAAGGTCATTACCTTAGAAATGTAAAAAAATAACATTTAATACAATTGACAATCAATGAATTAACAGGATTTTAAATTATATTCGAACAACAAATCACAACCAAAAATTAAAAACATGAAAAAAATCTTTTATGTATTGCTCCTGATGATAGGGATTAATACGACACACGCACAGGAAACCCCTCTTCTCGACAGGGGATTGTTCTTCGGAAACCCTGAAATATCCGGAGGCCAGCTGAGCCCGGATGGAAAATGGATCTCTTTTACCAAAGAATATGGAGGTATCATGAATATCTGGGTAAAGAAAATTGATGAGCCTTTTGAAAAAGCCCGCCCATTAACAGATAGTAAACGTCCTTTAAATGCTTATTTCTGGTCAGAAGATGGAAAGTACATTCTGTACGTAAAAGATAATAACGGTGATGAAAACATGAATATTTTTGCCGTTGATCCGATGGCTAAAGCAACAAGCGGAGTTCCGGCATCTAGAAACATTACTCCCCTTAAAGAGATAACGGCACAAATTTATCTGGTAAGCAGAAAAGATCCAGATCTTTTGATGGTTGGACTTAATAACCGGGATAAAGCATGGCATGATCTCTATTCATTGAAAATCTCTACCGGAGAAATGAAAAAGATCTACGAAAATACAGACCGTATTACAAGTTATGATTTTGACTGGGATGAAAAACTTAGGGTATTATCCAAAACAGATGATAAAGGAACTACTCAATTCTTCTATAAGGAAGGTGATAATCTGAATCCTATCTATGAAACGCTGGTAACAGAAAACGCTTATATTTCAAACTGGACCGAAGATAATTCTAAATTCTATCTTGTAACCAACAAAGGAGATCTGGATAAATCAGCCTTATTTCTGATGGATCCGAAAACGAAACAAATTACCAAAATAGAAAGCGATCCGAAGGATAAAGTAGATTTCGGAGGATTGTTTATAGACCGAAATACAAGAAAAATCATTTCTACCTCTTATACCGGAGATAAAACAGAATATTACTGGAAAAATAAAACCTGGGAAGACAATTACAAATTTCTTCAAAGCAAATTCCCGGGAAGAGAAGTTGGCTTTGCCAGCTCAACCAATGATTATTCCAAATTCCTGGTATCGGTAGGTGGAGATAAATATGCTTCAGAAGCTTATTTCTTTGATTCTAAAACAAAACAGCTTGTTTTCCAGTACACACCAAGAGCTGAGCTGAAAAAAGTTGAAAAATACCTGGCTGCGATGACTCCTATCAGCTATAAAAGCAGCGACGGGCTTGAAATTCCGGCATATCTTACTTTACCGGTAGGTTCAACAGGAAAAAATGTTCCCGTAGTTGTTTTGGTTCACGGGGGTCCAAAAGGTCCGAGAGATTATTGGGGATATAACTCAACGGTACAGTTTTTAGCTAACCGAGGATATGCGGTCTTGCAGCCCAATTTCAGAGCGAGTGGCGGATTTGGTAAAAAGTTTCAGAACGGAGGCGATTTACAATGGGGAAAACTGATGCAGGACGACATCACGTGGGGTGTAAAATATCTGATTGATAACGGTATTGCAGATAAAAACAAAATTGTGATCATGGGGGGAAGCTACGGAGGTTATGCTACTCTCGCAGGTTTGGCCTTTACGCCGGATGTATATGCTGCAGGGGTAGATATTGTAGGACCAAGTAATCTGTTTACCTTATTAGATTCAGTTCCTGCTTATTGGGAATCCGGACGGGCATTTTTATATGGAATGGTTGGTGATCCCAGAACTGAAGAAGGAAAAAAGAGGATGCATGATGCCAGCCCTTTATTCAGTGTAGATAAAATAAATAAACCTTTGCTAATCGTTCAGGGAGCGAATGATCCAAGAGTAAAGCAGGCTGAAGCCGATCAAATCGTAATCGCTCTTCGCGATAAAGGTAAAAAAGTAAACTATATCCTAGCGGACGATGAAGGACACGGGTTCCGTAAACCTGTCAACAGCATGGCGATGTATGCTGAAACAGAGAAATTTCTTGCTGAAGTCATCGGAGGAAGATATCAGAAAGATATGCCTGAAAATGTAGCAAAACGCCTGAAGGAAATGACGGTTGATATTAAAAAAGTGACTTATACTCCAACAAAAAAAGCGGAAACGTCTAAATAAGACATTTGATTTATAAGGATAAAACCACCTCTATACTGAGGTGGTTTTGTTATATGTAGATATTGATTATGTATAACAAAAAGACGCCCTCATAAAGGGGTAATTTAAAAACATTTAAAATTGTAATAATTATTAATGATAAAAATTAATTAGAATGAATTTAAAAGAAAAGAAAAAAGTTGAACTATTAGTTAAAGATCAATTAACAAGATTTATTAATACTAAAGGGCTTACCAAAAAGAATAACAGACTGGTCAATCCAATTGGTTATCTAAAAAAGATAAAATTAGCCAAAGAATTCGGATTAAAATGTTCTTATACATTTCAAAAGAATCATTCAAAAGAATACAAAATCTATTTTGAAAATGAAGTATTCAAAGCTTGCAATGTAATTATTGCTCATTACTTATAATACAGATCGGGCTTATCGTAGAAAAAAAAGACTGCCTCACTGAGACAGTCTTTCTTGTATATAATAGATGTTAACTAGTAGTTGAATGTAACTCCTGCTCCCCAACCTATTTCATTATCATAATTTCCGGATAGAGATAACCATTTTTGTACAATATACCTTACTCCAGTGGAAAACTCTCCGTCTGAATTGACACTAAAGTTTCCTCTTAATCTTCTGGACAATGGAATATCTTCTCTGCTCAGTTCCAGCAAAACCTTTCCATTATGGTCTACACTTGCGTCTGCGGTAATCAACATCGGCAATACATATTGCATCCCCACGATGAAAGCATATTTACTTTTTGAAGCTTTC
Organism: Chryseobacterium sp. Mn2064; assembly: GCF_049319685.1. Classification (NCBI taxonomy): domain Bacteria; kingdom Pseudomonadati; phylum Bacteroidota; class Flavobacteriia; order Flavobacteriales; family Weeksellaceae; genus Chryseobacterium; species Chryseobacterium sp. Mn2064. Next base: position 1,386,827 of record NZ_JBMOUE010000001.1, read on the forward strand.
TGCTGACCAAACCAGGTTTTCTTCCCATGGAAATCCATTCCCAGATCTTCTGACATCTGCCTTTCCATAATTTCATGGTTATTTTGAATTCTGAATCCCGCATAAGGTAGCGCCCACTGAAACTTTCCTAAAAAGCGTCCTACTTTTGCCGTTCCTTCAAAATGATCAAAATTCCAGTTGGAATGAAACTCATTAAGATTGGCCCATCTTGGCCCGAACATCGTCATCGTTTCTGCATGCATCTTATTGCTTGCCACATCCAGCATTGCCATAGAGCTGGTCATTTTATTATCCTGTATAAAGTTTTTCCAGGCCAGTTTTCTATTCGGAAGCTGTGGATTGGGTTTTGAATTTTCATAACTGAAAACCCTTCCCATTCCTGCCATCATATGGTATAAGATATGACAGTGGAAAAACCAGTCACCATCCTGATTGGCTGCAAATTCTATGGTTACAGTCTCCATGGGCATGATATCTACAACGTTCTTCAATGGTGAATACTCCCCTTTTGAATTAATCAGTCTGAAATCATGGCCGTGAAGGTGCATCGGGTGACGCATCATGGAATTGTTATAAAGTTTAATTCTAATGACTTCTCCTTTTTTCACCAAAATCTTATCCGTTTCTGTAACCGTTTTGTTATCCAGCGTCCACAAATAATGGTTCATGTTTCCTTCCAGCGTAAATTTCATTTCACGGATGCTGTCTGTAGGAAGAATTGTTTTCTCAGGAGATTTTAAAATATTATAAGACAGCCTTTTAATGGTCTTTTCCTCCTTCATATCCATCCCTGAATGCTGAGAATGATCTTCCACATTTTTTTCTTCCTTCATTTTTACCCCCATCATTTCATTGATGTGTTTCATCGTCTGCTTTCTTTGACTTTCAGGAAGTTCAGGGTACATTACTTCATTCATATCCATCATCTGATTCCCCATTGTCATGTTCATTGGCTTCATATTTCCGCTCATTTCCATCATCCCATTCATCATTTTCATTCCTTCAAAAAGCATAAGCCTTGGAAGATTGGGCGCTTCCACTTTTTCACCGGAACCCAGCCAAAGTGAAGCATGGCCTATTCTGTCTTCGGAAGTCGCTCTGAACTCAAAACTTTTATTTTCCGGAATGGTAACTTCTATATCGTAGGTTTCAGAAACACCGACAATAAGGCGGTCTACTTCCACAGGCACAACATCGTTACCGTCATTGCCCACTACTTTTATTTTTCCGCCTCCAAAATTCAACCAGAAATAAGTAGAAGAACCTCCGTTGGCAACTCTTAATCTTACTTTATCACCTGCTTTCAAATTGGAATAATCAGAACTTGGAGTTCCGTTGATCAGAAATTTATCATAGTACACATCGCTTACGTCCATCGCTTCCATTCTTTTCCATTCATTCAGAGCTTTTGTCCCGAAATTTCCCGATTTAATGGCTTCCCAGTAACTTTGTACAGCATTTTTCTTTACAGCATACCAATCTGTATTGGCCATATGGAGTCTTCTGGCAATCTGCATGGGATCATCATCACTCCAATCTCCCAATAATACAGGAATTTCTGCATTATATTCTGTCTTAGGTTCTCCTTCTCTTTTCTTGAAAACAAGAATCCCGTTCATTCCTATCTGTTCCTGAAGTGCTTCGTGAGAATGGTACCAATACGTCCCGTTTTGAGACACTTTGAATTTATATAAATGGGTTTCTCCAGGTTTTACAGGTTTTGTTGTAAGATAGGGAACCCCATCGTGCTCATTGGGAAGAATAACACCATGCCAGTGTAATCCTGTATTTTCTTTAAGCATATTGTGCAGGTAAATTTCGGCTGTATCTCCTTCTGTAAAGTATAAAGTCGGAGCCTGAAGTTTACCGTTAATCGCCAACGCTCTTCTGTTCTTTCCTGTAAAATTGACAATCGTATCTTTTACATACAAATCATAGCGAACTGTTTTCCCTCCAAAGCTTATTTTTCCGTTTTCCGAATTTCTTTTTAAAGCAGATGATCCTTCCTGTTGATTTTCGGTTAAGCTTGGTGTATTATCTTCATTTTCTACCAGTTCCATTCCACATTTCGGACATTTTCCGGGTTTATTTGATATGATTTCCGGATGCATAGGACAGGTGTACGTCTTTTGAAATGAAGAATGCGGTTTTGGCTGAGATACAATTGAGGATATTTTATTTTCAGGCTTAGAGTCAGGTATAACGATCTTTACTTTCTCAGCTACAATAGCTTTTTTTTCGTTTTTTGCCTTTTTATAATCTGCTTTTTTTTCGGGCCTGACTTTATTTATTTTCGTTTCTACCGGTTTAGTTCTGGTCTCTGCTTTAGGAATAGGCTTTACCTCTGGCTTAGTAACTGGTTTGGGTTGTATAATAACGGTTTTCTTTACCAAAGTCATTTTGCACTTTGGGCAATCTCCTGGTTTTGAAGACACTACCTCGAGGTGCATAGGACAGGTATAGTACGTTTTTGTAGTTTGTGCGAAGGTAAAAGCAGAGAACAAAAGTAACAGAAACATTATTAGTTTTTTCATAACATTTCGAACTTTTAGAAGTTACACAACTTAAAGTTAATTAAAACTTAAGCTATGTAACTTATTATTTTATAGAATAGTACAGCAATTATTTAATTTCTGACTTTACGCTTCCGCATGAAAGCATAGACTTCCCATAATATGGATTGGCAATCTGCTTTTCGTTGCTTAGCCAGCTGCCGTCTGCCATTGGGCAATATTGTACATAAACCGGTTTTTCAGAAAGTTTAAACTGCTTGGTAAGCGCAATCATATTGTCTGAAAGATTCATGAAAGTTTCTCTTTGAGCGGCAACAGTTCGTGCTTCGGAAATAACAGACGCATCTTTTCTAAGGATATTAAGATTTCCCTCAGAAACTTGTTTGTAATCAATTGTTGAAGCTGTTTTAATGAATTCTGTAGCGGCCTTTGATGTTTTATCAGCATCATCTGAAGCTAAAGCAGATTTGATGGCGATATAGTTCTGATACAGTTTGGAAACCTGAGCATCTTTTTTAGATTGTGCTGAAAGGCTGATTACTGAGAATAAAGATAGGGCTACTGTAATGATATATTTTTTCATTGTTTTAAATTTTAGAATTATTAATGTATAAAGAATAGTAAAGTGACGCATACGGTAGATGCGCAAGAGCATGTCGATTAAACGGTATTATTATATAACTCCGAAAACGACTGACAAATTCTAAATTCTAAAATTACAATGATTAATGTAAATAGGCACTGCCTCATATTCGGGCGGTGCATTGATCTGAATCTGGGTAAATTTGGTGGCAGAAAAAGACTTATCAATAACAGTAAAATGATGTTTTACAGGCAATTCTGATACAGCATCTAAAAAATCTATTTTAAGAAGATCAGATTTCTGGGAATCATCCACTTTTACGACTTTGATCTCTGTTTTGCAGCATCCTTTTTTATCTTTAACGCCACATTTTGCACAGATATCTTCAACTTTCTGGCTTACAGAAACAAATTCTTTCATACAATAATGAACACTAAAAGCTGCCCCGGAAGAAAATCCGAAGTAGAAAATAGAGAATAGTATGGCAAGAATCTTTTTCATTGTTGAAGCAAAGTTAAAAATATCTTGGAAACCATTGTTATAAAATTCTGTAATGTTGTTATAAAATTCTGGTAAATGAAAAAAGCTTTCAAAAATACATTTGAAAGCTTTTCTGTTTTTTATTGAAATTCAGATGTCAAAAGGATAATCTGAACTATTTTTTAAAGTCTGAATTCCAGCTTCACATTAAAGAAACGTCCTGTAAGACGTACTGGAACAGGATACATATTGGTACTGGTTGAGTTATAATCTGTGATCCATTGGTTGGCTACTGTGTTATTGATATTAAACGCATTGAATACCTGAACACCTAAAGTAAGTTCTTCAAAATTACCCCAGAAGCCGGATCTCTTATTTTTCTCTTTCGGATCAATAAAGACTTTTGTTAAACCAATATCCACTCTTTTATAAGATGGAAGGGTCTTTTGATAATTGTATGCTGAAGTAAAGTCAGGCTGCCCATTACTGTTGAACAAAACAGGAGCTCCAGTTGGAAGTCCCATGGCATATACCAAAGTAAGATTCACCCTCATAGACGGGAATTCCGGCATATAATCCTGATAGAACATCGCAAACCTTAATCTCTGATCGGTAGGTCTAGGAATATCTCCTCTCCCATCGATATTTTCATAAACTCTTGCATAACTGGCGGATAGCCAAGAATCTACACCTGGAACAAATTCCCCAAATAATCTTGTATCAATCCCGTAAGCATATCCTTTAGAATTATTTTGTCCTGAATAACGAATTCTCACATTATCCATATAGTATGGAATAAGGTTATCCATTTTTTTGTAATAAAGCTCCGTTGTCAATTTAAACGGCCTGTCATACATCTGGAACTCATAATCATTGGCAAGAATTACCTGAATAGAACGCTGTGACTTGATATTGGAGTTGAAGTTCCCGTCAAGATCCTTAATTTCCTTATAGAAAGGGGCCTGATAGTAAATCCCTCCGGAAATTTTGAATAACATATCGCTATCCCAGTCTGGTTTTATCGCAAACTGAGCTCTTGGAGAGAATATGGTTTCTTTATTAAAGCTCCAGTTGGCAACACGTACCCCGGCATTGACAAATACTTTACTGGCTCCCCAATAGAATTTTTGTGAATACTGAGCATAAGCAGAAAGTCTTGTGGGTTCAATATTATTCTGTCCTGCGATATAGTAAGCTAACTTAAGATCTCCTGTATTTCCTGTTCTGGGATCAATAACATCCGGTCTTGGAAGGCTGTATCCTGCAGAGTCTACAAGCTTCCATTCATTGGTAAGATCTTTCAGATTTTCTTTCTCATATTTGAATCCAACTTCAATGTCGGTATTCACATTGGGAGAAAATTTTGCTCTGAACTGTGTTCCGTAGGTTCTTACAAACAAATCATTACGTGCATGCTCTATCTGCCCGCCCACGTCATAAGAAGCAACAGGCTCCTGCGTTTTAGGATCAAATGTCTGCAGTTCGTACGCTGACTGTATGGTATAATATTCTTTTTCTCTGTTTTGATAAGCAAAAGCATCCAGGGTAAGCTTCCATTTGTCTGCCGGCTTATAATTCATAGAAACAGTACCCATCATATTTTTGTACTGGTCATTCTCTTTACCTCCATATCCGATATTAACGGTAATGGGCTGCTGAAGACTTCCAAAAGTGACACTTTTCTCTTTAGGAATCATTTCATAATCATTCTTCGAATAATATCCAATGAAGGATACGGAGAATTTATCATTGACATGGTAATTAAGATAAGACTGAAAATCCCAATACGTAGGATTAAAGTCTGTATCTTCTTTCAATGTATTAAGAACAAGATTGGTATTTCTGTATCTTCCTGAAAATAAAGCGGTAAACTTTTTGTTTTTTGAAGCAAGACCTGTTGTAAGTCTTCCTCCAATTAAGCTTGCTTCTCCGGAAAGTTCAAATTTTTCGGGTTCACGGTAATAGATATTTAATGCGGAAGACATTTTATCACCATACTTGGCTTCAAATCCTCCGGCAGAAAAATTCACAGCAGATACCATATCCGGATTAATGATACTCATTCCCTCCTGTTGGGAGTTTCTGATCAGAAAAGGTCTGTAGATCTCAATATCATTAATGTAGATAAGGTTTTCATCATAGTTACCACCACGAACCATATATTGTGAAGACAGCTCAGTATTGGAGTTTACGGAAGGAAGTGTTTTAAGCATTCCTTCAATGCCTCCGTTGACAGAAACCACATTTTTGGCATCTTTGGCTGAAATTCTAACGTTGGTAAGGTCGTTGGTTCTTCCTGTTACTTTTTTCTGGAAGACAACTTCCTCTATATCGGTTACTTTAGTCGTCGCTGTATCTTTTTTTCTATGTTGTGAGAAAATCAGTACAGGGACCATAAGGCTTAGCGGTAAAACTAGTTTTTTCAAAAGAAATGTTTTAGAATCTCTAAAATTAATGTTTTTTTAACAATTACAAAATCGATTCTCTAATTCTTGTTAATTTTTGTAATAAATCTTCTAATAAATCAAGTCTTAACATATTGGCACCGTCAGATAATGCGGTTTCCGGTGTAGGATGTGTTTCGATGAAAATTCCGTCCGCTCCTACTGCAATTCCTGCTTTAGCAACAGTTTCGATAAGTTCCGGCCTTCCCCCTGTAACTCCTGAATTTTGATTGGGCTGTTGTAGAGAATGGGTAACATCCAGAATAACAGGAGCATACTCTCTCATCGTAGGAATTCCTCTGTAATCTACAATCAGGTCAGTATATCCAAAAGAATTTCCTCTTTCGATAATGGCTACTTTCTGGTTATCGGAATCGGTAACCTTCTGAACCGCAAATTTCATGGATTCCGGAGAAAGGAACTGTCCTTTTTTCAGCGTTACACATTTTCCTGTTTTTGCTGCCGCAACTAATAGATCTGTCTGACGAACCAAAAATGCAGGAATCTGTAATACATCTACATATTGAGCCGCTAACGCAGCGTGTTCGTTTTCATGAATATCCGTTGTTGTAGGAATGTTGAATGTCTCTCCTACTTTTTTAAGAATTTCAAGTGATTTTTCCTCACCAATTGAGGTAAAAGAATCTACACGGCTTCTGTTTGCTTTTTTGAAACTTCCTTTGAAAATATAAGGAATATTATATTTGTCTGTAATGTTAATTACCTTTTCAGCAATTCTAAGGGCCATATCTTCCCCTTCAATAATACATGGACCTGCAATAAGGAAAAAGTTCTTTGAATCTTTGTGCTGAATATTATCTAAATACTGAATCATTTTATTAAAATTAAAAAGTTCAGTAAAAATACTGAGAAAGTTTCAGAAATGGAAATTATTTGGGACTAAGAGTTATTAAAGATATCCTGCATCAATGCGATGAAGAAAACGATCACCGAAAAGGAAGTGAAAAAATCAGAACTTTTTCAGGACTTTCTCAAAAGTATTAACGTTTCTGCTGGTAAACTGATCTTTCAGACTTTTCTTTCCCAATACTTTGCCAAAGGTAGAGTCCAAAGTGTTTCCTTTCGGAACCTGCCAGTAAAATATTCCGTTGACAATCTCAGCCTTTTCATTTTCTGCCTGAGCCGACTTTTGAAATTCTTCCAGCAAAACCTTTTCTACTCCCGGAATACCCACAAATCCATATACATGAAGCGTTTCATTCTTTTCGAAAGGAATACTGTTCCAGAAAACCTCTGTTTCCTCCTGAGATTTAATAAACAAAAAAGCTTCGTAAGAGAAATGATCAGAAATCTCTTTTTCAAGGATTTCCTTTAAATCGGAAGCATTTTTATCTGAGGAAAACACAATGTTTCCGGAGGCCAATATGGAACTTACGTCTTTCATACCCGCATCTTTAAAGATCTGGCATACATCGGCCATTTTCATGTTGGTCCCTTTAACATTAACGCCACGGAGAAAAGCACAATATTTCATTTTTTGAGGGATTAAGGATGTTAGGTTTGAAGGTCTGATAATTTTAGAGTAAGAGAGCTATTTTACAACTTTCTGCTCTTGTATTTCAATCTTTAAATATTTTAATTTTTCAATCTTTTAATCAATTCTAACATACAAATTATAGTCTGTTCCCGAAGGTTTCAGATGGTAGATTTTTTCTAAAATTTTGTTATTGCTGTTCAGGTGATCTTTAACCCTGAATTCTTTTAAAAGACGATAATGCGTTTGATAATAAGCAGAGTTAACATCATTTCCTTCATACAGATTTTGGTAAGAAAGCAGATATTTCGGCTTTCTGTTTTTTACGGTATTGATCCAATAATGGGCTTTATCTTTCTTTATTTCCAGCTGGATCTGCTTGTCTACCAATCCTACTTCATCAATTGTTTTTAATCCCGAAAAATACGGTACATATCCGGCAGGTTCCAGTAAAATCCATTGATTTTTATCTTTCTCATATTGGTTTAAAAATAACCCAATTGTTCTTCGGTAGTTCCACTCTCCATTTCCTGTAGCAATGCAGTGAATCGTCTGAAATGCCAACATCGGAAGAATATAAAATACGGTAAGCAAGGAAAGCCATAGGTTTCTTCTTTCTTTCTGCTCAAGTATAAAAATAAGAATTGGGACAAAAAGTAATAATTGCGGCACCCAATAATACCAATCGAATAAACTTTTCTGGGAAATAAAAATGATCTGTTTTATCCATCCGAAAATAAAGATAATCCATAGGAAATAGTTTCTTTTTTCTCTTTGCCTGATCAGATAAATGAAGCACAGAAGTTCAAAAATCAATACGATAATTGTAACAGGATTGAAATCTCCCGGAAGTTTCAGCATTCCCCAAAAGTTTCCAAAACTCTTAAAAAAGTAGTCAACATGCTGTTGGAAAGTAAGGTGCTCTTCATACAGTAATTTCTTTGCAGTAATGGTATTATTTACCACTTCCCCGAAATAAAACCAGTTGAAAGCCACCGTTGATAAAACACCCCAAAGGCCTCCGAAAACAAAATTCCATCTGATCTTTTTATTCCAAAATGTGTCCACAAGAAACAGGATCCCCAGAAATATGACAGTATCAATTCTGGTGAACATTATAAGAGCTGGCAAAAGAATAATCACCCATTTTTTCCCTTTGTTAAAGCCATAATACAGTAAAGCCATTTCCAGGAAAAACAGAATTCCGTATTCCATTCCTAGAATTGAAATTTTAATAGCAGGCGGTAAAATGCCTATCAAAAATATAAATAGAGCTTTGTGCCAAGGGTTTTTAAGAACCAAATGGGATAAAAGCAATGTTCCTATTGTAAACAGTAAAGAATTGAAAATCAAAAGAGGCTCAATAAAGTTTTCTTTCCCAAAAATCAGATTGAAAACATAAGACACAAAAACATAGAGATGAGTGGTAGATGCAGAGATCTTCGTATCCCCATTGAAGCCGATTACCCCGTAGTCCAGTAAATTCTGAGCCACTCTCCAGGTGATAAATGCATCTTCCTGAATGTAATGGGTTAGTAAGAAAAGAAGTTTAAAAAGTACCGTAATAATAACGGCATAGATTGGGATTTTTCTATTTTGTGTTTCGGACATTCTGTATTTTTAGTTTCACAAATATAACCTTAAAATTCAGGATTCCCAATAATAAAAAAACGGAACCGAAGTTCCGTTTTAAAGTATGTTATTTTGTTGCTTTGATAATTGCTGAAGTAATCTGATTTTCTTTTTCTTTCGAATAAGTAGAATCAAAAGGCTCCATGACATCAAATAAGTACTGATAGAATGGCGTGATCTGCTGAACATTTTCAGACTCTTTCATAGCCTTTTCTTTACCCATTTCCTGAAGATCTTTGATAAATACATTGAACTTCTTATCAATCGGCTCTATAGATTTTACAAGATAAGCGTAAGCTTTTTCTTTCTGTCCGATCTTCGTGTAAGCATCTGTAACCGCTGAAACGACTAGAGAATACTCCATTGGCTTGGTTCTGATCTGTCTTCTCAGATAACTTTGATCTGCTTTAGAAAGGCTTTGGTAATAATCATATTCTTCAAAGATTCCTTTTTTAAGCACTTCTGCCAATTGAAGACCTTTCTGCTCCTGTCCTGCAATAATGTATCCTGAAACAATAGAACTTAATGAACGAGGATCATTGTATTTTTCAGCAGGAATTTCTTTTGCTGCAAGATCCAGAACTTCTAATGCTTTTGCTTTCTGTCCGCTTAGTGCAAGGGCTGCTGCAGCTCTACTTGCAGACATTCTATAGCTGATAATGTTAGAAGTTGCTGTTTCATCAAAGTGAGCATTCAGATCTTTAAAGTTCCCCCATCTGAAGTTTTTCACTACATTATAAAGAGAATTCGCATCTACTCTTCCCATATCACCGTCAGCTGTTGGAAGCGTCTGGATAGGAACCAATCTGTAACTGAAACCGTCAAACTGAAGATAATCGTTAAGATAGAAAATGTTTTCGTTGTCATAAATTCCTCCTGATGAGAAGTTGATTGGTCTCTTCCAGTCGAAGTTGGCCAATAGATCCATCAAAATCAAATTGTTTTTATAAAGAGTGTTTCCTTTATACGTAATCATAATCTGGTTCGCTACATTCGGAAGGTCTGCCTGATTGATGATTCCTGCTTTTAGAGCATTTTCTTTATTAACCGGAAGAATGAATTTGTTTACCGGAAGAATATTATACTTCTCATATTTCTCTTCTCCGAAGTACATTTTCAATAACTGATCTTTTTCCGGAGATTTAAACTTAATGAAGTTCATCGCCTCTTTCAAAGTTAAAGAATCCTGAGTAAGATATTTTCTGAAATCTTTGAATTCCGTATCCGGAACTCCCTGTTCTTTCAACATAGAAAATACGCCTTCCCAATCTTCTTTCTTCATCATATAGATCTGGTCGTTTACACCGTCTCTGTAATCATCGTGAGTTAACTGGCTAGGAATTCCCATTGCATTATAGGTTCTTCTTTTCACCTGATCCAAATTCCAAGGAGTTGAAGCTAGAGTGAAATTAACCACTTTTACGTCATCTCTGAATCTTTCCGTTTCCTGAATAGCCCAAACTGGGTAAGTATCGTTATCACCGTAAACAAATAGGATATCGTTTTTTGGTAACGATTTTAAAACTGAATAAGCGTAATCATATGCTGTATATCTGTTACTTCTGTCGTGAACATTATAGTTCTGGAAGCCCATCATAAAAGGCACTCCTAATAATATAACTCCTAGAGCGATATTAGCACCATTGGATTTGATTTTAGATTGAAGGAACCATAAAATAGCTCCAGCTCCAAGTCCGATCCAGATCGCAAAGGCGTAGAATGAACCAACCATTGCATAATCTCTCTCTCTCGGCTCGAAAGGTTTTACCCCTGTATAGAAAACAATTCCGACACTTGTTATAATGAATAAAGACAGTAAAGCATAAAATCTTCCAAAATCTCTGTTCAGTTGGAAAAAGAATCCGATCAATCCTAAAATTAATGGAAGAAAGAAGAATTTTACCGTACTTTCGTTTTTAAACTTAGCAGGCATTTTATCCTGATTTCCTACCATTACATTATCGATAAAAGGAATTCCGGAAATCCAGTTCCCTTTTGTGCTTTCCATATTTCCTTCAAGATCGTTCTGTCTTCCTACGAAGTTCCACATCAGATATCTTACAAAATAATATCCGTTCTGGAAAGAAATGAAATAATCCATATTCTGAAGTAAAGAAGGCTTCTGAACATTGATCAGGTTATAAGGTTTTACTTTCAGATAATCTGAAGCAGTGATCGACTTATCTTCATATTTTGCTCTCAGTTCATCAAAAATCTGCTTAGCCTGCGGATTGTCTGCCACATCTTCGTTCCCGTAGTTGAATGTAAAATCCGGAGCTCCATACATGGAAATATAGTTCGCCATTACATCCTTATCTTCGTTGAACATTCTTGGCATTAAGCTTACCTGAGATTTGTTGAATACATAGTTGAATCGGTCTCCGGTTTTTCTGTAGGTTCCGGTTTTCTCATCTTTTTCGTAGATTTCACCCGTTTTTTGAGTCTTAAAGCTTCCGTCTTCATTTTTCTCAATTCCGTTAGCATCAAGAAACGCTGTATAGTTCTGTCCATAGATTGTTGGCCAGTCTCCATACTGCTCTCTGTTGTAATAATCCAACATACCAATTGCAGTATCCGGATCATTAAGGTTCATCGGTGGGTTAGCATTCGCTCTGATTGGGATAACCATCCAGCAAGAGAACCCGATAATCATATACACTACAGACAAAGCTACAGTCTGATACAGGTTTCTTTTGGTTTTTCTAGCGTACTTGATCATGAAATAAGAAATCACAGCCATTAAGATAAATGCTGCAATAGTACCTGAGTGGAAAGGAAGTCCAAGACCGTTCACAAAGAAAATCTCAAGTCTTCCAAACATCGTCATAATCAGAGGGAAGATAATTTTGAAAACAACGATCAAAATTCCCAATGTAATAAGGTTAGCGAAAATAAAATTCTTCCACGTAAACTTGTAGTTTCTTGCATAATATACAAGACATACCATAGGAGTTGCCAGCATACACATCATGTGTACCCCAACAGAAAGTCCTAAAACGAAGAAAATAAGGATAATCCATCTCTCATTGTCCGCTGCCTGATACTCATTTTCCCATTTCGTAATCAACCAGACCAAAAGAGCGATAAACATTGAAGCCATCGAATACACCTCTCCTTCTACTGCCGAGAACCAGAAGGTATCTGAGAAGGTGAAGCAAAGTGCTCCAATAGCTCCGGCAAATAAAATGGAGATTTCCTGATGTTTGGTAATTTCTTCAAAATCTTTGTTTAAAAGTCTTCTCACAAAATGAGTGATCGTCCAAAACAAAAATAAAATAGTCAGCGCACTGAACAATGCAGACATCGCGTTGATTACGATGGAGTAATTTTCGCCTTTCCCTAATGCAAAAATGGCTGCCACGGCACCCACTATCTGGAATAAAGCCGCTCCTGGAGCGTGCGTTACTTCAAGTTTTACTGCAGAAGAAATGTACTCTCCACAATCCCAAAAACTGAAATTGGGTTCTATTGTGGACAAGTACGTGAAAAACGCAATGACGAAAATCACCCATCCTAAAACGGTGTTCCATTGCCTAAAAGTCCAATTTTTCATAGTATTAAATCAATTATGCGAAAATAAGGCTTTTATCTTATTTTATGCGGGTTTTAACAAAATTTAAAAATTTTGGCGTGGTATTTGAGACAATACACGTGTTAAAAGTGAAAATACGAAAATAGATTTTTATCAAAACGGGCCCTAGAAATCAAACAAAAGTTTAGTAATTATTTATTTTTTTGTATTTTTGCAGTCAGATTTTTATTGAAAATAACAAATAATGAGTAATGTTTACGATAATATCCTTGGCCTTATAGGACACACTCCTATGGTGAAGCTAAATACTGTCACAAAAGATATTCCAGCAACCGTTTATGCCAAGTTAGAATCATATAATCCTGGACATTCCACCAAAGACCGAATCGCACTTCATATTATAGAGAACGCAGAGAAAAAAGGCCTTTTAAAAGAAGATTCTGTAGTGGTAGAAACTACTTCCGGAAATACAGGGTTTTCTATCGCGATGGTATGTATCATCAAAGGATATAAATGTATTCTTGCGGTAAGCGACAAGACAAAACCTGAGAAAATCGCTTATCTTAAAGCATTGGGAGCAACCGTTTACATCTGCCCGGCCAACGTACCGGCGGATGATCCCAGATCATACTATGAAGTAGCCAAAAGAATTGCCCAGGAAACCCCTAATTCAATTTACATCAATCAGTACTTTAACGAACTGAATATTGATGCCCACTATCAAACTACTGGTCCAGAAATCTGGGAGCAGACGGAAGGTAAGATCACTCACCTTTTTGCCTGTACCGGAACCGGAGGTACTTTATCCGGATCGGCGAAGTTCCTGAAGGAAAAGAATCCCAATATTAAAATTATTGGAGTGGACGCTGATGGATCTATCTTAAAGAGCTATCACGAAACCGGAGAAATTCACAAAGAAGACGTACATCCTTACCAGATTGAAGGAATGGGAAAAAACTTAATCCCTTCTGCCCTTCTATTTGATAAAGTAGATGAGTTTGTAAGAGTGAATGACGAAATGGCGGCCTACAGAACCCGTGAGATTGCTTTAAAAGAAGCCATTATGGGAGGTTACACCACCGGAGCAGTTACACAAGGGTTAATGCAATATGCACAATCTCATGAACTGAATGAGAATGATGTCATTGTTTTAATTTATCCTGACCACGGTTCAAGATACATCACTAAAGTATACAGTGACAAATGGATGGCCGAGCAGGGATTTGTAAATAACTGTTTTCACAACTACGACGAAGTTTTCAAAACTGAGTTTATCAAATAATATATTAATCACAATATAAATCAAGCCTTTTGCGTGTTCTACAAAAAAGGCTTTTTGACTTAAAAATTACGATATAAAATGTTGGATATTTTTGAAAGAATAAAAGAAAATCCAGGACCTCTTGGACAATTTGCAGACTATGGTGAAGGCTATTTTATTTTCCCAAGATTAGAGGGTCCTATTGGTCCTAGAATGCAGTTTCAGGGTAGAGAAGTAATTTTCTGGAGTGCCAATGACTATTTAGGATTGTGTAATCATCCTGAAGTAAAGCAAGCGGACGCAGATGCAGCAGCGGAATACGGAATGTTCTATCCAATGGGAGCAAGAGCAATGTCGGGGGAAACAGATCAGCACCTTCAGCTGGAAAGAGAATTGGCAGACTTTGTACAAAAAGACTCAGCATACTTATTGAACTTCGGTTACCAGGGAATGGTTTCTACCATTGATGCTTTGGTAAGCAGAAATGACGTGATTGTTTATGATATGGACTCTCATGCCTGCATCGTGGATGGGGTAAGGCTTCATTCTGGTAAAAGATTTACCTATAAGCACAACGATATGGCAAGTCTTGAAAAAAACCTTCAGAGAGCAACGAAAGTAGCTGAAGAAAATGGCGGAGGTATTCTTGTCATTACAGAAGGGGTTTTCGGGATGAGAGGACAACAGGGTAAGCTGAAAGAGATCTGTGATCTTAAATCAAAATATAATTTCAGACTTTTGGTAGATGATGCTCACGGATTCGGGACGCTTGGTAAAACAGGGGCCGGAGCTGGTGAAGAACAAGGATGTCAGGATCAGATTGATGTTTACTTCTCTACTTTTGCAAAATCTATGGCTGGTTTCGGAGCTTTCCTTGCGGGAGATAAAGAAATTATCAGATACCTGAAATTCAACCTGAGATCACAAATTTTCGCAAAATCTTTAACCATGCCAATGGTAATTGGTGGATTGAAAAGATTGGAACTGCTAAGAACAAGACCGGAAATCAAAGCCAAGCTTTGGGAAAACGTATATAAATTACAGAACGGATTAAGAGACAGAGGATTCAATATTGGTGATACCAATACGTGTGTAACTCCTGTTATGATGCAGGGAACTCCTGTTGAAGCTACTCTTTTGGTGAAAGATCTTAGAGAAAATTACGGAATCTTTACTTCCGTGGTGGTATATCCGGTCATTCCGAAGGGAATGATTCTTTTAAGGTTAATTCCTACAGCCTCACACACAGATTCAGAAATCAATGAAACACTGGCGGCATTTGAAGCTATTCATGACAAATTAGTAAGTGGTTACTACAAAGAGCAGGAACAATTATTACTGCAGGAACAAGGATTAAGTTTTAAACCGATTTAATTCATAACAATACAAAAAAACCACTGATAACTCAGTGGTTTTTTATTTTTAAAACTAAAAACAATAATGCTATATAACCCATGAAACTCAGAGGATATACATTGGGAATTTTATCGGCAGTTTCTTTTGGACTGATTCCCATCTTCATTTTGCCGATTAAGCAAGCCCATTTTTCAGTAGATGTTACTTTATTCTACCGTTTTTTATTTTCTGCTTTGATGGTTGGCGGATATCTGCTGTATTCCAAAGAAAGTTTTAAAATCAATAAAAAAGAAGCATTTATATTAGCCGTACTCGGAATTTGCTATGCTCTGTCTTCAGAATTTTTATTTCTGGGATATGATTTTCTGACTCCCGGAATTGCCTCTACCGTTTTATTCATCTATCCCGTCATTGTCGCATTAATAATGTTTTTCTTCTACAGAGAAAGACTGACCAAATTATCCATCTTCTCACTTCTACTTGCTTTTGCAGGAGTTATTGTTCTTTGTTTAAAAGGAAACAGCATGGAAATTAATTTTGCAGGATTGGGAATCGTAATGCTCAGTTCTCTTTTTTATGCATTGTATATGGTGATCGTCAATAAGTCGAATATAAAAGTATCCGAGTTTAAGCTTTCGTTCTACTCTATGCTTTTTACGTCTGTTTTTTTCCTAACAAAAACTTCGGTAGCAGGAGAATCTTTAGCCATTCCTTCACTATCACTATTTTTAAATTTTCTGATTTTTGCTTTTTTAACCACGGTTATCTCTAGTTTATGTCTGGTGTATGCCATCAAATATATTGGTTCTACACCAACAGCTATTCTTGGCGCTTTGGAACCTGTAGTTGCCGTAATGATTAGTGTATTGATGTTTCATGAAAAATTTACCGCCAACCTCTCCATAGGAATTACATTGATTCTTCTGGGAGTTACATTCAATGTGATCAGCGACCGCAGAAAGATAAATCCTGTTTAAAAAAATTTTATTCTTTCATGAATATTAAAAAATCCGAGCCCTTGAAAGAGTTCGGATTTTTATATGATTATATCACATCAAAAAATTTTTATTTAAAAAAAGTTTAGAATAACTTTGCAAAAAATTTCTGTTGAAAGACCTGCTTCTTATTACTCCGCCTTTTACCCAGCTCAATACTCCCTATCCTGCCACTGCCTATATTAAAGGATTTTTAAATACCAAAAATATTTCCGCTTACCAGATAGATTTGGGGATTGATGTTATTCTGGAATTATTTTCAAAAGACGGAATTCAAAAGGTTTTCAGTAAAGAAATTGATCTTCAGCAGGTTTCTGAAAATTCCCAAAGGATTTTTGCTTTAAGAGAAGAATATATAAAAACCATTGATCAGGTGATTCTTTTTTTACAGGACAAAACGCCGACATTGGCCAGGCAGATCTGCAGCATGAACTTCCTACCCGAAGCATCCCGTTTCAACCAATTGGATGATATGGAATTCGCCTTCGGAAATATGGGACTTCAGGATAAAGCCAAACACCTAGCAACTCTTTATCTGGAAGATATCTCAGATTATATTGTTGAAAATATTGATGCAGATTTCGGTTTCAGCAGATATGCCGAACGACTGGGAAAAAGTGCGAATTCTTTTGACGAATTATATACAAAGCTATCTGGTGAAAAGACTTTTATTGATAATTTTGCCTTAGCCATTCTTCAGGAAAAAATTGAAGCTGTACAACCTAAACTTATCTGTTTTTCGGTACCATTTCCAGGAAATCTCTACTCCGGATTCAAATGTGCTCAGTTGATCAAACAATATTATCCTCATATTAAAACGGCCATGGGAGGAGGTTTTCCCAACACCGAGCTAAGAGAAGTAAAGGATAAAAGAGTTTTTGAATTTTTTGATTTTATCACTTTGGATGATGGTGAACTTCCTCTTGAACTTCTTTGCCAAAGTTTAGAAACTTCTCAGGAAGAAGCCGAATTCAAAAGAACTTTTTTAATTGAAAATCAAGAAGTCGTCTATAAAAACAATTCCAAGAGACACGATTATAAACAGGCAGACGTAGGAACTCCGGATTATACAGATTTGAAGCTTGATCAGTATATTTCGGTAATCGAAATTGCCAATCCTATGCACAGTTTATGGAGCGACGGAAGATGGAATAAATTAACCATGGCCCACGGATGTTATTGGGGGAAATGTACTTTCTGTGATATTTCTTTGGATTATATTAAAATCTACGAACCTATTTCTGCAAAAATTCTGGTAGACCGAATTGAAGAACTTATCAAAACAACAGGTGAAACCGGATTCCATTTTGTGGATGAAGCCGCTCCTCCTGCATTGATGAGGGAAGTTGCACTGGAAATCCTTCGTAGAAATCTCGTGGTAACCTGGTGGACTAATATTCGTTTTGAAAAAAGCTTTACCCGCGATCTCTGTTATCTTTTAAAACTTTCAGGTTGCGTAGCCGTTTCCGGAGGCCTTGAAGTGGCCAGTGACAGATTATTAAAACTTATTGATAAAGGAGTTTCTGTAGAACAGGTTGCTAATGTTACCAGAAATTTTACGGAAGCCGGGATAATGGTTCATGCTTATCTCATGTATGGTTATCCTACCCAAACTGTTCAGGAAACAGTAGATTCTTTAGAAATGATTCGCCAGATGTTTGAAATGGGAATTCTTCAAAGTGGTTTCTGGCATCAGTTTGCAATGACTGCTCATTCTCCGGTAGGAATAAATCCGGAAAATTTTGGAGTCATTCCTATGAAGCAGGAAATACAATTTGCCAACAACGATATCGACTTTACAGATAAAACCGGAATTGATCATAATAAATTCAGTTTCGGATTGAAGAAGTCTTTATTCAATTATATGCATGGAGTACATTTTGAACTTCCTCTTCAGGAGTGGTTTGATTTTAAAATTCCAAGAACAACCATTCATCCCGATTACATTCACGACTGTCTTTTGGAAAATGAACAGTTTGTATTGAAAGGAAATTCAAAAGTGGTCTTTTTAACCAAAAACGTAATCGCTGAGAATCGCGTAAAAAATAAAAAGAAATATTCTGGTACGTACACTCTTCTTACATTCCACTTAAAAACCAATATTGTGAAGGTTGAACTGGAAGAAGACAAAGCAAAATGGTTGATAGAGATTTTAGAAGAAAACGCCATTGAAAATCAGAAAAAGCCTACCATTCAACAACTTAAAAATAATTTCGAACAAAATTTTGAAGATTTTGAACTGTTTTGGTTCTCAAAACCAATGCAACAATTGAAGGAAAATGGAGTGATTTTGAGTTTATAAAAATCGTTCATTTTTTTTCAGGGATTTTTGAAATAGCAAAATTTTTCGTGAATTTTTATTTTTCTGAGGGAATAAGACTTATTTCGATTGAAATAATAAGTTTTGGCTAAAGCCAATGGAAATTTAATCTATAATAAATGAATGGGCTAAAGCCCATTCCTATTGATAAAAAAGCGATCCACATTGAGTAGGCAACTATTAATTAGGAGTCTCCTTTGATACGGTTCCTACAGACACCTTTTCCTGAACTTTAATAAAATTAGGATCCATGATAGCCATCCGTTCAACAAGGGCTTTGTATGTTGGGAATTTTAATATAGATGCTCTTCCAGACATTTCTCTATAAATAGTAAAAGATTTTCCTCCGGCTGTTTTCAGCTGTTTTGTTGTTGTGATATATCTTCCGATGAGTTTGCTTTTAGCATCATAGATTTCAATGTCTATAGGACTTTTATCCATGATGGTATCTTCTGAGCCAAAACTTACAGGTAAGTTGGTAAAATAGCCTACGGGAACGCCATTACTTAAGATCTCTCCTACTTTATTGACCTCAATATTCATCTTATCAATTTTCTTTCGGATCGTGTAAGCTTCTTTGGTTTTGTTATCGAGCTTTCTTTTCGGAATGTTGGAGAAAATTTCATCAAGGTTTTTTACGTTAATTCCCTTATTATCAATAATTTTAAGATCTTTTACAGAAGTGAAGACCGCAGATTTTTCTTCCCCGGAGAAAGCAGAAGGTGACGAATAATCTACTTCAATGGTTTTATCTCTGTTGTATACTCTATTGATACTGATATAGCCGTCTCTCACAGAGTCTACAATACTTTTATCAATAAATTTAATGGTATAAAGCGGAGTTTCCTTCAAATCCATAAAAATGTATTCGTTGGATTTACTGGTCAGTTTGGCAACCGGAATGCCGTCCAAGTTAATGATTCCTCTTTTCGTTTTGATATTCTGAGCCTGAATCACAATTCCCAGAATGGTAAAGAATATAATGATACCTTTCTTCATAGCACCTGCCTTTTATATACAATAAAAAAAGTGTAACACAAAGTTACACTTTCTTGAAAATATATTTAGCTTTTCATTTAATTATTCACAAAGGATGATTCCTTTATTATGATTAAATTCTACAACACCGCTTTTGATAGAATAAGAAAAAACGGAGCCTTTACCTCCTTCCTGTAACGGAGTAAGGTTTTTAGCGTAAGCTTCATCAACAGATGATGTAAAAAGCTTTACATTACCTCCAACTAAAGAAGATACAATTCCTGCGTGGTTTTTCATGATGTGGAATTCACCATTTTTTCCAGGCAACAATACAGAATCTACTTCTCCTTCAAAAACTACGTATTCTGGTGTTAAAATTTTTATATTCATTTTAATTTAGATTTGAAGATTTCAGATTTCAGATTTCAGACAAACTTAAAGTCTCATGTCTGGTATCTGATATCTTTATGTCTAATTTATTAAGCGTTTTCAGCTAACATTTTTTGTCCAGCTTCGATAGCTTCTTCGATGGTTCCTTTCAAGTTGAAAGCTGCTTCTGGTAAGTGATCTAGTTCACCATCCATAATCATGTTGAATCCTTTGATAGTATCTTTGATGTCTACCAATGATCCTGGGATACCTGTAAACTGCTCTGCTACGTGGAAAGGCTGAGATAAGAATCTCTGAACTTTTCTTGCACGGTAAACAACAGATTTATCTTCTTCAGAAAGTTCTTCCATACCAAGGATTGCAATGATATCCTGAAGAGCTTTATATCTTTGAAGAATTTCTTTTACTCTTTGAGCACAGTTATAGTGATCGTGACCTAAGATTTCAGGATTTAGGATTCTTGAAGTAGAAGAAAGTGGATCTACCGCTGGATAGATACCTAATGAAGCAATCTTTCTGTCAAGTACCGTAGTTGCATCCAAGTGAGCAAACGTAGTTGCAGGAGCCGGGTCAGTTAAGTCATCCGCAGGTACGTATACCGCCTGTACTGAAGTAATTGAACCGTTTTTAGTTGAAGTAATTCTTTCCTGCATCGCACCCATTTCAGAAGCAAGAGTTGGTTGGTAACCTACCGCTGATGGCATACGGCCAAGAAGTGCAGATACCTCAGAACCAGCCTGTGTAAAACGGAAGATGTTGTCTACGAAGAAAAGTACGTCTCTACCTTGTCCGCTTTCTCCACCATCTCTATAGTACTCAGCCAATGTAAGACCAGAAAGTGCTACTCTAGCTCTTGCACCTGGCGGCTCGTTCATCTGTCCGAAAACGAATGCTGCTTTTGAATCTTTCATAGCTTCTACATCTACTTTAGAAAGATCCCAACCTCCATTTTCCATAGAGTGCATGAAATCATCACCATACTTGATAATACCTGATTCCAACATCTCTCTCAAAAGGTCATTTCCTTCTCTCGTTCTTTCACCTACTCCGGCGAATACAGAAAGACCTCCGTGTCCTTTTGCAATATTGTTAATCAACTCCTGGATCAATACTGTTTTACCTACACCGGCACCACCGAACAATCCAATTTTACCTCCTTTTGCGTAAGGCTCAACTAAGTCGATTACTTTAATACCTGTAAATAAAACTTCTGCTGAAGTTGATAATTGATCAAATTTTGGAGCTGGTCTGTGAATTGGAAGACCACCATCCTTAGAAATATCTTGAAGTCCGTCGATAGCATCACCAACAACGTTGAATAGTCTTCCGTTTACAGCCTCACCGATTGGCATCATAATAGGATTTCCATATCCAATTACATCTTGACCTCTCTTAAGACCATCAGTAGCGTCCATTGCGATACATCTTACTGTATCTTCGCCAATATGTTGTTCTACCTCTAAAACTACTTTTTCACCGTTTTCTTTTGTAATTTCTAACGCGTCATAGATTGCTGGAACTGCTTCCACATCTGTGAAGACAACGTCGATTACCGGACCAATAATTTGAGAAATTTTACCTTTAATTTGGTTTGCCATTGCTAAATTTTTTCTTGGTGCAAATATAGTGATTCTTCATAAACCCGCAATTGGTAAAAAAAAGATTTTTATCATGCTTTTTGTAAAGATGGTAGGCATTAGGATTTAGAAAGAAGGGAGCGGAATAGAATATCATTTTTATAACTTTTTACCGCTTTGGTATTATATTTTATTATGTATTGAAATGTTTCTTGATTTTTTTTCATTTTCAATTTTTCAAATTCCCTTATTTATCAATCGTCAGAATCAAAATAAAGGCTTTATATTTGCAATCAAAATTTTTCCGTTTTGAAAGTTTTCAAGAATTTCACAGATTATTCCTCGCAGAAACCTCTAGCATTGTCTTTAGGTATGTTTGACGGAGTACATCTAGGGCACAAAAGTATTATCGATGAGTTGATTAATGTAGGTACAGCAAATAATCTGGAAACCGCAATTCTCACTTTCTGGCCCCATCCAAGATTTGTTTTTAATCCTAATGAAGATTTAAAGCTTTTAAATACATTAGAAGAAAAAAAGCAGCTGGTGGAAAAATATGGCATTGATAACCTTTTCCTTAAAGAATTTGATGAAGAATTCAGAAATTTGACAGGGGAAGAGTTTGTGCGTCAGATTCTAGTTGATAAACTGAATGTTAAATACCTTATTATAGGGTATGATCATTCTTTCGGAAAAAATAAAAGCGGAAATTTCGAACTTCTTCAGAAATTGTCTAAAGAGCTTGATTTTGAAGTGGAACAGATGGAAGCAATCAATATCCATGAAAATAACATTAG
Source organism: Chryseobacterium sp. Mn2064 (assembly GCF_049319685.1). Classification (NCBI taxonomy): domain Bacteria; kingdom Pseudomonadati; phylum Bacteroidota; class Flavobacteriia; order Flavobacteriales; family Weeksellaceae; genus Chryseobacterium; species Chryseobacterium sp. Mn2064. The sequence continues at coordinate 1,409,180 of NZ_JBMOUE010000001.1, forward strand.
TTCAACAAAGGTTCGTAATGCTCTTTTAACCGGAAATATTACAGAGGCTAACGAGATGCTGGGGTATCCCTACTCAGTATCCGGTACGGTAGTCCACGGAAAAAAGATCGGAAGAACCATTGGCTACCCTACCGCAAATATAGATACAGAATCTATCAAACTTTTGCCTAAAAAAGGAGCCTATATTGTAGAAGTAGCCGTGAAAGGCAAGCAATACAAAGGAATGCTGAGTATTGGTACCAATCCTACGGTAAATGGAGAAAAGTTAACTGTTGAAGTGTACATTCTGGATTTTGATGATGATATTTACGATGAAAAAATAACCGTCAGGTTCAGAGATTTCCTTCACGATGAAATTAAATTTGAAAGCCTAGAAAAGCTGATCGAAAAACTGGACCTGGATAAAAAACACACCCAGGAGTATGAATTCAAGAATCAACAACTTTGATTTTCTCAGATTTATTTTTGCCAGTTTTGTAATTATTTCCCATTCTTATGCTCTATCGGGAGCTGCTGAAGGAGATCTATTGTCCAAACTTACCAATGGACAAATGGGGTTTTCCTATATTGGAGTTCATGGATTTTTTATTATCTCAGGATATTTAATTCTTAAAAGTCTTTTACGCTGCAAAGGCTTGGCTGATTATTATTGGAAAAGACTTTTAAGGCTTTATCCTGCCTTAATCGTGGTCCTTCTTCTCACCGTTTTACTTGCTCCGGTTGTCTATGAAAGCAGTATTCCCTATTGGCGCAATACTTCTGTGTATACTTATATTCCACAAAATCTAACATTATTCTTCCGCCAAAAAGGAATTGATGGCGTCTTTGAAAGCAATCCCTATAAATCCAGCATAAACGGAAGCTTATGGACCATATGCTATGAGTTCAGTATGTATGTAATGGTTTCTTCTTTATTTTTTATACGGAAAAAATCTTTTGTAAAGATTGTTGTGGTTTTGCTGTTTGTTGCAAGCTATATTTTAAGTGTTTTCCAGCCCTATTTTATGAATGGATTATTTATGAAATTTGAACTAGGCAGCGGGAGTTTTTATAATTTGATGTGCTTTTTCACAGGAGGGATGGTTATGACTTACCTCAGTATCGAAAATAAAAAAACTAAAACCATTCTCATTCTGCTTGCTCTTATTATTCTTATGTTCAGTACATACTTCGGATTATTGCTGTATACATGTTATTTGACCTTACCTATATTAGTTATCCTTATTGGTCAAAGTTCTACTCCATATATTAACAGATTGGGAGAAGTTGTAGGTGATACTTCTTATGGAATTTATATTTACTCTTTCCCTATACAGCAAACGCTGATGTATTTTTATAAAATGGATCCTGTTACCTTAATGATCATTTCAATGTTACTTTCGTTCGCTGCCGGTTATTTATCATGGCATCTGGTTGAAAAGAAAGCTTTGGGATATAAAGATTTATTTTCGAAAAAGAAGCTGTCTCGAGAGTCCAAAACTGAAATATCTTTATAGAAACTGAGAAATAAACATAAAAAAGAGACTGAATACCTGATCCAGTCTCTTTTTTATTTAAAATATTTTACGTTCAATCCTTTATTGCATGATCGTTAAAGACTGAAATTATTTTCATTTGAAGGTCAGTTTATTACTATTTCAGAACCTTTAGATAGACTTTTTGAGTATCAGCATTCAGCTTTACATTCGGAAAAGCCTTGTCATAATCAACAAAAATATCACCTTTCTCACCTGCTTTACCATTTCCATCAGAATCCCAGCTTACCGTTACATAGTATTTTGCAGGCCCTACAGGTTTTGGATTAATCTTACTTTCTGCATCTTTAGGCACAGGAAGATCAATCATAAAAGGTATTGATTTCTGCTCATACTCTTTTTCGGTAATTAATGTTGCAGGAGCATCTGCTAATTTCTCATCCACTCCATATAAACTTACTTTTAGCTTTGGATTTTTGATGGTAAATTTATCCGTACCGGAAAACTCTATTTTGAGATTTTCGGAAGTAGCTTCAGATGTAGAGGCAGAAGAAACTGGATTTTCAGCAGTCGTTTTCTGTTCTTTCTTTGTGCAGCTGGATAGCATTAATGTGCCAGCGGCCAGAAATAATAATAAGTGGTTTCTCATTTGTTCTTTATTAGATTAATATTGAATATAATATTTCACTAGTAATTGATAACAAATTTCGTACCTAATAATTTTATAAAGAATCATTTACAGCATTCTGGGCCTTCTTTGTTAAAGATTTAAAAACCAACTCATACGACTGATCAATAAGTTTAAAGATCAAATCTCTTTTCAAACCGTCTACCATCACAGAGTTCCAGTGGGTCTTGTTCATATGAAAAGCTCCTGTAATTTGAGGATATTGCTCGCGAAGCTCCGCGCTCCACTCGGGATCTGTTTTTACATTAATAGAAAGGGGTTGCTTTTCAAGCGACATGAGTAAGAACATCTTAGTGTCTACTTTTAACACAAGTGTTTCATTATCAAAAGGAAAACTTTCTGTAACTGCTTTTTTAGCAAGGCAATAGTCTAGAATTTCGTTGGCATCCATGTTTTTAATCAGTTGGGAATTTAAATGTAAAGATCGTTCTGTAAGAAAAAACTTTCAATCTTTACTTCAAATTTAGTAAATTTAAGAAAGAAAACATCATTACATCAAACTACATTGTTATGAAAGCTTTAGTAATCGGTGCTACAGGCGCTACGGGAAAAGATTTGGTCAATCAGTTACTTCAGGATCAGGATTTTGAGGAAGTTAATATTTTTGTCAGAAAACCTGTCGATATCCAGAATGAAAGACTTAAAGTACATATCGTCAACTTTGAAAAACCTGAGGAATGGAAAGGTATGGTAAAAGGAGATGTTGCATTTTCCTGTCTTGGAACGACTTTAAAAGATGCCGGAAGCAAAGAAGCGCAAAAAAAGGTTGATTTTGATTATCAATATGAGTTTGCTAAAGCTGCAAAGGAAAATGATGTGGAAGATTATATTTTGGTTTCTGCGTATGGAGCAAATCCCCAGTCCAAAATTTTCTATTCCAAAATGAAAGGAGAACTGGAAGAAGCGGTAAAAAAGCTTCATTTCAATAAAATTACCATTTTTAAACCCGGAATGCTTGAAAGAAAAAATTCCGAAAGAACGGGCGAAGTATTGGGAAGCAGAATTATCAGGTTTGCCAATAAACTGGGGCTTTTGGAAAGTCAAAAACCTTTGCCAACAGATATTTTAGCAAAGGCTATGATCAAATCTTCCAAAATTAAAAGTAATGGTTACTCCAGTATAAAACTTGGAAATATATTTTGTTTTGCTGAAAAAACGAATGAGTAACAGCGAGAATTTATTTTGTGGTTTTACTGCCCATTTTCTGTCCTAATTTTTCATATTCGACGTCATTGGGTTCCCAAAGTTCTATTTTGTTTCCTTCAATATCCATGATATGGACAAATTTTCCATATTCGTAAGTCTCAATCTTATCAACAACCGTTACGTTTTCTTTTTTTAGCTGTTCCACTAGTTTTTCGATATTTTCTACCCGATAATTGATCATAAAATCTTTCTCAGAAGGTTGAAAATAGGTTGTTTTTTCGCTGAAAGGGCTCCATTGGCTGAATCCTTTTTTAGAATTATCCGCTCCCTGATACCACTCAAATACGGCTCCATACTGATTGGTATTCAATCCCAAATGATTTTCGTACCATGCTCTCATCTTTTTAGGGTCTTTACATTTAAAAAAGATTCCTCCAATCCCGGTTACTTTTTTCAGATTGTCCGATTTACTTTCTGTAGCGGCCTTAAAAGCGAATCCCAGCATAAAGGAAGCCGGAATACAAAGGATAAAAACTATTTTCTTCATAAGGTTTGTTTGTATTTTTTTGAAATAAAAAAGTGGATGTAAACACCCACCTGTAAAAATATACTTTTTTATCTTTATTTCAGATATTTTGTAATTGCATTAGACGTTGGCTTAGTAGTGCTTACATAGCTGTCAATCAGTTTGCCATTTTCATCCACTAAGAACTTGGTAAAGTTCCAAAGAATGGTTGTATTTTTCACCCCATTCAGTTCCTGCTCTGTTAAAAACTTAAAAATGGGAGCTGTATCATCTCCTTTCACAGACACTTTTGCGGCCATTGGGAAAGTTACTCCATAATTTTTCTGGCAAAACTTTCCAATTTCGGTATTGGTACCCGGTTCCTGTCCTCCAAAATTATTGGCTGGAAAACCTATCACCACCAATTTGTCTTTGTACTCTTCATATACTTTTTCAAGGTCTGCGTACTGAGGAGTAAATCCACATTCTGAGGCAGTATTTACAATAAGAATCTTTTTTCCTTTGAAATCTGCAAAATTGATCTCTTTGCCATCAAGGCCTTCAACGGTAAAGTCGTATATTGTTTTTCCCATAAGTTCTTTGGTTTTAGCTTTAGAAATTTCACTTTTTTGGTTGGTACAGCTTTGCAGGAAGGCGCCCAACGAAAGCAGCAGTAAAAAAATATTTTTCATTTCTTATCAATTTATGCAGCATATACCACTGCGATGGATTTAAAATTTGAAAATATTAGCAGGAAAAGCTTTGTTTCCATCAATCTTATTCAGTATCATAACATAATCTCCATCTTTCTTTGGGCTGGAAGATTCTATTCTGAATGGCATCACCAGGTTTCCTACTTTTCTATAATCGGAATAAATTACAGTTTCGTCTTTTTTAATTTCTTTCAGCAGCATATAAGTTTTAGTATCAAAATAATACATATTCTTATTCACATTTTTGGTAAGTTCCACTTTATGGCAGTAGATCTCTCCTACTTTTTCCTTACCGAGATATTTGGCATCAAATCCTTTGCTTTCCCAGTCAATGAAGTCGTTATCAAAACTTTCAGGAACGTATTCAGGATATTCCTGAAGTTTATTGGCTGCATAGTTCATCGCATACCCTTTTGTTCCGTCAAAACCTTCAATGGCTGTTTCTTTTCCATTGGTGGTAATCAACGTTTTGGTCAAATTAGGGCGCTGTTGATATATTTTGATGGGATATTCATCTTTAATTCCCAATATTACTTTCCCCTGAAGCAGGACTGAGTTCAAGAGCTTCCAATTGATTAACCCACCGGATAACTCAATATTTTTATCTATAATTTCTTTTGCAGTCTGTGCAAATGTTACCTGTGAAAATATCAGTCCAAATACTAAGAGTAGCTTCTTCATTAATTTTATTTATAAATTCAAATATAGGGGGAATTATGTACAATTGCAAAAAGGTGAATCTGGCTTTCCGGCTTTTTTAGATTAATTTTCTGGCTTTTTCAAGATCTTCCGGAGTATCAATACCTACTCCAATGAAGTTGGTTTCTACCATTTTGATCTTCATACCATATTCCAGATAGCGGATACACTCAATCTTTTCGGATATTTCCAAAGGCTTCATTTCCAATTTTGAAAACTGAAGCAGGGCTTCTTTCCTAAAAGCATACACGCCAATATGTTTAAAATACTTTACATCGTAAGAAATCTCTCTATGAAAAGGGATTACAGAACGGCTGAAGTATAGAGCAAAACCATTATTATCTGTAATTACTTTTACATTATTAGGATTTTCAATTTCTTCTTTTTCAAAGAGTTGAATTTTTAAAGAGGCTAATGAAATCTCCTGTTGGGTATCATTTTTAAAGACTTCAATAAGCTGTTGTAAAGGTTCCAGTTTAAGGAAAGGTTCATCTCCCTGAACATTAATCACAATGTCACAATCGATATTCTGTACGGCTTCGGCAATACGGTCGCTTCCTGTCTCATGCTGGCCCGTCATTACAGCTTTTCCTCCGTTGGATACAATTTCATCAAAGATAATCTCGGAGTCGGTAGCCACAAATACTTCATCAAACAGCCCGGTTTCAACCACGTTATGATATGTTGTCGTAATAACGGTTTTTTCTCCTAAAATCTGCATAAGTTTCCCCGGAAAACGGCTAGCTTCGTAACGAGCAGGAATGACAGCGATTATTTTCATTTTGTAAAAATATTAGTAAAAGTCTTTAAATCAATAACTTTGATTCCTACATAGAAAAATGCAGGAATCAAAATATATATTCAGACCAAATGTAGTGAAAACTATCTTATTTACTACACAAAACAGACATTTCGGCGGATTAAAAAGAAAGTTTTACTCCTACCATATTGTATTCCCATTGGCGGGATGCTACAAAGTTGAGATTGTATTTTGTTTTTCCGATCGTACCTTCTGATGAAGTATATCTGCTTTTGGAGATTGTTTTCCCTATAAAATACCCCATTAATAGGGCTAAAGGGTAATCTGAGGCCCAGTGAACTTTACTTTGCATCATTTGGAAACACAGAGCTCCGGCCAATGTATATCCTACCGGTTTTATCCATCGTGCATCTGGATAGTTATCTGCAATCACGGTAATTCCGGCCATAAATGTTGTTAAATGTCCTGAAGGCATTGCATCATAATTTGAAGTATTTTTTCCAAATTCTGAAAAACTTGGGAAAGGATTCCACGCTCCGCCTTTATTTCCGTTGATTTCTGCAATGAAAGGGCTTTCTCTTCCTGTAATTCTCTTGAGGGTTTGGGTAAAAACTCCGGAAAGAATTAAACTCTCCATTAGACCACTCGCGGTAGCCTGTGCTCTGTAATCATTTTTGATTAATCCATAGGTTCCGAACCCTATTCCCAGTAATACTAATGTAGAACCGTTTCCAATCAGATAAAGTGTAGAACCGATGTCTTTTGGTATTTTGAAAACGCCACCCAGTTTGTGATAGTTATTGTCCTTATCCATTCCCCATCTTTCTCCCAGTTCTCTTGAGTTGTCAATCAGCTTCTGGTCAACTGGCAAAAGGATTAAAGTAGCTGCAACAGCTCCTCCCAGATAGTAGGCATGGTCTTGAGCCACAAAATCTTTATTGGTATTGATAAAGTTTCTGGGCAGTTTGGTTACAAAATCAAGTAATTTGGGCTTAGGATAAGTTCTTACCGAACCATCTTTTAAAGTATAGGTTTGTACTTTGGGTAATTCAGGAGTTTGCGGCAGTTCCTGGACCTTCAATGTATCCACCTCTTGTGAGCACACCAGTATAGAGACTGGTAATAGCAGAAATCTCAATTTTTTCATCTTAGTTGTTTTCCCCTTGTTTATTATTTTTAGCTTATAAAATTCCCAAAGGTAATCCCTAGTTAACCTTACTACAAAATGATTATTGAATTTTTAATATTTATTTAATTTTTTTACAGAATAATCTCTTGTTGGTTTATACTTTTAACCAAAAAGACAATTCCGGAAAGGTAAAGAAAAACGCATAAAAAAGCTTCGGCTCTATTCAGTATGACATTGATAATCCTAATTTTAGTTTTAACGATATCGTACTGCACAGAGCCGAAGCCTATATTTCTAGTTGAAAATTACTTTAGATTGTTCAAAGCAGCTTCCAGCTTCGGAAGCATCACTTTAATTTCATCTGTTGCCAATCCTCCTACAGAAGCACGGAACCAAGGTTCTGACTGGTCTTCTCCAAAGGCTGAGAATGGTACTAAAGCAACACCCGCTTCATTGATCAGATAGAATACCAGATCAGAAGAATTTTCAAGAACTCCTCCATCAGGTTTTGTTTTTCCGATATAGTCTAATTTAATCGTAAGATAAAGAGCTCCCATTGGTTCAATACTGTCAACCGTTAAGCCTTTTGCTTTCAGATCCTGAATTCCTCCGTGAAGAACTTTTAAACTTTCTTCCAGTTTACCTTTGAAATCTTCTACGAAAACATTTACATTTTCAGGGTTTTCAAAGAATTTTGCTGTTGCTTCCTGTTCTGGTTTTGGAGCCCAGGCTCCAACGTGTGTAAGAAGCGCTTTCATTTTGTCAATGATATGAGCAGGACCAAATCCCCATCCTACACGTACTCCTGTTGCTGCAAGGCATTTTGAAATACCATCGATATAGATAGTGTAGTCTTTCATTTCAGGGAAAAGAGAAACCGGATCAACGTGTGGAGCACCAAAAGTAAGGTTAGAATAAATTTGGTCATACATTAGGTATAACGGCTTTTCATTCTCTCCTCTTTTTTTGTTTTCAGCAATCACAAGTTCGCAGATCTCTGAAAGCTGCTCTTTTGTAAACATTGTTCCTGTTGGGTTCAACGGAGAGCAAAGTGCTAATAATACAGCTCCATCCAAATGAGGTCTTAAATCATCTGCAGTGGGAAGGAAGTTGGTTTCAGGTTTTGTTTTTACTTCTACAGCGTTGGCTGAAGTAAGGTAAGCATAATGGTTGTTGTTCCAAGATGGTGTAGGATATACTACTTTATCACCTTCATCTACGATGGTTTTATATACAGCATAGATCAAAGGTCTTGAACCTGCTGTAATCAGAATATCGTTGGGAGCATAATCCAGGTTCCATCTGTTTTTAAGGTCTTTAGAAACTTCTTTTCTTAAAGATAAAAGTCCGTTGGCAGGAGGATAGTTTGTCAGGTTATTCTGATAGGCTTTCTGAATCTCTTCCTTCAGCAATGCTGGAATAGGATAGATATTAGAATTCAGGTCACCAATAGTAAGATTGGCAATTTCTGCTCCTTTTGCTTTTAGATCATTTACTTCGTTACCAATTTTTACAATTTCAGAACCGATCAGGTTCGCTGCTAATTTTGAAACTTTCACTTTTTTTCTTATTTAAAATTGACTAATATTATCTTCTTAAATTGATTTCCACATCTGTTTGATCCTCAACGAAATGAGCATCGTATCGACTATTAGTTATTTAGTTTTCTGCGGATAGACAAACTGCCTATTGAATTTTGCTGATCTTCTTTGCATCCAGTTCGGGCATCGAATCATTTCCCTTTTTTACATCTGAAACTGTAGCTTCCTTTTGATGGGAAACTACGGTTGCAGCGTGTAAGTAAACTGTTATATTTTTTATCAGTTGCTTTATCAGAGGATTAATCCAGTTTCAAATCTGTTTTAACGGCTCCTATTTTAGCTTCCAATGATTTTAATTTGTCTCTAAAGTCTGCTTCTGAAGAGATAGAGTCTCTTACAGAAACATAGAACTTAATTTTTGGTTCTGTTCCTGAAGGTCTTACACAAACTTTTGTTCCATCTTCTGTATAATAAATCAATACGTTAGATTTTGGAATATCGTTCATTACTTTCTTCTCGTTCGTAGAAACGTTAAAGCTTGTTTGCTCATTATAATCGTTGATTTGTAACACTTCTGAGCCTGCTAATTCTTTTGGAGGATTTTCGCGGAAGTTCTTCATCATGTTCTGAATTTCTTCAGCACCTTCTTTTCCTTTTCTTACAATATTGATCAGTCCTTCATAATACATTCCAAGATCTTTATAGATGTCGATCATGTACTGATACATTGTTTTTCCGTTCGCTTTACACCATGCAGCAATTTCACAAGCTACAAGAATACTTCCACAAGAATCTTTGTCTCGAACAAAATCTCCGGTCATGAAACCGAAACTTTCTTCTCCACCGCATACAAACTTTTGAGTTCCTTCTGCTTCACGGATCATTTTTCCGATCCATTTGAAACCGGTAAGACCCACTTTACATTCTACACCAAATTTCTGTGCAATATCATAGAAGATATCCGAAGTTACAATCGTAGAACCGATGAATTCTTTTCCTGTAATTCTTCCCTGCTTTCTCCATTCATTCAGGATATAATAAGTAAGGATTGTATTGGTTTGGTTACCGTTCAACAGCTGCATTTCACCATCAAGATTTCTTACGGCAATTCCCAGTCTGTCACCATCCGGATCTGTTCCGATAACAATATCTGCATTGGTAATTCTTGCCAGATCCATCGCCATTTCCAGCGCTGCAGGTTCTTCTGGATTCGGAGATTCTACGGTAGGGAAATTAGGGCTTGGAATCATTTGTTCTTTTACAAGATCCACCTTTTTAAATCCTGCTTTGGCTAAAGCTTTAGGAATGGTAGTATACGTTGTTCCGTGGATAGACGTGAAAACGATATTCAAATTTTCTTTCCCAACATCCTGATAGGTAGAGTTTTCAATACAAGCATCAATATAAACATCATCCTGCTCCTCTCCGATCCATTCAATTAAATCATCATTTCCGTTGAATTTAATTTCATCAAATTTCACAGAATATACTTCTTTGATAATGGCTTCATCATTTGGCGGAACAATTTGAGCTCCGTCATTCCAGTATACTTTATATCCGTTATATTCCGGTGGATTGTGAGAAGCTGTTAATACAATTCCACCGTTACATTTTTTATCACGAACAGTGAAAGACAATTCAGGAGTCGGTCTGTGGTCTTTGAAAAGCAACACTTTAATCCCGTTTGCCGTTAAAACATCTGCCACCAGTTTTCCAAATTCTTTTGAATTATGACGAACATCGTAAGCAATAGCCACTTTGATCTCTTCTCCCTTGAATTGCTGCAACATATAGTTTGCCAATCCTTGGGTAGCCTGTCCCAATGTATATTTATTCAAGCGGTTGGTTCCTACTCCCATTATCCCACGCATTCCTCCTGTTCCGAATTCCAGTTCTCTGTAGAAAGAATCTTCCAGATCAGGGGAATTGCTGTCGATTAATGCCTGTACTGCATCTCTCGTTTCTTTATCGAAGGTATCACTTAACCAAAGTTTCGCTTTTTCTAGTGTATTCATATTTATGTCTAAGTTTTTTAAGCGGAAAAAATAAAGCTAGAGACGGGAAATTATATCCTGCCTGGTTTTAAAATTCCGGCTTTGTTTGATTTTTTATATTTTTTTATTGTTCAAGTTTGGAAGATTTTTTTAATTCTGAAAATAGAGAGATGAAAAACTAACATAACTCCCAGCCTGCATCTTCTGACTTCCTACCGAAACTAATCTAATTTCTTATTCTCAACTCTTGTCGTTTTATCAATTTTAAACGCTCTGATCGGATCGTTATAATAGATAAATTTTGCAGTATTTTGGATGTGTCCTTTTAAAGAATCTTTCACATTTACTTCTGCATAGTTTCCGTTTTTAGAATCAATATTCAGATTGGTGATTTTCCAGTAAGGAGCAATTAAACTTGCTGTATCTGAAATCTTTATAACTGCATTTTTAGATAACCCAAGGAAGTTAGCACGGCTTCTGTTGTGCATCTCCACTTCTGCTCTTCGGGTGTTTACAGATCCCATAAAGCTGGCATTATTTTTCATATTAAGCCTGAAATTGTCTGTCTTTATTTCGCTTGAAATATTAACTTCTACAGAATCCGAAACGGCTACTTTTTCAAGATTATATTTAGAATAGATGGTTACGTTGTAAAAATCTACTCCTTTTGTACCTCTTTTTTCTTTAATGGAAAGGGTTTTGTCTTTTACATCCACGTCAAGATTATTGGCAACATTGGGATACGTTTCTATTTCTACAAAATTCTTTGGCCCTCTCGCATAGAAAACACGGAATTTGCCTTCCAGATCCAGATTAACAAATTCTGAAACATCCACATCTTTCTTTTCAATATTTCCTTTCGGAGAGACTTTTCCGCAGGAAACTACAGCAACCAACATCAATGTGTATAATACTTTTTTCATATTTAATGGTAAATATTCAAATTCAATAATGATTTTATTAAAAATTTCTGAAAGTTTTTTTCAATCCTCTCATAGAAATTTTCAATGCTATTTTACAACAAAAATAGGATTAAAATTTTTAAAAATCTTTGTCTTTTGGCAATAAAATACGTGATATTTTTTAATTTTCTGGTTTTTATCTGAAAGTTTGTTTTGCGCAGCAATTGGAAATATTGAAATTACGTAAAATAACGGTAAAAATGTGTGTAAAAAATCATTTCCCGCCTGTTTTAAAACAAAAAAAGTCTTTTTTTCTATTTTTTCTGTGACTCTACTTTTTCGTATACCCAAGTTTTGGAAGCCTTTGTGGTTGAATACAGGAACAGATATTTAGAACTCAAATAAGAGATTTTCATTCGCGCCGTATCTGTTCCGTCTTTATACTTCATCATGAGTAACTCTTTTTTCCTTTGATACGTTCCTGTGTCTTCCATAGAATTGAAAGTCCCATTTTTATTGAAAGTTAGAGTTCCATTTCCATATTTTGAACTGTCATTTTTCATTTTCACAAGATCTGTATTTCTGATCTCTCCATAATATATTTCAATGAATTTCCAGGAACCCACTACTTTGTTTGAGGAGCATGATGTAATAAAAATCAGCAAAAGAGAAATGATAAAAATTCTGAACTGCAACATTAGATAGGGTTAAAAGTTTTGCAAAAATAGAAAAGCACCCTATCAATAGAGTGCTTTTCGTGATATTTTATTTTTAATCTGTAATGATTGATGAACTATTACAACTATTCTATTGTCTAGCCATTTTCAACAGAAATACCATAAATGATTAAGGCTAAAATAATTGCAGCGATAATTACGGCAATAATTAATGGTTTCCATATCGCTTTCGTAGGATACTGTTCTTCATTTGGAAAATATTTAGGCATAAAATAATAAGCAAGAAGAAATCCCCCGCCAAGGCCACATATATATGATAATGAAGTGCTAGGATTTTCCGGAATATTAACAATAACGCCAGTTAATATTGTTATTGCAATAGAAATTCCCAAAACAGTATAAGCTTCTTTCTTTTTGTTGATATCAATTAGATTTTGGTATAACAATACCCCTCCAAAAATTGTTGACATAAAGATAGAAAATCCTAAAATAGCTTTTTTAGAATATATTTTCGGTAATTTTTCCTCCATTATATTACTTCATCAATATTATAGTTCTTATGCTCGCGGTTGGTTCTGATGATCATTTCTCCTAAGAATCCTGCTATAAAAAGTAGTGTTCCCATAATCATCATAGTCAGAGCAATAAAGAACCAAGGATTATTGGTAATTAAATGTCCGTAAATTCCTCTTGCCACATCAATAAGTTTAGAAATCCCCAACCAAAGTGCCGAAAGAAAACCAACGATAAACATTAATGTTCCTACCGCTCCGAAGAAATGCATAGGTCTTCCTCCAAAACGACTTACAAACCAAAGAGTTATCAAATCCAAAAACCCTCTTACAAATCTTTCGGTTCCGAACTTTGAAGTTCCGTAAGGTCTTGCCTGGTGCTGTACTTCTTTTTCCGTAATTCTTCTAAATCCTGCATTGGCAGCCAATACTGGGATATAACGGTGCATATCTCCATACACATCAACAGATTTTACGACCTGTTTTTTGTAGGCTTTCAAGCCACAGTTGAAATCATGAAGATAAACGCCTGAAACTTTTCTCGCCGCGGCATTGAATAATTTTGACGGAATATTTTTCGTCATTACATTATCAAAACGCTTCTTTTTCCAACCGGAAACAATATCATAATTATCATGAATTACCATATTGTACAGTTCCGGAATTTCTTCTGGGAAATCCTGTAAATCGGCATCCATTGTAATCACCACATCACCGTTTGTTCTTGCAAAAGCGGCATGAAGCGCCTGTGATTTTCCATAATTTCTGGAAAATTTAATTGCGTGGATCTGAGGGTGCTGCACCTTCATGTTCTCAATAATACTCCACGACAAATCCGTACTTCCATCGTCTACAAACCAGATCTCGTAAGATAAGTTACTGGTTGTGCACACTTTATCAATTCTTGAAAAAAGCTCTTCCAGAGAGTCTTCTTCGTTCAGTAACGGAATAACTATAGATAAATTCATTTAATTTTAATAAAAATTAGGCTTCGTTTGTTTCTTCGGGTTGATGAATTGTTCGTGTTCTGAAAAACGCTCCGAAAAACACCGACAAAACTACGTAAAATATAAGAATTGCGGCAAAATATCCTGAAAAATGACTTGCGGTAAGCATATCTTTTCCTTTTACAGCTGTAGGAGTGAAGCTTTGCAGCCTCTCTTTATACTTCTGATCCAACTCATCAATGTCTTTCTGATGCTTCAAAATCTTTCTTGCAGAGGTATATTCTGTATCTAATTCTGATTTTTGTCTTTGAACATATTGGTAGTTCAACAACTTTTTAGCATCAGGATCTGCAAAGTTTAAAAAAGCATAAATACTGAAGATGGAAAGAATTCCTCCGATAAACATGGGAACGAATGCTCTTTTGAAAGCGTCTTTAAATTTTACTACTCTATGCGTGTTCCAATATACTTTTACAGACCAAAAAGCGGCGCCTGCATATAATAACGGTAAAACAAAAGCATTGGCTTTCAGCGAGATATCAAAATAATTGATTCCTGAAAAAAACGTGTACACTACAAAGAAAACGATCATTGTAGCGATAAAAAGTATAATTCCTAGTGTTGATGGACTTTTCGTCATATTTAATTTTTTAGAAAAAAGTTGAAAAATTATTCCCCTAAATGTCAGCCGATTAGCTCTACCACTGCATTTTTTCAACGAAATTTTCTTAATAAAGTTTTGAAGTTAATAAAATATTCCTACCTTTGCAACGGCAAGTCCTAAACAACTAGCTCCTGAGAATCCTCCAGGGTGGGAACGCAGCAAAGGTAATCGGTTGTAGCGGTGTGATTTAGGTAGCTTGCCATTTTTTTTTGTATTAAAGTAAGAAGAGAGGTAATTTGATAATTATCTTTTTTTGTTTTTAATACGTTACGCATCTTTTTCATTTTTCTAATTTTCAAATTACCCCGCGGTCTCGTTATCGATTAAAATTCGAATGTTTCTCCCAATTTTGGTAAAACAAGTTCTACATTTTTATCTGCAAAATGCTTTAAAGCACTTTCATGGTTGATTTCAATTGCCGGGAAAGTATCAAAGTGACATCCGATTACTTTAGGTGTTTTTAATAGCTCTGCTGCTGCGAAAGAAGCTTTTCTAGGACACATTGTATAGTGGCTTCCGATAGGAAGGATAGAAAGGTCGATATTCCCGTAAAGTCTTGGGAACAGCTCCATATCTGCCATTACTCCTGTATCACCTGCCAAATAGATATTCTTACCTTCAGGAAGTCTGAAAATATATCCTACAGGAACGCCTCCGTAGCTCCCATCTGGGAAAGAACTGGTGTGGTGAGCCGGAACCATGGAAATTTTAAGATCGTCGATTTTTGCCGATCCTCCGAGGTTCACATCGTCTGTATTGATAGCCTGTTTGAAGTAAGCGCATACTTCCGGCACTCCAATGATGGTAGCTTCAGGATAGTGCTGCAATACTTCTCCTACGTCTGCAATATGATCGCCATGCGCATGGGTAAGAAGGATGTAATCAATTTTCTGGGCGGTAATATCAAAACCTGATTCCGCTTTTTTGTAATTGTAGAAAGGGTCGCATAAAATTGTCTTGTCCTTGTACGTAAACAGGAAGCAATTTTGCCCTAAGAACTGTATTTTCATTTTAAATTTAGTTTTGAATGAATATGAAACACAAATGACTCAAATTCTTTCATCAATAACACAATGTGGTAAGTGCTAATCATAAAAGTATTCGTGTCATTCGTGTTTTATTTTTAATGCAAAAACGTTGTTTATTTATTATTTTCCCGGGAATTTGTCTTCAATAAGCCGAAGATTTATCCCATGTTCAAGATAGGCTTTACAGCCGTCTAAAACTGTTGTAAAACCACCTGTATTGTCGTTAATTACTTTGAGAAGATCTTCGCCTGTCTGGCTGAATCCATAGCTTTTAATAACAACCAGAGTTCCGTTTTCCATTGTTTTGAATTCATAGTCTACGTTTACTAAAGGCTCTCCCCATTCTGTCTTTATCAGTTGGCCGGGAATAATCTGATGAACTTTCACGACATTTTTCACTCCGTACATTTCCCATTCCCAGGTAATTTCCTTTCCTTCTTCCAGTTTTCCGGTAGATTTTGTAAACCAGAAATTTGTGGTTACTTCCGGATTGATAAATGCTTCAAAAACATCTTCAACGGGTTTTCTGATGAGCATTTGAGCTTCAACGTAGGCATTCGAATTCATAAGTGTTTTATTTTAAGATTAGTTAAATAAATTAAGTCCAGCTGCCGTAAGAATAGCCATTACAAACGTCATGATCCCAACTTGCTTTAAATACTGATCTAGCTCTTTTGGTTCTTTCACAGATAAGATCTTTCTTCTTAGTTTTGATAATGGAAACATTAGGATCATTACAATGAAAGCGTAGTAGTTTTGCCCTTGTATAAAGCCGTTTATTCCTAAAAACATAAGGATCAGCAACAAGGGAAGCTGTAGAAGAACCATTTCATAAATCATTGCATTTCTGAATCCGATTCTTAATGCAAAGCTGTTCTTTCCTGATAATCTGTCACTTTCAATGTCTCGCATGTTGTTAAGATTCAGAACAGCCATACTCATCATTCCTACTGCTGTTCCCGGCAAAAGCATGTCCCAGCTGAATGTTTTTGTAAACAGGAAATAACTTCCACATACAGAAACAAGTCCAAAGAAGATAAATACAAAGATATCTCCCAATCCCATATATCCGTAAGGCTTCTTTCCTACTGTATATCCGATGGCTGCAAGAATACTTGCCACGCCCAAACCTATGAAGATATAGAATTCATTCATATATTTCGGGATGAAAGCCACATACAATAAAGCAACTGTAGCAATAAAAGATAATGCAGAGAAAAGAATGACTGCATTTTTCATCTGTTTTGCCGTAATTTTCCCAGATGCTACAGCTCTTGCTTCTGCTTCGTTGATTCTTTTGGCATCGGTCCCTTTTACTCCATCTCCATAATCATTGGCATAGTTCGAAAGGATCTGATAAAGAAGTGTTACCAAAAGTGCCAGAGCAAAGATTTTCCAATCCCAAATTCCTCCTTCATCATGAAGTCTCCATTTGGCAATAAAGGCTCCCATAATAATTCCGCTTAAGGAAAGCGGTAAAGTTCTTAGCCTTGCGGCTTTTATCCAATCAGTCATACTATTTGTAAGTAATAAGCAATGGGTAATAAGTAATGAGCAATATTTCTCATTATTTATTACTCATCACTAATGTTATGATATCCATTGATCTTCTCCGAAGTTCGGTTTTCTCTTTTCAAGGAATGCATTTCTACCTTCCTGTGCTTCTTCGGTCATATAGGCTAAACGGGTAGCTTCTCCGGCAAATACCTGCTGGCCAACCATTCCGTCATCTGTAAGGTTCATTGCAAATTTCAGCATTCTGATAGAGGTTGGTGATTTTGCTAATATTTCCTGTGCCCATTCGTAAGCTGTATCTTCTAATTCTGCATGAGGAACTACTTTGTTCACCATTCCCATTTCAAAAGCTTCCTGAGCGGAATAATTTCTTCCTAAAAAGAAAATTTCACGAGCTTTTTTCTGCCCCACCATTTTAGCAAGATACGCAGATCCGTATCCTCCGTCAAAACTTGTTACATCAGCATCTGTTTGTTTGAAAATAGCATGTTCTTCACTTGCTAACGTAAGGTCGCACACTACGTGAAGAGAGTGTCCTCCTCCTACTGCCCATCCTGGAACAACGGCAATAACTACCTTCGGCATGAAACGGATCAGACGCTGAACTTCAAGGATGTTCAAACGGTGTCTTCCGTCTTCTCCTACATAACCCTGATGTCCTCTTGCTTTCTGGTCTCCACCACTACAAAATGCCCAACCTCCGTCTTTTGGGCTTGGTCCTTCTCCTGAAAGAAGAACAACTCCAATTGAAGGGTCTTCGTAAGCGTCGTAAAAGGCATCGTATAGTTCTGAAGTTGTTTTAGGTCTGAAAGCATTACGGACTTCCGGTCTGTTGAAAGCAATTCTTGCTACTCCATTACTTTTTTTATAGGTAATATCTTCGTATTCCTTGGCGGTTTTCCACTCTATCATCTGATAAAAATTTTTCTCAAAGATACGGAATTACAGAGAATTTCTGGGGGTGAAATTTAGGGTTTACAACAACAAAAAATGCTGATATTTTTTCAATAAAAAATAAAACCGGAACATTTACTGTTCCGGTTTTTATATTGGGTTATCAAAATGATTATTTTCCTCCAGCCGCTGTAAGTTCAGCTTCTTTGGCTTTCATTTCTTTAACTTTATCCATGTTTTTAGTTACTACATAGATTTCTTTTAAAGCAGTAACTGCGTCAAGACTCTTTGGAGATGCTTTGTACCATCCTTCAGCATAAGGTAATGCTTTGTTGAATCTTTCTCTTCTTTCGTCGATCAACTTTGAAGCTTCATCCGGCTTATCTTTTCTTAAAGCATTGATTTGTGCTACGATAGTTGCATCGTCACCAATTGTAGTATAAACCAGGTTTTGGTGTGCATCAGCAAAGTCAGGCTTAAGCTGAATAGCTTTTTTGAATGATTCTAAAGCATCATTCACTGTAGCTGGAGTTTTAGCCTGCATTACCCCAAGGTTGTACCAGTTTGTAGGGTCGTTAGGGTTTTTCGCCAATTGTTCTTTCAAACCAGAAACGAACTTATCTGTGTTTCCAGATGCAAGGTATGCTGAAGTTTGAGCTTCTTTAAGCTTAGCATTGTTTGGATATTTAGCTAATCCTTTTTCAATGATTGCTAATGCTTCATTAGATTTTTTTGCATTTAAAAGTAATGAAGACAATGTTTCATATAACTCAGGTTCTACGCTCTTAGATTGCTCTGTTTTGAAATCGCTATAATCTGGATTTTTCTTCATAAGCTCCCAAGTAGCTTTATCCAAATTCACTACCTGACCTGTTTTTTTCTCTTTTGCAGTGTAAGTAGTTTCTACTCCTGTAAATCCAGAGTTAACCAAATCTGTATATATCTTGATGGATTGGTCACTGTTATTGGCTAACGCGTGGCTAAGTCCTGCATAATACATATAAATTTTATTGTCTTGGCCTGTAGACTTCAATAAGTCATACACTTCTACAAACTTAGGTGCTGCAGCTACATAATTTTTTGCATTATATGCATCCATAGCAGCCTTGTTAGCTTCCTGAAGCTGTGCATTCAAAGCATTCGCATCTTTCTTCTGCCCAAAAGCGAAAGCAGACGCTACGATAGCCATTCCTAAAATCAGTTTCTTCATAATAACTATTTTATATTAATTGTACATTTATTCTTCAGAATTCTCAGTTTCCTCTGCTTCGTTTTCAGCCTGAGGTGTATTGTCGTCTTCTAGGTTATCAAATAGCGTTCCTGTTCCTTCCTTGATTTCTCCTTCAACTTCTCCAGCTTCTTCATTGCCTTCAATTTCTTCGGAATCATCTTCAACATCTTTATCCATTTCTACTTTTGCAATGGCTGCAATTTCGTCATTTTTCTTAAGGTTGATCAGTTTTACTCCCTGAGTATTTCTACCCATTACTCTCATTTCGTCCATTCCCATTCTGATGGCAACACCGGATTTATTGATGATCATTAATCCATCCTCGTCGGTTACGTTCTGAATAGCGATAAGATTTCCTGTTTTTTCGGTAATGTTCAGCGTGATTACTCCTTTTCCTCCTCTGTTGGTAATTCTGTAGTCTTCTACTGCAGTTCTCTTTCCATATCCTTTTTCAGATACTACAAGTACTGTTTCGTTCTCCACATCATTCACAACAATCATACCAATAGCCTCATCATTGTCTTCCATCGCAATACCACGAACCCCGATAGATCCTCTACCTACCTCTCTTACTTTTTCTTCAGGGAAACGGATACATTTACCATTTTTGGTAGCAATCATGATCTGAGAAGTACCATTAGTAAGGTATGCGCCTAATAACTGGTCATTATCTCTAATTTCAATAGCATTCACCCCATTTACTCTTGGTCTTGAATAAGCTTCCAGAGATGTTTTCTTGATTGTACCGTTTTTGGTAACCATTACAACGCTCATCTGGTTTACGTATTCAGAATCTTTAAGGTTATTGGTTCTGATGTATGCTTTGATCTTATCGTCAGGCTCAATGTTGATCAGGTTTTGTACAGCTCTTCCTTTTGCTGTTTTGGAACCTTCAGGAATTTCAAATACTCTTAGCCAGTAACATCTTCCTTTTTCTGTAAAGAATAGCATATACTGGTGGTTGGTCGCTGAAACGATATATTCCAGGAAGTCGGAATCTCTTGTTGTAGCAGCTTTGTTTCCAACTCCACCTCTACTTTGAATTTTATATTCTGAAAGTGAAGTTCTCTTAATATATCCTGCGTGAGAAATGGTAAGAACTACAGATTCGTTTGGAATAATGTCTTCGATAGACATTTCTCCTCCTGAATAGTCGATTTCCGTTCTTCTTTCGTCACCGTATTTTTCTTTGATTTCAAGAAGCTCTTCTTTAATGATATCGAATCTTCTCGGCTCATTGGCTAAGATATCTTCTAAATCAGCAATTTCTTTCATGATTGCATCGTACTCATCACGGATCTTATCAAGCTCCATTCCTGTAAGACGTGCCAATCTAAGATCAAGAATTGCCTGAGCCTGAATTTCAGAAAGTTCGAATGCTTCAATCAAGCCTTCTTTTGCAGCCTGAGGATTGGCACTGTGACGGATAATTGAGATCGCTCTGTCCAGTGAATCCTGAGAACCGATTACCTTCATGAATCCTTCTAAGATATGTGCTCTTTCTTTTGCTTTTTTAAGCTCATACTTCGTTCTTCTTACGATAACTTCATGTCTGTGCTCTACAAAGTGATGGATAATATCTTTCAGGTTCAGCTGCTCCGGTCTTCCGTGTACCAATGCAATATTGTTAACACTGAAAGAAGTCTGAAGTGCTGTATATTTATATAATAGGTTAAGAACAACATTCGGAATGGCATCATTTTTAAGTTCATACACCACACGAAGTCCTTTTCTGTCCGATTCGTCTCTGATTTCATGAATACCAGGAATTTTTTCATCCTTAACGAGCTCAGCTGTTCTGGCAATCATTTCAGCTTTGTTTACCTGATAAGGAATTTCAGTAACGATAATTGCGTTTCTGTTTCCTATTTCATCAAAGTTTACTTTTGCTCTTAAGACTACTCTTCCTCTTCCTGTATGGAATGCGTCTCTTACCCCGTCATATCCATAGATGATACCACCTGTAGGGAAATCCGGAGCAATGATGTGCTGCATCAGCTCATCAATGGTAATGTCTTTGTTATCAATATAAGCACAAATCGCGTCTACAGACTCGGATAGGTTGTGAGGAGCCATGTTGGTAGCCATCCCTACTGCGATTCCGGAAGTACCGTTTACCAATAAGTTTGGAACTTTAGTAGGCATTACGGTAGGTTCCTGCAAGCTGTCGTCAAAGTTATTCTGAAAATCAACTGTTTCTTTGTCTAGGTCTGAAAGAACCTCATCAGAGATTTTTTTCAATCTTGCCTCAGTATAACGCATTGCCGCTGGCGGGTCACCGTCCATGGAACCGAAGTTACCCTGCCCATCCACTTGTGGATAACGCAAACTCCAGTCCTGAGCCATTCTTACCATCGCATCGTAAACAGAAGAGTCTCCGTGTGGGTGGTATTTACCCAAAACATCCCCAACAATTCTCGCAGATTTCAAATATTTTCTATTAGAAAAAACCCCTAATCCATACATACCATACAGTACTCTTCTATGAACGGGTTTCAAGCCATCTCTTACATCTGGTAACGCTCTTGAAACGATAACCGACATCGAATAATCGATATAAGATGACTTCATTTCATCAACAATGTTGATAGGAATCAGTCTTTCTCCTTCTTTTTGCATAAACAAATTTTATTATAATGATAGTCAGACCCTTAGCTGAAAGTCTGAAAATTATTTATTTCCAATTTTTATTAACGGGCTAATTTACGAAAAAAATGCCGATTTTTGCGATAGAATTTATCCACAAAATCTTAAAAATTCTTAAAATATGAGCGTATTAAGTATAACTTTCCACTGTACGAAAAATAATCTGGAAGAATGGGAAAATTATATTGATGAAACATTGGTTTTAATGACCGAAAATTTGATGGATGTGAGCAAGTATATCCTTTCAGAGGTTCATAGTGATTATATTGATGAAGGAAAGAATTATAATCTGCTGTTGATTTTTGATAATGATGACCTCCGAAACGATTTTATGGAGAGCGAACTTCAAAATATTGCTGAGCACATTGAGAAAAAATTCGGACAGGAAGTCATGATCTTCAACACCTTTCTAAATCCGAAAAAGAAGAGACTGTAATAGTATCATTATAAAAGAAAAGCACTGAAATTGTCAGTGCTTTTTTTATTGTGTTCATTTTATCTGTGAAATCCACCATGATGGCCACCTCCACCCATCGGATGATGAAATCCTCCGTGATGTCCGCCACCATATACATATACTCTCTCTGTATATCTTGGACCGTAACCATAGCCGTAATTATAGTATCTTGGTCCGTAATATCCATATCTAGGCGTTCTTACTCCATAATATGCATCTGCTGTACAAGATGACAGCATGAATATTATTGTCATGACCATTATAGCCTTCAACAAAGTTTTCATTGTATTGTCACTTATTTTGTTACATTATAAAATAATCAATGTTGATGCCAAAACGATATAAAACAGAGACTGTTTTTATCCTTTTATTCTTTAATATCCATTTCTTTTTTTCACCTGTCCCGGAGCATAATCTTTTGCACTTCCGCCATAGATTTTTTTGGCCTGTCCGGGTGGAATTTTCTTCGTCTGATAGCTATTGTTATCATATGCAACACACGAAGTAAGCATACTTATTATTATAACCACCCCTCTAATTTTACTTATACTTTTCATTATTTCTCCTTTTCCAAACTTAGGTATCAATTATAACAAGGGCAATGCCAAAGTATGAATAAAGTCATTAGTGTTCAACTTTTCGTTCTTATCTGATCATTAAACGATTTCGCTTCTTTTTTCCATCATCACAAGATCTTTCCATTCGCCGTTGAGCTTGCCTATCTTTTTACGAACGCCTACTGTTCTGAATCCGTTTTTCTGATGAAATCTGATGGACGTTTCATTTTCGGAAAAAATATTGGTCTGCAAAGTCCAAAATCCGTGATCTTCGCTATCTAGAATCATTTTTTTCAGCAATACTGAACCGAGCCCTTTCCCCTGGTATTCATTATCAAAATAAATACTTACATCTGCTACCCCTTTAAAACCTTCTCTTTTGCTTACGGGTTTCAGGGCACACCATCCTACCACTTCATTGTTTTCGTTTTCCAGCACCCAGCGGCAGTCGTTGAAATATTCCATACTCCAGGCTTCTGCCGTTGGAACTTCTGTTTCCAGCGTGGCAATGCCGCTCTCTATTCCCTGTCTGAAAATTTCCAGTACCCGCGGCTCATCGTTGGGAAGCATTTCTCTTAATTCGTAGTTCATTGTAATTTAGTGGTATTTTCTTTTTATTTTTCTTTTAATTCTTGAATAATGGGTTTGTTTGCTTTTTTCATCCTCAGAAACAACACTGATATTCCCATCTACTTCCAGAACTGACAATTTGACATTTTTAATCTGATCGATCCCATGCTCTCTAATCGCTTCTTCCAGTTCACTTTGTGTAATCTTGGCCCGATTCAGAGCTGTCTGATCCGCTACTCCATCTCTGATAAGAATAACAGGTTCGTCTTCCATTAAAGTTTCAAAAGAACGATTGGAAAACATAATCCTTTTTAAAATAAAGTTAGCCACAAAAAGAACCAAAGCTGCAATAATACCGCCCTGTAAAGAAGTATCCGGACCCACCATTGCATTTTGAACAGCATTGGAAATAAGTAACAGCAATACAACATCTCCTGCGTTAAGCTGAGAAAGCTGATTTTTACCAAATAAACGAATAGCGATCACCATAAATAGGTAAACGCAAAGGGAACGAACAGCTACATTAAGAATAGGGTCCACGATTTTTTTATCTACTCAAATGTATTAAATTTTTGATTAATCCAACAGAGGTTTTAATATTGAAAGTTTAGCTGTTGGTATTCAATAATATAATGTCTATTATATAAATAAAAAATTAGCCACGAATTCACTCATAAAAATTTCGTGTACTCGTGGCTAAAAAATTAAACCATTTATAAAAAATACCGCGATTATTGTTTCTTTTTACTCAAGCGGATACTATATAAAGTAATAAGCACTGTAATAACGAGAAACAAAGCTCCGATCCATGGGGTACTTTCTAATCCTAAACTTGAAGTCACAATAATACCTCCCACATAAGAACCAATGGCAATACCAATATTAAATGCTGCGATATTAATTCCAGAAGCCACATCTTCGGTACCGGGAAGCTCTTTTTCTGCAATCTGCACCACCAAAAGCTGAAGCCCGGGAACACTGGCAAAAGAAAGCGCCCCTAGAAAGAAAAGTGTAATAATACTTAATACCGGGCTGCTTACCGTAAAATAAAAAGCCAGCAGTATTAAGCCCTGCGCGGCAAACATCCATAGAAGAGCTTTCAATGGGTTTTTATTGGCTACTTTACCTCCAATCAGGTTTCCCAGCGCAATGGCTACTCCATAAATAAGCAGAATAAAAGTTACGGTAGACTCTTGAAAACCTGTTATCTTTTGTAAAACAGGTGATAAATAGGTAAAAACAACAAACGTTCCTCCGTATCCCATAGCGGTCATCAAAAAGGCGAAAATTAATCTTTTATTTCCCAGTACCTTAAATTGACTTTTTAAAGATGCTGTTTTACCATTTTTTAAACTGTTGGGAACTAATAATAAACTTGCTAATAGTCCTATAATTCCTAATATTGACACTCCTATAAAAGTTGCACGCCAACCAAAATGTTGTCCTATAAAGGTTCCTAACGGTACTCCAGTTACAATGGCTAAAGTAAGACCGGCAAACATAATGGAAATTGCTGTTGCTCTTTTTTCTTCCGGAACCAATGATGCTGCAATTGTAGAACCGATGGAAAAGTAGACTCCGTGGGCAAACCCTGTTAATATTCTGGCGAGGACTAATGTTATAAACCCGGGCGCAATAGAGGCAAGTCCGTTTCCTATAACAAATAGCAGCATGATAGAAACCAAAAGTCTTTTACGGGGAATCTTTCCTGTTAAAGCTGTTAAAATAGGCGCTCCAATGGCTACTCCAATTGCATAAAGACTTACCAAAAGTCCAGCGGAAGGAATGGAAATTCCCAGATCGGAGGCTACAGTGGGTAGAAGTCCTACAATCACAAACTCTGTAGTACCAATGGCGAACGCACTTATTGTAAGGGCCCATAACGCAGCTGGAAGTCCTTTGCTTTTTATACTTCCAGACGTTGGACGAATCTGTATTTCTTTTTGAAAATTCATTACGTTGTAATTTTATTGATGTTGATGATGCAAATTTCCGACGAATAATTGTATTATAAAAATTATTTAAATTGTACGATTGTATCAGAATAATAATACATTTCATTTTTATGCTGAAAATTTGTTCCTTTGTATTATAATTCTCAAAAGTACATGAAGAAATCAGAAGCTACCCGTCTCAATATTCTGCAGAAAGCGTTTGAACTTATCTATATCAAAGGTTTTCAGACGACAAGCATCGATGAGATTATTGCAACGACTCAGGTGACTAAAGGGGCTTTTTATTATCATTTTAAAACCAAGGATGAAATGGGCGTTGCCATTATTAATGAATTGATGAAACCCAATTTCAGACGTACTTTTATTGATGCTCTTCAGAAAAACGACAATCCTTTGGAAAGTATTTATCAGATCATTTACCATCTTCTGATGGAAAATGATTTTTTGAAAGTTGAATATGGCTGCCCTACTTCCAATTTTATACAGCAAATGGCTCCCTGGAATGAGGCTTTTACTCAGGCTTTATTCGAGCTTTCAAGAGAATGGGAAGATGCCTTCATAGAAAGCATAGAAAAAGGAAAAGAAGCAGGCATCATCAAAAAAGAAGTAAACCCTCTAGAAGTAAGTGTCTTTGTTATTTCCGGATATTGGGGAGTGCGTAATCTGGGTAAACTTGAAAATTCAAAAGGAGTATATCTCGTTTATTTAAAGGGACTTAAATCTTATTTTAACACATTGCAATAATTTTTTCAATAAAAACATACTAATTAGTATGTTTTTTATTTTACCTTTACCACATCAAAAAAATAATTGATGTACCAAACGCTTACCTTTTTACATTCCATAACCAGATGGTTGGTTCTGCTGAATTTGATCTATACTCTTTTCCGTTCCTATAAAGGATATTTCTCCAACGGGAAATTCACCAAAACAGACGATACTGTACGGCATTGGACCGCTACGATTGCGCATATTCAATTGGTCATAGGAATGATCTTTTATTTCAAAAGTCCTATTGTTCAATATTTCTGGAAAAACTGGAAGGAGGCAAAAGAATCGTTTGATCATTTATTTTTTGGAATGATTCACATTTCATTCATGATTATTGCGATTGTTATTATTACAGTCGGATCAGGATTAGCCAAAAGAAGATCATCAGACAGAGAAAAATTTAAAACCTTGTGTGTTTGGTTTACTATTGCTCTATTTATTATTTTCATTGCTATTCCGTGGCCGTTTTCTCCATTTGCCAACAGACCTTATTTCAGATAATTATGATACATTTATTAAAATCAAAAGTCGGCCGGCTAAGGATTCTGGCCATTTTAGAAGGCATTTCATTGTTGAGCCTGGTTTTTATTGCAGTTCCTATGAAACATTGGTTGGGAAATCCTTCTTTAGTAAGGATATTAGGCCCAGTACACGGAACTCTATTCCTTCTCTTTTTGTTCAATACACTGAGTGTAGGCGTAGAACAGAACTGGAAGTTTAAAGAAATAACGTGGAAAATAATTCTGGCGTGTTTTATTCCGTTCGGAACATTTTACATTGACAACAAAATATTGAGCAAGCTATGAAAAACTTTCTCATACTGTGTGGAATTGTTTTTACTCTATATATTGTATATAAGGTTTACCGATTCAATACATTGGACAAAGGATTGCCTCAGCTGGTCAGAAACGGAGCAGTCATTCTCGATGTAAGAACGGAGAAAGAATATGTAACAGGACATATAAAAGGTTCCGTAAATATTTCACTGGGAAGCATCAGAGAGCGTTATGTAGAGCTTGATCCTAAAAAAGTATATATTACGGTATGTTCTCATGGCCTTCGAAGTGTGAAAGCAGAAAATATTTTAAAGGAGAAAGGCTTCCCACATGTTTATAATGGCGGAGCATGGAGTGATTTGCAGAAGACGATTACCCCATAAAATAAAGGAAGATGAAGAAACTTCTTACATTACCTTCGTCTTCCTTTATTCCCAAAATTTTAAACCGTTTTATCATTCAACCACACTACTTTCTGTTCAGAAAGATGCTCCTGCCCTATAATTTCTCTGTACAATTCCGGTCTTCGGGCCTGTATGTATCGGTATCCGCCTGCCTGGGTAAGCTTTTCCGGTGTAAGAACGGCAGATTCAAAACTGTCATCAAAAGAACGGCATTCTGCAATAACATCACCAAAAGGATCGATAATCATAGAGCAACCGTTTTTCAGCTGATCATCATCCATCCCGATAGGATTTGAAAAAACAATATATGCTCCGTTATCATAAGCTCTTGACGGAAGCCACTTCATCAGCCAATCCCGGCCCTTCATTCCGTTGAACTCCAGTCTTAAAGAGGTAGGATCAGCTACTCTATTTTGCCAAAGATCAGGATTCACAAAACCTGCCCCCGGCCTTGTAGAAGGTGTACACATAGTAACATGAGGCATAAAAATGATATCTGCGCCAAGAAGTTTTGTCGCTCTTACGTTCTCAATAATGTTATTATCATAGCAGATAAGAATACCGCATTTCCAACCCATAATATCAAATACACAATATTCGTTTCCGGGTGTAAGATGAGGATTGATGAACGGATGTAGCTTTCTGTACTTAGCCTTCAAGCCGGTTTTATCAACACATACATACGCTTTATAGAGAAAATCTTTTTCATCTTTTTCAAAAAGCCCTGCAAGAATCGTAATATTATGTTTTTCTGCAATCTGTTGTAATCTCTGAATGCTTTTTCCTTCAGGAATAATTTCGGCAATATCAAGAAGCTGTTCTTTGGAAAGTTTTCTGGCAAAAGTATATCCGGTAATGGAACATTCGTGAAAAGCGATTACATGAGAACCCTGAGAAGCAGCTTGTGCTGCCAATTTTTCTATAACGGAAAGATTGTATTCTTTATCTCCGCTTTTATTTTCGAATTGTGCTGTTGAAATGGTAATGTTCATTATTTTTTTCAGCAAAGCTACAGGACCTCATCGCCGAAAAATTGTATAAAACCGACTTTTGGATTTACAGTTCAATGAAATTAACCGCCATTTTGTTTTCGGTTTTCAAGTACTGCTTCGGGGTTAGACCTACATTATTCTTAAATTCCCTGATTAGGTGAGATTGGTCCGTATATCCTGCATCACAAGAAAGCGCTGTCAGATTTTCATTATATTTTCTCTTATTCATAAGGCTTAAGAAGTAATGAAGACGGATAATATTACTGTATTTCTTAGGAGATATTCCCATATAATTATCAAACTTTCTTTCCAGATGCCGTTCGGTATATCCTGTGAAATTTTCTAATTCTTTTGAAGATACAGAACCTTTATGCTGAAGAATATACTTTTGAACGGCTGTTATAAAATCATAATCCGACGTATTTTCTCTGATGATCAATTCTGTAAAAAAAATGTTAAGATCACGAATAACAGTCAAAGGAGTGATCTTGTTTAAAAGATTTTCCTGAAAACGCTGGAAACTGTTTTTTAATACATCTTCAACGGAAATAATACTGTCGCGGACTTCTTTAGCGGAAGCTTTCACAAGGAGATTCAAAAAATAAGGCTGAAATACTACTGCTACCAGGGAAAACGGTCCCTTGGAATAAAAATCTTTATAACTGCTTAAAGCTCCATAGAAAAAAGACAGCGGCATATGTTCCTCAGAACCGGAAGAGTAAAGATTCATATCACCTGATAAAATAAGTCCGGTACTGCCATCGGAAAACAGACGAACATTCCTGATCTCCTTTTTAGAACTCTCTAAAAAGATATAATGTCTTATAAAAGGAGACAGATGTTTTGGTGGCGGAATCTGCATATTCAAATGTACACAAATTACCTGTTAAGAACAATTAATTCCTCAAGTTAAGCTTTTCATCAAATCATTACAAAAAATTTTTTTATTGTTAAAAAACAGCACATGTACCACACGTAATTTCCGTTTGGTCAGGTATTTGAATATTTTATTATCATTATTCCTGAAAAGGATTTTCATTATGAACCAATCACTAAAATAATATACGATGTCAACACAAAATCTTACCCACCTCGAAGCGATCAAAAAAATCAAAGAACTTTCGGAAAGTGCCAAAATATGTATGTTCTGTACAGAATTGGAAACAGTTCCTGTAACGTCAAGACCAATGACCCTTCAGGAAACGGATGACAGCGGAAATCTCTGGTTTATCAGCAGCGGAACCAGCAACAAAAATTTTGAAATAAAAGAAGACCGCAGAGTACAGCTGTTCTTTATGAATAATGGTGATGCACAATATCTATCCGTTTACGGAAAAGCCTCTGTATATAAGGATAAAGCTACCATAGAGGAAAAATGGTCTCCGCTTGCCAAAGCCTGGTTTGACGGGAAAAACGATCCGAATGTTACCATTATTCGGGTAGAACCTAAAGAAACATATTACTGGGATACTAAAGCAGGAAAGCTTGTCAGTCTTTTTAGTTTTGTGGCTGCCGCTATTACAGGTCATAAAACGAATAATTCTGACGGAGTTGAAGGAAATGCAATTATTTAAAGGTATAGCCTATTCTTTGAAAATATGTTTGAAAATAAAAAAGGCGGTTCATTTCTGAAACCGCCTTTACAAGATTAAAATATTGCTTTACTATAAGCTAAAGAGATGTGATGATATTTCTTAATTCTTCTATTTCTTTATCGGTTAGAGGTTTCAATGGACTTCTCAGATTTCCACCTTCTTCACCAAGGATATTCAATCCTGCTTTAACGGCTCTTGGAAGCCCTTTATTCACAATAAACTTCAACAAGTCAAATTGTTGATAGAAAATCTCTTTTGCCTTTTGAAGATTCCCTTCCTCCACAGCGTTATACAATTCCACTGTAAGTTCAGGGATCAAATTGGGAGCAGCGGTACACCAACCTTTTGCCCCGGCAGTAAATGCGGACAACGCAAGAGGATTAGATCCGTTATAAAAAGCCACATCTTCTCCCAGTTCTTTTCTCAAGAAGTGCATCCTCTGAATATCTCCCGTACTTTCTTTAATCATCGTAACATTGGGAATTTTCAGCAATCTCTTTAATAAACTAGGAGACATATCTACTCCACTGGTTGCGGGATTATTATAAGCCATAATCGGGATTGAAATTTTCTGGGCTACAGCATCATAATGTGCTACAATTTCATCGTCAGTAAGTTTCCAATAGCTCATTGGGATGATCATAACCGCATCTGCTCCAGCCTGCTCTGCAAACTTTGCATGATGGATTGTTCTTTCAGTAGTCAGATTGGAAACTCCTACAAGCGTTGGTATTCTTCCTTTTACCTGTTGTATCGTAGCTTCTGTGATGGCTTCTTTTTCCTCATCGGATAAATAAGGCATTACACCGGTACTTCCTAAGGGCGCAATCCCGTGGCTCCCGGAAATAATAAGTCGTTCTACCAGATTCTTAAATAATGGAATATCAATCTTTTCCTCATCATCAAAAGGAGTAATGGGATAAGCAATGATGCCTTTAAATGGAACATTATTCATTTTTGGTCTATTTTAATTGTAATCATTTTAGTTATAAATCTCTTCCTTCTTCTTCTCTCAGGGCTACTCCCAGATTCTGCAATTGAGGTGCATTTTCACAGGCAATGTATTTTGCAGGTTCTGTATCACTCATATTCTGATGTTTATGCCATGCCCATGAAGGAATATAAACCGCATCACCCGCTTCCCAGTGTACTCTTTCATCTTCTACTTCTGTCCAACCCTTTCCTTCTATAACAAAAAGAACGGTCTCATAAGTATGGCGGTGTCTGTTGGTCTGCTGCCCCGGCAATAAACCTCCGATTGTCATACTTACATTTTTACTTGGAAGGTCTACAAAGAAAACCGGATGCTTTCTTTCTGTTGAAAACTCGTTGTGTTCTCCCGCATTTTCTACATTTTTATGAATTAAATGACTTGGTTTTACATACTTTGGTCTTGCAAAAGTTTCATGAAAATCTTTTGAACTGAATTGTTTTTTGTCCATAATTTTAAAAATTAATAAGTTCTTTGCTTTATTGCATGACAAAATTATTTTATATTTGGACTACTTAAATGATTCAGTTTTTACATAAATAGATAGTCCAGATGCTTAGACCTTGGAAATTAGAATTAGAAATTGATAAAAATCTTGACAAAGCAGTCTATCTTCAGATTGCAGATACCATCATTGGAGATATCCGTTCAGGAAGGCTGCAGTCCGGAGATGCTCTTCCCGGAAGCAGAAAACTGGCCATGAGCTTAAAAATCAACAGAAATACTGTTGTAGAAGCATACCAGGTACTTATTAACGAAGAATGGGTGATTTCTAAAGAACGTAAAGGTATTTTCGTCTCCGATCAACTTCCTTCTTTACGGGAGCAAAGACACGAGAAACGAAATGATCCCTCCCATCTCCTCAGTTCTCTTCATGGGAAAATGATCAATTTTGATGACGGTCATCCTGATAGTAAAATTGCGCCCGTCACAGAACTGGCGAGAGCTTACAGACAAATTTTCAGTATCAAGGCAAAGTGGCAGATGATGGGATATGGAAATGAACATGGGGAGACAGAATTCAGGAGAATGATTTCTCAAATGTTGAATCATCAGCGAGGCATGCAGATCAATGAAAATGAAATTTCAATTACAAGAGGGAGCCAGATGGCCATGTTTCTGACTGCTCAGAGTCTATTAAGCTCCGGTGACCATATTATTGTAGAAAATCCAGGATATCAACCCGCCTGGCAGGCTTTTGAATATGCCGGAGCCCAGCTTTTACCCGTAGAAGTAGATGAGGAAGGAATATGTGTAAAAACGGTAGAAAAGCTTTTAAGCCAAAATAAAAATATAAAAGCCATATACATCACTCCTCACAGACAATATCCTACTACGGTTACGTTAAGTTTGGTAAGAAAATTACAACTTATTGAGTTATCCAACCAATATCATGTAACCATTATTGAGGATGATTATGACAATGAGTTTCATTTTGGCTACCGTCCTATTCTTCCCCTTTCAAGTTTTCCGGAACTGAATCATTATGTTTATATCGGTACATTAAGTAAAGTGGTTGCTCCCGCTTTGAGGATTGGCTATCTGGCAACCAAAGATCAGGATTTGTTACAAAAAATAGGAGCTTTGAGAAAAATTATTGATGTACATGGAGATGTCATTATGGAGCATGCTGTTCTTCAGCTGATCAAGGAAGGAGCCGTAAAGAAACACATCAAAAAAGCAACGGTACATTATAAAGGCAAAAGAGATTTCGTATTTAAACTTTTGCAAATGCATATGCATGATATTTGTGATTTTACACTTCCTGAGGGTGGATTAGCTTTTTGGATTGTTCCTAAGGCGAATTTAAACTGGGATTCTGTAACCTCTGCGTTATGGGAAAGGAATATTAAGATCATTCACCCTAAACAGTACAGTCATCAACCGATTAATGGATTTAGACTAAGTTATGGAGCACTTTCTGAGGAGCAACTGGAACAAAGTATACCGATTATTGCAGAAATTCTCAGAAAATTGGCTGAATAGGCTATCTCTCCTTCTTAGTATATAAAAACCAGGCTGCCTCATTTCTGAAACAGCCTGATTCTGATTTTTATGGATATTGAACGATGAGAACATCGCTGCAAAATATTTTATCTATTGTTGATCTCGACTGTTACAGGCATTACATAGGTATAAGCCATCATATTGTCATTGAGGTCTTTGCGGTCTACTCTGTAATCAAGCTCGCTCAAAACAGTTTCAATTTCCTTGTCTACGGTTTTGCAGTCTCCGTTGGAATGAACATTGACAATTTTCCCGTTTTTGGCAATATCAAATTTAACAACTGAATTCACTGTTCCCTGCTGATATTCCGGATTGGTAAGGTCAAAATTCGCCATCAATTTGCCTCTGATATCATTGAAGGTTTCATTTTTAGTCAGTTGAATTTCCTGAATAGTATTATGATCTGTAGTTTGAGCTTTAACAGTGTCCAAAATAGCAACGAAGCCGCAAACAAAAAGTGAAGCCAAGAATATTTGAATTTTATTTTTCATAACTAACTGGTTTTAAGAATTATAATAACATTATTTTGTATCTCTTATCCAAAGTTATTAAAAATAATTCATATTAATTTTACATTGAGTTAACATTGAGTTAACATTGAGTTAACATTAAAACATATCACATTGATTATCAATTATATAAATTTTAAAATAATTGAAAATTTAATATTGAGGCTTTATTATACCTAATTGTTCTGCAATATCTTGCTTATATTTTTCGAAAGGTGCATTTGTAGACTCGAAAATTTCATAACCGAAAATATCTTTTTTAACTGTAGAAATATCCCTTTTAATTAGGCTAGCAATATTGGATATTTCTTTATCAGGATATTTCTTTCTTTTATCAATTAAATCAAAACAAATATTTTTATGGTATTCATACCTACCTTGAAGATTAAAAATATCAATAAATTCTTTTACCCCATTATTCGAATGTTTATTTTTTAAATCAATAATTACATCCTCAATTTGCTGTACTTTTTCAATCTTACTTTTAAAATCAGAATCATTTACATTAAACTCTAATGTAAACGTTGTGTTTTCATCAAAATTAAAACCTTCAGAACTTGGACATATTTTAGCTAAATCACTACTAATCGAAAATTCATTTGCTAATTTTAATTTTGAATTACATGTATAGCAAGAAGGGACTAAATTAAATAATGAAATTGAGAAATATGGATATTTACTCTTAGGCAGTACATGATCTAGTGTAAAATGGTATTTATTATTTTTTGCCTCTTTATAAACATTAACAAAATCTATATTACAATAGTAACATGATTTTATTTGTAACACATTAGATTTCTCAATAAAAAACTCTGAGATTACGGAGTGAATTGTATTATTTTCGTATAAAATTTTGTCAATTCCTTTAAAAACTCCACACAACTCTTTATTTATCTCAGAGTTTATTATCTTTTTTAATGATTCATCAGCTGTTTTACCAACTTCAATTTTATTAATTCTGTTTTCAAAATAGCGTTCAATATATGGTATCTCTGCTCTAAATAGAGTTTTTATTTTATCTTTGACTATAACTTGTATATAATCATTTTCAATTTTCTCATTAATCTCGAGCAGCTTTTCAAAGTTAGATAATAAAACTTCTTCAATGGAAACTCCTGGAAGTATTGCTAAAACTTCATCATTAAACTCTAAGCCATTATACAATAAAAATCTTTTATCTCTTTTATGAAGTATTTTATTATAAAAATCTTTTACTAATACATCATGCGAAATATTATTACATAACTTCCTCATATTATCCGTTTTCTAATTTTTCAATTTCAGCCTTAAGATCTGAAATGCGTTTTTCTTTATAAGAGTCAGTTTCAAAGAGCTTTTCTAAAATTTCAAGATGATTTTCTAAAATTCTTCTAATATACTCTTCTCCTATTAATGAAATTAATAAAGGAAAATTTTTAGAACTATATTCTTGTTTATAGATTTCATAATCTTTAGAATCTTTGTTTATTGAACTGCACTTTTTATAAAAATCTAAAAAATCATTTATCTTACTTATTGCAAACTCTCCTTTGGTACTTGTAATAAAGAAGCCATCTGTAAGCATTTGATGTATATTTTCTCCAAAAGTATTATCGCCCTTATATTCTTTAGACACAGAAAAAAAATGTTCTTTACCGCTTTTATCCAATATTGGACTATTATTTTCATCGATTTTTTTACTTACCTCCAGAAACAATACATTTTGTTTAGGAATATCAGATAAAATAAAAGGCGAATGTGTTATAAATACAATATTAATTCCTTTAATATTATCTATTACTAACTTATTAATTCCATCTAATAATTGATAAATAAATTTTCTCTGCATTTCAGGATGAGAATATAATTCTATCTCATCCAATATGATGTTATAATAAGAATATTTATTAATTGTATTATTATCATATGCGGAGTTTAGGTTAATAAGATGATACAAAATAGAATTTATACTATATACATTTTGCTTTTCCCCAGAACTAAGTCTTGAAAATAAACTTCCATTCTCAAACTTATAATCAATATTGAATATTGAAGGTGGCAAATGCATTATAAGGTTATTAGCCTTCTTATTTTTAAAATATTTGTCTAAACTTTTTAGGTCATCATAATAATTTAATTCACTAAATGTAAATTCATCTAGCGTAAATTCATCCACAACATAACTGCTTTCTAATTTTAGAAGAAAATGATTATATATTATATTTTGATCTAATTCATTTAGATTATTAAAAAATAAAAAGTTTAATGCTTGTTTTAATTTAAATGTAATGTGGCTAGTATCACTATTTAATGTCTCTAAAAAATCATCATAATCTGTGGTAAACTTGTAAGCATTAAAGCCTTTAATATATTCTAATTCACACCCATCATAAATTTCATAAGTATCTTTAATTTTAATTATTTTATCTAAAATATATATTATTAAAATTCTATTTATTTTATTATCACTTATTGTAATTCTTTCATAATCATAAAAAGCCCTTAGTATAATGGTTTCAAACACATTGAATGGATTTGTATTATCACTTTCTCCTACATTCCAAATAAAGAAATCTTCAAGCTCAATATTTTTAAGTTTTAAAGAAATAACATCAATTTTATTATGTTGAGTTACTTGTAACAAAGTATTATTAGATATAAGGTTATATAAAAATCTTTGCTTGGTCAAGGATGTCTCTCTATTTATATCAATAATTCCATCAGTTTTCATTGGATTAAGTACAATAGGAGTTTGATAGCCATCATTTTTATGAAAAATATTTTGAATCCAATCACCAACTTCTGTAGAGTTTAAACCGTAAAAAGAATAATTAATTATAATATTATAAAATAATGCACTCATATTATAAGTATCATTAACCTCAACGGGAACGTTAGTAAATTTTTTATTTAATTCTTCTTCTTGAACAGTTATTTTATCTTGTTCAAACTTCAAAATAAGTAATGTTTCTTTTACCTTATCTTCAGACTTTTCAGACTTATGTATAAATAGCTCTAGGTTTATTCTTTCAATTATATCTCTTTTTAAATTACCTTCTCTAATTTGTTTCTTTTGATCAGTCTGTAAATTAGAATAATATTCTAAAAATCGTTCTTTATCCTTAAGCTCATCATCTGAAATTATCTCTTTCTTTAGGTCTTGTCTTAAAGATTCAATTATAATATTAAGATGTTCAATCTGTCTTTCATGTATTAAATTTTTTTCATGATTTACTGGTATATGTTTAATTAGTCCACCTTTTATTGATAAGTTATAAAAAGCTATGTATATCAATTCTATTAAACTACTTTTTCCACTTCCATTTTTACCTACTACTGCTGAAATATTTATTTTTTCTCCATACAGATTTTTTGGCAGTATTGGTGTAAAATTAATTTTATTTACATCTAATATGTTTTCTCTATCAATAATAAAATTATAATTATCAATTTTTTGGGACTCATTATAAAATTCATATTCCTCATATAATTTGTATATTCTTCCTTCTTCCAAATTTTTAAGAAAATCTTCATGACAATCTTTCAAAGGTCTAATCGCTAAAAGTTTAAAACTCATGTTTATCTGTTTTCCCCAAAAATAAATAAAAAAGCCACAATTTTCATTGTGGCTTTCCGTAATATATTTATATAATTATTATTCCAATTCTCTCTTCAAGAACTTCCCTGTCAAGCTTTTCTTAGACTTCACAATTTCCTCAGGAGTTCCCTGTGCAACAATCTGCCCACCGTGTTTTCCACCTTCGGGACCTACGTCAATAATATGGTCTGCCAGTTTTATCACATCCATATTATGTTCGATAATAATGAAGGAGTTTCCTAGTTCTACCAATTGATTGATGGCATCCATTAATATCTTTACATCTTCAAAATGAAGCCCTGTTGTAGGTTCATCAAGGATGTAAAGGGTATTTCCTGTCTGTCTTTTAGCCAGTTCGGTTGCTAACTTGATACGTTGCGCTTCTCCTCCGGAAAGGGTTGTTGACTGTTGTCCCAGGGTAATATATCCTAATCCTACATCCTGTAGCGTTTTCACTTTGGCAAAAATCTTAGGAATTGGCTGGAAAAACTCTACAGCTTCATCAATCGTCATATCCAGAACATCAGAAATTGATTTTCCTTTGTAACGAACTTCAAGGGTTTCTCTGTTAAAACGTTTTCCGTTACAGGTTTCGCAATGTACATATACATCCGGAAGGAAATTCATTTCAATCACTTTCAATCCTCCTCCCTGACAGGTTTCGCATCTTCCGCCTTTCACGTTGAAAGAAAATCTTCCCGGTTTATATCCACGGATTTTACTTTCCGGCAGCTCTGCAAAAAGGTTTCTGATATCTGTAAACATTCCCGTATAGGTTGCGGGGTTTGAACGCGGTGTTCTTCCGATCGGGGTCTGGTCTACGTCTACAATTTTATCAATATTTTCGAGTCCTTCAATTTTTTTGTACGGTAAAGGTTCCTGAACTGCTCTGTAGAAATGTTTATTCAGAATTGGATATAAAGTTCCGTTAATCAGAGAAGATTTTCCACTTCCTGAAATTCCGGTTACCACCACCAATTTACCCAGTGGAATATCTAAGGTTACATTTTTAAGGTTATTTCCTGTGGCGCCTTTCAAAAGAATATTTTTACCACTTCCAGCTCTTCTTTCTGCAGGAATTTCAATTTTCCTTTTTCCGTTGATATATTGAGCCGTAATCGTATCTGCTTTTAATAAATCTTTCGGTTTTCCCTGCCAAAGAATTTCACCACCGAATTTTCCGGCTTTTGGACCAATATCCAACACCTCATCGGCTTCAAGAATCATGTCTTTATCGTGCTCTACTACCAATACAGAGTTTCCGATATCTCTAAGATTTTTTAATGAATGAATCAGCCTTTCATTATCTCTCTGGTGAAGTCCGATACTTGGTTCATCCAGAATATACAGTACATTTACCAATTGGGATCCAATCTGCGTTGCCAGACGTATTCTCTGTGACTCACCTCCTGAAAGTGTTTTTGAACTTCTGCTCAAACTTAGATAATCTAACCCTACATCCAACAGAAACTGAAGTCTGGTTTCAATCTCCTTTAGAATTTCGTGAGCGATGATCTTATTTTTTTCTGAAAATTTGTCTTTAACGTCC
The DNA here is from genome assembly GCF_049319685.1 of Chryseobacterium sp. Mn2064. Taxonomy (NCBI): domain Bacteria; kingdom Pseudomonadati; phylum Bacteroidota; class Flavobacteriia; order Flavobacteriales; family Weeksellaceae; genus Chryseobacterium; species Chryseobacterium sp. Mn2064. The sequence goes on from NZ_JBMOUE010000001.1 coordinate 1,447,556, forward strand.
GCCAGCCAATCTTTTAAATCAGCTAAACTTAAACCGTTGACTTCTGCAATATTTTTCCCATCAATCTTAAAACTTAAGCTTGAAGGCTGAAGACGTGTTCCTCCACATTCCGGGCAGGTTTCTTCTGTTGTAAAGTGTCTTTCCAGTAAAATAGCTTCGTAAGATTCTCTCTCATCGATAATTTCTTCCATGAAAGCAATTAAACCATCAAAGCTGATCTTTATTTTTTTGGTAATTCCTGCGTATTTCAGGTCTTTGTTAAATTCTTTATGGCACCCGTTATAGATATAATCCAGTGCTTCTTCCGGAATATCCTTCATCGGAGTTGTTAATCCCAATCCGAATATTTCAAGGATGTTTTTAATTTGAGAAAGGATCCATTTATTAGATTTAATATCTTCAAGCGGAAGTAAACCTCCCTGATTGATGGATAATTTTGGATTATCAATAAAATAATCGGTATTGATCTTTTTGATCATTCCCAACCCTTTACAATTTGGGCAGCTTCCTTTCGGAGAGTTGAATGAAAAGGTATTCGGTTCCGGTAATGCTAATGAATGTCCTGTTTCTGCATCCATAAGGTTTTTGGAAAAGTACTCAATATCTTTACTTCCCAGCTTCTGAATTCCAATAATGCCTTCTCCCATTTCCATTGCGGTACGCAGGGATTTTTCCATTCTGTTTTCTGAAGCATTTTCCCCAATGATCCAACGGTCGATAACGATATCAATATCGTGGGTTTTATAACGGTCAAGTTTTAAGTCATATTCAATATCCTGCAATTCCCCATCAATTCTTGCCTGGCCGTATCCTTTTTTCGCCATTTGTACGAAAAGTTCATGATAGTGACCTTTTCTTGAACGAACTACCGGTGCAAGAAGCATAATCTTCTCTCCTTTGTAATTTTCTTTAATGGTTTCCAGAATCTGATCTTCGGTATAACTTACTAATTTCTGCCCCGTGGACAATGAATAGGCGTCCGAAACTCTGGCATATAAAAGACGAAGAAAATCGTACAGTTCTGTAACGGTTCCAACTGTAGATCTTGGGTTTTTATTGGTTGTTTTCTGCTCAATGGCAATAACTGGAGAAAGCCCTTCTATTTTATCTACATCAGGACGCTCCAAACCACCCAAAAACTGGCGTGCATAAGCAGAAAATGTTTCTATATAACGACGCTGGCCTTCTGCAAAAATGGTATCAAAAGCGAGTGAAGATTTTCCGCTCCCGGAAAGGCCGGTAATCACAACAAGTTCGTTGCGCGGAATTTTAACATTAATATTTTTTAGATTGTGTTCACGAGCCCCGTAAACTTCTATATATTCTGTTGATTTGCTCATAATTTGGGGTGATTTTGTCTGAAAATCACGACGGGCAAAATTACGGAATTTTTATGAAAATGTTTTTCCTTATGGGTAATTATTTGACCACAGATTTCGCGGATTTTCGCAGATGTTTGTGTAGAGGAGTTTATAGGTTTTTTTATAAAAAACAACAAAACGGGCATGAGCCCGTTTCTATTGAAGGTTGGAATTTGAAATGATCCTTTATTTTTTACTGATGTAATATTCCCACACTGCATGGCTGATGTCAGCGATGATTTTTTCAGTATCTGCCATTTCTTCGGTAATATTTTTCAGATAAACAGATAATATAAAATGTTTGCCATTAGGAAGGGTTACAATTCCGACGTCGTTCATGGCAGCTCTTAAATTATTTTCGTTGCGCCCTGAAATACCTGTTCTATGTGCGAGCTCTGTTCCTTTTGGTAATCCGGCCTTCATCCAAGTCAGTCCTCTTGATGTTTCTACCATGATCTGATATAGATATTGAGTGGTTTCTTTTTTCAGAATTTTTCGCTTGTAAAATTTTTCCAAAAGTTCTGTGGTATCTAAAGGCGTACTTGTATTGACATAACATTGGTCGAACGAAGACATTTCCTTCTCGTTTACTTTTATGGTAATATCCTTAATCCCTTGCTGATTGATGTATTTTTGAACGACTTCTGTTCCGCCGAGGATATTCAACAAGATATCACAACCATTATTATCGCTATGGGAAACTGTATACCTCAACAATTGATCTAAAGTAAGGTTTATATTTCCTTCCTGATATTTTTCTCTCATAGGGCTCCAAGTATCAGGCAGAAGTTCTTCTTTTTTAATAAAGAATTTCTGATCCAGCTTAAGTTTTCCTTTATCAACCTGGTTGAGAACCGCTAAAGCAATGTGAAATTTGAATACACTCATTAAGGGCATTTGCTTATTTCCATTGATGCTTAAAGTGTCTTTATCTTCTACTCCTTTCATGGATATCCCAACAGTGGCTTTTTTTGTTGAGATAATCGTATTGAGGTTGTTTCTAAGATCCTTCATTGTTTGGCTTTTCAATGGAGCATTCAAAAGGATGAAGGTGGCAAAAAGGGCAATTTTTTTCATTTCTTTGTTTTTTTATTGTGTACAAAAATATTCAAAGTACTGCAGAGATGCGGTACTTTGAATACTTGTTATGTTTTTAAAATCAGGATTTTTCTACATGTCCTGGAACTCAATATCTTCGTTGCTTACCTTTACAAGATATTCAATTCCGTCTATCGCTTTGGCAATGATTTGATTTCGAAGGATATTGGCCATATTTTCCCAATAAGCCCGTCCGTAAAAAGAATAATTTTGTGGGATAATTTCTACTTCTACCGTTCTTACAAAGCCTTCTTTAGGTTTGTTGCTGATCATTGTTCCTCTTCTCACTTTTACTTCTCTCAGCTCATCCTTCAGAATCATTCGGCAATAGTTTTTAACGTCTTCAAGAGAGATAATTTTGTCTCTGGTAGTCAAAGCATATTTGTACGCCTGAATGCTGTCTGTTCCTTTCTGCTCTTCCGCTCCACCCAACGTTTCTGTAAGCAAAACAACGGTCTGTGATTTCAACTGGTTGGAAAGTTCCGTTCCCGGACGCATATGATTGGCAAGCGTGCAGTGTGTTACCCAAAAGGAAGCATAGGTATGGTCGGTTTTTTCTACAGGTTCCATGATGACATAGTTCAGTTCCTGTCTGACATTTCTTTTGGCGTTATTTACTTTCTGCACCATTGATTTCATTTTATCAGACATTTCGCTGAGTACACCTTTTACATTATCTCTGTTCAGAAGTGAGAAAGCTGCAATTTCGTCTCTTGTAAGCTCAAGAACATTGGCAATCATGTCTACTGCATTTCGATTGGTAAAGCGTTCCATTCCTCCTTTTCTTACCGTGTATAATCCTTTTTTAAGATCGTCTGCCGGAGTGAAAGGTATTTCTGTATATTTTCTTCCGTCACCATCCTGAACCTCATCTACATACAGAAAGTGTTCTCCTTCGTCTGTTACCAAAGGAATATTGTTCCCCATAATATCAAGGCTGTATTCTGTTTTTTTCCAACCTCTGTTGTAAACTGGAAAAGCATTGAGTACAAACGAGAAATTATCCAGAATTTCTGCTGAAAACTGTGGTGGAAATTCAAAAGTGAGCCATAAATAACGCTTATTGTCAAGATATTTTACAATTTCTTCTTTACCGGCAAGGAAATCAAGGTTTTGAGGGAGTTTTCCTGGCTCAGAGAACAGAGTATTGGAAATTCCTGTAATCTCGATGAATTTATGACGGTAGATGCTTTTAATATCTTCAATAACTTTATTTCTGATCGACTGTTCTTTAAACATCTGCTCGTATCCATCGGTATGACTTTCTGTAAGGTAACTGAGTCCTTCTCTTACAAATAAAGGATTCCCATTACTGGTAACATTGATGTAAGGGAGTAATTTATAGACAAAGTCAAGGTGTTCAAAAGCTGGATTGGAGCAGAATACACTTAAATATTTCGGAAAATTTTCGCTTACATATTTGGTAACGTCTACTCCTATTGTAATTTTTCTGTAGTCTTCCGGTCTGCCCTGAAATCTGGCAATAGGAATTTTATTGAATCTGTCATCAATACTGTAGCAAGTATTTCCTACAAACATGATGGAAGTGTGAACTTTATTTATTCTTACATTTCCTACGGGAGTAAAGGGAATGTTAAGTTGCTTATCCGACTCCGATTTTACGGTGGAAGTCATTTGTTTACGGAAGAAAAACTCCGTATGTTCCAACAAAATCTCAGAAGATTCGTAAGGTTGTGTAAATGCCACCGAATGAGCAGGAATGGGATGGGTATAAATGGATGGGGTAAGTAGTTTGGCCAGCTTTTCTAAAATACGGGCGTTTACGGTCTGTATTTCATTATTTGCTTTGAAAACTTCTGTACTGAATGCATCGATCAGTAATTTGACAAAAGGATCTAAAGATTGCGGACTTTTCAATCCCCATACTTTAGTGGCATTTTGCAGCATTCTTGCTTTTACAGATTCTTTGGAATAAATATTTTGATCTAGGTTCATAATTTTTTTTCAATGTTAAAAATATTAATCAATAGACATAGGGCTTAGGAACAGCTCTGTTGAAAAACTGAAGCGTTCTCCGGTTTCCTCCATTTTTGCATTGATGGCAATTCTTACTTTCTTTTTGATTTCTGTGTGTTCTTTGGTATCGTAGCTGTGTTCTACAAATTGTATATGAGCATCTATCTGCGGGTTTACAATCCGGGGTTCATATTCCTGGATCTGTCTTTTAAGGCTTTTGATAAAAACACTTTCCCAGATGGCACTGGTAACTCCATTATCGAATTCCAGGTTCCAAACATCGTTTCCGTAGTTCTCATCATATCTGTTCTCCCCTTTTTTGGTGGTGATCAGCAGCATAATATTGTGGGCAATACTTTCCCCCATATCGCAGGTATCGATACTTCCGCCTTCGGTCATTAAAGTAGACGGTACGAAAGGCATTCTGTAATTTGGTGTATCCATAACTTTCTATTTTTACTTCATGGTCCTGTTTGTTTAAAAACAAGATACCAAAATACACATTTTCACTAAATAATTGTCAAAGTATCTGAAATATTATCCAAAAAACAAGGACCTTCAAATGAATTGAAAGCCCTTAATCTTTTTATATTTTTTAATATTCTCTATCATTTTTAATGATCCGCATTCTTCCTATTGATAAAATAATAAACAGGAAGCCCCAACAGAACGAGTACAAACCCCGGCCATGTATATTGCTGCTTATAGATTAAAAGCAGAATACAGAAACACGCTCCGATTACCAGATAAATAATAGGTGTTACCGGATAAAGCCATGTTTTGTAAGGTCTTTCCAGATCGGGTTGTTTCATTCTTAAATAAATCACTCCAAAAACGGTAATCATATAGAACAACACGATCACAAAGGAGATCATATCCAAAAGATTTCCATACTGTCCGCTCAGACATAAGATAGAAGCCCATACTCCCTGCATCCATAAAGCATTTTCAGGTACTTCATTTGTATTGTTTTTGATAGCTGACTTAAAGAACATTCCGTCTTTTGCCATAGTTTGAAAAACTCTTGCTCCCGCTAAAATAAGTCCGTTATCACATCCGAATGTAGATACCATTACCAATAACGCAATGATAATGGTTCCTGCACTTCCAAAGATATTTTGCGATGCCGCAACGGCAACCCTGTCATTAGCTGCAAAAGCAATACTGTCTCTGTCTAACGCATTCAGGTAAACGAAATTCACAGCGATATACAGAATCATTACGGCAGAGGTTCCGTAAATCATCGATTTTACTACATTTCTCTTCGGATTATCAATTTCTCCGGAAACGAATGTTACACTTTCCCAAGCCACAGAGCTGAAAACCGATCCAACCATAGCAGCAGCAATTCCGCCTAATAAAGTCATTCCGCCGATAGGTTCCCAACCTTCTTTAAGAAAATTACCTACTCCATCTTTTTTAAGATTACTGAATGATTCTGTTCCCCAACTGAAATTTTCGGCCATATGAGAAAAATCAACCATAATAAAGCCTAAAGCAATTAATCCTAAGATGGCAATAATTTTGGAACCGGTAAATATATTCTGAAGAATTTTTCCACTCTGTACTCCTCTTGTATTAATATAGGTAAGCAGAAGAATAACAGCAATAGCCAGAATCTGAATCCAGGTGATTTTAAATTCACCACTTTGAAAAATAGGCGCCGCGTCATTCAGAGAAGGAATAAGATAAGCTGTAAACTTTCCAAAAGCCATTGCAACAGCCGCAATAGTTCCTGTCTGGATCACTGTAAAAAGCCCCCAACCGTAGAGAAAGCCCATTCTTTTACCGAAAATCTCCTTCAAATAGGTGTACTGTCCTCCCGCTTTGGGAAACAGGGCGGAAAGTTCGCCATAACTTATAGCCGCTGCTACAGTCATAATTCCTGTGATGATCCACACTACAATCAACCAGAATCCTGATCCCAGGTTCCGCATCATGTCAGCACTTACAATAAAGATCCCACTTCCGATCATGGACCCCATTACCAACATAATGGCGTCCCATAGTTTCAGTTTTTTTTGCATAGTCAAGTATAGGCGTCAAATATAAACAAATCTCTCGTTGATTTTGAATTTTAATGGAAATTTGATAAACCACCTGTTGTAAATCATTTTTTATTCCGTTATGATTCGATTTTAATTAGTATTTTTGGGAAAATAATAAAAATGAAACTTAAAACTATATTATTTGCTGCAGCTGTGAGTGCTTCTTCTCTTGCTTTTGCACAGGAAATGGGCCCGCCTGCCGGAAAGGCATTGGTAGGTGATACTTACGGAAGTGAAGTGTCTTCATCTATAGAATCTAAGGCTATCACAGTAGACAAACTGAACAAACAGCTTAAAAAAGATAACAAAAAGGTTGAAAATGTAGCCGTTAAAGGAAAAGTAACGGACGTTTGTGATAAAAAAGGATGTTGGTTGACCATCCAAACGGAGGACAACTCAAAGTTTTTTGTAAAAATGAAAGACTATGCCTTCTTTGTACCAACTGCTTTGAAAGGTAAAAACGTAGTATTGGAGGGTAATGCAGAAAGAAAAGTAACTTCTGTAAACGAGCAGAAGCATTATGCCGAAGATGCTAAAAAACCTCAGTCTGAGATTGATGCTATTACACAGCCTAAAGAAGAAATCAGATTTGTAGCGAACGGAATTAAAGTTATTAACTAAGATCTGTTTCAAAATATATAAAACCGTCCTCAAGAATTACTTTTTGAGGACGGTTTTTATTAAAGATTATTATTTTCCTTGAGTTTGTTTCTTTTCTTTTTCCAGCATCACCGGGTAAATAGGCAGAAAATCATAAGAAGGATAAAACTCTGTTTTGAACCCGCCCCAGGCGCCACTTTCAAATACCTGGTTGATTTCTCTTGTATATTCCGGTTTAAAACGTAAGGTCATAATCTGGCCAATTCCCATCACCACATTCCATGACAGGATTCGGGCATGGCTTTTATTCAGCTTTTGATAAAACTTCTGTTTCATCACTTTTGCCTGAATGGAATCTACCGGATTTTCCTGTAGATGTCTCATTACCACCGTTACCATTACACTGTCATTAGCTTTATAAGGTATGGATGATTGATTTTGTGCCCATAAAGACATTCCTACACTCATCCACAATACTATCAGTACTTTTTTCATAGGGTAACTTTTAATTCAAAAACAGAAATTGATCTCGCACTATTTCAAATTGACAGCTGAAAGACTATATTATTTTAATCTTCTATTTTAAATTCTACTACTGCATCCAGTTTTGGATATTTAGTGGCAGAAATAAATTTCTTTCCTGTGCAGTCTATTTCCAACCAGCCTTTTCTTTTCCGTACATCTCCTGCTTCCATAACAAAAGGAATAAAAGAAATTTCGTCTTTTCCTTCTTCTTTCATTTCTCTATATTGAACCGCTATGTCTAAAATACATTCGTGATCAGTATTCAGCTTTACGTTACGGTAAATAATGTCGTAATGAGTTTCTTTATTCTCCGGAATTTCAAGATAAGTTTCCCAACCTGTCGTATCCGAATTTAATTCACTGATTGCCTTCAAAGCATAATAAAGGGCAATAGTATAATATTTTCTGGTTCCTTTTCTGGTGTAGTCGTCTACAAAATGTCCACCTTCAAAAAGAATCGTAGGCATTCCGGCTTTTATAAAGTTATCTCCCGTAGAAGTAGGATAAAACTCATCTGAATATCTTCCAATCTGATCGGGAATCATTTCTTTCAAATGACTGTACACATTTCCGATCACCGCCATACATTTTTTACGGTTTTCTGTAACGGTACGCTCAACGTTTTCAGAAGGTGCCAAAAAAGAAAGAGTAGCAGGATGAATACCATCTGTCGTAAAGATCGTTCTTTGCTCATGCAGATTCAGTGCATAATCATATTTTTTTGACGCAGCGGCATCTTTAAGAAATTTAATCTCCTTACTTGCTTCATTGTGAAAATCTCTGTTTAGATCAATATCGGCTGCATTCAATCTCGTCCATCTTTCAGAACCGTCCGGGTTTAGCATAAAGATAAAGTCTAACCTTATTTTTCTGAAAAGATCTTCTTTCATTTCAGGAGCTTGATCAAGGGTAGTCAAAAGATCCAACATGGCATGTGTTGCGTTGGATTCATTACCGTGCATTTGTGACCAAGCCAGTACGTGAATATCTCCGGATCCGATACTTAATTGATAAATAGGTTTATCTAAATAAGAAGTTCCGATCTTCTGAATATAATCACTGAGGTTAGCCTGTAAGTAAGAAAATAATTTTTCAGGAGAAATATAGCGATTTGAGAAATTAGGGTTTTGAGAATAGATCTGTTCAAAATTCATTGTTGGAATAGTTTACAAGAATCAAATTTAACCATTTTAAGGCAAAAAAATAAATTAACATCTGTAAATTAACGTAAAATTCATGAAAATAACACAAATTAACAATTGTAACAAACAAATACCAAAGTTAAACTGCTGAAATTTCACTCCAAAAATAAAATTGCATCTTGTAACATTGTTAAACAGCTTGTATTGTCAAAATGTCTGTGGATAAAATTGTGGATTGCGAATAATTTAATTTAATATGTTTAAATATTTATATTTCAGTTAGTTATGAATTTTACCTTAATACTATTTGTAAGGTTACTTTAAGTGGAAATATCTGTAAAATAGGACAAATAGGCACAAAATAATTAAACAAATAAAATGCTTATATGAAGCTTATCTATTGAAGTAAACAAATGTAAATAGCTCTAAATTTCAAAAATACTCTCCAATTTGCCAGGATTTGGATTTGAAAATAGATTTGGAATTTTACCTGTCATCATTTTAGAAATATATTAGACATTTATCTGAAAACTAACCGAAAAATAGTATAAAACAACGAGTTTACAGTCTTAAATTACACTTGTATACATAATTAACTAATTATTTATGTGACATTTAGATGCTTAATGACCAATTATTTTGTATTTCTGTAAATTAATGATGTAAACAGTACATATTGGTAATTTATGTGTGAAATAGAGGCTTAAAGTCCCTGATAATTTACATTTCTAATCAGGTTTTATATGAAATTTAGCTAATTCGGAGACTTTAGAGGTTAATATGTATCAATAGTACTTTAATGGTTACAAACGTTATAATACAACTGTAAATAGGCAATAAATCGCTATTAATTAGGTATTTATAACTAATTTACATTTGTACATTGATAAAGTTTTCAATTATTTACATTTGTGTATTGTGTTTGTAAATTATATTATTTACATTTGTAAAATAATTAAAGACTTATTTTTATGAGTTTAAACGAAAGAATTTCAAAAATTATAGAGTATTCTAATCTTACTCCTTCAGAGTTTGCTGATGAAATTGATGTGCAGCGTTCTTCTATTTCGCATATTACATCCGGAAGAAATAAACCTTCCCTGGAGTTTATCATAAAAATTAAAAACCGTTTTCCTGAACTTCTTTGGGATTGGCTGGTTACTGGTGAAGGCGTTATGCTGAAGTCTGAACTTCCCGAAATAGAAATTCCAGAGAAAGCAGCTGAAGAAGAAAAAATACAGCCAACTCCTCTACCCGATCTTTTTACCATGATCAACGAAGATGAAGAATTCGGAACTGTTGAAACAGAAATTAGCGAGTCCCCAACAACGGCTGGAGAATCGTTTATATCATCCCCAAGTAAAGCTCCGGAAAAAATATCCGATTCTCAGCGATTAGAAAATTCTGCAGAAAATTTATTAGCACAAGCCATTGGAAATCAGGCTCATAAAATAAAGCGAATTGTTTTGTTCTATGAAAACGGAAAATTCGAAAGTTTTGAGCCCTAAAAAAACCTGACCAAAGAAAATGGTCAGGTAAAAAATATTTGAAGAAGAAAACTAAAGCTATTGCTTTATTAGTTTAGTTATTTTGGAAGGTCCGCCTTCGTTATTTATTTTGAGAATATAATTTCCTTTTGGCAGATCTGAAACATGATAGCTTTCAGCGCTATTTAATGTTTTTATCAGTTTACCTGATGCATCTATAATTTCCAGACCGGTAATCTTAATCCTTTCGGGATTATTAATTCTGAAGTTATCTGCTACAGGATTAGGATATATTTGTATTCTATTATCATACTGAAGAGTTTCTTTCGTTCCCAGAGTTGGAGAGGTAAAAGTAATAACGAAAGGCATATCTAATGGATAATCTGGTGCCGTAGTAGGATTTCCATCATCTATAACAGGGGCCCATGTTCCGGCAATCGCATTATACTGTTTAGCATTAAAGGTGGGAAGCCCTCTTGTATCTGCAATGGTGACAGGGGGAAGAAATCCTCCACTGGCCGGTACTACATTCTGAAGCTGGTATTTTATCCAATATGTTCCCGCTGTTAAAGTAGCTGCCGTACCTGCGGTTATTTTCCATATTTTCCTGTTGGTGAGCGGGGCTGTGACTGTTGTCGGTATGATAGTACTTCCAATTCTGTACATATTAGCATCTGCTCCTGCACTGAATCTATTGGTTGTATCGTCGCCAAAAACACTTAGAGCACCAGTTATAGATGGATCTGAGCTGTAAATATTCACTCTTACAGTATTAAAAGGTGCGGTGGTTCCTGTATAGCCTGTCTGGTAAGCAAAAAAGTCAATTGAGGTAATCTGCCAGGTGCTTCCTGTTGGAATGGTAAAATCATCGGCCAGAAAAAAGCTTGATGTCGTTGAAATATAGGTTCCTCCAAGGCCAAAACTGGTATTTGATTCGGTAGTATTTCCTGTATTATTCTGTAATTCAGACCAGGTATATCCTGCAGGGGCAGCTGTACCGCTTTTTGAAGTAGCTCCTGTACTTAATCCTCCATTATTGTAGGTTTGAGCAAAGCAAAAATTAGCTGCAAGACAAACTGTAATAAATAATTTTTTTTTCATAGATTTAGTTTTTATGGTGTAATCAAATATAAGAAATAGAAATTAAAAATCCAACATATTTAACATTTTAACGTATAATAGATAATAAATTAAAGGGTAATTCAAATAATTATCAATTTCGTTTATACAATCAAAATATAGTACTGATATAGGAACTTTTACTCCTTTACAGAATTAACTCTAATAAAAAAGACTCACCAATACTAGTGAGTCTTTTTATTTTTATAGATGCTATTGCTATTTTTTTCTTCTTTCCAGTTCTTTTTTAATAAGACCTAGTTCTCTACCGGTTTGTCCGGCCACTGACGTGTTTTCTCTAGCTCTTCTTGTAAGATAAGGTACAACATCTTTTACGGGACCATATGGAAGATATTTGGCCACATTATAGCCCTTATCTGACAAATAGAAAGAAATGTTATCACTCATCCCATAAAGCTGTCCAAAATAAACGTGTGGATTGTCATTTTGAAGAGATTTGGCTTTCATTTTATCCATAATAAGCTCTGAAGAGATCTCGTTATGAGTTCCAAAGAAGGCCGATACTTTGTCCAGATGATTCATTACAAAGTCGATTCCTGCATTGTAATTCTTATCTGAAGCTTCTTTAGTAGGCTGTATAGGATCTTCATATCCTTTTTCTGCTGCTCTGGCTCTTTCTTTTTCCATATAAGCGCCACGAACAATCTTATATCCTATAAAATAATTCTTTTCTCTCGCTCTCTGAAGATTGGCTTCCATATACTCCAGTCTTTTCGTTCTGTACATCTGGATGGTATTCCAAACGATAGGTTTTTCCTGGTTGTACTTCTCCATCATTTCTTCACAAAGGTGATCTGCTGCATCCTGCATCCAGGTTTCTTCAGCATCTACCATTACTTTTTTGTCATTTTCATGACAAAGGCTGCATACTTCATCAAACCTTCTCACTACTCTTTCCCACTCTTCCTTTTGACTTGTGGTAAGTTCCGCTCCTTTTCCAACGGCTTCATACAGATCAATTCTTCCAAAAGCAGTGGGTTTGAAAACAATAAAAGGAATGGCCGGATTTCCTACTGAGAATCTTACAATATCTTTAATCTCCTTGCATACCGCATCAAAAGTTTCCTCATCTTCCTTCCCCTCAATCGAGTAATCGAAAATACTTCCAACTCCTCTTTTGAAAAGCTGTTTTACAACCTTCATACTTTCTTCACGGGTTTCTCCACCGCAGAACTGCTCAAATAAGGTTTTCTTTACAATTCCTGTAACGAAAGGAAAGTTGTTGTGTACTGTGAAATTAAGAACAGAAGTTCCAAGGCTTGTAAGAGCAGGTTGTTCAATCATTTTAAACATCCAGTAAGCCTTTCTCAATTGTGCATCAGACTTGTCTGCAAATGCAACTTTGGTATCATTAAAAATGGGCATTCCTATTTATTAAATTTAGTTATGCAAAGGTAATAATAACCTCAGTTTATTTAAAGATTTTTTTTACAATTTATGCTCTATTCCATTTAAAAGCATTGCAATAATTCCTACAAAAACCCAGAAACGTAGTATATTCAGCGTAAGAAAGTTGCTTCTTCTAGTAGAGTTTAAGAAAAGATAAATGCATATAATCATCACAAAGAGTCCGCCGGCAAAGTAATAAGCCATAAAACCTGAAACTCCTGTTTTGGTAATGATTTTCATAGAAACAGCCATTGTTACCAACAGTAAAGAGATCAGAATGATCTTGGTAGTTCGGCTTTTAAAGTAGTTCGGAATAGTAATATATCCGAATGTTTTATCAACTGTTTTTGTGAGAGTATCTTTTACGATATCAATGCATAAAAGAATCAGAAACAGAAAAACAGCCATCAGAAAAACTTTTTTAGAAAATGTTTCATAGTATACCATCATTCCGAAAAAAGGATATAATGTAAGGCTGACAAAGGTAAGATTGTTCACAATCAGAACTCTGCTCAGTTTATGGCTGTACAACCACATGAAGAACTGATACACCACAAAAAATACAAAAACATTATGTGAAATCGTCCAAGCAACTCCTAAAGAAATAGCACTGAGAGCCAGATAAGCATATAGAAAATATTTTTGCTTGATAAAGCTCTGAACCCGGGTTCTGAAAGGTTTTACAATATGGTCTTTCTCCAAATCATAAAACTGGTTGATGATTCCTCCCGCCAGAATGGTAAGTACCGTACAGAAAATGATACCGTGTACTTTGAAATCAAATACAAATTTTCTAAAAGATTCATCCTGGTTAAACAGGAAAAAAGTAGAAACGTATAAGGCAAATGTAAGGAGAACCGCTACAAAAAAACGGGCTCCGAGGAGAAAGCCCACAAATTGTGAAAATCTGTAAAATACAGATTTTGAGACATAATTTTTAGATTGGAAAGTTTCTTTTTCAGAATTCATTCCAATCTAATTAAAATCTGTAAATCACTTCTTTTTGGAAGCCGTCAAGCATTTTTTCAGCTTTCTCATAATCTTTGGTGAATCCTAAAATATATCCACCTCCTCCGCTTCCGCAAAGTTTCAGATAATAAGCGTTGGAATCGAGCCCTTTTTTCCAGATATTGAAAATACTTTCAGGAATCATAGGGCGGAAATGTTCATAAGCCCAGTGAGAAAGTTTTTTTAAATTTCTGAAGAACGGGTTCATATCTTTTTTAAGGAAAGCCTCGATACAAGCGTTGTTGTAACGGATAAACTCTTCTTTAAGCGTTTTACGGAAACCTTCAGTTTTCATTTTTTCAAAGAAAATCTGAATCATAGGGCCTGTTTCTCCTGTAATACCGGAATCGATCAGGAAGATAGCTCCTTTTCCTTCTTCACCATCAGGAATGGAAACCCGGTCCAAATTTTCTTTATTTTCAATAAGAATTGGCAGGTTCATATAACAGATCAAAGGATCCATCCCTGAACTTTTCCCATGGAAATAACTTTCCATTTCACCGAAAACAGCTTTTAATTTTTTAAGATTATCTTTTGATATGTTGTCCGGGTTCAGTTTGCTGATTGAATATTTTTCAAAAATAGCAGCAACCAAAGCTCCTGAACTTCCTACTCCATATCCCTGAGGAATGTTGGAATCAAAGAAAAGGCCGTTTGAAATATCATTTTTGAAGCTATCTATATCCAATTTAAAATCATCGGAAAGATCTAGCGCTGTAAGAAAATCAGAATATTTCTGCAGATGTCTGTTGGAATTGAGCTCAAATTCAGAGCTTAAATCTGAAAATTTCAAAGTTCCCTTATAGAAACTGTAAGGTACTACAAGTCCCTGGGAATCTTCAATCATTCCATATTCTCCAAACAGAATTATTTTTGCATAAAATAATGGGTTGGTCATTGTGACAATAAATCTTTTTGCAAAGTTAAAAATTATTCCGCTGAATATAAGCAAAACTTAGGCCGAATATGAATTATTTTGGCCTTTTCTGCTTTATCTGCGTCTTAAAAATATAAAAAAAGCCTGAGAATCTCAGGCTTTTTTTCGAATTTATTGCAAAATTACTGTTTGATCAGTTTTTTGTTGATGGTTTGGGTTTCGGTTTCTACGGTGATTACGTAGTTTCCTGTCTGAAGAGAAGTAATATTTATCTCCTGTTTATTTCCTTTTAAAGAAGATGCAGAGCTTACCAATCTTCCCGCTTCATCATAGATTTTATATGATTTCAACGCCTCTTTTGAGGAAAGAATGATCATATTTTTGGCAGGATTCGGATAAATATTGACTGTATTATTTTTGATATTCACATCCTCAACGGCAAGTACACTACAACCGAAATTTACATTCCAGCCATTTGCGGTAACGCCTCCATCAGAAACAAATCTTACCGTTATAGCACCTGAAGGATCTGTAGATGTAAACGGACCAGGAATTGTATTTCCTGTCAGATTATTTCCATTAGCAAATAATGGTGAAGAAGTAGAAGGTCCATTATAGATAAACATAAAATCATACCCTTGCTCAAGATCAAATTCTGTAAAATTCATGGTCATTGTAGAGCCTGAAGTTGGATAAAATGTCTTTACAATCTCTTCATTATCTTTATACTGACCTGTAGTACCTCCTGTATCGGTAAATTGAACTCCGTCACACCATGCTCCATCCGTCAGAAAAAGTCTTGAGGTAAGGAAAGCATTAGGACCGCTGCACTCAGTTCCTATACTTAGATTATAATAAGTGGCCGGCTGAAGATTGGTAAAGTTAAAAGCAGGTGTCGTTGCATTTCCGGTAGATACTACTGTTCCGTTGGTTGTGGTAAGCCTGTATTTCCATGATGTTGAAGCAGCATCGGTAAAAGTAGCATTTGCCGAGTTCTGAGTGATATTGGCAATAGCAAGATTCGTGATTGCTCCAGCACATGATGTTGTACAATTGGTCCCAAGACATCCTTTTGAGTCTATCGTATTTCTGATCAACGTTCCCGGCTGTACTCCGAAACCGTTGGCAAAATTAATTCCCACACTGCTTAATAAATGACAATAGCTCATGATAGTACCTCCACCTAAAGCTGGAAGTGCCGCAGTACATCCTTCATTGTTACCCGATGCAGGTCCGCACCCGTCGATCGCTGTATTATTGCCGTTCCAGAAGCAGGCATGAGTATGTGGAGAACCTAAATTGTGCCCCAGCTCATGCGTCATCACTTCAATGTTCCATGAGTAAGTAGGAACATTCTGATAATTAAAATTCATTCCACAATAGGAATATTTATAATTGGTACACAGTGAGTTGACAAACGCAATACTCGTAGTAGCTGGATTTCTTAATAACTGTGCCAAATCTCCGTTGAAAGAGGTTCTGGTGGTTCTAAACTGGTTCAGAATTCCGCTCGGTGATCCTGAATAAGGATCCGTTGTTGTCCATACAAAAACCTCGCTTAGCGCTACATTTACGCTTTCATTGGTATACAGTGTTGAAACGTTATTATGCATCGCTGTAACCCAATTGGTTGTCGTAGTTGTATTACTTCCGTTTTGAGTATAAGGACCATATCCTGCTTCATAATAAATTCTTACGCAGTTACTTGTTTTTTTACTGCTTGTCTCGTTAGGATTAAAAGTAGGCCTTTGAACCTGATTTTCTTTCAAGCCATCCACTTCACACGAAAAAGGATTGGAACCTGTTAATTTAGAGTCTGAATAGCTTACAAAATCATCAGAATTTTTAGCTTTTCCCACCACTACATTTCCCAACTCCAGGGTTGAAGCCACTCCGATCACATCATCGTTGAAGAAACTGAAGGCAACGATTGAAGTATTGTCCCCCTTTACAATTCCCTGGTAGTATACTCCCGGCGTATATTCTACTGCCTGTCCTTTATCTGTAACCACTTTAAAATCGTTGGTTAAGATATTATGTTTATACATTTCCACTGTAATCTGTCTGCCTCCGTCAAATGGAATCGTAATTTCGATGAAATCCGGCTTCTCTTTGGTCAGCCTTTTCAGTTCAGAAGTCTTTAACGACATTACCGTAATGTCTGTAGCAGCGCGTCTGTACTCCGCCAATTTATCCGGGGATGTATTTACCTCAAATAAATTATAGCTTTTAAGCTCTGTTTTTTCATTATGATATTGTGAAACTTTTTGGGCGATTGGTTTCAATTGTTGAGAAAAACCAATAACAAAATATTGCAAAAAGCAAAGCAATAGAATTTTTTTCATGATTCTGACAATTTTTATCTCTTTTGCAAATAAACAAAAAAATCAAAGAATAGTGAAAAATAATCTCTTTTTTCCCTAGAATAATATCAATATTACCATTCTAAGAAATCAATGAATAAAAAAAAGACGTTAAAAATAACGTCTTTTATGTTTTATAAAGTTTCTCTGTCTTTTCTCATTTTGACTTTCAGGAATCTTATCAGAATCAATCCTGCACCAAAAAATATGGTCATTGATAAGGCTGCAATTCGCATATTATTAAAATGTTCAATCAAAGTAGCAAATATAAAGGTTCCTATAATGATGGCAATTTTTTCCAATACATCATAAAAACTGAAGTAAGTCGTATTTTCCATGGAATCCTCAGGAAGCAGTTTTGAATAGGTAGATCTCGACATCGCCTGAAGTCCTCCCATTACTAAACCAACCACTGCTGCCACTCCATAGAACTGATATTCTACCGTAGGGTTTTCTTTATTAAGGAAGTAAGCCCATAAACACGCTACAATCCAAAGTATAATGGCTATTGATATGACATTTTTGTTTCCAATTCTTTTTGATAATCTTGAGAAGATCACCGCTCCAATGATGGCTTCAATTTGAATCACCAATAGAGTTCCGATCAGTTTATCCTGAGCAAGGTTAATTTCACTTTTTCCAAATAATGTAGCCATCAGGAAAATCGTCTGCATTCCTACGCTGTAAAAGAAGAAACTTGAAAGGAAAAATTTCAGATTCTTGTCTTTGAAAAGTACCCCTCCTACTTTAAACAATTCGTGGAAGCTTTCTTTGGCAATATCTACATAAAAACTCATATTGTCTTTCAATACTTCGAAGAAACCACCCTGCTCTTCATGTTTTTTAAAGATATTTTTATAGTTCAGTAATACTAAGTCTTTAGGAAGCTTTTCTTTTACATTTCCAAATTGTGGAAGGTGCTTAAAGGTATATTGAGAGAACCCAAACCACCATGCTCCCGTTAATAAGAAACTGATTCTTGTAAATAATAATTGTTGTGCTGCCCCTTTAGCAAAAACCTGGATCATTATCAGACAGATCACTACTAAAACCACCGAACCTATATATCCATATACATATCCTTTAGCGGAAAGAGCATCCTGTCTGTCCTGTGTGGCAATATCCGGTAAGAACGAGTTATAGAAAACCAAACTCCCCCAAAACCCAACACTGGCTGTGATACTGAAAAGAAGGCCTAAAAAGACATTATGCATTCCTGTAAACATCGCCAATCCCATACATGAAGTAGCTCCCAGATAGCAGAAAAACTGCAGGAACGATTTCTTGTTACCAATAGTATCTGCCAAAGAAGATAAAAATGGCGACAATAATACTACGATAAAGAACGAGATCGTTAAAGAATATCCGTACACCGCATCCGGCTGGTATTCTTTCCCAAAAATTTTGATCAAATGTCTTACCGGAACATCAATCCATGTTTTGGTTTCCGCAATATATTCTTTTTTCTCGTACGCGGTGGTAAGAATAGAGTAATAAATGGGGAAAATAGTAGAGGTAATCACCAGGGAATACACGGAGTTTGCCCAGTCGTATACAGCCCAGGCTTTCATAATCTTAGGATTATTTTTTATGTTTTTAGACTGTCGATTCTCGGTTTCAGACATTTCAAATAAATATTAGTAGCACAAAAATAAAAAAACCGCTGAATATTCGACGGTTTTTAATTTTAATTTGGAGATAATAATTGCAAACTATTCTTCTAAAAAATATTATCGTCAATATATTCTAATCATTTTTTTTTACTACTTTAGTAATTGTTAAAACAAAAAAACACAAATAATGGCACTTACTAATTTAAGCAGTACTCACCTCACGGCTGAGCAACTGACAGCGGCGCTTACTGCCCTTTCCTCACTTGAAACAGCTCTTGCTATGATTACGGTAAACCTGTCACCGGAAGACCGTCAGAAGTATGGCAGCATTAATGAACAAAACAAACTTCTCGTGAACAAAGTCTCGGATTTCAGGAAAAGCCAGCCTTCGCTGAGTGCTTCCGAAATAGATTGGGAGGAATTCAGCAGGGATTTCACCTCACGCCAGAACTATGAAGGTTTTATCACACGGCTGGAAAGTCTTATTACAAGATTAAAAAGCGCAAAAACCCTCCATGATTTTGACAACTACCAGGCAGCGCTTACAGACTATGCTTTTACCGCTTATAAAGCAGGAACAGCATCGCCTGGGTTTGAAGTGAAGCAGAATGAACTGAAACAGTTTTTTGGAAAATCTTTGAGGCCAGATGAAACTCTCCCCAAAGAAACACCTTAATAAAATAAGATATCCGGAACCAATATTCTGGATATTTTTATGGCATGAAAAGGGTTAAGTAATATCTATTGCGGGGTCTGGAAATACTCCGATGCGGTCTTGAACTTATCCGTAGGTATTCGCAACCTCGTCGACGGGGTTCAGGGACCGGAAATTATCTATCATCAACCTCAATTTAGGGGTTGGGAGACCGCGGCATTATATTCTATAACCTAAAAATCGGGGTCCAAGGACCCCGATTTTTATATCTGAAACCACAAAATAGGGTTATAGGTAATGATTATAGGTTTTCAATAACAATTGCAGATGCACCACCCCCACCGTTGCAGATTGCAGCAGCTCCATATTTTGCATTATTTTGCTTCAATACGTTGATTAGGGTAACAATAATTCTTGAACCAGAACTTCCCAGTGGGTGTCCTAATGCTACAGCTCCTCCGTTTACGTTTACTTTAGCAGCATCTAATCCTAAGATTTTGTTGTTTGCCAATCCTACTACAGAGAATGCTTCGTTGAATTCGAAGAAATCGATATCTGAAACTTCAAGACCAGCTTTTTTAAGAGCGATAGGTAAAGCTTTTGCCGGAGCTGTTGTGAAGTTTTCAGGCTCCTGAGCAGCATCAGCATAAGAAACGATTTTTGCTAATGGTTTTAGTCCCAGTTCTTCCATTTTTTCTTTAGAAACAAGGATAAGAGCAGATGCACCGTCATTTAAAGTAGATGCGTTGGCAGCTGTTACGGTTCCTTCTTCTTTTTTGAATACGGTTGGAAGAGTTGTTATTCTGTCGAAATTTACGGCTTTGTATTCTTCATCTTCAGCAAAGATTACAGGCTCTCCTTTTCTTTGTGGAATGGAAACCGGTACAATTTCTTCGTTGAATTTTCCTTCGCTCCATGCTTTTGCAGATCTTTTATAAGATTCGATCGCAAAGTTATCCTGATCTTCTCTTGTGATATTGTAATCTACAGCACATTTCTCTGCACATACTCCCATATGTACTTTGTTGTATACGTCTGTAAGACCGTCCAATACCATTCCGTCCAACATTTTAACATCGCCTAATTTTGTAGCGACTCTTGCATTGTAATAATGAGGAACTGAAGACATATTTTCCATACCTCCTGCTACGATTACTTCTGCATCTCCAGCTTTGATAGCCTGAGCAGCCATAGTAACAGCCTTCATTCCTGAAGCACATACTTTATTAACGGTTGTAGAAGGGGTATTGATTGAAAGACCTGCTCCCAAAGCTACCTGACGAGCCGGTGCCTGACCTTCTCCTGCCTGAAGAACATTTCCCATATAAATCTCCTGAACCTGATTAGGATCTAATCCGATTTTGTCTAATGCTCCTTTTACAGCAGTTGCTCCCAGTTTTGTAGCCGGAACTGTTGATAAGCTTCCCATAAAACTCCCCATTGGAGTTCTTACTGCGGAAACAATGAATACTTCTTTCATGTATATAATTTTTATTTTTAGCCAAAACGAAGCTGTTGCCTCATTTTTATAATTTAAATTTATTTTACTTTTACGTATACGACATCAAACTGAGATCCTTCAAATGTAGTGTTAACCTTTAGAAGGTTATCCTGAGTAGCCACGATCTTATTATTGAAAACATCGCCTACCTGTGCAGGATCATTTTTGTCAGATTTTTCCATAACGATCCTTTTGTAGTTGCAGTCATCCAGAAAAACTACTGTAGATTTGATGAAATCTTTTCCATTGTTTAAATATTCTGTCTGAATATTGTCTTTAATCGTCATATACCAGATCGATTCGGGATAATTAGGATTCAAAAATTTACCTTCCTTTAGGTTGGCACATTTAACCGGGTTATCCAGTTTTTTTGTTTCCTTATCTTTAGATTGTGCCTGAACCTGAGTAGCGGCTATCAATAGTATTCCTGCAGAAAATAATGTTTTTACAAGTTTCATAGTATATCTGTACTCTATTATTTACGGTTATTATTTCCGGCAAAAACCATTAGAAAACCTCCTAAAAATTCCACTGCCCAACCCCACTTTAGCTTCACAACTCCAGCAAATGTTTCCTGCCAGGATTTGAAGGGTAAAAAACTGAAATATTGCAAAGACTGCATTTTAACAGCTACCAAAGTGAATGCAAACAGAATGATAAGCAGTATTCCAAAAAAGCGTACTATTTTGGTACTGTTATTTACAATCCCGAACACGGCACATGCAGCAAAAATCCAGCATGCAATAGCCAGGTAATGATCAAGTTTCCAATAGTTCCAGTTCCCTATGATAGGTACGTGTACTAAAGGTAAAAAACTACCTGCAACAACAAGCAGTAATCCTAATAACTGAATATTTTTCATATTTACTAAAGTGCCAAAATACAAAAAAAAACACACTTTTAAACAGTGTGTTTTAAAAATAGAAATTACGTACCCGAACAGTTGTTAGCAATAAAAAAGATCTACTATTTTTAATGATTATATAAATAAAAAACAGATTTATTATCAATTTAAAAATCAACCTTTATCCTTTTTTCTCTGCTTTTTTCTTCATCAAAACACGGGTACCAAAAGAAATAAGGAAATCTTCTGATAGTCTTCCAAATTGTTGTTTGAAAAAGGGTAAAAAAAAATTGCATTTAGAAAAATGCAATTTTATATTTTAAATAATATGGGTATAAACTAGTGTTTTACAGAGGAAACATCTTCAGGCACGTGTTTATGCTTAAATATAAAGGCAAATAACACCGCTACCACCAATGCATATCCTGCAAAAATATACCATGACGTTTCCCATCCTTTAAGTTGTAGAATAGGGTCAGTCTGAGAGAAAACATAATGATTCACTACTTCCTGTGCAGCAAGCATACCAATAGTAGCACCAAAACCATTTGTCATCATCATAAATACTCCCTGAGCACTTGAACGGATACTTTTATCTGTTTCTTTGTCTACGAAAAGAGAACCTGAAACGTTGAAGAAGTCAAAGGCAATTCCGTAAACGATCATAGACAGGACAAACATCCATACTCCACCACCAGGGTTTCCTACTCCAAACAATCCAAATCTTAGTACCCAGGCAAACATCGCCATCAGCATTACTTTCTTAATTCCGAATCTCTTTAGGAAGAAAGGAATCAATAAGATACATGCTGTTTCTGAAACCTGAGAAAGAGAGATCAGTGCATTAGCATGATTGGCTCCCCATGTTTCTTTAAACGAAGGAATATCTTTAAAGCTTGTAATAAAAGGATTGGCATACCCGTTTGTAATCTGTAGGGATACCCCAAGCAACATTGAAAAGATAAAAAACGTTGCCATTTTTCTATCTTTAAACAAACTGAATGCTTTAAGGCCTAATGCATCATACAGAGTTCTTTTGTCATCACTTTTATTAACAGGACATTCCGGTAAAGTAAATGAATATAAGAACAGTACAATTCCTAGTACTCCTGAAACAAAAAACTGGGAATAGTTATTCTGAAAACCTGTAAAATCCACAAATAACATAGCACAAATGAAACCTACGGTTCCAAAAGTACGAATTGGCGGGAAGGCTTTAATGGTGTCAAAGTTATTATTGACCAGAATACTGTACGCTACAGAGTTTGATAATGCAATAGAAGGCATATAGAACATTACACTCAAACTGTATAAGGTAAATAATTTAGAAAAGTCAACGTTGTTTCCTGCAGACATTCCGTAGTACCCTGCTGCGATCAGGAATCCTGCCGCCAATAAGTGGCAGATACCAAGTAGTCGCTGAGCCTGTATCCATCTGTCTGCAATAATACCCATAAGTGCAGGCATAAAAATAGAA
The DNA here is from genome assembly GCF_049319685.1 of Chryseobacterium sp. Mn2064. NCBI lineage: Bacteria > Pseudomonadati > Bacteroidota > Flavobacteriia > Flavobacteriales > Weeksellaceae > Chryseobacterium > Chryseobacterium sp. Mn2064. Next base: position 1,470,661 of record NZ_JBMOUE010000001.1, read on the forward strand.
ACAATCCCCTGCATGGCATAGAAAAGTCCAATTTTGGAGCCCAATCCTACTGAACCAAGGTAATTCCCCATGGAAGTCAGATAAGCTCCCCAAACTGCAAACTGAAGAAAATTCAGAACAGTCAGTCGTAATTTTAAATTCATAGTTTATATAAAAAGTATCTCTTTAGTCAATTTTCTTTTTCCTCCTCTTGATTTCTTCCTGAATTTCAAGGGCGGTATCATAATCTTCTTCTTTCACAGCGTCATCCAGTAGCTTTTGAAGTTCTTCCATAGAAAGAGATTTCAAATTGTCTTCATTTTGTACTGTTTCTGAGAAAGACTGATCTTCTTTGGAAACATCTTCCAGCTCCAATAGAATCCCGGCTTCGTTCAAAACCTGCTGAGTAGTAAAGATAGGTGCATCAAATCTTACAGCCATGGCAACGGCATCAGAAGTTCGTGCATCAAGAATTAGTTCTTCGTCTGTCACTTTATTTTTAAAGTTGATATTGGAAAAGAAAACTCCGTCTACGATCTGATAAATGATCACAGACATCAACTCATAATTGGCAGAAACTATAAATTTTGTGAATAAGTCATGGGTAAGAGGGCGCGGTGGATGAATATCTTTCTCTAGTCCTAGAGAGATAGACTGAGCTTCGAAATTTCCTATAACAACAGGTAATTTTATGTGTGTTTCTTCATGCTCCAATAACAATGCGTACGCCCCTGATTGTGTCTGGCTGTACGATATTCCGCGAATAATTAGCTGCTTATAATCCATAGCTACAAATATAGATTAATTTTTTATTTTGATTTCACTTTTTTACACAAAAATAAAAGCCCGGAAAGCCGAGCTTTTATCTGTATTGTTGATGATTGTCAAAAGTCAATAGTGAATTTTGCTTCGCAAGTGGATTATTTAATTAAAAATTGACGGGCAAAGCGAATTGACTATTCACCATTTACTTTCTTATCCTTTTATTGCTTTAATTTTCTCTGTTAAGGCAGGAATAATCTGGAAAGCATCTCCTACTACTCCGTAATCAGCAGACTTGAAGAATGGTGCTTCAGCGTCGTTATTGATTACTACGATAGTTTTTGAAGAGTTTACTCCGGCAAGGTGCTGGATTGCTCCTGAGATTCCTACTGCAATGTAAAGATTAGGTGCAATTGCTTTACCTGTTTGTCCTACGTGCTCTGTGTGAGGTCTCCATCCGATGTCTGAAACAGGCTTAGAACAAGCTGTAGCAGCTCCTAAAACGTTGGCAAGATCTTCAATCATTCCCCAGTTTTCAGGACCTTTCATTCCTCTTCCTGCAGAAACCACAATTTCAGCTTCTTTAAGGTCTAATTTGCCCGAACTTTGCTCGTGAGAGATTACTTTAGTATCTTCATTGGCTACAGAAAGGTTTTTCACTTCTTCTGAACCGGAAACTGCATTTTCTTTAACTCCGAAAGCATTTTGAGAAACAGTAACAATTACTCCGTTTCCTTCCGCTTTAGCATGCATGAAACCTTTTCCTGAGAAAGCTTTCCTTTTCACCTGGAATGGAGAAAGGCTTTCGGGAGCTTCTAATGCATTCGTCAATAAAGAATAGTTCTTCATGATTGCAAGCATTGGAGCGATTGAAGAAGCGTCTGTAGTATGAGGGAAAACGATGATGTTTCCGTCTGCCACTTCACTTACTGCCTGAGCAAATGCTTTTGCAGAGAAGTTTTTAAGACCTTCATCTTTGATATTGATAACGTTTGATGCTCCATATTTGTATAATAAATCTGAAGAATCTGTTGGGTTTACAGAGATTGCCGTAACGGTATCTCCTGCTTTATCAGCGATAGCTTTAGCATAAGAAACTGCTTCAAAAGCTGCTTTTTTGTAAACTCCGTTTATATTTTCTGCGTATACGAATACTGCCATTTTTTTAAATTTAAAAATTAAAAGATTGAAAAATTTAAAGATTAGATTACTTTAGCTTCTTCGTGAAGTAATCTTACCAATTCGTCCAGATTGTCAGGAGAAACCATTTTTACAGCCGCTCTTGGAGGAACACTGTCATAAGATACTCCCTGAACTTTCACTTCTGAAGAAGTTGGCTCTACCACTTGCAAAGGCTTAGTTCTTGCAGACATAATCCCTCTCATATTCGGGATGATAAGGTCTTTTTCGTCTACTAATCCTTTCTGACCAGCAATGATTGCAGGTAATTTTACAGAAATAGTTTCTTTTCCACCTTCAATTTCTCTTACTGCAGTAGCTTCGCTTCCGTTTACGTCTAATCCTACAGATGCATTTACGAAAGGCTGGTTTAATAATTGTGCTACCATTCCTGGTACAGAACCTCCGTTGTAGTCGATAGATTCTTTACCACAAAGGATAAGATCATATCCTCCGTTTTGAGCTACAGCAGCGATTTCTTTTGCTGTAGAATAGCTGTCTTTCGGATCTAAATTTACTCTTACTGCATCGTTTGCACCAATTGCCAATGCTTTTCTGATTACAGGTTCTGTAGCAGCATCTCCTACGTTGATTACTGTTACTGTTGCTCCCTGAGACTCCTGAAGTTTAATTGCTTTTGTCAATGCAAACTCATCTAGAGGGTTGATTACCCACTGAATTCCGTTTTTGTCGAAAGCAGACTTATCTGCTGTAAAGTTAATTTTGGAAGTAGTATCCGGAACACTACTAATACAAACTAATATTTTCATGTGTACTATTTTATTTTTTCTCTTATAAGCATAAAATCATGACAGTTTATGCAGAGATTTTGTGTGAATTAATTTTTGCTAATATAAATAAAAAATATATTATGCATGCATAATACTTATTAAATTATTATTCAATACATTAGATGTAGTTACTTCCCTGGTTTTGTTGCCCTAAACTCTATTTTACTTGGCAAAACTCTTGGATTCATCTTTAAAATATCCAAAATCAAATTCCCCATATCTTCCGGTTGAATCTTCCAGCTGTCTTTTTCTGAAGGAATATTGCCGTTAAAATGAGTGGCTACCGAACCTGGCATAATGACTGTGGATTTGATGTTGTATTTTCTCAAATCGATCATCGCAGCCTGGGTAAATCCTACCACTCCAAATTTTGAGGCATTGTAACCGGTTCCGTTTTCAAAGAAATTGGCTCCTGCAAGGCTGGAAATGGTAATATAATATCCTTCTGTCTTTTTCAGCTCTTCTACAGAGGCTTTTAAGGTATAGAAAACGCCCGTAAGGTTTGTTTCTATCATATCGTTCCATTCTTCTGCCGTAAGTTCATCTACGGGCTTAAATATACCTAATCCGGCGTTAGCTATCACATAATCCAGTCTACCGAACTTTTCTGTGGCGTATTTTACAGCTTCCTGCTCGCTTTCAATACTTCTGACATCAGAAACGATTCCCAAAACATTTTCCGAGTATTGTTTCAATTCTTCTTCAGCTTTCAGTACATCATCTCTTTTTCTGCCCGAAAATGCTACAGAGATTCCATTTTCAAGTAAAATTTTAGCAATCCCGAAACCAATTCCTTTGGTTCCTCCTGTTATATAAGCGGTTTTATTTGACATATTATCCCGAATTTTAATGCTCTAAAATAGCAAAAACGCTCCAATTGGGGCGTTTTATAGAGGCTAAGATTTATCAGGTTATTTTTTGATGAATTTTTCGGTACTATTTTTCCCGTCCGTTTCTATAGTGAGAAGATATTCTCCCACAGATAAATGTCTTACATCTACTTTATTTCCTTCCAGGGTAACTTCCACTCTTCTTCCATTAAGATCAAAAGCTTTTACAGATTTTATTTTATTCTGAGAATCAATTTTCAAAAAGTCTGTAACGGGATTTGGATATAGGGTTACTGTTTTTATATTAGGACGAACATCATTCACCGCCAATACAATATCTTTATTGATGGTAATATTATCAATATAAGCAGTTCCTAATGCATTATTGTGTACAAATCTTAACTGGCCGATATCTAAAGAAGCTGCTGCCGAACCTGTAAAAAGCAGGAAATTATTAAGGTAATATTTCACTTCTGTACCTGTTCCTATCACTTTAAATTTGTACCAGGCATTGGGTGACCAAGTCTCTGAAGTGGTGGTTAGAGTCTGTGTTCCTGAAGCTGTATTCAGAATCTTTATTTCTCCTGTTTTATCGAAATCTACCCTTACAACATATTGTTCTTCTATGCTATCGACTCCCTGAAAACCAAAAACAGAACCATTACGCTGTGACATATAAATTTCAAATTCAATAGAAAAGTTTGTATGTGCCAATGGGATCTGCAGATTATAAAAACCTCCTATAATAGGTTCGGATTGGGTGCCAAATGTAGATTCTTTCACAATTTTCAAAGAGTTGTTTCCATGAGTGGCATTTTCTACACTGATGACCTGATGGGTAACGTTAGCTGGTGTTCCTCCTGTAGGAGTGCTGATCCAATTCACCTGTCCGTTGACATCTATTGGTGAAAAGCCTTCTGCATCTTCAAAAGAGATAATTTGTTGCGAAAAGCAAAGTACTGAAAATAAAGTCAGTACAAGTGAGTAATATTGTTTCATGGCTGGTAAGTTTAGTTATAAAAATACTAAATTTCCATCAAAAGTGAAATAACAATATTAAATAAATAACAATAACCAATTTATTTTAACAAATCGAAATACAAAAATCAACCATAAGAACCTTTCATTAACTCTTTTAGCAAAAAAAGCAGGATGCTTCAATTGAGAAACATCCTGCTTTTGTTGTATGTTAACGAATAATTATTTCGAATAGTTTTCAAAAAACAATGGAATACTTTCGATTCCTTTATAGAAATTAAATAATCCGTAGTGTTCGTTTGGAGAGTGGATAGCATCAGAATCCAACCCGAAGCCCATCAAAACAGATTTAGCTCCTAAAACCTGCTCAAACATAGCTGTAATTGGAATACTTCCTCCTCCTCTATAAGGAAGAACTTCTTTTCCGAAAGCAGATTCCATCGCCTGTTTTGCTGCGGCGAATTCTTTTGTATTGGTTGGTAAAACATAAGGCATACCTCCGTGGTGAGGGGTAACTTTTACTTTTACGGTATCCGGAGCGATTTTTTCGAAATATTTCGTGAATTTTTCTGTAATCTCCTGAGGAGTCTGGTAAGGAACCAAACGCATTGAAATTTTAGCAAAAGCTTTTGAAGGAATTACTGTTTTTGCTCCTTCTCCTGTGTAGCCACCCCAGATTCCGTTGCAGTCTAAAGTAGGACGGATAGATGTTCTTTCTAAGGTAGTGTATCCTTTTTCACCTTCAATATTGCTTAATCCGATCGATTTTTTGAATTCTTCAGGATTGTCTTTCAATTTGTTCATTTCAGCTCTTTCTGCATCTGAAACAGTTTCTACATTGTCATAGAAACCATCAATTGTAATGTGACCGTTTTCGTCGATCAGATTGGCAATCATTCTTGAAAGAACGTGGATAGGGTTTGGTACCGCTCCTCCATAAAGACCAGAGTGTAAGTCTCTGTTTGGACCTTCTACCTCTACTTCTACATAACTAAGACCTCTTAAACCTGTTGTAACGGTAGGTTGCTCATTGCTGTAGATGTGCGTATCAGAAATCAGGATACAGTCGCAAGCTAATTTTTCTTTATTTTCGTTTACCCAGTCTCCTAAGCTTACAGAACCTACTTCTTCTTCTCCTTCTAGGATAAATTTAACGTTGCAAGGAAGAGCATTGGTTTTCATCATGGCTTCAAAAGCCTTCAGGTGCATGAAGAACTGCCCTTTATCGTCAGCAGAACCTCTTGCAAAGATTGCTCCTTCAGGATGTAATTCAGTTTTTTCAATATAAGGCTCAAAAGGCGGCTTTGTCCACAATTCTAATGGATCAGCGGGCTGAACATCATAGTGTCCGTAAACCAATACTGTAGGTAAATTGTTGTCTAAAATCTTTTCACCAAAAACAATTGGGTACCCATTGGTCTGGCAAACTTCAACATTGTCAGCTCCTGCATTTTTAAGGTATGTTGCCACTACATCTGCACATTTCAAAACGTCATCTTTATACGCAGGGTCTGCAGAAATAGAAGGAATTCTCAATAACTCAAATAATTCATCCACGAAACGCTGTTTGTTTTCGTTTATGTAATTTAATGTCTCTTGCATTGTAAAATTTTATTTTGTTAAAATTAAAAAAAATGCCCGGCAAGACCAAGCAAAAAGGAAGGATTTTCCCAACCTTATGTGAATGAGCCCAATAGCAATCTTTTTCATAAAAAATGCCCTGCATAAACAGGGCATTTATATATTTTATACGAATAATTAGTGTTCAGCTTTTGGAGCCTTTTCTGCTTCTGCAGGTTTTGCAGCAACAGCGCTATCCGCTTTTGGAGCTTCTGGTTTTGCAGCAGCTTCTTCTTTGTGCCCTTCTGCAGCAGCAGGAGCTTCGTGACCGTGAGCTTCACCACCTTGTGCATCGTCAGAATATCTTTCAACACCTTCTTCCAGTTTTAGAGTGTTCTTATTCCCTCCAGCAGGTACTTTTTTACAGCTTACAGCTACTGTTGCAATAGCTAAACATATAATCAATTTTTTCATATGTAAAATTTATTTTTTTTAAAATCTTATGAAACTGCACTATTTTAGTCTGTTCTTAGCTTATGTAAACAGCGCGCAATCTCATGCTTCAATTTTTAATTGCCCAAAATTAAGAAATCCTGCTTTTTTCAGCAACATTTTTATACTGATTTTAAAATAATTTTCCCTTTTTTGGATTGTGTAAAAATAAGGTAGTGACTACCACCGTCTTTTAATCCATATTTCTTTTTGATTTCTTCGGGCTTTAATGGATAGTTTTTTGCTATAATATTAAATTGCTCTTTCTTCTTAACACTTTTAGAATCAATAATATCCATTTCAAAAATTCTCCCCGGAAAGCTTTCTTTTTTCTGATCCGAAGTATAAATATGAGTATTAGGATGTAGCTTCTTAAGTTCAAATTTCTCTGAAATCAAATTGAAAATACCTGCTTTTAAAATAGCATTATTAGGAATATAAATAAATTTTTCAGGCTCAGAATACTCCGATTGTGCATTTTCTTCTTCTCCAAAGGTAAAACTAAAGGTTGATTCCCCGCTTTCCAGATTCACTGCATTACAAGTAATCGCATGATAGGTTTCATTAGATAGGAAAATTACAATTTCTTTTACGTCATTTTTCAGCGCTACAATATCGATTCTGAAAATCTGAGGCAAAACAGAAATAAGGTATTTGAGATCAATTAAGGGAGAAAGTTTAATGACAACCTGGTTGGAAATTGATAGTAATTGTGCCTGTATTTCCAGAATATTAGGTGACAAGTCTTCTAAAAGGAAAACTTTGTTTTTATTCTGATCTCTTCTTGCAGGATCAAGATAAACGGTGTCAAAATGTTCTTGATTTTCACGTAAAAAGTCCTCCAGTTTTTTGTTGATAAACCTTGCTTTTTTTCCTAAAATATTCCAGTTATTCTCTACTGTTTCTAAAAGTTCTGTATTTTGCTCTACTAAGGTAATATCAACAAAATTTTGAGATAAATAGTAAGCATCTATTCCAAATCCGCTTGTCATATCAATGAATTTTTTACCTTTTAAAATTTCCGACTTATAAAGGGCCGTTTTTTCAGAAGATGCCTGTTCCAGGCTGAGTTGTGGTGGAAAAACAATTCCTTCTTTTAAAAGGAAGGGAAATTTTCTTTCTGCAACCTGTTTTCCTTTGATCTGCTGTACTATTTCCTGCATAGAAACCTCTGGAAATGGTGATTTTTTCAGTAATAATGTGTGTAAATCTATGTTCAGATTTGCATTGATATAATTTTGAACTTCTTTGTTTAATATTTTAACCACAGATGACACGGATTTTCGCAGATGTTTATGTTATATTTTTTTGATATGCTTTGTTTTGTATAACCAGATATATGAAGTTTAATTTTTGAACCGTGGATGAAACAGATTTTCATACTGCATCTCAGTGTATAACTTTAAGCAGATATAGCAAATGACCTGCTTAACTTTTCTATTATTAAATAAAATATATGCAATCATCTGTGAACATCTGCGTGATCTGAGGTTATAAAAATTAGTCCAAATCTCCCCTCACTTTTCGGAAGATACTTTTGCTAATATAATCAGTATTAAAGTTAACAAGAATTCCTAATTTCAAGCCTGTCAACTTTAAGTAAGTTAATAATTGCTGATGATGAATATTTCCTATTTCCAGTACTGCTTTTACTTCTATGATAACTTTATCTTCAACAATTATGATGATGTAATAATGTTTTATTCAAACATTTCAGCCCAACGAACTGCCTTTATTTCGTTTTCGTTATAAAGATCCTCAATAGATTTTTTAACATCCAATTTAGGGTATAAATTAACCCCGATCAGCTTTATTTTTCCTTCTTCGATCCATTGCTGCTCTTTTACAGCATGGTCATAGATTTTTTTCTGAATAACTCCTTGTTTTAAAAGCTCTAAATAACCTCCAGCCTCTTCTATTTCAACAAACAAAGCCCAGGCTTTTTCAGCAATCTGCTGGGTTATATCTTCAATATAATAACTTCCATTGGAAGCATCTTCAAATACGTTAATAATACTTTCGTAGGCTAGTACAATCTGTTGTTTGAAAGAGATTTCTTCCGAATTATCGGTACTTCTGCTCACCAGGTAATTGTTGGCAAAAACAGCGTCTGCGCCACCAATCATTGCAGAAGCAAGTTCCAGTGTAGAACGGATCAAATTATTTTCATTGTCTGAGACGGCTTTATTTCTTTGAGAAGTTTCTGCAAAAATATAAGGAATTTCATCCAGTCCATATTCTTTGGAAAGTTGATTGAAAACGATTTTAAAAGCTCTCAGTTTTGCCATTTCAAAGAAATAATTCCCTCCTACGGCAATTCTGAAGATCAACTTATTTACTATTTCAGATCCATATGCCTCCAGAAGTTCTTTAGTCTTTGCTAAAGCTATACCAAGCTGCTGATAAATAGCGGCTCCGGCATTTTGGTGTAAGGAAATGTCTACGCAAATATTTCTTTTAAAATCTTTGGATAGTAATTCTTTAGCCAATTGATCATCAATACTTCCTTCTTTTTCGTTAAAAACGTCAATTAAAGAGAAATATTGGTCTTCTTCTTTAGGGCTGATATGACCTGCAAGCTCTTTGTTATTGATAAAAAGAGCTTTCTGATCAAGATTTTCTACATTATGTTCTAAAAGGAATGCAAATACTTCATCTTCCAGGCTTTCGTGATATCTGGCCACCAAATGGGTACTTTCTTCAATTCTCGGCAAATTAGCCAATGGTTTCTGAACTTCTGTGTAAAAAGGTCTTACCTCTATTCCTTCGAGGTTTGCTTTTTCCAAAACAGGATAAATATCTTCTGTTTTAAGCTGCTTTTTTACCAATTTTTCCCAGTTTGGAAGGGTATCTGTATTTGACATGAGTTTTAGTTTAAATTATGAATTGTCAATGGTGAATTTTGTCTCATAAGTGAATCGTACCATCAAACAAGCTGAATTGGCTATTCACTATTGGCACTTTTAGCAAGTTCTTATTTCTTCGCGACTTTTGTACTGTCTACCACCAGAATGAAGATTTCTTCGTTTGGCTTTTTCATAAAATAATTTTCTCTTGCATATTTTTCTTTTTCCGACTTGTTATTCATCAGTTTTTTGTAAAAAGCATCGTTTTTTTCATATTCTTTTTTATAAAAATCCAATTGCTCTTCGTACTTATGAATCTCACCATTCAGTTCATTAATAACAAGAAATGAAGTTTTGTCGAAGAAAATCATCCATACCAAAAACAGACAGATCGTAATGGTATACTTATTCAAAAAATATCTCTGGATAAGTTTGAATGTTTCAGATTTCGGCTGAATGTCTTTGATAAGTTTATTTTCTTCCATTTTTTTAATGTTTTCTCAACGAGTTCTTAATAACGGTAGTTAAAAAATCAATCGCTACGGAATTCTGTTTCATATTAGGGATAATAAGATCGGCATCATTTTTAGATGGCTCTATGAATTCCTGGTGCATTGGTTTCAGGGTAGTCTGATAACGGTGCAATACCTCGCTCAGATCTCTTCCTCGTTCCTGGGTGTCTCTCCTGATACGCCTGATTAATCTTTCATCAGAATCAGCATGAACAAAGACTTTCAGGTCAAATTCTTTAAGTAATTCTTTATTGGTTAAAACAAGAATTCCTTCTACCACCAATACGTTCTTAGGTTCTACAGTGACATGATCTCCTGTTCGGGAATGAGTGACAAAGCTATAAATAGGTTGTTCAATAGACTCATTATTTTTTAAAGCTTTAACGTGTTTTATCAGTAATTCAAAATCTATGGACTTTGGATGATCATAGTTTAAAGCCTCTCTTTCCGTAAGGGTCAGATTCTGATTGTCGTGATAATAATTATCCTGAGAAAGGATGTTCATTCCTTCAATATCAAGTTGCTGAAGTATCTTGTCAACAACTGTAGTTTTGCCAGATCCTGTTCCACCGGCAATTCCTATTACAAGCATTATTTTTTTGTTTCTTTATAGTTGGTACAAATATACTATTTTAGATAAAATATGGCAATGTAAGAGTATTGAGAAATTAAAAAGATTAGAGTATTTAAAGATTAAAAGATCTTCCGGATGGCGGCCAGTCTTTATGATCTGTTGTTATTACTCTACTTTCTTCTTCAGATTTAATAAAAAAATCCGACAAAACATTTGCCGGATTTTTATTTTATACAATTTCGCTTGTTAATTCGCGCGAAATCAATTTTTCGTGCATAGGCTTCAAAACATCCATTGAGCCTGTTTTTACAGTACATTTGCCTTTGTAATGAACCAATATGGTACATTGCTCGGCTTGTTCCAATGTGTGCTTACAGATTTCGATCAGACTGTCGATCACATAATCAAAAGTATGGATATCATCGTTGTGAAGCACCAATTTGTAGACATCATCGGTATCATCAAGTACGAGAACTTCTTCTTCATACTGACGTTTAGGATTTTCGTAGTCTTTTATTGTATTATAAAAATTCATTGTAACGGTTTTAAACTTCTCCAATTTTATCTGCTAAGTTATCAATAGCATTAGGTTCCTGATAAATCAATTCCACGAGTTCTACGCTTTTATTATTCATTTTCAGAATTTTAAAATGGTAGTTATCAAGGTCAAACTCCTGGTTTTCCTCTGGAATTTCTTCCAGTTCATAAAGAATAAATCCTGCTAATGAATTGTATTCACTCTCCTCGGAAAGTGGTAATTTTTTTGGTAAATGCTCGTTGATCTCATCCAAAGGCTGAGTGGCCTGTACCCAATATGTATTATCTGCTATTTTATCAACAATTTTTTCTTCTTCATCTTCTTCATCCTGAATCTCACCTACAAGTTCTTCCAGTATATCTTCAAGGGTAATAATACCTTCTGTTCCTCCAAATTCGTCGATAACAATCGCAATATGTTGTTTTTTCAACTGGAAAGTCTTCAATAGATCTGAAACTTTTTTGCTTTCCACCACGAAAAAGGCATCACGCATTAAGTCTTTCAAATCATCATGATCAAGATCTCCTTTTCTTTTAACAAATTCTCTTATAATTTCCTTAGTATAGAAAATCCCAATCACATTGTCTATTGAATCAATATATACAGGAATACGGGAATATCCGCTGTCCATGATCGTATTGATGATATCGTTAACGTCTTCTTCAAAGTCGATAGACGTAATATTCTGTCTTGGAACCATGATCTGCTTGGCTGAATGATCTGTAAAATCAAAAGCATTTTTAATGATTTCATAGTTCTCTTCTTCAATTTCACCGCTGTCTGCACTTTGTTTCACCAAAAGCTGAAGTTCTTCTGTAGAGTGAATTTCCTGCTCTGAAGCCGGGTGAATTTTGATCAATCTCAAGAATCCGTTAGACATTGAGTTCATCAACCAGATAAACGGTTTGAAAATCGTGTAAAAAACTCTTAATGGAACCGCAGTTGCCATAGTAGTTGCTTCTGATTTTCTGATCGCGATAGATTTGGGAATAAGCTCACCAAATACGATATGCATAATCGTAATTAATACGAAACTGGTAGCTACTGAAATTGTAGTAATGGTTGTCTGAGTCAAATCAATACTTAAAGACGTAAAGATTTTTTCAACAATATGATGCAGGGCGCTTTCACCTACCCAACCAAGGGCAAGGGACGCCAATGTAATTCCTAACTGTGTAGCGGAAAGATATTCATCAAGATGTTTGATGATATGTTCTGCCTGTTTAGCCATAGAGTTACCTTCTGCGGCTTTTAATTGGATTTGTGAGTAACGAACTTTAACAATTGAAAATTCTGCGGCTACGAAGAAGCCATTTAGTAAAACAAGAAATAAGGCCAGCAAAAGCCTGACTATGTCCGAGTCCATTTAGAAGTTGTATATATTTTATTAGCTACAAAGATATGCAAAATATAAATAACCTGAATCCGGCTTGGAATATTTCAGTTAATGATTTTAGAATGGAAAAAATGAATTCATACAAGTGGGCTATTTTTCAATAAAAAAATATTCTGAGCACACTGCTCATTTTCAGTGCTAAAAGTTGATTTTTGAGCATCAAATGGCTTTTTTACCCTTTTCTGAAATAAAAAAAGCATCGATAGTATCGATGCTTTTGATAGTATATTAAAATAATTCTTTACGAATTTTTCAAAGCTTCTGCTCCTGAAACGATCTCTAGGATTTCGTTTGTAATAGCAGCCTGTCTCGCTTTGTTGTAGAAGATCTTAAGATCATTTCTCAAAGCTTCTGCATTATCTGTTGCTTTGTGCATTGCAGTCATTCTCGCTCCGTGTTCAGATGCTACTGAATCTAAGATTGCTTTGAAAACCTGAGTTTTAATAGACTTAGGAATCAAATTATCCAAGATCTCGGCTCTGTTTGGTTCGAAGATATAATCTGTTTCAACCTGTGGCTCAGTAGTTTCAGGCATTGAGATTGGAAGAAGTTGTTCTGTAGTTACTTCCTGAGTGGCAGCATTCACGAATTTGTTATAAATAACATATACTTCGTCAAATTTACCTTCTTTGAAGCTAGTCATTACCCCTTCAGTAATGTGGGCTACAGCATCAAAGTTTAAGTTATCATAAACAGAACTTCCGTTGGTGTACACCGTACGGTTCTTTCTTACAGCATCATATACTTTTTTACCTACAGGAAGAACTTCAACCTCATACTGAGTGTTGTTCTGGAACTGTGTATTAAGTTCCTTAACAATAGAAGAGTTAAAAGCTCCTGCAAGACCTCTGTTTGAAGTAACAGCGATGAAAAGTACTCTTTTAACCTCTCTTTTCTGAGCATATACAGAAATCTGATCAGGATCAGAGCTAGAATTTACATTCTGGATAAGCTCCTGTAATTTTTCAGAATAAGGTCTCAACATTACGATTGCGTCCTGTGCTTTTTTAAGTTTCGCAGCGGAAACCATTTTCATAGCACGGGTAATTTGCATCGTAGATGAAATTGACGTAATTCTGCCTCGTATTTCTTTTAAGTTTGCCATTAATTTGGGTTCAAAGTTTAAGGTCTAAAGTTTAAGGCTTAAAACGCTATATTTTAAACCTTAAACATTGAATTTTTTTAGTTGTATTTAGAAGCTAAATCGTTAGCTGCCTGCTTAAGAACGCTTGTAATATCGTTATCGATTTTTCCAGACTTGATAGCAGCCATAGTATCAGGGTGCTTAGATCTTAGGAACTCGATATATTCGTGTTGGAATTCTTTAATCTTGTTCAATGGAACGTTTCTCATTAAGTTTTCTGTTCCAGCATATACGATCGCTACCTGACTGTCTACAGGAAGTGGTGCATTTACCGGCTGCTTAAGGATTTCTACGTTTCTTTCTCCTTTAGAGATAACTGCTAAAGTAGAAGCATCAAGGTCAGAACCGAATTTAGCAAACGCTTCAAGTTCTTTATATTGAGCCTGGTCTAACTTAAGAGTACCGGAAACTTTTTTCATTGATTTGATCTGAGCATTACCTCCTACTCTCGATACAGAGATACCTACGTTGATCGCAGGACGAACCCCTGAGTTGAATAGATCAGACTCCAAGAAGATCTGTCCGTCTGTAATAGAGATTACGTTTGTAGGGATATATGCAGAAACGTCACCAGCCTGAGTTTCAATAATCGGAAGGGCTGTTAATGAACCACCACCTTTTACGATTGGTCTAAGAGATTCTGGCAAGTCGTTCATTTGCTTAGCGATGTTATCATCAGCAATTACTTTTGCAGCTCTTTCCAATAGTCTTGAGTGAAGGTAGAATACGTCTCCAGGATAAGCTTCACGGCCCGGTGGTCTTCTCAATAGTAGAGAAAGCTCACGGTAAGCAACAGCTTGTTTAGATAAATCATCATAAACGATAAGCGCTGGTCTACCAGTGTCTCTGAAGAACTCACCAATAGAAGCACCTGCCATTGCAGAATATACCTGCATTGGTACTGGATCTGATGCGTTAGCCGCAACGATTACAGTATATGCTAAAGCTCCTTTATCAGAAAGGGTTTTAACGATTTGTGCTACAGTAGAAGCTTTCTGACCGATAGCAACATATATACAATATACTGGTTTACCAGCATCAAAGAATTCTTTTTGGTTGATGATCGTATCAATCGCAACAGTAGTTTTACCTGTTTGTCTGTCACCAATGATAAGCTCTCTTTGTCCTCTACCTACAGGAATCATCGCATCAATTGCAACGATACCAGATTGAAGAGGCTCTGTTACCGGCTGTCTGAAGATTACTCCAGGAGCCTTTCTTTCTAATGGCATTTCATATAAATCTCCTGTAATAGGACCTTTACCATCGATAGGATTACCAAGAGTATCTACTACTCTTCCTAACATACCTTCTCCTACTTTGATAGAAGAGATTCTGTTTGTTCTTCTTACTGTATCCCCTTCTTTTACTAATTTACTTTCACCAAGTAGAGCAACACCTACGTTGTCTTCTTCAAGGTTAAGTACAATACCTTCTACATCACTAGAAAATTTCACCAACTCTCCGTATTGTACGTTTTCTAACCCGTATACACGAGCAATACCATCACCGATGGTTAAAACTGTACCTACTTCCTCAACGTTTGATTGAGTATCGAAGTTGGCCAATTGCTGTTTTAAGATCGCAGATACTTCTGCCGGATTTATTTCTGCCATTGTATGGTTGTTTTTCTTAATTTAATTGAAAATCTTTTTTAACTTGGTTCAATTTTGTCTTCACAGACGCATCTACCTGCTGGTCTCCTACTCTTAGTATGTATCCACCTAAAATATCCTGGTTGATGATCAACTTCAAGTCGAAGTTTGAGTTTGCATTTACCAAGTTGGTAGACCTTAGAATCTGATCAATATTCTCTTTTGAAATCTGAGTAGCTGTAGTCAATGTAACTCTTTGTACACCATTGATATCTTCTACCTTGTTGATGAATTCCTGAGCGATATTTTTCAATTGGTTTTCACGTCCGTGTTTAATAACCAATGTAATCAAGTTCTGGGAAGATGTTGATAAACCTTTGAAAATTTCGTTTGCCACCTCTATTTTCTTTTTTGCATCAATGTAAGGTGTAAGGAAGAATTTGTTCAAATCCTTAGATTCAGCCATGATCTTCACTACATCTTTCATTTCAGAAAATACGGCAGCTGTCTGACCTGATTCATTAGTAAAATCAAGTAAACCCTGTGCGTATCTTTTCGCTACTTTAGATGTAAGCATTCTTAGTTAAGGTTAGATTTGTTGATATAATTTTGAACTAATTCGTTTTGAGCTTCTGTGTTATCTAACTTTTGTTTCAAGATAGACTCTGCAATGTTTACAGATAAAGCACCGATTTGAGTTTTAATATCTGCCATTGCAGCATTTTTCTCAGCATTGATAGTTTGCTTAGCAGCTTCGATAAGTTTATCACCTTCAGCTTTAGCAACATCTCTAGCTTCACCTACGATTCTGTCTTTAATTTCTCTAGCTTCTTTAAGGATAGCATCTCTTTCAATTTTAGCTTCACGAATGATTCTTTCGTTGTCAGCTTTAAGATCTTCCATCTCTTTTTTAGCCAATTTAGCTTGGTTCAATGCATCTACGATAGAAGTTTCTCTATCATTCACAGCATTTACAATTGGTTTCCAAGCGAATTTAGCGAGAAGAAACAATAGGATAACAAAAGTAAGGGTCATCCAAAACAAAAGTCCAATTCCAGGTTCAATAATTCCCATATCTGTAAATTCTTTTTTTAAGTGTTATTTTATGGATCGTTTTTTAAAAATTCTTAGCAGCAGCCAACCGCTTCACTGCTAAGAATGTTTTTTTGAGGATAGATTACTTGATGAAAGCACCAAAGATGATCGCGATAAGACCAGCACCTTCGATAAGACCAGCAGCGATAAGCATAGCTCCTTGAATCTTACCAGCTTGTTCTGGTTGTCTAGCGATAGCGTCCATTGCGTGACCACCGATTTTACCGATACCTAGACCTACACCTAGTACTGCTAAACCGATACCTACGTAAATTAATCCTGCTCCTGTTGATAAATCCATAATAAATAAATTATATTAGTTAAAAAATTATTTTAAATTCTTTTAATTAGTGAGCGTGCTCTTCGTGACCGTGCTCATGTTCGTGTTCTGCAACTGCAATTCCGATAAATAAAGCAGATAATACAGTGAAGATATATGCTTGCAATGCTGCTACCAATAATTCAAGTACTGAAACAAATAATGCTAATGGTACAGATGCAAATCCTAATAATGGTGTTTTGAAAATGAAGATCAATGAAACGATCGCCAAGATCATAATGTGTCCCGCTGTAACGTTAGCAAAAAGTCGCATCATTAAAGCGAAAGGCTTTGTGAAAACTCCGATAATCTCGATTGGAACCATAATTGGGTACAATAAGATTGGAACCGGTGGCATAAAGATGTGTTTCCAGTAATCTTTATTGGCACTGAACAATGTAATTAATAATGTAATAATAGCTAATACTGCTGTGATCGCAATGTTACCTGTAAGGTTTGCTCCAAAAGGGAAGAAAGGAATTAATCCAAATAAGTTGTTAATCCAGATAAAGAAAAATGCAGTTAATAAATAAGGCATATATCTTTTATATTTAACAGATCCTATGTTTGGAATAGCCACTTCATCTCTGATAAATACAATCACTGGCTCCATTAATCTCCCGATACCCTTTGGAAGTTGTGATTTTTTGTAATTTCTTGCCATCCCTATGAACACTACTGCCATAAAGATTACTGACAAGAACATTGAAGCTGCATTTTTTGTTACTGAAAGATCAAAAAATACTTCGTTTGATTTTTGTTTCCCACTGATGATTGAAAATAATGTAGCTTTTTCAACACCTTTAGTAGAAACTACCTGCCCATGTTCTAAAGTATACCCATCATGTTCGTGCCCGTGAGCAATACTACTAGAAAGAAAAGTATGCCATCCTTCATTATCTTTAATGATAACAGGCAAAGGGATAGAAACGTGATGCTCTTCACCACTGTCGTCTTTTGTAGTCCATAAATGCCATTCATTAGAATCACCAATGTGCTCCATGATCATTGTGGTCGCATTGAAGCCGTCTTTCGCTTCTTTGTTCTCTACTTTTTCCGCTGATTTCTCTCCATCAGATTCGTGCTGAGCAGAAGCTAAACTGCTTATAAACACAAATAAAAATGCGAAAAATAATGAAGAAATTTTTCTGTTCATATCTCTTTTTTAATCGTGTGCAAATATATCGATTTTATTAAACTTTACCAATAGTAAAAATTGATTTTTATCATCAAAAAAATCAAGACTTATTAATGAGTTTTATTATAGGCAAATAAATAAGGAAGGATGCTACCAGAAAGCATATCACAATAAAGAGAAAATTAGTTTTAGTTTTTTCTATCATAATAAGAGAAGTCGCAAGCCAAATAATATCCTTAGAAATGTTAATAACCAAAAACTTCATTCCGGCATCAGCTTTCCCATATAGATATTTTTTAAATATTATATATACTATTACATTAAGAACAGCAATTAATAAGGCTACAATAAAACTATCGAGAAAATTCATGGTGCAAAAATAAGATTATAATTTTTGAAACAAAAGAATTCTTATATATCTATATTATATAAGGAAACTACTATTTTAACAAAACCGCAATTCAACTCATTTTTATTACCCTCAAAAGCTTCCTTCCCCCGCTTTCAACTTCCAACTTCAACCAAATCCTTATAATATTAAGTCTATAATACTCAGGTTTCTTAAAAATTCCTTATTTTTGCAAACCTATAATTTACAATAAATATGTTTAATAGTTTACAGGATAAATTAGACAAGGCATTACATAATATTTCCGGACGTGGAAAAATTACCGAAATCAATGTAGCGGAAACCGTAAAAGAAATCCGTAGAGCATTGGTGGATGCCGACGTTAACTATAAAGTTGCAAAAGATCTTACCAAAAGAGTTCAGGATAAAGCATTAGGCGAAAATGTTCTGACTTCCCTTACACCGGGACAATTGATGACCAAAATCGTTCATGACGAATTGGTAGACCTAATGGGAGGATCTCAGGAAGGGATTAATCTTTCAGGAAAACCTTCTGTAATCCTTATTGCAGGTCTTCAGGGTTCTGGTAAGACAACTTTCTCAGGAAAACTTGCTAATTATTTACAGACAAAAAGAAATAAAAAACCATTATTGGTAGCGTGTGACGTTTATCGTCCTGCTGCGATTGACCAGTTGAAAGTATTAGGAGGACAGATCAATGTTCCTGTTTATACGGAAGAAGGAGCTACCAACCCATCAACTATCGCTGAAAATGCTATCAATTTTGCTAAAGCCAACAACCATGATGTTGTGATTGTGGATACTGCCGGTCGTTTAGCGATTGATGAGCAGATGATGAACGAGATCAAGTCTGTTCATTATTTCATCAAACCACAGGAAACTCTATTCGTAGTAGACTCTATGACGGGTCAGGATGCTGTGAATACGGCAAAAGCATTCAACGATGCCTTGAACTTTGACGGAGTTGTTCTAACCAAATTAGATGGTGATACCAGAGGTGGAGCTGCGTTAACGATCCGTTCTGTTGTTGAAAAACCAATCAAATTCATCTCTACAGGAGAGAAAATGGAGGCTTTGGATCTTTTCTACCCAGAAAGGATGGCAGACAGAATCTTAGGAATGGGAGACGTTGTTTCCTTAGTAGAAAGAGCTCAGGAGCAGTTTGATGAAGAAGAAGCGAAAAAACTTCACAAGAAAATTGCTAAAAATGAGTTTGGTTTTGATGATTTCCTTAAACAAATCAATCAGATCAAGAAGATGGGTAACATGAAAGATTTGATGGGAATGATTCCTGGAGTTGGAAAAGCAATTAAAGACGTAGAAATCAGTGATGATGCCTTTAAACACATTGAAGCGATCATCTACTCTATGACTCCGGAAGAAAGAAGAAGACCTTCTATCATCAATACTCAGAGAAAGAACAGAATTGCCAGAGGTGCAGGAAGAAAGATTGAAGATGTAAACCAATTGATGAAACAATTCGATCAAATGGGTAAAATGATGAAGATGATGCAGGGGCCTCAAGGAAAGCAAATGATGCAGATGATGAGCAAAATGCCCAATATGCCAGGAATGGGCGGAATGTTCGGAAAATAAGAAAGATACAATCATTCATAAAAAAACTCTCAGAATTTCTGAGAGTTTTTTATTTTTATGAGAATACTGTTTATTTAAACTTATATCCTACTCCTATTTGCAAGAAGTTCATTCTCAGGGTTTCACCGTCTATCGGATTTTTGATCATATTGGTAAGCCCAAAGCTATAACGTGCATCTACAAATAGTCCCTTATAAACGTTATAATCAGCCCCAAGGAACAATCCGAAATCAGTTGATTTCAAGCCGTCATTCAGTTCTCTTTCCAAATAACGCTCTCCTTCTTTAAGCCCTGCAGGGTTTACCATACCAGCATTGGGCCCGCTTACTTCAAATTTCGCCTTATTATTTGTTTTAAAACTTACATAGGGACCCGCATAAAGCCCTAGTTCCGGAGTGGCATAATATCTTGCTGATATTGGAATAACAATTCTGTTGAAATTCATTTTTTCAGTTAATGTAATACCTGTGCCTGGTATTCCAACTTCGGCTTTCCCACCAAGATTGGCATACTCTACTTCTCCCTGAACAGCAAATTTAGGGGTGATTTTATGCTCCACTAAAGCTCCAATATAAAAGCCGGATTTTGATTTTAAGCTTCCTTCGATTCCTCCAAGCTCGAAATCGCCCTCGCTAGAATTTAATTTTGATAAAGCATAACCTGCTTTTACCCCAAACGTAGTTTGCGCATTCAGACCTGCAAATAATGCAATTGCTGATGCTAATAAGATTTTTTTCATGGTTTATTAGTATGAATATGAGTCTATTAAAATAAATAATCTGAATAAAATAACCAAAACTAATTAATTATTTTGCAAAAACGTATTTAACGCCGAATGTTACAGAAGTTAAGCTGATACCGAATTTATAATTATCATTACTTTTAGCTCCGTCAATATCTCTTTTGTAGCTATTGTATCCAAATTCTCCGATAGTAGCTTCAATAGACCAGTTTTTAGTGATAAAATAATCCAATCCCGGTCGGATGTTAACTCCAATATTGGTATAGTTGTTTTTTCTGGAAAATAATGAAAGTTCCGGATCTATCCAGGCATCATTACTACTGCTCACCAGTTTTTCTTTTCCAAATTCTAATGGAACCTGTAACTGACCGAAAATAAATAATTTATCTGATAAAGTCCAGTATTTTCTTACGAATGGAGATACAACAAATGCATTATCAGTATCTTTAAGCTCTGTTACATTGCTTACAACAGCATCTCCTATTACATATTTTGTAACAGCGCTTTTGTAGCCTATTCCCAATCCTACCGCTAAATTTGTCCCTACGAAATATCCTGCTGTAGGAAGAATTCTGATAACATTGTCTTTTCTTTTCGTATCGTATGAATTTTCTTCTTTGTGATAGTAGCCAACTTGTCCCGAAAGGTATTTAGTTCCTTTGGCTATCTGTGCATTTGATAAACTAAAAAGTGCAACAGCACCTGCTATTAGTATTTTTTTCATGGTTGAATAGTTTTATTTTATGTTAAATGTCTTATACTAAAAAGCCCCAAGAAATTCTCAGGGCTCTATTTTTATATGCTTTGTTTATTATTTAGCAAATACATATTTAACTCCGAAAGTTACAGAAGATAAGTTTAATCCGAAGTTGTAGTTGTTTGTAGCATCACCATCTTTTGGTTTGTAGTTGTTGTAACCAAACTCACCGATAGTAGCTTCGATAGACCAGTTCTTGTTTAAGAAATAATCTAAACCTGGCTTCACAGTTACACCGATTTGAGTGTATTTAGCTTCAGTAGAAGTTGAAACATTTCCTACAGTGTTTTCATACTCAGTTTTTCCAAACTGCATTGGTACTGCTAATTGACCGAAGATGTAGAATTTCTCACCTAAAGTCCAGTATTTTCTTACGAAAGGAGCAACAACGAAAGCTGGCTTCTTAGTTACGCTTTCACCGATAGCAGTAGTGTTTGTCGTTTTTTCAGTTTGGTAACCTACACCTAATCCAACTGCTAAGTTAGTTCCTACGAAATATCCAACTGTAGGTAATACGTTGAAGTTTTCTGTTTTATTGTTACCGTTGTTAGTTTCTTTTTGAGAATACTCAACAGATCCTGATAAATATGTAGTTCCTTTAGCAATTTGAGCGTTTGATAAACCAAAAAGTGCAACAGCACCCGCTAATAATATTTTTTTCATTTTAAAAAATTTTAATACTTTCTGAGGGCAAATTTACAGTGGTAGCCACTAATATTAAAATTTGTTAATGTGATTAATATCATTATTGAAATGTGGTATTTTATAACAAAAAATCTTATTTAAAAGAAGGCATTGAGCTTTTCACAATATTATGAATAAAAAAATTAAAAATCATCAATAAGAGCTGATTATAATTGACTTTTTAAATTTCTTAATTTTAGCTTAAAATTAATATGTTAACAGAAAATTAACGAAAATAAACGATTCAATATGTTAAAAATTAACACCTTAAGCTTTGAAACCCTAACCAATAACTATAAATAGCTCAATTCTAATGCAATATTAGGCTACTAATGTTCAATACAAACTATTTGTTAACAGATCTTTCTATTCCGTTAAACATATATTTATAAAAAACTCCAGCTGAAGGCCGGAGTTCTTATTATCTTTTGATTTCCTTTTCTTTATTTGATAAAGAAATTATATCCTAAGTTTACCGCTCCCACATTCCAGCTGTTTCTGTACCAACCATAGTCGCGTCTGTTGCTGATAGACTGATAGCCTATATATAGTTCTCCTTTACGCATCTGGTATCCAAATTTAGGCTGTGCATAAAAACCACCATCTACCCCATCTTTAGTAGAAATTCCATATCCAAGATCTAAACCTACAAAAATAGGAGCACTTTTAAATTTATATTTTCCTGAAACGGCTACAGGAATAAATCCGAAATCGTCAAAGTGGTCTTTTCCGAAAAAGTGAGAATACCCTGTAGTTACCCCAAGGTCTAGTCCTTTAGCAATATTCCACATATAAGCAGCGTCTACTCCTAATGTAAAAGAAGATACGTCACTTGCATCTGCTACAGGAACCCCAATGTGTCCACCAATTTTAAAACCTTCCTGTGCCTGTACAGCACCTCCTAAAAGTGCAAAAGCACCTATTAATAATAGCTTTTTCATTTTTTTAGTTTCAAATTACTGGCCCAAAAATACTGATTATTTTCATTATAAGAGCAAATCTCCTTAATAGCATTCCGTTACAAACAAAAAAAAGCAGAACATATTCTGTTCTGCTTTCTATGATTTTTATTGATAAATAACTGTGGAATTAGTTTCCTCCGAATTTGAAACCAACACCAACCTGAATGAAGCTGTTAGTTGTTTTTTCGTTTCCTTCAGCGTGTTTTGCTAAGTTAGAAATCCCAAGGTTATATCTTGCATCGAAGAACAACCCGTTTTCTAAAGCGTATTCAGCACCTAGGAAAGGAGCAATATTTAATGTATTCATCTGGTCTTTAATATCTCTGTCGTCATCTGCATTAAGTTCAAATCCAGGAATTCCGAATCCGAAATCTGTACTAAGCTTTTGTTTTGCAGAAAGGATAAGTCCGAAACTTGCTCCTGCAGAAACAGAA
Organism: Chryseobacterium sp. Mn2064; assembly: GCF_049319685.1. Taxonomy (NCBI): domain Bacteria; kingdom Pseudomonadati; phylum Bacteroidota; class Flavobacteriia; order Flavobacteriales; family Weeksellaceae; genus Chryseobacterium; species Chryseobacterium sp. Mn2064. Next base: position 1,493,934 of record NZ_JBMOUE010000001.1, read on the forward strand.
AGCCCTTCCGTGATAAAATATTTAGCAGAAACAGGAATCAATAATGTGTGAAAAGTCTGTTTTGCCTTAAAGTTTAAGAAAGTAGCAGGGTTGGCAGGATCAGCTTCCTCAATTTTCACCTTACCTCCAAGTTGAGAATACAAAAGTTCTCCCTGAATAGCAAAATTGTCATTCAATTTGTATTCAGCCATACCGCCAATATAGAATGTATGTAAAGGATCTGAAGTTTCAGATTGTCCGTCACCTTTCATTTTGATTGTAGAGTAAGAATATCCAGCTTTTGGACCAAATCGAAATTCTTGTGCGTTAGCAGAGATTCCCATAACAGCGACCGCTGCAACAAGTAAAAGTTTTTTCATGTTTAAAAGTTTTTTTTAATTAAATCGGTGGCAAAAATAGTGTTTTTTTTTAAATAAGGAAATTTGTAGTATGTTTTTATTCGTAGATTGAAGAGAATATAATATTATAAATGATTCAACTTAGAAACTCAATTTATTAAATTTAAAGCCCATCCCAATCTGAAGTAAACTGCTTTTCAGCGTATTATAACCTTCACCATTTGTATTTTTTGCAATATTGGACACGCCAAAAATATAACGTCCGTCTATAAATATTTTTTTGCTCAAATGAAATTCCAACCCCAGAAAAGGATTTATTTCAAAGGTTTTTACGTTTTTCTTAATATCCTCAGCTTCTCTCAATAAGTTTGAATATAATTCAAATCCGTCTTTGCCGTTTGTTCTGTATTTGCTTTCTGCTGCTATAACAAAAGCCATATTGGCTCCAGCATTAATATTAAATCTTTCATTGAAATAATATTTAGCCATCAAAGGAATATTGAATTTTCCCAGAGAAATAGCATTAGTAATATCATAATCGCGAAATTCATTTGGCTGATAACTCCAGCTATTTCTTCCACCAGCTCTCGCAAATCCAAACTCTGTCTGTAAGGCAAAATTTTCATTCAATTTATGTTCAAGAAAAACAGCAACGTGGGCGGTTATCATGCCTTTAGATGAAAAATCGAAATCAGAATCGGCATAATCCGTCTTCAAGGTAGAACGTCCAACTCCGGCTCTGATTCCGATTGTATTTTTTTGAGCATGTAAGCTCATCGGTATTAAAGAGATGAATATGATTGATAAAAGTTTTTTCATGGTTACGTTTAAAATGCGTTACGAATATATCTCCATTTTTACTGGAATTAATCGGGCATATTAAACTTTACCTAAATATAAACTTCCGGTAACAAAAAATTAATCATTTCTGACTCTTTTGTCCTCATCGTTATAAGCAAGGATAATCTTTCTTACCACAGGGTGTCTTACCACATCTTCTTCTGTAAGGTGTACAAAACCAATCTCTTTCACTCCACTCAAAATTCTCATCGCTTCTTTTAACCCGGATTGTTGATTCTTCGGTAAATCGATCTGGCTTGGATCTCCTGTAATAATAAATTTGGCATTCATCCCCATTCTTGTCAGGAACATCTTCATTTGAGCGTGCGTGGTATTCTGTGCTTCATCAAGAATTACAAAAGCATCATCAAGAGTACGTCCCCTCATAAAAGCTAAAGGTGCTACTTCAATGACTTTTTTCTCCATGAAACCTTCCAGTTTCTCATGAGGAATCATATCACGAAGCGCATCATATAATGGCTGCAAATAAGGATCAAGCTTTTCTTTAAGATCACCAGGAAGGAATCCGAGGCTCTCCCCTGCTTCTACAGCCGGTCTTGTCAGAATAATTCTTTTAACTTCTTTATCTCTCAAAGCTCTTGCGGCCAACGCAACACTGGTATACGTTTTACCTGTTCCGGCAGGACCTATCGCAAAAACCATATCTTTTTTCTCTGTCTCTTTAACAAGTTTTTTAAGATTGGTTGTTTTTGCTTTGATCACTTTTCCATTGACCCCTTTCACAATGATATCCTGGTCGAAAATCAATTGTTTTTCATTTTCGTCTTTAATATTCAGGATATTTTCAACGTCTTTCAGCCCTATTGAATTGTTTTTAGAGATAAATTTTACAATATCATCCAATTTTTGTTTGAGTATGTCTAAAGCTTCCTGATTCCCCATGGCAAAGACAAAATGGTCTCTTCCCGTAATTTTAATGGTTGGAAAGCTTGATTTTATTAAGTTGAAATATTGGTTATTAACTCCATAGAAGATTTTTGCATCGATATCTTCCAAATCATATGTTAATTCAAACATGTAGTATTTTTATTTTTAGATTTTAAAATTAAAGCTTTTTTTCAAATTTATATCAAATTCTTTTCAACAATCTTTCGAGCTTTCTTTTTATTTTAAATAACTTTGCAATACTACACTATTCTATAAATTGCTCATGTCAATTATTACCCTTACTTCGGATTTCGGAAATTTAGATTACAGAGTTGCCGCTGTGAAAGGCAAAATTCTGTCTCTAAACCCTGAGGTTAATATTATTGATATAACCCACGATATCCAGGCATTCAACCTTATACAGACTTCGTATATCGTAAGAAATGCTTATAAATATTTCCCAAAAGGAAGCATTCACATTCTTTCGGTGGACAGTTTTTACCACAAATCAAGAAAAAATATTCTTTACAAAGCTGACGGTTCTTATTTTCTGGCAGCAGATAACGGACTTATGAGTCTTATATTTTTTGACATTAAACCTGAAGCGATCTATGAACTTACGCTGAACAACCGCTTTGATGATGTCATCAATTTCACTTCCACAGATATTTTTGTTCCTGCGGCGGTACATCTTGCCAACGGAGGTCTTCCGGAAGTCATAGGACGAAAAATAGAGACCGCCAAACAGCTTATGTTCTCTAAACCTGTACACAACGAGTCCGAAGGAATGATCATTGGTGAAGTTACCTATATTGATAATTTCGGAAACATAATCTCAAATATTCACAAAGATTTCTTTGAGAATATCAGTAAAGGTTACGACAGTTTTACCATAAAATTCAGAAATCTGAGTCTTTCCAGAATATTTTCCAGCCATACAGAGGTTGTTTCGGACTGGGAAAGGGAGACGGAATTCCATGGACAGTCTGCTGCGATCTTCAATGACAGTCAGTTTTTGGAGCTTACTATCTATAAGGGCAGTAAGAAAAACGGCGCTAAAAGCCTGTTTGGACTGAATGTGGGTGAAAATATTTATATCGAATTCAGCTAAGATTATATATTTCATAAAAAAACCGATTTTTTTTATATATTTGTCAAAATCTAAAAATCAAAAATGGCAGAATACAAATTATTGCTTCCTTCCATGGGAGAAGGTGTTATGGAAGCGACAATTATCACTTGGTTGTTCAATGAAGGGGATACCGTAAAAGAGGATGACTCCGTAGTAGAAATTGCAACAGATAAAGTAGATTCAGACGTACCGACACCAGTTTCGGGGAAAATTGTAAAAATTTTAAAGCAAAAAGACGAAGTTGCAAAAGTAGGCGAAGCTATTGCGATTTTAGAAATTGAAGGAGAAGGCACAGCTTCTGAAGAAGTAGCAACAGAAACTCCTGCTGCTCCAGACACTGAAACGTTGAAAGCTATTGAACAGCCTTTACAAGTAGCTGCTGCTTCCAATACAGAATTCTCAGGGGACCTATATTTATCTCCACTTGTAAAATCAATTGCACAACAGGAAAATATTTCTGAAACTGAACTGAAATCTATCAAAGGAAGCGGTTTAGAAGGAAGAATTACCAAAGAAGATATACTAGGATATGTTGCTAACAGAGGAAACCAGCCTGCTCAACAAGCTGCTCCTGTACAACCGGCTTCTACTCCGAAACCTGCCGTTACAGCTCCTGCAGCTACAGTTCCGGTAAGTGCAGGTGATGAGATCATTCCAATGGACAGAATGAGAAAGATCATCGCTGAAAACATGGTGAAAGCAAAACAAATTGCTCCACACGTAACTTCTTTCATTGAAACCGACGTTACCAACGTTGTAAAATGGAGAAACAAAAACAAAGCAGTCTTCGAAAAACGTGAAGGTGAAAAGCTTACTTTCATGCCTATTTTCGTAAAAGCTGTTGTGAAAGCGATTCAGGATTTCCCAATGATCAATGTTTCTGTAAGTGGTGAAAACATCATCAAAAAGAAAAATATCAATATCGGTATGGCTACTGCCCTTCCGGATGGAAACCTTATCGTTCCTGTCATCAAAAATGCAGATCAGTTATCACTTTCAGGTCTTGCCAAAGCGATCAACGATTTAGCGTACAGAGCAAGAAACAAAAAACTGAGACCAGAAGATACACAAGGAGCAACGTATACTATTTCTAACGTAGGAAGCTTCGGAAACCTTATGGGAACTCCAATTATTCCTCAGCCTCAGGTAGCTATTTTAGCAATCGGAGCTATCGTTAAGAAGCCTGCAGTTCTTGAAACAGCAGACGGTGACGTAATTGCTATCAGAAACTTAATGTTCATGTCTCACTCTTATGACCACAGAGTTGTAGACGGTTCTTTAGGAGGAATGATGTTGAAACACGTTCACGACTACCTTGAAAACTGGGATCTGAATACTGAAATATAAGAAATAAGTAGTTTTTATCGACTCCTTACCATATAAAATGAAAACCTCCGAAAATAATCGGAGGTTTTTTTGTTGAAAAAAAGATAACATATTGCATCTGACAAACAATGTAATAGAAAAGGTAGTCCAGATGTCTTATATTAAAAAGTAATAACTTAGAATAACACCTTTATGAAAAATATCCTTCTGGCAACACTTACATTCTCTATTTCTACAGCAGCTTTTTCACAACAAACTCATCAGGCTAAAATGATTGACAGCTATGTAAAAGAGGCCATGAAAAACAATAAAATCCCTGGATTAGCCCTTGGGATCATCAAAGACGGAAAAGTAATTTTTGAACAATATTATGGAACGGAAAACCTGGAAGACCTAAAAAAAGTAAGCCCAAGCTCAATGTTCAGAGTATATTCTACTTCAAAATTAGTAACCAATGTTGGCATTTTTCAATTGATTGAGCAGGGAAAATTATCTTTAGAAGACCATGTTTCAAAGTATGTTGAAAATCTTCCAAAAGAATGGCAAGAAATAAAAGTGAAAAATCTACTGACGCATTCTTCGGGAGCACCAGATGTTATCGCTTTTAATGATATTTCAGCTGACGATTCTAATGCAAAAGTCATAGAGCGTCTTAGCAAGGAGAAAATGGATTTTACGACAGGAAATGAATTCAGATATAATCAAACGAATTATATGCTTCTTACCATGATTATCGAAAAGATCACAGGACAGTCTTGTGATAACTACATTATTAACAATCAACTTTCTGATGTAAAAAACCAGGTCTTTTTCTCTTCAAATCCTCTTGAAAAAATCCCCAACAGGGTTCAGAAATACAATTATAACAATTCAACAAAACAATACGAAAAAATCACATTCAATGATGGTTTGAGAGCACATTCAGGAAATGGATTGGCTATTACTCTTCCCGCTTTTCTAAAATGGAGCAGTCATCTTAGCAATAATGATCTATTGACTCAAAAAACGAAAGAAATGATGTGGAAACCGTTTGATTATGGAAACAAAAAAGATGTTTTTGCTTACGGTTGGGAGATCAATAAATCGAATGGCATTCTGTCGTATGGATTTTCCGGTGGAAACGTTAGTGCTTACAGGATTTTCCCCCAGAATAACATGGCTATTATTTTGATGTCAAACGGATATAATTTTTTCCCTGCACAGTACCATATGGTCAATCATATTGCTTCTATCATGGATAAAAATCTTACCGATGCCTATTCCATCGCTGAAGAATCCATTATTGCTGCCTTTGCTAAAGCCAACAATCCAAATGCAGAAAAAAATTACTTTACGATCAGAGCAAAAAATCCGAAATGGGACTTTGAAGGAACATTAAATAATCTTGGTTATATTTTAATGAGAAACTCAAGAACTGACGAAGCGATTAAAGTATTTGAACTCAACGTGAAAGAACATCCACAATCCGGAAATGCATTTGACAGTTTGGGAGAAGTCTATTTCAATGCCAAAAATTATCCTTTGGCATTAAAGAATTATAAAAAGTCTCTCGAACTGAATCCGCAAAATATGAATGCATCCAATATGATCATTAAAATTGAAAATCTGATAGCTCAGAAAGATTAATTAAAAACATTTCAATTCAATACTAAAATCCTGGCAAAAGTCGGGATTTTAGTATTTTGTTTAAACACCATGCTATTATAGTTAAAATTAACATTATTCAATTTTTAAATTTATAAATAAATCAAACAAACTGATTATTTGTTAAAAAATTCATAATTTAAATAAATTAATTTTACCTGATCATAACTTTCTTGGAAGTTTGATTTATTAGTATTAATTTTAAAACAAACTATTTATTCCAACCCGACTTATAGTAAGATATGATAACCAAGCTTTTTGATTTTTCGAATGAAGAGGAGAAATTAATTTCCAAAGTGTATGATAAACTCTTTGAAATGTATGATATTTCTGTGATTGATATTGAAAACTCCCCTTATAACCAGTTCAAATCGGAGCAGGATGATTTATCACCGTTATTTACGCCTAAGATTTGTTATTTTATAACAGATAAAAATAAGACCTATTCTTTTTATCTTTTCATTGTCAATAAAGGAGGAACCACTTTCAGAGGAGCGCGTGCAGATAACAAACTTGATATTCTGCAGATTTGGGGATTAAAAATGCTGGAAGATGATTTTGGATTCATTTCTGTCAACAAAAAGAGTCTTGCAGATAAAGTTGCCGGGATTTTCAGTAATTTTAATATCAACTTTAAAGAAAATCGGGATTTTAAAGATTTTTATGTATTGGGAAGCGATCCGTACAAAACCATGTCATTTTTAGACAATAGAAGAAAAGGCCTGATAAAGTCCTTTCCTGATGAAGATTTTAAACTTCGCGTTAAAAACAATATTATCAGTTTTGGTTTACCCAAAGAACTTACCGTTGAAAATGCTGAAATAGTATCAAAGTTCCTGAAAGAAATATAAATTCTGCAAAAACCTCGTATTTTTACACTCCTAAATTAACAAATGCTGAAAATTATCACCTTTATTAAACAATCCCTCAAAAATTCCTTCGATAATATCCGGAACGAACAACTGAAGAACAATCTTCTTCAGGCTATTCCCTTTTGGATAGGATCTGTGATCACAGGCTTTTTTGCTGTTATGTATGCGCAGGTATTTGCCTGGGGAGAGCATTTGATGAATTTTATTTTTGATTGGCACGCCTGGATGATTTTCATTATTGCACCTATCGGGTTTGTAGTATCCTGGTGGCTGGTGAAAGAGTTTGCACCTAACGCTAAAGGAAGTGGAATTCCACAGGTGATGGCAGCGGTAGAACTCGCCAATCCAAAGGAACACCGAAAAATCCGAAGCCTTTTAAGCATTAAAATCATCTTTTTCAAAATTCTTTCTTCCGTTATTCTGGTCATTGGAGGTGGCGCTGTAGGGCGTGAAGGTCCCACGATTCAGATTGCTGGTTCGGTTTTCAGAAAAGTGAATGAGTACCTTCCTGAATGGTGGCCGAAGATTTCGAAGAAAAATATGATCATGACGGGTGCTGCCGCCGGACTTGCAGCAGCATTCAATACTCCGCTTGGGGGGATTGTTTTCGCTGTGGAGGAACTTTCAAAAACACATATCAATTATTTCAAAACAGCTTTATTTACGGCTGTGATTATTGCGGGGTTAACAGCACAGACTTTAGCCGGATCTTATTTATATTTAGGATATCCCAAGACAAATGATGTTGCATTAACGGTAATGTTTCCTATTATTCTTGTTGCTGGGGTGGCTGGTATTCTCGCCAGTCAGCTTTCTGTGATGATGCTCAAAATCAACACCTGGAAAAAGAAAACACTGAAAACAGATAGAGCAAATGTTGTATTCCTAGTGGTTTGTGCTCTGTTTATTGCTTCAATTGCTTACTTTATCAACAGAGAAATTCTGGGTTCCGGAAAGGAGATTATGGAACGGGTTCTTTTTACCAAAGACAAACATGAAGACTGGTATGTTCCTATTTTAAGAATGCTTGGTCCTGCCCTATCTTTTACTTCTGGAGGTGCAGGAGGTATTTTTGCTCCGGCTCTTACTGCAGGGGCCAGTATTGGTTCTGTGATTTCCGGGGCGATTCATTTAACGCCTAATGAAACCAATGTGGTGATTCTTGCCGGAATGGTTGCTTTTCTTACCGGAATCACCCGGGCTCCGTTTACTTCCGCTATTATTGTTCTGGAAATGACCGACAGACATTCTTTGATATTTCATCTGATGCTTGCCGGTATGGTTTCTTCTATTGCTTCTATTCTGGTAAGCAGACATTCTTTGTATGATTTGTTGAAAGTGAACTTTCTGAAAGAAATCAGAGAAAAAGATCTTTGATCGGTTATCCGGTATTTAATCTTTTTTCGGGATGATATACAAATCCTTTTTGTGAAAATTTCACCAGGAAAGTATAAACGTCAACCAACATCTTTCAAGTATCGTCCCATAATTCCTAACAATTTAGCTTCTACTATTGCATATAAGAAATATATTTTCTACTTTTGCACCTCGAAATAATTAACAAATTCATTTAACATTATGAACAATTACGAAACTGTTTTCATTTTAACTCCCGTTCTATCTGAGTCACAGGTAGAGGAAGCAGTGAACAAGTATGTAGATCTTATCAAAGAAAAGAACTGCGAAATCGTTGCTAAAGAAAACTGGGGATTAAAAAAATTAGCTTACCCTATCCAATTGAAAAAGAATGGGTTCTACACTTTAATCGAATTCAAAGGTGAAGGTACTGTAGTAGCTGACTTAGAATTAGCATTTAAGCGTGACGAGAGAGTAATCCGTTACCTTACTACAAAACTTGACAAGCATGCTGTTGAGTACGCTGTAACTAGAAGAACTAAAGTAAAAGCGGCTAAAGCTTAATTATTAACCCTATTTTTTAAAAAAGACAAGACATGGCAATAGATGAAATGGCTAAACAAGCCTCAGCTGGAGGAGAATCAGAAGTAAAATTCCTTACTCCACTTGATATCAATACAAAATCTGAAAAGAAATATTGTAGATTCAAAAAATACGGAATTAAGCACGTTGATTACAAAGATGCTGATTTCTTATTACAGTTCGTTAACGAGCAAGGTAAAATCTTACCAAGAAGATACACTGGAACTTCTTTAAAATACCAAAGAAAAGTTTCTGCTGCTATCAAAAGAGCAAGACACCTTGCGTTACTACCTTACGTAGCTGACTTATTGAAATAAGACAAAAAATAAATAAAAGAAGAGGGTAACCTCTTCTTTTGTTGCTGAATACATTATTAATTCTAACTTGATTTTAGATCATAAAACTAAAATCTAAAAAAGGACAACAACAATGGAAATTATCCTAAAAAAAGACGTAGAAAACTTAGGACTTGAGTTTGATACAGTAAACGTAAAGCCAGGTTATGCTAGAAACTTCTTAATTCCTCAAGGAATTGCTCTTTTAGCTACACCTAAAAACAAAGCTGCTTTAGAAGCTACATTAGAAGCTAGAAAAGAAGAAGAAGCTAAATTAATCGCTACTGCTACTGCTGTAGTTGAGCAATTGAAGAAAACTTCTATCACTATTCCTGCAAAAGTAGGTAGCGGTGATAAACTATTCGGATCTATCAACAATGCTGATCTATCTGCTGCTTTAGAAAAAGCTGGAGTTTCTGTAGAGAAAAAATATATCAAAATTCCTGGTAACACTATCAAGAGAACTGGTAAATTTGCTGCTCTTATCAGACTTCACAGAAATGTTGAGTACAACTTCGAATTCGACATCGTTTCTGACGCTCCAGTAGAAGTTCCTGCTAAAAAAGAGGAAGCTAAAACTGAAGAAGCTTAATAAGCGACTGAGAATTTCTCACAATATAAGAACCACTTCAATTCAATTTGAGGTGGTTTTTTTATTGATTCCTAACAATTGATAATGCTATTCTTAACTACCCCGTCTTTTTGCTTTGCAAAAATCCACCCCTTCAGAGAATGGGAATATAGGAAATCTTAACTATTATTACTTGTTAAATGGCTTTTTCTTATCCTCATTTAGTTCGGAAGTAAATGATAGTAGAGAAATCCTATCCAGCGTTATAAAAGCCGTCACCACCAAATCCGCAACCCAAATCAGGGATCTCAAACCCTCTAACCCTCTAACCCTCCAACCTAATTACCTATCCCTTCTTAATTTCTGCTGATATTCCGAAGGAGCTACTCCAATTACCTTTTTAAAAATATTGCTGAAAGATGACAGACTGTTGTATCCTACCATCATTGCAATTTCGTACATATTGTATTTATCTTCCAGCATCAGTTCGAGAGAGCGGGTAATTCTTAATGATCTTAAAAAACGGACGTAGTTCATGCCCAAAATTTCTTTAAATTTTCTGGAAAGGGTTCTTGTACTCATTCCGAATTCTTTTGCCGTAGATTCAATGGTAAGTGGCTTTTCGAGGTTGGCATGAATGTATCTCGCAATCTTGAGTAAGGTTTCATCTTTGGGAAAAGGCTGCTCCACGGGAAACGCCAGTTGCTTGTCTCTTTTTTCAGGTAAAATTCCTTTTAAAGCTTTGAGAAAATAATATTTTGAACCATCATTTTTTGTGATTTTCCCATCCCAGTATTTTGTATGTAAAATCATCTCTCTAAGCAGATTGTTAACAGAATAAATATTAATTTCATCAAAAAAGCCACTTTCGCCTTCTTCTTTTTTGCAGTAAAAATTATATAAATCAACTTTTGGACTGGGAGAAAAGATATAATGAGGAGTTCCGGCCGGAATCCACATAAAGCATCTTGCAGGAAGATACCAATGCTTAAGATCCGTAAATATATGAACAATACCGCCTTCTGCATACACTAACTGAGCAGAGCTGTGGTAATGTATCTCTGTTGTAATATTACCGGTAAGCACATGATAGATATAAAACTCGGTATCTTTTTCTTCAACTTCTATGAAATGATCGTTATTCATAAGTTAAAGATATGAAGATTTTTCAAATTGGCGTAAATGAGCAAATCTTTTTCTGTTTTCACAAATAGAATCCTATGCTTACCTTCGTAACTTTGCTGCATCAAAATCATTTTAGCAAAAATCCTTTAATTAATTTATGAATATCATATTGAACGCAGGCAGATCTCTGTGCATTGCGTTGTGCTTATTATTGAGCAATTTTTTATACTCACAGATGATAGATTACCAGCATCTTGGCTTACAACAGGCTATAGAGATTGGGTTAAAAAGCAACAAAAACATACAGATCAGCCATTTAAAAAAAGAAATGTCTGTTACCAAAGAGAAAGATCTCAAAATGGAAAAATTACCGGACATCGAGTTTCATACAAGCTATACACAGGTTACCAATCTTTTTCAGTATCAGGATGGCGTATTCAATAAAGCGACAAAATATGATGCCATCAACGGAATGTATGATTTTACCTTATCGGCTTCAATTCCCTTATATATGGGTGGAAAGATCAAAAATACGGAGAAAAAAGCCGCTATAGACACTGAAATTTCAGCTTTAAGAACCCATTTGGATGAGAGACAGCTTACCATGGAAATCATCACCGCATTTCTTCAGATTCATCATTTAAAAGAGCAGCAAAGCCTGATCAATGATAAGATGAAAGAAGACTCTGTGAACATCAAGCAGGTAAAAATCCTAAAAGCGAATGGAGTCGTTACGGTAAATGAAGTTCTGAGAACATCTTTACAACTGTCTAATCATCAAATGAGCTGGACGGAACTGGATAACGATATTCAGATTGCAGAACATAAGCTGAAAACGATCCTTGCATTACCGGAAAACCAGGAAATGCATGTGAATACGGAAGATCTTATTTCAGACAAAGCATCGGTTCCTTATATCGACGAGCTTACCCAAACAGCTTTAATCCAAAATGAATCTGTAGAGATCACTCATAAAAATCTTTCATTAAAAGAATTAGATCAAAAGATCACAAAAGCTAATTATTTACCTAGAATCACAGCAGGTGGAGAATATTTTTTAAAGTATCCGAATATGATGTTCTTCCCTCCGGAGCCTTATGCTTATCGATTAGGAATGATGGGTGTAAATCTTACTTATCCAATAGAAAATCTGTACAAAAACAAATACAGAATGCAGGAAGCAAAGGAAAATATTGATCTTGCCAAACTTCAGATTGAAGAAAACGAGGAAAAGATCAGACATAATGTGTATGAAGCTTATAAAAAGTTTGAAGAAACCGATCAAAAGGTAAAAATTGCAGAAGAAGCGATTAATCAGGCTAAAGAAAACTACCGTATTGTAAGAACAAAATACGCGAATAAACTAAGTCTTATCACGGAACTGATAGATGCCGACAATACTTACCTGGAAGCCGAATCTAACCTTATTTCAGTAAAAATTAACCGACAACTCAAATACTATCAACTCCAATATACGATTGGAAACTTATAAAAACTATGGCACAGAAACAACTGACACAAAAAGAGAAAAGAATCAACAAAACGATTACTTTACTGGCTTGGATTCTGATCATCAGCGGAATCACAGGAATGGTAAGCTTTTATCTTTTTTCAAGAAGTAATGTCACTACTAATGACGCGCAGATCGAACAGTATATCACTCCGGTATCCAGCAAAGTCTCAGGGTTCATTAAAACCATACGATTTAATGAGAACCAGTTTGTACATAAAGGGGATACGCTGATTGTTATAGACAACAGAGAATATGTCAATCAGGTACACATGGCCGAAGCCAATCTTAATGCCAATACAGCCACTATTGCAACCATTGAAAGTGGTGTGAATACCAAACAGAGTGATACGAAAATTATCGATGCAAAAATAGCCTCTGCAAGAATTGATATCTGGAGAACAGAACAGGATTTTAAAAGATATAAAAACCTTCTTTCAGAAGATGCTGCTACAGAACAGGAATTTGAAAATATAAAAGCCTCTTATGAACAGTCTAAAGCCAATCTTATGGCATTGGAACAGCAAAAAAATGCTGTAAAGGCAGGAGCCAGTGAACAGCATACGAAGGTTGCTCCCGTAAAAAGCCAGATCCAGCAAAGTTCTGCCAATTTGAATAATGCTAAACTCTTCCTTTCATATACGATTATTACGGCACCTTATGATGGCTGGGTAGGCAAAAAAACGATTCAGGAAGGTCAGTTGATTAAAGAAGGTCAGGCTTTGGTACAAATCGTAAGCAAAGAAAAATGGATCATTGCCAATTATAAAGAAACGCAACTGGGACAGATTGATCAGAAGCAGGAAGTAACCATTACAGCGGACGCTTATCCGGGAACTGAATTTAAAGGAAAAATACTTTCTGTTTCTCCCGCTTCAGGATCTCAGTTTTCATTGGTAAAACCAGACAACGCCACAGGAAATTTCGTGAAAATTGAACAGAGATTTCCCGTGAAAATTATTCTGGATAACAATAAAGACAACGAAAAGCTGCTTTCCGGGATGAATGTTCTGGTGAGTGCAAAGAAGATATGAGTTTGAAAATGGGAGGGAATTTTGGTTTTAGAGTTTTAGAGTACAAAATTACCTCCAATAAGCATATTTCAGATTTTACGATTAAATTATTTTTTTAGCGAAAAGGCAAAACCGCAAAACCGCAAATCTGCTCAATTTTTTCTTAAGCATATTTGTCATTTACCTTTTACATTTACCCCTTTGCTCTTTTGTCTTTTCGCATTTTTTATATTGAATTTCAACAAGAAAATGATTATTAGCTTTCTTGGCTTAATGTTGACAAAACACTATGCAACACAATACAGTTTATCATAAATGGGTACCACAATGGCTGAAACTGCCGCTTCTTACGCTTGCTCTGTTTCCCCATTTGATGTTGTTGTCGCTTTTGCATTCAAACAGCGCCTTCACATCTTCTTTTATGGATGTAGATTCAGATGACATCCAATACTTAATGATTTTGATGTATGGGACATTTGTGGTTACCCTTTTGGTTTTACAGCGGTTTATGGCGTATTTCAGTGTGAAATATTATGTACTGCTGATGGCTTCCGTTTCTGTGATTATTCTCTATGTGCTGGCCGTCACCAACGATTATCATGTCATTTTGGTGATCCGGTTTTTAGAAGGTATTTTTGGACTGTTGGAGGGAGCTATCTTCCTTCCATTGATCATAGCAGAACTTAAAACAAAGCACGCCAAGGTCCTATCTTATCTTCTCATGTATTCCATTATGCTGACAGGTGGTACAGTAACCACATCATTATTAAAATCCAGCATCGAAAATTACAATTTTCAGCATATGGTTCTAATGATGGTGTATTTTCATGTTTTTATATTAATTATTGGGATTACCATTTTCAACAGAAACAGATTTTTCCCTAAAAAACCTTTGTATCAGCTAGATATTACCAGTTGGTTCTTACTTTGGGTATGTCTTCAGGCGGGCGGTTATGCTATTATTTACGGTAAGCGTCTGATGTGGTTTGAGTCCGATACCATTATCATCTGTCTCTTTGTTTTCCTTCTTTCCGGAGGATTATTTATGCTGAAACAGAGAAATTCCAAAAGACCCCTTTTTCACTTTGAAGTTTTCAGCTCTAAAAATGTGATCGCAGGAATGATCTTATTCTTTATTTTCTACCTGATCCGGTCAGGATTGAACAACGTTTACAGTATCATGGCCACTGTATGGAAATGGCCATGGGATTATATTGTGAACATCCAGTACTGGAATGTTGCAGGAACATTACTGGGCGTTTTTCTATCTGGAATATGCCTTGTAAAAGGAGTTTCTTCAAGAATTGTATTTTTTGCAGGATTTCTTTTGCTGGCTGTAGATTGCGCTTGGTTCACCTATACCTTCTATCCCGACACTACCCTTTCTACGATTTGTCCTCCTTTGTTTTTGCAGGGAGTAGCGCAGGGATTATTATTTACACCATTAGTTTTCTTTCTGATTTCCGGAATGCCCGAAGAATACGTAGCCAATGCCACCACATTAGGAACAACAACCCGTTTCTGGACTACAGCCATCGGATATGCTCTGATGCAGAATCTGATGTTATTTTTAACATTAAAACATTCCGATACTCTGAGTTTCAATCTTACGGATACCAATCCCGTTTTTTACAATCAGTGGAACCAGATTTTCGGCGCTAACATTTCAAAACTTCCTGTAAATGAATCATTATCAATAACAGCAGGAGCATTTAAGGCTAAAATAGCAGCACAGTCTACTCTACTTTCCAACATGGAAATCTTCACAGGTCTTTTTTGGCTGGCGTTTATTACAGCTCTTCTTCTATTGCTTTATCATCCGGTAAAAATAGCGGTGAGAAATATTATGTAACAGTTATTTTCTCGGTAAAATACTCAAACAATTCCATTAATTGCATAGTTATTGTTAATAAATTTCGTAACATCAATGTTTAATACAAAATCTCATCTATGGAAATTGAAAGAATTGTACAAAGCCAGAGAGACTTCTTCAAAACCCAGCAAACTAAAAGTATTGCTTTCCGTAAAATGTATCTTGAAAAACTGAGAAATCTGATCATTGATCATGAGAATACACTCTATGAAGCTATTCATAAAGATTTTGGAAAATCAAAGTTTGATACGCTTACCACAGAACTCTCTTTTGTTCTTCATGATATTGATTATTATATAAAAAACTTAAAATCACTTTCAAAACCTAGAAAAGTCAGCACCAATCTTGTTAATCTGCCCGGGAAAAGCAGAATTTATCCAGAACCTTTGGGTTGCACTCTGGTCATAGGAGCATGGAACTACCCTTATCAACTCTCCCTGTCTCCTCTTATTGCGGCTATCGCTGCCGGAAACTGCTGCATTCTGAAACCCAGTGAAATTGCGGGAAATACAATGAAAGCCATGTCGGAACTAATCAACAATAACTTTCCATCCGATTATATATATGTATACGAAGGAGGCATTGATGAAACTACAGAAATATTGAAACTAAGATTTGATAAAATATTCTTTACAGGAAGTACAAAAGTCGGAAAGATTGTCTATAAAGCAGCGGCAGAACACCTCACTCCTGTAGTTCTTGAACTTGGTGGAAAATCTCCCGCTATCGTTACCAAAGATGCCAATCTCGAAGTTGCAGCCAGGAGAATTGTATGGGGGAAATTCCTCAACGCTGGCCAAACCTGTGTGGCACCAGATTATCTTTTAATAGAAGAAACCATCCAGGAACAGTTTTTGGAAATGCTTAGAAAATATATCCAGGAATTCAAATATTATGAGGGTTCGGAACAATACACAAGAATCATCAACAAAAAAAACTTTCAACGGCTGGAACAGCTTATTGAGAAAGAGAAAATTTATTTTGGAGGAAATATAAATGAAGAAAAACTATACATAGAACCCACCATTCTTCACCATGTGGATTGGCAGGATTCTATTATGCAGGAAGAAATTTTTGGCCCTATTCTCCCTGTCATCAGCTTTAACAATTATAATCTTGCCATAAATACAGTTCTGGAACACGAAAAACCACTTGCAGCCTATCTTTTCACCAACAATTCCGAAGAAAAAGAGGTTTTCACCCGCAAACTTTCTTTTGGTGGCGGATGCATCAATGATACCATCATGCATTTAGGAAATGAAAACCTTCCATTTGGTGGAGTTGGTCATTCCGGAATGGGAAGCTACCATGGTCAATATGGATTTGAAGCTTTTTCGCACCTGAAACCTATTCTTGAAAAAGCAACGTGGGGCGAGCCTAGCATCAAATATCCTCCTTATTCTGAAAAAAAATTAAGCTGGATCAAGAAGTTGATGTAATTAATCCCGAAATGGAGAATTTTAAAATTTATTTTGTAGTATTATAATTATTAATACAAAAAATTACAATATGAAAAATTTAAAAAAATTATCTCGTGAAAATTTAAAATCAATTTCTGGAGGAAAATCTTGTGCATCTTCTTGTTCTGATGGGGGTATAGTTTTTATAAACTCTTGTTCCTCATGCATTCAATATTCTGGTGGAGTTGCGTGTTATGATGCTAACGCAAAAGGAGCTATACGTGTTGAAAACTGTGCATAATATTGTAAAATAAAACCTTTCTTTATCTAGAAAGGTTTTATTTTTTATCATATTTTTCCTTTTTGTAAAAATTCTTTTACTTTTTCTTTACTATATCCTTTTCCTTCTTCCAAAACTTCACTCTGCTGAACATGAATCTTTTTACCATCTTTATCTAAAACAATAAAGAATGGATAAGATTGCTGTTCTTTAACATTGATATATTGTGCAAAAACTTTCTCGTTTTTATTTTCAGGCGAATAATTCAGGTGGTAATATAAATAATTTTTGTCTACAATTTCCTTCAGTTCTGGAGTAGATTGTACGAAATTATTAAAACGAAGACACCATATGCACCAATTTCCACCAGACTGAATAATGATATTCTTCCCTTCCTTCTTAGCCTGCGCAATCAATTTATTGATATCTGCCTGAGCATCGGCCTTTGGGTTATAAGGTTTAGGAAGCTTAGCTTTTTCCTCCGCAGACTTTTTCTTTGCGTCAAGTTCTGCCTGATTAGTAGATACTATTAAAGCCGTTTTCTTCTTACCATTGTCAGGTTCGTTCTTCATATTCTGAGAAAAAGCAAATGTACCCAGTCCCAGTAAAGCTAATATTGTCAATTTTTTCATAACATAAAAGTAAAAAAATAATATATATCCCTCTGCAAAAATAGAACCATAATTTTATTATCACTAAATTTGCGTGTTTTATGAATTTCCTAATCAAAATATTATATCTGATCTCTAAACTTCCGCTTAAAATATTGTATATTTTTTCGGATGTTATCTTCTTTCTGAACTACTATATTGTAGGATACAGAAAAGAGGTCATCACCCAAAACCTAAAAAACTCATTTCCAAACAAGTCGGAAGAAGAAATAAAAGAGATCAGAAAAAAATTCTATCTCAATTTTTCGGACTACCTGTTAGAAACCATCAAATCTTTCAGCATTTCTGAGAATGAATCCAGAGTCAGAATGCAGCACATCAATCAGCATTTGTTTCACGAAGCCAAAGCAGAAGGTAAAAACATTATCTTACTTGCAGGACACGTTTTCAATTGGGAATGGATCAATGCCCTGGCTAGAATTATTCCTCAGGCACACTGCCATCCTGTATATAGAAAGGTAAATAATGATTTCTGGGAAAACCAGATGAAGAAAGTCCGAAATAAATTCGGAAATGAAGCTCTGGAAGCGAATGAAGTTATTCTCAATATTTTCAGATCTAAAAATAATGGCGATTCTGCCTATATGTTTGTGGCCGATCAAACGCCTCACTTTGCCCACGTCACCTATGGATTAGAGTTTTTAAATCAAAGAACTCCTGCTTTTATAGGATATGATAAGCTGGCAACAAGAATGGACCTTGTTTTCATCTATTGCGAAATGAAAAAGGTGAAAAGAGGATATTATCAGGTCAATTATCACAGAATATATCCTGACGGGGAAAAGTTTGTAGAAAATGAAGTGGTAAGAAAGTTTCACAAGCTTCTGGAAAATACTCTACACAAGCATCCGGACAACTACCTTTGGTCTCACAGAAAATGGAAGTACCAAAACTCTATCAAAAATTTTGATTCTGAAAAAAAATAGCTTTACATGCAGAAAAAACTGGCTGTTGCCATCTTAAACTGGAATGGGAAAAACTGGCTTGAAAAATTTCTTCCAAGTGTAGTTCAGTTTTCTCAGAATGCAGATATTTATGTTATAGACAATCTTTCTACAGATGATTCTGTAGCATTTATAAACAATAATTTCCCTATGGTAAAAATCATTAAAAATGATAAAAACCATGGATTTGCAGGAGGTTATAATGAAGGGTTAAAAGGTATAAACAATGAATATTACTGCCTTCTGAATTCTGATGTAGAAGTGACTGAAAACTGGATAGATCCCGTCTTGGAACTCTTCGAAAAAGATAAAAGTATTGTTGCTGTACAACCCAAAATTTTGTCTTATGACCGTAAGAACTATTTTGAATTTGCTGGAGCTGCCGGTGGTTTGATTGATAATCTTGGATATCCTTACTGCCGCGGAAGAGTTTTTGATGATCTGGAAGAAGACAAAGGACAGTATAATGATGAGACAGAAATATTCTGGGCATCAGGTTGCTGTTTTTTTATCCGTTCTGAAGATTTTTGGGAGCAAAAAGGCTTTGATGAACGCTTTTTTGCTCATCAGGAAGAAATTGATTTATGCTGGAGGCTGATCAATTCTGGGAAAAAAGTATTCTATACCGGAAAATCTGCCGTATACCATGTTGGTGGCGGAACACTTAATAAGCAAAGCGCGCAAAAAACATTTTTAAACATCAGAAATAACCTTTCGATGATGCTTAAAAACCTTCCGTTTCCTCAACTGATACGGCTGATCTTTTTCAGACTTTGCCTGGATGGAGTTGCAGGAATTTATTTCGGATTAAAGAACGGTTTTCCACACCTTTGGGCTGTATTAAGAGCTCATTTCGGTTTCTATGGACAACTTCCGGGAACATGGAAACGCCGTCAGAGCCAACAAAAAAGTCAATTTTATCAATCAAAATGGTTGATTTTTAAACATTTTTTGGGAGGAAAATAACAGATTGTAGGTTACAGGTAATAAGGATTAAGAAAAATTACAACTTTCTTTACTTATCATGAACTAGGATTCATTAGAGTAAAACTTTATAACTTCAACTCACCTTCAACTCTAAATCAGAGAATTAGTAACCAACAGTAATCAACCCAACAATTTATAATTTAAAACAATGGATTTCTGTGCAATAGATTTTGAAACGGCCACACACGAGAAAAATTCTGCGTGTGAGATGGGTATCTGTGTGGTACAGGATTCTAAAATTGTAGAAACAAAAACTTGGCTTATTAAACCTCCGAGTTTTCCATATTTCAATAAGTTCAATATAGCCGTACATGGTATCCACCCCGAAGATGTGAAAGAAGCGCCTACTTTTGATGAAATATGGTACGAAGCTCAAGAAATGATGTATGGAAGCCTTATGATTGCTCACAATGCCGGTTTTGATGCTTCCGTATTGCGAGGATGTCTGCAACATTATGGAATGTTTACCCCCAATTTAAACTACCTGTGCAGCATTCAGCTTGCTAAAAAATCCTGGAATTATCTTCCAAAATATGGTTTGAAGCCACTTGCAGAATACCATCAGATTGAGTTCAATCATCACAGAGCCGGAGCCGATGCAGAAGTATGTGCCAAGATATCTTTGCTGGCATTTGAGAAACTCTTCCTCACCAGTAATGATGAAGTGCAAGAGTATATGAAAGCGAAAATCAAGAAACTTTAATAGCACAGAATATTGAACCCGGGTTCTTTATTCTGTATCTATATTTTATTCTCAATATTTTCTAAAATTAGTAATTAACATCCTATATATTTTACTTTATAGGAATATTAATTACTCAACACTTCAGACAGCAGGTTGAACTTCGGAATGTCTATTTCAAAAGTTTCCTGTGTTTCCATGTTTTTAACCAGGTATTTTCCGCTCATATTGCCAACGCCAGAGCGAAGCATTACATTTGAAAAGTAAGCGAAATTTTCATGGGTTCCTATTTCCGGAGTAAGGCCGATTACGCCATCACCTATAATCTCTGTGTATCCAAATCCGACATCGAAGATTAACCATTTTCTTTTCAATACTTTTATAGGAAAGCTTCCGTCATTTTCTATAGTAATATTGTATTTAAAAACATAACGGTTTTCGGAAGGATAACTGTTTTTACTATCATATTCAGGTATAACTGAAACTTTGATATTGGAAGTCATTTTTGAAAACATCATTGTAGTATTTTCTTAATAGATACAAAAATCTCGCCTTTTTTGAGGCGAGATTATATAATTATATTATAATTTCATTAAAACTATAATCCTAGGCCTTTTCTTTCGTCACCACCCATTAGTATTTCAACAGGGTTGTCGATACCTTCTTTTACCGCTACAAGGAATCCTACAGACTCTTTTCCGTCGATAATTCTGTGGTCATAAGACATTGCAACATACATCATTGGTCTGATTACTACCTGTCCGTCAACCGCAACTGGTCTCTGGATGATATTGTGCATTCCAAGGATTGCAGATTGTGGAGGGTTGATGATTGGTGTAGATAGCATAGATCCGAAAGTACCACCGTTAGTAATAGTGAAAGTACCACCAGTCATTTCATCAACAGTAATTTTACCGTCTCTTACTTTTGTAGCAAGATCTTTGATGTTTGCTTCAACAGCGCTGAAAGACATGTTTTCTGCATTTCTCAATACAGGAACCATTAATCCTTTAGGACCCGAAACAGCGATTGAAATATCGCAGAAATCGTAGTTTACTTTGAAGTCTCCATCAATAGAAGCATTTACGTCCGGATACATTGCTAATGCTCTTGTAACCGCTTTTGTAAAGAAAGACATGAAACCAAGTCCTACTCCGTGCTTCTGAGCGAATTCTTCTTTATATTGTTTTCTTAATCTGAAAATTTCAGACATATCCACTTCGTTGAAAGTCGTTAACATCGCAGTTTCGTTCTTTACAGAAACCAATCTTTGAGCGATTTTTCTTCTTAAAACTGAAAGTTTAGTTGTTGTTGTAGATCTTGAACCTGTTGCAGTAAGAGGGCTTCCACCTAGAGCAGGAACGGCAGCTAATTCAGCATCAGTTTTAGTGATTCTACCGTCTCTTCCTGTACCAGAAACCTGTCCTGCATCCATCCCTTTCTCGTCAAGAATTTTCTTAGCAGCTGGAGATGGAGCTCCTGTAGCGTAAGTTTGTGGAGCAGCAACCGGAGCAGCTGGTTTTGGAGCTTCCTGTTTTACTGGCTCAGCAGCTTTTGGAGCTTCTTCTTGTTTTGGAGCCTCAGCAGCAGGTGCAGCACCTTCTGGTTTTGCAGCATCCATATCAATTAAACAAACTACCTGACCTACTTGTACCACATCACCTTCTTCTGCTTTTAAAGTGATAATACCACTTTGTTCTGCTGGCAATTCAAGCGTTGCTTTATCTGAATCTACTTCAGCGATAGGTTGATCTTTTTCTACATAATCACCATCTTTTACAAGCCAAGTTGCGATTTCAACTTCTGTGATTGATTCGCCCGGTGAAGGAACTTTCATTTCTAAAACTGACATATCGAGTATTTTTTATTTTTTAACTGATTATTATTTAAATTAAGCTGTAACAGGTCTTTTTACCGGAGCATCATCTCTGTCGAAAACTCTGTTGATTACTGCGTTCTGATTTTTTTCGAACATTTTGTGGCTACCTGGAGCTGGAGCACCGCTTGGTACCGGAGCAACAACCTGAATTCCTGTATCTCTGAAGTTTCTTAGGATATAAGACCAAGCTCCCATGTTTTCAGGTTCTTCCTGAGCCCAAACCAATTGTTTTTTGTTCTCGTATTTGTTGAAGATCGCTTCAATAGCATCTGCCTGAAGCGGATATAACTGCTCGAATCTTACCAAAGCAATGTTTTCACAGTTTAATTCTTCTTTTTTCGCTAATAATTCGAAGTACAGTTTACCTGAACAAAGAACTAATTTTTCAACTTTTTTAGGATCTGCAGTTGGATCGTCTAAGATTGGCTGGAATGAACCTGTTGCAAAATCTTCAAACGGAGAAACCACTTTAGGGTGTCTCAATAAAGATTTAGGGCTCATTACGATCAATGGTTTTCTGAATGCCCATTTCAGCTGTCTTCTTAGTAAATGGAAATAGTTGGCTGGTGAAGTAATGTTCGCTACCACCATATTTTCATTTGCACAAAGAGTAAGGAATCTTTCCAGTCTTGCTGAAGAGTGTTCTGCTCCTTGACCTTCTGAACCGTGAGGCAACAACATTACCAATCCGTTCTGGATTTTCCATTTTTCTTCCGCAGCCGCTAAATACTGGTCTACAATGATCTGAGCTCCGTTTACGAAATCTCCAAACTGAGCTTCCCAGATTGTTAATGTATTTGGAGAAGACATTGCATATCCATAGTCGAAACCTAGAACACCATATTCTGAAAGGTGAGAGTTGAATACATCAAATCTGCTTTCTGATACGTGTCTTAATGGAATATATTCTTCTTCTGTATCTTCTGTTTTTACCACAGCATGTCTGTGAGAGAAAGTTCCTCTTTCTACATCTTCCCCAGAGATTCTTACGTTGTGACCTTCTACAAGCAATGTAGCATAAGCCAACCACTCTCCTAACGCCCAGTCTAATGAATTTCCTTCAATAGCTTTGATACGGTTTTCGAAAAGTCTTGTAATCTTGTTGATGAATTTTTTATCTGCAGGAAGTGTTGACATTTTAAGGGCTAGCTCTTTCAATTGAGCCGCATCATATTTTGTATCAACAGGTAACTGAACAGCTCCTCTTTTTCCGATTGGATAGTTGGTCCAGTCCTCAGACATAAACAGATCCATCACGTTTTTCTCAATTTCTTTAGAAGCATCAAAGTCTTTATCAAGAAGAGCTTTGAATTCTGTTTCCATTTTTGCAATTACATCATTGGAAGTAACGCTGTCCTTAAGTAATTTATCTTTATAAATTTCTCTTGGGTTTTGGTGCTTAGAAATCGCTTTGTAAAGGTTTGGTTGAGTGAATCTTGGCTCATCACCTTCGTTGTGACCATATTTTCTATATCCTAAAAGGTCGATATAAACATCTTTTCCGAATTTCGCTCTGAAATCAGCAGCAAAGTGGATTGCATGAACTACTGCTTCAGCATCATCTGCGTTTACGTGCATTACAGGAGATTCTGTAACTTTTGCGATGTCTGTACAGTATGTTGAAGACCTTGCATCCATATAGTTGGTTGTAAATGAAACCTGGTTGTTTACAACGATATGAACGGTACCTCCAGTTCTGTATCCTTCCAGCGTCATCATTTGAGCAACTTCGTAAGCAATACCCTGTCCAGCAATAGCTCCATCACCGTGAATGATGATTGGCAATACTTTAGAGTAATCTTTGTATTTGTCATCTACTTTTGCACGGCAGATACCTTCTACAAGGGCAGCTACTGTTT
Organism: Chryseobacterium sp. Mn2064; assembly: GCF_049319685.1. Taxonomy (NCBI): domain Bacteria; kingdom Pseudomonadati; phylum Bacteroidota; class Flavobacteriia; order Flavobacteriales; family Weeksellaceae; genus Chryseobacterium; species Chryseobacterium sp. Mn2064. Next base: position 1,518,041 of record NZ_JBMOUE010000001.1, read on the forward strand.
CAAGGTGAGACGGGTTTGGAGTAAGGTTGATACAAACTTCTTCTCCTGAAGCTGTTTTGATCTTTTTAGACGATCCTAAGTGATATTTAACATCACCAGAGAATACATCTTCTTCGAATTCTTTACCTTCAAATTCTGAAAAGATCTGCTTGTAAGATTTCCCGAAAATATTGGTAAGAACGTTCAATCTTCCTCTGTGAGCCATTCCTAATACAACTTCATCTACTCCTAACTGAGAAGATCTTGAGATCAACTGATCTAAAGCCGGAATTAATGTTTCCCCTCCTTCTAATGAGAATCTTTTCTGTCCTACAAATTTTGTGTGAAGGTAGTTTTCAAAAGCAACTGCCTGGTTTAATTTTAATAAGATTTCTGTTTTTTCATTGGCAGAAAGGCTTGGGTGGTTTTCGTTAACCTGAAGCCATCTTTTGATGAAATCTTTTTCTTCAACGTTGTTGATGTGCATGTATTCTACCCCGATAGAATCACAGTAGATATTTTCCAGGTGTGTGATTAAATCTGCTAATGTAGCAGGTTCTTTCATTCCTGTTTCTACAGCACAGTTGAATTTTGTATTTAAATCTTCTTTAGATAGACCGAAGTTTTCGATATCTAAAGTAGGTGTATAGTGTCTTCTTTCTCTGATTGGGTTTGTTTTTGTAAACAGGTGCCCTCTTGTTCTGTAAGCCTCGATAAGGTTTACTACCTTGAATTCTTTCTTGATGTGCTCAGGAACCTCCCCGTTAGTTACTGCCTGAGAGATCTGCTGTACTGCTGGAGCAGCGTTGGCCGGAGCCTGAATAAATTGAATGTTATCGTCATCTCCATAGTTCTCCAAAGCAAAATCAAAGCCTTGAAAGAAAGCTTTCCATGATGGTTCTAGAGAGTCTGGGAATTTTAAGTACTGTTGGTATAAATCCTCAATTAACTGAGAATGAGCTGCGTTTAGGAATGAAAATCTGTCCATTATTACAGTTTATCTATTTATTAAAATTTATTTGTAGAATTAATCTTCAAATTTAATAAAAAAAACCGAGTTAGAACAGTCTGAAACCGTTAAAAAAACTTAAGAAAAAAATAATTAAAAAAAAATTACTTATACACTGATAATGAGAGCTTAACATTCACGTCCTGTCCTTCCATTGGACGCTCTATAAAGGTCTGGCGGATATCTCCGAAGCGCATCTCGTCTTTTTTGGCTTTCTGAATCAGTTGCTGAATTGCCCGAATTCGTCCCTCATAGCTCCCTTTGTAGTACATCACGTAATTTTGGGAGGGATTTACGGACCTAAAACTGAAATTATTATCCGATACTCCAATTTTCTTGGAAAGTGGAATTCCGAGGAAGTAAGAGACCTCTTTGTCTTTATAATTATCAGCGTCTGTCATTAGGATTGGATACCCGAATTCATCGTCTCTTTTCCCAAGATCCATCGTCACAAAGTTGTACACTTTGTTATAATTCATAACAATGTTTTTGTAAAGGGCATCTTTTTTATTGGAAGTACTTACATTGATTCCCAGGAGAAGTTTGTCTTCTTCATTTTCCACCATCAGACTGTCGTACTTAATAGCAGCCATCTGATTGTCTTTTTCAACTTTATTACCAAGGGAATTTTTAAGATTAACCATACTTTTGTTGATGTTTTCAGCAAAGCGGTCTTCGGTCCAGAAATTTTCCACTCTCTTCCAAACGGCAAGTTTTGGGGTATGTACGTACCAGATAATTTTTGTTTTTTCTGCAGAAACAGGTTTAAACTTCACATCAACCAAGGTTGGATTTTCATTTTCATCCTCGAAAAGTTGATATTTTAAGGTTTTATTCAGGTTTTCGTATCTGATAAACATTTCTCCATCGGTATCATTTTTAGGGTCTACATAACTGATGGAACTTCCCTGTCCTTCATAAGGCGTATAGTAGTCTATGTCGATAGACGGCGAACTGGTAAAGAAATTATTCCATCTTGTAAAATTCTGAAGATTATTGAACTGAGCAAACACTTTATCCACGGGATAATCAATCTCTTTTTCAATGGTAAAGTTTTTACTTTCATCTACAAAATAATACATGGAAGCAGCATAAGCTCCCCCCAGCAGGATTATAATTACCGTTAATATCTTAAAAATACGCATCGCACAAAAATAATACAAATAAAAAGAGTGAACAATATGCTGATCACTCTAGTTTTATGTTTAACAATAATTAACCAAGTTTCTATCCTATATGTGTTCCAGGGGCTATAACAGCTCCTTTTTTCACCACTACAATTCCATCCTGTACAGAATAGGTTCCGTAATCTCCATCCGGGATATGTTTTCCGCCGATGATTTTTACATTATCTCCGATGTAACAGTTTTTATCAAGAATTGCTTTTTCTATGTAACAGTATTTCCCGATTCCCATATTAGGACGACCTCCTCTGTCATTGATTACTATTTCTGTCGTATTTTGATAGAAGTCAGCTCCCATAACATACGAGTTAACAATGGTACTTCCTTTATCTATTCTGGTTCTGTTTCCGATCACCGAATTTTCTATTTTATCGGCCATAATGATACATCCGTCACCAAATACGGCTTTACTAACGTAAGAACCATTAATTTTTGAGGGTGGAAGCATTCTTGCTCTTGTATAAATTGGAGAAGAAGAGAAAAGATTGAATTGCGGAAGATCCAGGCACAGATCCAGATTGGCTTCGTAGAAAGATTCTATGGTACCAATATCTGTCCAATATCCTTCATACTGATAGCTCAATGTTTTGTATTTTCCAATAGAGCTTGGGATGATATCTTTCCCGAAATCGTCACCAGCTCCTTCTTCAAACATCTTTTTAAGAATATTTTTTGTGAAGATATAGATTCCCATTGAAGCCAGGTATTCTTTTTCCTTATGTTTATTCTCATCAGAAACTTCAGATTTAAGGCCTTCCAGCATATTATAATCTGGTTTTTCGTAGAAAGAAGTTATATTTCCTTCATCATCAGATTTTAAGATCCCAAATCCGGTTGCGTCTTTAGCATTAACTGGGATAGTGGCAATGGTAAGATCTCCTCCATTCTCGATGTGAAAGTCTAACATTTCTCCAAAATCCATCTGATAAAGCTGATCACCTGAAAGAATTAAGATATAATCATAATCGTACTTTTCAAGATGTTTCATAGACTGGCGTACAGCATCTGCGGTCCCCTGGTACCAGCTATCGTTTTCTACATTCTGCTCCGCGGCCAAAATATCAACAAAACCTTTACTGAAGATATCAAAATGGTAAGAATTCTTGATATGCGAATTTAAAGAAGCTGAATTGAACTGTGTTAAAACCAAAATTTTATTCAGCCCTGAATTCAGACAATTTGAGATAGGAATGTCTACCAATCTGTATTTTCCTGCAATAGGTACGGCAGGTTTTGATCTTGTATACGTTAAAGGGAATAATCTTGTTCCTCTTCCTCCTCCCAATACAATTGAGATTACGTTTCTGTTCATAGATATATTGCGTTTTTTTATTTTATTAAATGTATTGTTTTATTTTGGTGTCTGTGTGTGGAATATACCGTAGTTTTTTTCATTGTACAAGAAACAAGCCTTGTCATTGATATTAAAGACGTAATATTCTTCATTTTAATCAGCTATTGTATAAAGCTATGTATTTTTCTGCAGATTTCTCCCATGCAAAATCAAAATTCATGTTCGCATGGATGAGATCTTCCATCATTCCTTTTTGATTATAAATAGCCAGCGCTCTGTTCATGGTGTGAACAATATCATCTACACCCGGGTAGGTAAAGTTTAATCCTGCTCCACCTGTTGAAATATCTTCTACGGTATCTCTAAGACCTCCTGTATATCTTACCACAGGAACTGTACCATATCTCATAGAATACATTTGGTTCAAACCACACGGCTCTACACGCGATGGCATGAGTAAAAAGTCTGCAGAAGCATAGATCTTATGAGAAAGATGTTCTTTGTATCCTAGATCCAACGCGAAATTGGTGTAGGTATAATCGTATTCTTTCAGTTTATTCTCAATATAAGTGTTTCCTGAACCGAGAATCATCATATTTAAAGCACCATAGCTTTGCTTAATACTTTTCCAGACCACATCCGGAAGAAGATCGGCTCCTTTTTCTGTGGCAAATCTACCAATGAAGGCAAATAAAGGAAGTTCGGGCTTTAAACCATACTCTTTACACAGCTTTTCTTTATTCTTTTTCTTTTGAGCTACGGCATTTTCAATGGTAAAATTAAAATCAAGCATCGGATCAGTTTCAGGGTCCCATACTTCCGTATCAATTCCGTTGATAATCCCGTATGCTTTTCCGAATTCCTGCCTTACAAGACTTTCCAGTCCTCTGAAGCTTACAAAAAGTTCTTCAAGATATCCTTCTGAAACCGTGGTAAAGGCGCTTGCACATTTAATCATACTGGCTAATGGATTCATGAAACCATTCCAATCCATCAATCCCCACTTATAGGAATCAAAAGATGGCATATAATGGGCCATACTCCAGCTCATCATTCCCTGATATTCTCCGTTGTGAATGGTTCCAATGGTTTTAACTCCCTTAAGAAATCCAAATTCCGGGCAATGTTCAACCATAAAAGGAACCAATCCTGTATGATAATCGTGGCAATGCAATACATCGGGTCTTATTTCCATGGCGCAAAGCCAATGCAAAACTCCATGCTGAAAAGCAAGAAACTGAAAGCTTTCATCCTGATATCCGTACGGATTATCTCTATCCAGCAATCCGGGAATTCTCACCATATATAATTCAAACCCCAAAGCATCTGTCTTTTCTTTCATTACCTGAACCTGCAGCATATTGGGTCCCTGATGGATAAATCCATCAAAAACTACATCAAATTCATGGTCAAACACAAATGGTTTGTTGTACCAGGGCATTACGACCTTGGCTTCAATTCCTTTTATTTTATTCTGGTATTTAGGTAATGCTCCCACGACATCTGCAAGTCCGCCCACTTTTGCCACGGGGTAACATTCTGTACTTAAATGATAAATAATCATCCTTTATCTTTTATGTTTAATTCTGTGTAATTTATACTTTTTATCTTTTCTCTGTCTTAAAATAATTCCTGCCAATGGCGGCAGATTAAGAACCATGGTTTTCTGATGTCCTCTCCATTCTTCATATTTCTCTTCTATTACTTCAGACTCAACCCCGCTTCCACTGTATTCATCATCATCGGAATTAAAAATAACTTCCCAATGAGTTCCAGAAGGAATACCTACTTTATATTCAAATGTTTTTGGCGAGAGATTCAGAATGACCATAAGAACATCTTCTCTTCTTTTTCCTTTTCTGAGATAGGCATAGACCGAGTTTTCAAGATCGTCGGCTTCTACCCATTCGAACCCGATTTTATCAAACTGATTCTCATAAAGACTGGTTTCTTCTCTATATAGATGATTAAGATCTTTCACCAGCTCCTGAAGTCCTTTATGAACCGGATATTTCAGCAAATGCCAGTCTAGACTTCGGGTAAAGTTCCACTCGCTGGTCTGTCCGAATTCATCTCCCATAAAGAGCAGCTTTGCGCCAGGATGGGTATACATATAAACATATAAGGTTCGCAAATTGGCAAACTTCTGCCATTCATCGCCTTTCATCTTATAGATCAGGCTTGCTTTTCCATGCACTACTTCATCATGTGATAAAGGCATCATATAATTTTCATTATACATATACATAGAAGCAAACGTCAGTTTATGATGATTGTATTTTCTGTTGGAAAAATCTTCTTTAAAATAATTTAAGGTATCATGCATCCATCCCATCATCCATTTCATTCCAAAACCTACCCCTCCGTCATGAACAGGTTTAGTAAGCATAGGAAAGTCTGAGCTTTCTTCCGCAATAGTCATGATGCTGTTTCCAAATTCTTTGTAAACGGCGGTATTAAATTCCTGAAGAAAAGCTTTTGCTTCCAGGTTTACATTTTCGCCATAGATATTAGGCTCCCATTCTCCTTCTTTTCTTGAATAATCCAGATGAAGCATGGATGTTACAGCATCTACCCGTAATCCGTCAGCATGATAACGATCCAGCCAGAACATAGCATTGGAAATTAAAAAAGATTTCACTTCATTTCTTCCGTAGTTGAAAATATGTGACTTCCAATCGGGATGAAATCCTTTTCTGGGATCTTCATGTTCATATAAATAGGAACCGTCAAAACGGTGAAGACCATTAGCATCTCCGGGAAAATGAGAGGGAACCCAATCGAGAATTACTCCAATATTATTTTTATGAAGTTCATCAATCAGAAACATCAGATCCTGTGGCGATCCAAAGCGCGAAGTGGCTGCATAAAACCCTGTAATCTGATATCCCCAGCTTGGATCATACGGATATTCCATCACGGGCATGAATTCTACGTGAGTAAACCCCATTTCTTTAATATATGGAACCAGCTTTTTGGCAATATCCCGATAATTCAAATACTGATCGGGAGCTTTTTCTTCTCTAACCCATGAGCCAAGATGTAATTCGTATACGGATATGGGTGCATTCAGGTTATTCTTCTCCCAACGGTTCTCCATCCAATCCTTATCATTCCATTCGTACCATGTTGTAGAAACCAATGAAGCCGCCTGAATATTCTGTTCCCAACTTAAAGCATAAGGATCACTTTTCTCCAGAATTTCTCCTCTTGGAGTTTCAATGGCATATTTATATAAAGTTCCCCAGGTCAGCCCTTCAATAAAGCCTTCCCAAATGCCGGATTCGTCCCACCTTGGAAATAAAATATGATCTTTAGGATTCCAGTTATTGAAGCTTCCTATTACAGAAACTTTCTTTGCGTGAGGCGCCCATACTGAAAAATAAATTCCTTTTACTCCATCTTTTTCCGCGGAATGCGCTCCAAACTTACCATACAGCTTATAGTGCCTACCTTCTTTGAAAAGGTACACATCATGATCACTGAAAAGCGTATAGGTTTTAACAGAATTCATCAAGATCAGTTTGTATTTATATTTTTTTTGAAACTACGAAAAATACTGATAACAGCGATGAATTATTCTTCAAATAATTGTCAAGTTAATTCCACTTTTTGTATCTCTATCAAATATATCATTTTTTACCTTAAAATTTTATGATTTAAAAACAATCTTTTTTATAAATTTAGCACATAATAACAGTAAACACACAGGATGATATTTGAACTTTACACAGAAGAAAAAGACAACAGACCCGTATTTATCACAGGGAATTTTAACAATTGGAATCCAAAAGATTATAATTATCAACTTAAACAAAAAGATCCCTGTAATTATTTCATAGAAATCGAGAATAATATTCTTCCTGATCTTATAGAATACAAGTTTTCAAAAGGAGGTTGGGAAAATGTAGAACTGGACAAATATGGAAATATCACTCCTAACCGAAAGGTGAAAAAATCTGAAGGAAAAGTATTTGATACTATAGAAAAGTGGAGATTGAACTGGGGGCCTTTCAAAAAAGAATTCTTTCCCATTGCAGAAGTTATTTCTGAAGAATTTTACATCCCACAGCTTGACCGCTATCGTAAAATATGGGCAGTACTTCCTTATGATTATTATACTTCTGAAAAAAACTACCCCGTTCTATACCTTCAGGACGCGCAAAACCTGTTCAATGAAGGAAGCGGATTCGGGAACTGGGAAATAGACAAGAAGCTCTCTATACTTGCAGAATATGGACGTGGAGATGTTATTGTAATTGCTATAGAACACGGAAGCGAAGACCGAATCAAAGAATATATTTTTGATAACGACAATATTGCCAACGGTTCTGAGGGAAAAAAATACATCCGCTTTATCACAGATACTCTGAAACCTTTTGTGGATCAAAATTACCGAACCAAGAAAGATCGGGATAACACAGGTATTGGAGGAAGTTCATTAGGAGCATTAATAAGTATTTACAGCGGTTTTCTATATCCTGAAGTCTATTCGAAATTATTGATTTTCTCTCCTTCTCTTTGGGTAGAACCGAACAATAACTTTCCGATGATGAACTTTAGAATTCCTTTTAAAACAAAAATCTATTTATATGGCGGAGGACAAGAAGGATCTAAAATGGTTAAAAGAATTCATATTTTCGAAGAATATCTGAAAAGATGGGAAAAAAAGAATCTTTTTGATTTTGAATTCAGAACCAATATCAATCCGGAAGGCACTCACAATGAATTTTACTGGTCGCAGGAGTTTCCCAGAGCTATTGAATGGCTGTTCTATGATAACACCGAAAACCCTGTAGAAGTGAAACCACAACAACAAAGCATTAAGAAATAAATTGTATGAAACTAATCAATAAAAAAAACAAAAACTACACCCAGGTCTTCCATTTATTCACCGAAGAAGAATGGGCCAAAACAAGTAAAAATTTCAATAAGAATATTTCCACTTTTTTTACCGGAAAGAAGTATGAGTTTTTCGTCAACGCTCACGAAGAAGGAATTACTTATTTCATTGGATTGGGCAAATCTACTTTACAAAATTTTGAAATCCAGCAAGTAGCTTTAAAGTTTTCACAGACCCACAAAGAAAAGCTTCAACCTGCTCCTACCTTGGCATTGGCAGATTTTATGAACGAAAAACAATTTGAAGAATTCGCCAAAGGCTTATTAATAGGAACATATAACTACCCTTTCGAAAAGAAGCACCCTTTTTGGAACCCTAAATTCGAACTTCATTTTGAAAACCTGAGCCAGAAAAAACTGGATCATATCAGCCAAAAAGCTGAAGCATTGAGTAATGGACAAACAGCATGTCAGGAATGGCTCAACAAACCTGCTAATCTTAAAAAGCCTGAGATATTTAGCACCTACCTTAAAAACCTGGCAAAAAAATATGATTTAAAATACACTGCTTTCAACAGAAAAAAATGTGAAGAGCTCGGCTTGGGTGCTTATCTTGCCGTAAACCAAGGAAGTGCTTATGATGCTGCCTTTACGATTTTAGAATATAAAACATCCGTCAAAAATGCTAAAACCTATGGTTTGGTAGGCAAATGTGTTCTGTTCGATACGGGTGGTATATCCATAAAAAACTCAACCAACTTACATTATATGAAGTCTGATATGGGAGGAGCTACTGCGGTTCTGGGAACTTTGATTTATGCTGCTGAAATGGAACTTCCCATTAATATTGTAGCCATATTACCCATAACTGATAATGCAATTTCTGAAAAGGCACTGCTTCCAAGCGACGTCATTACAGCGTACAATGGAAAAACCATTGAAGTACTTGATACCGATGCGGAAGGCAGGCTGATTCTGGCAGACTCACTCTCCTATCTTTCCAAAAATTACAAAACAGATTTCCTTATTGATCTCGCCACCTTAACGGGAAGCTCTGTAAGAATGTTCGGAGACACCTGTGCAGCAATTTTCTCCAATAATGAAGAGCTAAAAAACAACTTAATAAAAACCGGAGATCATACCAACCAAAGACTTTGGAATCTTCCTCTGTGGGACATCTGGAAAGATGATATACAATCCGATGTTGCCGACCTTAAAAATATCTCTATGAAACCTATAGGAGATTGTATTGTTGCTGCAAAATTTCTTGAGCAATTCATTGAAAATCATCCTAAATGGGCCCATCTTGACATCGCAGGAGTAGCGTTCGGAAGTGTAGGATATGCCAAGGAAAAAGCAGCTACTGGTTTTGGTGTTCAACTGCTCGTGGATTTAATCGAAAATTATCATTAAAAATTAGTTTTTTAGAAAAATTCTCTGTATACTTGATTAGTGAATTTTCAAAAGTACATGATATTTGATTTTTTAATATTAATAAATTAACAAATAATTAATTTTATTTTTGATAATTCACTAAATTTTAAAAAACATTATATGGAGAAGAAAACTATTGTATGCATTTCGTGCTATTACAAGGGCTATGATTTTATGGACGAGATGAAGAAACTCGGCAACAAAATTATCTTAGTCACCTCAGAAAATCTTAAAGAAAAAAACTGGCCCTGGGAAGCTATTGATGAGATTTTTTATATGTCTGAAGTAAAACCATCTGTATGGAATCTGGAACATCTTATTCAGGGTTTTTCGCACCTTATGAAAACCCGAAAAGTAGATGCTGTAGTAGCCTTAGATGATTATGATGTAGAAAAAGCAGCATTAATCCGAGAAACATTCCGTATTCCCGGAATGGGGCAAACCACTCACCGTTATTTTAGAGATAAACTGGCTATGCGCCAAAAGGCAAAAGATTCAGGAATTAACGTTCCCGAATTTACAGCCGTTTTCAATGATGATGAGGTGAATAACTTTGTAGATAAAGTTCCTGCTCCCTGGGTATTGAAGCCCAGATCTGAAGCCTCAGCCTCAGGAATAAAAAAAATAACATCCAAAGAACAGCTTCATGAAGCTTTGGAAACTCTTGGAGAAGAACGCCATCTTTTTTTACTGGAAAGCTTCAAGCCTGGAGACGTTTATCATGTTGACAGCCTTACTTTTAATAAAGAAATTATATTCACATCCGCATCCAAATATCTCGCTCCTCCTATGCAGGTTTCTCATGAAGGAGGTGTTTTCAGATCCAAAACGCTGGGAAGATATTCTGATGAATTTACGGGATTAGAGGAAATCAATGCAAAAGTTCTTTCAAATTTCGGATTGATCAACGGGGCTACTCATACAGAATTTATCCGTGGAAAAGAAGACGGAAAATGGTATTTCCTGGAAACCTCCTCAAGAGTTGGCGGGGCTCATATTCCCGATCTCGTTGAAGCATCAAGTGGGATCAATATCTGGCGCGAATGGGCCAAGATTGAAGATGCCCTTTTGAGAGGAAAGCAATATGCTATTTCTCCTCCTACAGGCTATTATTCAGGATTGATTGTAGCTCTGATCAAAGATAAAGAACCAGATTATAGCCATTTTGAATGTGATGAGGTCGTAAAGTTCCTTCCTATTGATTATCATGTGGGAATTGTTTACAAATCTAATGATGCAGATATTGTACAAACCAGATTAGATACTGCTGCAGAAAAAATTCATACAGAAATGCTGAATATTTTACCACCTAAAAGTACTAAACTAAGCAGCTAAAATTACACCATCAACAAAATAAGATCTCAATGCCTCAAATAGAACATACAGAATATTATTCAAATATATTAGGAACAAGTTTAAAGGTAGAAGTGACCGGACATTATGGTCATCCTATTATTATGTTTCCTACCTCACAAGGGCAATATACCCAAAACCATGACTTTCATCTCAACGGAAGTATCAATTGGTTTATAGAACAGGGAAAAGTGAAGCTTTATAATATTCAGACCATTGACAGCTGGAGCTTCTATGATGAAAAAATATCTCCACAGCAAAGAATTCGAAACTATGAGCGCTATGTACAGTTTTTGATTAAGGAATTTGTTCCTTATATCCAAAAGCTTCATAAAACCCATCGTGTTGCGGTTGCCGGTGCGAGTTTTGGAGGATACCATGCCGCCAATTTTGCATTTAGGTTTCCTGATGTTGTTTCCCATTTGTTTTGCCTTTCAGGCGCATTCAGTATAAGAAACTTCATGGACGGTTATTCTGATGAGACAGTGTATTTTAACTGTCCAAGAGAATTTGTAAGAAATGATGAAGCCTGGAAATACAAACATATGCATATTGTGTTGAGCACTTCCGATCAGGACATCTGCAAAGATAAAAATGTTGAAATGGCAGAAATTCTAAATATAAAAGGCATAGACTTCTGGTATGATGAACGAAAATGGATTGGTCACGACTGGCCGCTATGGAGAATGGTATTTCCTACATTTATAGGAGCCTATTTCTCTTAATACTCTATCAATGATTAATAAGAATTCTTGAATTATAGAAAATAAAAAAGATACATCAATTTAAAAAACAGAAATTATGACAAAAAAAGTTGGAATTCTATTCGGTATGGAAGATACATTTCCCTGGGCATTTATCGAAAAAGTAAATGAATTGGGAGGCGGAGATATCATAGCAGAACCGGTAACCATTGATAAATTGGAACAAGGTGCAGATTATGGATATGCAGTGATCATCGACAGAATTTCGCAGGACGTTCCCTTCTACAGAGCTTATCTGAAAAATGCAGCATTGAATGGCACCTATGTCATTAATAATCCTTTTTGGTGGAGTGCAGACGAAAAGTTCTTCAACAATGCTCTAATGTCTAAACTTGGAATTCCTCTTCCAAAAACGGTATTATTGCCATCTCATGAAAGACCGGATAATACCTCAGAAACGTCTTTCAGAAACCTGAAATTCCCTCATGATTGGGACTACATATTCGATTACGTTGGATTCCCGGCTTACATGAAACCTCATGACGGTGGTGGATGGAGAAATGTCTACAGAGTAGAAAATCCAGATGATCTTTGGAATAAACTCGGTGAAACAGAACAATTGGTCATGATGGTACAGGAAGAAATTATTTTTGACGACTATTACAGAGTGTACTGTCTGGGAAGAAAATATGTTCATATAATGCCTTACGAGCCAAGGAACGCTCCTCATCTAAGATATGCTACCACCCATCAGACGCAAGGTAAAGAACTTGAAAAACTATTGAAAACCATTCATGATTATACTATTACCATGAATGAGGCTTTAGGATATGATTTCAATACAGTAGAATTTGCTGTAAGAGATGGTATCCCTTATGCTATTGACTTCTGTAACCCAGCTCCGGATGCAGACAGAAATTCTGTGGGAGAAGAAAATTTTGCTTGGATTATAGAGCACGCTGCCAAACTAGCAGTAGAGAAAGCCAAAGAATATGTTCCGGGAAAACCTAATGTAGCCTGGGGAACCTTTGTGAAAGACTCCATAAAATAATCATCGAAAAAGAAATAAAAAACACAAGAAAAATGCATCAGTTTACTATTGGAATTGAAGAAGAGTACCAGATTATCGATGTTGAAAGCAGAGATCTTGTCTCTCACGTTTCAAAAATCATTGAAGGCGGAAAAGCGGTTTTAAGTGAAAACTTAAAGCACGAAATGCACGAATCAATGATTGAAATGGAAACAGGAATCTGTCAGAATATTCAGGAAGCCAGAGCAGAATTAACCAATTTAAGAAGACATCTTATCAATATTGCTCATGAACAGGGACTTCGCGTTTCCGGAGGAGGAACCCATCCTTTTTCTCACTGGTCTGACAACAATATCACACAGGGAGAAAGGTATATCAAAATTGTAGACGACATGGGAGATGTTGCCCGGGAAAATCTTATTTTCGGACTTCACGTACACATCGGAATCCCTAATCGTGAAGAAGGAGTCCGAATTCAGAATGTTATGCGCTACTTCCTGCCTCACGTGTATGCTCTTTCTACCAATTCTCCATTTTGGATCGGAAGATATACAGGTTTTAAATCCTACAGACAGGAAATTTTTGTGAAATTTCCCAGAACCGGTATTCCAAGCTATTTTAACTCTCTTGCTGAATTTGACAGCTACGTTGATCTGCTGGTGAAAACCGGAACCATCGACAATGCCAAGAAAATCTGGTGGGATTTACGCGTTCATCCATTCTATCCTACTATTGAGTTCAGGATATGTGATATGCCATTAAGAATTGACGAAACAGTCTGTCTTGCCGCCATTATGCAAAGTCTCGTTGCCAAAATTTATAAACTCCACCAACAAAATCTCAGCTTCAGAAGCTATAGAAGACTATTATTGAACGAAAATAAATGGCGGGCTTCCAAAAGCGGTATTGAAGCTCATTTGATTGATTTTGGGAAAGAAGAATCTGTACCCTATCCTCATTTATTAAAAGAACTGTTGGAGTTTATTGATGACGTTGTAGATGATCTGGGATGTCGACAGGAAGTTGAATATGCATGGAAAATTCTTGAAAATGGAACCGGTGCAGACCGCCAACTTCAGATCTTCAAAGAAACCGGAGATCTTACAAAAGTCGTTGATTATATGATCTCAGAGACAGAGTATGGAATAACACATGGAGAAACCGCTTCATAATATTTTTGGTAACTTTACAAAAAATATGATGTAATGAAAGATATTCGAATTGCTCTGTTAGACATGAACAATAATCATGTCAATCAAGGCTTTAGAAACATTAAAGAGATTTCGGAGGCATTTCAGCAGAACTCTGAAGAAAATGTAATCATCGAAACATTTGATGTAAGATTTAAAGATGAAATGCCGGAAATTGGAGACTTTGATATCTTTATTTCTTCCGGAGGCCCAGGAAATCCACACAGAGAAGGCTTTGAATGGGAAAACAAATTTTCCGGTTTTTTAGATTCTGTATTTGAGCACAATCAATATAATGATGATAAGAAATATCTGTTTCTAATCTGCCATTCATTCCAATTAGCAAGCATTCACTGGAAGCTGGGAAATATCTGCAAAAGAAAATCGTACTCTTTTGGAGTAATGCCCGTTCATAAAACCAAGGAAGGTAAAAGTGAATTTTTATTTGAAAATCTTCAGGATCCCTTCTACGCCGTTGATTCCAGAGCGTACCAATTTATAGAGCCCGATACGGATCGTTTCAAAGAATTAGGAATGGAAATCATGGCGATTGAAAAATTCCGTCCTCATATCAATCTGGAAAGAGCTGTAATGGCTGTTCGTTTTTCGGAAGAGATATTTGGAACCCAGTTTCATCCGGAAGCCAGTCCCGAAGGTCTTATTGAAAATCTGAAAGACGAAAAAAACAGAGAAGCCATGATTGAAAATTTCGGAATGGAAAAATATCTTGAAACGATGGATAGAATAGATGATGAAGACAAAATCATCCTCACCAGAAATCAGATTCTTCCAAGATTTCTTCAGTTTGCAAAAAAAAACATTTTGAAAGAAGCTGAATCTTTGGTTTAAAAGTTTAACTTAATATAAACCACAAAAGCCACAAAAGCGGTTTAGAAAATTAGTCTAGTAAGAATTATAAAAGCTTAGCTATAAAAAGTGTACTTTAAATTTTTATGTTCTAAAAACTTTTGTGCCTTTTGTGGTAAAATCAAATCGGGCAGAAATGCTCGATTTTTTAACATCACACAAAAAATATGATTCCAAAATACAGAAAACAGTTCAATCAGGAATTTTCACAGGAAAAGTATCAGAAACTTAAGGATATTTTAAAGCAGAAAGGAGGCGTAGAACCCACTTTTAGAATTTCAGAAAGTCCGTTATTTCTTACCAAAGATTTTGAAAACAAACTTATTGAAGCCAGTGAAAGCATCATTACTCAAATCAAAAATCTTCCCGCTGAAACAATTCAAAAAGCAGTCCCTGACAACTGTAGAGTTCCCAATGATACAGATAAACCTCATTTTTTTACTATAGATTTCGGTATCTGTAGAAGCGAAAATGGAGAAATAGAACCTCAGTTGATAGAGCTTCAGGCATTTCCTTCATTATATGCTTTTCAAAAAACATATGAAGAGACGTTTTGCGAAGTATATCCGTTCCTTGATGCTATCAAAAATCATATGCCTCATGAGGCTTTTACAAATTATTTAAAGGAATTAATTGTTGGTGATGAACATCCTGATCATGTCATTCTTCTTGAAATTTTTCCCGAACAACAAAAAACAGCTATTGATTTTGCTTTAACTGAAAAATTATTGGGAATAAAGACTGTTTGTCTGACAAAAGTGAAAAAACAGGGCAAAAAACTTTTCTACGAACATGATGGAAAGCTGATTGAGATTAAAAGAATTTATAACCGCGTCATATTTGATGAATTAGACAATATTCCAGATCTTATAACGGAGTTTGATTTCCGTGAAGAAGTTGATGTAAAGTGGATTACCCATCCCAACTGGTTCTTTAAAATTTCAAAGTTCCTATTACCGTTGTTAAAGCATCAATTTGTACCGAAAAGTTATTTCCTTCATGAATTTCCGGAGCATGAAAACCTTGACCATTTTGTATTGAAGCCTTTATTTTCATTTGCAGGAAGCGGAGTAAATCTAAATCCGACAAAAGAGATCACAGAAGCTATTCAGGATAAAGAAAACTATATTTTGCAGAGAAAAGTAACTTATGAACCCATTTTTGAAGATATCAAAGGAGAATTTTCAAAAGCTGAAATCCGTTTATTATATATTTGGAGAGAAAATGATGAACGCCCTATTCTACTGGAAAATTTAGGAAGAATGACCAAAGCAGCGATGGTAAATGTAGATTTTAATAAAAAAGATGCGATTTGGATCGGAAGTTCTAATGCTTTTTTCGCGGAAGGATAAAGTATGGTCATTACGTGTAAAAAAATTTCTCTTTAAAAATGATAAAAAAATTATCTGTTTCTCTTTTGATCATCGTCATAAGTCATTTTTCACAGATCAATGCACAGGAAAAAATATACTCAAAAAATGATATTGGTAAGTTTGAGATTAACAAAAAATATTATTTAGGTAAAAAAGTTAAGGATGTATTGAGTGATTTAAAAGTAGATATTCAACTCATTATTTTAGGAGGAGGAACTGTTGAAGAAAACAATTTTATTGCAATAAGATTTATTGACAATACCAACAATCCTGAAGTTAATGCAAAATCTGCTAAACTCACTCTTTTTGTTAAGGAACGCGACCATAAAACTAACTCCTTATTTCTCAGTACGCCTTCGGGATTCAAAAGAATTTACAAAAAAGACGAAGAGCAATACAAAACAAATGAAGACCTTTTAAAAGCATATGAGAACCTAAGCATCATTGATATCTCCGCCAGTTCTGAGAAAGTATAATTGATATTTCTATTATTAAATAAGATTTCGGCGGAACCTTTGGTTCCGCCGAAAATATATCTGGATCTATTAAAGATTCTTATCGTCTTCCAAAAGTTCTTTCGCCTGATATTCCTGTACCAGATCGATCGCATTGGAAATCACGTCACTTAAAGCCGTGATAAAGGTTCCTTCTTCTGCCATTCCAATGGCGTGTTTCAATGCTTCAATTTCTTTAGGAATGATTTCATAGCTTACATCTTTTCCTGCGGAATTAATTCCGTCAATGATCAAGCCATTAATTTCATCTTCTGTTCTCCCACGGAGATGTTTCTCGTTTCGGATGATGATATAATCGAACATTCTTCCCGCAATCTTTCCACATTCTCGGATATCATTGTCTCTTCTGTCTCCAACGCCGGAAATAATTCCTATTTTCTTGGTAGATTCAACATTTTTCAAATAATCTTCAATCGCTTCATATCCTGAAGGGTTATGGGCAAAATCGATCAAAACTTTAAAGTTTTTAAATTTAAAAACATTCAGCCTTCCCGGTGTCAGCTGTGCGCTTGGTATAAATGTTCTCAAAGAGTTTGAAATATCTTCAATTCCAAAACCATGAAGATAACTCGCCAAACTGGCAGCCAGTACGTTTTCAATCATGAATCTTGCTTTTCCTTCCATCGTAATAGGGAAATCTTTCGCTTTTCCTATTCTGATTTTCCAATCACCTTTTTTGATGGTTACAAAACCTTCTTCATACACACAGGTCGTCTTTCCTTCTTTGGCAAATTTGACAATATGAGGATTGTTTTCATCCATACTGAAAATCGCAACATTGGAATCCAGATCATTAACAATTTTCATAGAAAATTCGTTATCAGCATTCAATACACTCCATCCGCTTTTCTTTACACTGTCCAGGACTACTCTTTTTACTTTAGTAAGGTCTTTCAATGTATGAATATCATTCATTCCTAAATGATCTTCTTCGATGTTTGTCAGAACGCCAATATCACATTGTGAAAAACCAAGTCCAGAGCGGAGAATTCCACCTCGTGCAGTTTCAAGAACAGCAAATTCTACGGTCGGATCTTTCAGAATAAACTCTGCGGAAAGAGGACCTGTAGTATCTCCTTTGGAAAGCATTGTATTTTGAATATAAATACCATCCGAAGTCGTGAATCCTACTCTATAACCATTGCTTTTCACAATATGAGAGATAAGTCTTGTAGTAGTCGTTTTTCCGTTCGTCCCTGTTACTGCAATAATAGGAATGGTAAATGGTTTTCCCTGTGGATAAAGCATGTCTACTACGGGTGCAGCAACGTTTCTTGGCAGTCCTTCACTTGGAGCAAGGTGCATTCTGAAACCCGGAGCCGCATTTACTTCAATGATCGCTCCACCACTTTCTTTTAATGGCTGTGTCAAATTTTCGGCCATAATATCGATACCGCAGACATCCAGACCAATAATCTTGGATATTCTTTCTGCCATCGTAATATTTTCCGGATGTACCATATCGGTAACATCAATGGAGGTTCCTCCCGTTGAAAGATTGGCGGTTGATTTCAAATAAACCACTTCTCCTCTTTGAGGAACAGTCTCAAGTGTATAATGAAGTTTATCAAGCAGTTCAAGAGTGTCTTTATCTACTTCAATCTCAGTAAGAACATTTTCATGTCCGTACCCTCTCCTTGGGTCTTTATTTTCTTTTTCTATAAGCTGTTGAACATTATGTTCCCCATCGCCAACAACATGAGCAGGAACCCTTCTTGCGGCCGCAACCATCTTGTTATCAATAACCAAAACACGGAAGTCATAACCCGTAATATATTTTTCAACAATTACTTTTCTGGAATATTTTTGTGCGTGCTCCAGACCGATTTTTGCAGACTCCCAGTCGTTGACATTAATAGAAGATCCTTTGCCATGATTTCCATCCAAAGGTTTCAGTACGATAGGATAATTGATCTTCCTGATTACATTATTCAAATCTTCTTCGTCTACTACAAGATCTCCAATGGGAACCGGAATAGCAGCATCATGAAGCATTCTTTTAGTCAATTCTTTATTACAGGCAATATCCACAGCAATAGAACTGGTTTTTCCGGTAATCGTAGCCTGAAATCTCTGCTGATTTACACCGTATCCAAGCTGTACCAAAGAGTTGGTTCCAAGTCTTATCCATGGAATTCTCCTGGAAGCAGCTTCTTCCACAATACTTCCTGTAGAAGGTCCCAGACGAACACGCTCTCTGATCTCTTTTAATCTATGAATACAGGCATTTAAATCATAATCTTTTCCCTCAATCAGCGCTTCTGCAATTTTGACTGATTCTTCAGCAGCGTAAATTCCTGCATTTTCTTCAATATAATTAAACACTACATTATATACTCCCGGAGATTTTGTTTCACGAGTTCTTCCAAATCCTACATCCATCCCCGCCAGAGTCTGGATTTCTAAAGCTATATGCTCAATGACATGGCCCATCCAGGTTCCCGTTTCTACCCGGTGAAAAAAACCTCCTTCCACTCCTTCGGAACATCGATGGGTAATCAATGAAGGGATTAATTTTTCAATCCTTTCCCTGAATCCCTCGATTTTATTGGTAGGATAATTTTCCATTTCTTCAAGGTCTAATCTCATCTGTATCAGTTTCTTTCTTCTGATGCTCCAGATATTAGGACCTCGTAGTGCCTGAATCTTTTCGATTTTCATAGTCTATTGGCATTTAAACAGTTAATAAAAACACATTGTATAGTCAAAGATAATGTAAAACCCTAAACAAAACCATACCACGTTTAAAGATTTATTAAAAAAATATTAATTTTTATTCACATTTATAAATCATTAAAAATCAATGAAAGATGACACGAAATTCATCAAATAATGTTAATTATTTTTTAATTTTGTACCATGACAAAACCTGTTGGAAAATTAATAGTGATTGGAGGGGCTGTAAACAAAGGGAGTTTTGCAGAAACCGATTATGATCAGAATATCGAAAAGAATCTTAACTTTTTTGAACGCGGGATCTTGCGAAAGATCATCAACGAATCGAAGCACAAGGAAGATTCTGTTATTGAAATCGTAACAACAGCTTCTCAAATTCCACAAATTGTAGGTTCAGAATACAAAAAAGCATTTGAATTTCTGGGTGCTAAAAATGTCAACATTCTTGATATACACAATCGTGAGGAAGCGAACTCTGATGCCATGGTAGCCAGAGCGAATGCAGCTGATGTCATGATGTTCACCGGAGGAGATCAATTGAGACTGACATCCATTCTTGGAGGAACAAGGTTTCATGATACTATATTATTAAAGTATCAGGAACAGGATTTCATCTATTCCGGAACTTCTGCAGGGGCCGCCGCCGCTTCCGAAAATATGATCTACCAGGGAAGCAGCTCTGAAGCTCTTCTAAAAGGTGAAATCAAAACAACACAGGGATTAGGCCTTATAGATAATGTAATTATAGATACCCATTTCGTGCAGCGAGGCAGAATCGGACGTCTTTTCCAGGCGGTTGTTAACAATCCGAGAACTTTAGGAATTGGTCTTGGGGAAGATACCGGGCTTTTTATTCATAATGATGTGATGACTGCTGTAGGTTCAGGCCTGGTGATTTTGGTTGACGGAAGATTTATAAAAGATACCAATCTTACCAACATTAATTTAGGAGAACCTATATCTATTGATAATCTAACGGTTCATGTAATGTCGATGAATGATCATTACGACTTAACAACCAAAGCACTGACCATTGAAAATTCCCAGTTTAATCCGATACCACAGGATAAATAATTTTTGATCGTTTATTACTCAAAAACATTCTTTCTGAATATAAAAATGGAACTACGGTTTCATTTTTTTTGTTTAAAATGGTTGGTTATTTTTACATGGAAACGTTAGAGCTAATTAAAATTTATCAATTACCTTCGTAAAGAATATCAATTATTATATTTTTTATGAAAATCATCATCCACGGAGGCTTTTTCTCGGAAAGCGGCCAAAGCCATGAAATAAAAACAGCAAAACAAAATTCTTTAAAAGCAATTGCTCAAAAGGCATTTGAATATCTCCAAACCCACTCTGCTTTTGATACAACAGCTTATGCAGTGTCTCTATTGGAAGACGATCCTTTATATAATGCAGGCATTGGTTCGCAAATTCAAAGTGATGGTATCATTCGTATGAGTGCTGCTATTATGGATGGTGAAACCCAAAAATTAAGTGGTGTCATTAATATTCAGGATGTTAAGAATCCGATTTTTGTAGCTAAAGATCTAATTGGTGAAGACGACCGGGTTTTAGGAGGACAAGGAGCTAAAAATTACGCAACCGAACATGGTTTTGAAAACTTCTCTACAGAAATACCTCAAAGAAGAAGCGAATATGAAGAAAAACTTCAAAATGGGGGCAAAGGGACTGTGGGTTGTGTAGCAATAGATAAAGAGGGCAAATTGGCTGTCGCAACGTCTACCGGAGGAAAAGGATTTGAGATTCCGGGAAGAATTTCAGATTCGGCCACCGTGGCAGGAAATTACGCGAATACTTTCTGTGCTGTCAGCTGTACAGGGGTTGGAGAAGATATTGTGAGCAATGCTACAGCTGCCAAAATTGTAACCAGAGTAACAGACGGAATGACTCTTGAAGCCGCTTTCAATAAGACCTTTGAAGAGCTTAAAGTAATTGATGGATTTGCCGGAGCCATCGCTATTGATAAAGAGGGAAATATCTATCATCAAGACTCCTATCCTACTATGGTTTTTGCCAGTTTTGACGGCGAAAATTTCGAGGTATTTTCTTAATTTTAACATTTTTTTATAATCCTATTCAATTTTTTGGCACGTATTTTACATATGTATTAATAACAAATTTTAATATTAATACCTTAAAAAAATAGAAATCATGGGAAACAAGACAAAAGGCTTATTAGCGTTATTAGGTTTAGGAGCTTTAGCTTATTGGAAATATAAGAATTCAAGTCCGGAAGATCAACAAGCGGTTAAAGATAAGCTAAATACAGCAAAAGATAATCTTAACAAGTGGGGAAATGATCTTAAAAGTAAAGCTAATGATGTTGCTTCCCAAGTTCAGAATAAAGTGGACGAAGTAAAGACCAAAGCTGAAGATTCTTTAAGCTAAATACAGACAGTTTTTTTTAACATTCATATATAGGAAAAGTCATCGTAATATTTACGATGACTTTTTTTTGTTTTATCTTCTATGATTAAAAGGAATTATTTAACAGCAACCAGCCCGTAAACCAGTGGAATTTTATTTCCAAACTGAGGAATTCTCCATTTTCCTTTTTCAAATTCTTCTACATGTCTGAAAGAGGGATATGGTGACCAGTCAAACTCCCGAAATGTTTCCAGTTTCATTTCTTTTTTTATCAGATTATCAAGAACTTCAGCCAAAGAATGGTTCCACATCACATATTCCTGTACAATAGGCGCAGACTGATCAGCATACGTTCCTTCGTAAGTTTCGACGATGGGTTTTTCGTTAAAATAATGATAGGCAACTTTCGTAAAATCATCATCAAACATCCAGACTACGGGATGAAATTCAGCCATGATGAAGCGTCCGCCAGGTTTTAGAAAGTGATCGATCACCCCAGCCCATTTCTCAAGGTCAGGCAGCCAGCCAATTGTACCATAACTTGTATACACGATATCAAAATTCTGATCTAAAACATTGGGCAAATTATACACATCAGAGCATATAAATTCTGTATCTGTACCACATTTCTGCGCCAGATCTCTAGCCGCTTCTATAGCTTTGTCGGAAAGATCGATTCCAGTAACTTTTGCTCCCATTCTTGAAAGTGAGATAGAATCCTGACCAAAATGACACTGCAAATGCAGAATGCTCTTTCCTTTTATATCTCCTAACAACTCCAGTTCTATGGAATTGAGTGAACTTCTCCCTTTTAAAAACTCATCTACAAAGTAGAAATCTGACTTCAGATGAGGTTCTACCTTCGCGTTCCATGAATTTTTATTTATTTCCAGATAATTTTTCATTTTTTTGGTGTTTAAATAGTTTAATCTCCTTGAATAATATAGTTTTTGGTCATTAGTTTCCTTTCGGGCAGGGTTGAGTCATCGGGTTGAAACCAAACCTCAACACGACTTCCGTAATAATCTCCCCAACTTCCTTCTTTCACCGTAAAGTCTTTCTTATCACTTGAAAATTCTCTCAGTTCATCATTAGGATTGAAGACTTCCCTTATGGATTGTCTCTTTATTTCCTCTTCGGAAAGAATTCTATTGGTATTAAAATCATACACTTTTAAATAGACTTTCCCTTTTTCTATTTTGTTAAGGAAAACATCATATTTATAAGAACCAGGCTGTAAATAATCATACAAAAGTATATCCGGCTGGGTAACTTGAACCAACTGCTTATCACGATTCGGGTATATTTTTAAAGGCATTGAAAATTTGGCATTACCAGGATTCTTGATATCGTTGTTATAAGGCTTATAGGGACTTTTTGGCGGGCAATAAGCAAATATAGCACCGACTATAAAGAATACAACCACACTGAAAATACACTGTAAAATACCATTTTTAAATTCATCTTTCTGAAAAAGTCTGGAAATCCCCAGTATAAAGCCCAAAGCAATGATTAAAAATGGAAGAATTGAGAAAAAATTCCATGTAAAACTACTGATTGGCAAAATAAGGATAAGCAACCAGCAGAAAAAGCCAAAAAATAATGCAATAAAGGAAGTGAAATACCACCTCCAATTGAATGCTCTAAAAATTATTTCTTTTATCATAATGATGTATGGTTTTTTACGTTTATTTCAAAAATTCACCTATGGTTTTTCAACTGAATTGTTTTATTCATCGGTCTTGTATATCATTCCTAACTGATACTCATAAAAAAATTATTCTATCCCAACTGTTCCAACAGTTTCTTTTTCTGTTCTCCAAATTCAGCATCTGTTAAAATGCCATTTTCTCTTAGTCTTCCCAATTGTTCAAGCTGTTCAAAAATATCTTCTGAGGTTTTTCCTTTTACCTCAGTACCTTCCTGCTGAGTCTGAGTGATAGGAGCATTATAGATTACTTTTATGATATCGTAAAATTTTTCTGCATCTTCCTTATCCCTATAACATTCAAACTCTACTACTCTTTCATCCAGATGCAGCTTAATAATCGGAGACCTGGGATCTGTCACAAAACTTACCGATTTGATTGTTTCATTAGGATATGTATTGATTTTTGCAGAACCAAACATTGACTTTGATACAGAAAGCATTCTTAAAGGAGTTGCAACAAGTACTCCAGCATCTAAAGTATTAATAAACTGAGCGTCTGTGATCGCAAGAATTTTTTCATCTTCAGAAATTAAATAAGGAAGTTCTTTGATCTCTCCTTTGGTAAAGACTGAAAGATTGGTATTCAGCTTTTCCAATTCGTATTTTATTTTTCTTTTTCTGATTTTATAAGCTTCATTCGAAATATTCCTTGATTCATAGTTTACAGAAACAGGAAGATTCTGCTCTACTTTTACCAGCTTTTGCTCCGGTTCCGTTTTTCCATTTTCTAAAAGATGGTGGATATCATCAATACTGAAATTATTAAGATTATACAGCAATTCCTGATTGATATGGCTTATTTTGTCTAAACATTTATTACATAAGATACTCTCATCTGACAGCTTATTTGCTCCCAAAAGGGTATCCATAGAGTTTAATTCCGTATTACATAACGAACAATTATTATTCATCTTTTCTAATATTATAATTTATCCAGCAGCTTTTTTTTCTGTTCTGTAAATTCTTCATCTGTCAGAATACCGCTTTCTCTTAGTTTGCCTAATTTTTCAAGCTTATCAAAAATAACTGATGGATCTTCTTTTTTAACTGGGGTTTGTTGTGGCTTTTCAATATCTTTTACCTGCGAAATCTCCTTTTCTACTCTCTCTTGATTCTGTGAACTGTATATATTGGCCTGTATGGCATCATAAAAAGTTTTCGCTGCATTTCTATTGTACAGTTTGAACTCAGCTTTTGGACCATCTGTAAAAAGCTTTAACTCAGAAGAAAGCATCCCATTACTATGTTGCATAGAAGTGATTTTATAGTGTGGAAATTCATTTTCGGAGACGCCACCAAAAAATTTTTTGTCTACAAAAACAATTCTGTTCTGCGTAGAAACTAAAATTCCCTCAAGATTGTTATATAAATATTTTCCTTCAGCAATGGCAATAATTTTTTCATCTTTTTCAAGCACATTCACCAGCTCTTTCACCTCACTGTTTACAAAAATACTGAGGTTGGCATTCAATGAAGCAATTTGTCCTTTAATCTCGTCCAGTCTATTGGGCGTTTCTGTAGTATAACCCGTTTGAATAGGTTGAGAGACTTCTGTAGCCACTCTAAGATTCGGAATATCCGTTTCTACAGGTTCCTCTTCTTCTATACTGCCGTGTAATACAATATCTCTTATCTGTAGCAGACTATAGCTGGCAAGATCTGATACCAAATCTTTATCAATATTAGTTGCTTTATTAAGACATTTATTGCACAAGACCCCTCCATCAGAGAGTTTGTTTTCTCCTAACAGCGTGTCCATTGACGTTAATGGTAATCCACATAGAGCACAATCTGTGTTCATTTTTAATTTTGTGTTGGTTTTATTTTTTTAAAGTTTTTCCAGAAGCTTTTTCTTTTGTTCGGAAAATTCTGTGTCTGTCAGAATGCCCATTTCTTTTAGTTTACCAAGTTTTTCCAGCTGTTCAAAAATCGCTGAAGAGTCTTCATTTCCTGTATTGAAAACGTTTTCCTGAGCAAAGTCCGGAATTACTTGAGTAAATGCCTGCAACGGTCTGGAATCCTGACTGGAAGGTCTTACAGCATCACTGTAATTTCGATTAAGAATATTTGTGAAAGCTCTTGCATCATTTTTAGTGTGCAGCTTAAATTCTGCGGTTCCCCGATTGGTATTGATTTTCAATATGGAGTACAAAAGATTTTCAATATGATCAATAGAAGAAATGCTCTGAAGAGAGAATTCATTCTTTACAACTCCGCCCAGAAATTTCTTATCAATAAAAGCAAGCCTCTTTTGGGTTGAAAAAATAATTCCTTCTCTTTTAGTCTGAAGATCTATTCCTTCTGCAATCGCATAAAGTTTCTCATCTCTATCCAAAATATTGGCAAGTTCCTTTACTTCTTCATTGGCAAGCACACTGAGTCTCGCCTTAAGGGCTACAATCTGATCTTTGATTTCATCCAGTCTTGTTGGAGCATCGTATTGATAGGTGTTTCCTGTATAGAAAGAATCATTTTGAGTTTGGCCTGCGTCAATTTTACTTTTCAGAAACATTCCTGTAATTTCTGCAAAGTAAAACTGATCCAACGTATGAAGAAAATCCCTGTTAATATTGACCGCTTTGGTAAAACAACCCGTACACAAATATCCGCCATCTGCCAATTTATTTTTCCCTACCAACATATCTGTAGACGTGAGAGCGCTTCCGCATAATGCACAAATAGTATTCATTTGGTTTTTATGTTTAAAAGTTTTTATTGATTTTAGAGAAGAAATACTTCCCTGTTTTATAACATCGACTCCAAATTACAAATTCTAAATCGAATGTAGACTTCAAAAATATTTAAATCTTATCATCCTCCAAATAAATCAACCACAAAAATTACTTTTGTGGTTGATTTATTTTTAATGTATGTAAAATGGTATTACCCTAAAAATTCTTCTAAAGAAACAGTTTTTTGTTCTCCAGCTTCAAGATCTTTATAAGTAACTGTATTATTTTTTATTTCTTCCTCACCCAGAAAAACAAGATTCTTAATACCTTTCTTTTCTGCGTAGGTAAACTGTTTGTTGATCTTTGAGTTTTCGGGATATAATTCTGCAGAAACACCTTTTGCTCTTAGTTGCATGATCAACTTTAAAGCTTCTGTTATTCCTTCTCCTCCGAAATTGGCAAAAAGATATTCTATTTTAGCAGAAGCTTCTTCAGGGAAAAGATTCAACTCTTCCATTACAAGATAGATTCTGTCTAGCCCGAATGAAATTCCGATTCCCGGGATATTTTTTACTCCAAAAACTTCGGTCAGGTTATCATATCTACCTCCTCCTCCGATAGAACCCATCGCCACTTCATCAGCTTTTACCTCAAAGATGGCTCCAGTATAATAGTCAAGTCCTCTCGCTAAGGTAATATTGAAAACTAAATTCTGCATATCAACCCCAAGATTCAAAGATTGTGTAAGAACAAATTCCAGTTCTTCTACTCCTTTCAGACCAATTTCATTGCCTGCAAATTTTTCTTTCAACTGAAGAAGGTTTTCTAGTGCATCGTCAGACTGTTCGAAAAGGAAGTCCAATTTATCAATAGATTCCTGAGAGATTTCTCTTTCCAACAATTCTTTAACAACTCCGTCTTTTCCAATTTTGTCAAGTTTATCTAAAGCTACAGTAAAGTCAATCAGTTTATCTGTGATTCCTGCATACTCAGCTAATCCGAAAAGAATTTTTCGGTTGTTCATATGAATGGTTACAGGAACTTTCAGATCTGAAAATGATTTTAGATATAGCTGAACCAGTTCTACTTCCTGTAATAAGCTTTCGCTTCCTACAACATCTGCATCACACTGGTAAAACTCTCTGAATCTTCCTTTCTGAGGTCTGTCTGCTCTCCAAACCGGCTGTATCTGATAACGTTTGAATGGAAATGTCAGTTTCCCATGATTCATTGCTACAAATCTTGCAAAAGGTACAGTAAGGTCATAACGAAGGGCTTTATCTGAAATTTGTGAAGTAAGTTTTTGATGGCTTTTATTTTCCCAATCTTCAGTATTTACTTTTGAGGTATAATCTCCAGAATTTAAAATCTTAAAAATCAAACGGTCTCCTTCTTCTCCGTATTTTCCTGTCAACGTGGAAAGATTTTCAAAGCTTGGGGTTTCCAAAGGCTGAAATCCAAATAACTCAAAATTATTCTGTAAAATAGTAATGATATATTTTCTTCTGGAAACTTCCTGTGCCGTAAAATCTCTCGTTCCTTTTGCTAAACTTGGCTTCATTTCTTGTATGTCATTTTGATAGATGCAAAAGTACGGAATTGAATGGAATTTCACACAGCATAAAAAGCTGAAGCTATAATCTTCTTCAGCTTTTGATGTTTTTTGATCATTTAATTATTCGAAAAATCAGACATTCTCCAGTATTTCCAGAATTTCTTCACCATAATTTTCAATCTTATGTTTTCCAAATCCTTTAATCTCAAGCAATTCTTCTTTCTTAGCAGGTTTGTATTTGGCAACAGACATCAGCTCTTTGTTGCTTGCAATAAAGTAAGTGGGTAAGTTCTGTTCTTTGGCCTTTTCCGACCTCCATAGCTTCAAAGCATTCAGGATCTGCTCTTCATCGTAGCTTAAAGAATCATTTTCTGCGGAATATTTTACAGCTTTTGGTTCTTTCACTGTATTTTTCACAATTCTCTGTTCTTCAAAATACAGAATAACAGACCAATACTTTTCTTCGTTTACAAAAGCTGTTTCTACTTTCATAATTTCGTTGGCTTCCAGAAAATCATCCAGCATTTTCTGATCTCTGTATAAGAATTCTTCAGGAAGTCTTATTTTAAAAACTTTTACTTTCATCATTTGTGTTTTTAGAATTATTTTCCTCCCAGTAAAAGGATTTCATCAACCCGTATTTCTGTAATATAGCGCTTCACTCCCTCTTTATCATCATATGATCTGTAGGTAAGCTTTCCTTCTATGGCAATTTCTTTTCCTTTGGGAACGTATTTCTCAAAAATCTCTGCAGTTTTCCCGAAGGCAATCAGATTGTGCCATTGTGTTTCTTCTACTTTTTCACCTCTAGCATTGGTGTAATGATCGCTTGTTGCTAATGATACACTTGCTTTAAGGTTTCCATTTTCGAAATTTAACATTTCAACTTCTTTACCTGTGTAACCAATTAGGGTTACCTTGTTTCTTAGTGACATAACTTTTAGATTTTAAATATTAATAATATAGATAAGAGACGTTCACTGCTTTCTCAAATCTCTGTTACAAAGATTCATTACCTGAGAAGCTTTAGTCGGTAATAAACTATTTAAATTCGTTTGTAGTCGTTTATAGTCGGATATTAAATAGTAAAAAATGATCTCAAAAACGAATTCATCAGAATAAAAGAATAGATCAAGTTCGTAATTATGATTAATATCTTATTGCATAAACAAAATATAGAATTCACAGTTTCTTTACTTTTAGGATAAAAATTAATTATTTTTGTATCCTATTTTTCTAAAAATAGACATCATAAAAAATTTTGGTCGATATAAAGAAATGAAAAACATGAAGAAGCTTGAGATTAAAAAGAATATTCAAAAGGAAGAAGACAAAAATCTTTCGTTTAGGGCTTTTGATTTAACAGAAGAATATTTAAAGGAATATTTTAAACCTCATAAAAAAGACCATTTTATGATCATTATTATTGAAAGTGGAACACTACAACTTCATATTGAGGACAAAATTCACTTTTTGAAACCCGGAAAAATCTCTGTAGTATTTCCTGAGCAGGTACATTTTATTTCTGACATCAGTAATGACCTGAAAGGGAAAATTATTTTGTTTGAAGAAATACTGTTTTGTTCAGATATTTTAAAGAATGAGCTGAGTACTTATAACGTTAACCTTTCCACACAGCTTCACTGTACTATTTTATCTCAGCAAGAGTTTCAGCAAAGCTTATATACGATTTCCATCATTCAAGGAATTTATCAAAACCCTAGTCTTATAAAAAAAGAACAGGCAAGATTTCAGATTAAAATATTTCTGTTGGGCTTAATTGAGTCAATCCATGGCTTACACCCTGTTTTACATAAAGAAACAGCTGACAAACCTGTTTATGTACGGTTCAAAAAGTTATTGAACGAGCACTATAAACAACACAGAACTGTTCAGTATTATGCCGATGAACTGGCAATTACTCCTAAAAAATTAAACTCAATTACCAAAAAACATTGTGGAGAAACGGCGATTCAGGCTATCCATAACAGAATTTTAATTGAAATAAAGCGACAATTGATGTTTTCAGATCTTTCTCATAAGGAAATTGCCTTTGACTTGGGATTCAATTCTCCTTCTGCTCTCAACAAGTTTGTAAAAGCAAAACTGAAAGAAACTCCAACAGAACTCCAGCAAGAATTGGCGCAAATGTATAACACATAATCTTGTTTGTATAGCATCGTCTGTTTTGGCAGATCTAATTTTGTCTCATTAAAAATTTAGTCAAAAAATGAGCAAATTATTTATTGCTGGGGAAGTTTTTCACGGTGCGGGAAGCCTTTCAGAACTGGCAAATATTAAAGGTAAAAAAGCAGTAATCGTAACAGGAGGAGGCTCGATGAGAAAGAGTGGCACTTTGGACAAAGCTATTGCTTATCTTACAGAGGCCGGAATAGAAACTCAGATTTTCGAAGGTGTAGAAGAAGACCCATCGTCTGCAACATGTATGAAAGGAACTGAGGTTATGAAAACATTTGAACCGGACTGGATTATAGGTTTAGGAGGTTGTTCTGCCATTGATGCAGCAAAAATCATGTGGGTATTTTATGAATATCCGGATGCAGATTTTGATGCCATGATCAAACCTTTCACTGTTCCGATTTTAAGAAATAAAGCAAAGTTTATAGCTATTCCTTCTACCAGCGGAACAGGAACTGAAACAACAGGTCTAGCCGTTATTACTGACAGAGAAAAAGGAGTAAAATATCCTATCGTTTCTTATGAATTGACTCCGGATATTGCCATTGTGGATGGCGAAATCTGTGCTTCAATGCCTGCTCATGTTACTTCAAATACAGGTCTTGATGCTTTAACTCACTGTGTGGAAGCGTATGTTTCGAATATTGACAACAATATTGCCGATGCACTTTCAAAAGGTGGTCTAGAGATCGTTTTTAATAATTTAAAAGAAGCGGTTGAAAACCCGAATAATATTATAGCCCGTCAGAATATGCATGATGCCTCTTTTATGGCCGGTCTGGCATTCAACAATGCGTGGTTGGGAATTGTACACTCATTATCTCACCAGGTGGGAGCTTTGTATGGAATTCCTCATGGAGCATCCAATGCTATTTTCCTTCCGAATGTTATCCGTTACAATGCTCAGGCAACAGAACGTTTTCCTGATCTCGCTAAAGTAATCGGTAAAGAAACAGCAGAAGATCTTGCTCAGGCCATTGAAACCTTGCGTTCCGAGGTCAACAATCAGTCTGCAATAAAAGAATTTGGAATTTCAAGAGAAGATTGGGACAAAAACCTTGATTATATCGCCAACAATGCATTAGTGGATCCTTGTACAGGTTTCAATCCTAGAGTTCCTTCTTTAGATGAATTGAAAGCAATTTATAATGCCTGCTATGAAGGATTGGTTTATTCCGAGGAATTAGTTACTGGATAATTTGATATTTAAATTTCAGCACTAAAGAGAACCAGAAAGTCAGATTGACTTTCTGGTTTTATTTTACATTCATAACATAAAAAAAAGATGCATAACGTGCAATCTCTATCAGGTAAAATACATAAATTAGTATCTATTTTTCAACCCAAACCAACCTGCTATGAAAAACCTATTTTCAGCCTCAGCTAAATATGGATTACTTGTATTATGCCCTATTCTTTTTCATGCACAAAAAAGCAGTTATACCGCCGCTCCTCAAACCCAGTTTGATCTGACGGGCTTTAACCTTCAGCTTCCCATTCCGAAAAATAATTCTATTACCATCATTAAAGGTCCGGAAATAGCCCAGTTTTCGTCGCCCAATTTTTATTATTCTAAAGAGGATAAAAGTATTCGTTTTTATTGTTCTTCGGACGGAGTTACTACCCAAGGATCTCATTATCCCAGAACAGAATTGCGTCAGGCAGATGATTGGCATTTTGAAAACCAACATAATTTACAGGTTAAAATGTCTGTTTTGCAGCAGCCAGCTTCCGGGAAAATTATCATTGGACAAATTCACGGAAGTTCCAAAGGCACAGAAGCCGTAAAACTGTGGTGGAATAATGGAGATCTTCAGGCCGGTTTTAAAAAGGAAGTTAATGGCAAAGAAGAACGTATCACCCTTCTGAAAAATATTTCTCTGGGTCAGATTTTTGAATACAGTATCCAACAGGATGGTTTAAATGTACAGGTAAAGATCAATCAGAAAACAACTTCCTATACATTGGGAGACAGCTGGAAGTCGGAAGCAGTGTATTTCAAAGCCGGAAACTACCTACAGGATAATAAACTTCCGGTAACTTCTGGTTTAGTGGCCATTTATCATATTAAAATTGTAGAATAAACTATCGGATTATTTTTCAGCTATATTCTGAAATTATCAGGGGATATCTCTAGTATTATCCATTTACAAACGGATAATTCCGTATATTTGTGAAAATTCATGTATGAAAAGGGACATCAAAATTTTTGAGTTTCCTCTCAATCTGGGGCTTGTAAAAAAGATACATGAGACAGAACCCGGAGTTAAAAAGCTTCCGGACTGGCTCAGAAAGTTTAGTTTTCATAAAAAAATTCAACCTACACATATTTTTAGACTGGAAGCTCCGGCATATTCTATGGATCTTGATGAAGATTCAAATGTCCGAAATGCCAATGAAATTATCAAATATGCTAAGAAACAATCTGAAACAGTCCTGAATCATTACGATAAAAATTCGTTCAACATTTTTCTTGGTGGGGACTGCAGTATTCTCATAGGCAATGCTTTAGCATTAAAAAAGCTTGGAACTTACGGCCTTTTTTACCTTGACGGCCATACAGACTTTATTCCGGCAGAACTTTCTGAAACAGGAGGAGCTGCAGGAATGGATCTTGCTATAGTTTCCGGAACCGGCCACAAAAAACTGACCGACATTAACGGATTAAAACCTTATTTCTCTGAAGAAAATATCTTCTGTTGTGGAAATGCTGAAACAGAAGATGAAGACTATGTAAACCAAATTATCAATTCTCAGGTCCATTACTTTGATATTCATAATCTAAGAAAGAATGGCTTTAAAAAAACAGCCGAAGATTTCTTACATATCGTACATAAAAAAAATCTCGATGGTTTTTTGATTCATCTCGATGTGGATATATTGAAAGACGAAATTATGCCCGCTGTCGACTGCAGAATGGAAGATGGGATAGGCTATGCAGATTTGAAAGAAATACTGACCCCATTAATCCACCATCAGCAATGCTTCGGGATAGAAATTACCATCCTAGATCCGGATTATGATAAAGATGGGATCTACACCAAAATTTTCATAGAAAATATAATTCAAATAATAAATAAAGAAGATTAAATGAAGAAGGCTATAAAAAGAACGTTCAGAGTCTCAAAATATGTGATATATAAAGAAACGCTTGTTGATTACAAAGAGCATTTCTGGTCATTCTTAGGCGCTTTTTTCGGGATTGGGCTCATTGCCTTTATCCAGTCTCACTCTTTGGCAGAAACAGAAAATATATTTCTGATCGGTTCTTTTGGAGCGTCCAGTGTCCTTATTTATGGAGCCATTCAAAGTCCATTGGCACAACCCAGAAATCTTATAGGCGGGCACGTTCTCTCTGCTATTGTAGGAGTTACCGTGTACAAGATTGTTCCGGATATCATATGGCTTTCTGCACCATTGGCTGTAGCTTTTTCTATTGTCCTTATGCAGTATACCAAAACTTTGCATCCGCCCGGAGGAGCCACCGCATTGATTGCTGTGAGTTCTACAGGGAAAATTCCGGAATTGGGATATTGGTACGTTATTTCCCCTGTTCTTTCAGGATGTATTATTCTGCTTGTTGTCGCTTTATTTTTCAATAATATTACTGCCAACAGAAGCTATCCTTCTCACAATAGGTTCAAAAAGTTATTAAAGAAAAGACATACACACCACACCAAATGATAAAATAATGAATTGCCTCGAATGTGGCGAAAAAATAATCGGAAGGGCTGATAAAAAGTTCTGTAATGATGCCTGCCGCAACGCCTACAACAATAAGCAGAACAAAGATTCTACCAATCTTATGCGGAACATCAACAACAAGCTGCGTAAAAATTATCGTATCCTTGTTGAAATCAATACCGATGGTAAAACTAAAGCAACCAGAGCCAAATTGGAAAGTCTTGGCTTCGATTTTGATTATTTCACCAATATAAAAGTTTATAAAAACGGTTCAGAATACAAATTTATTTATGATTACGGCTATAAACTTCTGGAAGAGGATTTTGTGCTGATTGTAAAAAATCAGGCATAGCCCCAATACATCTACTAAATATATTATTATGAAAGAAATAGTTCTCATTACCGGAGCCAGTGGCATGATTGCCCATGAACTTTCCAAAAAACTCGAAAAAGATTTTGACCTGAGATTTCTTACCCGGCATAAAAAACATGCTAACGAGTACGAATGGGACATTATCAATGGAATAATAGATGAACATGCTGTAGAAAATGTTTCTCATATCATTCATCTTGCAGGGGCCAATATTTCTGAAAAAAGATGGACTCCTGAAAGAAAAAAAGAACTGATCTCGAGCAGAGTTAGTTCTGCATCTCTGCTAAAAAACGCTTTACAAAACAAAAATGTGAAGCTTAAATCCTTTATTTCAGCATCGGGTATTAACTTTTACGGTACCAAAACCACTGAAAAAATCTATACGGAAACAGATCCTCCCGGAAATGACTTTCTAAGTGAAGTTGTTATATTGTGGGAAAAAGCAGCTGATGATTTTAAAAAGGAAAGTTTTGCAGAAAGAGTGGTAAAAATCCGAACGGCAGTCGTTCTTTCTGAAAAAGATGGGGCACTCAAAAAGATGATTCCTCCTATCAAATATTATATAGGATCTCCTTTGGGAAGCGGAAAACAGTATATGCCCTGGATTCACATTGAGGATATCTGCTCACTCTACGAATTTGCCCTAAAAAACACGACTATTGACGGTGCTTACAACGCAGTAGCTCCACAACATATTACCAATAAGGATCTGACGAAAGCAATTGCTGAGGTCCTGGAAAAGCCCCTATTTATGCCTAACGTTCCGGCTTTTATACTAAAACTGATGTTCGGAGAACTTGCAACGGCTATATTGGAAGGTTCAAGAGCTTCATGCAAAAAAGTACAGGAATCAGGATTTCAGTTTAAGTTCCCGGAGTTGAAACCTGCGTTGAATGATTTATTAAAAAAATGATTCCCAATCAATTCTTCAGCCGTTTTTTATGAAAGATCTTATTCTGAAAAATATTTCCAAACATATTTCCCTGGATTGTCAGGAAGAATCCTATTTTCTTTCTTTGTTGAAGGAAAAAAAAGTAATCAAAAAAGAACTGATCTTAGAGCATCAGCAAACCTGCAATTACATTCATTTTGTACAGTCAGGGATTCTTAGAGCTTTTTACATGGATTCTTCGGGAAAAGAATCTACCATTATGTTTGCCGTTTCGGATTGGTGGATTACTGATATGTATTGTTTTATCAATCAAAAACCTGCCATGCTCAACATTGAAGCACTGGAAGATAGCTCTATTCTACAGTTATCTAAAGACCATTTGGAAGAACTTTACCTTAAAGTCCCTAAATTTGAAAGGTTTTTCAGAATCATTATGCAAAATGCCTACATCCGAGAGCAGCTTCGTACTATTGAGAACCTTTCTCTTCCGGCAGAAGAACGCTATTACAATTTCATAAACAAATATCCGGAAGCCGTAAAACGTATTAAACAAAAACAAATTGCCTCATATCTTGGGATCACTCCTGAGTTTTTAAGCATTATTAAAACCGGAAAACAAAAAAACAGTTTCTCTTAAACTACATTATTTTTTTAATTTTATAAGTTCTTTTACTTTACTCAAAAAAAATTATGCTTATACTTATTGCAGGTCCTTACCGCAGCGGAACGAATGATGATCCGAAACTTATTCAGCAAAACCTGGACAACCTTGAAGCCATGGCTCTGCCTATTTTCAAAAAAGGACATATTCCTATTATCGGAGAATGGGTGGCTCTGCCTCTCATGCATCTTGCTGGCTCTACAAAAGTGGGAGATGAAATTTGGCAGGAAATACAATACCCTGCAGCCCACCGTCTCCTCGAGAAATGTGACGCCATACTTCGCATAGAAGGAGCCTCAAAAGGAGCCGATGAAGATGTAAGAATTGCCAGAGAAAAAGGCCTTAAAATTTATTATAACATAGAAGATATCCCCAATGCATAACCCAGACATTACAATACAGAAAACAGAAATTCTCTCAGACAACTGGTATACGTTAAACAAAGTTACTTTTACGCTTCACAAAAAAGACGGTACCGAGGAAACTCAGAGTAGAGAAGCTTATGACCGCGGAAATGGTGCCGTAATCTTACTTTATAATCCAAGTACAAAAAACGTCATTTTAACAAGACAGTTCCGTCTTCCTACCTACATCAACGGAAATACTACAGGAATGCTGATTGAAGCCTGTGCCGGACTGCTGGATAATGATAATCCTGAAGACTGTATAAAAAGAGAAACAGAAGAAGAAACAGGGTACAAAATTTCCAAAGTACAGAAAATATTTGAAGCCTATATGTCTCCCGGTTCTGTAACAGAAATTCTCCACTTTTTTGTTGCCGAATATTCTGCTGAAATGAAAATTAATGAAGGGGGCGGATTGGAAGAAGAAGGCGAAAATATAGAAGTTCTGGAATTATCTTTTGAAGAAACCCTTGCCATGATCGATTCCGGAGAAATAAAGGATGCCAAAACAATAATGTTACTACAACACTTAAGAATAAAAGGAATTTTATAATCAATATCTGCGATCATAGAACAGAGATCACCAAAACTAATGACAAAGAAAGAAATTGCAGAAATCATTCAACACGAATTAACCGACAAAAACTGGGGATTTACCGAACAGATACTGGAAATACATTCTCCAGTATATCAGAATGATAACATTTCTATTGGAAATATAACAGAGAGTGATAAGGAAATAGCAGCCTATATTCCCATTATGAATGAGCCTTTTTATCTTACATTCTATATCAATTTAGAAAGTAAAGAGATTACAGGAATTTCTACCGAACCTAATGTATCCGTTTATTTCAAAGCAACGTCTGACAAGATCAACAGTACAGAACTTGAGCAGATGATTCAACTGCAAACTACGGAAAGCTGGAATAAAGGCGAACAAAAACAAATTAAAACCGGAAGTTATGATATCAGTGGGATTATCATAGAAATTGATAAAAATCCTGATACTTTTGAACGAAAACTAAATTTCCTTCTTTCTGAACTTCAAAAAGATAAAAACGGAATCCTAAAACTCTCCGAAGTTGCAAAAACTACCATTCACGTTCATATTGATTTTCATAACGATAATGGAATGATTGGCAGTCCATTCTTATCAAAAGACCATATCAAAAAGCTTTCAGAACTCAATCTTTCTATTGATTTTGATCTCTACGTCTCCGGAAAACAGTATATTAACTGATCATAAAACACAAAACATTATTTTAAAATTAGATATTCAATGCTTCAAGACCACATTACCGTTCAAAACCGTTATAAAAGTTTTATAAAACAAATCTGTGAAATACAAACATTATTCGCTTTAAAAGATGAAACAGGATACGCCACCTCCTACTCCAACGAAATAGAATATGAAGATGGCGAACCTGCACAAATCCTGTGCTTCTGGTCGGATGCCGCAAGAGCAAAATCCTGTGTAGAACAGGAATGGAATCATTACGAAGTATCATCCGTACCTCTCGCTGAATTTGTAGAAAACTGGTGTCTGGGAATGAACAGTGACGGGCTTATTGTAGGTGCTGATTTCGACAGCAATCTTTTTGGATACGAAGCAGAACCTCTGGAAGTTATTCTCGATATTATCACAGAATTAAAAAATACAGGAAAAACTCTAGAATTGAGAAAGTTCAAAAATATGGACGATCTTGAAAAGCAGGTAAAAGAAGTCTTAGAAGACTAAAATACATCAGAGTGAAGAATTTAGGGCTCAAAATCATTTCAATCATTGCCCTATTGGCAGTGGTTATTTTCAGTCTTCTTATGCTGAAAACGATTTCCCAATATCTGACCTTTGAAAAAACCACGGGTTTTCTGGCCTTCAAACAACAGGTCGTCGGTAATCCTTATTGGATGGCCTTTTTCTATATTCATATCTTTTCCATTACTCTTTGCCTTTTGGCGGGTTTAACTCAGTTTTCGACTCAGTTTTTAGCAGAAAACAGAAAGCTGCACAGGATCATTGGAAAAATGTATGTGTATAATATTCTCATCATCAATGCTCCGGCATGTTTTGTACTTGGACTCTTTTCAAATGGTGGAATTATAGGAATCACCGGATTTATTTTGCAAGATATCCTTTGGGCTTATTTTACCATCATGGCTGTATTTTCCATAAAAAAAGGGAACATTATCAAGCATAAAAATGATATGATTCTCAGCTACTCCATTACTACCACGGCCATTACTTTCAGAATCATCAAGAACCTGTTTTATAACAAAGCGCAGCATGATTATGAACTTTTTTATGGACTAAATGTCTGGGCAGCACTCTTTATCAATCTTTCCATCGCCTATATAATCCTTAGAAAAAAAAGATCTCCGTTATCGTTCAAAAGAAGCATTCGTAACGAAAAGATAAATACTGACAGATGAAACAATCAGAAATGCTACGATGAATATTAAAACATTAAAAAGTTTTTTATACCTGCTATTTTGAGTCCAGCGATTGAAAAAACGCATAACCACATAAGATATTCCTGAAAATATAGCCAAAATAGAAAGAAAAACAACAAGTAAAAACAAATAAAGCCAGTCGAAATACATATCGTTAATTGATAAAGTTATAATAATTTAAAATAATATTCTTATCTGGCAAAATTGAGATTTGCAAGAAAAATATAAACACTTAAGGATGAAATCACAAAAAATGATCCTATAAATATCAGAGTATTAAAAAGTACCTCATATTGATGTCCTCGGGTCCAACGGTTGAAAAAACGCATGATCAAATAGGAAATCCCTCCAAAAACAGCGACAATAAAAATGATCGCAAGATAAACAGTCGGCATAGTATTAATTTTTGTAAATCTATTATTTTAAATTTACAAAAACAATGAAGAATATAGCATCATCCCTTCAAATACTACTAATTTAGATGAATATTTATGTTTAAAAACAAAAAATAGAATATGGAAATTAAAAATCTGGATCATCTTGTACTAACCGTTGCGGATATTGATAAAACCATTGAGTTTTATACTCAAATCATGGGATTTGAAGTCGTTACTTTCGGAGACAACAGAAAAGCGCTTATTTTTGGAAATCAAAAAATCAATCTGCATCAAAAAGGAAAGGAATTCGAACCCAAAGCAGAAAGTCCTACCTGCGGGTCTGCTGATCTTTGTTTTATTGCCAAAACCAATATTCAGGAGGTTCTGGAAGAACTTAAGCAGAAAAATGTACCCATCATTGAAGGAATTGTAGACAGAACTGGCGCTGTAGGAAAAATAAAATCTGTTTACTTCCGTGATCCGGATCAAAACCTTATTGAAGTAAGCAACTATTACGAGTAAAGTCTATTATAAATACAAACCACAAAATTCACAAAAGATCAGACATATTATCTGGTAAAAAATATAAGGTGAGTTTTGTGGTTTTTACTTATCAATTAATCTCGATTATGGGTAAATAACGTCCATCATGTTTGAAATCCTTTATAACTTAGCCTTCAAACTCAGCAATAAACACAAAACATCTTGAAAAACAAACCATTAGCAGCAAATTTATTTCATAAAACAAATCAAATTTGTCTAAAAAAATACATCAAAATATAAGCGCGAATTAAAATAATGACCAAGTTCAAAAAATAATCACATAAAATTGATCTAATTCTTTAATTTTCAAATTTAAAGCCTTAATTTTGAAGCGGAAAATTCAGAACATTCAGATTCTTCAACAACTATGCGCATGAAAAAAATGATGATCGGGCTTTGTTTGGCTCTATCTGTTATTGTTTGGGGGCAGAAAAAACCTTCTAAGACAACTAATCTTACCCCTTACAGCTATCAAACATTCAATTGTGACAACAAGGGATATTTTGATGCAACCAAATACGAAAAAGAAGAAATAGACGGCGTTAATAAGCTTTTATATAAATTCAACGGGGTTCATTTTGATACCCGTCCTATTTTTAAATTATCCAGTCTGGAAGAAGTCCGTAAAAATAAGGAGGCTCATCTGCAAGATTTGGAAAAACAATACCAGGAAAAGAAAGCAGAACTTTACAATCTTAAAGTGATTGATCTTCCTATGTGGAAAAAGATGCATGAAGATGCCATCTACACTTTTGAAAACGAATATGAACTGAATAAAGAAGAAATTCTTGCATTTTCCGACCCTTCCACTCTTAAAAACAGCAAATTCTACGAAACCTGCAGAGAACCTATTGATGCCATCTCAACTCCTGACAGAGAAAAAATGTTTGCCACTTGGAAAGCTTATACAGAGTTAAAAAGCAAAAATAATTCTGATCCGCAGGGAGTAATGAACCGCTTCAATGCAAAACTGAATGATCCTCAAAGTGAAGATTACGCACTCATTGACCTGATTGGTCTCAGTTTCCACAACTGCGCCAACAGCAGCTTCAGACAGAGACGTGATGATGAAGGAACTGCCTACAAAGATTTTGACAAGATCTTTACTAAGTTGAAGAAAAATTGCGACATGCCGTAATAATCAAGATACTGAATATCTAAAAAATAATAATGCAGCACTCATTTATGGGTGCTGCTTTTTTATGGAATCAGATTTAAAATATAATCCAGCCCAGGTTTCATTTTTTCTCTTTAATGAAAATAGCAGGTTCGAATTTGTGAGAACAGTTAATGAACGGTTAAAGGAAGGTTAACAACCTTCTGTTTCTTTGTCAACATGGGAAATCCTTTTACTTTCGTTGTTCTAAAAGGCTTAATCAACCATGGATTTTATTTATTATTTATTTTCGGTAATCATCAGTATCGGGATTTCAGCTCAAAAGTCGCCCACTGTTGTTCCTTTCTCTTTAGAAAATCACTCCATTTATATGTATTGTAAGGTGAATGATTCCGCTCATGTTAAATTTCTTTTTGATACAGGGGCAGACGGTTCGGTGATCAATATCAATTCAAAGAAAAAATTGAATCTGAAAGTAGATGGAACATCTGAAAACCGAGGCTCTAACGGAACAAACACCGTGGAATACAGCAGCCATAATACCGTGCAATTTGGAAACATAGACAAAAAAGATGTTCTTCTTACCCTTATTCCTTATAACTCTGCAAATTTTGACGGTGTTTTCGGTACAGATCTGATGAAGGGAAAAATTGTTGAAATAGACTATCATAAGAATGAAATTCGCTTTTATGAAGAAAATACAACCACTTTAGACCTTTCCGGGTATGAAAAAATGAAACTTCACCTCATTGATAATTATCCGGCTATAGAAAGTACGATTACCGTAAACGGCAAGGAATATTCCGGGATTTTCGGACTCGACAGCGGAGCTGATGATGCCCTTACCATTGCCGCTCCGTTTGCAAAAAAGAATGAATTGGCTAAGTTCATGAAAAAAATAGGAAAAGCGACAGCC
Source organism: Chryseobacterium sp. Mn2064 (assembly GCF_049319685.1). Classification (NCBI taxonomy): domain Bacteria; kingdom Pseudomonadati; phylum Bacteroidota; class Flavobacteriia; order Flavobacteriales; family Weeksellaceae; genus Chryseobacterium; species Chryseobacterium sp. Mn2064. The sequence goes on from NZ_JBMOUE010000001.1 coordinate 1,559,443, forward strand.
CAAGGGTCAGATGGTTCCGTATATGAAATGCCGGTAGTCGTTTGTCCATCCATACAATTTGCTCAAAAATACCTTTATAATGTTCCTGTCACTCTTTCAAGTTCTACAGAAGGAATTGATGCAACCGAAAAAATGGCGGGATTCTTTGGAAATCAGTTTCTCAAAAGATTCAATACCATCATCGATTTCAAAAATCAGTTTATCTATTTTAAACTGAACAAAAATCTTTACTCTGAATTCAAATAATCGAACAATTTTACTCACAAAACACAATTATTATTGTTAATTGCTCTTTTGAGGAATATTTTTTGCTATTAAGATTCCGTATCAAAATAACCTTAAAACTTGAGTATTCATGAAGATCAGAGTCGTAATTATTCTTTCCCTGTCTCTATTGCTTACCTCCTGTCAGTACAGTGAGAAACAACAGAAGATGATTCAGCAGATTGCAACATCCAGTAATGCCATTTATGAAAACGCATTCAGAAAGAATCTTCTTGTAGAACTTTCTAAGAGAGATATCGTTCAGCTCTCTTCCCATGAAAACCAGAAAGTTGCACTCTATTTTTTCAGGATTCTTGTAGAGAAATATCCAGAAGCATGTTTCGAAGTTTTAATCAAAAATCTGAACAACAAAAAAACACTTGATGTACACACAAGCTACGATACCATTGAAGAGCTTACCGTTCCGGATGCCATGATGTTTTATAGCATCAGCAAAAAGGATATTTTCACCAAAGAGCAGAAAGAAAAGCTTTTCGGGATCATCATCAACAATTTTGAACAGCAATCTCATCTGGAAGGCTATCTGTTTTTATACCTTGATGATCACAAAAACACTCCTGATCCACAATATTATCAACCGCTCAGAAAACTGATGGAGAAGAAAAGAGACAACAGACTGTACGGAAATAGTACGTTGTTGAATTATATGGCTAACTACAACAAACCGCAAGACAGCCTTCTGATCAAAGATTTCCTCTATCAAACTGCGAATGGAAGTATGAATGCTCCTACTCACATGAATCCCGCCGTCGATTTTATCAAAAATCATCCAAAGCCTTCCTATTTTCCCATTTTAGAGGAATTTTACAATAAACAGGTTAAAGGAAAAGCATTCAGTGCTTATGATTCTTTTTTCGAGCTTGAAGATCTTACTATTGCCACACTTCAGTATAAAACAGAAAAAGCTAGGCAATTGCTAAAAAATATTGCTTTCCACACCACCTATAAGCCGGAAGAAAGCGGTACTGCCATCAATGAGCATCTTTATTTTCTTTTAAAGAAATATGATTCTTCAAACTATTTTTCTGAGATTAGCAACGCCATATCTCCTAAAATAAATAAAGTTAAAATGGATTCCGTTGTATCAAAGCATGACCGTTGGGATCGATATATTCATTAACATGAAAAAAAACGATTAGGTTAATGCTTTGATTGCCATTATTCCCAACCCCGAAAAAACAATTGAATAAATTAATAATGAATACGTTATGATTTTTCAAATTTAATTGCTTAATTTTGCACCCCGAAAATAAGGATTAGATATATGAAAAAAATTGGTGAGCACAGAACGCTTCTTGGAGTAGATAAAAATGTTACTCTAAAAGAATTAAAGACTATTTACAGAAACGTGATGAAAGACACGCACCCTGATAAATTCATTAATGATGAAGCCGGAAAACTGGAAGCTGAAGAAAAAAGCAAGTCTGTGATTGAAGCGTATCACTTTTTGGTAAGTATCAATGCTGAAACACAGGAGAAATATAAAGAAGAATATACTGAAACCATTACAAAATCCAACATTCAGGATTTTTATCTGGAGAAATCTATTCTAACGGTTCAGCACCTGAACGGAAATATGTATGAGTATATAGGAGTACCTAAAAACACGTACATCAAGATGATCAATGCCGATTCACCAAGCCGTTTTGCAAGAAGACACATCTATGGGAATTTCGTTTACAGAAAGTCCGGAGAGGCTATGGCAGACTAATTTTTTCAGTAACGATATATAAAAGAACCTTCGAATAATTTCGAAGGTCTTTTTTTCTGACCAGCGTATACCATTATATGAGCAGCTTTCCATATGCCCCTCACCCTTTTATAATGATCTTTTGCGGTTATTAAGTACTCCATCCCGGTCCCTTTACCCATCTGCCGCCGTTATGTATCTAAAGCACGGGGTTCGTAAGCCCAAGCTTGGGGTTCCAAATACCAAATTTTCGGTTCTGAACATCATTTTTGGGGTCTGGGAACCTATCCGGAGAGGTCTTTTACCCCGTCAGACCAGTTCAGAACCTTATAGGATAGGTATAATAAAGGTTTATTAGGCTTCAGGATCTTATCAGATGATTTAAAATAAAAAAGCGCCTCAGAAATTCTGAGGCGCTTTTGGTTAATTAAAGGTTGTGTTATATTAATCTAAGTGTTTAGGAGTATATCCGTCTTCACTTAGTTCTCTGTGCTCATAATCGGCCTTCATTTCAGCTTCATAGTCTACTTTGGTATCTTTACCCATTCTTCTTAAGATCGAATCGAATAGAGAGTATACTACCGGTACAATGATCAAGGTAAGGAATAGTGACGATGTCAAACCACCGATTACTACCCATGCAAGACCTTTGTTCATTTCAGCTCCCGCTCCTGTTGCCAATGCGATCGGTAACATACCGAAAATCATCGCAATGGTAGTCATCAGGATCGGACGAAGACGTGCGTGGTTTGCCTGTACTAACGCGTCGTGAGTATTAGCTCCCGCAGCTTTTCTGGCATTCGTAAAGTCAACGATAAGGATCGCATTCTTCGCAACCAAACCAATCAACATGATCATCCCTAGCATGGTGAAGATGTTCAATGAGTTGGCTGTTAAGGCAAGAATTACCATTACCCCGATCATCGCCAACGGAATTGAGAACAATACCACAAACGGATACACGAAACTGTCATACAATGAAACCATTACCAGGTATACCAATACGATAGCTGCCAATAAGGCAATTCCCAACGTACCGAAACCTTCCTGCTGGTTCTCCATATCACCACTCCAGATGTAATCTACCCCTACAGGTTTATTCTTACCATCCATGAACTGTTTAGACCATTCATCGGCAACGTCTCCTACTGGTCTCCCTACTGCTTTTGCTCTTACTTTTACAGAAGGAGATTTGTCTCTACGCTCAAGTAAGCTTGGCCCTGAACCCATTTTTACATCTGCAAACTGGCTCAGACGAATCTGCTGCCCCTGAGGGTTTGTAAACATTAGGTTTTTAACATCATCAATAGATTGTCTGTTGACGTCTCCAAAACGGATATTAATATCATATTCATATTCTCCAGCTCTGAATTTTCCATCTGTATTTCCATTGAATGCAGTCTGCATCGTTTGTCCTACACTGGAAAGATTCAATCCTAAAGAAGACATTTTATCTCTGTCGATGCTTACCTGAACTTCCGGGCTTCCTGTATCTGTAGATAATTCTGCGTCTACGGCTCCTGGAACCTTCTTCAATAATTCAAGAAGTCGGGTTGCTTCTTTTACAGCAGTCGCGTTATCCGGTCCGGTTACTACCATTTCGATTGGAGCATTTTCAGCCCCCATGATACCGATTGGAGCAGTTTTGAATTCAACCCCTGTGAATTTCTCTTCCAGCTGTCTTTTTATTTTCGCTGCTTTGATGTTGGTACTTTCAGAACGGTTAGATTTGTCTGTTAAGTTTACCTGAACTTCCGACTGGTATGTTGTTGCCTGAGCCCCACCAAAACCGGTAGACTGTTGCCCTACTGTAGTAATAAGGTCTACAACATCATGGTCGTTTCTTAGGAACTTCTCAACGTCTAATGTCAATTGGTTGGTTTTCTCAACGGTTGCATCTTTTGAAAGTTCCATTTGTACTAAGAACTGACCACGGTCAATCGGTGGGAAGAATTCAGTTCCGATGAAACCGAATTTAGCCAACATGAATGAACTTATTAGAAGGACGAATGTGATCACTACAGTTGAGATTCTTCTTAACGTAGTTTTAAGACACCATTCAAGAACTCCTGTGATCCAGTGCGTGAATTTGTCGATCAGCCCTTCAAACCAAAGGATGAATTTCTCAAACCAGTTTTTACCTGTTAAATGTTCCAGTTTACCGAATCTTGATGATAACCAAGGAATGATGGTAAATGAAGCCAATAATGACAGTAAGGTCGCAATAACTACCGTGACGCAAAACTGTGCCAGAATGTTTGCTACAAGTCCTGAACTCATGGCAATAGGTAAGAATACCACAACGATTACCAGGGTAATTGCTGCAACGGTAAATCCAATCTCAGAAGCTCCATCATAGGCAGCTCTGATCTTGCTTTTCCCCATCTCCATGTGACGGTAAATATTCTCCAGTACTACGATCGCATCATCCACCAAGATACCTACCACGAGCGATAGCCCAAGTAAACTCATCAAGTTCAAAGTATATCCCATCAAGTTCATCCCAATGAACGCTGCCACAAGGGAAGCCGGGATAGAAACCATTACGATAAATGCGTTTCTGATACTGTGAAGGAATAGTAGCATTACAATAGCTACGAGGATAATCGCCAAGAACAAGTCGAAAATAACGTGGTTGGCAGATTCAAGGGTAAATTCTGTAGTGTCGTTTACAACTTTCACTTTTATACCCTGAACTTTATAGGCTTCTTCTACTGATTTAATGGTTTTCTGAACGCTTTCCGATACAGCCACCGCGTTGGCATCCGACTGTTTTTTAACCTGCATTAAGATGGTTGGAAACTGATTGAATCTTGCTACTTTTTCAACATCCTTCTGAGAGTCAAAAACAGTGGCAATGTCTGATAAACGAACCTGAGCTCCATTTTTATTGGAAACGACAAGGTTGTTCATATCTTCAATCGATTTATATTTTCCTGATAGTCTGATCGTAGATTTTGTGGTTCTCGTTTTCAGACTTCCTGTTGGGAAATCCAGGTTGGAAGATAAGATAGACTGTTGTACATCTGCTATTGAAAGGCCATACCCCTGTAGTTTTTTCTCATCAAGGTTTACCTGAATTTCTCTTTCCTGGCCTCCTACAAGATCTACCTGAGCCACACCGTTTACACGGGAGAAGATAGGTTCTATTTTTTTATCTAAAAGGTCATAAAGGTCCTTACTGTTCAGTTTATCTGATGAGATACTCATGGTAATAATGGGTAAATCATCTAAGGAGAATTTATTCAGGGACGGTGCTTTTACGTCATCCGGAAGGTCTGCCAAGATTGCATTTACCTTACGCTGTGCATCGTTCAAAGCATAGTTTACATCTGCTCCATCGTTCAGCTGAACCATGATGATGGATAAACTTTCGTATGAGGAAGATTCTACTTTTTTTACGTTTTCCAAAGATCCTACGGCATCCTCAATCTTCCGGGTAACGGAGGTTTCCACCTCTGCCGGTGAAGCTCCCGGATATACCGTGGAAATGGTTACCATGTTGGTTTCAAACTTCGGAATCAATTCGTATCCCATGAGCGTATAACTCAGGATACCTCCCAACGTCAGAATTGTAAATAATACAATTACCAGCGAGGGTCTTTTAATCGATATTTCTGCTAACTTCATAGATCTGCTACTTTATAATGTTCACTTTAGATCCGTTGTCCAGGTTGATCTGTCCGCTTGTTACTACCTGCTCTCCTCCATTCAATCCGCTTAATACCTGAACTTTATCTCCGTAAACTTTTCCGATGGTTACTTTAATCAATTTAGCAACACCATTCTGAACAACGAATAATTGTCCTGAACTTACTCCATTTACAAAGGCTTCTGCAGGAACTGTCAGCATATTTTTGGTTTCAGCCCCATTGTTTGTACTGAATTTAGCGGTTGCGTACATCCCTGCTTTTAGGTTTCCTCTATTCTGTACTTCAATTTCTACTGGGAAGTTCAAAGAAGCATCACTTTTAGGAGCAATGAATGTAATTCTTCCTACGAAAGAATCTTCCGGTAAAACGTTTACTTTAATAGGAACTTCCTGACCTAACTGGATTTTTCCGATCTGGCTTTCGTCTACTAAAACTGAAAGTTTTAAGCTGTTGATATTAACAATCTCAAACATAGCTGTTCCTGGAGAAACTACAGTTCCCGGTTCTACCATTTTCTTGTTAATAGTACCGCTGATTCCTGCACGGATGCTTGTATCATTTACTTTTACACTCTGCGCTTTAACGGCAGCCTGCATGTTTTTCAGCTGTAATCTTGAGTTATCAAGCTGTTGTTTGGTTACTCCTCCTGTTTTGTATGCATTTTCATAACGTTGGTTATCGATAATGGCATTTTGAAGGTTATTCTGAGCCTGAGTAACGTCTACTTCGATAGCATCTCTTTTAATGGTAGCTAAAACCTGTCCTGCTCCTACTCTTGATCCTTCTTTTACCAACACATTAACGATACGTCCTGAAATTTCAGAAGACTGATTCATTTCCTGCTTAGGAAGGAAAGTTCCGTTGGCAGAGTAATCTGTATCAATATTTTCTCTTGCTACGGTAACGATATTAACATTGACTTTATCTACCTGCTTGGCAACCTCTGCTACTTCTTTCGTCTGTTTTTCTTTGTTCCCGGCAATCTTATAAGCGGCTAAACCTACGAGTACAGCTGCTACGATGATATATATTAAAGTTTTTTTCATTGTTTATTATGGGTTTTGTAATGTGTTTAACTCTCCTTTTGCTTTTATTACTTTTATCTCAGCCTGTTTATAGTCAAGCAATGCATTTGCATAGTTTTGTTTGGCCTGTGTAAGAGCATTTTCTGTATCCAGTACTTCAGTAAGTGTTGCTAAACCGTATTGGTAGTTAGACTGAGTATTTTTCTGTACTTTTTCTGCCAGGTCCACATTATCTTTCATGCTTTGAATATTGATTATCGCATTCTCCATATTGGTAATTGCGTTTTTATAATCTAAACTCAAATTCAGTTTCTTGTTTTGAATATCCTGATCCAGATCCTGAATATCAATTTCCGCCTGTTGGATCTGAGCTTTGGTAGCTCCACCCATAAAAATTGGAATTTTGATAGCCACCCCTATTGAAGCATAGTCTCCCCAATTGGTTCCCTGACTAGATCCTGTAGCGTAAGGAAATTTATTTCCCAGCCCTTGCCAACCATAGTTTGCTGAAAGGCCTACAGTAGGATAAAGATTAGCCTCTGTTGCTTTTTTGCTGAATTGTAAAAGCTCTTTTTGTTTATTTAAAACTTTTATTTCAGAACGGGTTTCCAGGTTAACGTTAGTTTCCAGAAGTTGAGGATTCGGCACTATCGTTTTTTCTTCAAGCTCAATCGCGTTATCAATAGGAATTCCCATGTAGAACTTCAATGAGTTTTTCGAAACCTCAACAGAGTTGATCAACTGTTGTTTATTAGATTTGATATTGGTAAGCTGAACGTTGGTACGATCCAAATCAATTGGTTTTGCCAATCCGTTATCCACTAAACTTTTGATGACGTTTCTTGTACGCTCTGTATTAGCGTAGCTTTCTTCTACCGTTTTTAGGTTCTCTTCCTGAACAAATACCTGATAATATGCTGTAGCAACATTTTCGATGATCTGCTCATTTGTCAGTTCAGAATTCAGAAGATAGAATTCTCTTGTAGATTTTGCCGCTTTAAGACCGATAAAAACTCTTTGATCAAAAATATTCTGATTCAGGGTTACTACGTTTACAGATTGCCATTTTGTTCCAAAAGCTACCGGAATAAGTTCTCCTGGTCTGCCTAAAATCTCTCCTGGAAGCACAGATTTCTGCAAAATTGGATTGTAGGTATTGTTTATCGTTGCACTGATCTGGGGTAAAGCTCCGGCTCTGGCCTCATCAATTTTATATTCGGCTTTTTTGACCTGCAAAGCAGCTTTTTTAGCTTCTGCCTTATTTTGGAGTGCCTGCTTTATTGCTTCCTGCAGAGAAACCTGCTGTTGGGCAGACACGGATGAAAAGCCGAAAATCATAAATGCTGCAGCTATCCCAATCTTTAGCTTTTTAGCAGTTATACGTTTTCTTTTCATAATTTTATACTTCGTTTATTTTTTAATTTAATTTTCAATCATTATTTTATTTCTAAAGGACGAACCATTGTGGGAAATACTTTAGATTTTTTTAATTTTTAAACAACATATTGATAATAATCTCTTTACGTTCAGAAATAATCTTATCATATTCTTCGTCGTTTATCATAAGATTCTCCATAAATAATGGTCTTATGGCACTTGGGAAAACCAATAGAGATACCATATTCAGGATAAACTGAACGGGAGCCATTTTTTCAATATTTCCCAATTCCATTTCTTTTTCGATGTCGCTATACATCTGGTTCAGAACATCTTCTTCAATTTCTCTCTGATGACAGGTTCCTTTATTGATCTGTGAAACGATGTAAGTTTCCAGATAAGGGTATTGAAGGCTTGTAGCAAGGCTACTTTCTATGAATTTACTGATCTTCTCTTTAAAAGGCAGATCTGCATTCTGAATAATCTTTGATTTCTCCTGCTCTACTTTCTGAGCTTCATCAAAGATGATCTGTAACAGCTTATCTCTTGATCTGAAGTAATAGTTAATTAAGGTTCTGTTTACTCCTGCGGCATCGGCAATCTCCTGCGTAGTAGCATCAAATTTTCCTTTCACAAAGAATAAATTCTTCGCTGTCTCCTTGATCAATTCCTGTGTTTGGTCTTTTTTTGCTTGATTTGACATTTTTGTTAAACAAATTTGTGCAAATTTATAGTAAAAAATATTTTTGACAAAATTGTTAAACAAAAAAATTAAACAGAATTGTTATGACATCCATCATATTTTTGAAAAGAAAACAAATGAAATTCTACTTTATAATTGATTGAAAGTACATCCTTTAAGAAATAATGATAGAAAATTAGAACTTTAATAGAAACTGAAACTATTATACAAAAAAGACCATTCCTAAAAAAATGGTCAATGAAAAGCAAAAAAAACGGGCAGAAAATTCTGCCCGTTTTGTATTTTATAGTAATTTGATCTTATCTTCCTCAATATCGATAATCTTATCTTTATAAAGTCCGCCGATCGCTTTTTTGAAATTTTTCTTACTCATCTGAAGTTCATCTTTAATCTCTTCAGGAGTGGATTTGTCTGATACATATAGAAGACCGTAATTTTCTTCCAGTTTGTTCAGGATTTTCTGTTTGAATTCATCAATATTTTCAAAACCTTCCAGTTGCAGAGAAACATCTATTTTACCATCCTCACGAATTGCTTTGATATAACCTGTTTCTTCAGATAATGGATATAGTTTTTTGAAAACATCGGAAGTGTAGATCAGTCCGATATATTTTTTATTGATGATTACATTCCAGCCCAATTCACTTTCATTCATCATGATCAGGTCTACTTTATCTCCTTTTTTAAATGGAAGATCCTGATATTGTGGATTTCTCTTGAATTTTGTAGTTCCGGTGATCAGTTCCATATCTTCTTCAACGTATACATGAACCAGATATCTTTTCCCTTCAATAATTTTTGTTTTCTGCTGCTTGTAAGGAATAAATAAATCTTTAATGATTCCCCAATCCATAAATGCTCCACTTGGAAGACTCTGTACGCAGCTCATAACAGCAAATTCGCCAACTTCTGCCAAAGGAATTTCGGTAGTCGCTTTTAATTTATCATCATCCTGATATACAAAAACCTCAACATATTCTCCCACTTCCTGCTCATCACGAATGAAGATTTTAGGAAGAAAAGCTTTTTCAGCGGATTCTTCATCTGTTAAGATCCATCCTGAGTTAATTTTTTCTGAAATTTTTAAAGTCTGAGTTTTTCCGAGTTGCATTGATGATAAAATTAGCTGACAAAGGTACGGAAATAAAGTCAAGATTCAGAAAGGCATCATAAAAATCAGATTTCGGGTATCGTGAAAAAACAAATAGAGCCTGTCTTTATATTTGTTGTAAGACAGACTCTATTATGAGTAGTTTTATGGGAATTATTAATCTATGAGATCAATATTCATCTTAATAAAAGCTATTATTCTTTAATCCATTTAATCGTTTTATCTATAGTTTCAGATTTAATATGAATCAAATATTCTCCTCTAATCAGTTGTTCTACATTATGAGAAGTCACTTTTCCACCATCCAGTTTATTGTTAAGTTTGCTGAATACTAATCTTCCACTGGCATCATAGATCCTAATATCATGTGTATTATTTGCCTTAGTAAATTTAATATTCAATATACCTTTACCGGGATTAGGATAGATTAAAAATGCATCATTATCTTTAGTTAATTCATTTACTGCTAACGTTTGACCAGCAATATTAAAATCTGATGGATTGATATGATAGAAAACATTTCCTACACTCGCGACCATAATTCTTGCTTTTGAAGTCGTAACATTAGGAACTGTTATCACTTGCGAACCGTCATTGGGAGTAGATGCTAAAAGTGTAGTTGGATAAGTAAGACCTCCGTCTGTAGAAAGTAAAATACTTACATTGGCACAACTTACAGGTGAAGCCGTTGTATTGGCAACATTCCAGCTTACGGTCTGCGTACTGCCTCCAACCCATGTAACTGCTGAAGCAGGTGCTGTTACTCTGAATGGCCCCGAACCTCCATTTACTGTTATGGCAACATCATCATTGGCAACTCCTCCACAACCTGCATTGTTGTCTCTTACGGTTAGTCTAAAATTTAAAGTTCTGGCATAGGTAGGCCAAACTTCACCTTTCGTTACACTATTACTTAATACATCCTGAAGTCTCGGAAAATATCTATAAGGAACCGTTACCGGTAAATATGATCTGAATAAAGGGGCATTACCTGTTGCTGCATTCCAATCTCCGGCAGGACCAATATCATTTTGTTCCCAAGAGTAAGTAAGTGCATTTCCTTGTGCATCTGTAGCGGAACCCGTTAGTTTAAAAGGAGTATTTAGAGGAATGGTATAATTATTCCCAGCATTAACAACAGGTGCTGTATTGGAGACATTCGTAGTCGTTTGGCATATTTTAGACTTCACTGTTGAAGTTATAGACTCAAAAGAATTGGTATGAAACATCGCAATACTGTTTGATGCCAAATCATTTACACTATCACAAATTCCCGCATATCCCATAATAGTAATACCACTTCCTGGCTCTACAGCATTATCTGCTTCGCGATTACCATTACAATCACCAGTTGTAGCATTAAAGGTATGAGGCCCTCCGAATTGATGCCCCAGCTCATGGGCTACATAATCTACATCATAAGGATCTCCAACAGGATTGGATGAGCCCGTAATTCCGCTGGCTTTTCTTTTATTTATACATATTCCACCTATATCTGCCAATCCGCCGCCACCAGTACTGAATGTATGCCCTACATCATAGTTTGCAGCACCTATTCTGGTGTTAATCTCGGATTGACTTTCGTCAATTAATACATCAGAATTATTATTACCACTAAAAGGATCTGTAGAAGCATTTGTAAAAATAATGCTGTTTTCATTTGCTATAAGTACCAGTCTTACGGCCAGTTCTTTCTCATATATACCATTTACCCTGTTTACAGTAGTTACAATAGCAGAAAGAGTCTGAGCAACAGTAGGTGAAGAAGAGCCAGTGGCCGCAACAGCATATTCACCGGTGCAAGCTACTGCCAATCTGAAAATTCTGATTTGATTACCGATACTGGCAGTTACACTTTTTTGTGCAGCTTTTGCTTCTGTTGGCAATGTATTTCCCAGTCCACAACTTGTTATCTTATTGTTAATTAAGTCTTCTTTTCTGTACACTACATAATTATCAATATCACCTTTTGCATAAGGATCAATATACAAGTCACCTGTTACCGCAGACTGTATCTGAGCGTGAAACCCTAATTCTGTGAAATCCAGCTTTACAGTAGCGTATTTATCATCAATTCCTTGCCCTGTAAATGTTACGAGCTCTGGAAATTTTGCAGCCAGTTCGCTATCCATTATAGAAGATTTCCAGATTTTGAATTTGGCTTTTGTTCCATCAGGCATCGGGAGAATAATAATTCGAGCGTTATCTTTGGAATCATTGTCTTTTAATTCAGGAACAGAATTAAAATAGCTTTTCATTTTACCTACGTTCAATGTGTAAGTAAGAAATTTTTCAGGTTGTACCGTTCTCTTCGTAAGTTCAGTTTTAATACTTCTTTCATTAGCTTCTGTAAAGAAATCCTGAGCTTTCCCTAAGGAAAAAGAGAGAACAAACAACGCTGAATACAATAAACGTGTTTTCATCATAATATGTGTTTAAAATAATTTTCTACATAATCAAAATATTTCAGGTTGAATTATATCAATTTAACAATCTATTTGATTTTTTTATTTCTTTTCGAATAGTTTGAATAATAATTTCAACTTACTGATTTACTGACAGTTAAACCACTTCACAAATATAATAAAAAGTTTTTAAAAATAAAAAAGCACCACACTTAAAGTATGGCGCTTATATTTATTATTAGAAGTTTAAAACCTTATAAAGATAAACTTCAGATATTTTTATCTTACATGTGGATAGGTCTCTTCGCAGTAGCATCCAACGCTGCTTCTTTGATTGCTTCAGCGTAAGTTGGGTGAGCGTGAGAGCTTCTTGCAATATCTTCAGCACTTGCACGGAATTCCATTGCAATTACCCCTTCAGCAATAAGGTCGGCTGCCCTTGCACCGATGATGTGCATACCAAGAACTTCATCTGTTTTTTCGTCTGCAATAATCTTAACAAGACCATCGATATCACCACTTGCACGGCTTCTTCCTAATGCTCTCATTGGGAAAGAACCTACTTTGTAAGCTACACCTTCTTCCTTCAGCTGCTCTTCAGTTTTACCAACTCCTGCAACTTCCGGCCATGTATACACTACACCTGGGATTAGGTTATAGTTGATATGTGGTTTTTGTCCTGCTAATATTTCAGCAACAAGAACTCCTTCTTCTTCCGCTTTGTGAGCTAACATTGCTCCTTTGATAACGTCTCCGATCGCGTAAATGTTTGAAACATTAGTCTGTAAGTGATCGTTTACTTTTACTCTTCCTCTTTCATCAAGTTCAACGCCTGCTTTTTCGAGAGCTAAACCATCTGTATAAGGTCTTCTTCCTACAGAAACTAAACAATAGTCACCTTCAACTACTACTTCTTCTCCTTTTTTATCTTTTGCAGTGATCTTTACAGTATCTCCATTTCTTTCAACAGCAGAAACAGCGGTAGAAAGCATAAATTTCATACCTTGTTTTTTAAGAACTTTAGTCAATTCCTTGCTTAAAGCTCCATCCATTCCAGGGATGATTTTATCCATAAATTCAACAACAGTTACCTGAGCTCCTAGTCTTAGGTATACTGAACCTAGCTCAAGACCGATTACTCCACCTCCGATTACTACTAAATGCTTAGGAATTTCTTTAAGATTTAAAGCTTCTGTAGAAGTAATCACTCTTTCTTTGTCTAAAGAGATGAAAGGTAAAGAAGACGGCTTAGAACCTGTCGCAATGATTGTATATTTAGATTCTATGGTTTCTGAAGAACCATCATTTTTTGTAATTTTGATCTGAGTAGCAGACTCAAAGCTTCCTAATCCTTCAAAAACAGTGATTTTGTTTTTGTTCATCAGGTAATTGATCCCGTCTGTATTCTGTTTTACCACTTCGTTTTTACGCTCAATCATTCTGGCAATATCTGCCTGAGGCTCGTTGATGATAATTCCGTGACCTGCAAAATTGTGTTTTGCATTTTCGAAATGCTCAGAGCTGTCAAGAAGCGCTTTTGACGGAATACATCCAACGTTAAGACAAGTTCCGCCTAAAGTTGAATATTTTTCAATAATTGCTGTTTTGAAACCTAACTGAGCTGCACGGATCGCAGCTACATATCCTCCAGGACCAGAACCTATTACGGTAACATCGAATTGACTCATGTTATTTTATGAATTTTTTATTATTATCTATCTTTATTCTCACAAATTTACGTATAAATTACCAAGCACCAAAGTGAGTTTTATCAATTTTACAATCGAAAAATTTTAAATAAATTATAGCCTTTACAAATCTACGTTCACTTTACCGCTTCCGATAGTACCGGTGCTTTCAAAATAAGAACCGCCATATACATACCATTCCAAACTTTCCAGATATTCTACTGCATTTTCCGGGGTTATCTGTGAGCGGTCTTTTTTTGAAACAATACCTTTATACCATCTTCCTGATTTGGAAAAGGCCTCGTATTCAACAAAATAATGAATCCATATTCTTTGGCATAGTTTGCATTGTTGGATCTTCACTTCTCCATATCTTCCGTTAGTATGATCTATCCCCAATTCCGAGCTTCTAAATTCCGTATAGCTGGCGTCAGGTTTTTCACAAGCACATCCTATTCTATGGATAATTTTCATAAATTTTAATTTTAAATAATATTTTACGCGAAATTAGTGCTTTTTCTCTTCATAGGAACATGAGAGAATAATCCAAATGTCTTTTTCTTTTTTGGAGGAATAGGCAATAAGAATACATTACAATGTAATGATTAAAAAAAGTATTTATGATATTTCCGGATGAAAATTTCTCATGATGGTCTTCTATCGGTCTCGTTTTACAAGCTCTAATAAAACTCTTTCATATTCATCAAGAATAATATTTTTTGAAAATCTTGATCTGATAGAATTTTTAATAGCATCCCGATTATATTGACTGTGCAATACTTTTACAATTTGCTGGGCAAAGTTTTCATAGTTTTCAATATTAGAAACTTCTCCATTCACGTTATGCTGGATAATCTCGTTAATCCCTCCGGGGCAGTTATTGGCCAGTGAATAAGTTCCACAAGCGCCTGCCTCCAAAAGAACGTTTGGAAAGCCTTCATATCTTGAGGAAAGAATAAAAAGATCCGCATATTTCAAAAACTGATAAGGATTTTCCTGTCTGCCATGAAAAATAACATTTTTGAGTCCTAAAAACTCTTTTGTCTGAAGCAAAACATCTTTGTCTTTTCCATCTCCCAGAATATGGAGCAGAATATTATCATTTTTAAGTCTTGAAAAAACTTTCAACAGATTGTCAAACCCTTTTCTGGCTGATAGATTTCCAATGGCAACAACGTTTTTATAGTTGTATTTAAAACATTCGGGTTTCAGAGAAATAGCAAGTTTATCATCAATAAAATCAAAATCTACAGGATTGTTGATCTTGACAATTTTCTTCTTTTTAATATTAAAATTATTGACAAGGTCTTTCATCATATCATCACTCTGAGCAATAATTTTCTGATAGTTATTGTAAAAGTTATAGAAGAATTTTATTTCTTTTCGGGTAACGTGCTCGGTAACCACATTAGTTTCTCTCGCAATAAATTTAGTTCTTGGAAAAAGTTTGATAAACAAAGACAAATAAGCATTTACTTCTCCAAAACCGGAGAACACAATGTCAGGTTTTCTTCTGTAGATTTCTCCTAAAATAGGTTTTAAAGAATGTCTTATTCTTTCGGTATTGATATCGATAATTTCGACATCTTTTTTCAGAAAATTAAGATATCCGCCCTGTTTACGTAAAAGCAAAATCTTAGGTTCAAACCTATCTCTGGAGAGATGATTCGCTATAGTAGTAACTATTCTTTCTGCGCCCCCGGTTTCTAAGTCCGGCAGAATAAATATGACAGATATTTTTTTCATCTTATCAAAGTTACTAAAAAGTTTCGTTACGTGTCAAATATTGGTACGCTGAAGATTACTGTAATGATGGTTATTAACAGAAATTAACTATCCTTTAAAATATATTGAACTTTTGCAGGACTTATCTAATAAAAAAGTAAGCTCTTTTGTAAAAGAACTTACTTTCTATTTTTTATGTTTTGAAAAATTAATTCGCTACGTCACTTATAAATTTGATTCTCAGCATTCTTACTTCTTCGTCAGAGAGTTCGTCCCCGAATTCATCCAGTAAAACTTTCATGCTGTCACTTTCCGATTCATTCATAAACTCCATGAATCCGTCTACGATATCTTCATCAAAATTATCTTCGATATAATAATCAATATTCAATTTTGTTCCCTGATAAACGATTCTCTCCATTTCTTTGAGAAGTTCGTCCATTGAAAGATTTTTGGCTCTAGCAATGTCTTCAAGGTCAATTTTTTTATCGGTACTCTGGATAATGAAAACTTTATGGCTCGACTTGTTGGCCACCTGTTTCAATACCATATCCTGAGTGCGTTCTATATTATTATCTTCAACATATGTTTTGATATAATCGGCAAACTCTTTCCCGTATTTTTTTGCTTTTCCTTCTCCTACTCCATAGATTTTATTGATTTCATCTACTGAGATCGGATACTGAACGGTCATATCTTCCAAACTTGGATCCATAAAGACCGTATATGGTGGAATGCCATGTTTTTTGGCTACTTTTTTTCTTAATTCTTTTAAGAGATTAAAAAGGTTTTGATCCAGACCTCCACTAGCCTGTTGCTGTACCTGGTCGCTTTCTGCTTTTGCCTGAGTAAGATCAAATTCTCTATCTTCAGCTATTAAGAAGGTTTCTTTAGATTTGCCACTCAGTACTTTTCTTCCCTTTTCGGTAATTTTTAAAACACCGTAGGTTTCAATATCTTTTTGTAGGAAGTTCTGAACCGTTGCCTGTCTTAGAATCGTTTTCCAGTAATTATCTTTTTCATCTTTTCCGAAGGCAAAATGAGAAGACTGTTCCAGTTTATATGATTTTGTAACAGCTGTTTCTTTTCCAACGATTACAGAAATCAAATCTTTAGCTTTGAATTTCTCTCCGGTATCATTAATCAGTTCCAGAGATTTTTTCAGATCCGCAGTAGCATCTTTTAGTTTTGGAGGATTGGACGAATTATCGCACATATTGGCTCCATCTCCTTTTACAGGATCAAAATTTTCTCCAAAATAGTACAAAATATACTGTCTTCGGCTCATAGACGTTTCAGCGTATCCTACGACTTCGTTCAAAAGCTGTAACCCAATTTCTCTTTCTGAAACAGGTTTCTGTGCCAGGAATTTCTCCAGTTTCTCGATGTCTTTCGGATCGTAAAATGCCAAACAATGCCCTTCTCCACCATCTCTTCCCGCTCTCCCCGTTTCCTGGTAGTAGCTTTCAAGAGATTTTGGAAAGTCGTAATGAATAACAAAACGAACGTCCGGCTTGTCAATTCCCATTCCAAAGGCAATGGTTGCAACAATCACATCTACTTCTTCCATCAGGAATTTATCCTGATTGGCGACCCTTATTTTTTGATCAAGACCCGCATGATAAGGAAGGGCATTGATGCCGTTTACCTGTAAAAGCTGAGCAAATTCTTCAACTTTTCTTCGGCTAAGACAATATACAATCCCCGATTTTCCTTTATGCTGATTGATAAATTTAACGATTTCCTTATCTACATTGATCTTCGGACATACCTCATAATAGAGATTAGGACGGTTAAAACTTTCTTTAAACACCAATGCATTGGTCATTCCTAAAGTTTTCTGGATATCGTCCTGAACTTTAGGCGTTGCTGTTGCCGTTAAAGCAATCACCGGTACATTCGCGATCTTGTCTATAATCTGTTTAAGATTTCTGTATTCCGGTCTGAAATCATGTCCCCATTCTGAAATACAGTGTGCCTCATCGATAGCGAAGAAGGAGATCTTCACATCTTTTAAAAAGTCCAGATAATCATCTTTGATCAATGATTCAGGAGCTACATACAGAAGCTTGGTTTTTCCGTTTTTAATATCGTCAAAAACCTGTTTGGTCTGCGTTTTGTTTAATGATGAATTCAGTACGTGTGCTACTCCATCATCGGATGAAAGACCATTAACGGCATCTACCTGGTTTTTCATCAACGCGATTAGGGGCGAAACGACTATTGCCGTACCTTCCGAAATAAGTGCCGGAAGCTGATAACATAATGATTTTCCACCTCCAGTAGGCATCAAAACAAATATATCCTTTCCATTCAATAGGTTGTCTATAATCTGTTCCTGCTGTCCCTTAAATGTAGAAAACCCAAAATACTTTTTCAATTCGCCTGATAAATTGGCTTTTTTTGCGCTCATCTAATTTTCTATTGCTAAATTTGCATGTCACCCAAAGTTATAAAAATTCTGCTTAAAATAAAAGCGAACGAATTTATAAAAAATAAAATTTATATTAAATATTCTTTTTAAAATATAACGTTTTTTAAGAACTTTTTTGTATACCTTATCATCATAAAATGGATAGAACCAACATTATATCAATTGCTAAAAGCACTTTAGAAATAGAAATTTCTGAACTTGAAAAATTAAAAAACAGAATTGATGAAGAATTTGCCCAGGCAGTAGAGATTATTCATTCCGCAAAAGGTAAACTTATTGTAGTAGGAATAGGAAAATCTGCCCATGTCGGTAATAAAATTGTTGCAACATTGAATTCTACTGGTACACCATCTCAGTTTTTACATGCTTCGGAGGCTATCCATGGAGATTTGGGAGTTATCCAGAAACAGGATGTGGTATTATGCATTTCCAATTCCGGAAACTCTCCTGAAATAGCCAATCTTGTTCCTTATTTAAAGGATTATTCTTCTGCTTTAATAGGAATGACAGGAAACAGATCCAGCAAACTGGCTGAGTTTTCTGAAGTAATTCTGGACACCCATGTAGATGTAGAAGCCTGCCCTAATAAACTGGCGCCCACCAGTTCTACAACCATTCAAATGGCACTGGGTGATGCGCTGGCTGTTGCTTTAATGGAACTTAATGATTTCAAAGCGAATGATTTTGCCAAATTCCATCCAGGAGGAAGTTTAGGTAAAAACCTTACAGCTAAGGTAGAACAGTTTTTATCTTCACAAAAACCTCAGGTTGCTGAAGATGCTCCGATAAGAGATGTTATTATTTCTATCAGTGCCTCAAGCCACGGAATTACAGTGGTTACAAACGAAAACCAGATCATTGGAGTGATTACGGATGGAGATTTAAGAAGAATGCTGATGAAAGGAGAAGATATCACTAAAGTATTGGCGAAAGACATCATGTCTGCCCATCCAAGAACTATTGAGAAAGAAGCTCTGGCTAAAGAAGCAATGAAAATTCTTAAAGAAAACAATATCGGGCAGCTTGTGGTTACCGAAAACGGAAAATATTTTGGAATTATTGATCTTCACAAGTTACTTGATGAGGGAATAAACTAATGATATTGAGTCATTTTTTTAACCAGATATTCAGAATGTATTTAAAACAATGTTATTTCAAGAAGCAGAACGCAGCAGAAGTTGCCAAAATTTGTAATTGTTGATGTTTTTATCATATAAACAATCGTTTTAAAATAGCATCAGTGATCCCGTTTATAAACTTGAACAAAATCATGACTAATAAATTCTAAATACTGATTATTATTTCATAATTTCGCAGACTTAATCTGCTATCCTCATACGGTGGCATTTTGATAGATTCTATTATATGGACAATAAAAAAGACATGTCCTTTCTCGGGCATATTGGAGAGCTAAGAGGACATCTGATCCGTTCGATGATTGCTATCGTTGTTGCTGCTTTTATAGTGGGTTTCAATATTAACTGGATTATGGACCATATCTTTTTTGGTCCTACAAGAAATGATTTCCCTACGTTTAAGGTTGTTAACCATTTTTCGAGAATGATTTTAGGAGAAGACAGTATTCATCTTCCTAAAGACTTCCCGGTTCGTGTACAGAGGTTATATCAACAATTTAATGTGATGATGGCAGTTTCTGTTTTTGGAGGGATGGTAGTGGCATTTCCGTATATTGTATGGGAATTGTGGCGTTTTATTGGTCCTGCATTACATCCTAAAGAGAGAAAGAATTCTATTTATATCATCAATGCAGTTTGGATGCTTTTTATGACCGGTGTTTTATGTGGGTATTTTTTAATTCTTCCGTTTGCGGTTAATTTTGGAGTCATTTTCAAAATTTCAGATATCATTGTTCCTCTGTATGATTTGAGTGATTATACCACTTTATTTTTACAGGTGGTTTTGGGAATGGGTGTTATTTTCCTTTTCCCTATTCTGATCTATTTCCTTACAAGCATAGGAATTCTGACTCCAACCTTCATGAAGACTTACCGTCGCCATGCGATTGTTTTAATCATGGTGGTTGCGGCAATTATCACTCCGGCAGATGTTTTGAGTATGATGATGGCAGCATTCCCATTACTTATCTTATACGAATTCAGTATTATGATGTGTACCTTCACGTATAAAAAGGTACAGAAAAGCAACGGAAATCTTCCGGCAGTACAGAAGTAAGTTTCACTTCAAGATAAATAAACAGGCGTATTTTCATTGATGAAAATACGCCTGTTTTCTTTTCGTATACGATCAATGCTCAGTTTTTGGTATGTCTTTTGAACATCAGGTATGGAATTTTTATTTACCCCGCCGCATTGAATTTAATTTTATATTTTTGAATAGATATTAATAAAGCTAAAAATGAAAAAGCTATCATATACCCTTCTATTTGCATCAGGATTGGCTTTCGGCCAGTTCTTCGAAAAAGATAAAGTCTTCACCAAACAGGATACTTTAAAAGGTTCCAACACCGCATTCCGGGATTTTTGGGATGTAAAGAAATACGACCTTTCTGTAGAGCCGGATTTTAAAGAGAAAAGTATTAAGGGCACTAACAAAATAAGCTTTGAAATTATTAAAGATGCAACCAATCCTGTGTTCCAGATCGATTTGCAGCAACCGATGAAAGCGGACCAGGTAACGGCTGATTTCCCTATAGCCAACTACAAACAGAACGGTGATTTTATCTTTATTACTACCAATAAAAAGTTTAAAAAAGGAGAAAAATACACCATAGATGTTACCTATTCCGGAAAACCAACAATCGCTAAAAATGCCCCTTGGGATGGCGGATGGGTTTTTACCAAAGATAACAATGGAAATCCGTGGATGAGTGTTGCCGATGAAGGAATTGGCGCTTCGATCTGGCTTCCAACCAAAGATATTTGGAGTGATGAGCCTGATAATGGAATCATTATGAAAATCATTACACCCAACGATCTCGTAGGCGTAGGAAACGGAAGACTGATTGACAAGAAAACCGAGGGCGGCAAAACTACTTATACCTGGCAGGTAAAAAACCCAATCAATGCGTATTCTATTATTCCAAATATTGGAAAGTATGTCAATTTTAAAGATACTTTCAATGGCGAAAAAGGGAAGTTGGATCTAGATTACTGGGTATTGGATTATAATTTGGAAAAAGCCAAGAAACAGTTTCAACAGGTAAAACCGATGCTTTCTGCTTTTGAATATTGGTTCGGCCCCTATCCTTTCTATGAGGATTCTTATAAACTGGTGGACTCGCCTTATTTAGGAATGGAGCATCAGAGTAATGTGGCTTATGGAAACGGTTACCAGAACGGTTATCGCGGAACCGATTTTTCGGGAACAGGAGTAGGTTTAAACTGGGATTACATTATTATTCATGAAAGTGGTCATGAGTGGTTTGCCAATAATATTACCGCAAAAGATCAGGCGGATATGTGGATTCATGAAAGTTTCACCATGTATTCTGAAGTTCTGTTTACCGAAAAGTATATGGATAAAAAATCGGCTGATACCTACGCTATAGGAATTCGCTCAAAAATCCAGAACGATGTGCCCATTATTGGAAAATATGGAGTAAGAAATGAAGGAAGTGGAGATATGTATCCGAAAGGAGCAAGCATGATCCATACTATAAGACAGGTCATCAACAATGATGAGAAATTCAGAAAGATCTTAAGAGGATTGGGGAAAGATTTTTACCATCAGACGGTTACCACCCAACAGATTGAAAATTATATCTCTTCAAAATCCGGAATTGACTTTTCAACCGTTTTTGACCAGTATCTTAGAACGATAATGATCCCTACGCTTGAGTATTCTCAAAACGGAAATACATTAAAATACCGTTATACAGATGTTGTAAAAAATCTGAAATTGCCTGTCATCATCAATGGAAATCAAACCATCACTCCTACTGAAAACTGGCAGACCGTAACGCTTAAGAAAAATACTCCGGTTGAGTTTAATCCCAACTATTATATTCATTATAACAATGTTCAATAAATTAAATTTAAGAAAAGTTTAAGACTTTGGTTCGTAACATAATGAAAAAAAATGCTACTATTTATTAATTACAATTTATAAGCATAATGAAAAAAATAACACTAAGTTTGGGGCTTTTCGTTGCTTTTTTGGCGAATGCACAATCTATAAAAACCACCATCGACCTTGTGAATGTAAAAGACGACAAGGTTGCGGTGACCATGGAATTGCCAAAAATGAAGTCTGGCGATGTAAAATTCCATTTTCCTAAAACAGTTCCCGGTACCTATTCTGAAGATGATTACGGAAGGTTTATAGAAGGAATCAAATTCTACGACAACAAAGGCAAAGAACTTACCTATACCAAAGTAGGCGACAATACATATTCCCTGAAAAATGCGCAGGGTCTGAGTAAAATTTCCTATCTGGTCAACGACAGTTTTGATGATGAAATGGATACCTCAAAGCATAAAGCGGTATTTTCTCCATCGGGAACAGATATTGAAGAAGGAAAAGTGTATATGATCAATACCCACGGATTTATTGGATATATCGACAATATGCAGGATGTCCCTTATCAGCTGGTTATTAAAAAGCCAACAGATTTTTACGGTACAACCGCATTGGTAGATCAGGACAAATCTGATGCTACAGATACCTATACCCTTGCCAATTATGCGAAAGTAACAGATTCTCCATTAATGTATACAAAGCCTGATTTCATCACTTTCAATGCAGGAGGAATGGAATTGGTTCTTGGAGTATATTCCCCAACAGGAAAGTACAAAGCTGCAGACTTCAAAGATAATCTGGAGAAAATGGTGATTGCCCAAAAGAAATTTCTGGGAGATATGAATACCAATAAAAAGTATGCGATCATGCTTTATCTTGCAGGTGGCGACGGACCAAAGATCAAAGGATTTGGAGCATTAGAACATCATGAATCTACCAGCGTAGTACTTCCTGAGGCAATGCCAAAAGACGCGATCGACAATACCATTACAGATGTAGTTTCCCACGAGTTTTTCCATACTGTGAATCCTTTGAAGACTCATTCTGAAGAAATTCACTATTTCGACTATGCAGATCCTAAAATGTCTCAACACTTATGGATGTATGAAGGGGGAACAGAATATTTCGCCAATCTATTCCAGGTTCAGGAAGGTCTTATCGACAAGGAACATTTCCTTCAAAGAATTGGAGAGAAAATCGCAAACTCCAAGAACTATGACGATACAATGCCTTTTACGGTAATGAGTAAAAACATATTGAAGGAGCCTTACAAAGATCAGTACAGAAATGTATATGAAAAAGGAGCTCTTTTGGCGATGTGTCTGGATATTGAATTGAGAAAACTTTCCAACGGAGAAATGGGATATCGTGATATGATCAGAAAATTATCACAAAGATTCGGGGAAAATAAACCTTTCAAAGATGATAAACTTATTGACGAACTGGTTACTGTAACCGGATATCCTCAGGTAAAAGATTTTTATAACAAATATATTGCAGGAAACCAGCCTACTCCTTATGCAGAATACCTGAAAATGGTAGGTGTAGATGTAAAGAAACAGGAAAGCCGACCTCTATTCTGGTTTATCAAAGATCCGAACCAAACTGGTTTTGACGAAAAAAACAATGCTTTCGCTTTTGATGAAAACTCAGCGCTTTCACCTTTTGCAAAAAGTATAGGATTTAAAATCACAGACCAGATTCTTGCGTTAGACGGAAAAACTGTAGATGTTAAAAAGATTCAGGATTTCATCAGCTATACCCAAACCATTAAGGAAGGTCAACCGGTTACTGTAACTATTTTGAGAGACAACGCCGGGAAAAAGGAAAAAATGACGCTTTCAGGAAAAGCCATCCTTGATAAAATGACGATGGAAACTCCTACATTTAAGGCTAATCCAACTCCTGAGGAGCTGAAATTACAAACCCAATGGCTAACGGGTAAAAAATAGAAAATAAACAGCTGTATAATCCAGCCTTTTTATAACAATAAAGCACGAATATAATATTCGTGCTTTATTATTTCTATAGATTAAAGTATTTCTAACTTCAATTGACTTGACTGAGAAACATCATTACGATTTCTTAATGGTTATTCTAAAAGTACTTCCCTTACCTACTTCGGTCTGAGAAATTTTAATGTCGCCATTATGATATTCGTGGATCACCCTTCTGGCCAGTGACAATCCTAGTCCCCAACCTCTTTTTTTAGTAGAATATCCAGGATTAAAAGCATTTCTGGCTTGTTGTTTTGTCATTCCGCTTCCGTTATCTTTTACTTCAATCAGAATATTTTTATTCCTTTCAAATACAGACATCGTAATGGCTCCTGCTCCTTTCATGGCATCCACAGCATTTTTCACGAGGTTTTCAATCACCCAGCTCATCAGGATCTTATTATGCGGAACCAAAAGAGTGTACGTTGGCAGATGCAGGGTAAAATCTACCTTTCTGGAGATTCTGGTCTTCAAATAATCAAAATTCTCCTTAATCGTTTCATTAAGGTTCATATCATTCAGCTCAGGAATAGAACCTATTTTTGAAAATCGTTCGGAAATCGTTCTTAGCCTTTCAATATCTTTTTCAATTTCGTGTACGCCTTCAGATTCGGGATTATCCAGTTTCATGATCTCCATCCAGCCGATCATTGAAGACAGTGGAGTTCCGATCTGATGGGCTGTTTCTTTAGCCAAACCTGCCCAAAGATATCCTTCATCAGTCTTTTTGATGGTTCGAAAAAACCAAAAGGTAAAACCAAAATACAGCAAAATGAAAAGTCCTAGAATATAGGGAGAATACCGTAAATTATTGAGTAGACGGGAATTATCATAATACACAAACTGATTATTGCCATCCGGAACTTTGATCTCTATCGGATCGTAGTTCTTTTCCATATTGATAATCAAATCATTAAGCTTCGCGGGATCTTTTATTGTGCTTTCCGGAATATTCCTGTAATAACCAAGATCAAGAATTGGATTTTTATACTTATCCGTTACAATAAACGGAATGGTATTGTTGATATTCAAAATATCCGGCAGAAGATCCAGAACATCCGTATCCGGTGTCTTCACTTCCTGTTGTATACGTATCGCCTTGGAAAGCAGACTGATCCTTTTGATCTCCTCTTTTCTGAGAAAATTAATAAGCGATGTTGATGCTACGACGATCGCAATAACCAAAGTAGTCATCACAACAAAGATGATCCAGTTATTCAGTCTGGTGAGTATTGATTTTCTCAAGCTTTTCTATTTTAAAACATTCAGAATTTTCTGCAGCTCCGCGCTTCCGCTTCCCTGATAATTGTTAATAATAATCGAAAATACATATTTTTTACCATCTTTGGCAGTATGGTATCCTGCAAAAGACTTGGTATCTCTCATTGTTCCGCTTTTTATCTTCATGCCATTATCCTGCATTGGAAAACCATCATAGTAGAATTCAAACCAGGGCTGCTTTTTAGCATATAATAAAGCCTGTACTTCAGCCTTCGCCGCTACATAATTTTGAGGAGACAATCCACTTCCGTCTGCAAAGTTGATCATATTCGGGTTGATGCCTTTAGACTTCCAGAATTCTTTCAGATAAGTAACTCCGCTCTTGAAGCTCGGATCTCCTTTTTTCTCTTTTCCTAAAGTTTTAATCAGCGTTTCCCCATAAAGATTGATACTTTTTCGTAAAAACCAATAAACGATTTTATCTAAACTTGGAGACTGGTATGTCAGAATAGTATTATTTTTTGGGGCTTCTATCGCCTTTTTACCTTCAATTTCAAGTTGGGAGTTGGTCACCGCTTTTCCCGAAAGTTCAATTCCGGATTCCTTCAGCCATTGTTTCACTTCAGCTGCCAATTGTAAAGGCGGATTGGGAGTAGCACCGGAAACAGTAACCGTTTTTCCAGCCGGCAGCATCCCGTTAATCAAAGCAACATTGGAATGTGGCGCTGTGAAAATCAGACTTTGGTCTGAACTTCCACCTGCTTTAAGGTCATTCAGCCATTGTACCCCTTCCAGTGGATAAGAGAAACTTTTAAAATCGGTTCCGCTGATATTAATATCAAACTGATTTTCCTTCCAATTGACTCCCCAGACCCCGGCTCCGTAATAGTTTCCCAAATCATCCCAAGGCCATCCTCCCGGAATGGTCTGATGATCAAAATAAGAATCATCAATCACCAGATCACCTGATATTTTCGTAATCCCAGAATTTTTAATCGCTTCTATTAATTTCTTTTTAAAGTTTTCGGGTTTATAAGCGTCATACCTCCAGCTTCCCAAAGTAGGATCTCCATTGGAAGAAATGAAAAGATTTCCATTTAAAGTTCCTCCTGTAATCTTCCCGGAATAGCTTGAAGTAGTTGTAAAAGTATAGTTTTTACCGAGAGTTTCCAGAGCAGCCCCGGCAGTGAAAATTTTCTGTGTAGAAGCGGTAGAAAGACCTTTATTTCCCTGATATTCGTAGATAAGGCTCCCATTTTCATCGGAAACATAAAACGATAATCCCGAAGAGATCGCCCCCGAGGAATCCATAAGATCTTTAGTGGCTTTGTCCAGTTTTTGAGTCATATTCTGGGCAGAGATCATTTGTATAGTCAGCGTGAGTACCGCGAGTGTTTTTTTCATTATATTGTATTTGGGTTCGTGACCTTACTAAAGAGTTTATCTTCTTACACGTTCTAAAGTATTAATGCCTTTTTAGTAGATAAAATTCTTTACAGCTTATCAAAGATAGTTAAAAATGTAACTTTTCATATTCTCTGAGATCATGATGATTAAAAAGAATTTTATGGTCTTTAACTCTTTCGAAGGAGATGTCATGCTTAAAGTATTTTTCGTAATCATCCTCATCCAGAAACCGATCCATCTGACAGTATTTTATATATTCGGACTTATCTTGATAGCCTTCCAGATTGATTTTGGATTCATTCCATGGTTCATGATGGCATCTCAGACACCATTTTCTGTAAACAGATCGGTTCCCACAGATCTCACAACCTTCAAGATGTTCAAACAAATCAAAAATTCCCTGCTGTTGATCCTCGGGAAACAAATAAAGAGGAATGGTTTTCAAAAGAAGATAGTAATTAGGCTGCTGCCATGAAAAACAATCGGCTTCCATTTTGTCCGAAGATTCTTCATTTCTAAATAACCATAAAGTCTGAAGGTCGTGATCCGCTTCTGCTTTGGCAATTTCTCTGATATTAAGAATGATTTTATTTTTCAGTTTAATATTCAGTCCGTTATCAATATTAATAACGGGTTTTCTTTCCAAATAATGATTCAGACATAAAGTTGTTTCCCAGGAATCTTCTTCTCTTTTTTTACCTTCGCTTCCACAAATCTCACAAATGGTGGCAGATAAAGCCATATATTTACCGGTAATCGTTTTAATAACTGCATTAAGTTCCGGATTTTCGGAGTAGATATGACATCTCAGTTCTCCGTTTTTTTCTGTTCCGAAAACATCTTTTTCGAGATTCCAGCCAGCGATAGCCAATTCAAACAGCATCTGGCGGATTATTTCATTCCAACCAGTGCTGCTAACAGAAAAATTTTTAAGATTACGTTCTATAAAACGGTTAATATCATCTTGATGCATTATAATGAGCTTCCTGATTCTATTTCGTAAGGTTCTTTACCTTTTTCAAAAATTCGGGTCAGTTCGCTTCCTTCCACAGTAATATTTTCGCCAATTCTTCGGATCCAGTTCCCTTCTCGTAATCCTACTACTTTAATATCATTTTGAGTAAGAAATTCTTTGATGCGGGTTTCTCTGGTTTCACCGTTATGTTTCAGCTCCGGATTCGGATCCAGGTAATGCGGATTGAGATTGAAAGGAACAAGTCCCATACAGTCAAAACTTGGAGGATATACAATAGGCATATCATTCGTTGTTTTCATATTCTGTCCTCCGATATTACTTCCGGCACTGCAGCCAAGGTAAGCTTTTCCGTTAGATATGTTATCTTTTAAGACATACATAAGCCCTTCTTCGTGAAGTGTTTTTACCAATAAGAATGTATTTCCACCTCCTGTAAAATATCCTTTTGCCTGCTGTATTGCTTCCAGTTTATCCTGAAATTCATGAAGTCCTTTTACTTTGATATTGATGGTTTCAAAGAAAGAACGTGCCTTGGCTGTATATTCATCATGAGAAATACCGCCAGGTCTGGCAAAGGGAATAAATACGATTTCGTCAATTCCTTTATATAGCTGAATCAATTCTTCTCTTAGGTATTCCAGATATTCTCCACTGAAAATAGTGGACGTTGAGGCTAATATGATATTCATACGAGAAAATTATAGGTATTAAAAAAATAATTGAATACAAAGATAAACTCAAAGATCAACGAATCAAAAATTAAACTAAAAAAATACTTGAACCCGTTAATATTTTCTAAAAAAGCTTAAAGCTTCTAAAATTTGGGCTTTTATGGAATTATTATTGAATTTTAGACTACAGAACTTTAAAATATAAGATTATGAAAATGGCTAAGATTAAAATTAAAAATCTATTTTTAGGTTTAATACTTGTAGGAGGTGTAAGTTTTGCAAACGCTCAGACTACACAGTCGGGCACCACTGCCAATACGACAGCTACAAGTCAGGCAGACAACTCTATTGAAGGTCTTAAAAAACAAATTGAGGCAAATCCAAAGGATACCGAATCACTGGCAAAACTAGCGGCAGCTTATCAGGAAGCTTCAGACTGGCCTAATGCGGTTGATACATGGAAAAAGATTTCTGCTTTATTACCGGACTGGGCTCCGTCATATTACAGTCAGGCCTACGCTTATCAATCTGCTAAGGATGATGCCAATGCAAAGATGGCTTATGAAAAGTATATTGCCACTGTAAAGCCTGAGGAAGTGGAACAGAATAAGAAAAATCTGGCATATGCTTACTTTTACATCGCCTTTGCAGAACAGCAAAGTGATCCTGCCAAAGCGAAAGAACATATTGCAAAATCAATACAATATGACCCAAGCAACCAGGATGCTGTAAAATTGAGTAAAGCATTAAATTCTTAATAATAAAGGTCGGAAATATTTCCGGCCTTTTTGCTGTATTGATTCTATTGATCGTTATATCTTTATGTTCTATTCTATCATTTTTCCAAAAAAATCGGTTTCTCCATGCAGGTGACGTATGATCTTCTCAATATTCCGTTGGATGCTTGTCTGTGTTTTCAGGTTATTGATGTAACGGATTAATTCATTTTTTCTTGAAGGAGTAAGATTTTCAAAATTCGCCAAAGCAATACTACTTTCACTGATGGCTTTTTCCAATTGAGGATGAATGGTTATACTTCTGTCGGAAGCATCATATTCCACAGTAACCTCAATGGTCTCTCCTATTCTTTTAGGAGAATTCTTAAGCATTGTAAAATTGATGTACAATCTCCATTCTCCTAAATATTTCATTAAATTCTGCTGATATTCTTTTCCGTTTATCGTTCCTTTTACAGGAATTGGGCTTTTATTTTTACCAGAATCGTTAAAAATGTTGCTTAAAATTTCTTCAGGAATAAAAACAAACGGATTGATCCCAATAATTTCTAACGTTGTACTGAAAGATTCTTTTTTCATGAAAGACTGGAATTAGAGATTGACAATTGATAACAAAATTACTTATTAGATTCTAAATCTGTTTCAATTTCTTTTTTTAATTCATGATAATACACCCAACGACTCCCTGCTGCTCTCGCCTTCTTCTTCAACTTACATTTTCAATGCTGAACTTTCTCTTTTCATCTTTCAACTCCTACATTAATTCCCTATCTTTGTCAGAATAAATCTATTTATCACAATGAAATTTTTTATTGACACAGCTAATTTAGAGCAAATCAAAGAAGCAAGAGACCTTGGAATTTTAGATGGTGTTACCACTAACCCTTCGTTAATGGCTAAAGAAGGTATCCAGGGAGCAGAAGCGATCAAAAACCACTACAAAACGATCTGCGAGCTTGTAGATGGAGATATTTCTGCAGAAGTACTTTCTACTACTTATGAGGAAATGATCAAAGAAGGTGACGAATTGGCTGCTATCCATCCCAATATCGTTGTAAAGATCCCAATGATTAAAGACGGGATCAAGGCTTTAAAATATTTTTCTGATAAAGGAATCAAAACCAACTGTACTCTTATCTTCTCTGCAGGACAGGCTCTTTTGGCAGCAAAAGCAGGAGCAACTTATGTTTCTCCGTTCTTAGGAAGACTAGATGATATTTCTACAGACGGTCTGAACCTTATCCAGGAAATCAGATTGATTTTCGATAACTATATGTTTGAAACTGAAATCTTAGCGGCTTCTATCCGTCATTCAATGCATATTATTGACTGTGCTAAGATTGGTGCTGATGTTATTACATCTCCACTTCCTCCAATCTTGAGCTTATTGAAGCACCCATTAACAGACAGCGGATTAGCTCAGTTTATTGCAGATTCTCAGAAATTAGCATAATAACCGGCTTTTATTAAAATACGCCCTCGGAAATTCTTTCCGGGGGCTTTTTATTTCTAAATTCCTGATTCCTGAATAGTATTCACCTCGATCATCATTTTTTCATTTAACTCTATGATCTTATTTGAATCAAAAAAATAAAAGATCATGAAACGTACTATTCTTTTCATCGCACTATTTTCCTTTGTTTTTGGATTGGCCCAAAATATCGTTTTTTCAAAGGAAAAGCTTGATTTGCTGAATCAGTTCAATCTCGAAAATAAGAGCCGCGCTTTTATTATTTATCAGGATGGAAAAGTCATCAATGAAAAATATTTCGGAACAAAAATCATTGATAAACAGCCTTTTGATAAAAACTCAACTTGGTATTGGGCTTCTGCAGGAAAATCCTTGACAGCCACTCTGATTGGAATCGCTCAACAGGAAAATTTACTGAATATAAATGATCCTGTATCAAAGTATTTAGGAAAATGGACGGGAATGGATCAGAAAGAGGAGAATAAGATAACGATCAAAAATCTACTGACAATGACCTCTGGACTTGATTATCAGAAGGATCAACAATGTAAATCCGGTGATTGCTTTGCTTTAAAAAATGCTGCAGGAAGTTTCTGGTATTATGACACTTCGGCCTATTCTCAACTGGCAAAAGTAATTGAAAAAGCAAGTGGTAAAAGTATAGATCAATATACTGCTGAAAAGCTTTCCGGTTCAGGAATTTCAGGGAAATGGGTTCCTTATGAAAACGGTCTGGTATTCTCAAGTATAGCCGAGAGTTTTTTACAATTCGGGAAACTTATTTTAAGTAAAGGAAGCCTGAATGGAAAAGCCTACTATCAATATGATGATTATTTTCAGCAGATGACCAATACTTCACAGGATCTCAACCTTTCCTATGGTTACTTATGGTGGCTGAACGGAAAAAACAGTATAAAAGTTCCTGGGTTTGAAGCCACTTCCAATCAATCATTAGTTCCTGATGCTCCTAAAGATATGTTTTGTGCATTGGGCAAAAACGGACAGATACTCGACATTGTTCCCAGTCAAACCCTTATCATTCTCAGAATGGGAGAAAACCCTGGTGTATATAGCAATATGATGAAATTTCACAGAGAGTTATGGGAGAAAATTCTGAAATAAAAAACGGTCTCAAAAGTAAAGGAATTACATTTTTGAGACCGTTCTTAGTCAATTATCAGATTATTTCAGCATATCCAATTCAAGAATATTATTTTGCTTTTTAATATTGGCTTTCATTCTGGCTTCCTGTTCTTTTCTGGCTTTTTCCGGATCAATAACTTTTCCGGAATCATCTCTCATTTCTATAATAGTTCCTTGTGCCATCATCTGTCTTTCGCTCTTCATAGGGTCATTACGATAGTCTTTAAATGCTTTTTTATACTTTGTTTCATTAAGGGCAATAAGAGGGTTGTACCGATGTTTCTCTTTGGTACTTGTCCATTCATATCCGTCAGGAAGCTTTTTACTTCCTTTTAGCTCAAATATATGAGAATGGGTACTGTCTTCCAGTTTGACGATCAACCCTGGGAGTCCATGAAATTTATACGGACCATCCTGAATCGGAAGATCTGTTGTAAACCATGCGGTCCATCTTCTACCAGCAAAATCACAAACGGCTTTTTGGGCATTAAATTCTCCTATCTTTTCTTTTTCAGAAAGTATTTTCCAATCCTGTTTTCGGCTTTCCTGTACATGATATTCTTCGGAAGAAAGAGTTGTAAAGAAATTGACGGAATACTCTGGGTACATTTTTTCAATGCTATAACGTATTTTTCCTTTAAATTTAATTCCTGTAAAGTTTAAATCCCCGGCTTTAGACTGTTTCTCTATAATTGCTCTCATGGTAGAGTCTGATTCGAAATAATCTTTGCTATAAAATTTAGAACCTTTTGGGGCAACATCCAGCAGCATAATTTCAGTCTCAATTTTGTCTTTAGCTGTAGAATCTATAATGTATTTGTATTCATAAATAAAGCGTTGATTCTGAGCTTGCATAAAGGCCCCTAGCAATAAAGCAAGGGTCATGGTAATTAGTTTGTTCATTAGTTTTTTTATTGTTTGCTTTAATTTTTTTGATCAATGTTTTTAACAACCCTACACGGATTGCCTACCGCGACTACATTCTCCGGAATATCTTTAGTAACTACACTTCCTGCTCCAATTACGGAATTATTTCCTATAGAAACTCCCGGAAGAACCACTACATTACCTCCCAGCCATACATTATCTCCTATGGTAATAGGATGGGCATATTCCAATCCTTCGTTTCTCTGTTGTACATCCAGTGGATGTCCCGCTGTGTAAAAGCTACAGTTAGGGCCAATAAAGACGTTATCTCCAAAGCTCACTTTGGCGCAGTCTAAAATAACAAGGTTATGATTGGCATAGAAATTCTCTCCTACTGTTATATTATAGCCGTAATCGCACCAGAAATTGGGTTCTATGCAAATATTTTCTTTTGTACTGCTCAAAATTTTCTGAAGAAGTCTGTATCTGTTTTCTGCATCAGAGTTTTTCAATCCGTTATACTCTTGGCACAGATCTTTACATTGTATCCGTTCCTGAATTAATTCTTTATCATAATTGGCATTGTATAAAAGTCCGGCTGCACATTTTTCTTTTTCTGTCATGAGATAACGTTAATCGTGATTACTTATTGTTTATTGAAAGATAAGAAATATGTTTTGATAAGTTAATTGATATTTATCATTCACCGGAGCCTATGGTATTTGGATACAGCTAAAAAACAAAACGGGATGACACTCTTGCCATCCCGTTAATATTAGAAAATATATAAGATTAATTCAACAAATCCGGTTCTATCGGATTGTTATCTTTTTTAAGGGCTTCTTTTGTAGATTTCTCCATTTCTCTGAATACTTGATTAGGATCTGAAATTTCTTTACCATCGCCGGTTTTAAATTTGAAACTTACCTTGGTATTACCATCCCCATTTTTCATCATCATTTCTCTCATATTTTTGGTAGGATCATTTGCATAAGCTTTCCACACCTTCTTGAACTGATCTTTTGTAACTTCCAGCTCTTTTCCGCCCAGTCCCAAAACTCTAACGTTATCCGGCAACTGCATTTCTGTTTCTGCAGCCGAAGCATTAATTGTTTTATTTCCTATCATGGTCATACTATGAGATCCTGTGGCGTCCTCAAGCTTTACAATAAGACCTGGCAGTCCATAAAAAATATAAGGACCATCCTGAAAAGGCAAATCTGTTGTAAACCAGGCTGTCCATTCTCTTCCGCCAAAGCTGGTAACCGCTTTTTGAGCATCATAGTTTCCGATTTTTTGTTTTTCCGGTAATATTTTCCACTCCGGCTTTTTGTCTTCTTTTATTTTATATTTATCTGTAGAAATACTTCTGAAAAGATAGGTTTTAAAATCCGGATACTCTTTGGTTACTTTAAAAGAAACCTGTCCTGGTTTTTCTCTTCTGCTGATGCTGATATTTCCTCCTCCGGCTTTCAGTTGTTTTTCAAGTTCTGCTCTTCCAATGGAATCTGAAACAAATTTATCGTGGCTGTAATAGCTAGAGCCACTTTTGTCTATATCCAACAGCATCATTTCTTTTTTCACATCTTCTTTATTGTTGGAATCGGGAATGAATTTATATTCATAAAAGAACCTGTTGACCTGAGCATTGGTAAGCACTCCGATCAATATAAAAAATAGAATTTTGCTTTTCATAATATATCATAAAAAAGGCTTTGCCAATCTATAATTAACAAAGCCTGATTAAACTTTATTTCTTGGTTTCGATTCTTACTTCTCCCTGCTTAACATCTCCTTTTTTCTGAGTGTTGACATTCACTCTTGAGATATCCTTGGTATCCAATGAATTCACATCATTCTTAGAAGCTTCTTTACCATCAATATAATATTTGTAATTTACATCATCATTACCGCTTACTCTGAACTTTTTCACTCCGTTCATTACTATGTTTCCGTTGCCGTCTTTTTTAATAAAATCTGCGTTCATTACGATAACATCAGGTGAGGCGTTGGTAATTTTGATAAAAGTGCCATCTTTAAAACTTAGCGCTCTTTTTTCAGCTTCTGCACGGGCTATATCTGCTTGTTTTCTTATCCTGTCGCCATCTATTCGGATTCTTTCCCCTTCTTTTCGCATTCTCTCTCCTTCCAGTCTGGCTTTATCTCCTATAATTCTGGCTGTTTCACCTTCTATTCTTGCTTTCGCTCCTATAGCTCTGGCTACCTCGCCCTGTATTCTGGCTTTTTCACCCTCCATTCTTGCCTTGGCTCCTTCTCTAATAGCTTTTTGAGCTTCTTTTAAAGCTTTACGCACTTCTGCTTTATCTTCAGGACTCAGATCTTTATATTCTACCCTATTATTTCTTATATAGATAGCATTCTTAGGTGCTTTTGGAACTTTTGGAGCTGCAGATGGAGCTTTAGGAGACTCTGTATTAAGCTCTGGGGCTTCAGGCGCTTCGGGAATTTCAGGAATTTCAATTTCCATGTTCTCTAATTCGCTCATCTGGCGTTTCCATGCTGGAGAATTGAAATATTCATTCATCTTTTGGGTCGTTTCGTCTGTAATTTCAGTCATGCTAGAAACCAGATCGTTTATTTCATCCATCTTCTTTTCGAAGGCTTTACTTCCAGGATCCAGTTTACCCAATTCCTTTTGTTTTTTATTTATCTTCTTTTGAAGTTCAGCCAGCTTCTTATTAGATTCATCATTATTAAAGTTGGATAATTCTGTTTTTTCAGGCTGTTGTGTTTTTTCAGGACGTACGGTATCTCTCTGAATTTGAGAAACGGCTTTTTTAATTGTAAGATTGGTTTCTTCAATTTCTCTGTTCTTTGCATTGACTAGGTAAGCAAACGCCACTGAGAATAGAACCGGCAGTGCAAAAATTCTTCGCGCATATCCGAACTTGGTTTTAGGTTTTTGTAACATCTTAAGTCTTTTTTTAAGGTTTGAACTTAGAAACGGACTGGCAGCAGGCAACTGTGTTCCGGAAAAGTGGCTTGCTAAAAGCATCTGCGCAAATGCTTTGGTGTCCGAATGCTTCACGGCTTTTTTATCAGCCAGATATTCGTGGATTAGATTAATTTCTTTTTTAATGAGATGAAAAAACGGATTGAACCAGAAAATAGAGGTCACAATTTCGATAAGAATCTTATCAAACGAGTGTTTCTGCTCAATATGTACCATTTCATGCTTTAAGATTTGCTTTCCAATTTCTGAATTCAAAGTAATTGTATTCTTCCAGAAAAGGTTCTTAAAATATGAAAAAGGGGCTTCGGTAAGGTCTGTACGGTAAAAGTTGATCCCGTCAAAACTTTCTTTCTGAAACTTTTTTTTAAACTGTTGGATTCTAAAAATCCCTATGGCTAGCTTTCCTAAAAAATAGAAAGAAACCAGTCCCAGAGCTGAAAAAATAATGTTAAAATAAAGGTTACCATTGTTGATGTTTTTTTCTGTATTAAAATTTTGAACTTTATCAAGAAGCAGATACATCTCATGACTTACTTCTATTGTAAAATCTTCTACTTTGATAAGCGGCAGCAGCAGCGGTATCAGAATGGCAGACAATAAATAAAATCGGTTATAATGATGAAATGTCTTGTCTTTTAAAGACAACTGATAATACAGAAACATTACACCGGAACACAAAATTATTTTTCCAAAATATAAAAGTATAGCTTCCATAGGCGTTTAGTCTTTCTTTTTAAGTTCATCTAAAAGCATTTCAAGATCTTCTACAGTCATCTCATTTTTTTCTACCAGAAAAGAAACGGCGCTTTTGTAAGATCCTTTAAAATAATTTTTCACAAGGCTTTTCATCGTTTTCCCGGAATACTGTTCCTTGGAAACCAGAGGAAAATACTCATGTTGCCTTCCGTGTACATGATAGTCTACAAATTCTTTGTCCTTCAATACTTTTAAAATGGTGGAAACAGTATTGGTGTGTGGCTTGGGCTCCGGAAAAAGATCAAGAACGTCTTTAAGAAATCCTTTTTCAAGTTTCCATAGATACTGCATTACCTGCTCCTCTGCTTTTGTTAAGGTCTGAATTTTCATATGATGTACGTTTACTTATTAAGCAATAAAAAGAGTTTAATCTTATATCACTAAGAAATTAGTTATACAAATGTAGAAATAAAATTGATTATAACAACTATTTTTTTAGTGATAAAACATAATTTAAACATAATACACTGTAAATCAAATATATAAAATTAAATCAAATATATTAATTTTTTAACGATGGGAAATTATCACCTATTTAATTAACAGAAAAAGAGGTGTTTCCGCAGTAAATTCTTAAAACTTGTTAAATTTTATTAAATAAAATTAAAATGAATTTGTATTAACCGGGAAAATATATTTATTTTAGTGCCTTAAAAATTTCTCATGAAAAGATATAATTTATTGATTGTACTATTACTGCTTGTTTTTAACATTACGACAGCGCAAAAAAAAAGTAAGTCTCCTGCTGCTGACCTTAGTATATTAAAAGATACAAAATCAAAAATTGAAGCAACAGTTCCATTGGTAATCCAACATTTGCAGACTATTGCCACAAAAGAAGGTGACAATAATATTGTAAACAATGGGAAAATTGCAGTAGGTAAAGAATATGGCATTCTGGAATCTGAATGGTTTCTGTACAGAAATAACATGAAAAACTGCATTCTGAACAATTCTTCAAAGAAAGCTAAAAAATGTATGGAGTACCATACTCAATATCTGAGAAATACCCTTATCAATTACGGGAACTACATCTCTAACCTTACCAGAAAAAATGGATATCTGGGCGTAGAAGGTGACACGAAATTTGATTTTAAACCTGCAGAAATTGCGACTAAACTTAGTGAAGCATATTCTAATGCTAATGATGCAGCAGGAAGAATGAAAGCTGATCAAAAGAGAGATTTCCTAGGGCAAACAATGGATGATGACAACAAACTGACTCCTTACGCTCAACTGGCTCAATAATTGAACGACATTTAAAATATAAAAAAGAGAACTGCAAATGCAGTTCTCTTTTTATTTAAAGCAAAAAATCTCCGTCGGAAAAAACAGTTTTGTGGTACTAATCATAAAACTTGAGGGGAAAAAGTAGAAAATTAAGACGGAGATTTTATTGCAACACTCTATAGGAACAATTTGTCCTACCCTTGACCTATAAGAGCTTTACAAAAATAAAGGTATGCGGTTCTCCTGTAAAAGAATCATTGTAGAATTAAATAGTAAGAATTGTAGAAATAATTCTACTCAGAAAACTAAAAATGGTTATTCTAAAGTACTTTTTTTACTTCCACCAATGGTAATAGTTGTGCAATCCATCATATTCAAATCCACAACGAGGGTATAAAGTATTTCCTATATCGTTTGTCTTCTCTGTTTCAAGCATCAGTCCACAGGCCCCTGTTTCTTCACACCATTGTTTGCTGCGGTCTATTAAAGCTACAGAAAGTCCTTTTCCTCTATAATCGGGATGAACGAACAAATCACTTAGCAGCCATTGTTTCTGTAATTTAGTATAATGAAACAGTTTGTAAAGCTGTACAAAACCCACTGCTTTCCCATCTGCCAAAGCAAGAAAAATATCTGACTCACTGTTGAGAAATCTTTCTTTAAGAAATGCTTTCCCTTTTTCGAGATCAGATTCCTGTCTGTAAAAAATTCGGTAAAGATTAAATAATACGGCTGTTTCATCAAGATCCTCAAGGCTTGCTTTTTTAATTGTGTAATTCATTGTTCTATTTTTTATTAACAGCGCAAAATTACCTTTAAACAGAACTGTACATATCATCCAGATTCCAGTTATACAGATGGTCCAGAGATATCTTCTTCCTCATAAAAATAAAATACCACACGTTTCGGATTTCATATGTATATAAGGCTTTGGAACTTTGTAGAATAAAATTGAAAGTAATGATAGATTTAATTAAAAAGATAAAAAACCTTGACTGGCAGAATATTACAGAAGAAATGCATCAAAAAGGATACGCTGTAATTCTACAGTTACTATCCAATGATGAATGCGAGAGCCTGAAATCAACATACAACAATACTGATCTGTATCGCAAAACAGTCGTCATGGCCCGTCATCGATTTGGCTTAGGAGAATACAAATATTTCAATTATCCACTTCCCTCATTGATTGAGTCAGTACGAACGCATATTTATCCGAATTTGGCTCCCATTGCAAATGCATGGTTCAAAGCGTTACATACTGATATTAATTTCCCTTTAGATCATTCAGAATTTTTAAAGCAATGTCATTTTAATGGGCAACAAAAAGCAACTCCTTTAATCTTAAAATATGGAAAAGGAGGTTTCAATACGTTACATCAGGATTTGTATGGAGATCTTTATTTTCCCATTCAAATTGTTTTAATGCTCAGTGAGCCGGATCAGGATTTTACAGGAGGAGAGTTTGTTCTTACCCAACATGTTCCGAGAGCCCAATCAAAAGCGATTGTTCTACAACCTAGAAAAGGGGATGTTCTTATTTTCACCACTCATTTCAAACCCGAAAAAGGCACCAAAGGATATTACAGAGTCAATATGAAACACGGGGTAAGTGAAGTAAAAACAGGAAACCGCTATGCCTTAGGGATTATCTTTCATGATGCAATAAGCTAAAAATAGATTCAAATTTTGTTACATTTTTAATCATTAAATATGATACTTCATTCCCAAATATCACCCGAACAGCTAAGGTCTGAAATCCACCATCAAACCTTATTATTGGGAGGTAATAAAAAACTGAAAATCTATGGATTGCTCAACTGCTGCTCTGGAAAGAGAATGAACATAGAAAACAGAATATTTTTTAAAAATGAAAAAGAAGCCTTGCAGAATAATTACCGTCCTTGTGGGCATTGTATGAAAGAAGCCTATAAACAATGGAAAAATATGCAGCAGAAAGGCTAGAAAGGATCAGTCTCAAAAGCTGGTGGGAAATAAAAAACTTTACCTGATCCAATATTTTTATAAAGTTTATTCAATAAAAAAAGAGAAGCAATATAATATTGCTTCTCTCGTTGAGTAGCGGGAACCGGACTCGAACCGATGACCTTCGGGTTATGAGCCCGACGAGCTACCTACTGCTCCATCCCGCGGTGTATTTTTAGAGTGC